>NZ_JAYRSU010000015.1:0-116722 GCF_041919955.1 Phenylobacterium sp. | reverse complement strand
CATCAACTTGCCGCAGCTTCGCGACGATCTCTTCCGGCTTGTGACGCTTCCTTGCCATCTCTCGTTCCATCCAAATGGTCCTCGGACCAACATAAGGGATGGATCACTTCCTGGGGCGCAGACCAATGCTTTACTTCTCGCCGGGCAGCGCCCACGCGCCCCTCCAGGCGCCCAAGCCCTGGATCGACCGCTTCAAGGGCCGCTACGACCAGGGCTGGGACAAGCTGCGCGAGGAGAGCTTCGCCCGTCAGAAGGCGCTGGGCGTGATCCCGCCGGACGCCGAACTGACGCCGCGCCCGCCAGAGATCCCCGCCTGGGACAGCCTGTCGGCCGACGAGCGCAAGGTCGCCGCCCGGCTGATGGAGGTCTATGCCGGCATGCTGGCCCACACCGACTATCAGGTCGGCCGGGTGATCGAGGAACTGCGCGCGCAGGGCGAACTCGACAACACCATCGTCGTCTACATCCAAGGCGACAACGGCGCCTCGGCCGAGGGCGGCCTGACGGGCACCGCCTCCGACATCGCCGGCCTCAACGGCGTGCCGTTCCCCTCGGCCCAGATCCTGGAGCGGCTCGACCACATGGGCGACCGCACGACCTCGCCGCACTATCCGGCGGGGTTCGCCTGGGCGCTGGACACGCCCTTCCAGTGGACCAAGCAGGTCGCCTCGCACTTCGGCGGCGTGCGCAACGGCATGGTGGTGTCGTGGCCGGCCGGCATCAAGGCGCGCGGCGAGCTGCGCAGCCAGTTCGCCCACGTTATCGACATCGCCCCGACCCTCTACGAGGCCATCGGCGTCACGCCGCCGTCTGAAGTGGCCGGCGCGCGCCAGCAGCCGATCGAGGGCGTCAGCCTGGCCTCCACCTTCGCCAGCGCGGGCGCGCCCGAGGTCCGCAAGACCCAGTATTTCGAGATGTTCGGCAACCGCGCGCTCTACAAGGACGGCTGGGTCGCCGCGACCCACCCGATCCGCCTGCCCTGGACCCGCCCGACCCAGCCCTTCGACGCCAACAGCTTCAAGTGGGAGCTCTACAACGTCGAGAAGGACTTCTCGCAGGCCCACGACCTGGCCGCCCAGGAACCGGCCAGGCTCAAGGCCATGCAGGCCGAGTTCATGGTCCAGGCCCGCGCCCACCAGGTCTTGCCGCTCGACCCGCGCACCCTGGAGCGCACGCCCCAGGCCCTGCGGCCCTCCACGCTGAACGGGCGCACCGAGTTCAGCTACTTCCCCGGCCCGCGCCTGC
Source organism: Phenylobacterium sp. (assembly GCF_041919955.1). Lineage (GTDB taxonomy): Bacteria > Pseudomonadota > Alphaproteobacteria > Caulobacterales > Caulobacteraceae > Phenylobacterium. The sequence continues at coordinate 115,477 of NZ_JAYRSU010000015.1, read as the reverse complement.
ACGACAGCGCCTTCCCGGAGCTGAAGAACCGGTCCTGGAGCATGACCGCCAGCGTCGAGGTCGGCCAGGCGCCGGCCCAGGGCGTGATGGCCAGTCAGGGCGGCCATTCGGCCGGCTGGGTGCTGGCCGCCTTCGACGGCCGCCCGACCTTCATCTACAACTTCTTCGCCCTGAAGGGTCAGACCCTGCGCCTGCGCGGCGAGGCTCCGCTGACCCCAGGCCGCCACGCGGTGGCGGTGGACTTCCAGTACGACGGCGGCGGCATGGGCAAGGGGGCGACCCTGGTGCTCAAGGTCGACGGCGCGGAGGTCGCCCGCGGCCGCGCCGAATACACCGTCCCCGGCTGGTGGCCGCTGGAAGGCGTCGGCGTCGGCCGCGACGTCGGCACGCCGGTCACCGAGGACTACCGCGTCCCGTTCCCGTTCTCCGGCCGCGTCGAGCGCCTGGACGTCAAGGTCACCCCGCCGGCCGCCTGACCTGAAGGAAACCGCAGATGTTCCAATTCCAAGCCATCGACACCGGCGCGCTCAACGACGACGAGACGCCCTGGATCCCGTTCACGCCCTATGACGACAAGGTCTTCCTGAAGTACTTCAAGATCGACCCCGTCCACGGCGAGGTGGTCTCGCTGCTGCGGGCGCCGGCCGGCCACGAGATGGCCCGCCACCACCACACCGGGACCGTGATCGTCTACACCGTCCAGGGCGCCTGGAAGTACCTCGAGCACGACTGGACCTCGCGGGCCGGCGGGGTGGTCTACGAGACCGCCAGCACTCGCCACACGCCGCAGGCGCTGCCGGGCGACCAGGAGGTGATCACTTTCAACATCGTCCGCGGCGAACTGGTCTACCTCGACGACCAGGACCGTCCCCTGGCCGTGGAGAACTGGAAGACCTCGATGCAGCGCTATCTCGACTACTGCCAGGCCCACGGCCTGGAGCCCAAGGACCTCACGGCGTTCGCGGGGTAGGGGGCGCAGTCGCGGGCGTGGCGGTCGAGCGCGCGCCCAGCGCCCTCAAGGCGCCGACCACTGGAGAGGTCGGGTCGGCCGCGAGCACCCAGTCGAGCGCCGTGCGCTGGCCCGCCGGTTCGTTGATGTCCATGCCGCCGTCGATCAGCGCCTGCAAGATGTCGGTCGGCAGCGGTTCTACGCGCGCGCCTCGGGGCGCGTCATTGTCGATACTGGGCCCGATGACGGCGATGAAGGCCAAGGGCGGCGCGCCGTCTCCGGTTGAGGGCTTGGCGCCGGCGCGCAGCAGGCGACGAATGATCCGCTGATGGCGTTCGACCACGAGCTGTTCCTCCCCGCGCCAGAACCGTCGATGCGCATGCTTCACCGCAAGCCTGAGCAGGGAGCCCGAGTCTCCGTCCGCAACGGCGATCTTATTGACGTCCTCGCCGGCTGAAATGAAGGCCTCCAGGAGTTCCTCGTCCTGCGTCCGCTCGCCCAGAACGATCTCCCCCAAGGGGGAGGCGCGTCCATCCGTGTGGGCTCCCTTGGACAGTGCAAGTCTCACTGATGCCAAGTCCCCCCTGCGACCGGCCGCATAGAGCAGGTCGCTGGCGGCGGCCGGAGGTCCCCATGTGAGCAGCGTGTCGCGAACCTCGGGGCGCAGGCCGCCCTTGAGGAACAGCTCCTCGAACTCAAGGTTCGGCGATGCGAGTTTCAGGAGGTCGGCGAGCATCTCCTTGTGGCCGCCCTCGATGGCGGCGTCCAGCAGGTCGGGCAGGGCGTCGTCGATCTCGTCGGGCGTGGCGGCGCACTGAAGCGTCCTGGCGCACTCTGAACACCCAAAACGGTAGGCGAGCCAGAGCGGCATTCGCCAGTCTCCCCTGTATTCGTTGCTTGGAAACGGCTTGCCCCCGGCCTTGACGAGCGTGGTCACGATCTCGGGCCGCTTGCGGATCGTCGCCCAGGCCAGGGGCGTGAAGCCGAAGGCGTCGGTCTCCTCGACGCCATGTCGCCGCAACTGCCGTTTCACCTGGGCAGGCGTGCCGCGTCGCGCCGCTTCATGCAGATCATGCGGGGGACCTTCGACGTCGCGGATTGGCGTGGCGTATTGGTCGAGCCCGACTTCCCACTGACGCCGCTCTGGGTCGGGCGCCGCAGGCCCGCAGACGTCAGGGAACGGAAAGCCTGGCTCGTCGACGAGCGTGCGGTTGTAGGCTGGTCCGTACTCGTCGAGGCGCGCTTCGTACTCGCATGCGCCGGCAAGCTCTCTGCATGGGTCCGGCAGTTCGTCGCCGTGGACGCGGATCGCCAGGATGAACTCTTCCGGCGCGAACTGGATCGGGCCGTTGCAGTCGATCCCCATGGGATAGCGACCAAGCATCCCGACCGACCAGACGAGGCCGAAATTGCCAGCCTTGGCCGCCGCCCGGGCGTCGGCGGCCGGCCCGTCGGGACCGAACTTGATCCGCTGGGACGGCGAGGTCATCGCCGCGACAGGCTGGACCCACGCGGTGGCGGCGACGAGAAGGGCGGCGAGCAATCTCATCAACCCAGGGTGATGAGCTTGGGTGAACAAATCCACCTAAGGCCGTAGCGTCTCGCCGGTTTGTCACCCTGCTGGATGCTCGGCGCACCATAAGGCGGGGCAAGCGATCCGGATCGGTCTCAGCTCACCGAGGCCAGCGCCAGCGCCGCCTCGCGCAGGCGCTCCAGCGGCCGGGCGTCCGCCGGTTCCAGCGCCGCATCCATCAGCGCGCGGCCCTTGATCCAGATGGCGAAGTGGGCCGCGCTCTGGCGGGTCAGCTCGAATTGCGGGGGCCAGACGGCCTGGCGTCGGGCGTAGGTGCCGCCCCCTTCGGGCCCGCGTAGCAGCAGGGCCAGGTCCTGGAAGGCCGGGTCGCGCCGCGCCAGCAGGCAGATCTGGGCGATCAGCCGGGCGTACTTCACATAGAACCCCGCGTCTCCGGGCGCGCCGGGCGGGGCGAGCGCCAGGGTCGGCGCCATCAGGCGCGCCCAGGCGTCCAGGTCCTGCGGCCGCGCCTGCTCCAGCGGGCTGCGCCAGTCGAGATAGGCCGGGATCTGGCGGAACACGCTGTGCCAGATCGCCTGGGCCAGGAACGAGCGCATGTCCCCGAAGTGATAGAGGATGGTCGAGACCGAGGCGCCGGCCGCCTGGGTCACCGCCCGGTTGCTCACCGCCCCGACGCCGCCGGCCATGATCAGGTCGGCGGCGATGTCGAGCAGGCGCATGGGCATGGACCCGGGCTCGAACCGCCTGCCTGGCGGCTGCGGCGGGGTCAGGCCCTCGACCACCCAGTCCAACACCGGAGTCGGCAGCGGCGCGGCGCCCAGGGCGCGGGCGATCAGCCCCTCCAGCGTCTCGCGCAGCAAGAGGTCGTAGTCGAGCCGTTCGGCCAGGGCGCCGGCGTAGAACTCCTCCATCACCAGGTACTGGACAAACACCGGGGCCAGGCTCGCCAGCCCCTCGGCGCGGCTCAGCAGCCCCGACCAGGCCTGCGCCCGCATCCGCGCCCACGCGCGCAGCTCCTCACGCGCGGCCGCGATCGCCTCGGCGTCCGTCACGAATTCCTGCCACACCCGCGCGAACGTCGCCTGACGCGCGGCGCGCAGGGTTACATAGCGCGCCGCCACTCCGCGCAGGGTGACGTGGTCCAGCGGAACGCCGGCCGTCTCGGCGAAGAACCGCTCATGGAAAGTCGCGTCGGCCGCCATCGCCGCCTGGGCGACCGCGCTCAGCAGCCCGGCCTTGGTGTGGAACAGGTTGACGATGACCGTGGTGCTCTTGCCGATCGCCTGGGCGAGGTCGCGCATGGACAGCCCGGCCAGGCCCCGCTCGCCGATGATCGCGAACGCCGCCTCGATGGCCTGGGCGCGCGCGCCGTCCCGCCCGCCGCCTCCCGAAGCTCGCATCGCCAGCGCGTGGGTCATGGCGCCTTCAATGGCCTGCGGCAAGGGGAGGAGGCAAGCTGGCGCTTCTGCTCCATCGGTGACTTAAATCCAGTCTCGGAGGGGCCATGGACGCAGATCATGTCGAACGCTTGATCGCCGAAGCGTACAACGCACGGGGCGATGGCCTGGGCTGGCGTCTGCTTGGCGGGCGGTGGGCCACGCTCAAGACCGCAGATGTAGCGTTCCTAACACTGAATCCCGGCGGGGCGGCTGCGGAGCCTGACCGGCTCTCTTGCGAAGAGGGGTCGATCTACGTCGTCGAGAGGTGGCCGGGCTATGATGACGAGCTCGCGCCGTTGCAGCGGCAGGTGCAATGCCTGTTCCGCATGATCGGCGTTGCCCCGGACGAGGTCCTCGCCGGATATATGGTTCCCTTTCGGTCGCGGTCTTGGCGCTCGCTCAGGGATCGGGCCGGGGCGGTCGCGTTCGGGCGGGATCTGTGGTCTGAACTTCTAGCGTCACGGCGACCGCGCCTCGTCGTCACGATCAGCGGCGTCGTCTTCGAGGCGATGCGGGACATGCTCGATGGTGGCGATGTCCGGAGTCTGAACTCGGGCTGGGGTTCGGCGAGGATAAGGATGTGCGACTATCATGGAGGCCGGCTCGTCGGCCTTCCGCATCTGTCGCGCTATCGGCTCTTCAGCCGTCCGGCGTGCCGCGACGTGCTGGCAGGCGTTCTGGCGCCGTAACTTGACCCCCGCGCGCGAACAGGCGACGGGAGGGGCCATGCGCCGCATCATCCGCTTCCTCACCGAAATGGACGCCAAGGCCTGGCGCACGCTGGCCGTGTCCTTCGTGCTGTTCGGCGGGGTGGGGATCGTGTTCCTGTTCGGGGCCCAGGTGCTGGGTTTCGATGGCGAGGCGACCGTCGAGCGCTGGTTGGGCATGGCCTCGAACGGGCCGTGGGCCCTGCCGGTGGCGGTGGCGGCCTTCGCGGTCCTGGCCTTCGTCGGGGTGCCGCAGTTCGTGCTGATCGCCGCGGCGGTGGTGGCCTTCGGGGCCTGGACCGGCTTCGCCTACAGTTGGATCGGCACCATGGTCTCGTCCCTGGTCGGCTTCTACATCGGCCGCGTGGCCGGAGCCCGCAGCCTGCAGATCCTGTCGAGCCCGGGCGTGCGGCGGTTCATGGACCTGGTCGGCCGCAACGGTTTCCTGGCCAGCCTGATCGTGCGGCTGGTGCCTTCCGCGCCGTTCATCGTCGTCAACATGGCCGCCGGCGTCACTCCGATGCGGGTGCGCGACTTCTTCCTCGGCACCGCCATCGGCATCGTCCCGAAGATCGTCCTGACCGCCTTCGCCGGCAATTCGATCGTCCAGGTCCTGAAGGGGGAGGGCGGCGCCCACCTGATCTGGCTGGCCCTGATCGTCGTCGCCTGGATCGCCATCGGCTGGTTCGCGCGGCGCTGGCTGAAGACCCGCGAGGACGCCATCAGCGGGCCGCTGAAGGACGACGACTGAGCTCTGCCGGACGGTTTGTGGAATCTTCCGTCGAAAACCTGCCGATAGGTCCGGTTTTCCCGGGGGGCGCCGATGGTTTTTGAAAGGTTCTTGCGCGTTGGCGTCAAATTCCGCCGATATGCGCAAGAGTCTTGCGGGGTTGGGCAGGTTTCTGTACACAGCGGCGCATGCGTATGAAGCAAACCTGCCAACTGCTTCTTGGCCTGGGGCTTAGCCGCCCCTGGGCGACCCTTTAGGCTGCGCGACGTCGCGGCGGGGCGCTCAGGGGCTCTTCAAACCCAAAGCCCGCCCCCAGAACGCCCGCGAAAAGAGTTCGCAACATGACCCAATTTCCCGCCGCTTCCGCCCGCGATTCTCGTGATCGCGTCATCGTCTTCGACACCACCATGCGCGACGGCGAGCAATCGCCCGGCGCGTCCATGTCGCTGGAAGAAAAGCTGGAGTTGTCGAAGATCCTCGAGGACATGCGGGTCGATGTCATCGAGGCCGGTTTCCCGATCGCCTCGAACGGAGACTTCGAGGCCGTCCGCGAAATCTCGAAGATCGTCACCGAAAGCACGATCTGCGGCCTGGCCCGCGCCGGCATGGTCGACATCGAGCGCTGCGCCGAGGCGATCCGCCCGGCCAAGCGCGGCCGCATCCATACCTTCCTGTCGACCAGCCCCAGCCACCGCGACCACATCCTGAAGGCCAGCCAGGAAGACATCCTGGAGATGATCACCAAGTCGGTCGGCCACGCGCGCAACCTGTGCGGCGACGTCGAGTGGTCGGCCCAGGACGCCACCCGCACCGAGCAGGAGTTCCTGCGTCGCTGCGTCGAGGCGGCGATCAAGGCGGGCGCCAAGACAATCAACATTCCCGACACCGTCGGCTACACCTATCCATCGGAATACGCTGATATTTTCCGCGATCTGATCGAGAACGTGCCGGGCGCCGACACGGTGATCTTCTCGACCCATTGCCACAACGACCTGGGCCTGGCCGTCGCCAACAGCCTGGCCGGCGTCCAGGGCGGGGCCCGCCAGGTCGAGGTCGCCATCAACGGCATCGGCGAGCGCGCCGGCAACGCGGCGCTGGAAGAAGTGGTCATGGCCCTGAAGGTCCGCGGCGACGCGCTGCCCTTCCATACGGGCGTCGAGACCCAGCACATCACCCGCGCCAGCCGCTATGTCTCGGCCATCACCGGCTTCCCGGTGCAGTTCAACAAGGCCATCGTCGGCAAGAACGCCTTCGCCCACGAGAGCGGGATCCACCAGGACGGGATGCTGAAGGACCGCGGGACCTACGAGATCATGAGCCCGGAGACGGTCGGGCAGGGCGCGTCCAACCTGGTCATGGGCAAGCACGCCGGCCGCGCCGGCTTCCGCGAGAAGCTGAAGGAACTGGGCTACGAACTGGGCCAGAACGCCCTGAACGAAGCCTTCCAGCGCTTCAAGGACCTGGCCGACAAGAAGAAGCACGTCTTCGACGACGACATCATCGCCCTGGTCGACGACGCTCTGGCTTCGGGCGCCGACCGCATCCAGGTCAGCCACCTGCGCGTGATCGCCGGGACCGACGGCCCGCAGGAGGCCACCCTGACCGTCACGGTCGACGGCGAGGAGCGCACCGCCACAGCGACCGGCGACGGCCCCGTCGATGCGGTGTTCAACGCCATCCATGAGGTGGTGCCGCACACGGCTATCCTGCGCCTGTTCCAAGTGCACGCGGTGACCGAGGGCACCGACGCCCAGGCCCAGGTCTCCGTGCGTCTGGAGGAGGACGGCCGCATCGCCACCGGCCAGGCCGCCGACACCGACACCCTCACCGCCTCGGCCAAGGCCTATGTGAACGCCCTGAACAACCTCTTCGCCCGCAAGGAGAAGAGCGCGCCCGACGCGATCGCCAGCGGTTTCTGATCGCAGCCCCGTCTCGGCGGGGAAGCGAGCTTTCACATGCTCTGGATCATTCTGACGGCGGCGGCCGCGCCGCTGCAGGTGGCGCGCAATGCGCTGCAACGCGGCCTCGTGGGCGACGCCGGGCCTTGGGGCGCCACGCTCGTGCGCTTCCTGTTCGGCCTGCCGTTCGCCCTGCTCATCTTCAGCGTCGTCGCTCTGCTGACGCCGGACGCCGCGCCGCACCTGTCGTCGCGTTTTGCGATCGCGGTCGCCGCCGGCGCAGCCGGACAGGTCGCGGCGACCGCGGCCCTGCTGGTGGCCATGCGTCGTTCGGGCTTTGCGGTGGCGACTTTCATGCAGCAGTCGTCCCTGCCGCTCGGCGCGCTGATGGGCGTGCTGGTCGGCGACGCCCTGAGCGCCCAGGCCTGGGCCGGCGTGGCGGCGACCACCCTCGGCCTGGCCGTGCTCTCCTGGCCCAAGGCCGAGATGGACAAGGCCACCCGCCTGGGCGCGTTGTTCGGCCTGGCTTCAGGGCTCGCTTTCGGCGTGACGCTCAACGCCTATCGCCAAGCGGGCGTGGCGCTGGAGCCGGCGCACCCGATCTATGCGGCGACGGCCTCTGTCTGCGTGGCCCAGGCGCTGCAGTCGCTGGGGCTCGGAGCCTTCCTGGCGGCGACGCGGCCGGCGGCGCTGCGGGCAGTGGCCGCCTCCTGGCGTCAGTCGCTGGGTGCGGGCTTCTGCGGCGCGGCGGCCTCGGCCTGTTGGTTCGCTGCGCTGGCCATGGCGCCGGCCGGCGCGGTGCGCGCGGTCGGGGTTGTCGAGGCGCCCATCGCCGCGGCGGCGGGCCGACGGCTCTTCAAGGAGAGGATGACGCTGCGCCAGATGATCGGCGGGGCGGTGACCGCGTGTGGCGTGGTGGTCACCGCGCTGGGTTAGGCGCAACTGCGCCTTGGCGAGGCCGGAAGAGTCGCGTTATGAAGTGTACCTTTATAACGACGTGGGTCCTCACTTGCGACGTCTGGCCTTCCTCCTCGCCATCGCCGCCCCGATGGCCGCCCACGCCCAGTCGGCGGACGACGCCTATACCTTAGGCGAACTGCAAGTGACCGCCCGCGCCCGCGGCGGCGAGTTGATCGGCGGCAGCGTCGTTGGGGCCGAGGACCTGCGCAGGTTCGACAAGTCCAGCGTGGACCGCGCCCTCGACCTCGTGCCGGGCGCGGCGGCCGGCAATTCCGGCGGCTCGCGCAACGAGCGGCTGGTCTTTGTGCGCGGCTTCGACCGCTTCCAGACGACGCTGTCCATCGACGGCGTGCGGGTCTTCCTGCCGGCCGACAACCGGATCGACTTCGCCCGCTTCCTGACCGCCGATCTCTCGCAGATCCAAGTCTCCAAAGGCTATGTCTCGGTGCTGGACGGCCCCGGCGGCCTGGGCGGGGCCATCAACCTCGTCACCCGAAAGCCGACCAGCGCCCTGGATGGCGAGATCCGGGTGAACGCCGCCATCGACAGCGCCGGAGCCCTCAGCGGCCACACCATCTCGGGCCTGATCGGTACGCGGCGGGACAGGGTCTACCTCCAGCTCAGCGGCGCGCGCTCCGAGCGTGACCACTTCCGCCTGTCGGACGACTTCAAGCCGACGGCCCTGGAAAACGGCGGCGAGCGCGAGCACTCGGACACCGAGGACTGGCGGATCAACCTCAAGGCCGGCTTGACGCCCAACGACACCGACGAGTACTCGCTGAACTACATCCGCCAGGAGGGCCGCAAGAACGCGCCCTATCACGTGAGCGACACGGCCAGCACCCGGTTCTGGGACTGGCCCTACTGGAACATCGAGAGCCTGGCCTTCCTGTCGCACACGAAGATCGCCGAAGGCGCCTATCTGCGCACCCGGCTCTATCGAAACACTTTCGAGAACGGCCTCTTCGCCTACGACAACGCCCGCCAGAACAGCCAGACCTTGGGGCGCGCCTTCCGCTCGCCCTACGAGGACGAGGCCTTCGGCGGCAATGTCGAGCTGGGCGTGGACATCGGCTCGGCCAACACGCTGAAGGTCGCCGCCTACTACCGGAAAGACCGTCACGTCGAGTGGCAGCAGACCTTCGCCCCGGCCCTGATCGAGCCACGCCAGACCACGACCGAGGCCACCGGCTCGTTCGCGGTCGAGAACACATTCAAGGCGGGGGGCAATCTCGACCTGGTGTTCGGCGCCTCGTACGACTGGCGCCGTCTGATCCGGGCCGAGGATTTCAATTCCGGCCAGTTCGTCTACTACCCGCTGACCGACGACGACGCCTGGAACTGGCAGGCAGCGGCCCTCTGGCGGTTGTCGGACGCCAGCGCCCTGCACGCCAGCGTCTCCTCGCGCTCGCGCTTCCCGACCCTGTTCGAGCGCTTCAGTTCGCGGTTCGGCGCGGCGACGCCCAATCCGAACCTGAAGGCCGAGCGGGCGACCAGCTTCGAGGTGGGCGGCCAGACCCGGCTGAACCGCCTCGAGCTCTCGGGCGCGCTGTTCTATAGCGACATCCAGGACGCCCTGATCCAGATCCCGGTGGCGCTGGGGCCGCCCTTCGGCACGGTCAACCAGACCAAGAACGCGGGCGACGGCGAGTACTACGGCGGGGAGCTGTCGTTCACCGCCGGCCTGACCGACCGCGTGCGGCTGGGCGGCGCCTATAGCTATATCCACCGCGAGCTGAAGGACCCGACCAATGCGGCCTTCCGGCCGAGCGGCGTTCCGGACCATAAGCTGTTCGCCTATGTCGACTGGAGGGTGGCCGATACGATCCGTGTCACGCCCAGCGTCGAGGCGGCCAGCAAGCGCTGGACCGTAACCTCCAGTTCGCTGATCAACCCGCCGCGCTACTACAGGACCGGCGACTACCTGCTGGCCAACCTCTCGCTCGCGTGGGCGGTGACCGACAAGGTCGACGTGATCGTCGGCGGGCGTAACCTGCTGGACAAGGACCACCAGCTGGTCGACGGCTTCCCGGAGGAGGGGCGCAGCTTCTTCGTCGACCTTCGAATGAGGCTTTGATCGCATGAGCGCCGACGGTCACCTGGACGCGGCCTTCTTCCTGCGGCGCGGCGCGAGCCGGGTCGGGGCCGAGCGCATCGCGCTGCTGAAGGCGGTGGCCGAGCTCGGCTCGATCAGCGCGGCGGCCAGGCAACTGGGCCTCAGCTACAAGGGCGCGTGGGACGGGGTCCAGGCGCTGAACAACCTGTTCGACGCCCCGCTGGTCGAGGCCCAGCCGGGCGGCCGCTCGGGCGGCGTTGCGGCGGTGACCGCCCGCGGCCACGCGGTGATCGAGGCCTTCCGGAAGGTCGAGGCCGAGCTGGGCGACACCTTGGCGCGGCTACAGGCGCGGCTGGACGGCGAAATCGGCGACCTCTTCTGGAGCCTGGGCATGAAGACGAGCGCACGCAACGCCCTGCGCGGGGTGGTGAGCGCCATCACCGACGGCGCGGTCAACACCGAGGTGGCCCTGAAGGTGGCCGATGGCGTCGACATCGTCGCCGTCGTCACCCGCCAGAGCGTCGCCGACCTGGATCTGGCGGTCGGCAAGCCGGCCGTGGCCCTGATCAAGTCGAGCTTCGTGGTCCTGGCCAAGGGGGAGGGGTTGGTCACCTCGGCCCGCAACCAGCTCGCCGGGACAGTGCTGACGCGCGAGGACGGAGCCGTCTCCAGCGAGATCCTCCTGTCGCTGGCCGGCGGCAAGACCCTGACCGCGACCATCACCAAGGAAAGCGCCGTGGCCATGGGGCTGGCGGTCGGCGAACCGGCCACCGCCCTGGTCAAGGCGCCGCACGTCATCCTCGCCGTGGAGTAGGAGTTCAGATGAAGTTCGTTCTCGCCGCCGTCCTCACGACGCTGGCCGGGCCGGCCCTGGCCCAGAGCATCGCCCTGCACGGCCCCGACGGCCAGGCCGCGACCCTCAGCGCCGCGGATCTGGCGGCCCTCCCGCATGTCTCGGTCACGGCGACCCAGCACGGCAAGACCTCGACCTTCGACGGCGTGCCGCTGGGCGACATCGTCGCCAAGGTTGGCGCTGCCCAGGGCAAGGCCGTCCACGGCCCCGAATTGGCCACCGTCATCCGCATCACCGCCAAGGACGGCTATCAGGTCGTGCTGGGCCTGGCCGAGACCGATCCCGCCACCCGCGCCGGCAAGGTGATCCTGGCCGACCGCGCCGACGGCGCCCCGCTGAAGGCTGAGGACGGGCCCTTCCGGATCGTGGTCTCGGACGATCTGCGGCCCGCCCGCTCGGCCCGCATGGTCGAGAAGATCGAAGTCATCCGCCTTTCCAACGCCAAAGCCGCCGCTGCGGCCCATCACTAGTGGAGACACGGGACATGAAGCTCCTCCGCTGGATCGCGGCCCTGGCCGCCGCCGCCCTGATGAGCGGGGCGGCCCGCGCCGAGACGGTCACCGTCTTCGCCGCCGCATCGCTGAAGAACGCGCTCGACGAGGTCGGCGCGGCCTACGCCAAGACCGGGGGAGAGGCTCGCTTCTCCTACGCGGCCTCGTCCGCTATCGCGCGGCAGATCGAGCAGGGCGCGCCGGCCGACGTCTACGTCTCGGCCGACAGCGATTGGATGAGCTATCTGGCCGAGCGCAAGCTGATCGTGGCGGCCAGCCGGCGCGATCTGCTGACCAACCGGCTGGCGCTGATCGCTCCCGCCGACTCCAGGACGGCGATCCGGATCGGCAAGGGCATGCCCCTGGCCAAGGCCTTGGGCTCCGGGCGTTTGGCCCTGGCCGGACCCGATGTGCCGGCCGGCAAGTACGCCAAGGCCTCGCTGACGGCGCTAGGGGTCTGGGACGGGGTCTCTGGCAAGCTCGCCCAGGCTGAGAACGTGCGCACGGCGCTGCAGTACGTGGCGCGCGGCGAGAGCCCCCTGGGGATCGTCTACGACACCGACGCCAAGGTGGAGCCCAGGGTGCGGATCGTCGGTCTGTTCCCCGACGCGACCCATCCGAGGATCGTCTATCCGGCCGCCGTCGTCGCCGCCTCGAAGAACCCCGATGCGGTGAAATTCCTGACCTATATGAGCAGCCCTGCGGCAGCGGCGATCTTTCAGAAGTACGGCTTCAAGGTTCTGCCGCGGCGCTGAAGAGGCCTACCGCGCCTTGCGCTTGGCCAGGGACATCGGGGCGAGGGCGGCGATCACGCCGCCCAGATTGGCGGCAAGATCCTTTAGCTGGAATGTGCCCGACACCCAACCCATGGCCTGGGCGGTCTCGAGCCCGACGCCGAGGGCGATGAAGACCCCGCCGATGGCCCAGGGCTTCACCTTGGGCAGGGCGAGGATCGAGAGCACGGTGAGCAGGTAGCCGTAGATGACGTGCATCACCGCGTCGTGCGGCGGCGCCCATCTGGCGGCGTCGTACAGCGGGTCGAGCGCGCCCTGCAGGCACACCAGCAGGACGGCGAGGAGGGCGATGCGCCCGGCCCAGGTGAGGATGTTCTGCATGCACCGCTCCTAGCGCGCTTCGGGCGCGCCATGCGAGCTGAGCCGTTCGCCTTCAAAAAGAAAAACCCCGGCCGCGAGGACCGGGGTTTGTCGAATGTCGGTGGAGCCGGCGGTCAGAACTCCTGCCAGTCGTCGACCTTGGCGGCGGCCGAGCCGCGGACGGCCCGCCCGAGCCGCGCCTGGGCCGCGTGCACCGGATTGCTGCTTCTCGCCGGCGGAACCGCCGCCGCCCCGACCTTGAACTGGGCCATGAGCCCGGCCAGGGTCTCGGCTTCCCGCGCCAGGGCGTGGCTGGCGGCGGTGCTTTCCTCGACCATTGCGGCGTTCTGCTGCGTCGCCTGGTCCATCTGGTTTACGGCCACGTTGATCTGGTTGAGACCCGTGGCCTGTTCCTGGGCGCTGGCGGCGATCTCGGCGACCACGCGGTTGATGTGGGCGACCTGGCCGACGATCCGCTCCAGCGCCTGGCCGGTCTGGGCGACCAGGTTCGCGCCGCTGTTCACCTGGCCGGTGGAGGCGGTGATCAGCGCCTCGATTTCCTTGGCCGCTTCGGCCGACCGCTGAGCCAGGGCCCGCACTTCCGAAGCGACGACCGCAAAGCCCTTGCCGGCGTCGCCGGCCCGGGCCGCTTCCACCCCGGCGTTCAGGGCCAGGAGGTTGGTCTGGAACGCGATCTCGTCGATCACCGTGATGATCTGGGTGATCTGCTTGGACGAGGCCTCGATCTCGCTCATGGCGGCGATGGCGCGATTGACCACCTCTCCGCCGCCTTCAGCGTCGACCTTGGCTGCGGCGACCACCCGGTGGGCGTCGTTGGCGCCCTCGGCGGTCTTCTTGACGGTTGCGGTCAGCTCTTCGAGCGCGGCGGCGGTCTCCTCCAGGCCCGCGGCCTGCTGCTCGGTGCGACGCGCCAGATCGTCGGAGGCGGTGGTGATCTCGCGGCTGCCGTTCTTGATGCCGTCGGCGTTGCCGACGATCACGACCATGGTTTCCTGCAGCTTGCTCATGGCGCCGTTGAAGTCGTTGCGCAGCTTTTCGTACTGCATCGGCAGGTCGTCCTTGACGCGGTAGGTCAGGTCGCCGTCGGCCAGCTTCTCCAGGGCCGCGCCGAAGGAGCGGACCACCAGGCCCTGTTCGCCGGCGATGGCCGCCTCGCTGGCGGCTTGGCGGTCGCGCTCGGCGCGCGCCTTGGCTTCGACGATTTCGGCGTCGGCCTTGATCTTGGCGATGGCCGCGTCGCGGAAGACGGCGACCGCGCCGGCCATCTCGCCCAGTTCGTCCTGGCGGCCGGCGGCGGGGATCTGGATCTCGTTGTCCCCGCCCGCCAACCGCCGCATGGCGGCGGTCATGGCCTGAAGCGGAGTGGAGACCTTGCTGGTGACGATGAAGCAGGCGAAGGCGGTCAAGCCTGCGGCGGCCAAGGCGATGAGCGCCATGATCACCATGAAGAAGGTGTGCGTCTTGCCGGCCTTGGCGCCGTCCTCACGTGCGACGCGGGTCTGCAGGTCGACCAGGGCGCCGACATTGGCCGTCACCGGGTCGATGGCGGGGTAGAGCTCGCCCTCCACGAAGGCCTGCAGCGCGGCGGCGTCGCCGGACTTCAGTACGCTCTCCAGTTTGGCGACGGCGGCGTTGGCCTTGGGCATGCCCTCGGCCACCTTGGAGGCCAGGGCGTCTTCCTCGGCAGTCATGGCCGTCGCCTTGTAGGCGGCCCAGTTCTCGTCGACCGAGGCGCGGGCGGCGGCGACGCTCTGGAGGGCCTGTGCGTGGCTCAGGCTGCCGGCGCGCGCCTTGTGGGCCGTGTCGACGATGTTGACGGCATAGAGGTCGCTTACCGCCTTCAGTCGCTGCATCGGTTCAAGCCGATCGACGATGATCGAGTGCATGCTGCGGCTGGCGCTGTCGGAGGCCAGCCAGCCGCATAGGCCGATCGCCAGCATTCCTGCCGCCAGGACGCCAAGACAGGCCAGCAAGCGGGCCTTGATCGTCAAACGCATCCGTCTATCCCTGTATTGGTTGTGGAAGTATATTTCACAACCTTTTGGTTTATGTGCCCCGGTATTCCACGCTTAGCTGGGGCGGTCAGGGTTAACGAAGTGCGAAATCCTAAATATTACTGCTGGTAGATGTAAGATGTCGCGTCATCTCAACCGCTGATGGCGCGCGAATGCTTCTTATGGATCTGGAGCGGGCGCTTTATACTTGAGCGGGCGGTATGGGCCTACTGCGCCGCGAAGAACGGCTCGGGGTCGTCGATCTCTACCAGCCTGCCCTTGCGAATCTCGACGAAGCGATTGGCGACGCTGCGGGTGAAGTAGCGGTCGTGCGAGACGAAGACGCAAGCGCTGTCGGACGCGTCGAGCTGGGCCTCCAGGTCCTCCTGGCCCTCGATGTCGAGGTGGTTGGTCGGTTCGTCCAGAAGATAGAGGTTCGGCCGCGTCAGCTTCATCCGCAGGAAGACCAGGCGGGCGCGCTCGCCGTGGCTGAGGTCGGCGATGGGGCCCTTGATGCGCATATAGGCAAAGCCGGCCTTGGCCAGCAGCGCGTTGGCGTCGCGGTCGGTAGCGCCCTCGGCGCTCGATACATAGTCGAGCAGGCTGGCGCGCAGCGGCAGGTCGGCCATGCGCTGGTCGAAGTAGGCCAGTCGCGCCTGTGGGTTGAAGCGGATCGGTGCGGCGCCGTCATAATGGCGCACGGCCGGGTCGAAAGCGTCGGCCAGCAATGAGAGCAAGGTAGACTTGCCGCTGCCGTTGATCCCGAGCAGTGCGACGCGGTCGCCCATGCCGACCCCGAACCGCTCGATCGTGAACAGGCGCCGCGCGGCGTCGGGCGTGGCGACCTCCAGGCCCTGCAGACGCAGCGCCACCTTGGCGTCCATTTCACCATCGTGCAGCTCCAGTCGCCGCTCGCGGGCGGAATAGGCGCTGGTGCGGTCGGCCTCGATGCGCTCGATCCGCTTCTCTGTCGCCTTGGCGCGCTTGTGGAACTTGTCGTTCTTGACGCCCCAGACACGGTAGCGGGCGGCGACCTTCTGCAGGCGCTCGATTTCCTTGCTTTCCAGCTGGCGTCGCGCCGCGTCGGCGGCGTCGCGCTGGAGCAGGGCCTCGCGCGCCTCCACGAACGGGACCTTGAAGCTGTGGGCGCCGTCCGAACGCAGGAACAACGTGCGAGTGGTGGTGCGCTGAAGAAACTCGCGGTCGTGGCTGACGATCAACATCGGCAGTCGCTCGCTCTCCAGCCAGCGCTCCAAAGTGTTGATGTTGGAGAGGTCCAGGTGGTTGGTCGGCTCGTCCAGGATCAGAAGGTCCGGCTCGGACAGCCGGGCCGCCGCCGCGATGAGCAGCAGCCGCTGCCAGCCGCCGCTGAGGGCGCCGAACAGCTGCTGTGCCGTCTCGTAGGAGACGCCGATCTCGTCGAGAAGGACGTCGACCTTCCAATCTTCGGACCCATCGGCGACGGGAAGGGCGCGCTCCAGCGCCTCGCGGACGGTTAAGGGGGCGAGGTCGGGCGGCGTCTCCTGAGGCACGTAGCCGATCTTGAGCCCCCGCGAGCGCACGATCTGGCCCTCCATCAGGTCGAGTTCGCCCAGCAAGCACTTCAGCAGGGTCGACTTGCCGGCGCCGTTCTCACCGACCAGCGCGGTGCGCGCCTCGTCGAGCTGGAAGCTGACGCCCTCGAAAACCCGCTGGGTTCCATAGAAGAAGCTGGCGTTTTCGACGCCGAGGACGGCTTGGCGGGCGGACATGAGGAAGCTCGGCGAACTTTCGGAAAGCTCGGCAATTTAGGGGGCCGGATGCTCCGGCGCTGTAGCAGAAGGGCGACAGTCGTCGTATCGGCGACAGCGGAGTCGTCAATGTCGCCGACTCGACGGAACAATTGGGCGGGTTTCCTGATTTGAGGCCCCGAATGAGTAGGCATGCCATATGCGCGCGGTGCGGCCGTGGATGACGCGCCGCTGATGGAGCTGAGGTCCGATGCGCTGAGGCGCGCGGTCCGGTCCTGGGAGGGCCTGTCCGAGCGGCTGCCGGTAGGCGTCTATGTCTGCGACCGCCGCGGCGGCGTCGTGCATTGCAATCGACGGGCCGTGGAGCTCTGGGGCGCCGAACCGCCCGCGGATGGCGGTCAGGTTCCGTTCGACCGCGCCTTCCATGCCGACGGCTCGCCGATGACCGCCCAACAGTCGCCCGTGGCTGAGGCCCTGGCGACCGGCGCGCCGGTCAAGGATCGCGAGGTGGTGATCGTCCACCCCGATGGCCGGCGCGTGCATGTACTCTGCAACGCCGAACCGCTGCGCGACGAGGGCGGTCTGGTCATCGGGGCGGTGAACTGTCTGCAGGACGTCACGGAGTTCCGGCGGACCCGCGACATGTTGCGCTCGCGCCAGGGCTGGGCCCGGCGGATCCTCGAAACCTTGCCCATCGCCATGTACCAGACCGATCCTGAGGGGCGGATCATGACCTTCAACCCCGCGGCCGCGGCGCTGTGGGGCCGCGAGCCGAGGTTGGGCGAGGATCGCTGGTGCGGCTTTCACAAGCTTTATTCGACCGGCGGCGAGCCCATGGCGCTCGACCTCTGCCCGATGGCCCAGGCCATCGCCGAGCGGCGACAGATACTGGGCGCGGAGGCGATCTTCGAGCGGCCCGACGGTCGCCGCGGCGCCTTTCTGGCCTATCCGACACCGCTGTTCGACGCGGACGGAAGCCTGGTCGGCGCGATCAACATGCTGGTCGACATCAGCGAGCGCAAACGCGCCGAGGACCTGCACAAGACGCTGCTGGACGAGCTGAACCATCGGGTGAAGAACACCCTGGCCACCGTCCAGTCTCTGGCCGCCCACAGCTTTCGGGCCGATGGGGACGTCGCCGGCATGCTCCAGGCTTTCGAAGCCCGGCTGATGGCTCTGTCGAGCGCTCACAATCGACTCGCCGAGCGTCATTGGGAGGCGGCGGACCTGCAGGACGTCGTCGCCGGCGTGATCGCCGTGTTCGGGGCCGAGCGCGCCTTCGCCGCCGGCCCATCGGTGCAGTTGTCGACCCGGGCCTCCGTCACACTGGCCATGGTGCTCCACGAACTGGCGACCAACGCGGCGAAATACGGGGCCCTGTCCTCCACCGGGGGCAAGGTCGTGGTGGAGTGGACGCACGCCGCCGGCGAGCTGGCGTTGGAGTGGTGCGAACGTGGCGGCCCTCCGGCCGGCGATCCGGACCGGTGCGGCTTCGGCCTGCGTTTCGTGCGCCGCGCAGTCGAGCGCGAACTGGGCGGTTCGGTCCGGTTCGAGTTCGGCGAAGCGGGGCTGTTCTGCCGCATTTCCGCCCCGATTCCGACAAGCGGTTGACCTCTTCCGCGCTCGCCCGGGCGTCCATGCGCAAGGCTGGGCGCACATGTGTGCGACGGGAAACCACAGACCTATCATTAAGCCTTGAAATCAACCGATTGGCAGGGCACACGGACCATCTGTCCTGCAAGCGGAGGCTGACGCCGCCTGACGTTTCGAGATTCGAAACGAAGCGTCGGCAGCCTGGGCTTCGCATACCCCCAATTCCGCTCCCCACCCCCCAGGGCCCTGCATGATCTCGTCCCTCTTCGGCGCTATCTCGAACGACATCGCCATCGATCTCGGCACCGCCAACACGCTCATCTACATGAAGGGCAAGGGCATCGTTCTGAACGAGCCGTCCGTCGTCGCCCTGCGTAACGTCGGCGGGCGCAAGGTCGTCCACGCCGTCGGCATCGAGGCCAAGCAGATGCTGGGCCGCACGCCGGGTCACATGGAAGCCATCCGCCCGATGCGCGACGGCGTCATCGCCGACTTCGAAGTCGCCGAGGAGATGATCAAGCACTTCATCCGCAAGGTTCACAACCGCAAGGGGTTCGTGAACCCGAAGGTGATCGTGTGCGTGCCGTCGGGCGCCACCGCCGTGGAGCGCCGGGCCATCAACGACAGCTGCCTGAACGCCGGCGGTCGCCGCGTGGGCCTGATCGACGAGCCGATGGCCGCCGCCATAGGGGCCGGCCTGCCGATCCATGAGCCGACCGGCTCGATGGTGGTCGACATCGGCGGCGGCACCACCGAAGTGGCGGTCCTCTCCCTTTCGGGCATCGTCTATTCGCGTTCGGTCCGCGTCGGCGGCGACAAGATGGACGAGGCGATTATCAGCTACATGCGCCGCAATCATAATCTGCTGATCGGTGAAACCACCGCCGAGCGCATCAAGAAGGAAATCGGCACCGCCCGCGCGCCGGCCGACGGCGAGGGCCTGTCGATCGAGGTCAAGGGCCGCGACCTGATGCAGGGCGTGCCGCGCGAAGTGCGCATCAGCGAGAAGCAAGCCTCGGATTCGCTGGCTGAGCCGGTCGGCCAGATTGTTGACGCCGTGAAGATGGCGCTGGAAGCGACTCCGCCCGAGCTGGCCTCGGATATCGCCGACAAGGGCATCATGCTGACCGGCGGCGGCGCGCTGCTGCGCGGCCTGGACGCCGAGATCCGCGATCACACCGGCCTGCCGGTGACCGTCGCCGACGACCCGCTGAGCTGCGTCGCGCACGGTTGCGGCAAGGTGCTCGAACATCCGAAGTGGATGAAGGGCGTCCTGGAGTCCACCCTGGCGTAGAATTCCGCGAGTCGCGGCTCGGGAGTGATTCTCCGGGCCGCGTCTTCAGGGTGAGCAGGTTCGGTGGCGCTGCGCGACAACCCCTTGGGCGAACTGAAGGTGCCGCTGGCCTGGACGGCCGGCGTAGCCTTGATCGTGGCCCTCGTGGCCGCGCTGGTGCTGCTGCTGTCCGATCGGCGCGAAACCTTCCAGACCGAAGCCTACGGCGCCTCGCGCAAGGTCGGCGACGCCATCGCCGCGCCTGTGACCGGCGTGCTGGCCACGCCCGGCCGCTGGCTGAGCGACGGAGTGGACGGAGTGCGCAGCTACTTCTTCGCCGTCTCGGAGAACCGCCGGCTGAAGGAAGAGCTGCAAGAGGCCCGCCAGTGGCAGATCGCCGCCCTGGCGCTGCGCGACACCAACGACCGCTACAAGGCCCTGCTGGGTCTGAAGACCGATCCGCCGATCCCGATGGTCGCCGCTCGCACGGTCAGCGAGGGCAGGGGGCCCTTCTCCAACACGCGTCTGGCTAACGCCGGTAAGGAAAAGGGCATCCGTGAAGGCAATCCGGTGATGAGCGAGAACGGCCTCGTGGGCCGGATTATCGGCGTTACCGACGGCGCCAGCCGCGTCCTGCTGCTCACCGACATCGCCTCGCGCACGCCGGTGATGATCGACCGCACCAACGCGCGCGCGATCCTGGCCGGGGACGGCGGGCCCAATCCGCGCCTTGAGTACCTGCGCGGCCAGGACCCCGTGAAGCAGGGGGATCGCATCGTCACGTCCGGTGACGGCGGGGTGCTCCCGCGCGGCCTGCCGGTCGGCATCGCCGCGAAGGGGCTCGATGGCCGCTGGCGCGCCGTGCTGGCCTCCGACGCCGCCCCGGTCGACTTCGTTCAGGTAATGCTGTTCCAGGATTTCTCGCAGCTCAGCGCCGCCGCCGCGGCCGAGTTGAACCGCATGACGGTGCCGCCGCCCGCCAAGCCTGCGGTCGTCGGCGTGACCGCCGCAACCCCGCCGGCCGCTGCATCCAGCGCCCCGGCCGCCGGCCTCCGGGGCCCCACGGCCGGCGCGACGCCAGCCGCGCGTCCTCCGGCTGCGGGAACCGTCGGCACGCCGCCTCGGAGCGCCGCCGCCTCCGCGCCCAAGCCGGCCGCACCCAAGCCCGCTACGCCGCGCCCGGCTGCCCCCAAGCCTACGCCCGCGCCGGCGCAACAGCCCCAGCCGCCCGCGCCCGAGGTTCCGTTCTAGATGGCCGGCGCGCGCCCTCTGGCCCCGTGGCGCTGGATCGGAGTTCCACTCGCCCAGTGCCTCATCCTGACGGTGCTGTTCTCACTGCCGTTCCGGCCGTTCGGCCTAAGCCTGCCCGAGCCGATCTTCCCGATGGTCCCGGCCTTTGCCTGGGCGATCATCCGGCCGTCGATCCTGGGGCCTCTGAGCGTACTGGCCATGGGCCTGTTCCTCGACATCGTCTGGGGCGCGCCGATGGGCCTATGGGCGGTGGCCCTGCTGCTGGTCTATGGAGCGGCCCTGGTCGGGCGCAGCATGATGGCGGGCCAGAGTTTTCCGGTGATGTGGGCCTGGTACGCGGCGGCCACGGGCCTTGCCATGGGCAGCGCCTATCTTTTCACGATGCTGGGGGCGCATGCGGGCGCCAACCCGATCTCCGTGGCATGGCAATTCCTGGCCACCGTCATATTGTTTCCATTCGCACACCTGCTGATCGACCGGTTCGAGGATGCAGACGTGCGTTTCCGATAGGGTTCCGGAGCGATGGCCGAGCCGTCGATCTTCTTCTCCGAGGTCAATGAACGGCAGGGGGTCTTCCACCGCCGGATGTTCCTCATGGGTGGGTTCGCCGGCCTGGGCCTGGCCGCCCTGACCGCGCGCCTGGCGCACCTTCAGATCATCGAGACCCAGCGCTACGAGAAACTCTCGGCCTCCAACCAGTTCAACTTCCGCCTGGTGCCGCCGCCGCGCGGCCTGATCGTCGACCGAAATGGGGCGATCCTGGCCTCGAACCGTCCGAACTTCCGGCTGCTGGTCTCGCGCGAGGACCAGAGCGACGTCGCCGGCACTCTGAAGACCCTGGCGACCTTCGTGCCGCTGGACGAGGCGCGCCAGGCCCGCCTGCTGCGTGACATCAAACAGACCCCCAAGCGCGTCCCGGTTTCGGTCGCCGAGGACATGAGCTGGGAGGAATTTTCGGCGATCAATATCCGCGCGCCGGAACTGCCTGGCGTCACCGCCGACATGGGCGAGGTGCGGGTCTATCCGCACGGGGGGGCGTTCGCGCACGTCATCGGCTACGTGGCCAAGGTCAACAAGGAGGACCTGACGCCGACGGGGCCGAACTCCGACCCCATCCTGCTGCATCCGGGCTTCCGAATCGGCCGCCAGGGCGTTGAAAAGGCTCTGGATCTGGAGCTCCGCGGCAAGCCCGGCGCGCGCAAGGTCGAGGTCGACGCCAACGGCCGCGAGGTGCGCCAGGACGAGGCGGGGGACATCCCCGCCACTCCCGGCAAGCGGATCGAACTGACCCTCGACGTCGATATCCAGAACCGAGCGCTGGAGGTGATGGGCGACGAGAGCGGGGCCATCGTGATGATGGACTGCCGCACCGGCGATCTGCTCTGCATGGCTTCTGCGCCCAGCTTCGACGCCAACCGCTTCGTGCGCGGCCTGTCGGGTCCGGAGTACCGGGCGCTGGCCCAGTACGAGCGCAAGCCGCTGCTCGACAAGGTGATGACCGGCACCTATCCGCCAGGCTCGACCTTCAAGCCCACCGTGGGCCTTGCTGCGCTCCAGGCCGGCATCGACCCGGAAGTGCGCGTCCATTGCAGCGGCGGCTGGTACTGGGGCGGGCGCACCTGGCGCTGCTGGAAACACGGCGGTCACGGCTCCCAGAACATGCACGAGGCGATCAAGAACTCGTGCGACATCTATTTCTACCAGACCGCCCTGAAGATCGGCCCGGACCCGATCGCGGCGGCGGCCCACGCCATGGGCTTCGGCACGATCTTCGACATCGGCATTCCAGGCCAGAAGAAGGGCGTCGTCGGCTCACGGGAGTGGAAGCGCAAGGCGGTCAAGCGCGAGCCGGTCTGGCAGCCGGGCGACTCGGTCAGCTACGGCATCGGCCAGGGGTATCTGGCGGTGAACTGCCTGCAGCTGGCGGTGATGACGGCGCGGCTGGCCAACGGCAAGAAGGCGCTGAACCCGCGGCTCATCAAGTCGGTGGGCGGCGTGGAGCTGCAGCACGGCGACGACGTCCCTGACCTGCCGTTCAGCAAGGAACACCTCGATTACGTCCGCGGCGGCATGATCGCCGTGGCCAACGACACGGGCGGCACCGCTTATCGCCAGAGCCAGCTGGGCCTCGGCGACATTCAGATGGCCGGCAAGACCGGTACCGCGCAGGTGCGCAGCTTCGACAAGGGCCCGCGCAGCAGCGCCGGGGTCACCTGGCGGCTGAAGGACCACAACCTGTTTGTCGCCTTCGCGCCGGTCGACGACCCGCGCTACGCGGTGGCGGTCATCGTCGAGCACGGCGGTCTGGGCGGCGCCACCGCCGGCGCGCCGCGTGCGCGCGAAGTGATGCGCGTGGCCTTGCTGAAGGACCCGCAACTGCGCTCGCGCATCGAAAAGCCGATGCCGATGCCTGAGGCGCCGGAGCCGATGGAAGCCGAGGGCGTCGCGCCGGAAGCCCCGACCATCACTCCGCCGCCGCCGGCCGCCGCACCGTCGCCGGCTGCTCCAATACCGACCCCGACGGGAGGCGGCGTATGACCGTCAGCGCGCTCACACGGCCGGGGGAACGTGACCGGCTCATCGTCAAGCTGGGCGAGATCGACTGGCTGTTCTGCCTGGCGCTCTGCCTGATCGCCGGGGCCGGCGCCCTGATGATGTTCTCCATCGCCGGCTCCTCGTGGGAGCCGTGGGCGGCCAAGCACCTGACGCGCTTTGCGCTCTGTCTGGTGCTGATGATCGGCCTGGCGATGATCGATCTGCGGGTCTGGTTCACCCTGGCCTATCCGATCTACGGGATCGGCCTTTTGCTGCTGATCGCGGTGGAAGCCATAGGCGACGTTCGCATGGGCGCGCAGCGCTGGCTCGCGCTCGGGCCATTCAGCTTTCAGCCGTCGGAGATCATGAAGCTCGGCATCGTGCTGGCGCTGGCGCGGTTCTATCACGGGGTCTCGGCCGACGCCGCGCGGTTCTCCTGGTGGCTGCTCGTGCCGGCGGCGATGATCGGGGCGCCGGTCATCCTGGTCATGCACCAGCCCGATCTGGGCACTGCAATGCTGATCGCCATGACCGGGGCGGCGATCGTGGTGCTGGCGGGTCTGTCCTGGCGGGTGATCTTCGCAGGCCTTGCGGCGTTCGTGGCGGCGGTGCCGCCGATCGTGATGTTCGTGCTGCATGACTACCAGCGCAAGCGCGTGCTCACCTTCCTGGACCCGGAGAGCGACCCGTCCGGCTCGGGCTACCATATCCTGCAGTCCAAGATCGCCTTGGGCTCGGGCGGCTTCTTCGGGAAAGGGTACGGCCTGGGCTCCCAGAGTCAGCTGAACTTCCTGCCCGAGAAGCAGACCGACTTCATCTTCGCGACCCTGGCCGAGGAGTTCGGTTTCCTAGGCTGTTTCTCGGTTTTGTTCCTGTACGGCGCGGTGATCTTCATGGCGCTGCGGACCGCGGCCCTGGCGCACTCGCACTTCGGCCGGCTCTCGGCGGCGGGCACGACCGCGACCTTCGCCCTCTATGTGCTGATCAATGGCGGCATGGTCATGGGCCTAGCGCCGGTGGTCGGCGTGCCGATGCCGCTGCTGTCCTATGGCGGCACCGTCATGGTGACGGTGATGATCGGCTTCGGCCTGGTGCAGGGCGTGCGCGTCCACCGCTATTCGGAAGTCACCAGCGGCAAGGGCGCCTTCATGTAGCGTCGCTCAGGCGACGCGGACGGTGGTCTCGCCTTCGCCGCGCGGGGTCTCGAAGCTGGCCAGGAACCGCGCCAGGGCCGCCTCGTCGATCGGCACGGCGGCGTTGGCGTCGAACCGCTCGCGCCGCGCCGCCAGCCGCTCGCGCAGCAGCGCCTCGTCGGCCTTCAGATAGACCAGCCGCCAGATCCCCCCGGCGCCCTCGACCGCGGCTTTGAAGTCGTCGCGGTGGGCGCGGCTCCAGAAGCTGGAATCGACCACCACCGCCTGACCGCCGCGCAGCTCTTCGATCAGCTGCGTCCGCAGCAGGGCGCGCGCGGCCTCGACGTGAGCGCCGTACTGCTCGGGCGGATAGTCGAGGCCATAGCGGCCGTAGCGCCGCCATATCTCTTCGTCGATCGAGAGGCGGCGAAAGCCGACGGTTTCCAACTGCATGGCGAAGGTCGTCTTGCCGCTGCCCGCCAGGCCGCACATCAGCACCGCCAGGCCGGGCATGGGGCGCAGCGAGACCAGCGCGTCGGCGATCGTCACCGAACGGGCGCCGGCCATGGCCGCTAGAGCTTCAGGGCGTGGTCCGTCGCGCGGACCAGCCCGTCGACAATGCCGGGCTCGGTCGAGGCATGGCCCGCGTCCCAGACGATGTCGAAATTGGCTTCCGGCCAGGCGTTCTTCAGCCGCCAGGCGCTCTCCATCGGCGTCACCACGTCGAACCGGCCCTGGACGATCCAGCCCGGAATGCCGCGCAGCTTGTCGATGTTGTTCAGGATCCAGCCGTCTTCCTTGAAGAAGCCGCCGTTGACGAAGAAATGGCACTCGATCCGGGCGAAGGCGATGGCGAAGTCGATCTCGTTGAACTTCGAGGGCCGCGCCTCGGGGCCACGGATCGAGATGGTGTCGCCTTCCCACTGGCTCCAGGCGGCCGCCGCCTCGGCCTGGACCCGGCGGTCCGGGTGGGTCAGGCGCTTGTGATAGGCGGCCATCATGTCGCCGCGCTCGTCCGGGGGGATCGGGGCGCAGAACCGCGCCCAGGCGTCGGGGAACAGGAACGAGGCGCCGTCCTGATAGAACCAGCGCAGCTCGCGCTGGGTCAGCAGGAAGATGCCGCGCAGGACCAGGGCCTCGACGCGATGCGGGTGGGTGATGGCGTAGGCGAGCGCCAGGGTCGATCCCCACGAGCCGCCGAACACGGTCCACTTTTCGACGCCCAGATGGATGCGCAGCCGCTCGATGTCCTCGATCAGCGACCAGGTCGTGTTGTCTTCCAGGCTGGCGTTCGGCCGCGATTTGCCGCAGCCGCGCTGGTCGAACAGCGCCATCCGCCATTTGGCCGGGTTGAAGAACCGCCGCATGGTCGGGTTGATCGCCCCGCCCGGGCCGCCGTGCAGGATGACGCAGGGCTTGCCGTCCGGATTTCCGCACTCCTCGTAGAAGATCTCGTGCGGGCCGCCGGTCGGCAGCCAGCCGTAGGCATAGGGCTCGTTGTCCGGATACAGGCCCTTGCGGTGCGCGGCGCTCGAGACGGTGAGGGGCGGGGTGGTGCGTTCCATCCCGCCAAGTCTACTTCGGGAAGCGGCGGTCCATCCAGTCCAGGATGAGGTGGTTCACCTCTTCGGGCTTCTCCTGCTGGGTCCAATGGCCGGAGTCCTTCACCAGCACCTTTTCCAGGTCGGAGATGACCTCTTCCATGCCCTCGGCCATGGCGGGCGAAAGCACCACGTCCTTCTCGGCCATGATCATCAGGCAGGGAATGCCGTCGATCCGGGTCGGGAAGCCCGCCGAGCGCTCCCAGTTGCGGGTGAAGTTCCGGTACCAGTTGATCCCGCCGGTGAAGCCGCTGGCCTGGAAGGTCTCGACGAAGGCGGCCAGTTCTTCGGGGGTCAGCAACTGGTTGGCGGTGTCGGACTTGTCCCAGGCCTTCAGGGCGTCGCCGAAGGCGAAGGTCGAGCCGCCGGTCGGAGCGGCCACCTGCTGGATGGCGGCTGGGCGGCGCATGAAGAAACGCATGGTCTTGTCGACATCGGCGGCCAGGGCGGCGTCGGCGATCTCCGGCTTCTGGAACCAGACGATGTACATGTCCTCGCCGAACACCTTGCGCATGCCCTCGATGGGATCGAGCGGGGCCCTGCGCATGAAGGGGGTGTTCAGTCCGACGATCCCGGCCACGCGGTCGGGATGCATGAGCGGCAACTGCCACACGACGATCCCGCCCCAGTCGTGGCCGACGAACACCGCCTTGTCGACGCCAAGGTGGTCCAGGAGGCCGACCAAGTCGCCGGTCAGGTGCTCCATGTCGTAGTCGGTGACGGCGTCGGGGCGGGAGGTCAGGCCATAGCCGCGCTGGTCCGGTGCGATGGCCCAGCGGCCGGCCGCCTCGCAGGCCTTGAGCTGATGGCGCCAGGAAAAGGCCAGTTCCGGGAAGCCGTGGCAGAAGACGATCGGAACGCCTTCGCGGGGGCCGACTTCGTAATAGGCCATGTCGATCCCGTTGACGGCCGCGTGCTTGACGGGCGGCATCTGGCGCTCGAGGGCGGTCGGCATGCGGGCTTCCTCCAAAGTTTGCGCGGCAGATTGCCAGGGTTCCTTGCGCGGAAGGCAAGCGACGGTTGCGATCTTGTCGGATTAGGCGTCTAGAGACAGTTGCATGACCAACTATTCTGCCGACCGCACGCCCTGGGGCCTCGTGATCCTGCTGGCGGCGCTGACCGCCTTCGCCCCCATGTCCATCGACATGTACCTGCCCAGCCTGCCGGCCATCGGGGTGGGTCTTGGAGCCAGCGCGGCCCAGACACAGGCGACGGTGGCGGCGTTCTTCGGCGGCATGGCGGTCGGGCAGTTCTTCTACGGGCCGGCCTCGGACAGGTTCGGACGGCGCGGACCGATCCTGGTGGGGTGCGCGATCTATGTGGCCGCCTCGGTGCTCTGCGCCCTGGCGACCTCGGGCCAGATGCTGATCGCCGCGCGCTTCGTGCAGGCGCTGGGGGGCTGCGCAGGCGGGGTGGTGGCGCGAGCCATCGTGCGCGACCGCTTCAACCACACCGAGACGGCGCGGGTGCTGTCGCTGCTGACCCTGATCATGGGCCTGGCGCCGATTCTGGCGCCGCTGCTGGGCGGGGTCCTGCTGCATCTGGGCGGCTGGCGGCTGAACTTCTGGGTGTTGACCGGCTTTGGCGTCGCCTGCTCGCTCGCCACCCTGCTGTGGCTGCAGGAAACGCGCACCGACGAAGCCGCCGCCCAGGCTGCGTCGGAAACGCCGCTCCAGGCCTACGCCGCCCTGCTGCGTATGCCGCGGCTGATCGGGTACGGCCTGGCCGGCGCGCTGGGGGCCGCGACGCTGTTCACCTACATCTCGGCTTCGCCCGAGCTGCTGATCGGGACCTACGGCATCGCGCCGGAACATTTCGGCTGGGTGTTCGGGATCAATTCGCTGGGCGTCATCGCCGCCAGCCAGGTGAATCGCACGCTGCTGCGCCGCTTCACCCCCGATCAGGTGCTGACCTGGTCGGGCCTGGCCTCGCTGGCCGCCGGCTTGGCCCTGACCGCGGCGGCTGTGAGCGGGCTCGGCGAGCGCTGGAGCGTGCTGCCGCTGCTGTTCCTGCTGCTCGCCAGCTACGGCCTCATGCAGGGGAACATCATGGCCGGGGCGCTGAACGTCGATCCTCGGCGGGCCGGTTCGATCTCCGCCCTGACCGGCGGACTCGCCTTCGGGATCGGGGCGCTGGCCTCCAGCCTGACCGGCCTGCTGGCCGACGGAACCCCACGGCCGATGGCGATCGTCATGACGCTGGCCATGGCCGGAGCGGTGGCCTGCCTGCGCTGGCTGGCCCCGCCGCAGCCGGCTCAGTCCTGACCTGGCTCCAGGCTGGCCCAGGCCAGGACCGCCCAGCCGACCAGGAACAGCAGCCCGCCGATCGGCGTGATCGCCCCGAACCAGCGCGGCGCGCCCAGCGCCATGGCGAAGAGGGAGCCAGAGAACAGCACGACGCCCGCCAGGAATAACGGCGGGGCGATCCGCGCGCGGCGTGAGCCCCGACTGGCCAGAAAGGCGGCGGCGAACACGGCCATCACATGCATGAAGGCGTAGGTCGCGCCCGTGTGCATCCATTCCTTGGCCTTCGGATCGCCCAGGCCGTGGGCGGCGAAGGCGCCGAAGCCGACGGCCAGGAAGCCGCCGACGGCGGCCGCGAACATCCAGGGGCGAAGTTTGCTCATGTCTCTCTGCCTAGCGGCTCGCGCGCTGCGCCGCTACCAATGAGGCAAGCTGCAGGGGAGGGCTGACATGAAACCCGCATCGGTCGCGGACTATCGGGAACTTGCGCGCCGCCGCCTGCCGCCGATGTTCTTCGAATATATAGACGGCGGGTCCTACGCCGAGGTCACCCTGCGGCGGAACGTGGCCGACCTCGAGGCCATCGCCCTTCGTCAGCGGGTCATGCGCGACATGACCAACCTCGATCTCTCGGTCGACGTATTCGGCCAGAAGATGAGCATGCCGCTGGGCCTGTCGCCCGTCGGCATGGCCGGCATGTACGCCCGCCGCGGCGAGACCCAGGCTGCGCGGGCGGCCGCCGAGGTCGGCGTGCCCTTTTGCCTTTCCACCGTCAGCGTCTGTTCTATCGAGGAGGTCGCGGCCACCGGCGTCGCGCCCTGGTTCCAGCTCTACATGCTGAAGGACCGCGGCTACATGCGCGCTCTATTGGAGCGCGCCAAGGCGGCGGGCTGCCCCGTGCTGGTGTTTACGGTCGACCTGCCGCTGCCGGGTGCGCGCTATCGCGACGTGCGCTCGGGATTCACGGGGGCCACGGCGCTGTCGGGGGCGTTGAACACCGCCTGGCAGGGGGTGACGCACCCGGAGTGGTCATGGGACGTCTACATGAACGGCAAGCCCCATACCCTCGGCAACGTCCAGAGCGCGGTGACCGAGGGGCGGCGGGTCAACGACTTCCTCTCGTGGATCGGCCGCAACTTCGACCGCTCGGTGACCTGGGCCGATCTCGACTTCGTGCGCCAGGTCTGGGACGGCCCGATCGTGATCAAGGGCGTGCTGGACCCGGAGGACGCCAAGGACGCGGTCCGCGCCGGGGCGCAGGGAATCGTCGTCTCCAACCACGGCGGCCGCCAACTGGACGGTGTGCGCTCTTCGATCTCGGCCCTGCCGGCGGTGGTCGACGCGGTCGGCGGCGAACTGGAGGTATTCATGGACGGCGGCGTCCGCTCGGGACTGGATGTGCTGAAGGCCCTGTCGCTGGGGGCCAAGGCCTGCTTCGTCGGCCGCGCCTGGGCCTACGCCCTGGGCGCCGGCGGCCAGCCGATGATCGAGAAAATGCTGGGAACCATGCGTTCGGAGCTCTCGACGGCGATGGTGCTGACCGGATGCTCCTCGGTCGAACGCGCCGATAAGCTGCTACTAGACGTCGCAACTTAGAAAAACTTTTCTCTTTTCGTCGTTTCGGCCCATCGACAAGGGCTGATCTTGCCGGGTAAATGCCCGCCGATTTGCGCGACAACACCGGTCAGCGAAACCGGTCTTGGCGCGTGCCTGTGTGATTTGAGAGCGAGGTGTCCCGATGGGAGCTCCCGAACGGCAAGGTCTTTATGACCCGCGCAACGAGCATGATGCGTGCGGTGTTGGCTTCGTGGCCAACATCAAAGGCCGCAAATCGCACGAAGTGGTGACCTCGGGCCTGGAGATCCTGATCAATCTGGATCACCGCGGCGCGGTCGGCGCCGACCCGCTGGTCGGCGACGGCGCGGGGATTCTGATTCAGATTCCGGACGGCCTGCTGCGTGACTGGGCCGGCAAGAACGGCGTCGATCTGCCGCCGCCGGGCGAATACGCCGTGGCCATGTGCTTCATGCCGCGCGACGAGGCCGCGCGCGAAGTGGCCGTCGCTCAGTTCGAGCACTTCATGAAGGTGGAAGGCCAGACCTTCATCGCCTGGCGCGACGTGCCGGTGAACACCAAGGGCTTGGGCGAGGCGGTGCTGGCCGAGATGCCGGTGATCCGCCAGGCCATCGTCGGCCGCGGCCCGAACGTGAAGGACCAGGACGCGTTCGAGCGCAAGCTGCTGACCGTCCGCAAGCAGCTCCAGAATCCGCTGGCCGAGCTGGCGGTGAAAAAGAACCTGCCGGGCCTGACCCAGCTCTATCTGCCGTCGTTCTCGACGCGGACCATCGTCTACAAGGGCCTGCTGCTGGCCGATCAGGTCGGCTCGTTCTACGAGGATCTTCAGAACGAACTGTGCGAGAGCGCCCTGGCGCTGGTGCACCAGCGGTTCTCGACCAACACCTTCCCCTCCTGGAAGCTGGCGCACCCCTACCGGTTCATCGCCCACAACGGCGAGATCAACACCGTCCGCGGCAACGTGAACTGGATGAACGCCCGCCGGCGCACGCTGGAAAGCGATCTGCTGGGGCCGGACCTCAACAAGATGTGGCCGCTGATCCCGCACGGCCAATCCGACACCGCCTGCCTCGACAACGCGCTCGAGCTGCTGGTCGCCGGCGGCTATCCGCTGGCCCATGCGGTGATGATGCTGATCCCGGAGGCGTGGGCCGGCAATCCGCTGATGGACGCCAAGCGCAAGGCTTTCTACGAGTACCACGCCGCCCTGATGGAGCCGTGGGACGGGCCGGCGGCTGTGGCCTTCACCGATGGACGCCAGATCGGCGCGACCCTGGACCGCAACGGCCTGCGCCCGGCGCGCTTCATCATCACCGACCAGGACCATGTGATCATGGCCTCTGAAGTCGGCGTGCTGACCGTTCCGGAGGAGCGGATCGTCCGCAAGTGGCGTCTCCAGCCCGGCAAGATGCTGCTGATCGACATGGAGGAAGGCCGCATCATCGAGGACGAGGAGATCAAGCGCTCCCTGTCCGAGGCCGAACCCTACGAGGAGTGGCTGAAGAGCACCCAGTTCAAGCTGGAAGAGCTGCCCGAGATCGCCTTCAACGAGGCGCTGTCGAACGACGCGGGCCAGCTGCTCGATCGCCAGCAGGCCTTCGGCTACACCCAGGAGGACGAGCAGTTCTTCCTGGAGCCGATGGCCGCCTCCGGCGAGGACCCGATCGGCTCCATGGGCGCCGATACGCCCATCGCCGTGCTCTCCAAGCGCTCGAAGCTGCTCTACGACTATTTCAAGCAGAACTTCGCCCAGGTCACCAACCCGCCGATCGACCCGATCCGCGAAGAGCTGGTCATGAGCCTGGTCTCGATGATCGGGCCGCGGCCGAACCTGCTCGGCCGCCAGGCCGGGACGCACAAGCGCCTGGAAGTGTCCCAGCCGATCCTCACCAACGAGGACCTCAGCAAGATCCGCTCGATCAGCGAACTGCTGGACGGCTCGTTCCGCACCGCCACCCTCGACATCACCTGGGCGGCGGAGGAGGGCGCGGCGGGCCTCGAGCGCGCGATCGAGCGCGTCTGCCGCGAGGCGACCGACAACGTCCTGGCCGACAAGAACATCCTGATCCTGTCGGACCGCCGCGTCGGCTCCGACCGCATTCCGATCCCGGCCGCCTTGGCCACCGCAGCCGTGCATCATCACCTGATCCGCCAGGGCCTGCGCATGCAGACCGGCCTGGTGATCGAGACCGGCGAAGCGCGTGAAGTGCACCACTTCTGCGTCCTGGCCGGCTATGGCGCCGAGGCGGTGAACCCCTACCTGGCCTTCGAGACGTTGGAGAACCTGCGCCAGCGCCAGGGCATCGCGCTCTCGGCCTATGAGGTCCGCAAGAACTACATCAAGGCCATCGGCAAGGGCATCCTGAAGGTCATGTCCAAGATGGGCATCTCGACCTACCAGTCCTATTGCGGGGCGCAGATCTTCGACGGCGTCGGCCTGTCGTCGGAGCTGATCGAGAAGTACTTCACCGGCACTGCGACCACCATCGAAGGCATCGGCATCGCCCAGATCGCCGAGGAGTCGGTGCGACGTCACCGCGACGCCTACGGCGACAATCCGATCTACGCCACCATGCTGGACGTCGGCGGTCAGTATGCCTTCCGTCTGCGCGGGGAGAGCCACGCCTGGACGCCGGAAAGCGTTTCCAAGCTGCAGCACGCCGTCCGGGGCGGCCGCTCGGACGAATACCGGGGCTTTGCGGACTCGATCAACGAGCAGTCCGAGCGCCTGCTGACCATCCGCGGCCTGATGCGCTTCAACTTCAACGAAACGCCCGTGCCGATCGACGAGGTCGAGCCGGCCAGCGAGATCGTCAAGCGCTTCGCCACCGGCGCCATGAGCTTCGGCTCGATCAGCCGCGAGGCTCACACCACCCTGGCGATCGCCATGAACCGCATCGGCGGCCGGTCCAACACCGGCGAGGGCGGGGAGGAATCCGACCGCTTCAAGCCGATGGCCAACGGCGATTCCATGCGCTCTGCCATCAAGCAGGTGGCTTCTGGCCGGTTCGGCGTCACTGCCGAGTACCTGGTCAACGCCGACGACATCCAGATCAAGATGGCCCAGGGCGCCAAGCCCGGCGAGGGCGGCCAGCTGCCCGGCCACAAGGTCGACAAGAACATCGCCCGCGTCCGTCACTCGACGCCGGGCGTCGGCCTGATCAGCCCGCCGCCACACCACGACATCTATTCGATCGAGGATCTGGCCCAGCTGATCCACGACCTGAAGAACGTGAACCAGCGCGCCCGCATCTCGGTGAAGCTGGTCTCGGAAGTGGGCGTCGGCACCGTGGCCGCGGGCGTGGCCAAGGCCCGGGCCGACCACATCACCATCTCGGGCTTCGAAGGGGGCACCGGCGCCTCGCCGCTGACCTCGCTGACCCACGCCGGGTCGCCGTGGGAAATCGGCCTGGCCGAGACCCAGCAGACCCTGCTGCTGAACGGCCTGCGCACCCGCGTGGCGGTCCAGGCGGACGGGGGCCTGCGCACGGGCCGCGACGTCGCCATCGCCGCCTTGCTGGGCGCCGACGAGTTCGGCTTCGCCACCGCGCCGCTGATCGCGGCCGGCTGCATCATGATGCGCAAGTGCCACCTGAACACCTGCCCGGTGGGCGTGGCGACCCAGGACCCGGTGCTGCGCGCCCGCTTCACCGGCCAGCCGGAGCACGTGATCAACTACTTCTTCTTCGTGGCCGAGGAACTGCGCGAGATCATGGCCTCGCTCGGCTTCCGGACGGTCAACGAGATGGTGGGCCGCGTCGATCGGCTCGACGCGCGCGACGCCGTCGATCACTGGAAGGCGGCGGGCGTCGATCTCTCCAAGCTGCTCTACGCAGCTCCGGCCCAGGGCGCGAAGGGCCTCTGGAACATGGACCGCCAGGACCATGGCCTGGGCAAGGCGTTGGACAACACCCTGATCGCCGACGCGGCTCCTGCGCTGGAGAAGGGTGAGCCGGTGCTGCTCGAGTACGAGATCAAGAACATCAACCGCACCGCCGGCGCCATGCTGTCGGGCGAGGTGGCCAAGCGCTACGGCCATGCCGGCCTGCCGGAAGACACCATCGCCATCAAGTTCCGCGGCCAGGCGGGCCAGAGCTTCGGCGCCTTCACCGCCCGCGGCGTCTCGCTCGAACTGACCGGCGACGGCAACGACTATGTCGGCAAGGGCCTGTCGGGCGGCCGCGTGGTGGTCCGCCAGCCGGCCGAGGCGCGGCGCGATCCCACCAAGAACATCATCGTCGGCAACACCGTCCTCTACGGCGCCATCGCCGGCGAGGCCTATTTCCATGGGGTGGCGGGGGAACGGTTCGCCGTGCGCAACTCCGGCGCGGTCGCGGTGGTCGAGGGCGTAGGCGACCACGGCTGCGAATACATGACCGGCGGCGTCGTCGTCGTGCTGGGCGACACCGGGCGCAACTTCGCGGCCGGCATGTCGGGCGGCGTGGCTTATGTCTACGATCCGGCCGGCCGCTTCGCCGACCTCTGCAACAAGTCCATGGTCGACCTGGAGAAGGTCGAGCCGGCGGCGCCGACCACCCGCGAAGACGAGCCTTTCCGTCCTAGCCAGAAGTCGTTGTCGGTCGAGAACAACGGCATGGGCGACATGCTGCGTTTCGACGCCGAACGCCTGCGCATCCTGGTCGAACGCCATCACCTGTACACCGGCTCGGCTCGCGCCCGCGAGATCCTCGAGAACTGGGACCAGGTGCTGGGCTCGTTCGTAAAGGTCATGCCCAAGGATTACCGCCGCGCCCTTCAGGACATGGCGGCCGAACGCCAGGCGGCCGCGGCCGTCGCGGCGGAATAGAGCTCAGAGTCGGAGGACAAGATTATGGGTAAGGTCACCGGCTTCCTCGAGTTCGAGCGCCAGGAACGCACTTACGAGGCGCCGCAGGAGCGCGTGAAGAACTACAAGGAGTTCGTCCACGCCATGCCGGCGGCGGACGTCGCCAAGCAGGCTTCGCGCTGCATGGACTGCGGCATTCCGTTCTGTCACCAGGGCTGCCCGGTCAACAACCAGATCCCGGACTTCAACAATCTGGTCTATCGCGACCAGTGGAAGACGGCGCTGGAGAACCTGCAGTCGACCAACAACTTCCCGGAGTTCACGGGCCGCGTCTGCCCCGCGCCCTGCGAGGCGTCCTGCACCCTGAACATCATCGATACCCCGGTCGCTATCAAGACGATCGAGTGCGAGATCGTCGACCGTGGTTGGCAGGAAGGTTGGATCAAGCCGCAGATGTCGCCACGCGGCACCGGCAAGCGCGTCGCGGTCGTCGGCTCGGGCCCGGCGGGCTTGGCCTGCGCCCAGCAGCTGGCCCGCGCCGGTCACGCTCCGACTGTGTTCGAGAAGAGCGACCGGATCGGCGGCCTGCTGCGCTATGGCATCCCGGACTTCAAGATGGAGAAGCATCTGATCGACCGCCGGGTCGCGCAGATGGAGGGCGAGGGCGTGATCTTCCGCACCGGCTTCGAGGTCGGCAAGACGGTCTCGGTGCAACGCCTGCTGGACGATTACGACGTGCTGGTTATGGCTGGCGGGGCCGAAGATCCACGCGATCTGCCGATCCCGGGCCGCGAGCTGGCCGGCGTCCATTTCGCCATGGACTTCCTGACCCAACAGAACAAGCGAAACGCCGGCGACGACGAACTGCGCGCGGCGCCCAACGGCGGCATCTCGGCGACCGGCAAGCACGTGGTGGTGATCGGCGGCGGCGACACCGGCAGCGACTGCATCGGCACCTCGAACCGCCATGGCGCGGTCTCGGTGACCCAGCTGGAAATCATGCCCCAGCCGCCGGTGCGCGAGAACAAGCAGCTGACCTGGCCCGACTGGCCGCTGAAGCTGCGTACCTCGTCCAGCCACGAAGAGGGCTGCGAGCGCGACTTCGCTGTCCAGACCAAGCGCTTCATCGGCTCGAACGGCAAGGTCGAAGCGGTCGAGTGCGTGCGCGTCGAATGGGTGGCCGGCGCCGACGGTCGTCAGACGCTCCAGGAAGTCGCAGGCAGCGAATTCACCCTGAAGGCCGACCTTGTGCTGCTGGCCATGGGCTTCGTCGGCCCGCGCCACAACGAGTTCGTCGAGCAATCGGGCGCCGAGCTCGACCCGCGCGGCAACGTGAAGGCGAACGTGGTCGACTATCAGACCAGCACGCCGAACATCTTCTCGTGCGGCGACATGCGGCGCGGCCAGTCGCTGGTGGTCTGGGCGATCCGCGAGGGCCGCCAGTGCGCCCAGGCGATTGACGCCTACCTGATGGGGACCAGCAAGCTTCCTCGCTGAAGCTTCACGTTGAGCAGGGCGGCGGACGCGGTCTAGTGTCGAGGGATGTTTAGAGCATTCCTCGCGGCCGCCTCCGCCGCCCTTTTCATGTCCGCCGGGACGGCCGGCGCCGAGCCGGCGACGGTCTACAGGAACGCCACCCTGATCGACGGGACCGGCGCTGCGCCCAAGCCCGGCATGTCGATCCTGGTTCGTGGTGAGCGCATCGAGCGGGTCTGGAAGGAGGGCGAGGTCGCCTTCAAGCTGGCGCCGGACACTCAGGTCGTCGACATGAGCGGCCGCTTCGTCCTGCCGGGCCTGACCGACAGCCACGAGCATCTGGCCACGCCGCCGAACCGCCGGTTCGCCGAGGCGCAGATGAAGCGCGACCTCTACAGCGGCGTCACCTCGATCCGGGACATGGCCGACGACATGCGCAATGTCGCCGACCTGTCGCGCGCCTCGCGGATCGCCGAGATTCCGGGACCAGACATCTACTACGTCGCCCTGATGGCGGGCCCTTCGTTCTTCGAGGACAAGCGCGTCCAGGCCGCCTCGCTGGGGGCCAAGGGCGGCGAGGTTTCTTGGATGCAGGCGATCCGGCCCGAAACGGACATCGCGCTCGCCGTCGCCCAGGCGCGGGGCATCGGCGCATCGGCCATCAAGATCTACGCAAACCTACCGGGCGAGGAGGTCGCGCGGATCACCAAGGAGGCGCATCGCCAGGGAATGCCGGTCTGGGCGCACGCCGCCGTCTTCCCCGCCACGCCGGGCCAGGTGCTGGACGCCGGCGCCGACGCCGTGAGCCACGTCTGCATGCTGGCCTATGAGGCTTCGGACCAGATCCCCGGCCAGTACCACAACCGCGCCGCCGTTCAGGAAGACAGGTTCGGCAAGGACGTGAACCCGAAGATCGCGCCGCTGCTGGCCAAGATGAAGGCTGACGGCGTCATCCTCGACGCCACCGTCCGCATCTATGAGCAGATGAAGGGCAGCCCGCGCAGCTACTGCTCGCTGGATCTCGCCGCGCGCTTGACGAACCAGGCCCTGAAGGCGGGCGTCACCATCTCGGCGGGCACTGACGGCTTCTCGGCGCCCGACGCGCCGTTCCCGGCGCTCTACGAGGAACTGGAACTGCTGGTCGGCAAGGCGGGCTTCACGCCAATGCAGGCGCTGGTCGCGGCGACCCGCAACGGCGCCCTGGCGGTGCGCAAGGATCCGGATTTCGGGACGATCGAAGCCGGCAAGCTGGCCAACCTCGTGTTCACCGACAAGGATCCTTCCAAGGATATCCGCGCCCTGCGCACGCTCACCCTCACCGTCAAGCGAGGGAAGGCTTTCCCCCGCACGGACTTCGACCCCAAGGCGGACCTCGCCGCCCGGAGCATGGACCCATGATCGACCGCCGCCAGATCCTCGCCGGAACCGCCGCTCTCGCGGTCGCGGGCCCTGCCGCCGCCAAGGACGCGCCTATCGTCGTCAACGCGCTGGGCGGGCTTTCCAACCCCAATCTGCAGATCGGGCGCGAAGCCGGGCCGGCCGCCGACACCCTGGTGCTGGATGTCGACGCGCGCGGGATCGGCGACGCCAAGGCCGCCGGCATGACCGCGGTCAATGTCACGCTCGGCTATGTGGCCGGGCCGCAGGACCCCTACAGCTATACGCTTGAGACCCTGGACGCCTGGGACCGGCTGATCGCCGCCAACGCCAAGGACCTGACCCTGGTGCGCAAGGCCTCCGACATCGCCGCGGCGAAGGCGGCCGGCAAGGTCGGCGTGATCTATGGCTTCCAGAACGCCGTGCAGATCGGTGAGCACCTGGAGCGGGTGGATGAGTTCGCCAGGCGCGGCGTGCGGATCGTGCAGTTGACCTACAACCCGGCGAACCTGCTGGGCGACGGGTCCATGGCGCCCGAGAACCGCGGCCTGACCGAGGCCGGCCGCAGGGTCGTCGACAAGCTGAACGCGGCCCGTCTGATGGTCGATCTCTCGCACTCGGGCGAGCGGACCTGTCTCGACGCCATCGCCGCGTCCAAGGCGCCGATCTCGATCAACCATACCGGCTGCCGCGCCCTGACCGATATGCCGCGTAACAAGACCGACGCCGAACTGCGCGGGGTCGCCGAAAAGGGCGGCTTCGTCGGCATCTACTTCATGCCGTTCCTGAACCCGACCAGCCATGCGAGCGCGGCCGACGTGGTCGCGCACATCGAGCACGCCCTGAAGGTCTGCGGCGAGGATCACGTCGGGATCGGCACCGACGGTTCGGCCGCGGCCATCGACGACATGGAAGCCTACAAGACCGCCCTGGCCGAGGAGAACCGTCAGCGCGTCGCCGCCGGCATCGCCGCCAAGGGTGAGCGGGCCGATACCTATCCCTTCGTGCTGGACCTGCGCGGCCCCGACCAGTTCCGCAAGCTGGCGCGCCTGCTGGAAGCCCGAGGCCACAAGCCGCGGGTGATCGAAAAGGTGCTAGGCCTGAACTTCGTGGCCTACGCCCAGCGAATCTGGGGCTGACGCCTCAGGGTCAGCCCATGAACCGGCCGGCGCCCCAGTAGGCGAGGGCGCCGATCAGGGCTGCGGCGGGCAGGGTGACGACCCAGGCGGTGACGATCTCCTTGGCCACGCCCCAGCGTACGGCCGAGACGCGCCTGGCCGCCCCCACGCCGACGATCGCGCCCGTGATGGTCTGGGTGGTCGAGACCGGCACGCCCAGGGTGGTGGCCATGAACAGCGTGATCGCCCCGCCGGTTTCGGCGCAGAAGCCCTGCATCGGCGTCAGGCGGGTGATGCGCGAGCCCATGGTGTGCACGATGCGCCAGCCGCCGAACAGAGTGCCCAGACCCATGGCCGCCTGGCAGGACAGCACCACCCACAATGGAACGTGGAATTCGCCGTCGGCAGGACCCATGCCGTGGGCGATCAACAGGGCGGCGATGATGCCCATGGTCTTTTGGGCGTCGTTGCCGCCGTGGCCGAGCGAGTAGAGCGAGGCTGAGACGAATTGCAGTTTGCGGAACACCCCGTCGACCGCAAAGGGCGTGAAGCGCACGAACAGCCACGAGACAATCAGCACCAGCACGAGGGCCAGGGCGAAACCGGTCGCCGGCGACAGCACGATGGCGATGAGGGTCTTGTTGAGGCCGCCCCACATGATCGCGCCCATGCCGGCCTTCGCCACGCCCGCGCCCACCAGCCCGCCGATCAGGGCGTGCGACGAGGACGAGGGGATCGCCATCCACCAGGTCAGCAGGTTCCAGCCGATGGCGCCGACCAGGGCGGCGAAGATCAACCCGTCGCTGATCAGGTCGGGCATCACCAGGCCCGCGCCCACCGTCTTGGCGACGTGCAGGCCGAAGAACAGGAAGGCGATGAAATTGAAGAACGCGGCCCAGGCCACCGCGGCGAACGGCGGCAGCACCCGCGTCGCCACAATGGTGGCGATGGAGTTGGCCGCGTCGTGCAGGCCGTTGAGGAAGTCGAAGGCCAGTGCGACGACGATCAGGAAGATCAGCAGCGGGCCAAAGCCGGCGAGGAGGTCCACGGGGGCTAGACCTGTTCGATCACGATGCCGCTGATGCGGTTCGCGACGTCCTCGAACCGGTCCATCACCTTCTCCAGGTGGCTGTAGACGTCGACGCCGACCACGAACGCCATCGGGTTGCCGTCGCGATGCGCCAGGAACAGCGCCTTGCGCCCGGCGTCGTAGATCGCGTCAGAGCGGTCTTCGATGTGGGTGATCTGCTCGGTCAGCTGGTTCAGGCGGCCGACGTTCTGGCGCATGTTGGGCATCAGGCCCACCGCCTCGCGGGTCAGCACGGCGGCCTCGACGATGATGTCGGCCATCTCGCGCATCGGGTCTTCGAACTCCCGCAGTTCGAACAAAGTGATGACTTTCACCGTCTTGTGCATCTGGTCGATGGCGTCGTCCAGCGAGGTGATCAAGTCCTGGATGTCGCTGCGGTCGAAGGGAGTGATGAAGGTCCGGCGGACGTTCAGCAGCACGTCGCGGGTGATGGCGTCGGCCGCGTCTTCGTGGGCGACGACTCGGGCGCAGGCGGCCGGAACGCCGTCGCCCCCTTGCATGACCTCGCGCAGGGCGGTCGCGCCCTCGACCAGGGTCGTGGCGTGGGCGCTGAAAAGATCGAAGAATTTCAATTCCTTCGGCATCATCGCCTGGAACCAGCTCAGCATCGAATCCGTCCGTAGTCTGTGATGTCGCAACCGCGGCGCCGGATGCTCCTGCGCGCTATTAGCCGCTTCCGGGCTCGGACAGAAGGCCCCCGCCGCCCGCGGCCTGTGGGCGCAGCGGGGGCGTGGTCGCGCCGTCGCGGGCAAAGACGGTGATCTCGCGGCCGCGAAGCAGGACGCGCCAGCCGGGCCCGAGGCGGTCGAGCTTGTGCGCCACGACGGTGTCGCAAGACGCGAGCTGGCCCGCGCTGGGAGCCCCGGCGACGACGACATGGGGCCTGGCCCGCAGCCGCCAATAGATGAGCTTGGCCCGCGCAGGATCGGCGGCGACCACCCCCACCGCGCCCTGCCGGCCCGAGACCAGCGCGTCGGCCGCCGCGGTCTCGGTCGCCAGGGCGTTGCGCGACGGCGTCTCGCGATCGCGCTGCCAGGCGTCGACCGCGCTGGAGGCCACGCCCAGCGCGACGAAGCAGGCGATCCAGACAATGGACAGCCGCCAACGCGGCGCGAGGATCGCGCCAGCCGCCAGAGCAACGATCGCCACCGCGATCGGCAGGACCGCGTCGGGCTCGCGCGCAAAGGCGTTCAGCGCCGCGGCGTCCCAGGCCCGAGCCTGGGCGCCGGTCAGTATGCAGGCCGTGAAACCGCCCAGTCCGATCAGGGTGGTCAGCATCATGGCCAGCCGCCACCAGCGGCCGCCACCGCGCTCGAACTCGCCGAGGAAAGGCGCGGCCGCCAGCCACAGCATCGGGGCGAAGAACTCGAACTGCCGGCCCCAGACCCGGGCCGCGTCCGCGCCATCGGCCATGGCCAGCAACGTCACCGCCGCCAGCGTCCCGACCAGGGTGAGGGCCAGCAGCAGGAAGGCGGCTTCGAGCGGCTCGAGGTGGAAGCGGCCGCGCTTGCGCGTCCAGCGCCAGCGCAGTTCGATCCGCAGCAGCCCGGTGAGCGCCGGAACGCCGGCCAGCATCAGCGCCGCTGTGGTCATGACGACCAGCGCGCGGCCGCCGGCGGTCGCGGCCTGCGGACCCAGGCCGCCGGCGAGCTTGAGGTAGCGCGGATCGAGGAAGCCGCTGAACGGCGCGTCGAGCGGTTGGTTGGCGGCCAGCTGCACCAGATTGGCGGTCGCCAGCAGGGCGACGGAGAAGACGACGACGCGGCCGACGAAAATCTTCGCATCGCGCCGCCCCAGCAGCAGATCCGCCACGGCCAGCAGCAGGAACGCCGCGCCGAGCGGCAGGCCGTGGGGCCCCATCATGGCCAGCCCGCCGGCGATCACGCCGACCGCCGCGGCGTGCGCGACTGGACGCGAGAAGTAGATTCTCGCCGTCGCCAGCACCGAGAGCCCGATCAGCCCTGCCGTCCATCCCGCCGGCAGGACCGCGAAGGCGAAGCGGTAGTAAGGGTAGGCCAAGGCCAGCAGGGCGAAGGCCAGGGCGTGTCGCCTGTCCAGGCTGCGCCGCACGCTCAGGAACACGCAGGCCAGCCCGGCCAGATAGGCAAGGCCGCCGCCGACCCGCAGCCATTGGACCAGGTTCTGGGTGACGTAGGTCACCGCGCGGACGATCAGGTCGAAGGCCGGCTCGCGCCGCTGGGCGAGGTCTGGAAACAGTTCAGGCCGTGCGTCGAGGGCCGGGCGATAGAGCGCGCTGATCAGATGGCCGGCCTCGGCGGCCACATAGACCGGCAGGTCGAAGAACACCCGGTCGGCGTAGAACAGGGCCGTGCCGGCCGCGACCAGGGCCAGCAGGCTGAAGATGGCGCGCGCGCCCAGCCCCATGCGGCGGCTCCCCAGACTCAGGTAAGCGGCACTGTGGCGGCTCGCCGGTCGGCTGACTAGTAGCCTCTCGGGAGAAGATCGCCGATCAATGGATGCGGTGAATCGGGAGGGACGACATGCGCGCGACCATCGGACTGGCCCTGGCCGCCCTTCTGGCGGCGTCGGGCGCCGACGCCCAGGATCTGCTGCTCCGCGGCGGGCCGATCTATACCGGCGAGGCCAAGGTCGAGGCGCTCGCGGTCAAGGGCGGCAAGGTCGCCTTCGCCGGGGCGCTGGACCAGGCGCGCAAGGCCGCGCCAGGCGCGCGCGAGATCGACCTGAAGGGCGCGGCGGCCTATCCGGGCTTCATCGACGCCCACGCTCACCTCTCGGGCGTCGGCTTTCGCGAGATGACGCTGAACCTGGAGGGCGTGGCCTCGGTCGAGGAGCTGGTGGCGCGGCTGAAGGCCTGGAACGGCGCCCATCCCGGGCAGGACGTGCTCTCGGGCCGCGGCTGGATCGAGACGCACTGGCCCGAGAAGCGGTTCCCGACGCGAGCCGACCTTGATCGCGCCGTGCCCGATCGGCCCGTGGTGCTGACCCGCGCGGACGGCCACGCCCTGGTCGCCAATTCGGCCATGCTGGCCCTGGCCGGCGTCACCGCCGCGACCGCTGCGCCCGAGGGCGGCCAGATCCTGAAAGGACCGGACGGCGCGCCGAGCGGCATGCTGGTCGACAACGCCATGGCCCTGGTCCGCGCCAAGGTCCCGCCGCCCACCGCGGCCGCCCGGGCCGAGGCGGTGCGGCGCGGGGCGGAGGTCTACGCCGCGCGCGGCTGGACCGGCCTGCACAACATGGGCGCCAGCCGCGAGGAGGTGGCGACCGAGGAGGCCCTGGCCCGGCAGGGCCGCCTGCCGATCCGCATCGAGAACTACATGTCGCTGGCCGAGGGGGGCGAGGTGCTGGCCACGGGGCCCAGCCGCGACGCCGCGGGCATGGTCGGGGTGCGCGGGGTGAAGATGTACATGGACGGCGCGCTCGGCTCGCGCGGCGCGGCCTTGCTCGCTCCCTATGCGGACGCCGAGGGGACCGGCCTGATCGTCACCCCGCCGCAGACCATCGCCCAGGCCTTGGCGCGGGCGAGGGCGTCCGGCGCCCAGATCGCTATCCACGCCATCGGCGACCGCGGCGATCGCCTGGTGCTCGACGCCTATCAGCAGGCGTTCGGGGCCGATGCCTCCGCCCTGAAGGCGGCTCGCTGGCGGGTGGAGCACGCTCAGATCCTGTCGCCCGACGATCTGCCGCGCTTCGCCCAGCTCGGGGTGATCGCCTCGATGCAGCCCTCGCACGCCATCGGCGATCTCTATTTCGCGCCCGCGCGTCTGGGCCCCGAGCGGCTCAAAGGCGCCTATGCCTGGGAAAGCCTGCTGAAGACCGGCGCGGCGGTCGCCGGCGGCTCGGACGCGCCGGTGGAAAAGGGCGATCCCCTGGTCGAGTTCTACGCCGCGGCCTATCGCCACGACCTGTTGGGGAAGTCGGGCGCCGATTGGCATCCGGAGGAAGCGGTCAGTCGAGGCGAGGCCCTGGCCATGCTGACCAGCGGCCCCGCCTTCGCCGTGTCCCGAGAGGAGGAACTCGGCAAGCTGGCCGTGGGGAGGCCAGCCGACATCTCGGTCTTCTCGGTCGACCTGATGACCGCACCTTTCGAGCAGATCGCCCGGGCGCACGCGGTCATGACCATCGTCGCCGGCAAGGTGGTCTACGAGGTCAGCCCCCGAAAGTGAGGCTCAGAGTCGCGCGCACCGAGCGCGGTTCGATCGGCCACAGGAAGGTGGACTGCGAGGCGCGATAGCCCCGCTCATCGGTCAGATTCGAACCCAGGATGCGGAACTGAGCCTGACGGCCGGCGATCTCGAACCGACGCCGCGCGCCTAGCGACACCGTCGTAAGGGCCGGCGACTTGACCGTGTTGCGCATGTCGGCCCAACGGGCGCTGGAATAGTTCACCTGGGCGTCCATCGACCAGCCGCGGCCGATCTCGCGCTCGATGCTGCCGTTGGCGACGAAGTCGGACACCCCGACCGCGCGATCGCCGATCACGCCGGCCTCGACCAGTTCGCCGCTGACTTCCGGCCGGAAGACGACCGCGCCCAGGACGATGTCGGTGCGGTCGTCCAGCTTGCCGGCCAGCGAGGCTTCCACGCCCTTGTGCGCCACCTCGCCGACCAGACCGAAGGAGCCGTCGGCGCGGAAGCCCACCGTCGGCTTCGAGACCTCGAACACCGCGCCGATCAATGTCAGGCGGTCGGTAAGCCCGTAGCGAACGCCGATCTCCTTCTGCTCGGCTTCCACGGGCGCGAGGACGTCGTTGGCGTTGGTGGCCGACTGCGGCGCGGTTCCGGTCTCCTCCAGGCCGGTCACCCAGCTGGCGAACAGGCTGGCCTTCGGCGTCAGGCTCCAGACCAGCGAGGCGTTGTAGAGGGTGGTTTCCTCTTCGCGGCGATTGAACGCGCCATTCGGGGCGGCGACCTCCTTTTCGTAGCGGGTGCGGTGCGCGCCCAGCCGCAGCTGCAACCGGTCGTCCCAGAGCAGGCCGTAGCCGAGGCTGGTGGTCAGCTGGTCGACCCGGTCCTCGCCGCGCGTCCCGCTCCAGGGACGCTCGGCGACGAAGGGTGTCTCGCCCGCCAGGTTGAAGCCGCCGACCGGGATCGCCAGGCTGCTCGAGAGCTCGACCGTGCTGCGCCGGACGCGGACCGAGGCGCTGGCCAGGTGTCGCACGGCGCCTTCGCCGAACACCCGGCTGACCCGTCCCTCGAACGAATCCGAGACGTTGGTGCG
Organism: Phenylobacterium sp.; assembly: GCF_041919955.1. GTDB lineage: Bacteria > Pseudomonadota > Alphaproteobacteria > Caulobacterales > Caulobacteraceae > Phenylobacterium. The sequence goes on along the minus strand of NZ_JAYRSU010000015.1, from coordinate 70,768 downwards.
GGGGGCGTTGCGATAGACGGTGGCGGTGGCCTCGCCGTTGGTCTTGACGCTCATGACGGTGAAGTCGGCGCTCTCCACGTCGTAGATCGAGCGGAACGCCGAGGCGTCCAGCGACCAGCCGGCGATCTCGCCGTCGTAAAGGACGCCTAGATTGATGTTCTTGGCCCGCACCCGGGCCCAGTCGGGCGAATACTGGTGCAGCCGGCGCACGGGCGGGGGCAGGGCGCCGTCTGCGGCCAGCACGCCATAGTCGCCGTCATAGGTGCGGCTGTAGTAGCTGGCGAAGGCGCGGATGCGGTGGTTTTCGATCGGGCTCCAGCCGGCCACGCCGCCCAGGTCGATGGCTCGGCCACTGGTGCCCATGGCCCAGCGCACATAGGGCCGCGCCACCGCGCCGCCGGTGACGAAGGCCTCTCCGCCCGGGCTCTTCCACGAGCCGTAGGTCTCGACCACCTGGGTGCCGAAGTCGCGGAAGCCGGCGCCGACCCGCAGGCTGTTCTGCGGGGTGGGCTCGCGCAGGCGGTAATTCACAACGCCCGACGGGGCGGGATAGGCGAGCCGCGCCGCATTGACCCCCACCCGGACGCCGACGCCTGTGAGAGCCGGATCGTTGAGGGGAGAGGCGCGGACGAAATAGGCGTCGTCGATCCTATAGGCGCCGCTGGACTGCAGGTCGAAGCCGCGGACCTCGCTCTCGCTGTAGAGGCCGAGCTGCTCGATGCCGACGCGCTCGCCGAACGCATCGGCCGCCGATTTCACGGCGCTGTCCTGCGCTGCGGCCGGGCCTGCGCAGAGGAGGGCGAGGGCGAGCGGGCGGGTGAAAGATTGCATTCTTGTAACCCCGTAGAACTGGGCTGTTCAGGTCGGGGCGTTTGTCGGAAACTCCCGCCGGGGAAACGTGGCTGCGGGCGTGATTTATTCGTGATGGTTTCGCGATGAACGAACACGTGGCCATCCAGTGGCCGGAACTCAACTTGGCGCGGGAACGGCCGTTCAAGCTGGCGGCGACCCTCGTGCGTCCGGCTGCGCTCGAGGTCGAGCACGGCGGGCAGGTGACCGCGCTCGAGCCGCGCGTGATGAAGGTGCTGGTTGCTTTGCATCGCTCGCGCGGCCAGCCGGTCAGCCGCGACGAACTGATCGATCTCTGCTGGGGCGGGCGCATCGTCACCGAGGGGGCGCTGAACCGCTGCGTGGCCCAGCTGCGCAAGGCGTTGGCCGCCGACCCCGCCATCCGCGTCGACACCATCGCCACCGTCGGCTACCGCCTCCAGCTCGGTGAGGCTTCGTCCGCGCCGCCGCTGACCGCTCCCCCCGCCAACGACGTCGCCGCGCCGTCCTCGCCGCTGTCGCGCCGCTCGATGATGTTCCTCGGCGCCGGCGCCGTGGTCGCCACGGGCGCCGTCGGCGGCCTGCTGGCGGCGCTGCCGCACCGGGTGAACTGGACGACCGCCGCCTATCGCCCCCTGACCTCGGACCGTGGCCTGGAGACCCATCCGGCCCTGTCACCGGCTGGCGACCAGATCGTCTACGCCCAGCGCGGCGACAAGACCCAGCGGCGCGACCTCTATCTGCGCGGCGTGCGCGACGGCACGCCCGTGCGCCTGACCAGCGATCCGGCCGACGACCACAGCGCGGCCTGGTCGCCACGCGGCGACCGCGTGGCCTTCGTGCGGACCTATCCGGAGGGGCCGTGCAGCCTGGTGATCGTGCCGGTGCCGCGCGGCCCGGAACGCGTGGTCGGCCGCTGCCAGACCTCGCCCTATACGCGCCTCAGCTGGATCGACGAGCGGACCCTGGTGTTCGGCGACCGGCCGAGCGCGGCCGACGTCTTGCGCATTCGCGCCCTGGACATCGAGACGGGCGTGGCTCGCGACCTGACCTCGCCCAGCGCCGACACCCTGGGCGACGCCGATCCGATGGTCTCGCCCGATGGCCACCAGGTCGTGTTCCGCCGCAGCCTGATGCACGGCGCCGACGATCTCTTCCTGCTGGACCTGCGCACCGGGCGCGAGCGCGCCTTGACCACCGACGGCTGGAAGGCCAACGGCTATGTCTGGTCGGCCGACAGCCGCCATATCTTCTATTCGTCTAACCGGGGTGGAGAGTTCGGGCTCTGGACCGTCGACACCCGCATCGACGGTCCCTCGCGCCAGATCAGCCTGGGCCTCGGCCAGGTCAGCTTCAGCCGAATGTCGTCGGACCGCGACAACCACCTCGCGGTCGAGATTCCGCAAGGGCGTTCGATCATCGCGGCGGTCCAGCCCTCAGGCGCCTTCACGCCGGTGACCGACGCGACCAATTGGGACTGGGACCCGGCCGGCGCGGCCGACGGGGCCGTAGCCTACGTCTCCAGCCGCAGCGGCTCGTCCGAGATGTGGGTGACCCGGCCGGATGGCGTCGCCACCCGCCTGACCTCGCTGATCGCCAGCTATGTAACTGCCCCAGCCTGGTCGCCGGACGGCGCACGGATCATCTTCGTGGCGGTCAAGGGACGCCGCTCCGAGGTCTATATCGTCGACCGCGACGGCGGGCGGTTGCGGCCGCTGACCAGCGACGGGCGCGACAAGCTGACCCCGGCCTTCATGCCGGACGGTCGCAGCGTGCTCTATGTCGAGCGGACAGGCCGCGGCTACCGGCTCATGCAGCTGGCGGTCGACGGACAGGCCGCGCCGGCGCCGGTCCCCGGCGGCGAGGGCTGGAGCAATATCCGCCGCACGCCAGACGGCCGCTTCTACGGCCTGCACGCCGGCGCCGAGCGCGTGGAGCCGGTATTCGGCTCCGGGCCCAGCTCCGACGCCCGCCTGATCGGCAACGACGAGTGGGCGGTCAGCAACGAAGGTGTCTTCGTTCTGCGCGGCCGTCGCGACCCGATCCCGTCCGTCTGGTTCCATCCCTGGGGCGGCGGCGGGCGCAAGTGGGCCGACGTACCCGACTCGGCCGGGTCCATCGGCGCCAGCGCCGACGGCCGCGTGCTGGTCGCCCAGGACCTCGACTACCAGATCGACCTCGGCCTCATCGACCTGAAGACGGTCTAGTCTGCGAGGTAGGCCCCGATCAGGGCGTCGGCGGCGCGGGCGACCTCGGTGGTCGGGCGGTCGTCGTCGAAAAGCTGGCTGGTCAGGAACGCGCCTTCGATCAGCAGCAGCAGGCCATCGGCCAGCGCCTTGGGGGCGCGCGCGCCCATGGCCTGGGCCATGCCCTGAAGGCGTTCGCGCAGCTCGGCCTTGTGCTGCTGGGCTTCGACGCGGGCCGGATGCCCGGCCTCGGGATACTCGACCGCCGCATTGGTCAGGGGACAGCCGCGATAGTCCTCCTTGCCCGCGCGTTGGGAGAGGCCCGCCAGATAGGCGAGGATTTGGGCGCGAGGATCGCCTGGATGCTCGGCCACGGCGGCGTCGAACAGCACCCAGAAGCGGTCGGCGCCTTCGCGCAGCACCGCGGCAGCGAGCTCGTCCTTGGACTTGTAGGTTCGGTAGAGGCTGGGTTTGGTCACGCCGGCCTTGGCGACGATCTCGTCCACCCCGACCGCGCGGATGCCTTCGCGGTAAAAGAGTTCACGCGCCGTTTCGCGGATCTTGTCCGCAGCGCGGAGGGGAGTGGCTTCGGAGATTTTCGGGTCGCTCATGGATCTCGGCTTGACGATGTAACTGACCGGTACGTATGTATGTGGTGAAACTTACAGGTCAGTAACATCATGCTAGCCCAAGGTCGCCCGTTTGGCCAGAAGTATGCGTTCGTGGCCGTGGGGGCCGTCTTCGTATCGCTGATGGCCGCCGCCGGACTGCGCTCGGCGCCCGGGGTGCTGATGCTGCCGCTGGAGCGGGCCTTCCACTGGGACCGCGCCACGATCTCGATGGCCGCCGCGGTCGGCATCTTCCTTTACGGTCTCACCGGCCCGTTCGCGGCGGCGCTGATGCAGTCGTTCGGGGTGCGGCGCACGGTGACCCTGGCCCTGGTGCTGATGGGGCTCTCCACCGCCGCCTCATCGCTGATGACGCAGCCCTGGCACTATGTGGCGACCTGGGGCGTGGTCAGCGGCGTAGGGTCGGGGGCGGTGGCCATGGTGCTGGGCGCGACGGTGGTGAACCGCTGGTTCGTGGCCCGGCGCGGGCTGATGATGGGCCTGCTCAGCGCTTCGGCGGCGACCGGCTCGCTGATCTTCCTGCCCGGCATGGCCGCCCTGGCCGAGGCCGGCGGTTGGCGGCCGGTGGTGTTGGCGATCGCCGGCGTGATGGCCGTCCTGGCGCCGCTGGTCTGGCTGCTGCTGCCCGAAGCCCCGGCGGCCATCGGCCAGAAGCCCTATGGCGCGCGCACGACTACGCCGCCCCGCCGCCGGTTCCGGCCGCCGGCGCTCTGCGCGGCGCTTTCGGAGCCCTGTTTCGCGCCGCTCGCACCCGCACCTTCTGGCTGTTGTTCGCCGGCTTCTTCGTCTGCGGCCTGACCACCAACGGCCTCGTGGGCGTGCACATGATCGCCCTCTGCGCCGACCAGGGCCTGCCCGAGACGCGGGCGGCGACCCTGCTGGCGGTGATGGGGATCTTCGACCTGATCGGCACCACGGCCTCGGGCTGGCTGACCGACCGCTACGACCCGCGCAAGCTGCTGTTCGTCTATTACGGCCTGCGGGGGCTCTCGCTGATGGTCCTTCCGTTCACCGACTTCTCCATCGTCTCGCTGGGGATATTCGCGGTGTTCTACGGCCTGGACTGGATCGCCACGGTGCCTCCGACCGTGAAGCTGGCGACCGAGGCCTTCGGGGACCGCGACGGGCCGATCGTGTTCGGCTGGATCGCCGCCGGCCACCAGGCGGGCGCGGCGACGGCGGCCATCGGCGCGGGCGTCGTCCGTGCAGCCCAAGGGCGCTATCTCGAAGCCTTCGTCATCGCCGGCTTCGCTGCGGTCATCGCCGCCGTCGCCTCGATCATGATCCGCCGCCAGGGCCAGGCCATCGCCGCGGCCTGAGGCCTCAGCGCCGCGAGTCGAGCGCCATGCGGAGGGCGAGCCCGCCCAGCACCGTACCCATCAGCCAGCGCTGGACCAGGGCCCAGGTGGGGCGGGTCGCCAGGAAGCCGGCGACCGACCCAGCCGCCAGGATCATCACCCCGTTCACCGCCACGCTGGCGGCGATCTGGGCGGCGCCGAGGGTCAGGCCCTGGAACAGCATGCCGCCGCGCTCCGGATGCATGAACTGCGGCAGCAGGGAGAGGTAGAGAACGGCCGCCTTCGGGTTCAGCAGGTTGGTGAACAGGCCCATGGCGAACAGTTTAGGATCGGAATGCGGCTCCAGCGCCCGCACCTCGAACGGCGAGCCCGCGCCGGGCTTGAGCGCCTTCCAGGCCAGCCAGGCCAGGTACATCGCCCCGCCGATGCGCAGGGCGTCGTAGGCCAGCGGAATGGCCATGACGAGGGCGGTCAGGCCGACGACCGCCGACAACATGTAGAAGATGAAGCCCAGCGCCACCCCGGCCAGCGAGACCAGGCCCGCGCGCTTGCCCTGCGAGATCGAGCGGGAGATCAGGTAGATCATGTTGGGGCCCGGCGTCAGCGCCATGCCCAGGGCGATCAGTCCGAACGCCGCCCAGTCCGTCCACGCCACCATGCGCACGCTCCTCCGTTATGGAGCGTGCTTAGCGCCGGGCGGGGGCGTGGTCGCTTGAGTTTTCAGCAACGGTCTGGAGAAAACCGCAACTAGCGCGCCGGGCGGGACGGTACGGTTACGTCGCAGATGCTGAAGTCCGCGCCCTTGGCCTTGCGCGCCTTGTCGACCAGGGCCGCGAAAGCCGGGCCCGTCTCGTCCATCACCTCGACCTTCGGCTGTTCGGCCGCCGGCATGTCGGCGGCGACGCGGACCTTGATCATCTTGTCGGGGTTGGCCGGGGGCACGCCGACGGCGACCGCCAGCACGACGTCCTGGCCGACGACCGTCGTGCCGAACACGGTGTAGGCGCGGTCCAGCCGCCGGGCCGCCGCGCGCATGAAGAAGATCTCGGAATTGGCGCTGTCCTCGGCGGCGTTGCGTCCCATGCCCACGACGCCGGGGCAATAGGCGCCCCAGGCGCGCCGTCCCAGGGCCGCGTCGCGCTGAGCCTCGTGGTCCGAGGCGGCGGCGAAGGGCGTCGCGCCGATGAAGCCGGCAATCCCGTCGCTGGCGCGGACCGCGATCTTGGCGTGGTCCAGGCTTTTCAGGCGGAAGGTGAATTCCGGCGCCAGGTTCGGATGGCTGGAGCCGCCGCCCTTGTTGTCGGGATTGCCGGTCTGGTCGACGAAGTTCTCGATCACCCGGTGGAACAGCAGGCCGTCATAGACGCCTTCGCGCGCCAGCAGCTTCACCCGCTCCACCGCCTTGGGCGCAAAGTCCGGGCGCATCTCGACGACGATCCGGCCCTTGCTGGTGTCGATCACCAGGGTGTTGTCCGGGTCGAGCCGGCGCCAGTCGGCGGCCTGGGCGGGGAGGGCGGCGAGCAGGGTTGCGGCGGCGGCGAGGGCGAGCGTGCGGATCATGGAAGGACTATCGGAGAACCTGCCGCTCACCGCCAGCCGAGCTTGCCGAAAAAGACCGCCGTTCCGCGGAGCGCAAGGCTTACTAAGATGTAATGCAAGCTACCTTGTGACGAACACTACCGTGCGATACACGGTAGTCATAACTGGAGGTTCGCTCGTGGCGGAAACAGTGCAGGTCCAATTGAAGAAGGGGGTGCTCGAGCTCTGCGTGCTCGCGCTGCTCTCCTCGCATGACAGCTACGCCTACGAGATCGCGAGCCGGCTGGCCGAAGGGATCGATATGGGGGAAGGCACGATCTATCCGCTGATGCGGCGGATGCAGAGCGACGGACTGGTCGAGACCTATCTGGTCGAGAGCTCGTCCGGACCGCCGCGCAAGTACTACAAGCTGACCGATGCCGGGAAGGCGAGCTTCGTCGCGCAAAAGGCTGAATGGGCTGCGTTTTCCCGCGCTGTCGAGAGCATCCTGGGAGACGCGCGATGAACCGCCAGGCCTTTATCGATCGCCTGAGGCTGGGGCTGTCGGGCCTGCCGGCCCAGGCCGTCAACGAGGCGGTCGCCGACTACGAAACCCACTTCGCCGAGGGCGCGGCCGCAGGCCGCACGGAGGACGAGGTCGCCGCCGCCCTGGGCGACCCGGCCCGCCTGGCCCGCGAACTGCGCGCCGAGATCGGCCTGAAGAAGTGGGAAGAGACCCGCAACCCGACCTCGGCCGCCGGCGCGATCTTCGCGGTGCTCGGCCTCGGCGCCATCGACGTGCTGATCCTGCTGCCGATCCTGATGGCGGTGGGCGGGACCATCTTCGGTTTCATCGTCGCCGCCATCGGCGTCTTTGTCGCCGGCGGCGTGGTCTTCGCCGCGGGTCCGTTCTTCGATCCGCCGGGCGGTCCGGCCGCGGCCCTGCTGGCGGGCGTCGGGATGATGGCCCTGGCCTCCTCGGCCGGAGCGATCCTGACGATCATCGTCATCGGCATGGTCAACGCGCTGGTCTGGTACGGACGCCTGCACTACCGGCTGCTGAAGCCGGCGATCGAACCGCAACCCGTGCAAACGCAGTCCTGAGCAAGGAGCCCCATCATGATCCGCGTCCTTGTTCTCATTGCCGTCGCCGGCTTCCTGGCCGGCGTCGTGGCCCTGGCCGGCGCCGCCGCCCTCGGCGGCCCCGAACTCGCCGCCCGCAATTGGGAGTGGTTCATCTTCGACCACGACCGCGGCCATCACCGCCGCGACCGCGACGACTCGCCGGCCCGCGTCGCAATCCCCGACGTCGGGGCCAGCGCAACCCGCGAAATGGCCTGGGACGGCTCGTCCCGCGCCGTGTTCGAGCTGCCGGCGGTCATCGAGTACACCCAAGGAACCGACGCCAAGCTGACGATCAGCGGTCCGCGCGAAATCGTCGAGCGCGTGAAGCTGGCCGGCGGCAAGTTGACGCTTGATGGTCCGCTGGACGACGACGACCGCCTGCGCATCGTCATGACCGCCCCCGGGATCACCCGTTTCGAGGTCGGCGGCGACAATCGGCTGGAGGTCCGCAGCTTCCGCCAGGATCGCCTAGAGATCGCCGCCAGCGGCTCATCGGAGGTGTCCGTCGAGGGACAGACCAAGGCGCTCGCCCTCGAACTGTCCGGCTCGAGCGAGGCCGATCTCAGTCGGCTTTCGGCCGACAGCGCCGACGCCGACGTCTCGGGCACGGCCGAGGCGACCATCGCCCCGCGCGACGCCGCCCACCTGGAGGTCTCGGGTTCGGCCTCGGTGAAGCTGACCACCCGGCCCAAACACCTGGACACCGACGTCGCCGGCGCGGGCGCCGTGACCTTCGAGGACGGCGCGACCGCGGCGGGAACCGAGGCGCCGGCCCGCCGAGAGCCGCGGAACGCGCGCGACACCTAGGCTTTCGCTAGGCCTTGAGGGCCTTGACCAGCACCGGCGCCAGGGCCTTGGCGATCACTGTCACGCCCCTCGCGTTCGGGTGGAAGCCGTCGCTCTGATTCAGCGATGGGACCTGCGCGACGCCGGCCAGCAGGTTCGGATAGAGCGCCACACGCTGGGTCTTCGCGACGGTCTGGAAGACGGCGCGGAATTCCTGGGCGTAGGCGCGGCCGATCACCGGCGGCGGCTGCAGCCCGGCCAGCACCACCGAGATATTCCGCGCCTTCAGCCGGGCGACGATTTTTTCGAGGTTGGCCTGGGTGCGCTTGGGATCGAGCCCCTGCAGCAGGTCGTTGCCGCCGAGCGCCACCAGGCAGAGGTCGGTGTCGCGCTGGACGCTGAAGTCCACGCGGGCCAATCCGCCGGCGGTGGTGTCGCCCGAAACTCCGGCGCCGCGGATCAACGCCTTCGATCCCAGCCGCCGCAACTCGGCCTGAAGCTGCGCGGGCAGGGCGGCGCTTGCCGGCAGTCCGAAGCCGGCAGTGATCGAATCGCCCAGCAGGGTGATGACAGGGGCGCGCTGCGCCAGGACGGGCACGGGCCATGTCGCCAGGGCTCCGCCGATCATTGCGCGGCGTGTGGGCGAGAGGATGGATGTCTTGGGCATTCTGCCGTCCTATCTAAGTCCTAGCCCAAGAAGCTCAATCACCCAGAGGCCGCCTTGTCCGACGTCCCGCCGCTCGCCGTGCGCAACATCTCGCTGACGCTGCCTTCGGCGGCCGGGCCGGTAGAAATCCTCAAGGACCTGAGCTTTTCCGTGGCGCCGCGCGAGCGGGTGGCGATCACCGGCCCCTCCGGCTCGGGCAAGTCCAGCCTGATCGCCGTGGCGGCCGGCCTGGAGCAGCCGACCGGAGGGTCGGTCGAGCTGTTGGGGCAGGATCTGTCGCGCCTCGACGAGGACGGCCGCGCGCGCCTGCGCCGCGGGCGGGTGTCGCTGGTCTTCCAGGCCTTTCACCTGCTGCCCAACATGACCGCGCTGGAAAACGTCGCCGCACCCTTGGAGATCGCCCGCGTGGAGGGCGCCGAGAAGATCGCGAGCGGATGGCTGGATCGGGTCGGGCTATCCGAGCGCCTGCGGCACTATCCGCATCAGCTTTCCGGCGGCGAGCAACAGCGCGTGGCCCTGGCCCGCGCCCTGGCGCCGCGCCCGACCCTGCTGTTCGCCGACGAACCGACCGGCAATCTCGACGCCGCCAATGCGGCCAAGGTCGCCGACCTGCTTTTCGGCCTGGTGGCGGAAGAAGGGGCCGCCATGGTCCTGGTGACACACGATCCGGTCCTGGCCGACCGGGCCGATCGCCAGGTGCGGCTGAGCGACGGGCGCGCCTGATGCCGCTATCCCTGCGCTTTGCGATCCGCGAGCTGCGCTCGGGCGTGCGCGGCTTTCGCATCTTCCTGGCCTGCCTGGCGCTGGGCGTTGCAGCCATCGCCGCGGCGGGCTCCACGGCCGAGGCCTTTCGCCATGGTCTGGCGGCCCAGGCGCGCGAGATTCTCGGCGGCGACCTCGCCGTCACGGTCGAGCAGCGGCGCTTCACCCCCGCCGAGCGCGCAGCCCTGGAAAAGACCGGGCGCGTGGCCTGGGCGGTCAGCACCCGGGCCATGGCCCAAGCGCGCTCGGGCGAGCGGCGCCTGGTCGAGCTACGCGGGGTTTCGGCCGCCTATCCCCTGGCCGGCCAGGTGACGCTGGAAGGCGGAAGGTCCTTCGCCGACGCCATCGCACCGGCGTCCGACGGCGTAGCCGGCGCGGCGGTGGAGCGCGTGCTGCTGGACCGTCTGGGCTTGAAGGTCGGCGACCGCATCCTGGTCGGCGAATTGCCGGTGGTGATCGGCGGGGTGCTGGTCCAGGAGCCGGATCGGCTATCGCGCGGCTTCGCCCTCGGCCCGCGCGTCCTGGTGCGCCGCGAGGCGGTGGAGCAGGGCGGCTTCCTGCAGCCGGGCCTGCCGTTCATGGAGACCGCCCGCATCGCCCTGCCGGGCGACGCCGCGCCCGCCGAGGCGCGCAAGGCGCTGCGCAAGACTTTCAAGGAGCGCAGCGTGCGGATGCGCGACCGCAACGACGCCACGCCCGGCGTCAGCTGGATGATCGATCAACTGGAGTACTTCCTCGGTTTCATCGGCCTGGCCTCGCTGGTCGCCGGAGGGCTTGGGGTGTTCGGCGCCGTCAGCGCCTTCCTGGAGGAGCGCAAGCCGTCCATTGCAGTGCTCAAGGCCCTGGGCACAGACAGCGTCCTGGTGCGCAATCTCTACCTGGCGCAGATCGGCGTGCTCGCCGCCACGGGCGTCGCCATGGGCGTCGCGCTTGGGGCCGCCGCGCCCTTCGTACTGGCGGGGCTGATCCCCGACGACCTGCCGGTCCCGGCGCTGTTCGCAGTCTATCCCGAACCGCTGCTGCGCGCCGCCGCCTTCGGGCTGCTGTCGGCCGCGGCCTTCTCGCTGATCCCCCTGGCGCGGGCGCGCGCGACACCGCCGGCCAGCCTGTTCCGGCGCGAGACCAGCGGTCGGCTTACGCTTGGCGTGGAGACGATCGGGGCGGTCCTCTCGGGCCTGGTCCTCGCCGCCCTGGCGGTGCTGACCGCGCCCACGCCATTGGCGGCGGGATTGATGATCGCGGGGGTGGCGCTGTCCTTCGCCCTTCTGTGGGGGATGGGGCGGCTGGCCGCCTGGGCGGCGGGGCGCCTGCGGACTCACGCTCGCGGGGCGGTGCGGATGGGCCTGGCGAATCTGGCCGGGCCCCGCTCGGCGGCGCGCACCGCCGCGCCCGCCATCGGCCTGGGAGTCGGTCTGCTGGCCGCCGTGGTGCTGATCCAGTCGAGCCTGCTGCGTCAGGTCGCCGAGGTCGCGCCCAAAAGCGCGCCGGCCCTGGTCTTCACCGAGATCCCGGGCGCGGAGGTCGCCCGTTTCGACCGCACGGTGGCCGCAGCCTTCGGGGCGCGCCTCACCGCGGACAACTATCTGCGCGCGCCCTTCCTGACGGGCCGGATCATCCGCCTGAACGGCAAGCCGGTCGACCGCAAGGCGATCGACGAGCGCGAGCGCTGGGCCTACGACAACGACATCTCGATCTCGGCCATCGGCCCGGAGCCCAAGAATCCCGATATCGTGGAGGGGCGCTGGTGGCCGGCGGACTATGCAGGCCCGCCGTTGCTCGCCATGGAAGTCGACGCCGCCCGCGCGGGCGGCCTGAAGGTCGGCGATCGGGTGACGCTGTCGGTCCTGGGCCGCGAAATCGAGGCGAAGATCGCCGTGCTCCGCAAGGTCGAGATGGGCGGCTTCGGGGCCAGTTTCCCGCTGATCCTCACACCCGCAGCGCTGGAGGGCGCGGAGTTGCGCCATGTCGCCATCGCCAAGACCGGCCGGGAACAGGAGGCTCGCGTGACCAGGGCCTTGGGCGCCGAGTTCCCGGAGGTGAACGTCATCTCCGTGCGCGAGCAGCTGGAGGCCGCGACCGGCCTGTTCGAGCGGCTGGTCCTGGCGGTCCGAGGCGCGGCGGCGGTCGCTGCGCTTGCCGGGCTGCTGGTGTTGACCGGCGCCATCGCCGCCCGCGCCCAGGCCCGGGTGCGGGAGGCGTCGATCCTCAAGGTGCTGGGGGCGACGCGCCTTCAGGTGCTGGGCGCCTACGTGCTGGAATACGGCGCAGTCGGTTTGATCGCGGGCAGCGCGGGTGTGGCTCTGGGCGCCGTGGCGGCCTGGCCGGTGGTGACCAAGGTCTTCAAGGCGGAGTGGGCGGTGGACTGGTCCGGCGTCGCCTTGTTGGTGTTCGGCGCGGCCCTGCTGGCCGGGCTCGGCGGACTCGCCGCCTCGCTCCACGCGCTGGCCAGACGGCCGGCCGCATCACTTCGCGCGGAATGATCGGGCTTTAAGAATCTGGTGACCGACGCAGCGGCGTACTCCGACCCATGAGGTCCGCCCGTTCCAATCCCGCTTTCGATCATGGCGCCGCGCTCCGGGTGCCTCCGCCCCACGATTCCCGTAGCTGGAACAAGCTTTGGGCCTGGCTGGGCGACGACGCCCACGCCATGACCGAGGCCGGCGCGGTCCAGGTCTGCACGCCCGAAGGCTGGACCATCGCCCATTCCGGCGACTGGATCGTGCTATCGGTCAGCGGCGACTTCCACGTCGCCCATAGCGGCCGGACCCTGGACGCTTAGGGCGAAAAGGAAGCCGCCCGGCGAACCGGGCGGCCAAGTCGCCTCAACAAGTCGGGTGGATCAGGCGAACGCCAGCGCCTGGCGGCGGCGCGCCATCGCGCCCACGACGCCGAAGCCGATGATCATCATCGCCCAGGTGGTCGGTTCCGGCACGGCGCTGGAAACCGCGTTGATGGTGATGTTGTCCAGCACGAGCTGGTCGAAGCCGGCGTTGTCGAACGTCTTGCCGAACAGATTCTGCACGCGCAGCTCGTCGAACAGCTGGCCGTCCGTGCCCGAGAAACCGAAGGTCTTCAGGGTCGAGTTGATGTTGCCGAGCGAGCCGGTGACGCCGCTGAACACCATGACCCCGTCGTGGAACAGCTGGTATTGCAGTCGCGAGCCGCCGATCCAGGCGCTGGTGCCGGCCAGGAACTCGACGGCGTCGAAATCGCCGCCGTTCGCCAGGCTGATGCTGGTGTAGCCGAACGCGCCGCCCAGCGGCGTCCAGCTGTGATCGCCGACCGGCTTCAGGGTGGTCAGGGTGGCGAGCTGGGCGCCGACGTACTGAACCTTGATCCCGCCTTCGGTGTAGCCCTTCCAGCCCGGGTAGAGGGTGGAATTGATCGCCTCGAAGCCGTTCTGGTTCGCGGTCGCGCCCAGGAAGTCGTTGTTGTGGACCGTGACGCCGGCATGAGCGGCGGTGGTCAGCGAAAGGCCGGCGACGAGCGCGGCGACAAAGCCCTTGAAGTTCATGTTCAGCCCCACGTTTGGCGGTCCGCGCCATGCGTCCCGTTTTGACAACCTGTGAGGGACGCGCCGCAAGACCGGCGCCACCTGCGCGAGCTATTGTCGCTTTTCGAGGGAATTATGTCGTTCCGCGCGCGAGCCGGTGACGGTTAGGCTGCCGCCGACCGGAGGATCTCATGCTGCTGCTCAAGCCGAACTGCGAATGCTGTGACCGTGACCTGCCGCCGGATGCCGCCGAGGCGATGATCTGCTCGTTCGAATGCACCTTCTGCGCGGATTGCGTCGACGGGGTGCTGGGCGGCGCCTGCCCCAACTGCGGCGGCAATTTCGCGCCGAGGCCGATCCGGCCTGAGGCCGTGCTGGGACGTTTCCCGCCGTCCGACCAGCGGGTGCTGAGCGAGAACGCGGCCTGCGCCGGAAAGCGCAACGCCGCCTAGGCCGCCTTCAGCGCGCTCCAGGCCTTGTGGACAATGGCCAGGCGCTCTTCCTGGCTGGTCTCGATCTGGGTCTGGGCGTCGAACGAGACGCCGGTCATGTCGCCGCGCCGCCAGCGGACGCGCACGTCGTAGACCATGCCGCCCAGCAGCTGCAGCAGCACGAAGCGGGAGGGCAGGGGATAGATCGACGAAATCTGCAGCCGCGCGCCGCCCTTGCTGAGGTCGACGATGGTGCAGTCGGCCCAGTGAGCCATGCCCTGGCCATAGAAGACGCGCGCGCGCAGGTTGGTAGGCTCGCGCGGATGCTCTCGACGGTCGATGTAGTTAGGTTCGCTCACGGGGGCGATCTTTGGCCAAAAGGCTTTCTCCAGGCTTAACCGTGGGTGCGGCGCGCGGTCGCGGCGGTGTTCGCGACGGCTGATTTTCTGAGGCGCGGAACAGAGTTTCGGGGGCGAAAATCAGCGCGGTCTTGTCCATAAGACGCGCCCATGATCGCCAGACTGTTCGACCTCGTCGGCTCCGGAACGCCGGCCTTCCGCCTCAGCGACGCAGCGCGCGCCGGCCTTGGCGCACTGGCCGGACTGGCGCTCACCGGCCTGATCGCCCGGTTCATCGGGGGCGGCGACCTCGCGCTAGGGCCGCTGCTCGTCGGTCCCATCGGCGCCTCGGCGGTGCTGGTGTTCGCTGCGCCCGCCAGTCCGCTGGCGCAGCCGCGGGCGGTGGTCGGCGGCAACGCTCTTTCGGCGGTGATCGGCGTGGCCTGCGCGGCCCTGATTCCCGAGCCGTTCGCCGCGGCGGCGATCGCGGTCGCCCTGGCCATCGCGGCCATGGCCTTGACCGGTTGCCTGCACCCGCCCGGCGGCGCGACCGCCCTGACGGCCGTGATCGGCGGGCCGGCCGTCGTCGGGCTGGGATTCGGCTTCGTCCTGGTTCCGGTGGCGCTGTGCTCGATCCTCCTGGTCCTGGCCGGGATCGGCCTGAACCGCGCCATGGGCCGGAGCTATCCGCACAAGGCGCCTGCGCCGACCCCTGGGGCGGGCGCAGGCTATGCGCCGGTCGATCTCGACCGCGCCCTGGCCCAGTACGGCGAGCTGCTGGACGTCAGCCGCGACGATCTCGACGCCCTGTTCCGCGAGGTGGAGCTCCAGGCCCACCGACGTCTGCACTCGGTGATCTTCTGCGCCGACATCATGTCGCGCGACGTGGTCACGGTGAATGTCGACCAGAGCGCCGAAAGCGCCTTCGCCTTCCTGCAGTCGCACGACATGCGCACCGCGCCTGTGATTGATTCCGAACGGCGCGTCGTCGGCATGGTGCGAAGGGCCGAGTTGCTGACGGCGGGTCATCGCGCCGTGGAGGCGGCGCTCGACCCGTTCGTGCACAAGGTGCGCGAGAGCACGCCGATCGAGGCTCTGCTGCCGATCTTGTCCGGCGGAGCGGCGCACGAAGCGCTCGTCGTCGACGCGAGCGGCGTCATCCAGGGCATCATCACCCAGACAGACCTGCTGGCCGTCCTTTACCGTGCGCACGTCGTCGAGGCGGTCGTCTCGGACCGGAAAGCCGCCTGATCGGCGATAAGTCGCGCTGGAGGCCCGCTTTTCGGCGCCTGCGGGCTAGAATCGGTGTTCCACCCCGTCGTATCGAGAGCCTGTGCGGGATCGCGCCCGCCCAGCGCCCTTGAGTGACTATGGAAGGACCCGGCCTTGGATGACGCCCTGAAACGCGCAGCGCTCGCCTATCACCAGATGGGGCGGCCCGGAAAGCTGAGCGTCGAGCCCACCAAGCCGATGGCCACCCAGCGCGACCTGGCCCTGGCCTATTCGCCGGGCGTGGCCGCCGCCTGCGAGGCGATCGTCGATGATCCGGCGTGGGCCGAGCGGGTCACCGCGCGCGGCAACCTGGTGGCGGTGATCACCGACGGCACCGCTGTCCTCGGCCTTGGCAATATCGGGCCGCTGGCCTCCAAGCCGGTGATGGAGGGCAAGGCGGTCCTCTTCAAGAAATTCGCCGGGATCGACGTCTTCGACCTCGAAGTCTCCTCCGCCAATCCAGACCACTTCGTCGAGGTCGTCGCCGCGCTGGAGCCGACCTTCGGCGGCATCAACCTCGAGGACATCAAGGCGCCGGAGTGCTTCTACATCGAGCGGGCCCTGCGCCAGCGGATGAACATTCCGGTGTTTCACGACGATCAGCACGGCACGGCGATCGTCTGCGCCGCCGCGGTGCGCAACGCCCTGACCATCCAGGGCAAGAGCCTTTCCGAGGTGAAGCTGGTCACCTCGGGGGCGGGGGCGGCCGCGCTGGCCTGCGTCGACCTGCTGGTCAGCATGGGGCTGCCGGCCGACAACGTGACCCTGACCGACATCAACGGCGTCGTGCACCAGGACCGCGAGGGCCTGACGCCCGAACTGGCGCGCTATGCCCGCAAGACCGACGCGCGGACATTGCCGGACGTGCTGGTCGGGGCCGACATCTTCCTCGGCCTCTCGGCGCCGCGGGTGTTGAAGCCTGAATGGCTGCCGCTGCTGGGCAAGAGCCCCCTCATCATGGCGCTGGCCAATCCCGAGCCCGAGATTCTGCCGGAACTGGTCATGGCCAACCGGCCGGACGCCATCGTCGCCACGGGCCGCTCGGACTATCCGAACCAGGTCAACAATGTCCTCTGCTTCCCGTTCATCTTCCGCGGCGCCCTCGATGTCGGCGCCACCGAGATCAACGAGGACATGAAGAAGGCGGCGGCCGAGGCGATCGCCGAGCTGGCCCGCGCCGAGGTCAGCGACGTGGTGGCCAGCGCCTATGCCGGCCACGTGCCGCTGTTCGGCCGCGACTACGTGATCCCCAAGCCCTTCGACCCGCGGCTGATCCTCGAGATCGCGCCGGCGGTGGCCAAGGCGGCGATGGACTCCGGCGTCGCCCGCCGCCCGATCGCCGACTTCGACGCCTATCGCCGCGAGCTGGAAGGCTATGTCTATCGCTCCGGCCAGCTCATGCGGCCGGTCTTCGCCCAGGCCCGCGACTGCAAGCGCCGCATCGCCTACGCCGAGGGCGAGGACGAGCGCGTCCTGCGCGGGGTTCAGACCGTGGTCGACGAGGGGCTGGCCCGCCCGGTGCTGATCGGCCACCGCGAGACCATCGAGGCCAAGGTCCGCGAGATGGGCCTGCGACTGACCCCGGATCGCGACATCGAGATCTTCGATCCCGATGTCGATCCATCGGTCGAGGACATCTCCGCGGAGTACCGCGCCGTGGTCGAGCGTCGCGGCGTGCCCCCGGCGGCGGCGAACCGCCGCGTCGTCACCCGCCCGACCGTCACGGCGGCCATGCTGCTGCGCCGCGGCGTGGTGGACGGGGCCTTGGTCGGCGGCGGCGGCGACTGGTGGCGGCACTTCACCTACGCCACCCCGGTGATCCCGGCGCGGCCAGGCGTCTCGCGTATCTCGGCGCTCTCGGGGGTGATCATGCCCAAGGGCGCGCTGTTCTTCTGCGACACCCACGTCAACGTCGACCCGACGGCCGAGCAGATCGCGGAATCGACCATCCTGGCGGCCGAGGCGGTGCGCGGCTTCGGCATCACGCCCAAGGTGGCGCTGCTGTCTCATTCCAGCTTCGGCTCGTCCAACTCGCCGTCGGCGCGCAAGATGCGCCAGGCCTTGGCCATCGTGCGGGAACTGGACCCGGGCCTGGCCGTGGACGGGGAGATGCACGGCGATGCGGCGCTCTCCGAGGTTGTGCGTGCGCGCTATATCTCGGGCGGCTCGTTCGGCGGCGACGCCAACCTGCTGATTGCCCCGTCGCTGGACGCGGCGAACATCGCGCTCACCCTGGTCAGCGCGGTGACCGAGGGCATCGAGGTCGGACCGTTGCTGCTGGGCCTCTCCAAGCCTCTGCATGTGCTCAGCCCGACGGCGACCGCCCGCGGCGTGGTCAACATGACCGCCCTCGTGGCCAGCCAGGCCGTCGCCGCCGCCGGCAAGGCCTAGGGCCAGATACTCTAGGCCCGGGCGTGCCCGCCGCGGCTCGCCAGCAGCGCGCTCAGCGGCCGCCATTCCACCGCCGGATGGGTTCGCAGCTCCCCCAGCAGGCCGTCGAGGAAGGCCCAGGCCGGCTCGTCGTGGTCCAGGTGATGGGTCAGCAGACCGACCGGCCGCGCCCAGCCTTCCTGCCGGCGGCGCTCGGCCAGGGCCTGACGGATGGTCGTCAGCATCTTGCCGGAGCCGCGGAAGCGCGCGCCGCCGCGCCAGCGGAGCAGGTCGATGTGTGCGTCGATCCGCGGGGGCCCGTCCTCGGTCGGAACCGCGCCGGGCCAGGCCGACCAGCCGGTGAAACCGCAAGCCGCCAGCGCCGCCGGCAACTGCGGATGAATGTCGTTCCACGGCGGCACGAAGATCGGCAGGGCGCGGGGCGGCAGGTGCACGCGGCTGGTGGTGATCTCCTTGATCAGCCGCTCCAGCGGCCAGTCGTGCGGAAACTCGCCCGCGGCCGGACCCTGCCGTCGGTTCTGATGGTCGACCCCGTGCTGCACCAGCTCGACCGGCGCACGTTCCAGGCAGCCTTGCAGCTCGAAATTGGCCGGATCGGGGATCGCCGCCAGGGTCAGGGGCGCGTGGTGCTTCTCCGCGATCTGCAGCAGCCGCTCCAGGTGCGGCGTGCGCCAGCGCACGTCGTCGTCGCGCCACCAGAACTGCGCGCGCCGCCCAGCCCTGCGCCAGCGCGCAAGTTCCAGGCGCAGGCGTATCAGCGCCAGGCCGCTGCTGGGTAGGCGCGGTCGAAGCAAGGGATCAGTGCGCCCGCAGCCCGACCACGTCAGAGGCGGGGGCGGCTTCGTCCTTCGGCGCGATGGCGCGCTGGGCCAGGATCTCCTTGGCCTTCAGATGCGACAGCACCGGATAGAGCCCGGCCATGAGGGCGATCAGGAAGCCAAGGTCGCCTTCCGAGCGGCCCTTGCGGGTGAAGTAGCACTTGTAGAACCGGCGGAAGCCGCGGAACACGTTGTCCCATAGCCCGCCCGGCTTGCCGGCGTCCGCCAGGTCCTGGGCGCGCAGGTCGGTGTACCGGTTCAGGCGCTGCACCATGTCGGCGATGTCGTCGTCCACCTTGTGGCGGATGGCGCCGCGCAGCGACCCGGCGAACTGGCCGTCGAAGGTCACGCCCGGATGCACGCGTTGCGGCTTCCAGCGCTTGCTGCGCGGACGGTAGAGGCGCGCGACGCTGGAGGTGCCGAACGACCCGCCCCAGCCGTGTCGCACAAGGGTGGGGCCGACATAGTTGTCGACCGGCACCTGGAAATAGTCGCCGGCCGGGCCGCCTTCGATGGTGGCGCGGATTTCGGAGGCGAGGTCCGCGCCTACGATCTCGTCGGCGTCCACCTCGAAGATCCAGTCGCCCGTACACGCCTCGACGCCGGCCGCCTTGCGCTGGCTTTCCAGAGGAAAGATGCCGTCGATCACCACCGCGCCGGCGTGGCGCGCGATCTCCTGCGTGCGGTCGGTGCAGCGGTCGGCGACCACCACGATCTCGTCGCAGAAGGTGAGGGCCCGCAGGCATTCGCCCAACCGGGCTTCCTCGTTGTGCGCGCAAACCAGTGCGGACAGCCGCATCCGTGCCTCTCCTCGAGTCGCAGGCGCGCGAAAAGGGTCCGCCCGCTTGAGGTAGGACGGCGCCGCTTGTTGCGGCCCCCCCGTCGCGTGGATCAGAATGCGACAGTCAGGCGCGCCCCCACGGTGCGGGGCCGCTGAGGCGTGGCCTGGCGCACCTGGCCGAAGCTGAACGGATTGCCGTAGGCGAAGGTGTCGCCGGCCGAATCCGCGAGGTTCGATACGAAGACGCCGGCCCGCCAGCGTTCGGCCACCAGGTCCGCCGCCATGCGGCTGCGGACATAGTCGCCCATCGGAGGCGACAGCTTGGAATCGAACGACAGACGCGAGGGCCCGACATAGCTGGCCTCGCCGGTGAGCTGCAGCTCCAGCCCGTCGGTCAGCGGCCGATGATAGAGCGCGAGCACTCCGCCCGACAGCTCGGGCACGCCGGGCAGCCGCCGCGCCAGGGAGTCGCCGAAGTCGCGGCTGGCGCGGGTGAGCTCGGAGGCCGACAGCGCGCCATTGGCTCTCAGCGACAGGCCGAACTCCCAGTCATAGGCCAGCTCGGCTTCGATGCCGACGATCCGCGCGTCCCCCGCATTCGTCGTATAGGCAAGGCCCGACGACAGGTAGCGGTCGGTCTGGATGTCGGTCCAGAGGTCGTAGAACGCTGCGCCGCTCACCTGCAGCCGGCCGTCCAGGAATTTGAATTTGCCGCCGATTTCGTAGTTGCGCAGGTGATCGGCGGCGTATCGCGCCCGGGTGGGCGGCGGGGCTGTCAGCCCGCTCGAATTGACCCCGGCGGCGCGATAGCCCTCGGACATCAGGGCGTAGACCAGATCGCCCGACGGGAACACGTACTGCACCGACAGCTTGGGCGAGATCCCCGACGTATGCGACCGCGCCGACATCGCACGGCCCTGGGCGGGCGCGCGCAGCTCGATCTGGGCCTCGGTGTCGATCCAGGTGTCGAAGGCTCGTGCGCCGAGCGACATGCTCCAGCCGCTGGCGAGGGCCAGGGTTGCTTCGCCATACAGCGCGGCCTCGCGCAGCCGGTCGCGCCGCTCTTCCTGGTAGACCGGAACCACGACGGCGCCGCGGCGGACCCGCAGTTCGGACGGCGTGCTTTCGCGCGAACGGGCGCCATAGGCGCCCAGCAGCCAGGACAGTCCTGTGGGGTTGGCGACGCTGACCGAAATGTCCTGCACCAGCAGGTCGACGCGCGCGTCCTCGGAATAGACGCCCAGGTCGAAGCCGTTGGCGCTGAACAGGTCGAGCGCGGACGAGGCGTCGTACTGGCTGGCGAAGTTGTGCCGCACATAGCCGGTCGAGGAGTGCAGGCGCATGCCGCCGACCTCGCCCTCCAGCGTCAGGGCGGTCTGGAAGAAGTCGTTGTCGTGCGCCTCGCGCACGCGGTTGGCGCGGCGCGCGGGGCCCAGGATCGGCGTCGTGTACTGCGTGTCGTTGGTGTCCAGCCGCTGGCCGGTCATCGACAGGTCGGCGCGGAAATTGTCGCTCAGCTGCGCGCGCACCGCCAGCCGTGCGCCGCTGCGGCTGGTCCGGTCGACGTTCGAGCGGCGCATGTTCACATCGTCCAGATAGCCGCCCATCTGCTCGTGATAGGCGACGACGCGCACCGCCAGCCGGTCGCTGACCAGCGGCGCGTTCCACCATCCGTCGATCGCATAGCTGGGCGAACCGCCCTTGGTCGTCGCGCTGCTGGCCGCCAACGCGCCGCCGGCGTACGTGAGGTCGGGCTTGTTGGTGACGATGCGATAGACGCCGCTAAGGGCGCCCGCGCCGTACAGCGACCCTTGCGGGCCGCGCACGACCTCGATCTGCTCGATGTCGACGAAGCGCAGGTCCGGGTGAGGGGCGCTGTAGTTGATCGGCACGTCGTCGAGATAGGTGGCCACGGTCGAGCGCGCGCGGCCGGTGAAGGCGCCGTCCGACAGCCCGCGCACCAGAAGCTTGTCGCGCCCCGGGCCAAGGTTGGTCATGTGCAGTCCGGCCAGCTGTCCGGTGGTGCCGCCCACGTCGCTGGCGCCGATCGCCTCGATCCGCTGCCGGGGCATGACGCTGGCCGGGGCCGACAGTCCGCTGAGCGGGGTGTCGCGCTTGCTGGCGTGAACCACCAACTCGGCCACTTCCGGCCCGCGGACGGGCGCCCGGCCCGGGGGCGCGCGAGAGGCGCTGGCCACAGGGGCAGGCCGGGCCGGACCGAGGGCGACTGTGCGCGCATCGACGACGCGATAGGCGCACGGGGCGCCGGCCAGAAGCCGATTCAGCGCTTCCTCCAGGCTGTATCGGCCCTTCAGAGGCCGGGCCTGGACGCCCGCGCAGGCCTCGACGCCCAGCAGCGAGACGTGGGCCTGCAGGGCAAGGTCGATCAGGGCTTCAGGAAGCGGCTTGGCGGCGATCTCATAATGCGTCGACGCCGAAGCGGCGTGCGCCGGCCACGCGCCGACCACCAGGCCGACGCCGCCAAGCGCGGCCACCAGTGGTCGTCGGCGATGGATCTGGCGTCCCCTACCGTTGCTGGGCGCGCCTCAGCAACACCCCCGAGGGCGCCTCTATAACCTCGATCGGCGTCAGGAGCGAAAGGCGATTGATCACCGCGCGCTGATCGTCGAGCACCAGTACCCCGGACAGCTTCACCGCGGCCAGGTCCGGGTCGTCGATACGGGTCGGACGTGCGAATTGGGCGTTCAGGTCCTCGACCACTTCGGCCAGCGTCGCGTCTCGATAGATCAGCCGTCCCTCGCGCCAGCCAAAGGCGTCTTCGGCCACGCCGGTCACGATCTGCGCGTCCGCGGCGCCCTCGGTCGCATCCAGGCGCTGGCCGGGATGCAGCCGATAGCGCCGCGCCGGGCCGCCGCCGGCGGCCACCTCGACCAGGCCGCGCGCCACCGCCACGCTCAGCCGGCCGCTGCGGCGCCTGACGTTGAAGCGTGTGCCCAGCACCCGCACCGCGCGGTCGCCGACGGCCACCACGAACGGGCGGCGCGCATCGTGCGCGACGTCGAACGACGCCTCGCCCGACGCAAGTTCGACCCGACGCTCGCGGCCGGCGAACCGGACTTCCAGGCGCGTCGCGCCGTTCATCTCCAGGATGGAGCCGTCGGCCAAGGTCACCTTGCGCCGCTCGCCCTGGCCGGTCGCGTAGCTCTGCGCCGCCGCCGGCAGCAGCATCATGGTCGCCGCTGACGCGGTGATCGCCCCGGCCGCCAGTCCGCCGCCCCACAGCACCCAGCGCCGCGAGCGCGCCGCCTCGGGGCGGGGCAGGGCGATCTTCAGCGCCAGCCGGTTCGCCTCGACCTCGTGTGACAGCTTCAGCACGGTGTCATAGGCCTGTGCGTTGTCCGGCGAGGCCGACAGCCAGGCGTCGAACGCCAGGGCGTCCGCCTCGCTCACGACTTCCGATTGCAGCCGGACGAGCCAATCCCCTGCCTCGTCCAACCTCCGTTCCGCGCCCGTCATTCCCGCTCCCCTGACGTGGCCAGTCCATCCCCGCTCAACAACAAGACGTCGTGGGCGGGGGCTCTCCCCCGAATTTCGTGAAAAATTTCGCCGCCCATCATGGACCCAGCTTCTTGACCAGGGCCTTCAGGGCGGCGCTGACATGCTTCTCGACGCGCTTGACCGACACGCCCATGGCGCGCGCCGTCTCGGCATGGGTCAAACCGTCAAGCTTGTGCAGCCGAAAGGCTTTTCCCATCTGCGGCGGCAGGTCCTCGACGGCCCTGACCAAGCGTCGCAGCCGCTCGCGCGAGGCGGCCGCCTCGTCGGCGGGCGGGATGTCGGCGATGTCTTCGCCCTGCACCTGCGCGTGGTTGGCCTGGCGCCAGCTAGCCTCGCGCGCGCCGCTGCGCGCCGCGCTGCGAGCGCGGTCCAGCATGAGGTTCACAGCAATCCGATAGAGCAGGGCCAGCGGGTTCTGGACGTCCGCGCTCTCCGCATCGGCCAATTTAAGGTAGAGCTCTTGGGTCAGGTCCTCGGCCGCCTGCCGCGACCCTGTGCGCGCGGCGAAGAAGCGAACCAGGTTCTCGCGGCGCTCCAGATAGGCCGCGACCAGCGGCGAACGCGGCTCGGTCGGCGCATTCACGGCGGCGCGCCCTTTGGCCGCCCGGCCCAAACCTGCCAGGCGCCGCCCCAGGGGGCGCAGACAAGCGCCTCGTCCAGCAGCTCCAGCCGCG
This sequence comes from Phenylobacterium sp., assembly GCF_041919955.1. Taxonomy (GTDB): domain Bacteria; phylum Pseudomonadota; class Alphaproteobacteria; order Caulobacterales; family Caulobacteraceae; genus Phenylobacterium. Next base: position 47,252 of record NZ_JAYRSU010000015.1, on the reverse strand, counting down.
GCTTCAGGTCCCGGTTCCACAGCCGGATCGGATGAGGCGCCAGCCACTGGGTCGCGCAGAGGAAGCCGCCGGGCGCCAGCAGCGGCGTAAAGCGCGCCAGCACCTCGTCCATGGAGCCGAGATATTCGATGCTGTCGGCGAACACGACGGCGTCGTAGCCGCCCTCCAGGCCCATGGCCGCGCCATCGCCGACCTCGAAGGTCGCATGGCCGGCGGCGATGTCTTCTGCGAACCGGGTTCTGGCCTGGTCGACCGCCGAGGGCGCGATGTCGACCCCGACGTAACGGCCCGGCCGGTGGCTGCGCAGGGTCTCGTAGAACGCGCCCTGGCCGCAGCCGATCTCGAGCACTCGCCCTTGCGGCGCGCGCTCGGCGACCATGGCCGCCAGCAGGCGCAGGTGGTCGCGCCGCCGATCGTCCATCAGGTTGGAATAGGCGCCCTGGCTATGCAGGCCTTCCCAGTAGTCGGCCGGCGCCCGGCGCTCGGCCTCGCCTCCGCGCCCGGCCAGCAGCCATTGCAGGCCGGGGCGATCGAGGACGGCGAGTTCCAGAATGCGACGGAGACGCAGGTACGCCATGGGGGTTCCACAGATGAACGGCCATGATTTGCCCTGTTCGCGCGCGATCGCAACGACAGGCGTGCGGCCGCGCCTGGCTGGCGCGGCCGCGGCCCGTCAGGCGGGTTCCGCCACCGGCGCGCCCAGCGCTCCGGCCAGGCGCTGGCGGATCAGGCTCTCGGCCTGGCTCATGGTCCGCTCGATCAGCTCGCGCACCGTCGGGATGTCGTGGATCAGGCCCGCGACCATGCCGCACGACCAGGCGCCGGCCTCGACCTCGCCGTCGACCATCACCCGCGGATACACCCCGGCCACCTCGGCGGCGATGTCGGCGAAGGTCGTCGCCGCGCCCAGTCGCCGCTCGGTCTCCAGCAGCCGCTCCACCGCCGGGTTGGTCAGCACCCGCTCGGTGTTGCGCAGCGGGCGCATCACCAGGCGCGTGTCGAGCTCGCTCGCCGCCAGCAGGGCCTGTTTGACGTTCTCGTGCACCGGGGCCTCCTTGGTCGCCAGGAAGCGGGTGCCCATGTTCATCCCGTCCGCGCCCAGGGCCATAGCCGCGACCAGCGAGCGGCCGTCCGCCATCCCGCCCGAGGCCAGCATCGGGATTTTCAGTTCGTCGGCGGCGCGCGGCAGCAGGATCATGTTCGGGACGTCGTCCTCGCCCGGGTGGCCGCCGCACTCGAAGCCGTCGACGCTGACTGCATCGCAGCCGATGGCTTCAGCCTTCAGGGCGTGACGGACCGAGGTGCATTTGTGGATCACCTTGATCCCGTGCTCCTTCAGCACCGGCAGCACCTGCGAGGGATTGTTTCCCGCGGTCTCGACGATCTTCACCCCGCCTTCGATGATCGCGCGCACATAGCCCGGATAGTCCGGCGGCGTGACCGAGGGCAGGAAGGTCAGGTTCACCCCGAACGGCTTGGAGGTGATCTCCTTGCACTTGGCGATCTCGCGCGCCAGCGCCTCGGGCGAGCCGGTGGTCAGGGCGGTGATGATCCCCAGGCCCCCGGCCTCGGACACCGCCCCGGCCAGCGGCGCCAGGCCGACGAAGTGCATGCCGCCCTGGACGATCGGATGCTCGACGCCGAGCAACTCGGTAATGCGCGTCTTCATAATGTTCCCTCTTCCAAATTCGATCTTGGTTGGCGGCCACTATCGACCGCGAACGGCCTGCGCGCCATCCGTCGGAAGGGGTTTCTGGGAGAACAGGCGGTCAGGGCCGGCCTGGCGTGCGGCGAAGGGCGCGCGCCACTCGATACGACGAACGCGTGCGCTCCCCGGGGCGGGACGTGCCGTGTCTCGATTGTCTCGGATCAGGTCGCCGCGTCAGCGATCGCGGAAAGAATGGTGGGTGTACAAGGATTCGAACCTTGGACCCGCTGATTAAGAGTCAGCTGCTCTACCAACTGAGCTATACACCCGTCTCGCCGCCGTGCGTTGCGTTGCCCGGCGGCAAGGGCGCGGAACATACGCGAAGCCTGACTGAATGCAAGGGGCTGTTTGGGGGAATTTTCATGGCGAGGCGGGACCTCACCGGAGCTGTTGATTTTCAATATCTTGAGAGCTTCACCGCAGGCGACGGGGAGGTGATCGACGAGGTGCTGGGCCTGTTCCGCGAGCAGGCGGCGATCTGGTCGAATCTGCTGGATCCGGCGGGCGACGGCTGGCGCGACGCGGTGCACACCATCAAGGGCGCAGCGCGGGGAATCGGCGCCTTTCAGCTCGGGGACGCGTGCGCCCTCGCCGAGGCTGAGGGCCCCGGCGGGCTGAACGCCGTCCTCGATGCCCTCGATGCGGCGCTGGCGGATGTCGCCGCCTACGCCCACGAGCGGGCGCTTCAGTCGTTGCGCACGCCGCGCAGCTGATCCCAGACGCCGAACTCGTAGGCGATGCACCGGTCGATCAGGGTGCGCCAGACGGGTTCGGCGATCTCTTCGGAAAGGCCCGCGTCGCGGGCCGCCGCCTTCACTTTTGTCACCACATCCTCGATCCGCGCCTTGTCCAGCACGGTGTGGCGCTCTGACTTGATGCGCGCCGCGGCGTCCATGTAGCGCTGGCGCTCGGCCAGCATCAGCACCAGGGCGCGGTCCAGGGCGTCCACGCCCTTGCGGACGTCGAGCATGGTCTCGCAGTCGGCCGGCAGGGGCCGTTCGTCTACAACGATTTTCATGGCCGCTTAGGACTAAATCCCGGCCCCGTTGTCCAGCGCTCTCAGCGCCGCTTCGTGCGCTTCGGCCTCGGCGGCGATCCAGTTGATGAACGCCTTGACCTGGGGCAGGCGACCCTTGGCCTTCGGATGGACCACGTAATAGGCGAAATCCACCGCCGTCGCGATCTGGAGCGGGGTGACCAGCCGGCCGGCGTCCAGGTCGGCCTGGGCGAGCGTACGCTTGGCCAGGGCCACGCCGCGGCCGTTGACCGCCGCCTCGATCACCAGGCTCGACTGGTTGAACCGCGGGCCGCGCGCGCCGTCGATCCCGCGCAGGCCGCGGGCGGCCAGCCACATGGTCCAATCGGGGCAGGAGTCGTCCGGCTCTGGCGATCCGTCGTGCAGCAGGATGTGGTTGGCTAGGTCTGCGGGTTCGTTCAGCGGCGTTGTCGCCGCCAGGTCCGGCGACAGCACCGGGATCACCGTTTCGCCGATCAGCCGGCGGACCTCCAGGCCCGGATAGCGGCCGGCGCCGTAGCGGATCGCCACGTCCACCTCGCCTGCGGTCAGGTCGACCAGCTCCAGGCCGGCCGACAGCCACACGTCGACCTGCGGGTGCAGTTCCTCGAACCGGCCCAGCCGCGGCACCAGCCACTTGGCTGCGAACGAGGGCGCCGCCGTCAGGGTCAGCCGCCGGCCGTCCACCGCCGCGGTCAGCATCGAAGCGGCTTCGGCGAGTCGGTCGAAGGCCTCGCGCAGGGCGGGCAGGGCGGTCTGGGCCGCGTCGGTCAGCAAGAGGCCCTTGGGCGTGCGCTTGAACAGCGCCGCCCCGACATAGTCCTCGAGGTTCTGGATCTGCTGGCTGACCGCGCCCGGGGTCACCGACAGCTCATCCGCAGCCCTAGAAAAATTCAGGTGCCGAGCGGCCGCCTCGAACGCCCGCAAGGCGTTGAGGGGGGGCAAGCGGCGGCGTTCCGAGTTGCGCTCCATCGAGATTTCCTGACACCCCCGGCAGAAGTCCTTGGGTTGCGAATTGGCCGTTCGAGGACCAGTTTGCAACCGTCCGCCGAGGTATCGGCCCTTTTCGTCGGCGGACAATCTGGCGGGGCGGGTGAAAGCCCGTCCCGCTCTGAGTTTCAAAGTCGGCGTTTAGAGAAGCTAAAGACGATGCGCAACCGCAAGCCCAAAAATGAGCCGGCGAGACGTCTCGTCGTCCTGGGCGGCGCGCGGGGCGAGCGCCGCGAAGGCGCGGTCTGGCTGGTGGGCGCCGGTCCTGGCGATCCCGATCTGCTGACGATCAAGGCGCTGAAGGCGCTGCAGGGCGCCGACGTGGTGGTCCACGACGGCCTGGTCTCGGACGAGATTCTCGATCTCGCCCCCGCCGCCGCCCGCCGCATCAGCGTGGCAAAGCGCAAGTCGCGCCATTCCTACGCCCAGGTCGAGATCAACCGCATGCTCGTGGCCTTCGCCCAGGAAGGCCTCAACGTCGTGCGTCTCAAGGGCGGCGATCCCTTCATCTTCGGCCGCGGCGGCGAGGAGCTGGAAGCCTGCCGCGAGGCGGGCGTCGATTGCCACGTCGTGCCCGGCGTCACCGCCGCGCTCGCGGCCGGCGCCAACGCCGGCGCGCCGCTGACCCATCGCGGCTCGGCCCAGGCGGTCACTTTCGTCACGGGCCATGCGGCGTCTGGTTCGGAGCCGGACCTCGACTGGGAGAGCCTGGCCAAGGCCAACCAGACGGTCGTGATCTACATGGGCGTCTCCACGGCCGCCGGAATCGCCGGGCGGCTGATCGGCGCGGGCCGTGCGGGCTCGACCCCGGCGCTGGTCGTCGAGAACGCCAGCCGCGCCGACGAGCGTCGCGTGCTGACCACCCTGGCCGGGCTGCCGGCCGCGACCGAACAGGTCGCCGGCCCGGCCCTGCTGATCGTGGGCGAGGCCATGGCGCTCGCCCTCCCGACCGAGGAGGCGGCTCCCGCCGTCCTGACTGAACCCAAGCTCGAGCTGCGCCGATGAAAGCCCTCACCGCGAACCGCCTCAGCGACGGCGAGGCCGTCTTCTGGAAAGACGGGCGATGGGTCGAACGCTTCGCCGACGCCCAGCATTTCGACGACCCGGCCCTGGCCGAGGCGGCCGAAGCTCACGCCAAGACCCAGCAGACGGTGGTCGTCGATCCCTATCTGATCGACCTGGTCGAGAGCGAGGACCTCTGGGCCCCGCTCAGCTACCGCGAGCGCCTGCGCGCGCTGGGCCCGACCAATCATCTGCACCACGGCAAGCAGGCCGAGGGCGGGGCGGCGATCGTCGCGCTTCAGCAAGCGTCCGGCGCGGCCCGCTCCAGCGGCCGCGTGAAACTGATCAAGCGCTAGGAGACCGAGGGGCCATGTATCAGTACGACACCCTCGACAAGGAATTCATGGCCGACCGCGCCCAGGAGTTCCGCGAACAGGTCGCCCGCCGCATGGCCGGCGAGATCACCGAGGACCAGTTCAAGCCGATCCGGCTGATGAACGGTCTCTATCTGCAACTGCACGCCTACATGCTGCGGATCGCGGTGCCCTACGGCTCGATGAACCCGACCCAGCTGCGCGCGCTGGCGCAGATCGGGCGCAAGTACGACAAGGGCTACGGTCACTTCACCACCCGCACCAACCTGCAGTTCCACTGGATCAGGCTGGCCGACGCGCCCGACATCCTGGACGAGCTGGCCGCGGTGGACATGCACGCCATCCAGACCAGCGGCAACTGCATCCGCAACACCACCGCCGACCCCTATGCCGGCGCCACGGCCGAGGAGATCGACGATCCGCGCGTCTGGTCCGAGGCGATCCGCCAGTGGTCCAGCCTGCACCCGGAATTCTCGTTCCTGCCGCGCAAGTTCAAGATCGCCATCACCGCGTCGGCCAAGGACCGCACCGCCGCCAAGGTGCACGACATCGGCCTGATGCTGCGGCGCGGCCGCGACGGAACCCTGGGCTTCGAGGTGATCGTCGGCGGCGGCCTGGGCCGCACGCCCTTCGTCGGCCCGACGATCCGCGAGTTCCTGCCGGTCGACCGGTTGTTCTCGTATCTCGAGGCGATCCTGCGCGTCTACAACCGCCACGGCCGTCGCGACAACAAGTTCAAGGCCCGCATCAAGATCCTGGTCTCCGCCCTCGGCGCCGAAGAGTTCGCGCGCCAGGTCGAGGAGGAGTGGGGCAAGATCGGTCCGGACGGCGACCTGCCCGACAGCGAGATCGCCCGCATCCGCGGCGCCTTCGCCCCGGTGGCCTTCGAGGCTCTGCCGGCTCGGTCCGAAGCGTTCGAGGCCGCCAAGGCCGCCGACCGCGCCTTCGCCCGCTTCGCGCGCAACAACCTGCGCGCCCACAAGCGCGCCGGCTACACCATCGTCGAGATCTCGCTGAAGGCGATCGGCGAGACGCCCGGCGACGTGACTTCCGACCAGATGGACGTGATCGCTGACCTGGCCGAACGCTACGGCCAGGGCGACATCCGCGCGACGCATGAGCAGAACCTGATCCTGCCGCACGTGAAGCTGGATGACCTGCCTGCGCTCTACGCTGCGCTCGATGCGGCCGGGCTCGGCACGCCGAACATCAACCTGATCAGCGACATCATCGCCTGCCCGGGGCTGGACTATTGCGCCCTGGCCAACGCCCGCGCCATTCCGATCGCCCAGGACATCGCCCGCACTTTCGCCGACCAGGAGCGCGCCGAGCTGATCGGCGAGCTGAAGATCAAGATCAGCGGCTGCATCAACGCCTGCGGCCACCACCATGTCGGCCACATCGGCATCCTCGGCGTCGATAAGAAGGGCGAGGAGTTCTACCAGCTCACCCTTGGCGGCTCGGGGGCGGAGGACGCGGCGGTCGGCGCCATGCTCGGCCCGGCCTTGCCGGCGAACCGCGTGGCTCCGGCCATCGACACCCTGGTCGACGTCTATCTGCGCGAGCGCCAGGGGCAGGAGCGTTTTCTCGACACCTTCCGCCGCACCGGGGTCGCCCCGTTCAAGGAGGCCGTCTATGCCGACGCGAATTAAGCTGAAGGACGAAGTGTTCTCGCTGGCCGAGGACCCGTTCACCTATGTCGGCGACGACGACGACCTGGTACGCGGCGACCTGATCATCTCGCTGACCCGCTTCCAGAACGAGGGCGAGCGCCTGCTGTCCGAGGGCCGCGCCGTCGGCGTGCGCCTGGAGCCGGCCGAAGAGGTCGAGGTCCTGGCCTACGACCTGCCGCGCATCGCCGTGGTCGCCGTGGCCTTCCCGAAGTTCAACGATGGACGGGCCTATACCGTCGCGCGCCTGCTGCGTGACCGCTACGGCTTCAAGGGCGAGGTCCGCGCCGTCGGCGACGTGCTGCGCGAACAGGCCGGCTTCATGGTCCGGGTCGGCTTTGACGCCTTCGAACCGGCCGACGGCTCGACGCCCGAGCAATGGGGCGCTTCAGCCCGCCGCCATCGCCACGTCTATCAGCGCGCCGCCGACCGCCGGACCCCGGCCTTCGTGGAAAGGGAGTAGCCCGTCATGGCCTTCGATCAGATCGAGCGTCCGTCCCTGGCGGCCCGGCTGGATGCGGAACTGCGACACGCGCATCCCGCGACGGTGCTGGAATCGGCGATCGAGGCCTTTGGCGACAAGTTGGCCCTGGTCTCGTCCTTCGGGGCGGAATCGGCGGTGCTGCTGCACCTGGCCTCGCAGTTGAAGCCCGACATCCCGGTGCTGTTCCTCGACACCGGAATGCTGTTCGGCCAGACGCTCGACTATCGGAAAAACCTGGCCTCTCGGCTCGGCCTGACCGACGTTCGCGATCTGCGTCCCCTCTACAACGATCTGGCCGTGGCCGATCCGAACGCCAAGCTCTGGCAGACCGACACCGACGCGTGCTGCGAAGTGCGCAAGGTCGTGCCGTTGGATCGCGCGCTCGCCGAATTCGACGGCTGGATCACCGGCCGCAAGCGCTTTCACGGCGGTGACCGTCTGTCCCTGCCGGTGGTCGAACAGGCCGACGGCCAGGTGAAGTTCAATCCGCTCGCCAACTGGGGCAAGGCCGAACTCGACGCCTATATGGCCGAGCACGACCTGCCGGCCCATCCGCTGGTCGCCCAGGGCTTTCCGTCGATCGGCTGCTGGCCCTGCACCAAGCCGGTCGAGGAGGGCGAGGACGTCCGCGCCGGCCGCTGGGCGGGCCAGGACAAGACCGAATGCGGCATCCACGTCGCGCGCGCTCCGGGCGCTGTCGCCAATGTCGGCGGCGACATCTAGTCGCCGCCTGCTGACATGCGAACCATTCTCAGCTAGAGACGGCTCATGACTGATGTAACCGCACCGGCCGCGCCGGCCGCTCCGGCGAAGAAGGCTGGAGCCTTCTACTACGAGACCGTGACCTGGGTTCAGCACTGGACGGACGAGTTGTTCTCGTTCCGCACCACTCGCGACCCCGGCCTGCGCTTCACCAGCGGCCAGTTCGTGATGGTCGGGCTGGAGGTCGACGGCAAGCCGCTGGTGCGCGCCTACTCGATCGCTTCGCCGGCCTGGCACGACGAGCTCGAGTTCTACTCGATCAAGGTCCAGGACGGTCCGCTGACCTCGCGCCTGCAGAAGATTCAGGTGGGCGACCAGGTGCTGATCGGCCGCAAGCCCACCGGGACCCTGGTACTGGACGGCCTGAAGCCCGGCAAGCGGCTCTACATGCTCGGCACCGGCACTGGCCTGGCGCCCTGGCTTAGCCTGGCCCGCGACCCAGAGGTCTACGACCGCTTCGAAGAGGTGATCGTCACCCATACGGTGCGCAATGTCGCCGACCTCAACTACCGCGATCTCTTCGAGCACGAGCTGGCGAACGACGAGATTCTCTCCGAGGTGATCGGGGGCAAGCTGCGCTATTACCCGACCGTGACCCGCGAGGAGTTCAAGACCCGGGGCCGCATCACCGACCTGATCGCCTCGGGCAAGATCTTCGAGGACCTCGGCCTGCCGCCGCTGGATCCCGCGGTCGATCGCCTGATGCTTTGCGGCGGTCCCTCGGTGCTGGCGGACCTCAAGGCGCTGCTGGAAAGCCGCGGCTACGAAGAAGGCTCCCTGGCCAGTCCCGGCGACTACGTTCTCGAACGCGCCTTCGTCGAGACCTGATGGGCAGGGGCCAGCGCCCCTGTGCCGTTATGTGACGTTTCCGGAACGGCTTGCGCCGTTTCGGCCCAAATCGGCGCGTCGGGCTGGGGTCCGGCGCGCTTTTTTGCGGCCCCGGTCTTGCTCGGACTCCCCAGACATTTTTGAGGGCTAGGGGGTCCACATGTTCAAGAAGCTGCTCGGCGCTGGCGCCATCACGTTCGCTCTGGCCGTTTCGGCCGGCTCGGCCTCGGCCGCCGTCAATCTCAACGACCTGCCGTCCGACACCTATATCACCGTCGGCAAGCTCGACTGGACCTGGGCCTCGCCGGTCGCATCGCCGACCTGGTACGGCGCCAACATCCTCTACGGCCCGGAACTGCACAAGGGCTGGCGCTACGCCACCGCGCAGGAACTGGCCAACCGCCCTGACGCCTCGGCCTTCGTGGTGAACGGCCAGACCGTGCAGTCGGTCCAGTACTGGAACAGCTCTTTCACCCACATCGACTTCGGCGATGGCGTGAGCGGCTACGTTTCCAGCGCGCCGGACGGGTCCTCCAACGAAACCTGGTACGTCCGCGACGTCGGCGGCGTGCCGGAACCGGCCACCTGGGCGATGATGATCATCGGCTTCGGCGGCGTCGGCTCGATGGTCCGCAGCAACGCCCGCCGCCGCGCCCTCGTGACGGCCTGATAGTGACCACCGACCTCCGTCGTCCAGCCGGCGGAGGTCACGGTTCGTCGAACAAGGCGACCGGCTCTCCACGCGGCGGGAGCTGCGCCTGCATGATCCAGGTCAGGCCCCCCGGATCGTAGGTCATGGTCGCGGTTCCCTGCAGCTCGCCGCGCAAACCGCGCTCGATCAGACGTGATCCGAAACCCTTGCGGGTTGGGCGCGTCACCGGCGGGCCGCCGGTCTCGGCCCAGGTCAGCGTCCAGTCCTTGCCATGAGGGTCCAACGCCCAGGACAGGTCCACCTGGCCGGTGGCGGTGGACAGGGCGCCGTACTTCACCGCATTGGTCGCCAGCTCGTGGAAGATCAGCGCCATCGACAGGGCGGGGCCTGGCGGCAGCCAGACGGTGGGACCCGCGACCCGCACCTTTCCGACAGTCGCATCGAAGGGGCGCAACGCCCGCTCGGCCACCTCCTGCAGGTCCGCGCCATGCCAGCGCTCGCGGGTCAACACGTCGTGCACCTGCGACAGGCCCAGCAGCCGAGCCTCCAGCTTTTCGTACATCAGCGCCGGATCGGCGCCCCCGCGCAGGGTTTGCGAGGCCATCGACTGCACCGTGGCCAGGGTGTTCTTCACCCGATGGTTCAACTCGTTGATCAACAGGCGCAGCTGCCCCTGATAGTGCTGCTGCTCGGCCTCCGCCCGCTTGCGGGCGCTGATGTCGTCGACGATCGACACGAAATAGTCGGGCGCGCCGTTCCCGTCGCGCACGAGCGAAACGGTCAGGTGGTTCCACAGCGCCTGGCCATGTTTGGTCACATAGCGCTTCTCGACTGAGTAGGTCTCGATCTCGCCGGCCAGCAGCGCCTGGGAGTAGGCGATGTTGGTCTCCAGGTCGTCGGGATGGGTGATCTGCTGAAAGGTCAGGCCGCGCAACTCGTCGCGGTCGTAGCGCATCATCGCGCAGAAGCGGTCATTGACCTCGAGGAAGCGGCCGTCGGGCGAGACGCGGGCCACGCCCATGGCGGCCTGGTCAAATACGGCGCGATAGCGGGCCTCGGCCGCTTCCAGGCGGGCGCGGGCCTCGACGCTGGGGGTCACGTACTCGGTGTAGAGCACCAGGCCGCCGATCTCGCCGTCGTCGGCCCGCCAGGGCCGCAGCGACCAGCGCACCCATTCGCGCCGCCCGTCGGGCCGCACATAGGGGTCGGCGTCGTGGCTCTGCTCGGCCCCGTCGCGCAACGCACGTGCATGGATGGCGCGCCAATGGTCGGGGACCTCGGGGAAGACGTCATAGTGCAGTCGTCCGACCAGCGGGGTGTCGCCCGGCAGGCCCTGCTCGGTCAGAAACCGGGCCGAGGCCGCCAGATAGCGCATGTCTCGGTCGAAGATCGCAATGCCCAGCGGCGCCTGCTTCAACGCCGTCAGCACCGCCGACAGCGAAGACATCTGCAGAGCCGTTCCCACCTCGCCGACCACGCCCGGCGCCCGCCGCTGCCAAATCCTGCCGCCATATGACTCACGCTGGCGGTCGGGCACAACCCAGGGGCGGTGCGACAAATTCAGGCCTTGTCGACGGCGGCCAGCACGAAGTCGGCGCGCTCGCTCGCCGTTGCGCACGGCAGCTCCACCGGCCGGTAGTCCAACTTTTGCAGCAGGGTTTGAATGGCGTCATGGACCGCCAGGCAGTCCTCGAAAGTCTGCCGGCGCTCGGCGTCCTGGGCGTAGATTTTCCGCCAGGGCGGGGGCACGAACACCAGCTTGTTGTAACGAAGCCGGCGCGCGGCCGCCCACATCCAGGCCGGCGCCTGTCGGGTCACGCTGTCGATGACGCCGCGGTCGAAAAAGACCCGCGTCTGCACGTCCTTCATCGCCTCGAACCGGGCGATGTCCTCCTGCGCGGCCAGAACGCCCAGCTCCGCGCTGCCGCTTTTCGCGCGTCCCTCGCGGATGATCCGGCGATGGGTCTCCTCGACCACGCGCTCGCCGCGCCGGCGCAGTTCCTCGATCAGGGTCGTCTTGCCGACGCCGGGGCCGCCGGTCAGCAGGAAGAAGTTGGGTTTGTCTATGGTCATGCGGTCCTCAAGCCATGGGAGTTCACGCCGCCGCGATCACCGCGGCGGGGCAGGGCAGGCTTGGGGAAATCGGTTCGGCCGAGCGCCTAGCTCGGCGGGCAGCCCTTGAACTCGCCGGCCTTGGCGACGGTCAGCTTGGCGAGGTTGAGCGCCAGGAGGGGCTTCATCGAGGACGAGCCATGGCCCGTGAACAGGTCGATCTTCTGGCCCTTGATCGCGCCGCCGGTGTCGGTGGCGTACCAGTAGCCGTCATGCGTGCCGCCGTCGGGCATCGGCAGGCCGACAGTCTCCTTGATGAACAGCTTGGTGCGGCGCGGGACGACGGCGGTGTCGACTGCGACGGTGCGCATGGCCACGACCTTGCAGCCCAGCGAGTCCAGGGCGCCAACGCCCTTGGCGCCGGCATGGTACAGGGTGGCCTTCATGTTGAATTCGGGCGTGCCGGGCAGGGCGCCGGTCAGGGCCGAGACGATCAGGTCGCCGATCGGATCTTTCGCGGGCGCGGCTTGCGCGCTTTGAGTCAGCCCGAACATGAGGGGAAGGGCGGCAAGGGCGGCGAGGCGACGTCGCATGACGGCGGCTCCTTCGTCGTTGATCTTGGCAGCGGCGGCTTTCCTACCCGGACTCAGGACGCCGGATCAACCCCTCGTGAACCTTCCATGGCAGCGGCAATTGGACACGACCGCTTCCGGGAACCTTTCTGAACGGCTATCAACCCCTTGCAGACAAGGGGATTGGGCGATGCGCGTCTATGGGGATTCGATCTCGGGCAATTGCCTCAAGGTCAAGTGGGTGGCTGAGCATCTGGGCCGCGCCTACAGCTGGATCGAGACCGATATCCTTAAGGGCGAGTCGCGGACGCCTGAGTTCCTGGCGATGAATCCGGCGGGCCAGGTGCCGCTCGTGGTGCTCGAGGACGGTCGCCCGCTCGCCCAGTCCAACGCGATCATTCTGCACTTGGCCGAGGGCTCGGATCTGATCCCGGCCGACGCCTACGACCGCGCTCGCATGCTCGAATGGATGTTCTGGGAGCAGTACAGTCACGAGCCCTATGTCGCCGTCGCCCGCTTCCATGTCCGCTACATGGGCAAGGCGGTCGCCGACCTCGAGCCCCGCTTGGTCGAACGCGGGAACGCGGCCTTGCAGCGCCTGGAGGACGGGCTGGCCGGTTCCGCCTTCCTTGTCGGCGAGACCGCGACCCTCGCGGACGTCGCCCTGGTGGCCTACACCCGCATGGCCCACGAGGGCGGCTTCGACCTGGGGCGCTATCCGCGGACGGCCGCCTGGGTGAAGCGGGTAGAGGCCGCGCTCAAGATCGCCTAAACCGGGCGCCATGAAAGCTCGCCTGCTCGTCGCCGCTCTCTCGCTCGTTCTCCCGACCCAGGCGCTTGCCTGGGGATCTTCAGGGCATCGGATCGTAGGCGAGGCCGCCATGGCTGCGCTGCCGTCCGAGATTCCGGCCTTTCTGCGCAACCCGGCCGCCGTGCGCGACGTGGGCGAGCTGTCGCGCGAGGAAGACCGCTCCAAGGGTTCGGGCAAGGTCCACGACCATAACCGCGACGCCGGTCACTTCCTGGACCTCGACGACGAGGGCAAGCTGCTGGGGGGGCCGCCCTTCCTGCCGCTGCCGGCTACCCGCGCCGACTACGAGAAGGCGCTGCAGGCCGCAGGGCTGGACAGTTGGAAGGCCGGCTATCTGCCCTATTCGATCATCGACCGCCGTCAGCAACTGACCAAGGACTTCGCTTACTGGCGCGTGCTGGTGTACGCCCGCGCCCACGAGCGCAACGCCAAGCGCAAGGCCTGGTACGCCCAGGACATCGCCCGGCGCCAGGCCCAGATCCTGCGGACCATCGGCGAGCTGTCCCACTTCGTGGGCGACGGCGCCCAGCCGCTGCACGTGACCGTGCACTACAACGGATGGGGTGATTACCCGAACCCGAACGGCTACACGACGGCCAAGGTTCACAGCCCGTTTGAGAGCGAGTTCGTCTTCGACAACGTGAAACCTGCCGATGTGACGAAAGCCATGTCGCCGCTGAACGTCCAGGACTTGTCCCTGGAGCGGCGGACGACGGAATATCTCCTGAAAACAAGCACTTTCGTCGTCCCGTTCTACGAGTTGGAAAAGGCGGGCGGCATCCGGAACGGCGATCCGCGCGGCGTGGCCCTCGCCACGGACCGCCTGGCGGTCGGCGCTTCGGAGCTGCGGGACCTCGTCGTCGCGTCCTGGCGTGTCAGCGCTACGGCCACCGTCGGCTGGCCGGTCCTCAAGGTCGAGGACGTGCTGGCCGGCAAGGTCGATCCTTACGATTCCTTGTACGGCAAGGACTAGGGTGATGCGGGCTGTCCCTCAGTTCGGCGAGCGGCGGGCCGACAAGGCCTATCGAGATCGCCCCGCGGCCTTCGGAGTGCTGGTCCGCGACGGGCAGGTTGCTGTGGTTCGGATCGTAAAACCTGACGCTCCGGCCTATTTCGACCTGCCGGGAGGCGGGATCGACGAAGGCGAGACGCCCGAGGTCGCGGTGGTCCGCGAGTTCGCCGAGGAGACCGGCCTGAAGGTCGCGGTGCGCGCGGCGCTGACCCTCGCCGACCAGTTCTTCATCGGGTCCGAGGGCGTGCCTTGGAACAACCGAGGCAGCTTCCATGTCCTTGATCTGATTGCGGAAGACCCTGCGCTGAAGGTCGAGGACGACCACACGCTGGTGTGGCTGGACCCGCACGAGGCGTTGAAGATCCTGCGCCATGACTCCCAGGCGTGGGCGCTCGCCGCCTGGCTGCGCAGCTAGGCGCTCTTGCGCCGGGCCGGGCTCTTGCGCCGCCTCGTCGAGGTCCGCGTCGGCTGCCGCCCGCTCGCCTCGCGCAGCTGCGCCGACTGCTCGTCCAGCTTGGCGAGGATCTTCTCCAGCTCCTTGTCGGCCAGATTCTCTATGCCGATGAAGGAGTTATGCGCCTTCGACACGCGGATCAGCTCGTCCAGCTTGGCGTGCAGCGCGTTGTTGTCGCGGTTCTGGGTGTTCTGGATCAGGAACACCATCAGGAAGGTGATGATGGTGGTCGAGGTGTTGATCACCAGCTGCCAGGTGTCGGAAAATCCGAACAGCGGTCCCGATGCGGCCCAGACGATCACCAGCGCGCAGCAGGCGACGAAGACCATGGGCCGCCCCGTCCAGCGCGCGATCGCGGTCGCAAACTTGGTGAAAGTCTGGGTGAAACTGCTCATCGAAGGGCTCCCGGCCGCATTGCGCGGCGCAGGCTGAACGAGTAGTGGCGGGGCCAGTTCCGACAGGAGAGCCCATGTCCCAGGCCCAGATCATCGACGGCAAGGTCACGGCCGAGCGCCTGCGCGCCGAGGTGGCGGCGGAGGTCGCCGAACTCAAGGCCAAGCACGGCCTCCAACCGGGCCTGGCGGTGGTGCTGGTGGGCGAGGACCCGGCCAGCCAGGTCTATGTCCGATCCAAGGGCGAGCATTCGCTGGCGGCGGGCATGCATTCGGTCACCCACCGGCTGCCGGCCGAGACGACCCAGAACGAACTGCTGGCCGTGGTCCGCCAGCTGAACGAGGATCCGAAGATCCACGGCATCCTGGTGCAGTTGCCGCTGCCTAAGGGACTGGACGAAAAAGCGGTCATCGAGACCATCGATCCGGCCAAGGATGTCGACGGCCTGCACGTGGTCAACGCCGGTCGCCTGGCCCAGGGCCTGCCGGCCCTGATCCCGTGCACGCCGCTCGGATGCATGATCATGCTGCGCCAGACGCCGGGCGACCTTTCGGGCAAGCGGGCGGTCGTGGTCGGTCGCTCGGTCCTGGTCGGCAAGCCGGTGGCCCAGCTGCTGCTGGCCGCCGACTGCACGGTCACCATCGCCCATTCGCGCACGAAGGACCTGCCGGCGGTCTGCCGCGAGGCCGACATCCTGGTCGCCGCCGTCGGTCGGCCGCAGATGATCAAGGCGGACTGGATCAAGCCGGGCGCGACGGTGATCGATGTCGGCATCAACCGTGTGCCGTTCAGCGATCCGGTGAAGGCCGCCCAGGGCAAGACCAAGCTGGTCGGCGACGTGGCCTACAAGGAGGCCTTGGCGGTCGCCGGCGCCATCACCCCGGTGCCGGGCGGGGTTGGGCTGATGACCGTCGCCTGCCTGCTGCAGAATACGGTCACCGCCGCCAAGCGGATCGCTGGGATCGCCTGATCAGGCCGCGCCCCGGTTGTTGGTCCAGGCGACCAACTCGCCCAGCGCCTTGCCCACGGCCGCGTCATAGGCCGCGACGATCGAGGAAACGCGGTTGCCGCCCGCGCGGACCTCGGCGTTGAACTGGCGGCTGGTGGTGACGCTGCGGTCGGCGCTGGTCAGGGTCACGCGCAGGTCGACCACGACGTTGGGCGCCCCCTTGCCGTGGTCATATACGGTCTCGAACCGCGTTACGTCGACCCGCAGAGTGTAGTCAGCCTTGCCGACCTCGCCGCGGCCGAGCAGCCGCGCGGGCCCGGTGTTGCCGTCGAACGCGCGGGCAAGGGCCTCGTTGAACAGCACCTGCGCCGGCGAGACCCAGCGGCTGTCGGCGATATAGGCCGCCCGCGAACCGGTCATCGTCAGCAGCCGGTCGCCGGAAGCGGCCTGCACGAAGCCGCCGCCGGCTCGCGCCACGCCGAACTGCGCATTCGCCGCCGCGCCCGTCTCGGCCGCGGTCGCAACGCCGTCGAAGCGATAGAGCTGGGCCGGTTTGTCCTTGGGAAACACCGTGATGCAGGCGCTGAGCGAGAGGGCCAGGGCGCCGACGGCCAGGAGCTTCAGGGAGCGGGGAAGGGCGTTCATGGCTTGACCTTGATCTCTTCGGCCGGGGCCTTGCCCACCAGCCCGCGGGGATTGGATTCGACGTCGCGGATCAGGCGGTCGAGCGACTCGGCCGTCTGTTGCAGCGATTGCACGGCCGCGGTCAGCTGCGGCAGCCCGCTGGAGGCGAACTCGCGGGTCGGTTCGTCAAGTCGCCCGACGATGACCCGCACGTCCTTCGCCGCCGCCTGGGCCTGCTCTGAGGCGTCGGCCAGGTTCTTGAGCGTGCGGCGGCCATCGGTGTCGACGAGGTTCTGGCTGGTCTTGCTCAACTCGGCGATCTGGGCCGCGGCCTGGTCGATGCTCTGCAACGCCTTCTGGGCGTCGCCGATCAGCGCCTTGCGATCGCGCAACTCGGCGGTGACCGACTGGGCGTCTGCGATGGCGGCGCTGACGGTCTTGATGTTCTGGTCGGACAGCACGCGGTTCACGCGGTCCAGCGCCTCGACCGTGCGCGTCAGCACCGTGCCACCCCCCTCCAGCAGGTCGGAGAGGGTGCTGCGCTGAGTCTTCAGCTTGGGGATCTTGCCGGGACCGACGGTGTCCTTCAGCAACTGCTTGTTCGGGGTGCCGGCGGTGATCTGGACGTAGTTCACCCCGGTGATGCCCTGAGGTTCCAGGGTGGCGTAGGAGTCGACGCGGATCGGCACGTCGGAGGTGACACGTGCACGGGCGATGACCCGGTTCGGATCGTCGGGATCGAGCTGGATCTTGCTGACCTCGCCGACCTTGATGCCGTTGAAATGCACTTCGCCGCCCTGGCTGAGGCCGCGCACCGGGCCCTGGAAAATGATGTCGTACTGGTCGTACTCCTGTGCGAACTGCAGGCGCGCCAGCCAGACCGAGAAGATGATGAGGCCGGTGACGAGCAGCAGGGTCGAGAAGCCCACCAGGGCGTAGTTGGCGTCTTTTTCCATCAGGCGGTGATCCCGGCTTTCTTGGCGGCCTTGGCCGCGGCGCGGCCGCGCGGGCCTAGGAAATATTCGCGGATCCAGGGGTGCTCGGAGCGTTCGAGCTCTTGGACGGGCGCGGTTTCGATCACGTGCTTGTCGGCCAGCACCGCCACGCGGTCGGTGATGGTGTAGAGCGTGTCCAGGTCGTGCGTGATCATGAAGACGGTCAGATCGAGACTGTCCGACAGGTCGCGGATCAGTTCGTCGAAGGCTCCGGCGCCGATCGGGTCGAGACCTGCGGTGGGCTCGTCCAGAAACAGCAGTTGGGGGTCGAGCGCGAGCGCCCGCGCCAGACCCGCGCGCTTTCGCATGCCGCCGGACAACTCTGCCGGCTTCAGGTCGCCGGCGCCGGGACGCAGACCGACCAGGGCGATCTTGAGATCGGCCAGTTCCTCGATCGCGCGGCGTGGCAGCTTGGTGTGCTCGTACATCGGCGTGGCGACGTTCTCGCGCACAGTCAGGTTCGAGAACAGCGCGCCTTGCTGGAACAGCACGCCCCACGACCGCTCGATCTGCGACCAGCGGCGGCGTGAGGTGCGCTGAGTGTCCTGGCCGAGGACCTTGACCGAACCGGCGTCTGGCCGGCGGAGGCCGATGATGGTGTTCAGCAGCACCGACTTGCCTGTGCCCGAGCCGCCAACGACGCCCAGGACCTCGCCGCGGCGGACGTCCAGGTCCAGGTTCTCGTGCACCACGTGATCGCCGAACTGGGACCTCAGACCCCGCACCTCGATGGCGGGCGTGTCGGGATCGTCGGCGGCGGAGACGTCGCTCATCCTAGATCCCCATCTTCATGTAGAGCAGCGCGAAGGCCGCATCGATCAGGATGATCGCGAAGATCGCCTGCACCACGGCGGAGGTGACGCGGCGACCCAGCGATTCGACGTCGCCCCCGACCTCCATGCCCTGGCGGCAGCCGATGCCGGCGACGACCGCGGCCATCACCGGCGCCTTGGACAGCCCGATCCAGAAGTGCGTCGCGCCGACGTTGTCGAGGATGCGCTGAAGGAAGAAGGCTGGGCCGAGATCGAGCACGGTCCAGGTCACCAGCATGCCGCCGATCAGCCCGGCCAAGGTGGCCACGAAGGTCAGCAGCGGAATGATCGTCAGCAGGGCGGCAAAGCGCGGGAAGACCAGGGCCTCGAACGGATCGACGCCCATGACCTTCATGGCGTCGATTTCCTGGTTCATCTTCATCGATCCGATCTCCGCGGCGAAGGCCGAGGCCGAGCGGCCCGCCAGCAGGATCGCAGTGATCAGGATGTTGAACTCGCGCAGGACCGCGATGCCGATCAGTTCGACGGCGAACACCTCGGCCCCGAATTGGCGAAGCATGTTGGCGCCCAGCAGGCCGACGACCGCCCCGATAAAGAACGAGGTGATGGTCACAATCGGAATGGCGTCCAGGCCGGCGCGCTCGGCCAGCGAGGTACAAGCCGCCCAGCGGATGCGGGTGGGATTGGCGATGGTGCGCCCGATGACCACCAGCAGGTGGCCCACGAACACCATGGTCTCGAAGATTTCGGCGCCCAGGTCGAACACGCCGCGGCCGATGCGGATCATCAGCTCGTAGAAGCCGCGCGGCTCTCGGCGTTTGGTCTGCTTCTGGTCTGCGGCGGTCTTGACCAGTTCGAGCAGGCGCCGCGTCTCGGCGCGGGCCTTGATGTGCTCTTCGCCGGTGCGCTCGCCCATCGCCAGCAACACGGCGTAGGCGCCGGCGGTGTCCATCCGTCGTACGCCCGTCAGGTCGACATTGCCCAGGCCGCCCCCCGCCCCGGCGTCGACCAGGCGCCGGGCGATGTCGCCGGCCTCGGTCGCCGTCGCCGTCCAGTCGCCCGACAAGACCGCGGTGCGGCCCTCGGGCGTCTCTTCCAGGCTGAAGTCGGCGGGACGATCCATGTACTCGCGTCGATGCCTCAAACTGACGGCGTTCGCGTGACTCGAAACGCCTCGACCGACAACCTAGCAGAGCGGTCGCAAGACGCCTAACGCCTTATGGCGAAGGTTGTTCCGAGATTTTGCGGCGCCATTCGCCGATGAAGGCAAGATGATGTCTGGTCGCACATTGCGGCCTCCTTTTCGCCCAAGTCGCGGGCCTTACAGGGGGCGCGAGCGCGGCTTGTCCGCCTTCGGAACGTCTACCAACCCAGTCGGGAGCGTGCGTTGGCCCGTCAGATCGAAATCGTCGGCAAGTCCGGAAATCTCTACCGTTATCAGGCGCTCGAGGAGGATCGGATCCTGCCGCCTGCCGGCGCCAACTACATCATCTGCAAGCCGGCAGGTAAGGGCGTGAACATCCTCTATGCCGGCGAGACCGACAGCCTGGCTCGGCTGGCCTGGCGCGACCAGCTTGCGCAGGCGCGCGACGTTTATGGCGAGGACGCCGACGTGCTGACGCGTCTGAACGTCCGCAGCGCCGTGCGTGTGGCCGAACAGGAAGACGTCATCGAAGAACACCAGCCGCCGATGAACCGCGAGGCGCGGCCTCACCCCAGCCAGCGATAGCCGACCCCGGGCTCGGTCACGATCAGGCTCGGTGCGGAGGCGTCCGGCTCCACCTTCTGGCGGAGCTGGGCGATGAAGACCCGAAGGTACTGTACGTCCTCCACGTGGGCCGGGCCCCAGACCGCCGTCAGCAGCTGGCGGTGCGTTACGACCTTCCCGCCGCCTTCCACCAGCTGGGCCAGCAAGTCGTACTCCTTGGGCGACAGCCGGATTGGCTGGCCGCTGCGGGTGACCAGCCGCTTCACGAGGTCGATGGTCAGGTCGCCGGCTTGCACGAGCGGCTCTGCGCCGCGCGTGCGCAGCGTGTGGCGCAGCGCCACGCGCAGCCGCGCGAGCAGTTCGCCGACCCCGAACGGCTTTTCAACGTAATCGTCGGCGCCGAGGTCGAGGGTGTCGATCTTCTCGGTCTCCTTGTCGCGCGCCGACAGCACGATGATCGGCCCATCGTAGAAGGCGCGCGCCTTGGCGATGGCCTCCTTGCCGTCGAAGTCGGGCAGGCCGAGGTCGAGCACTACGGCGTCGGGCGCCCTGCGAGCGATCTCCTTCAGGCCATCGGCGGCGGTCTCGGCGCGGATTGGCTCGTAGCCCGCCGCCTCCAGCGCCGGTTGCAGGAACCGGTGGATCTGCGGCTCGTCGTCGATGACCAGGATACGGGGCTTGCTCATCCTCCTACGCTCCTGGCGGAGCTGGGAGGACAAGTCCTCCAGCAAGCAGCGCCCGCCCTGCGAAGCCTTGGCGAAGCAGGGTCACAGCATGTGTCCAGGCATGGGCGTTTCCTTGGGCAGGCTGATCAGGATACGGGTGCCGCGACCGTCGTGGATCGGGCTAGCGGCGGCGATGCGCCCGCCCATGGCCTCGACGAAGCCCTTGGAGATTGCCAGGCCCAGGCCGGCTCCCTTGCCGCGGTCGGTGGCTTCCTCCATCCGCCGAAACTTCTCGAACACGCGCTCCAACTCCTCGGTGGGGATGCCGCGGCCCTCGTCTTCGATGGAAATCACCACGTTGCCGCGATCCTCATAGGCGGCGACTTCGATGGCCGTGCCGTCGGGGCTGTAGGCGACCGCGTTCTCGAGGATGTTCACCAGAGCCTGCTCCAGCAGCGAGGGATCGGCCTTGACCATGGACAGCTGGGCCGGGAAGTCGCGTGTCACGGTGCGGCTGTCCAGCCGGCGCTTCACGCGTTCGACCGCCGCGCGCAGCACGTCGCGGATATCGACCCATTCGCGCCGGGTGACCAGGGCGCCGCCCTCGATGCGGGTCATGTCCAACAGGTCGCCGACGTAGCGGTTCAGCCGCTCGGCCTCCTCACGGATGGACTGCAGCAGGTCGCGCTGAACGGCCGGCTTCAGAGACTTGCCGTAGTCGATCAGGGTGGTGACCGAGCCGAGCACCGTCGACAGCGGCGTGCGCAGGTCGTGGCTGACCGAGTTGAGCAGGGCGCCGCGCAGGCGGTCTGTGCGACGCAAAGCCTCGGCGTCGGCGGCTTGGGCGGCGAACTCCGCGCGCTCCAGCGCCAAGGCGCCCTGGTCGAGCAGGGCGGCGACGAAGCGCTCGGAATCCTCGACGGCCAGGGCCTTGGGCTCGACCCCGGCGACGCCGGCGCGAGCCTTCACCCCTTGCAGCGGCCGGAAAGTCCAGGCGGCGTTGGGCAGGGTGCCGGTGCCGGCTCCGGCCGGCTCGCCGCGCTCCCAGGCCCAGCGGGCGGCGGCGATGTCGGCCGCGGCCAGCGCCTCCAGGGGCGGGGAGGCGGCGGTCAGCACGATGTCCTCTCGCTCGGGCGTCAGCACCACGGCCGCGCCGTTGGTTGCGGCGGCGAGTTGTTCGGCCAGGGCCTGGGCGGCCGTATCCTGCTTGGCGGCGGAGGAGAGCCGGCGGCTCGCGGCCAGCAGGGCCGAGACCGCCGAGGCTCGCTGCGAGACCGCCCGCGACTGATCGCGGATGCGGCCGGTAAGCCAGCCGGTGGTGACGGCGACAGCGAAGAAGACCGCGAAGGTCAGCACGTCGGCCGGATGACCGATGCGCACCGTCAGGCGCGGCTCCAGGAAGAAGAAGTTGTAGATGAAGGCGCTGAGCGCCGCAGCGGTGAGCGCGGGCCAGAGGCCGAAGGCAAGGCCGCTGACCAGCACGCTCAGCATGAAGATCATCGCCAGGTTCGCGGTCTCGGCGATGCTGAAGGTGAAGTTGGCGAGCAGGGCGGCGACGACCACCAGGCCGATCGCGCCCAGGTGGCCGGTCCAGGGCCACGACGCGAGCGAAGCCCGGCGTCTCGGCGCGGGGGGATCGGCCTCGGCTTCCTCGGTCACCACATGCAGCGCCGCCCCTCGGGCTTCGTCCAGGAGCGCGCGGATGAGAGAGCGGCGCAAGGGGTTCCGCCGAGGCCTGGCCGACTTGCCGACCACGATCTGGGTGACATTGTTGCGGCGGGCGAAGTCGAGCACGCTTTCGACCAGATCGTCGCCGGTCAGCACCACCGTGGCGCCGCCGAGCTGTTCCGCCAGTTTCAGCGCCTCGTTCAGCCGCGCCTGGCCCGCCGCGGGCGCGGCCGGGGCGTTCGGACGCTCGACATGGGCGACGGTCCATGGCGCGTCCATCATCATGTCCGACAGCCGTCGCCCGGTCCGCACCAGGGCGCCGGCCGAGGCGTCGGGCGCCACCAGCACCAGAATCCGCTCGCCCGCCGCCCAGGGGCCCTCGACGCCGGCGCGCTTCATGGCTCCCATCAACTGGTCGTCCACGGTCTGGGCGGCGCGGCGCAGCGCCAGCTCACGCAAGGCGGTCAGGTTCTCGGGCTTGAAGAAGCGCTCGGCGGCGAGGCGCGCGGTGTCCCCGACATAGACCTTGCCCTCGGCCATGCGCTCGCGCAGCTCGGAGGGGGTGATGTCGATAAGCTCGATTTCGTCGGCGCGGGAGAGGGCGCTGTCGGGCACGGTCTCGCGCTGGCGCACGCCGGTGATCTTCCAGACCACCTCGCGCAGGCTCTCCAGATGCTGGACGTTGAGGGTGGTCCAGACGTCGATCCCCGCCGCCAGCAACTCCTCGACGTCTTGCCAGCGCTTGGAGTGGCGCGAGCCCGGGGCGTTGGAATGGGCGTATTCGTCGACCAGCAGCAGGGCGGGCCTGCGCGCGAGGGCTGTGTCGAGGTCGAATTCCAGCAGCGTGCGGTCGCGATAGTCGATGGGCTTGCGAGCCATGACCTCCAGCCCGCGCAGCAAGGCCTGGGTTTCGCGCCGGCCATGGGTCTCGACCACGCCGACCACGACGTCGCCGCCCTCCGCCTTGCGGCGGCGAGCGGCGCGGAGCATCTCGAACGTCTTGCCTACCCCCGGCGACATGCCGAGGAACACCTTCAGCCGGCCGCGACCGGACTGGGTGGCCGCGAGCAGGGCGTCTGGATCGGGACGGCGCGGTTCGTCGGGGTTCATGGCGCGGCGTCCTTGTCCGTCGGCGCGATCAGCGCGTTCAGCAGGCGCCGGCCCGCCGCGCCGCCGTCCTGGCGTGCGGCGGCCCAAAGCTCGACGCGCGGCTCGAAGCTGGCCGGCAGGGCCACGGACGCGACGCCGCCGGCCAGGCTTTCCTGGACGATGGCGAGGCCGAGGCCCGCGCGGGCCATGGCCAAGGCAGCGAGCACGTCCTCGGCCTCGTGCCGCACCTGCATGCGGAAGCCTGCGCGCTCGCATCCCGCAGCCAGGACGGCGCGGGCCAGCGGAAAGGCGTCGGCAGGCAGGCCGATGAACGGCCGCTCCGACAGGCTGTCCCATCGCTCGGCCGCGACCTCCAGCCACACGGCCGGCCCGATCAGGCGGAAGGGCTCGACATGGAAGCGATGGCCATGGGCCAGGCCCTCGGGCGGCGGGCCATGGGCGATCGCGACGTCGATCGCGGCCGCCTCCAGCGCCTGGAACTGCTCGTGGGAGCGCATGGGCCTCAGGCGGATCTCAAGATCAGGCGCGGCCGCGGCGATGTGGGCCAGGGCCTCGGGCAGGGGCGCGGCGTGCAGGGCCGCGGCGACATAGCCGATGCGCAGCACGCCGCCGTCACCGGACGCGATGGCGCGGGCCTTGCCCTCGAAGCGCTCGAAGGCGCTTAACAGGCGCTCGGCCTCCTCCAGCAGGGCCTGGCCGGCCGGCAGCAGGCGCACGCGCCGGCCGACGCGCAGGAAGAGGGGTGAGCCGAGCTCGGCCTCGATGGCGGCGATCTGCCGGCTGAGCGGCGACTGCGTCATGTTCAGGTCGCGCGCGGCCGCGCCGATATGCTGGCGCCGGGCGACGGCCGTGAAGTAGCGGAGCTGCTGCAGCGACAGATTGAGACCCATTGGGACGCAATCTATTCCAATATGGTGTTGGATGGGACTGAAATTGTGCGGGACAAGCACTCCAGGATGCTTCCGATCCCTCGGGGGCGTGACAGGAGAATTCCCATGGCCCTTTCCCGGTTCGGCTTCATCGTGGTTGGCGCAGGCCTCTGCGGACGCCAGAACGTCATGCGGATGGAAAGCCCCGACTTCCTTATGATCACTTGCGGCGTCGGGCAGCCCGAACATGTCGTCGAGGCGGCGCGAGGCCTGGTCGCCGAGGGCGTGCAGCTCATCGAGCTGTGTGGCGGCTTCGGGCCGACCTGGACGGCGCGCGTCATCGAGGCGATCGACGGCGCCGTGCCGGTCGGCGCCGTCGGCTATGGGCCCGAATGCCTCGATCAGATGCATGCGCTGTTCAGTCCGGCGCCCGTGTCATGAGCCGGCCTTGGCCAGCGGATAGCGCGCGTCGAGCGCCAGGTTGGTCATCAGCACGTTGACCCGCGGCTGGCCGAGGACGCCGAAGGTGCGGCCCTCGACATGGGCGGCGATCAGGGCCCGGATCTGGCCCGGATCGACGCCGCGGGCCTTGGCGATACGCTCCGCCTGGAGGTCGGCGTATTGCGGCGAGATGTGCGGGTCGAGGCCGGAACCGGAAGCGGTCACCGCATCGGCGGGGATGGTTCCGCCGACGCCCTCTGCGCGGAGGGCGTCGGCGCTCTCCTTGACCCGCTTGGCCAAATCCTCGTTGAGGGGGCCGAGGTTCGAGCCGGAGGAGGCCGAGGCGTCGTAACCGTTCGCCCCGGCCGCCGAGGGGCGCGGGTGGAGATATTGGGGGCGGGCGAAGGCCTGGCCGACCAACTGCGACCCAACCACCTTGCCATTCTGGGCGACGAGACTGCCGTCCGCCTGACGGGAGAAGGCCGCCTGCGCGACGCCGGTGACGCCGAGGGGATAGGCCAGCCCCAGCAGGAGGGTGAACAGGGCCATCGAGACGACGGCGGGGCGGATGAGAGAAAGCATGGCTTTCGAGGTCCTAGATGGCCTGGCCAAGGAAGGCGCAGGCGAAGAGGATGGCGACGAGGCCGAGCGAGACGAGGGCTTCACGCAGCAGCATCAGGCGAGCCCCAGGCCGGAGATCGCGAGGTCGATCAGCTTGATGCCCACGAACGGCGCGACCAGGCCGCCCAGGCCGTAGATCAGCAGGTTGCGCGACAGCAGCTTGCCGGCGCCGATGGCCTGGTAGCGGACGCCCCGCAAGGCCAGCGGGATGAGCGCCACGATGATCAGGGCGTTGAAGATCACCGCCGACAGGATGGCGCTCTCCGGGCTGGAGAGGCCCATGACGTTCAGCGCGCCGAGGGCGGGCAGGCCGGCGACGAACATGGCCGGTATGATCGCGAAGTATTTGGCCACGTCGTTGGCGATCGAAAAGGTGGTCAGGGCGCCGCGGGTGATCAGCATCTGCTTCCCGACCTCGACGATCTCGATGACCTTGGTCGGGTCTGAGTCCAGGTCGACCATGTTGCCGGCCTCGCGGGCGGCCTGGGCGCCGGTCTGCATGGCCACGCCGACGTCGGATTGGGCGAGGGCGGGCGCGTCGTTGGCGCCGTCGCCGCACATGGCCACCAGCCGGCCCTTGGCCTGTTCCTCGCGGATCAGCCGCAGCTTGTCCTCGGGGGTGGCCTCGGCGAGAAAGTCGTCGACCCCAGCCTCGGAGGCGATGGCCGCGGCGGTGACCGGGTTGTCGCCGGTGATCATCACCGTGCGCAGACCCATGCGGCGCAGGTCGGCGAACCGCTCCTTCACATTGGGCTTCACGACGTCCTTCAGGTGGATGACGCCGACCAGGGCGCCGTCCTCGCTGACCGCCAGCGGCGTGCCGCCCGAGCGGGCGATGCGGTCGACGGCCGCGGTCAACTCGGGCGGGACCTGGTGCGGGGCCAGGTCCAGGCTGCGGATCATCGCGTCGACCGCGCCCTTGCGCCACGAGCGGCCGCCGACGTCCAGCCCGGACTGGCGGGTCACAGCGCTGAACGGGATGATGACCCCGCCCTCGGGGGCTTCGGCCTCGACGCCCTGCGCGCGGATCAGGTCGACGATGGAGCGGCCTTCCGGCGTCTCGTCGCCCAGCGAAGCCATGAGGGTGGCGCGCAGGGCCGCGTCCTCGCGCACGCCGGGGGCGGCGATGACCTCGGTGGCCATGCGGTTGCCGAAGGTGATGGTGCCGGTCTTGTCGAGCAGCAGGGTGTCGACGTCGCCGGCGGCCTCCACGGCCCGGCCCGAAGTCGCCAGCACGTTGACCTTCAGCAGGCGGTCCATGCCGGCGATGCCGACGGCCGAGAGCAGGCCGCCGATAGTCGTCGGGATCAGGGTGATGAAGAGGGCCCCCAGCACCATCGGCGGCAGCGCGACGCCGGAGTACTTGCCCAGGCCCAGCAGGGTGACGACGGCGATCAGGAACACCAGCGTCAGGCCAGCCAGCAGGACGGCGAGCGCGATCTCGTTGGGCGTCTTGCGGCGGTCGGCGCCCTCGACCATGGCGATCATCCGGTCGAGGAAGGTCTGGCCGGCCTCGGACGTGATGCGCACCTTGATCCAGTCGGAGACGACGGTGGTGCCGCCGGTGACGGCCGAGCGGTCGCCGCCGCTCTCGCGGATCACCGGGGCGGATTCGCCGGTGATGGCGGCCTCGTTGACCGAGGCGACGCCTTCTATGATCTCGCCGTCGGCGGGGATCACGTCGCCGGCTTCGACCAGCACCACCTCGCCGACACCGAGCTTATGGGCCGGGGTGGGGAGGATCGTGCCGGTCGCGGGGTCGATGATCAGCTTGGCCTTGGTGGTCACGCGGGCGGCGCGCAGGGAGTCTGCGGCCGCCTTGCCGCGGCCCTCGGCGACGCTCTCGGCCAGGTTGGCGAAGAGCACGGTCGCCCATAGCCATAGGGCGATCTGAACCTCGAAGCCGAAGTCGCCGCCGCGGGCGATCTCGGCGCCGGCCGAGACGGTCGCCAGCAGGGCGACGATCCAGGTGGCGAAGATCACCGGGTTGCCGGTCAGCTTGCGCGGGTCGAGCTTGACCATCGCATCGCGGGCGGCGCGGCCGAGCATGGCGGGGGAGAGGCTGGTCGCCAGGGTCGAGGCCTTGCGGCGGCCTTCGCCTTGCGGAGCATAGGAAGCGGTCATTTCAGACGCCTTGAGCGATTAGCGGCTGACGCCGGCGAGCATCTGGAAATGCTCGACGATCGGGCCGAGGGCGAGGGCCGGGAAGAACTGCAGGCCGCCCAGGATGAGGATGATGCCGATCAGCAGGGCGACGAACTGGCCGGTATGGGTGGGCATGGCGCCGACCGTCGGGGCAAGCTTGGGTTTGCCGACCAGGCCGCCGGCGATGGCCAGGACCGCGACGATCGGGACGAACCGGCCCATCAGCATGGCCAGGCCCAGCGTCGTATTCCACCAGGGGGCGTTGGCGGTCAGGCCGGCGAAGGCCGAGCCGTTGTTGGCGGTGGTAGAGACGTAGGCGTAGAGGATCTCGGACAGGCCGTGCGGGCCGCGGTTGAGCAGGCCCTTCAGCGCCTCCGGGAAGACGGCTGCCACGCCCGAGAAGCCCAGCATCGAGAACGGGATGACCAGCAGGGCCAGCATGGCCAGCTTGATCTCCTTGGCCTCGACCTTCTTGCCCAGGTACTCGGGCGTGCGCCCGACCATCAGGCCGGCGACGAACACCGCCAGCAGGGCCATGACCACCATGACCGCGACGCCCGAGCCGATGCCGCCCGGCAGGATCTCGCCCAGCATCATCAGGAACATCGCGATCCCGCCGCCGAGCGGCATGTAGCTGCCGATCATGCTGTTGACCGAGCCGTTGGAGGCGCCGGTGGTCTGGGCCGTCCAGGCGGCGGAGGCGGCCGCGCCGAAGCGGACCTCCTTGCCCTCCATGTTCTGGCTGGCGTCGACGTGGGCCGCGACCAGGGCCGGCGGGCTTTGCGTCTCGGCCGCATAGATCCCTGCGGCGCCCGCGCTAAGCAGCACCGCGGCCGCCAGCACCAGGGCGCGGACGTCCTTGCCGGCCTTGGCCGTGCGGCCGAAGGCGAAGAAGGCGGCCCAGCCGAGCACGTTGATCGACACCGCGGTCAGGAAGTTGGTCAGCGGGGTCGGGTTCTCCAGCGGGTGGGCCGAATTGACGTTGAAAATCCCGCCGCCGTTGATGCCGAGCTGCTTGATGGCCAACTGGCTGGCTACGGCGAAGAGCGAGATCTTCTGCTCCCCGCCCTCGAGCGTGGTGGCCTGGGCCGAGGCGACCAGGGTCTGAGGCACGCCCAGCGCGACCAGAGTCACGGCGAGGACCAGGGCGCAGGGCAGCAGCACATAGAGGGTGGTGCGCACCAGATCGGCCCAAAAGTTGCCGACGCCATCGCCGCGATGGGCGAGGAAGGCGCGGGCCAGGGCTGCCGCCACCGCTGCGCCGGTGGCGGCCGAGACGAAGTTCTGCACCGTCAGGGCGGCCATCTGGCTGAACTGCGACATGGTCGTTTCGCCGCCGTAGGACTGCCAGTTCGTATTGGTGACGAAGCTGACCGCGGTGTTGAAGGCCAGGTGCGGCGAGACTCCGTCGAAACCCTGCGGGTTCAGCGGCAGGCCGCCCTGCAGGCGCAGGATCGCGTAGACCAGCAAAAAACCCGTGGCGTTGAAGGCCAGCAGGGCGGCCGCGTAGGAGAACCAGCCCTGGCTGCGGTTCGGATCGACCCCACAGGCGGCGTAGAAGCCCCGCTCGAGCGGGCGCATGACCGGATCCAGCCAGGTCCGCTCCCCGTTCCAGACGCGGGACATGTAGACGCCAAGCGGCCAGCCGAGCGCGACGGCTGCGGCCAGCGTCAGGGCGATCTCCGCCCATCCTTGCCAAGTCATTTGAAGGTTCCGTCAGAAGCGGTCCGGCCGCAGCAGCGCGGCCAGCATGTAGGCGCCTATGGCGATGGCGCCGGCGGCCCAGAGCAGATCGACAGCCATGTCAGATCCGCCGCAGGGCATGCGCGAAGGCGGCGAAGAGCGCGAACGCGCCCGCCCCCAACGCGAGGAAGATCAGGTCCGCCAAGTTTATTCTCCAGATCCTGTGCGGTCAGGTCTGGAGGATCGCGCCGCACGCCGTCAGGTTTCGAGACGGGACTGGGGGGCGGCGCATAAGGGAGTCGTAAAGATCAGACCGGGTCGGTGCGGAAGTAGCGCTCGGCCTGCTCGCTCCAGCTATAGGCGGTGTCGGAGAGCTGGTCGCGGTCGTAGGCCGGACTGTTCTTCAGCAGGTCCTTGGCCAGGTCCGTCTGGTAGCTGTCGGAGGCTTCGTCGTAACGCAGGGCGCGCCAAGGGATCGGGTGGAACTTGCCGCTCGACCCGAACAGGCCCCCGAACTCCAGCACCACGAACCGCGCCTGGCCGGTGTCGCGCTCGAAGAACACCTCGCGGATGACGCCGATCTTCTTGCCGGCGGCGTCCTTCAAAGGCGCGCCCAGCAGGTTGGCGCTGCGGATCATCAGGCTGTCGAGACTCATGGGTTCCTCCCGCTTGCCGCGGTGGAACGCCCAGCTTGGCCGTTCGATCCGCAGGCAGGCCTCAGAGTTCGAGAAACGTCTCGAAGCCGCCGAAGATCATGCGCTTGGCGTCGAACGGCATGTTCGACGGGTCGCTGTCCAGGCGCGGGTCGGCCATGACCTTGGCGTTGATCTCGTCACGACGTTCCCGCGACGGGTAGACGATCCACGAGAAGATCACGATCTCGTCGTCCTTGGCCTGGACGGCGCGCGGAAACGAGGTCAGCTCACCATAGGGCGTGTCCTCGCCGATGGTCTCGACATAGGCCAGCGCCCCGTGCTCCTTCCAGACCGTGCCGCCCAGACGGGCCATGGCCTTGTAGTCCTCCAGCCGGTCTTTCGGCACGGCCAGGACAAAGCCGTCGACATACGCCATCGCATCCTCCTTCGGTGATCAGACCCAAAGGACGTCAGAAGCCGTTCCGATCCGACAGCGAGGCCGAAATTTAGTCAGCCGCTGTTACGCAAGCCCGCAGCCACGCCGTTGATCGTCAGGTGGATGCCCTCGCGCACCGCCTCGGCCGCGTCTCCCGCCCGACGGCGACGGATCAGCTCGATCTGGAGGTGGTTCAGCGGATCGATGTAGGGCAGGCGGGTGCGCAGCGCCTCGGACAGCTCCGGATTGCGGTCCAGCAGGGCGGTCTGGCCGCTGATCGCCAGCAGCGCTTCAACCGTGCGCGTCCACTCTGCCTCGATGCGCTCGAAGATCGAACTGGCCAGCGCCTTGTCCTCGACCAGGCCGGCGTAGCGGCGGGCGATGTGCATGTCGCTCTTGGCCAGCACCATTTCCATGTTCGAGAGCGTGGTGGCGAAGAAAGGCCAGGCTTCGTGCAGCTCGTTCAGTTCGCTGAGCGAAGCGCCTGAGGCGGCGACCGCCGAGCCGAAGCCGTACCAACCGGGCAGCATGGTCCGCGACTGCGACCAGGAGAACACCCACGGGATCGCCCGCAGGCCCTCGATGCTGCGGGTCGGCTGGCGCGAGGCCGGGCGGCTGCCGATGTTCAGCTCGACGATTTCGGTGAGCGGGGTCGCGGCGTAGAAATAGTCTACGAAACCAGGAGTTTCGTAGACCAGACTGCGATAGGCCTCCATCGAGGCCTGGGAGAGCTTGTCGAGGATCGGCGCGTGCTTCTCGCCCAGCCGTTCCGCCGACGGCTTGCGCAGGGAGGCAAGCACGACGCCGGCGGTGATGGTCTCCAGGCTCTGGTCGGCCAGTTGCGGGTCGGCGTACTTGTTGGCGACGACCTCGCCCTGTTCGGTGATGCGGATGCGCCCGCGAACCGTGCCTTCCGGCTGGGCCAGCAGCGCGTCGTAGCTGGAGCCGCCGCCCCGGCCGACGGTGCCGCCCCGGCCGTGGAACAGCTGCAGGCGCAGGCCCATCTCGTCGGTGGCCGCCAGCAGGGCGCGGCTCGCCTGGTGCAACTCCCAGGTCGAGGTCAGGTAGCTGCCGTCCTTGTTGGAGTCGGAATAGCCGATCATCACCTCCTGCAGCCGGCCTTCATCCAGCAGGGCGCGGACCAGCGGCAGCGAAAGATAGGCCCGCATGGTGTCGGGCGCGGCGCGCAGATCGCCGATGGTCTCGAACAGCGGCTCGGCGAACACCTCGGTGCGCGGCGTCTCGCCCGGGTGAAACAGCCCCACTTCCTTCAACAGGATGTAGACCTCGAGCAGGTCCGAGACCGAGGTGGTGTTCGAGACGATGTAGGCGCGAATGGCGTGCGGCCCGTAGAGCGCGCGTGATCGGGCGGCCTGGGCCAGGACCGCGTACTCGCGCCGGGTTTCTTCGCTGTACTCGGCATAGGGCGAATAGAGCAGCCGGCCGTGGGCCAGTTCGGAGAGCAGCAGCTCGCAGCGGGCCGCCTCGTCCAGCGCCTGGTAGTCCCAGCAGACCCCGGCCGCGGCCATCAGTTCGGCGATGGTGCGGGCGTGGACGG
Source organism: Phenylobacterium sp. (assembly GCF_041919955.1). Taxonomy (GTDB): domain Bacteria; phylum Pseudomonadota; class Alphaproteobacteria; order Caulobacterales; family Caulobacteraceae; genus Phenylobacterium. The sequence continues at coordinate 15,593 of NZ_JAYRSU010000015.1, read as the reverse complement.
CCGAATTCTGGCGCAGGTCCAGCGTGGCCAGGTGGAACTCGAAGCAGTCCACCGCACGGATCAGTTCGGGCAGGGCGCCGACGCGGAAGGTCTCGCCGTGGTTCTCGATCAGCGAGTCGAGGATCACCTGCAGGTCAGCCTTCAGCGCCAGGGCGTCGGGGTAGGGCTCGGCGGTGAGCGGCGAGGGGCGCGGCGGGGCTTCGCCGGTCAACAGCGGATAGGTGGCGGCCAGGCGGGCGTAGACGCCGCGAAGGGCCCGGCGATAAGGCTCGTCCAGACGTTGGGCCGACGCGTCGCCGCCGTGGTCGGCCAGGGCCTGGAGCTGCGGGCTGACCGAGGCCAGGCTGCTGGAGATCGAGAGCTCCGCGCCGAGCGCATGAATGCGGTCGAGATAGTTCTGCAACGCGGCCTGAGACTGGCGCGCGAACGCCTGTCGCTGGACGACGTCGGTGACGAACGGGTTGCCGTCGCGATCGCCGCCGACCCACGAACCGATGCGCAGGAAGCTGGGCAGATTGGCGCCCAGCTGTCGCGACCAGCGCGCATAAAGCTTAGGAAGCTCCGAGAGGAAGCTACGCTCGAAGTAGGAGACGGCGGTCTCGATTTCATCGACGACGCCCAGCCGTACGCCGCGTAGCAGCCGGGTGCGCCAGAAGATGGCGACCTCACGCAGCAGCTCGACCTCCCGGTCTTCGCGAGCCGCTTCACTCAGCGCCGATTCCCAGGCCGAGAGGGCCGCGGCGATGGCGCCGGCGCGGTCCAGCACGCTCTTGCGGCGCACCTCGGTCGGGTGGGCGGTGATCACGGGGGCGATGGCCGCGCGTTGCAACATCTTCGCCACGGCGTCGCGGTCGACGCCCTCGGCGGCCAGGGCGCGGACGCTGCCGGCCAGGGTGTCGGGGCGCGCGTCGTCCGGCGCGGCCTTGAGGCGCTGGACGTAGTCCTCGGCGATGTTGGTGATCTGCAGGAAGCAGGCGAACGAGTGCGCGAAGCGGACCGTTTCGGCTAGGTCCAGGCTGCGCAGCCGTTCCTCTAGCAGCGCAGCATTGGACGCGCCGCCGTCGCGATGGAACGCCACGGAGGTCTTGCGGATGTCTTCGATGCGATCGAACAGGGCTTCGCCATCCTGGGATTTGATCACATCCCCAAGCACCCGTCCCAGCAACCGAACCCTGGCCCTCAGTTCCGAGGGCGGCGACTTTTCCGCTCTGTCCGCCACGCGCGCTTTTCCGCTTGTCGTCACGTCATCCTCGACGCGGGGGGTTCTCTACAGCCACTCACGCGCGCCGTCGCCGGTCAGTTTGCGTGCTGGCGTACCGGTGATCGTTTTTTGTGCGGCCCAGTCGTGGGTTGGAGGCCAGACGTCAGCGGCGGTGACGATTGCCCCCTCCATGTGACATTCGGAAAAGATTCGCCCCGGGAAAGACAACCAGCGGGCGAGAGGTAGGTGTCGGAATGTAAACTAGAGAAAAGATTGATCTGCGGAGTTTGGATCGGCCGGCCGTTAAGGCTACTGGCCTCGCATCGAGTTGGAAGGCGAGGAGGTCCAGATGAGCAAGGCTAGACTATCCACAGTCTTCTTCGGCGCGGTTCTGGCGTTCAGTGTCATGACGAACGGCTCGGCCGCGACCGGCCGGGCTGCGATCGCAAGCGGTGGTGAACCGATGGCCGCGGCGACCGCGTCCGATGACGGCCCCGCCGAGCTGGCGTCGTGGGCGATGATGATCGTCGGCTTTTGCGGCGCCGGGGCGATGATCCGCTCGCGGCGTCGCCTTCAGGCGTGGGCGGCTTAAAGACCCCCGACAGCCGTCTGCGCCGGGAGGCCCGCTCGCTTGCGAGCGGGCCTTTTCCGTTCAGCCCCCGTGGTCCAGGTGCTCGCGGATCAGCGCGCGGGCGGCCCGCGGCAGCATGCGCGCCGGACCCTCGTTGGCCAGGGTGACGCGGGCCATGTACGAGCCCTCCAGAAGCAACAGCAGCCCGTCGCCCAAGTCGTCGTCCTTGGCGCCGGCCTCCCGGGCCAGCTCGATCAGGCGACGGCGGGTCTCCAGCTTGTGCTCCTTGGCCACCAGGAAAGCGGGGTGGTCGGGCTCATGCAGTTCGACCGCGGCGTTGCAAAGCGCGCAGCCGTACTCCTCCATGTCTTCAGACTTCCGGGCGAACGCCTCGAACAGACCTTCCAGCTTGGCGCGCGGGGTGTCGAACTGGGCGATCACCTCGTCCCACCATTCCCAGCCCTCGCGCGACTGCTCGCGCAGCACCTCGGCCACCAGTTCGTCCTTGGACGGGAAGTTCCGATAGAGGCTCATCTTGGTCGCGCCGGCCTCGGCCGCGATCGACTCGACGCCGACCGCGCGGATGCCGCGACGATAGAACATGTCGCGCGCGGTTTCGAAGATCCGGTCGCGGGCCGGACGGCGTGGCGTTTCCGCAACGGCCTCCGGCGCAGTTTCTCTCCCCGACATTTTCATTTTTCCTTGCATTGACGCGAGAGTGACCGGTCGGTATCTATGCCTCACGTTGATACCGACCGGTATCGTCACATTCTCCCTAAATCATCGACCGCCCGACGCGTCAAGCGCGGGCCGCCGCGACAGTTTGGCCGGATGCATCCCATGTCCGTGAAGTCCTTCATCTCCATCGGCTCCGTCATGGCCCTGGCGCTCGCCGTCGCCGGCTGCGGCGCACAGGCCCAGCAAGCCTCCAACGATCCGCCGCCGCCGCAGGTTTCCGCCGCGCCGGCCGTCTTCAAATCCCTGCGTCAATGGGATGAATTCACCGGACGGCTGGAGCCGGTGGAGCAGGTGCAGATCAAGTCGCGCGTCAGCGGCTATGTCGACAGCGCCCGCTTCCAAGAGGGCGCCCGCGTCAACAAGGGGCAGGTGCTGTTCCAGATCGATCCGCGGCCGTTCCAAGCCGAGGTGAACCGCTTGGCCGCCGAAACCGATTCCGGCCGCGCCAAGCTCGAGCTGGCCATCGCCAACCGCCAGCGCGGCGAGCGGCTGGTCGAGCAGAACGCCCTGGCGCGCAGCGAGTACGAGCGCTTGATCTCGGAAGAAAAGGCGGCCCACGCCGTGCTCGAAGCCGCCTCCGCCGCCCTCAGCGCCGCCAAGTTGAACCTGGAGTTCACCCGCGTGACCTCGCCGATCGACGGGCGGGTGTCGCGGGCCATCGTCACGGCGGGCAACCTGGTCACCAGCGCCGACCTCCTGACTACGGTGGTGAGTGAAAATCCGGTCTACGCCTCTTTCAACACCGACGAACAAACCTTCTTGAAGTATGCGCAGGGCGCCCGCGGTCGGCCCTCGCCGGTCTTCATGGGCCTCATGACCGAGGACGGCTATCCCCACGAAGGCAAGCTGGTCTTCGTTGACAACGCCATGGACGCCGGATCCGGCACCATCAACGGCCGGGCGCTGTTCACCAACCCGGACGGCCGTTTCACCGCGGGCCTGTTCGCTCGGATCCGCCTGGTCAGCGAGGACGCCCAGACCGTCGGGCTGATCCCGGACCGGGCGATCGGCGCCGATCTCGGCAAGCGTTTCGTACTGGTGGTGGACCCCAAGAACGTCGCCCAGTATCGGACCGTCACCCTGGGGCCGAAGGTCGGCGACCTGCGCATCGTCCGCACCGGCCTGAAGCCCGGCGAAGTGGTGATCGTCGGCGGCGGCCAGAAGGTGAAACCCGGTCAGACCGTCGCCCCGACCCGGATCGCCTTCAAGCTGCCGACCCACGCTCTGGCTCAGGTCGAGGTCCCGCAACTCCAGACCGCCGCGATCACCACGTCGACCCGCGTCGAATAGCCGGCGGCGGCGACTTTCCCCGGCGCGGGTTCCGCCCGCTCGCGCCGGCTTCGAAGCCATCTCTCGCGGCGGCGAGAGGGGCAGGCCTCCGTGGCCTGCGGCTTCCCCCGCCGGGGAAGCTGGCGATGGCGCACGCCCAATGCAGCGGTCGCAGAGCCGCCAAGGAACCCACTCATGAACGTCTCACGGTTCTTCGTGGACCGGCCGCGGTTCGCCGCGGTCCTGTCCATCATCATCTTCGTGGCGGGCCTTATCGCCCTGCCGCGCTTGCCGATCAGCGAATACCCCGAGGTCGTGCCGCCGACTGTGGTGGTGCGCGCCGCTTTCCCAGGCGCCAACCCGACCGTCATCGCCGAGACCGTGGCTTCGCCGCTGGAACAGGCTCTGAACGGGGTGGAGGGAATGCTCTACCAGTCGTCCCAGTCGACGGCCGACGGGGTCATGACCCTGACGATCACCTTCAAGCTGGGAACCGACATCGACAAGGCTCAGGTCCAGGTCCAGAACCGCGTGGCCCAGGTGCTGCCCAAGCTGCCGGCCGAGGTGCAGCGGGCCGGGGTGGTGACCAACAAGGCCACGCCCGACCTGACCATGGTCGTGCACCTGATCTCTCCCGACAAGCGTTACGACATGCTCTACCTGTCGAACTACGCGCAGCTTCGGATCAAGGACAACCTGGCCCGGATCGACGGGGTGGGGGACGTGCCGATGTTTGGCTCGGGGCCCTACGCCATGCGCGTCTGGCTGGATCCGGAGAAGGTGGCGTCCCGCTCGCTCACCGCCGGCGATGTGCTGCGGGCGATCCGCGAGCAGAATGTCCAGGTGGCCGCTGGCCAGCTCGGCGCTCCGCCGGCGCCCGGCCGGGCCGATTTCCAGCTGGCCATCAACGCCCAGGGCCGCCTGACCGACGAGGACGACTTCCGCAACATCATCATCAAGACCGGGGAGGGCGGCGAGATCACCCGCCTGGGCGACGTGGCCCGGGTGGAGCTGGGCTCCTCCAGCTATGCGCTACGCTCGCTGCTCGACAACCAGCAAGCTGTCGCCCTGCCGATCTACGCCCGGCCCGGCGCCAACGCTCTCAACATCTCGCAGAACGTTCGCGCCACCATGGCGGAGCTCTCCAAGGACTTCCCGCAAGGGGTCGAGTACCGGATCGTCTACGACCCCACGGTGTTCGTCCGCGGCTCCATCGACGCGGTGACCCACACCCTGGTGGAGGCCATCCTGCTGGTGGTCATCGTGGTTGTGCTGTTCCTGCAGAGCTGGCGCGCCTCGGTGATCCCGCTGATCGCCGTGCCGGTGTCGCTGATCGGCACCTTCGCCGTGATGCTGATGCTGGGCTTCGGCCTCAACACTTTGACGCTCTTCGGCCTGGTTCTGGCCATCGGGGTGGTGGTCGACGACGCCATCGTGGTTGTGGAAAACGTGGAGCGGAACATCGAGGCGGGCCTGCCCCCGCTCGAGGCCGCTCGCAAGGCCATGACGGAGGTGACGGGACCCATCGTCTCAACGGCCTTGGTGCTCTGCGCGGTCTTCGTGCCCACTGCCTTCATCAGCGGCCTGACCGGCCAGTTCTACCGGCAGTTCGCCCTGACCATCGCCATCTCCACCATCATCTCGGCCTTCAACTCGCTGACACTGTCTCCGGCGCTGGCCGCCGTCCTGCTGAAGCCCCACGGGGCGGAGAAGGACCGGTTCCAGAAACTTATCGATCGGGCGCTGGGCTGGCTGTTCACGCCGTTCAACCGCTTCTTCGCCCGCTCGTCGGAGGGCTACGTCCGTGGGGTGTCGAAGATCCTCGGCAAGTCGACCGTGGCCATGGCGGTCTATGGCGTGCTGATCGCGCTGACGGTGATCGGCTTCATTCGCACCCCCACGGGCTTCATCCCCGCCCAGGACAAGCAGTACCTGGTGGCCGCCGCGCAACTGCCCGACGCGGCTTCGCTGGACCGCACCGAGGCGGTGATCCGCCAGATCAGCGACATCGCCCTGAAGACCCCGGGAGTGGAGAGCGCCGTGGCCTTCCCGGGCCTCTCCATCAACGGCTTGGTCAACAGCCCCAACGCCGGGGCGGTGTTCATCACCCTCGACCCCTTCGACAAGCGCAAGTCCAAGGATCTCTCGGCCAACGCCCTGGCCCAGCACCTCAACGCCAAGTTCGCGGCCATCGAGGACGGCTCCGTGGCGGTCTTCCCCCCGCCGCCGATCATGGGCATGGGCCAGATCGGCGGGTTCAAGATCCAGATCGAGGACCGGGCAGGCCTGGGCGCCGAGGAACTCTACAACCAGACCCAGGCCATGGTGGCCAAGGCCAGCAAGGAGCCGTCCCTGACCGGCTCGTTCTCCAGCTTCCAGATCAGCGTGCCTCAGGTCGACGCCGACATCGACCGCGAAAAGGCCCGCGCTCAGGGGGTGTCGCTCACGGACCTGTTCGAGACCATGCAGGTCTATCTTGGCTCGGTCTATGTGAACGACTTCAACCGGTTCGGCCGAACCTACGAGGTCGACGTCCAGGCCGAGCAGGATCATCGGCTGGAGCCCGACGACGTCCTGCGCCTGCAGACCCGCAACGCCGCCGGCCAGATGGTGCCGCTTGGGGCTTTCGTGACCCTGAAGCAGACAACCGGTCCAGACCGGGTGGCCCACTACAACGGCTATCTCTCGGCGGAGATCAACGGCGGCCCCGCGCCAGGCTTCTCCACCGGCCAGGCCGAGAAGGCGATGGAGGACCTGGTCAAGGCCCAGCTTCCCAACGGCATGGGCTATGAGTGGACCGACCTGACCTACCAGCAGATCCTAGCGGGCAACACCGCGGTCCTGGTCTTCCCGCTCTGTGTGCTGCTGGCCTTCCTGGTGCTGGCCGCCCAGTACGAGAGCTGGAGCCTGCCCCTGGTGGTTATCCTGATCGTGCCCATGACCCTGCTGTCGGCCCTGTTCGGGGTGTTCGTCACCGGAGGGGACAACAACATCTTCACCCAGATCGGGCTGATCGTGCTGGTGGGCCTGGCCTGTAAGAACGCCATCCTGATCGTCGAATTTGCGCGCGACCGTGAGGCCCACGGCGACTCGACCTGGCATGCGGTGCTGGAGGCCTGCCGCCTGCGGCTGCGTCCGATCCTGATGACCTCGCTGGCCTTCATCATGGGGGTCGCGCCCCTGGTGTTCGCCCATGGCGCCGGCGCCGAGATGCGTCACGCAATGGGAGTGGCCGTGTTCGCCGGCATGCTGGGCGTGACCTTCTTCGGTCTGCTGCTGACGCCGGTCTTCTACCTGCTGATCCGCCGCTTCACGGGCCGCACCCGGGCGGCGGCAAGCCAGAGCGCCATCGAGGAGGCCCGCTCTTGAACGTCCTAAGACTGACCGTTCCGGCCCTCTTCGCGCTCGCGCTTAGCGCCTGCGCAGTGGGACCGGACTACAAGACGCCGCAGACCCCGCCGGCCGTTTTCCACAACGCCGATCCCGCCGTCTTCGCCGCCGCCGGCCCGGAGGCGGACTGGTGGCGGCAATTTGAGGATCCCGTTATGGATCAGCTGGTTGCGCGGTCGCTTTCATCCAATCTTGACCTGAAGATCGCGCTGGCGCGTGTGGCGGAGGCCCGCGCCATCTTAACCGATGCGCGGCTCGATCAACTGCCGCGCGTCACGGCCGCCGGCGCCTCGACCCAGGCCAAGCAGCAACAACCCGGTTCAGGCGGCGCCCGCGTCGAGAGCGAGACCTACAGCGCCGGCTTCGACGCCGCCTGGGAGCTCGATCTCTTCGGCCGGGTTCGTCGAGGAGGCGAGGCGGCTGGGGCGGAGGTCGGCGCCGCTCGCGCCGACCTCCGCGATGCTCAGGTCACCGTCGCCGCCGAGGTCGCTCGCAACTACTTCGAACTGAGGGGCGCCCAGGCGCGGCTGGACGTAGCCCGCCGCAATCTGGAGACCCAACGTGAAACGGTGCGCATCACCCAGGCGCGGTTCGATGTCGGCGGGGCCGATCCCATCGACATCGAAAGCGCCAAGGCGCGGTTGAAGGCCACCGAGGCGACTATCCCGACCTTCGTCGCCGCCGAGCGGGCCGCGGGCTATCGGCTGGCGGTGCTGGTCGGCGAGCGGCCGGGCGCCCTGGACGATCTGTTGGCGGCGCAGCGCGCGCGCACCGCGCCGTTCGCCAAGGCCCTCCCGATCGGCGAGGCGGCCGATCTGCTGCGACGGCGGCCGGACGTGCAGGCCGCCGAGCGGCGGCTGGCGGCCCAGACCGCCAAGGTCGGGGTGGCGACGGCCGATCTCTTCCCGCGAGTACGGGTCAACGGCTTCATAGGCTTCCTGGCGGGGGATCTCTCGTCGCTGGGCGAGGCGGCGAGCAACGCGTGGTCGGTGAGCCCTACGGTCAGTTGGCCAGGCCTGGACATCGGCGGCGCGCGAGCGCGGCTGAAGGCCGCCCAAGCCCGCAACGACGCCAGCCTGGCGGTCTATGACCAGACCGTATTGCGGGCGCTGGAGGACGTCGAGAACGCCTTGGTCCGCTACGCCCAGCGTCAGGCTCAGCTGCGCAGCCTGAACGATCAGGCGGCGGCCTCGCGACGGGCGGCGGAACTGGCGCGGCTGCGATACCGCGAGGGCGTCGTCGACTTTCTGGTGCTGCTCGACGCCGAACGCACCTTGCTGGCGGCCGAGGACGCGGTCAGCGTGGCCGAGACCGGCGTCAACACCGACGTGGCGGCTGTCTACAAAGCACTTGGCGGCGGATGGCCGGCGGGCGGCTAGTTATCCTGCCCGCGATGCTGGACGATCAGCCGAATGTTCCTCTGGCGGGTCAGCCAGCTCCACAGCCAGTCGAACGCCACCGCGATGCGGTTACGCAGGCCGATCAGGAAGTAGACGTGGGCTACGCCCCAGAACGCCCAGCCGATGAAGCCGGTCAGCCGAGTCTTGCCGATCTGCACCACCGCGGCGTGGCGGCCGATGGTAGCTAGGTCGCCGGCGTGAGCGTAGCGGAAGGGCTCGGCGCCCGCGGCGCCGGCCAGGCGCGCGGCGATTTGACGAGCGGCATGCTTGCCGGCCTGCTTGGCGGCCGGCGCGATGCCCGGAACCGGCTTGCCGTCGACGGCGATGGCGGCGGCGTCGCCGACCACGAACACCTCGGGGTGGCCGGGCAGCGAGAGGTCGGGCGCGACCTTGGCCCGTCCGGCGCGGTCATGCTCGCCGGCCAGGTTCGCCGCCAATGGCGAGGCCGCCACCCCCGCTGCCCAGATCACGGTGCGCGACGGAACGCGGGTCACGCCGAGATCGACCCCCTGATCGTCCAGGCTGGTGACCATGGTTCCGGTCAGAACCTCGACACCGATGTCATTCAATGCCTTGGCGGCATAGGCTGACAGATCCTCGGCCAGCACTGGCAGCACCCGTGGGCCAGCTTCGACCAGCAGCACGCGGGCCTGGCCTGGGTTGATCTGGCGGAAGTCGCGGCTGAGCGCGTCGCGGGCCAGTTCAGCGACGGCGCCGGCCATCTCGACGCCGGTCGCGCCGCCTCCGACGATCACGAATGTCAACAGGGCAGGGCGCTCCGAGGGCGGCGCCGTCTCCGCCCGCTCGAAGGCCGACAGCACCCGGCGGCGCAATTCGGTCGCGTCCTCCAGGCTCTTCAGGCCCGGCGCGGCGTCCTCCCATTGAGGCTTGCCGAAATAGGAATGGGCCGCACCGGTGGCGATGATCAGATAGTCGTAGGGAAAGTCGCCGTCGGCTGTGACGACCCGGCGTGTTTCCAGGTCCACAGTTTGCGCCCGGGTCATCACCACCCGCACGTTCGCCTGTCGGGTCAGAACGTGGCGCAGCGGCCAGGCGATCTCCGACGGCGACAAGGCCGCCGTCGCCACTTGGTACAGCAAGGGTTGGAACAGATGATAATTGCGCTGGTCGATCAGAGTGATCTCCACCGGCGCCTTGGTCAGGGTCCGGGCCGCTTCCAGGCCGCCGAACCCGCCGCCGACGATGACGACGCGGGGATGCCTGGACTCTGTCACGCCTGCGTCTCCCGCTCACACCGGCTCCATCTGGAGGGAGCAATCGTGGTCATGGCAAGGCGCTGTTGGCGAAAGACAGCGAACGGCGCATCATGCGTGCCAATTGTTTTACGCCTTTGAGGATGGAAACTTGGCCACCGAACATTTCGACGTTCTGATCGTGGGGGCTGGCCTGTCGGGGATCGGCGCGGCCTACCACCTACAGGCCGACTGTCCGCGCAAGACCTATGCGATCCTGGAAGGCCGCGATGCGATCGGCGGCACCTGGGACCTGTTCCGCTATCCCGGTATCCGCTCGGACAGCGACATGTATACGCTCGGCTACGCCTTCAAGCCGTGGCGCGAGGCCAAGGCGATCGCCGACGGCCCTTCGATCCTTAAATACGTTCGCGACACTGCGGTGGAGAATGGCATCGACCGGCATATCCGCTTCGGCCACCAAGTGAAGCGGGCCTCGTGGTCCTCCGCCGACGCCCGCTGGACCGTCGACGCCGAGGTCGGCCCCGACCGGCAGGTCGTGCGCCTGACCTGCAATTTCCTTTTCATGTGCAGCGGCTATTACGATTACGCCGAGGGCTATACGCCGGAGTTCGCCGGAACCGATCGGTTCACGGGCCGCATCGTTCATCCGCAGAAGTGGCCGGAAGACCTTGATTATTCGGGCAAGAAGGTCGTGGTGATCGGCAGCGGGGCGACAGCCGTGACCCTGGTTCCCGAAATGGCCAAGACCGCCGGCCACGTGACCATGCTGCAGCGTTCGCCGACCTATGTCGTCTCGCGGCCGGCCGAGGACGCCGCCGCCAACTGGCTCCGGGCCAAGCTGCCGGCCAAGCTCGCCTATGGGATAACCCGCTGGCGCAACGTGTTGTTCGGCATGCTGTTCTTCAACCTGGCGCGCAAGAAGCCCCAGAAGACCAAGGAGCGGATCATCGGAATGGTGCGCGAGCACCTGGGCCCGGACTACGACGTCGCGACCCATTTCACGCCGCGCTACAATCCCTGGGACCAGCGGTTGTGCCTGGTGCCGGACGCCGACCTGTTCGACGCGATCAAGCAGGGTTCGGCTTCCGTCGTCACCGACCACATCGAGACGTTCACCGAGACCGGCGTGAAGCTGAAGTCCGGCCAGGAACTGGCGGCGGATGTCGTCGTCACCGCCACGGGGCTGAAGATGCAATTGCTCAGCGGGCTCGAGGTCCTGGTCGACGGCCAGCGGGTGAATATGGCCGACACGATGAGCTACAAGGGGATGATGTACAGCGGCGTGCCGAACCTGGCCTCGGCCTTCGGTTACACCAACGCCTCCTGGACGCTGAAGTGCGACCTGACGTGCGAGTATGTCTGCCGCCTGCTGAATCACATGGAGCGCACCGGCCGCCCGATCGCCACGCCCAGGGCCGACCCGACCGTGGAGACTGCGCCCTGGCTCGACTTCTCGTCCGGCTACGTCCAGCGCGGCATCGCGCAATTCCCCAAGCAGGGAACGAAGAAGCCCTGGAAGCTGCATCAGAACTACGCCCTCGACATGATGGCGTTGCGTTTCGGCTCGGTGGAAGACGGCGTGATGCAGTTCTCCAAGCCCGAGCCGGTGGCGGCGTCCCGAGACCTGGCGGCCTGATCCGCCAGGGTTGCCAAGCTCCGCCGTTGCTCGTCTGATGGCGCGGCGCCGCTGGTCACCGGCGGGCGTTCCGTCTTTAGCGGAGGGGAGGGCGCCATGGCGCGATCGGAGGCGGACGCCGCCGCGTTCATTGGGCGGACCCTGCCGGCCTGGTACGACGACGCCAAATTCGGCGTCTTCATCCATTGGGGGCTGTTCTCGATCCCGGCCTTCGCGCCCCGCGTCGGCAAGATCTCCGATATCTTCAAGACCGACTACCGGCGCGCGGTGGCGCTTTCGCCCTATACGGAGTGGTACGAGAACGCGATCAAGTCCCCAGACACGCCCTCGGCGAAGTTCCATCAGGAGACCTATGGCGGCGCGCCCTACGCGGATTTCCGCGAGCCGTTCCTGGCGGGCCTCGCCCAATGGGACCCCGACGCCTGGGCCGAGGCGATCGCCGCGTCGGGCGCCCGGTACGTGGTGCTGGTGACCAAGCACCATGATGGCTACTGCCTGTGGCCGTCCAAGGTCGCCAACCCGCATCGCGAGGGCTGGGCTACCCAGCGCGACGTGGTCGGCGAACTGGCCGCCGCGGTCCGCCGACAGGGGCTGCGGTTCGGCGTCTATTATTCCGGCGGCATCGACTGGAGCTTCAATCCCGAGCCGTTGCGCACATTGATGGATTTCGTCGGCTCGGTCCCCGGTGGCGGCTATCCTGCCTATGCGGCCGCCCAAGCGCGCGAGCTGATCGAGCGCTACGAGCCGGCTGTGCTGTGGAACGACATCTCGTGGCCGGGAAGCGAGCGCGAGCTGTTCTCGCTGTTCGCCGACTACTACGCAGCCATTCCCGACGGCGTCGTCAACGATCGCTGGAAGACCCCGACCCTCTCCGCCAGGCTGCTTCGGTATAAGCTGCCCCGCCGGATCCTGGACGCCCAAATAGAGAAGAAGGCCGCCCACAGCGGCGGCGCGGACGGCGTGGTGCCGCCGCCGGTGCCGCATTGCGACTTTCGGACGCCCGAATATGTCCGCTTCGACAGCGTTCAGGACCGCAAATGGGAGGCGACGCGCGGCATGAGCCATTCCTTTGGCTTCAACCGCAACGACACCGAGGCCGACTATGAAAGCGCCGAACACCTGTTGGGCGAACTGATCGACTGCGTCTCCAAGGGCGGCAACCTGCTGCTCAATATCGGCCCGCGCGGCGGCGACGCCCAGGTCCCCGAGCCGCAGCTGCGGCGGCTGGCGCAGATGGGCGCCTGGCTGAGGGCCAACGGCGCGGCGATCTATGGCGCGCGGCCCTGGCGAAGGTCCGACGCTGTGGCGGCGGACGGGACGGCGGTCCGCTTCACGGCCAAGGCGGGCGACCTTTATGTCATCCCGCTGGGGAGCCCGGGGACGGCCTTCGATCTGCCGGGCGTGCGCCTGGAAGGGCGCGCCCGGCGCCTCGCCGATGGCGCGCCGGTGGAACTTCAGCCGATGGGTGACGGCGCGCGTCTGGGATTCGCCGCGCCGCAGGAAGGAACCTTCGCCCCCGTCGTCGTGGTCGAGGGGGCGGGCTAAGCGCGCTTCCTATGTGACAGGGGTGCGGAAATCCGCGCCGGCCCGGCGTCGGCTTCGTGACAATTGCGTGTCGCTGCGACAGGTTCCGCCTGAGCCGACGCTGAGTTCGGCCTCGGGGTGTGGATGAACGACCTTCTGTCGTCGCGTGCCGATGTTCGCGACATCTATGACGGGTTCAACGGCCATGTGGCCGGCCCGCCGCGCGCGCCGCGGCGCGAGCCCGCGTCCGCGCGCCTGCCGGTGCAGCATGGAGCCGGCTATTGGGACGTCGTGCGCCTCTACGACCACCTTCTCGTCTGCGTGGCCGACAGCAGCTACGACGAACACTACACCCTGCCGATCCGGGTGCCGGAGGACCTCGTTTCGCTGCGCTTCGTGGTCGCCGGCGGCATCGGCCTGCATGACGCCGGCCCCAATGCGGTGCGGGTCGAGAAGGGTTACGCCTCGGTTCTGAGCCTGCCGGCCGGCCGTGACTACGACCTGCATATCCATGGCCGCGAGCGACTGGCCTCGCTGACCCTGCATTTTCACGCCGGCAACCTCGCGCGGATCATGGGCCTGGAGACCGGCGAGCTGCCACGGCTGTTGCGCGACCTCGACCGGCCGGGGCAGGGGTTCCATCATATCGGGATGCGCCTGAACCAGGGGATGCAGGGCGCGGTGCGCGACATCGTCGGCGCCTCGTTCAAGGGCGCTCTGCGCCAGCGTTACCTCGAGGCCAAGGTCATGGAGATGCTTTGCCTCCTGGTCGACGCAGTGGATGGCGACGATCGCGGGGTGCAGGTCGCTCCGCCCCTTCGTCGCAGCGAGCGCGACAGCCTGTACGAGGCGCGCGAAATCCTGGTCGAGGAGTTCGCCGACCCGCCCAGTATCGAGCTTTTGGCCCGCCGCGTCGGCGTCAACCGCACCAAGCTCCAGGTCGGCTTCAAGGAGATGTTCGGCTCGACCGTCTTCGACTTCTGCCAAGCGCGCCGCATGGAACGGGCGCTGGAGCTGCTGCGCGACGGCTCAATGACCATCGCCGAGGTCGCCGAATCGGTGGGCTACGAGCACGCGACGAACTTCACCGCCGCCTTCCGCCGACGCTTCAACAGCCTGCCCAAGGCCTATCTTCGCCGGTAGCGCCGCGCGCCGGCGCGTATTTCAGGTTGTGACGGAACTCGACTGGCTGCATGGCGCATCAGAATGAGTGCTTGGCGCATCATTCTGGCGCGCGCCGCGCCCCTATGTTCCGGCTCACGAATCTCACGCCTTGCGTCTGGAGCGCGGGGCGTGCGCCACCGGGAGGGGACATATCCATGGCTATGAGCAACAAGACGCGCCTGCTGGCCGCGTCGGTTCTGATTTCGGCGACGGCTCTGACCGCCGCGCCGTCCTTCGCGCAGGAAAGCGTCGTCGACGAACTGGTCGTCACCGCCCGTAAGCGCACCGAGTCCGTCATGGACGTTCCGATGAGCATCAACGTCGTCGGCGAGCAGGCGATGCAGAAGCTCGGCGCCGAAAGCTACACCAACCTGCTGGGCTCGGTGCCCAGCCTTACCGCCTACCAGAACGGACCGGGCCGCACGCGCCTGTCGATCCGCGGGATCACCAACGGCGGGGGCAACGACAACGACACCCAGAATCAGGAAACCGTCGGCATCTACATCGACGAAATCCCGATCTCGATGGGCGCCCTGAACCCGGAACTGGCGCTGTTCGACCTGGAGCGCGTCGAAGTCCTGCGCGGCCCGCAGGGCACGCTGTACGGCGCCGGCTCGATGACCGGCACCGTGCGGATGATCACTCATCGCCCGCAGCTGAACACCTTCGAAGGCAAGATCGACGCCGGCGTCTCGACCGTCAGCGAAGGCGGCAACGGCTATTCGCTGAAGGGTCTGGTCAACGTGCCGGTCGTGACCGACCGCGTCGCCGTCCGAGCCTCGGGCTACTACACCAAGACCCCGGGCTACATCGACAACGTCGCGACCGGCGAGAAGGACGTCAATGACGGCCTGGCCGTCGGCGGCCGGATCGAAGCTCGCTTCCAGGTCACCGAGGACTTCACCGCCGACCTGACCTACTTCAAGCACCACTACAAGGACGGCGGCCGTCCCGAGGACCTCGAGCGCGTGCCTGGCCTTGGCCGCGACTACGTCTCGTCCGATGGCTATGTCGATGACCTCGACATCTACAACCTGACCATGAACTACGACCTGGGCTTTGCGAACCTGGTCTCGTCGACCTCGTACTTCGACCGCAAGACGGTCAACAAGCGCTCGCTGGACGGGCTGCTGGCCCTGTTCCCGGTGAAGCCGAGCCCGCTGGTCGACACCACCGAAAGCACCTTCTTCGCCCAGGAAATCCGCCTGGCCTCGCAAGGCGACGGACCGCTGAGCTGGGTCGTCGGCGCCTATACCGACAAGAAGGACATCTACTACCTGAACACCGTGCCGGTGCCGGGCTTCGACGCCGCCATGGGCGTCAATTCGGCCGACTTCGGCGCGCCGAAGGACAATCCCTAGGCTCAGGACCCATTGATGTGATGCGCTCGATCTGATTCAGGCTCTGCAAGGAGATTGGATATGAGCGACCTGTATTGGCTGACGGACGAGCAGATGGAGCGGCTACGGCCGCACTTCCCCAA
>NZ_JAYRSU010000014.1:0-118112 GCF_041919955.1 Phenylobacterium sp. | reverse complement strand
GTCTCGCGCATGAACTCGGTGTCCACGGCGACGAAGGGCTGGCCTTTGATCTTGTCGCAGAACGCCTGGAGTTCGGCGGTAGTTGTAATCGGCGTCATCAAGTAGCTATACGCTCGCGCAAGGCCGAGTCTGCAAGCGCCACATGCGCGCAGCGGCCAATTTCTTAATCGTCCTGGTACCCAAAGGCGTCACATGACCGACCGGCCCAATGGCCTCACCTACGCCCAGGCCGGCGTCGACATCGATGCCGGAAACGCCCTGATAGAGCGTATCAAGCCCTTCGCCAAGGCGACGCGCCGCCCGGGGGCCGATGCGGCGCTCGGCGGCTTCGGCGCGCTGTTCGACCTGAAGGCGGCCGGATACGACGATCCGTTGCTGGTCACCACGACCGACGGCGTCGGCACCAAGCTGAAGATCGCCATCGACACGGACCAGCACGACACGGTCGGGATCGATCTGGTGGCCATGTGCGTCAACGACCTGCTGGCCCAGGGCGCCGAGCCGCTGATGTTCCTCGACTACTTCGCGACCGGGAAGCTCGACGTTGACGCCGCCGCCCGGGTGATCAAGGGCATCGCGGAGGGCTGCAACCAGGCCGGCGCCGCCCTGGTCGGCGGCGAGACCGCGGAAATGCCAGGCATGTATTCCGAGGGCGACTACGATCTGGCCGGCTTCTGCGTCGGCGCGGTCGACCGCGGCGGCGTCCTGCCGAACCTGGCGGCGCAAAAGGCCGGCGACGTGCTGATCGGCCTCGGCTCGTCCGGCCCGCACTCCAACGGCTATTCGCTGGTCCGCCGCATCGTCGAGCGCTCCGGCCTGGCCTGGGACGCACCCGCGCCGTTCGCCGATGGCAAGACGTTGGCCCAGGCGCTGATGGCCCCGACGAAGATCTACATCAAGAGCGTCCTGCCGCAGATCAAGGCCGGCCGCCTCAAGGGCTGCGCCCACATCACCGGCGGCGGTCTGATCGAGAACCCGCCTCGCGCCATCGCCGAAGGCCTGGTCGCCAAGTTCGACTGGAACGCCTGGCCTCTGCCCGCGGTCTTTCAGTGGCTGCAGGAGGTCGGCGGCGTCGCGGAGCATGAAATGCGACGGACCTTCAATTGCGGCGTCGGCCTGATCCTGATCGTCGATCCGGCCCATCTGCCCGAAGTGCTCGAAGGTCTGATCGCGGCCGGCGAAGACGCCTTCGTCTGCGGCGAGCTCGCAGCGGCGGAGTAGGTCGAGCTATCTTCCTCCCCTTCATGGCGAGGGACAGGCGGCGACGCCCTCAGGGTGGGGTCCCAAGCCCCACCCATCTCGACGCTTCGCGCCGATCCCCCCCGCCTTGCAAGGAGGAGGGAAATTCGACTCATTCCCCGCGAAACACGGCCGTCCGCTTCTGATTGAACGCGGCCACGCCCTCGCGGCGGTCGGCTGTCCGGAACAGGCGATTGTATTCGACCAGCTCAAGTTCCATGGCCTGGTCCAGCGGCAGGGCCGCGCCGTCATGCACCACTTTCTTCAGCGCCCGCACAGACAGCGGCGCCTTGGCGGCGATCACGCGTGCACGCTCCAGCACCTGAGGCATCAGTTCATCCGGGGGGGTCACGTGGTTGACCAGGCCGAAGTCCCGAGCGCGCGCTGCATCGATCGGCAGGCCCGACATCAGCAGCTCGGCGGCCCGCCGCTCTCCGGCTGCCCGCACGACGTACTGGGTGCCGCCAAGCCCCGGGATGATCCCCAGCCCCGCCTCCGGCAGGCCCAGGCGCGCGGTCTCCGAGGCCCAGGCGAAATCGCAGGCCAGGGCCATCTCGCAGCCGCCGCCCATGGCCGCGCCGTTGACCGCCGCGATGATCGGGAACGGACAGGCCAACTGCGCGCGGATCATCGCCTCGAACATGACGTGCTGGTCCGACCACTGCTGGTCGCTCATGCCGTCGCGTTCCTTCAGGTCCGCCCCGGCGCAGAAGAACCGCCCGGCTCCGGTCAGCACCGCCACGCGGACCGACGCGTCGCCGGCCATCGCGGTCCACAGCGCCAGCAATTCCTCGCCCATGGCGGTGTTCAGCGCATTGGCGGCGTCCGGCCGCGACAGGGTGACGACCTTCACGCCTTCCGAAGGCTCGCCGATCTCGATCGTACTCATCGTCCCTCCGGCCCGGCGACCACACCGGTGTCGTGCAATCTGGCGATCTCGCCGCTGCTGAGGCCCAGCATCCCGCTCAGCACCTCGTCGGTGTGCTGGCCGAGACGCGAGGCCGGGCGCGGCGCCTGGCGCAATTCCTGCGGGATCGTGCCCGCGAAGCCGGCCACCGGGTAGGTCCGCCCGCTCGGCTGGGCGATGTTCGCAAAGACCGGATTGCCCTTGACCAGCCGCGGGTCTTCCGCGGCCGCGCTCATCGGCTGATACGGGCCCCAGCAGACGCCCTCGCGGTCGAAGGCCGGCTTCAGCTCATCCAGGCTCTTGCGGGCGAAGGCGGATTCGAAGATCGGGAACAGACGGTCGCGATGGTCGAACCTCACCCCTTCGTCGGCGCCGAAGCCCACGCCCAGCTCAACTTCCAGCGCTGCGACCTCAGCGGTGATCTCCAGCACCTCGGTCAGGCCCTTCCACTGGCGCGGCGTGATCGCCACCAGCATGATCCGCTGACCGCCCCTCAGCTGAAAGTCGCGCCCGAAGGCGCCGAACAGGTCGTTCCCCATCCGCGGCCGATCCTCGCCCGCCAGGCTTTCGGCCAGATAGCCCAGGTTGGCCATGGTAGATCCGGCGATGTCCGACAGCGGTATGCGGATCTCCCGCCCCTTCCCGTCCCGTTGACGCGCGTGCAGGGCCGAGACGAGGGCGAAGGCCGCATAGGCACCGGTCAGCAGGTCCCACGCCGGCAACACGTTGTTGACCGGCCGCGGCTCCCCGGGGAAGCCGTTCATCAGCGGCACGCCGACGGCGCTGTTCACGGTGTAGTCGACCGCCGGTCCGCCGTCGGCCCAGCCCATGACCCGCGCGCAGATCAGGTCGGGCCGCAAAGCGCTGAGCTTCTCGTAGGAAAGAAAACCTTCGACCGGGAAGTTGGTCACGAACACTCCGCCTTGCTCGCCGGGCGCTGCGGCCAGCCGTGCGGCCAGCTCGCGGCCTTCCGGCCGGGACAGGTCGATGGCGATGGACTTCTTGCCTTTGTTCAGCCCCTCCCAATAGAGGCTGTCGCCGCCCGGCGTCAGCGGCCATCGACGGAAGTCGGGCCCCCCGCCGATATTGTCGAAGCGGATCACTTCGGCGCCTAACTGGGCGAGGTAAAGCCCGCAGGTCGGACCCGCCACGAAGGCCGAGCCCTCAACGACCCGCAGGCCTTTCAGAAGATCGTACATCCAGCACCCCGCTCGCCGCCCTCATACATGAGGGAGAAAAATCAGAAGCTCTTCGGCATGCCCAGCACATGGGTGCCGACGTGACTCAGGATCAGGTTGGTCGAGATCGGCGCCACCTGATACAGCCGCGTCTCCCGAAACTTGCGCTCTATGTCGTAGTCCTCGGCGAAACCGAAGCCGCCGTGGGTCTGAATCGCCGCGTCCGCCGCGAACCACGAAGCTTCGGAAGCCAACATCTTGGCCATGTTGGCCTCAGTTCCGCACGGCTCTCCGGCGTCAAACATCGCCGCGGCCTTGTCGACCATCAGCGAGGCGGCGGCGACCTGCACGTGGGCGCGGGCGATCGGAAACTGCACGCCCTGGTTCTGACCGATGGGCCGGCCGAACACCTCCCTTTGGCTCGCATAGGCGCTGGCCCGGTCGACAAAGAACCTGCCGTCGCCGATGCACTCCGACGCGATCAGAATCCGCTCGGCGTTCATGCCGTCGAGGATGTAGCGGAAGCCCTTGCCTTCCTCGCCCACCAGGTTCTCGACCGGCACCTTGAGATCGTCGAAGAAGAGCTCGGTCGTGGCGTGGTTCAGCATGGTGCGAACCGGCCGAATGGTCAGGCCGTTCCCGACCGCGTGGCGCAGGTCGACCAACAGCACGCTCATCCCCTCGGCCGGCCGCACCGCGTCCTCGCGGGCCGTGGTCCGGCAGAGGAGAACCATCAGGTCCGAATGCTCCGCCCGGCTGATCCACAGCTTCTGGCCTGTGACGACATAATGGTCGCCGTCGCGCCGGGCGAAGGTCGAGATGCGGGTCGTGTCGGTCCCGGCCGTCGGCTCCGTCACGCCGAAGGCCTGTAGCCGCAGCTCACCGCTCGCCACCTTGGGCAAATAGATTTCCTTCTGCGCGGCCGACCCGTGTTTGAGCACAGTACCCATGGTGTACATCTGGGCGTGGCATGCGCCGCCGTTGCAGCCTGATCGGTGGATTTCCTCCAGCACCGCCGTGGCTGCCGACAGCCCCAGACCCGAGCCGCCGTACTGCTCCGGGATCAACACCGACAGAAAGCCGGCTTTCGTCAGCGCCTGGACGAACTGGCTTGGATAGGCCCGCTCGCGGTCGAGTTCACGCCAGTATTCACCAGGGAATTGTGCGCAAAGCCTGCGCACCGATTCGCGGATCTCGGGAAAGCTCTCGCCCAACGCGTCCTCCACACCTGGCCGCCCCCAGGTACCCTAAAAGCAGGATTGCGCGAAACCCGTGCCGTAGCGTCAAACCGGTGGTCGGTGAGACAGGCATTACAAGTAAAAAGTCCAAGTGACTCAAAGCATCACTCGGGGAATTTTGCAGTTCTTTAACTTTACCGGGCGGAACCTAGCGCCGTGTACGTTGTTCGACCGGCATGGATCGCATGGATCGAAATGAACGCCTGCACCGGGAAGCCGAGAGCCTCTGGCGCGCGCTGAGCCCCGAACCCCCGCCCAATGGCCTGCGCGGGGCGCGCCTGCTGGACGCCGCACTGCACCTGAAAACCGCCGAAGCCTACGACCGCCTCCACTCGCCGCACCTGCGCCCCAGCCAGATCACCCGGCCGCGCTAGATCACAAAGCAAAAAGGCCCCGCCCGGCGTTCGCCGAACGGGACCCTCGTTCGCGGCAGGTCCGCTGGGATGGACCTTTAGAGTGGGGCTCGTAGCCGCTCCATATCAACGCGCTACGAGCTTCACTGTTCCAGCGATCAGCCGACGATCTGGTCGTCGGTGAAGAACTGGGCGATCTCGATCTTCGCGTTCTCCAGGCTGTCCGAGCCGTGGACCGAGTTTTCACCGACCGACAGGGCGAACAGCTTGCGGATGGTGCCGTCGGCGGCTTGTTCCGGGTTGGTCGCGCCCATGACTTCGCGGTACTTGGCGACGGCGTTTTCGCCTTCCAGCACCTGAACCACGACCGGGGCCGAGGTCATGAATTCCACGAGTTCGCCGAAGAACGGACGCTCCTTGTGGACTTCGTAGAACTTCTCAGCTTGCGCCTGGCTCATCTGAATGCGGCGCTGGGCGACGATGCGCAGGCCGGCGTCTTCGATCACCGCGTTGACCTTGCCGGTCAGGTTCCGCTTGGTGGCGTCCGGCTTGATGATCGAGAAGGTGCGTTCGGTCATGTCTTTGCTTGTCTTATTCTTGGGGAGGCGCGGCTCTCGCGCGGTGGCGGGCTTATAGCCGCCTGATGTGACAACGCCAAGCATGCGGCGGCGGTCGCCTTTGGCGCCGGCCTCTGCTAATCCCCCGCGCTCTCATGCTGCTGATCAACGACCTGACTTTCGACTCCTGGGGCCGCCGCTTCTTCGACCATGCGAGCGTGAGTATCCCCGTGGGCGCCAAGGTCGGCCTGGTCGGCCGCAACGGCGTCGGCAAGTCGACCCTCTTCAAGCTGATCCTGGACCAGCTTCACGCCGGCGACGGCGAAATCGGCTATCCCAAGCAGGCCCGCATCGCATCGGTCGACCAGGAGCACCCGGCCACGCCGGTTCCCTTGATCGACACCGTACTGGCCGCCGACGAGGAACGCGCCGCGCTGATGGCGGAACTGGAGACCGCCACTCCCGAGCGCATGGGCGACATCTATGGCCGCCTGTCGGAGATCGGGGCGGATCGCGCGCCCAGCCGGGCGGCGGAAATCCTATCCGGTCTCGGCTTCTCGAACGCCGACCTC
Organism: Phenylobacterium sp.; assembly: GCF_041919955.1. GTDB lineage: Bacteria > Pseudomonadota > Alphaproteobacteria > Caulobacterales > Caulobacteraceae > Phenylobacterium. The sequence continues at coordinate 112,068 of NZ_JAYRSU010000014.1, read as the reverse complement.
GCCCGGCCGATGGCCGAGTTCTCCGGCGGATGGCGCATGCGCGTCGCGTTGGCCGCCGCCCTCTTCGCCGAGCCCGACCTGCTGTTGCTCGACGAGCCGACCAACTATCTCGACCTGGAAGGCGCGCTCTGGCTGGAAAGCCGGCTGAAAAAGTACCCGCACACCGCGGTCATCATCAGCCACGACCGCGAGATCCTGAACAACAGCTGCGACCATATCCTGCACCTGATCGACGGCAAGCTTACCCTCTATGTCGGCGGCTACGACCAGTTCGAGCGCCAGCGCGAGGAAAAGGCCCGCCTCCAGGAAGCGACCAAGGCCAAGGTCGAGGCCCAGCGCGCGCACCTCCAGTCCTTCGTCGACCGCTTCCGGGCCAAGGCGTCCAAGGCGACCCAGGCTCAGTCGCGCCTGAAGATGCTCGCCAAGCTGCCGCCGGTCTCGGCCGTGGTCATCGAACACACGGCGCCCTTCATTCTCCCCTCGCCCGAGCGCCCGCTGGCGCCGCCCCTGGTGCGGCTGGAGGGCGTGGCGACAGGCTATGGCGACGATCCGCCGATCCTGAAGGGCCTGAATCTGCGGCTCGACCTCGATGACCGCATCGGCCTGCTGGGCGTCAACGGCGCGGGCAAGTCGACCTTCGCAAAACTGGTCGCCGGCGCGCTGGACGCCCGGACCGGCGACCTGAAGCGCTCGGCACGGCTCAAGGTCGGCTGGTTCCACCAGCATCAGATCGAGGCGCTGGATCCCAACGACACGCCGCTCGACATCATCCGCCGCGAGATGCCGGAGGCCTCCGAGGCGTCCCGCCGTTCCCGCCTGGCCCAGTACGGGCTGGGACACGAGAAAGTCGAGACCACGGTCGCCAACCTCTCCGGCGGCGAGCGCGCGCGCCTGCTGCTGAACCTCGTCGCGGCCGAGAAGCCGCACCTGCTGATCCTCGACGAACCGACCAACCACCTGGACATCGATAGCCGCCGGGCCCTGCTCGACGCCCTGAACGACTACGAGGGCGCAGTGATCCTCATCACCCACGACCGCTCGCTGATGGAGTTGGTCGCCGACCGCCTGTGGCTGGCCTCGGACGGGACCATCGCCCCTTTCGACGGGGACATGGACGACTACGCCAAGTTCGTCATCGACCGCGCCAAGCTTGCCGGGAAGGCGCCTACCCAGGTGCGGGAGGCCGAACCACCCGCCGCGTCCAAGCCGATTCCAGCGCCGAAAGCCAAGATCCCGACCGGCACGGCGCGCCGCAGAGCCGAGGCCGCAGAGGCCGCGCTCGCCCGTGCGACCGACGCCGTGGCCAGGATCGACAAGGCCCTGACCGACCCGAAGATCTTCACCGAAAACCCCGCCAAGGCCGCTGAACTCGGCCGCCAGCGGGAAACGGCTCAGGCCGCGCTCGAAGCGGCCGAACTGGAGTGGCTCGACGCCAATGAGGCCTATGAAGCGCTGAAGGCCGACGGCTAGGGCCTTCCGCATTCGGCCGGCCCGGCTAAGCTGACGCCATGCCCGCCGACGCCGCCTCCTCGCCTGAACCTGGTCAGCGCCGCCTGGCGCCCCGGATCCGGGCGCGCCTGCACGAGCTCTATTTCGGAACGTCGGACCGCTCGGTCCGCTTCCGCCTGACGGTCATCGCCATCGACTTCGTGATGATCGCCTTTTTCATCGCCTCGCCGCTGCTGCGCGATACGCCGGTCTTCCTGTTCGTAGACTACGCCATGGCCCTGATCCTGGCGGCGGACTTGGTGGCGCGCGCGATCGCCAGCGACAACCTGGGCGTTTGGCTGCGTCGGCCGGTGACATGGATCGACCTCTTCGTCCTGGTGACGCTGCTCTTCCCGCTCTGGCTGTTCAACCTGGCCTTCCTGCGGGTGCTGCGCCTCTGGACGCTCATTCACTCCGAGTTCTTCTGGGACACGGTCGGGCGGCGCTATAACGAGACCCGTTGGGAAGACGTGATCCGGGCGGCTTCCACCCTCATCACCTTCGTCTTCATCATGACCGGGTTCGTCTACACCAGCTTCGCGCGGACCGAGGGCATCGATGGCTATCTGGACGCCCTCTACTTCACCATCGCCACCCTGACGACGACCGGCTTCGGCGACATCACCCTGCCGGGAACCTGGGGACGGGTGATCTCGATCGTCACCATGCTGACCGGGATTACACTGTTCGTGCGCCTGGCCCAGGCCCTGTTCCGGCCCTACAAGATCCGCTTCACTTGCCCGACCTGCGGCCTACGGCGGCACGACGTGGACGCCGTCCATTGCAAGGCCTGCGGCGAGTTGCTCAACATCCCCAACGACGACGAGTTCTGAACATGCCTGAGGAAGCTCGCATCGTTTACCTGCTGCTCGCGGCCGTGATCGTCGCGCCCGGCGCCTGGGCCGCCTGGAAGCGGATCATGAAGAAGCGCGACGACCGCTGATCAGTGCGCGTCGGCAGGCGGCGGCGCGCCCTGAGGTGCGGGCCGGCAGAACGGGACCATGATCAGCGCCGCCAGGAACATCCAGGCCATCAGCTGGAAAGATTCGTTGAAGGCGTAGGTCAGGGCCCGGCGCCCGACCGCCTTGGCCATTTCGGCCTGGGCCAGCAGGGCGGCGTGGACCGGGTCAGGCGTGATCGCGGCGAAGCGGGCGGCCAGGCCCGCGGCGAAGTCCGGCGCCGAGCGGCCCGCCTCCCCCAGGCTCTCGCCCATCCGCGCCACGTGGATGCGGGCTTGGTCGCCCAGCCAGGTGTTGACCACGGCTATGCCTATCGCCCCGCCCAGATTGCGCATCAGGTTGAACAGACCCGACGCGTAGCGCAGCTCCGCCTGCTCGAACCCGTTCAGGGCCAGGTTGACGCTCGGCACGATGCAGAGCATCACCGAGAAGCCGCGCAGCAGCTGCGGCCCCAGCAGGTCGTAGAAGCCCCAGTCCGGCGTCAGATGCGCTGTCCACCACAGGCTCAGCGAGAAGAGAACCAGCCCGACTGTGATCACGTGCCGCGGATCGGCCCGCTGCGACAGGCGAGCTGCGATCACTGTCGAGATGATCTGCGCCAGGCCCGTCACGAACACCGTCGTGCCGATTTCCATGCTGTTGAATCCGCGCACCCGCCCCAGGAAAAGCGGGATCAGGTAGGTCGAGGAATAGATCCCGAACCCGATCACCAGATTGAAGGCGCAGGCCATGGCGAAGGTCGGCCGGCGGAAGGGGCTCAGCCGCACGATCGGTCCGCCCGAGCGGAACGAGCGCTCCAGGAACAGCAGGAAGGCCACGAACGAAAGCCAGGCCGCCGTGGCGATGGAAGGATCGCCGAACCAATCGTGTCGCGGCCCTTCCTCCAGGACGTATTCCAGCCCGCCCAGGAACACCGCCATCGCCGCCAGGTGCGAATAGTCGATCTTGCGCAGCATGGAGAGGTTCGGCCGGTCCACCCGCACCAGCAGCAAGGCCAGCGCCGTCACGGCGATGCCCGGCACGATATTGATATAGAAAATCCAGCGCCAGCCGGCGACCTCGGTCAGCCAGCCGCCGACCGTCGGGCCCAGGGTGGGCGCCAGCACCGAGACCATGCCCAGGATCGCCGGGATCATCGCCCGCTGCGGACCTGAGAAGAGGGTGAAGCCCGTCGCGAACACCGTCGGGACCATCGCCCCGCCGACAAAGCCCTGGATCATCCGGAAGGCGATCATCGAATCGATGTCCCAGGCCATGCCGCACAGGGCGCTGGCCAGGGTGAAGAGGCCGGCCGAGGCCGCGAACAGCCACCGCGTCGACAACGCCTGGGCCAGGAAGGCGGCGAATGGAATCATCACCAGCTCGGCCATCAGGTAGCCGGTCTGCACCCAACTGATCTCGTCCGGGCCCGCCGAAAGTCCGGCCTGCACACTGTTCAGCGAGGCCGCGACGATCTGGATGTCGATCAGGGCCATGAATTGCCCGAACGCCAGCACCCCGAAGATCAGGAACTTGCGCGACGTCGGCAGCGCCTGCGGATCGAACGCCTCGCCCCTGGCGGGCCCCATGGCGACCACTTCACCCATCGACCGACCTTGCCTTCCTCAGATTTATGATATGATGTGCATCATATAAAAGGAGGCCGCAAGCATGCGTTACGAGGCCGGACATAAGGAAAAGACCCGCGAGCGGGTGCTGATCGAGGCCGCGAAGGCCATCCGCACCGTGGGCCCGCACCGCGTCGCCGTCGCCGATGTGATGGCCAAGGCTGGGCTGACCCACGGCGGCTTCTATGCCCACTTCAAGTCGAAGGACGACCTCGTCGCCGCCGGCATTGGCCAGATGTTCGAGGAAGCCAAGGGCCGCATGGTGCTCGACGCGACCGATCTCACGGCGGCTCAGCGCCTTACCTCCTACATCGGCTTCTACCTGTCGCCTCAGCACCGCGACACGCGCAGCGCCAGTTGCCCGCTGCCATTCCTGAACGCCGACGCACCGCGGCTGACCGCCGCCTCGCGCCAGCGCTTCGCCGCCGGCGTCGCCCATCTCGAAACCCAGATGGCGCGCAATCTCGCCGAGCTCGGCCGCCCGGAACCCGATCTGGAGGCCGGCTGCGTCCTGGCCGAGCTGGTCGGGGCCCTTTCCCTCTCCCGGGCCGAGCCCGACCCGGACCGCTCCGACCTGATCCTGCGCCGGTCGCGCGAAGGTCTTTTCACCCGCCTCGGCCTGGAGGCCGCCTGATGTCCGAAGCCGCCGTCTCGCTCGCAGCCGAGTCTGCCGCCGCGCCTCGCCGTGGGCTGCCCTTCTCGCGACGCACGACTCTTGCGGTCGGCGCGGCGATCGCCGCAGCAGTCGCCGGCGGCGCGGTCATCGCCATGCCCAAGTCGTCGGTCTCGACCGATGCGGCCTATGTCCAGGCCGACAGCTCCACCGTCGCCCCTAAGGTCCGCGGCCTGGTCGCCGAGGTGCTGGTGGCCCACAACCAGCCGGTCCGCCGCGGCCAGCCGCTGGTGCGCATCGATTCCGAGGAGTTCGATTCCCGCGTCGCCTCGGCCTCCGCCGACCTGCAGAACGCCCAGGCCGCCGTGCTCTCGGCCCGCGCCGCCTTCGTCGCCCTCGAGGCCGAAGAGCGTCTGGCGGCCGCCAACATCACTGCCGCCCAGTCTGGCGTTCGCTCTGCAAACGCCCAGAACGAACGGGCCCAGGCCGACCGCGCCCGGTTCGACAGCCTGGTGGCCTCCGGCGCGGTCGCCCGCCGCGACGCCGACCAGGTGCGCGCCGCCGCCATCACCGCCGCCTCCGACGTCCAGCGCAGCGAGGCCCAGTACCAGGTCAGCCGCAACCAGGCCGCCGTCACCGGCGCCAAGCGCGCCACCCTGGCGGCCGGTCTCGCCCAGGCCGAGGCCGGGGTCGCTCGGGCCGAGGCCGCGCTGAACCTCGCCCGCCAGGATCAGGCCCACGCCGTCGTGCTGGCCCCGATCGACGGGGTGGTCGGCGACCGCCAGGTCGAACCGGGCGATTATGTCCAGCCGGGTTCGCGCCTGTTGACGGTGGTCCCGATGCGCAGCCTCTACGTCACCGCCAACTTCAAGGAGACGCAGGTCGCACGCATGGCGCCGGGCCAGGCCGCAAAGGTGAAGATCGACGCCCTGCCCGGCGTCGAGTTGCACGGCAAGGTCGACAGCTTCGCGCCGGGCTCGGGGTCGCAGTTCTCGCTGCTGCCGTTCGAGCCGGGGACCGGCAACTTCACCAAGATCGTCCAGCGGGTGCCCGTCCGTATCGCGCTCGACGCCGGCCAGCCCGACCTGACGCGCCTGCGGCCCGGTCTTTCCACGACCGTGACCGTGCGTCTGGCGCCCTGAGCTTGAGCCCAGCGGCGAAGGCGGCGTACTGATCATCCTTCAAACGGGGGAAACGATCCATGCGCGCCATCCTCGCCGCCTCGACGGCCGTCCTGCTCGCCGCCGGCCCTGCCGGCGCCGCCGAAAAGCCCGACGCCCAACTCTCGGCCATCGCCAAGTCCGTCGACGAGGCCAGACTGCGCGCCACCATCGAGAAACTCATCGGGTTCGGCACCCGTCACACCTTGTCGGACCGCGCTTCCCCAACTCGCGGCATCGGTGCGGCCGAACGCTGGGCTGCGGCGCAGTTCGAAGCGATGTCGAAAGAGTGCGGCGGCTGCCTGGAGGTCCAGGTCCCCAAGCAGACCTTCACCGGGAAACGCGTCCCCACACCCAGCGAGGTGGGCGCGATCCTGGCCATTCAGCGGGGAACCAGCGACCCCGCCCGCGTCATCGTCATCTCTGGCCACATCGACAGCCGGGTCAGTGACCCGATGAACGCGATCAGCGACGCGCCAGGCGCCAATGACGACGCCTCAGGCGTGGCCGCGGTCATGGAAGCCGCCCGCGTGCTTTCCAAATACAAATTCCCCGCCACCCTGGTCTTCGCCGCCCTCGAAGGCGAGGAGCAGGGTCTGCTCGGCGGCAAGGTGCTCGCCGACTTCGCCGTCCAGCGCGGCTGGAAGGTCGAGGCCAATCTCAACAACGACATCGTCGGCAACACCCACGGCCAGTCCGGCGTCGTCGTTCGCGACCGCGTCCGGGTGTTCTCCGAAGGCACCAAGAGCGTCGAGACGCCCGAGCAGGCCAATCAGCGCCGCTACAATGGCGGCGAAGTCGACAGTCCCTCGCGCAACCTCGCCCGCTTCGTCGACGCCCTTGCCGACCGGCAGGCCGCCGACCTCGGAAAGCTGGACGTGATGATGGTCTACCGCACCGACCGCTATGGCCGCGGCGGCGATCAGGTCGAGATGCTGGCCAAAGGCTTCCCGGCCGTACGCGTGACCGAGGCGGCCGAACACTACGACCGCCAGCACCAGGATCTGCGCACCGAGAACGGCCGCGTCTATGGCGACACCATCGATGGCGTCGACTTTCCCTATCTCGCCCGCGTCACCCGCCTGAACGCGATGACCATGGCCGCGCTGGCCCGCGCCCCGGCCCCGCCAGAAGGCGTGAAGATCGAAGGCGCCGTGTCGCCCGACACGAAGCTGAGCTGGATGCCCGTCGACGGCGCAGCCGGCTACCGCGTCCACTGGCGCGGCACGACCGAGCCTCAGTGGAGCCAGTCGCGCGACGTGACCGGAACCTCGACCACGCTGCAGGGGATCGTCATCGACGACTGGTTCTTCGGTGTCTCGTCGCTCGCCGCCGACGGCTCCCAGAGCCCGGTCGTGTTCCCGGGGCCGGCGGGTTCCTTCATCTCGCCGCCTACGCCGCCGAAGCAGCCCTAGGCCGCGGCCCGCCCTACCCGCACTTGACCTCTTTCACGATGCCGGTCGCGGCGTCGAAGAGGAAGTTCAGCCGGTCCTGGCGATAGTCCATGGTCATCGGGCAGGTCGTGCAAGCCACTCGCTGCGAGTTCGGCTTCAGCGGGACCGGGATCTCGCTGCGCGGGCGGCCGACGAACTTCTGCGCCTCGGCGGCGCCGCAGTGGTCTGGCTCCTTCGGCGGCGGCGGAGGCGGCGGGGCCGGCCGCGAGGGCGCAGGCGGCGGGGGCGCGGGCGCAGACGGCTCGCTCACGCAGCCGCTCAGGGCGACCAGGATCACACCGAACGCCAGGACCTTCCTCATGCCTGCTTCTCCCATCCCCGATCCTGTTGCTTCCAGTAAGTGGCGAGGTGGCCCTTGGCCTTGACCGCCTTCCACTGGCTGCGCGCCACGGCAAGCTGCGCCTCGTCACGTCCGTCGAAGACGATCATGCATCGGGCGTATCCGGCAAGCTCTCCTGGTTCGGCGCCGTCGACCAGGAACAGCACATCCGCCCCGTTCGGGTTCTCGAAGCCTGTTGTCAGGAGGATCGGCTGGCGCTCGGCCTGCGGCTCGCCCGACGGGCCGTGCGGCAGGAAGCTGTCGTCGCGATAAGCCCACAGCCAGCCGTCCATATGCTCCACGCGGTCGGCCTCCCGCGCGCGCACGATCGCCTTCCAGCCGCGTCCCAAAGTCCGCTCCAGCAGTTCGGGCAGCACCTGGTCCAGCCCGGATCGCTCCAGGTGGTAGAACCAGACCTCACAGGGCGCCTCGCTCAAGCCGTCGTCCTCAGTCCCAAGAGCCGCGTCAGGGCCAACATGGCGTCCGCAGTCTCGGCCGGATGCGTCGCCATGGCTAGATGGTGCAGGTCCCGCCGCAGCGTGGGCCAGCCCAGCCGCCTTGCCTCGCCGGCCTCGCGCTCATAGGCCTTCGACAGCCGCAGGAAGCCCCAGCCGACGTCGCCCGGCAAATCGGTCTGCGGCGCAGTCTCCTCGAACCAGGTCAGCGGCGTCGGGGACAGTTCGGCCGTGAAGCGTTCGCGCAGCGCCCCTTCGGGCAACAGCGCCTCCAGCGCGCCGGGCGGGAACCATTGGTCCCAGGCCGGGATCATACCGCCTTCTGCCTTGGCCTTCAGGCTGGCGACCAGTCCCTCGCCGGCCGTCTCGAACCAGCAGCGGCCCGGATGAGGCGGAATCGCGTCCACATAGAGCACCCCGCGCACCTGGCCGCGCATCGCCGCCACCACGCCGGGCGCCAGGCCTCCGGCGGCCGAATGCACGGCCAACACAAAGGGTCCGCCCTGCCCCAGCGCCTGCACGGCCACCGCGCGCGCGACGCTCTCGTAGTAGGGCGCGGCCAGCACCGACAGCGGCGGGATCGCCGGCACGGTGGCCTCGATCCCCCGCCGAGCCAGTTCGGTCGCCAGCGGCGTCCAGGCCGCCGGGCCGGTCAGCGGACTGTGCAGGAGGATGAATCGCATGAAGCCCTTCTTCTCCCTCCCCTTCATGGGGAGGGTGGATCGCCGCACAGCGGCGAGACGGGTGGGGCTTTGCTGAGTCAGCAGTCCCCCCCTGATCGCATCGCGACCCGTCCCTCCCCACGAGGGGGAGGGAAATCCAGCACGATCAGCCTTCGTACTTGTCCTGCACCATGCGGTTCAGCAGGCGCACGCCATAGCCGGTCGCCCCGTCCGGGATGGTCGGCACGGTCGACGGCTTCTTCCAGGCGGTCGAGGCGATGTCGAGGTGGGCCCACGGCACGCCGTTGACGAAGCGCTGAATAAACAGCGCCGCGGTGATCGAGCCGCCCGGACGGCCGCCGGTGTTCTTCATGTCGGCGATCATCGAGTCGATGTTCTTGTCGTACTGGGCCGGCAGCGGCATCCGCCACAGCGGCTCGGCTTCGGCAGCCGAGGCCGCCAGCAGGTTGGCCGACAGCTCGTCGTTGTTCGAGAACAGCCCAGCATAGTCGTTGCCCAGGCTGATGATGATCGCGCCGGTCAGGGTGGCCAGGTCGACCATGAACTTCGGCTTGAAACGCTCCTGGCAGTACCAGACGGCGTCGGCCAGCACGAGGCGGCCTTCGGCGTCGGTGTTGATGATCTCAATGGTCTGGCCCGACATCGAGGTGACCACGTCGCCCGGGCGCTGGGCGTTGCCGTCAGGCATGTTCTCCACCAGGCCGAGGATGCCGATGGCGTTGACCTTGGCCTTGCGGCCGGCCAGCACGTGCATGACGCCGGCCACGGCGGCCGCGCCGCCCATGTCCCACTTCATGTCTTCCATGCCGTCGGCCGGCTTGATCGAGATGCCGCCGGTGTCAAAGCAGACGCCTTTGCCGACGAAAGCGATGGGCTGCGCCTTTTTGTCTTCGGCGCCGTACCACTTCATGATCGCCAGCTGGCTTTCGCGGACGCTGCCCTGGCCGACGCCCAGCAGGCTGCCCATGCCGAGCTTCATCATCTCGGCCTCGCCCAGCACCTCGACCTCGAGACCGAGGGTCTCCAGCGCCTTCACGCGGGCGGCGAACTCGGCCGGATAGAGTACGTTCGGGGGCTCGGACACCAGGTCGCGCGAGAACGCCACCGCATCGGCCAGGGCCGCCAGCGGGGCGAAGTCGGCGCCGGCCTTGTCGGCGTCGGCGGCGACGATCTGGGCGTTGACGATCGACGGCTTCTTGTCCGCCGGCTCTTTGGTCCGGTAGCGGTCGAAACGGTACGAGGCCAGGCGCAGGCCCAGCGCCGCGCGCGCGGCGGAGGCCGCATCAGGCAGCACGACACGCAGAGTGGTCAGGCCGGAGGTCTTCACGGCGTTATAGGCGCTGGCGGCGGCGTTCTCGGCGCCCAGGTCGTCGAAACCGTCCTTCTTGCCGAGCCCGACCAGCACCACTCGCGCCGCTTCGCCTGCCGCGCCCAGGACGTCCAGGACCTGTCCCTTGGCGCCGGTGAAGCGCTGGGCGCCGGCCGCCCGACCGATCGCCCCGCCCGCGGCGGCGTCGGCCTGCCCGGCCGCGCCGGCCAGGATCTCGCCCTCGAACACGCCCAGGGCCAGCACGCTCTTCTCGCCGATCGCGGCGCCGGCCGCGACGAACTCGATCTGCATAAGTCTCGAACTCCGAATAGAAATTGGGCCCGCGCCCTTCGTGACAACAAGCTTGGCTGTTCGTGCGGCGGTTGTGTGACGCGGCGACGCATGATTTAGAGCAGGATCACGTCCGGGGCGCGCAAAAATCCCCGGCCAGCCCCACATTTCTTCCATGCCGCTGATCGACCGCTATCTGCTCCGCCAGCTCCTGGGACCGACCGTGCTGGCCACGCTCGCCCTGACCGCGGTCGCCTTGCTCTCGCAGAGCCTGTCGGCCCTCGACATCATCGTCAGCCAGAGGCAGAGCGCCCTGGTCTTCGCCAAGGTCACCGTGCTGGCGATGCCGCAGCTCCTGAACATGGTGCTGCCCATCGCCGTGTTCGTCGCGGCCCTGGTGTCGCTGAACCGCCTGCACACCGAGCAGGAGATCGTCGTCTGCTTCGCTGGCGGGATGAGCCGCTGGCGGGTGATCGCGCCGGCGATCCGCCTGGCCTCGATGATCGCAGTCCTGGCCCTCGTGATGAACCTCTGGATCCAACCCCTCGCCGCCCGCGAGATGCGCCAGACGCTGTTCGAGGTCCGCACCGACCTCGCGTCGACGCTGATCCGCGAGGGCGAGTTCACGAACCCGGCGCCAGGCCTGACCGTCTACGCGCAGAGCGTCGACGCCACCGGCCTGATCCACAACCTCTTCATTCATCAGGAAAAGGACGGCGGCGGCGCCACGACCTACACCGCCGACCAGGGCCGCTTGGAAAAGCGCAACGGCAAGCCCGTGCTGGCGATGCACAAGGGCTCGATGCAAGAGTTCAGCGACGCCGACGTCCTGAACTACCTGACCTTCGACGACTATCCCTACGACCTCTCGCCCTTCATGCGCACCGACGAGCTGATCCATTACAAGCCGTCCGACCGCTACCTGCACGAACTGCTTTTCCCGGACCTTCAGCAGGATTGGGAAAAGCGCAACCGTCTCAAGCTTCTGGCGGAGGGACATAACCGGATCGCCAGCCCGCTCTACAACATCGCCTTGATGGCCATGGCGGTGTCGGCGATCATCGGCGGCGGGTTCAGCCGCATGGGCTACGGCCGGCGGATCGCCATTGTCAGCGCGGTGGCCGTCGCCTTCCGCATCCTCGGCTTCGTCGTCCAGGCGGCGTCCGAAGAAGCGGCCTGGATCAACGTGCTGCAATACCTGGTCCCGGCGGCCGCGACCTATGTCGCCCTGCGCGGCGTGTTTCGCGAAAAAGTCTCGCGCTTCATCGACATGCGCAAGAAACCTCACAGAATCAGCCGCCGAGCGGAGGCCGCCGCATGATCGGCGCAGGCAAGCTCGAGCGCTATGTGATGGGCCGCACCCTGGCCAGCGTCGGGGCGGCCCTGGCGGTGATCGCGGCGGTGATCATCCTGGTCTCCTTCGTCAATCTCTCGCGCGAGGTCGCGGTGCGCGCCGACGTCGGCGTGACCCAGCTCTTCGCTCTCACCCTGCTGCAGGCGCCGGCCATCGTGTTGCTGCTGTTGCCGTTCGTGTTCCTGTTCGGCGGCATCGCAGCCTATGTCGGTCTGAACCGCCGGTCCGAGCTGGTTGCCATGCGCGCCGCCGGGGTCTCGGCCTGGCGCTTCATCCTGCCCTCGGCCGCAGCAGCCTTCGTGATCGGGGTCGCCGTGGTGCTGGTCTTCAATCCCCTGGCCGCCGCCTTCAGCGCCCGCTACGAATCCGAGCGCGCCAACCTTATGGAGAACTACCTGACGGACGCACCCAAGGAGGTGTGGCTGCGCCAGGGCGACGACCGCACCCAGATGGTCATCCACGCCAAGCAGCGCGACAGCCCCCAGGGCCGCGTGCGCCTGAAGGGCGTATCGCTGTTCGTCTACCAGAAGGACAAGAGCGGCCGGCCTGAGTTCAAGCGCCGGCTGGAGGCCGTGGAGGCCCAGCTCTACCCGGGCTACTGGAAGCTCACCGACGTGCGCGAGGCCGGGGCGGGCGAAAGCTCGGTGCGCTCGGACTCTCTGTCGATCCGCTCGACGCTCGATGCGGAGTCGGCGATGGAACGCTTCGCCGCGCCCGAGTCCGTCGCCTTCTGGCGCCTGCCGGCAGCGATCCGTCTGACCGAACAGGCCGGCTTCTCGGCCAATGGCTATCGCCTGCGCTTCCAGCAGCTGCTGGCCACCCCGATCCTCTTCGCGGCCATGTCGATCCTTGCGGCGGCCTTCTCGCTGCGCCTGGCCCGGCTCGGCGGCCTGGCGGGCCTGGCCGGTGCGGGCGTGGCGCTGGGCTTCGTGGTCTTCTTCTTCAACGAGTTCTCCGGCGCCCTGGCCGACGCCGACATCATTCCGTTGTACGCCGCCGCCTGGGCGCCGCCTTTGGTGGCCCTGCTGTCGGGGCTTGCGCTGCTCTGCTACACCGAAGACGGTTGAATCGCCGGTCGCAACGGCTATCAACCGATCTCGAACCGCGACGAGGGGAGTTCATGAGTCTCGGCAGGCGTTCAGCCTACGCCAAGCGCGGCCTGCTTGCGGGCGTGGCGCTCATGGTGCTCTGCGGCGCAGCCCAGGCGCAGGAGGCCGCGCGCGCCGCGCCGGTCTCGCCTGACGGTCTGGCCCCCGGTCAGCTTTACATGGAAGCCGACCTCGTCATCCGTGACGACAAGAACAAGATCACGACCGCCAAGGGCGACATCGAGGTCCGCTACCAGGGCCGGACCCTGCGCGCCCAGGAGCTCGTCTACGACGAAGCCAAGGGCCTCATGCGGGCCAGGGGGAACACCTCGATTGTCAACGCCGACGGCAGCGTCGAGTATGCCGATGAGATCGTCCTAGACGACCAGATGAAGGCCGGCGTGGCCACGGGTTTCGCGGCCCGCATGCCCCAGAACGTCAAGATGGCCGCGGCCAGCGCGGTGCATCGGTCCGAAAAGGTCAACGAGCTCAACCGGGCGATCTACACCCCTTGCGACATCTGCGCCGCCGACGGAACGACGCCAAAGACGCCCACCTGGTCGATCAAGGCCGACAAGGTCGTCCAGGACAAGGACAAGCAGCTCGTCTACTACCGCAATGCGGTCGTCAGGATCATGGGCGCGCCGCTCGTTTTCCTGCCGATATTCTGGCATCCGGACCCTCAGGCGGTGCGCAAGTCCGGCCTGCTGACCCCCGAGATTTCGCCGTCGAACCGCCGGGGCGTGAGCTATGAGCAGCCTTACCTGTTCGTGCTCTCGCCGCACTCTGATCTGACGCTCAGCCCGCAGATCAACCAGAAGGTCAACCCCTTCCTCAACGTCCATTACCGCAAGCGCTTCTATTCCGGCGCTCTGGACGCCCGGCTGGGCTACACCTACGAGGAAGACTTCGACGGCAAGGGCAACCGCTCGGGCGGCGAAAGCTCGCGCAGCTACATCCTCGCGTCGGGCGCCTTCGCGATCAACGACAAGTGGCGCTGGGGGTTCACCGCCGAGCGCACTTCCGACGACCTGCTGTTCGACAAGTATGAAATCGGCGGCGTCTACGAGTCTCGCGGGCCCTACATCGCCGACGATCGCCGCCTGATCAGCCAAGTCTACGTGACGCGTGAAGATCAGCGGTCCTATTTCTCGGCGGCGGCCTTCACCATCCAGGGCCTGCGCCCCGGCGACAACGAGCGCACCTTCCCGGTCGTGGGGCCGCTGATCGAATCGCGTTGGGAGGCCCCGCAGGAGATCGCTGGCGGTCGGCTCCGTATCCGCGCCAGCGCCGTCGCCCTGACCCGCGAGCAGTCGCCGCTCGGGGCGCCTCCGCTGCGCATCGACGGCCTCGACAGCCGCCGGGCGACCGGGGAAGTCGACTGGCGCACGACCTACACGACCGCCGGCGGCCTGCGGATTTCCCCCTACGTACAGGCCCGCGTCGACGCCTACTCGATCGACGACAACTATCTGGGCGTCGGATCCATCGCCAAGAAGTCGGATAGCATGACCCGCGCTCTCGGCGTGGTAGGGGCTGACATCAGCTATCCTTTCTTCAAGCGTTACAACAATTTCACGGCGATTGTTGAACCGGTCGTCCAGCTCGCGGCGTCACCGGATCTCAAGCAGATCGAGCTTGGACGCAACGCTGCGGGGGAAATCGTCTATCTGAACGAGGACGCCCTCACCTTCGAGTTCGACGAGACCAACCTGTTCCGTCCGAACAAATTCCCAGGCTACGATCTCTACGAGGACGGCCTGCGCGCCAATGTCGGCCTGCGCGGATCGATCCTGTGGGACGACGGGCGCCGGGCGACCCTGCTGGTCGGCCGCTCGCTCCGCAGCGAGAGCAAGGACGTCTTCGGACCCAACAGCGGCCTGCGCGACAAGGCTTCCGACTGGATCGTCGCGGCCACGGCCGAACCCCTGCCGGGCCTCTCGCTCTTCGGACGCGCTCGCCTCGACGCCGACAACTACGAGATCCAGCGGGCCGAAACCGGCGCCAACGTCTCGACGAAGTGGGGTTACGGCTACGTCCGTTATCTACGCGACCGGTCGAGCCCGAACGCCATCCCCGGCACCACCACGGTCGAAAACCTCGATCTCGGCGGCGAGGTGTATCTGACCAAGAACTGGGGCCTGACGCTCTACGGCAACCGCGATCTCCAGCAAGAGGCGTGGGTTATTCGCGATTTCGGCGTCGTCTATCGCGACGAGTGCACCCGCATCGACTTCATCTATCGCAAGGAAGACGTCATCGTTGGCCGCCTCGGTCCTTCGGAGTCCTTCACCGTCCGCCTAACCCTCGCCACATTGGGCGAACCGATATATGGCAACTGACAACCGCGGCCGCCGGTGGGCGCCGCCTGCTACGGCTACGCTAAGGAAGACCTCATCCATGAACCGCGCGCGTAAAGTCACGGGCCTTGCGGCGCGCGGCGTCGCTCTGGCCGCCGCCTTCGCCGCTGCGGCTGCGCCGCCTTACGCCGCCTTCGCTCAAGACGCCCAGCCGCAGCCGGCCCCTGCTCCCGCAGCGGCGCCTGCGCCCGCGGGGCTCAGCGAGTCGGTCGCCGCCGTCGTCAATGACGACATCATCTCGACCTATGATCTCGCCCAGCGCATGCGCCTGCTGATCGCCACCTCCGGGATCCAGCCGACCCAGCAAAACATCGGCCAGTTCCAGCGCGAGGCGCTGATCTCGCTGGTCGACGAGCACCTGCAGATCCAGGAGCTCCGCAGCCAGGAAAAGCAGCAGAAGATGTCCATCGTCGCCTCCGACGAGGACGTCAATGAAGAGCTGGCCGAGATGGCTCGCGGCAACAACATGTCCCCCGATCAATTCGCCAGATCGCTGGTCGGACAGGGCATCGGCATCAATACCCTGAAGGACCAGATCCGCGCCCAGGTGAGCTGGCAGCGCTGGATCCGCGGCCGCTACGGCTCGCGACTGCGCGTCGGCGAAGATCAGGTCAAGGCCGTGCAGCAGCGCATGGAAGCCGCCGCGTCCAAGCCGCAGTACCAGATCAGCGAAGTCTTTATCGACGCCAACCGGGTCGGCGGACCTGAGGCGGCGCTCAGCGGCGCCAACCAGCTCGTCACCCAGATGCAGCAGGGCGCGCCCTTCCCGGCCGTGGCCCGGCAGTTCTCGGCCTCCGCGACGGCGGCCAACGGCGGCGACGCCGGCTGGATCACCGCGGGCGAAATGGCGCCTGAGGTCGACGCCGCCCTTGAGCAGATGCGCCCCGGCCAGCTCTCGCAGCCTATCCCGGTCCGCGATGGGGTCTACATCATCTTCCTGCGCGACAAGCGTTCCGGCGCCAACGCTTCGGTGGTCCACCTCAAGCAGGCGGCCGTCGCGCTTCCGCAGACGGCCACCGAGGGCCAGATCGCGGCCGCGACGGCGACGCTCGAAACCCTTCGCGGTCAACTTACCGGCGGCTGCGGCGACATCGAAGCCAAGGCGGCCAAGGTCAACGGCGTGGTCGCCGGCGACCTGGGCGAGGCGGAGATCAAGGATCTTGCGCCGGCCTTCCGCACCGCCGTCGAGACGCTGCAGCCTGGTCAGGTGTCCGGTCCGATCCGCACTGGCGCCGGCCTCCACATCCTGGCGGTCTGCGCCAAGCGCGCCGGTGGCGCCGAGGCGATCACGCCCGAGCAGATCGAAAGCCGCCTGTTCGGCCAACAGCTCAGCATGATCGCGCGGCGCTACATGCGCGACCTGCGCACCTCCGCCACGATCGAGACGCGGTGAACCTGACCACGCCGCTCGCCCTTACCTTGGGCGACCCCGCCGGGGTCGGACCTGAGATCGTGTTCAAGGCCTGGAGCCAGCTGCGGACCGAAAGTCTGCCCTTCGTGGTGATCGGCGACTTCCAGGCGCTGGCCTCCGCCTCCGGCTCAGGCATGCACCTGGTCCGTCGGGTGACCGCGCCCAAGCAGGCGTTGGAGGTGTTCGGCGAGGCCCTGCCCGTCCTCGACATCCCGCTCCGCAGCCCGGTTATAGCGGGCCAACCATCGCCAGCCGCAGCGTCGTCGATCATCCGCTGGATCGAAACCGCCGTCGGCCTAGCGCTGTCGGGCGCCGTTAGCGGCCTGGTCACGGCCCCGATCGCCAAGGCCCCGCTCTATGAGGCCGGCTTCCAGTTTCCCGGCCACACCGAGTTCCTTGGCGAACTGACCGCCGCGGCCAGTTACCAAGGCGCCCGCGGCCCCGTCATGATGCTGGCCGTACCCGGCCTTCGCACCACGCTCGTCACCGTGCACGAGCCGCTGGCCAAGGTCGGGGCGCTGCTCACGACGGCCGCCATCGTCAACGCGGCCCAGGTCACCGCACAGGCCCTGAAGCGCGACTTCGGGATCGAGACCCCTCGGCTTGCCGTCGCCGGCTTCAATCCCCACGCCGGCGAAGACGGCAGCATCGGACGCGAAGACGTCGAAATCATCGTCCCGGCCGTCGAGCGCCTGCGCGCGGAAGGGATCGACGTCCGCGGCCCGAGTCCCGCCGACAGCCTGTTCCATCCCGACGCCCGCGCCCGCTTCGATGCGGTGGTCTGCATGTACCATGACCAGGCCCTGATCCCGGTTAAGATGCTCGATTTCTGGGGCGGCGTGAACGTCACGCTCGGATTGCCGATCGTCCGCACCTCGCCCGACCACGGCACCGCCTTCGACATCGCCGGCCGCGGGCTCGCACGTCCCGACAGCCTGATCGCCGCCATTCGCATGGCTGCCGAGATCGCCGAGCGCCGCGCCGCCTGATCGCGGCTTGCCGACTCCCGCCTGGCGTGCGCTCTTTGCCGCCGGTTCGTAGGGAGGGGTTCTGGATGCTCGATCGTCGTCAGTGGCTAGCCGGGTCGGCCAGCGCTGTGGGTCTTGGCCTGCTGCCGCGTGCTGCGATGGCTGCTCCCTCGCCAGCTCGGGCCGAGGCGCTACGCATCTACGACCTCACATTCGAAGCGATACTTTATGCTGATCCGCTGAACGCGTCAGGCCTTGGCCTGGACAAAGGGCCGCGCGCGGTCCTCAAGAGCATCATCGGGGACCGATCCGACTCCGGCCGGATGGGAACTTTCCGCCCCCTGTCCATGATCAGCGCGTCGCTGAAGGCCCTGGGGCGCGAAAACTTCCAGGGTCGCGACCGTGTCCAGTTCGACACCGCGATTTGGCTGTCCGAGCGCTGCGCCGAGGCTGCGACCTTCCCCTTCGTCGGCGTCGATTCCTACGACTATCCGGTGCCCTATGTGCTGAGCCAGCTCACCGGCGCCTATCAAAAGGCGCCTGACGCACTCGACACCAAGCATGTCATCGAAACCAAGGACGACGCGGAGGCCTATCTCGAGCGCTTGTCCGACTTCGCGCTCCAGATGAACTATGAGACGCAGCGTGCGCGCGAAAACGCCG
Organism: Phenylobacterium sp.; assembly: GCF_041919955.1. Taxonomy (GTDB): domain Bacteria; phylum Pseudomonadota; class Alphaproteobacteria; order Caulobacterales; family Caulobacteraceae; genus Phenylobacterium. The sequence continues at coordinate 93,886 of NZ_JAYRSU010000014.1, read as the reverse complement.
AAATGGGCCTCGTCCCGCCCGACTTCATCCTCGACAAGGCGATTTCGCAGATGAACGCCCTCGCTGGACAGCGGGGCGAGAGTTCGGGTCTGGCTGCTTCGCTGGGCCGGCGCGCCGCCGCCAAAGGGCTGGGGACCGGCTGGGCCGCCCGCGCCGCGGTGCTGGTCGATGGGCCAGTCTCTGCCGCCCTGGAACGCCAAATTGCTCTGCTGACCCAGCAGCGCCGCACGGCGGTCCACGACGCAACGGTGGCGCGCAACGCATCGACCAAGGCCTTCTATGAGTTCGCCCTACGCTTCCACACCACGACGAACCTGACGCCCGAGGCGGCCCACAAGATCGGCCTGGAGCAGGTCGCCGACCTCACCGCCCGCCTGGACCCTCTGCTCAAGGCGCAAGGCCTGACGACCGGCAGCGTCGCCCAGCGGCTGGACGCCTTCGCGAAGGACCCGTCCCAGTTCTATCCGAATACCGACGCCGGCCGCCAAGCCCTGCTGGCCGAGCTGAATCGTCAGATGAAGGCCGTGATGGGCGCAGCGCCTCGGGTGTTCAACCGCATCCCGACCTCGGGCATGGACATTCGACGCGTGCCGCCCGCCATTGAGATCGGCGCGCCGCGCGGCTACGCCGAGAGCGGCTCGCTGGATGGATCTCGACCCGGCACCTACTACATCAATCTCCGCGACACGACGGAATGGGCCAAGTGGGCGCTGCCGACCCTTACCTATCACGAGGCCGCGCCCGGCCACCTGTTCCAGGGCGCATTGCTGCTGGAAGCCGGCGAAGCCCCGATGCTGTTCAAGAACATCGGCTTCACCGCCTATTCCGAAGGTTGGGGCCTCTACGCCGAACAGCTCGGTGATGAGTTGGGCATGTACGAGACCTATCCCGCCGGCCGTATCGGCTGGCTCCAATCGTTCCTCTATCGCGCCGCCCGCATCGTCCTCGACACCGGCATCCACGCCAAGGGCTGGAGCCGCGAGCAGGCCATCGCCTACATGCGCGAGACCGTCGGCCTGCCGCAGGGCGCGGCCGAGAACGAGATCGACCGCTACGTCGTCTGGCCTGGACAGGCCTGCGGCTACAAGATCGGCCATACCGAGATCGACCGGATGCGCACCAAGGCCAGGACCGCCCTGGGCGCCCGGTTCGACATCAAAGGCTTCCATGACGCGGTTCTGCTGGGCGGCGGTCTGCCGCTGGCGGTGCTGGAACAGGTCGTCGACGATTGGGCGCGCGCACGCTCGTAACGTCGTTATTTCACTCGTCGCCGACCGTGCTTCATGACATTCTGGGCTCGGTTTTCGAGGGAAGATCAAATGGTTGCGGCGACCATCGACGGCGTGCGCGCGCGCAGCCGCTTCTATGTGGCCATGGCGTTTGTCTTCCTGGTCGTGGCGTTCGGCGGCTTCGTACCGACCTATTGGGCCAAGGTGGCCTCCGGCAGCTTCACCGGCGCGCCGATCCTGCACGTCCATGGTGCGATCTTCTTCAGCTGGACCGTGTTCTTCCTGGTCCAGACCAGTCTCGCCGCCTCCGGGCGCATCGCAGACCATCGCGCATGGGGAATCGCCGGTGTTTCGTTGGCGACCGCCATGGGCTTCACCGTCGTGCTGGCGGCGATCAACTTGATCAAGGCGGCCGAGGCGATCGGCATGGGGGACGGGGCCCGCCGCTTCACGGCCGTATCCCTCACTGCCCTGGTCCTGTTCGCCGGCTTCTTTGTGGCGGCTATCGTCAATAACCGCCGACCCGAGTTGCACAAGCGGCTGATGATCCTGGCCATGATCGTGTTGATGCATCCGGCTTTGGCCCGGCTCTTCATGACCTTCTTCGCACCGCCGGGTGCGATCGGGCCGCCGCCGGTCTTCGTGGCCGTACCGCCCGGCCTGGTGGCGGACCTGCTGCTGATCCCGGCCCTCGCCTATGACTGGCGTACACGGGGCAGCCCGCACCCGGTCTACCTGATCGGGCTCGGACTGCTGCTCGCCCAGCAACTTCTGGAAGTTCCGCTCAGCCAGACTGAGGCCTGGATGCAGATCGCCCGGGCAGTCGAGTCGCTCGCAGGATAGCTTGCCGCCTCGACGGGCGTCGGTCACATAGGCTCCTTGATCGGAGCTTCGCCCTGCCCTCCCCGTCCGACGATCTGGCCAGCGACCTCACCATCGACTTCGTCGGCGGCGCCGTGGGGCATCGCCATCGCTTCGGCGGCGGCCGAGGGCAGGATCTGCCGAAGGCCGCGGGCTTCGCCAAGGGCTTTACGCCGACCATCGTCGACGCCACCGCCGGCCTCGGCCGCGACGCCTTCCTGCTCGCCTCGCTAGGGGCGCAGGTGACACTGATCGAGCGCTCGCCCCAGGTCTATGCGCGACTGTCCGAAGCTATAGCGACAGCCCGCGCCGCCGACCCGGCCACAGCCGCGGCCGCCGAGCGCATGACCCTTTTGCACGGCGATGCGCGCGAGTTGCTGACGGCGCTGTCGCCAGATGTCGTGACCGTCGACCCGATGCACCCGGAACGCACCTCCAGCGCATTGGTGAAAAAGGACATGCGCACCCTGCGCGACCTGGTGGGAACCGATCCCGACCAGCTGGAGCTTATGACCGCCGCCCTCGCCGCGGCCCGGAAGCGCGTGGTGCTGAAATGGCCCCGCAAGGCGCCTTCCATGCCTGGATTGCGGGCCCCTTCCCACCAGATCATCGGCAAGACGCTGCGCTACGACGTATTCATGACGCCCCAGACCTGAGACAATTGCTTCATGAGTGTCGCTTTCACCAAGGAGGAGGACAGCGAGGCCGCCGCCGCCGACCTGCCCGACCGTCCGATCTCCCCGCACCCTAATCTGGTCACCGCCGCCGGGCTGGCCCAGCTTGAGGAGGAGCTGTCCAAGGCGAGGGCCGCGTACGCCGCCGCCCAAGCCAGCGGCGACGTCAGCGCCGATCGCACCGCCATGGCCCGCGCCACCCGGGACTTGCGCTACTTCGGCGCACGCCGCGCAAGCGCCCAACTCACCCTGCCCGATCCTGCGCTCGACACGGTCCAGTTCGGCCGCAAGGTGACGTTCGAGCGCGAGGACGGGCGCCGCCAGGCCTACGCCATCGTCGGCGAGGACGAGGCGGACCCGACCCATGGCTCGGTCTCTTACATCTCCCCTCTCGCCCGCGCCCTGCTGGGCAAGAGCGTCGGAGACCTGGCCATGGTCAACGGCGCCGAGCTCGAGGTCGTGGCGATCGACTAGCGCCTCAGCAGCTCCAGCAGGCTCTGGACGCACAGGGCTGAGTTTCGCGCCGCCGCTGCGACCATCTGGTCGTACGTCAGGTGACTGTCGCCGCCGGCTAGGTCGGACAGGGTGCGGATCACATAGAGTGGCGCGCCCCAGGCCCGCGCCACGACCGCCACCGCCCCGCTCTCCATGTCGATGGCGTCGGCGCCGAGCCGCGCGTGCAACTCGTCTCGGGTCTCTGCGCAGTTCAGGAAGTAGTCGGCGGTGACGATGGCCCCCAAGTGTGGCGGCGCGGGCAACCGCGGGGCCACGCGCTCCGCCAACCGCACCAGCACAGCGCGGACTTCCGCGGCCACCGGCTCGGCCGCCGCCAGCTCAGGCGCGCCGACGGGTATGATCCCATATGCCGTGGGCGTGAATCGTCCGGCGGTGACAATGCCATAGTCATGCACCGCCAGCCGCTCGCCCAGCAGAACCGACCCGACCGGAAAGGCCGGATTCAAGCCGCCCGCTACGCCAGCGAAAATCAGGCCCCGCGCGCCGAACGCGGACAACAGCAGGGTCGCAGCCGCCGCGGCGTTGACCTTGCCGATCCCCGCCTGGGCCAGCACGATCTCTTCGCCCGCGAACCGGCCGCGCCACACCTTGGTGGGGCCGTGCGGCTCGGGCTGGGCGTCGGCGTCCAGCACCAAGCAGAGGGCGGTCGTCTCTTCCGGGGTGGCGCAAAGGATCGCAAGCATGCCCGCGCCATATCACGGGCTCAGCGCCGTGGCTCGTGCCGCGCCGCAGTCAGCACAAAGGCCAGGATTTCGGCCACCGCCTCGTAGAGACGCTCTGGGATCTCTTGCTCCAGTTCGATGGTCGAGAGCGCCTGAGCTAGCGGCGCATTCTGCTCGATCGGAACGCCGTGCGCCCTCGCCGTCTCGATGATCTTTTCGCCGATCACCCCGCGGCCGCTAGCCACCACCTTCGGGGCATGCGGCGCCTGGTAATTCAGCGCCACGGCGAGCGTGCGTTTGCGTTCCTGGCTCATGAGGTCTGGTCCACCAGATGGCCCGTCGGCGGTGGGGCCACGCGCGGCGCGCCCGCGTGCAGAGCGATCTCGGCCTCGAAATCGGCGTGCGCCAGCGCTTGGCCCAGCATCTCACGATCCGCCTGCAGCCGCGCCAGCCCGGCCTCCTGCTCGGCCCAGAGGCCGACAATCGCCTGGCGTCCGCTTAGCGACACTCGGGCATGGATGGGGCCGAGCGGTTCGATGTCGATCGAGAAGCCCACGCGCCAGACCGGCTCGGCCTGCTCTCCACGGGAGCCGCGGCCGTCGCGGGCGATCTCGAATTGAGCCACAGTCGCACCCTGCGGCGTCACGAAGGGCATCTCGAACATCCACCGCGTCACCTGCGCTTCGAGCGGCTGATCCTCTCCAGCCGGCAAGGAGGCTATCTGCAGCAGCTCCTGGCGGGCTACCGCCGCTTCGGTCTCGGCCAGCAGCCGCTGGCCGATGGCGCTGGGTGAGGCGTCGGCGGACAGACTAGGGGTCGCTGCTGGCTGCGCCCTCGCCCCGCTGGCGCGGTACGGCGGCGGCGGCGTCCTGGCCGGGTTGCGGGCGTCAGGCGCGCGCGGCGCGCCAGCCAGCCACGCGGTCAGCGCCTGGCGCAGAACGAGGAGGCCGGCCTTCATATCCTGACCCAAAGGCGAGACCTGCGGCTGGGCCGCCAGTCGGGCTTCCAGGAACAGGCCCGAGCTCGACAGCCCTTTTGCCACGTCGCTGCTACTCACCCGAGCATCGAACGGGATCGCCTGGGCCAGCACCTGGGCGGCGGCCGAGCGCACCGGCGTGGGCAGGTTCGGATTGCGCGCCGCCTGGGCGAGGTCCGCCACCAGGGGCGCCAGGCCGCCCTGGCGTCCGGCCGCGTCCTGCGTCGCCTGGGCCAGAATCTGGGCGTGCACTTGGCCGGAATTGATCTCGATCGAGGGGGCAGCCGGCGGCGTCACCGGAATCACCGGTCGAACCGGCGTCACCGGTATCGCCACCTGCGGCGTCAGCGGACTCTGGATCGGCGTGATCGTCACGTCGCGACTCGCGCTGCTAAGCGTCGCGGCATCTTGCCCGCCAGGAAATGAAGCGGCCCTTAAGCCTTCAAGGTTCCACCCGCCCGCAGATGAAGGCCGAGACGTAGTTCAGGGTCGGCTTGCCGCCCACCCCCACCCCCCGGCGCAGGAGGAAGTTCGCGTCCGGGAACGCCTGGGCGACGTCCATCAGCACCTCGCGCTCTTTCGGCTGGCTGTCGTCGTAGCGCATGAGGTTACGATAGACGCCGTAGTTGCCGTGGTCGTTGATCTGTTGCGACAACGGCTTGAGCTGAATGCGGCCGACCCGCAGGGCCTTCGCCTGGCTCTTCACGCCTTCAGCCAGTTTGCGGGCATAGGCGTAGCGCTCGACCTCGCCCGGCCCTTCGCACCAGAGGATATCGAGGCTCGTGCCGTCATAGATGTTCCGCACGATCTCCTTCTTGCGCGGCAGAGCGTCGCTGACGGCGCCGGTCGCGACCGGGGTCTCGACCCGCAGCGGCACGCTGCGCATGGCCGTGAAAGCCGCGCCGGCGTCGAGCTCGGCATAGGTGTCGCGCTTGTCGGCCCGAAAGCGCTCCCACAGCCTCACGTTCACCTGACTAAGGATATCGCCCAGGTCCTTGCCCTTGGAGAGCTGGTCGGCCAGCTCTCGCGCGAAGTCGCTGTTGTCGCCGCCGCCACGGTCGGCGGTCGTGTCGCCGGCTGTCGTCGCATACAGCACGACGGCGTTCGGCGGCGTACGCATTGAGACCGCTTCGTTGTAGACGGTCTTCTGGTCCACTGGATTGTCGCGGCAGTTGTCCAGCGCGACGATCAGCGCCACATCCGGATCGTCCGGCAATTTGCGGAACAAAGCGCCAACCTCATTGGCCTGGGCCCGAAAGAACTCCAGCTGCTTGGCGTCGCTGAGCCCATTCACCTGGTCGGCGTTCCATCGGAACATCACCGGGATCAGAAAATTCCGTCCGCCCGACTGCATGCCGTGGCCGGAATAGTAGACGAAGATCACCGAGCCCTTCGGCAAGGTCGCGAGGTCGCCGGTGATCTTGTCTATCTCGCCGGCGAACTGCCCCTGCTTGACGTTGCAGTAGTCGTGGATCGTGAAGTTGGCCTTCTTCAGCTCAGCCTTCACAAGCGCCACATCCCGGCAGGGGTTGCGCAGGTCGCTCACAAACTCCGGCTTGGTCGGATCGGTGAAGGCGTCGTCGAGGTCGTAATCCCAGTTTCCGACCAGGATCGCGATCCGCCTGGGCGCCTCGGCCGTCGCGGCCGCGGGCGCCAGGGCAAGGCAGAGGCCGATCAGAACAAGCAGCCTGCGCATGTCACGCCTTCTCAAGACCCTGGCGGAAGAGCGCGGCCTCAAGCTCCCGGCGCTTCACCAGCCCCTTCATCTTCGGCTTGTCCTTCCACAGCCGCTGCATGCTGAGGAACTCAGCCGGAATCTTCTCCAGAGCACCGTCTTCCAAATGATTGTGGATCCGCTTCATCTCCCTGAAGCGGGCCTTTTCGCTCTTGAACGGAGCGCCGCGGTTGTAGACCAGCGACACCAGCGCTCCGAGACAATCCTGCGGTAGGGTTTTGGCGCTCGGCGGCAGGTTGGCCACGGCCAGGCCGGTGTAAAGCGGCAGTAGCTTCTCGCGGAACTGCGGCCTGGCGATGCCCCAGGGGATGGCGACATCGGCATAGCCCTTGTAGAGCGCCTTGGCCGCATCGCCCCGCTTTCCGCAGCTCGGCTTGAGGCGCTTCAGCGTCTCGGGCGTCAGACGCCCGCCCCAGTCGTCGTCGAACCATTCAGGCTTCACATAGCCCAGGTCGTAGCCGACCCCGATGGTCACGCCCGAATCCCCGCCCGGCCAGACGGGCTTCTGGTACCGTTGCTCGTACAGCTTGCTGCTCGTGACCTCGAAGAGGACGATCAGGTCCACCGCGTCATCCGAGATCCGCAAGGCCGACGGCTTCACCCGGGGGGCGACCGCTCGTGTCTCGAAATCGGCCTTCTTGTCTTCGGTGTCAGCGCGCTCATCCGTGATCAGCGACGGGTCGCTCAGCGCCTGATCGTAGAGCGTCCGAAACGACTCTTCGGCGAACGCCGCACCGTGAACCGCGCTCATCGCCCCGAACGCCGCCGCGCCTGAAATCAACCCACGCTTGGTCAGCATGATATCTCCCCCACAGGTTGAGAATACCCGCCCGCCCAGCGCGCATCAAGCATTCGACGAACATCGTTAGGTAAAATTGCACGGCCGCGTTCATGCCGCGCCGGTCCTTTTGGCGTCTCGCCTGCAAGCCTGCTATGCGGGGGCGCAATGACCCTCGACCAGCTCCCGCCCCTGCGCGACACCCTCGCCGAACACGGCCTGCTCGCCAAGAAGAGCTTCGGCCAGCACTTTCTGCTGGACCTCAACATCACCCGCAAGATCGCGCGCCTGGCTCAGGTCAGTGAAGGCGACCACGTCATCGAAGTCGGCCCCGGCCCCGGCGGCCTGACCCGCGCTCTCCTGGAGACCGGTGCTCGCGTCACCGCCGTGGAGGCGGACCCGCGCTTCGCGCCGCTGCTCGAAGAGCTGTCCGCCGCCAGCGACGGCGCCCTGACCTTGCGGCTTGAGGACGCTCTGGCCACGGACGAGGCGGCGGTGGCGGCCGGCGCACCGGCCCATATGGTCTCGAACCTGCCTTACAACGTCGGCACCCCGTTACTGATCAAGTGGATGACGGGCGCCTTCGTCCCCGCCTCGATGACGCTGATGTTTCAAAAGGAAGTCGCCGATCGCATCGCCGCCCGACCGGATGAGGACGCCTATGGCCGCCTCTCGGTCATCGCCCAGGCCACCAATCACGCCCAGGTGGTGATGGACGTGCCGGCCCGCGCCTTCACCCCACCGCCTAAGGTCGCGTCCGCCATCGTGCGGCTGACGCCTCGCGCCGATCGTCCCGAGCCAGCGCGGCTCGATGCGCTCCAGGCCGTTACCGCGGCGGCCTTCGGGCAGCGTCGAAAGATGCTTCGCTCCAGCCTCAAGGTCATGGGCGGAGCCGAGCTCTGCGAAGCGGCCGGACTGTCGCCCGAGGCCCGCGCCGAGACCGTTGATGTCGCCGGCTTCCTCGCCCTCGCCGACGCCTGGCGGGCGTCCCGGTGACGGCCACGTCGGCGATTTCAGTCTTGCGCTCTCTTGGCTGAAGCCGCAGCGCCTACGGAAGCAGCGGTCGACCGTCGCGCAGGCGATAGCCGTCCATCCAGTAGCGATAGTCATTCTTCGACTGGCCGAAATGCAGCATCAGCGTGCCGCTGTCGCCGATCGGCGCGACAGTCGTGATCGACCCGCTGCGATAGCCGCCCGTGCCGACACCCAATTCGACCTGGCCGTGGATGCGGCCATCGCGCGGCCGGCCGAAGCCGCTCAGCACGCCCTCCTCCTGGTCGCGGACCGCGGGCGACCCGGCGATCCAGGCGTCGATCTGGCGCGCGGTCTCGGCCGTGGGCGGATTGCCCGATGCGCCAGCCGTGCTCATTGCCTCCTGGGCCAAGGCGCCCGTGGCCCCAACGAAGAAACAGACGATGGTCAGAGCGAGGCTACGCATGGTCGATGCTCCGGTAAGGCTGTCCAAGGGGCCATATGAAAGCGGCGAGCATATGGCGCGGTCAGCCCATCAGCGAGGCCGCGCCGTCCCAGGCCAGCTTGGCCCCGACCGCGATCAGCAGCAGGTAGATGATCCGATAGAAGTTTGCGGCCGGCACGCGGCGCACCAGCCACACCCCGGCATAGGTCGAGGCGATCGCCACCGGCAGCAGGGCCGCGGCGGTCAGCATCGCTTCGCGTGTAAATTGGCCCAGCGCCCAATAGGCTGGGACCTTCATCCAGTTGACCACGGCGAAGAAGATTGCGCTGGTCCCGATGAAGGTGTCGCGTGGAAGGTTCTTAGGCAGGACATACATTTGAAACGGCGGCCCCCCGGCATGGGCGATCTGGCTGGTGAAGCCCGCCGCGACGCCGGCGACCACGCCCCGCCAGGGAATTCGCTCGGCGCGCGCCACACGCACCGGCGCACTTGCCCGCTCGGCCCAGAGGCGCATCAGGGCGAAGACGATGGAGACCGCGCCAACCGCCAGTTCCACGGCTCCTGGCTTAACGAAAGCGGCCAGGGCGTAGCCCAGGGCGATGCCCGCCGCCGCGCTGGGCAGCATCAGGGCGAGAATCTTGCCGTCCCAGGTTTTGCGGAACGACCATACGCTGACGACGTCCTGGACGATCAGGATCGGCAAGGTGATGGACGCGGCCAGCACAGGCGAGACGGCCAAGGCCATCATCGGAACGGCGATCACCCCGATCCCCGCAAAGCCGCCCTTGGCCAAGCCCAGCAGGATCACCGCAGGGATGGCGACAGCGTAGAAGAAAGGATCTGTCAGCAGGGCGAGGTCACTTACGCTTGCCCAGTTCGGCAGCGATGTCCTTGACGTTGTGACCGACCTTGCGGTGCGCCGCAACGACCTGCTCGGGCTTCACGCCCCAGCGCTTGGCCCAGAACGCGACCTCGTGGCGCTCGCGAACGTCGAGCCGCACGCTGTCCCGGAAGTCCCGTTTTCCCTTCGGCTCAGCCATCGGATGCTCCACTTCGCGCCGACGTCGGGCGGCCTCGGTCAGTGTACGCCGATTCAACGGCTACTGAGGCGCGCTCGGTCGCGAAACGACAAAGGCCGCGCAAGCCCCCAGTGCGACGGCGACGCCGAGCGCCAGCCAAAGGCCCGGATGAGCCGACAGGAAGAAGATCGCAAAGCCTGCCGCCATGCCTGCGCAGGCCAGGATCTTGGCCTTGCGCGGAATCGCGCCGTTCTCACGCCAGGCCCGCACCAGCGGCCCGAAACGCTTGTGGTTCAAGATCCAGGCTTCCAGCCTCGGCGAGGAGCGCGCGAAGCAGCCCGCGGCCAGGATCAGGAAGACGGTGGTCGGAAGCAGCGGCAGGAACGCGCCGGCTATTCCCAGCGCCGTAAACCCGAGACCCAGAAGCAGAAAGACTGTGCGCGCCATGCAGTTGAGAGTCTCTCTCAAAAGATCGCCGAACGATAGGGGAAAACGCGCCGCGACTAGCCCATCGCCGCGGCCAGGGCCGCGACACGCGCAGTTAGGGCATGGTTGACCGCCTCATAGGCGGGTGTGAAGTCGCGCGCGATCCGCGCCCTGCTCCAGGTCGCTGGCAACAGCCCGCCCAGCACCTCGGTATGCAACACGTGCGTGCCGCCCCGCTGTGGGGTGAGCAGGAAGCCGTGACGGCCAGCGAAGATCAGGGGCACGTGGCCGGACCACGCCAGTTCGCGCTCCGGCTCAGCCGCGACGATCCGCACGGTCTGCCGCACCACAGCGTCGCCATCCTTAGCGAGGTTGCGGAAGACCATGGCCACGCGAGCGCCGACCTGCGCCCTTCCCCTGGCCTCCAGGTTGAGTGGGTTCCATTCGCCGTAACGCGCGAAATCGGCAAGCACGGCCCAAACGTCACCGGCCGATGCGGGAATCACGACTTCGGTGCTGATCCGGTGCATGCGCCCATTATAGCGCGGGTCTGCGCGTGGGCGACCTGCGAAGGGCTGCGCTGCCCGGGCCGGCGTGCTCTAGTCGGCGTATGGCGCACACCGACATCGCGACACGGACCTACAACCACGGCTGGCGACTGGATCCAATCATCCGCAGCCTGCTCGACACGGACTTCTACAAGCTGCTGATGCTGCAGCTCATCTGGCGGCGGCATCGAGACGTGCCCGTCACCTTCTCCATGATCAATCGCAGTCGCACGGTGCGCTTGGCCGACATCGTCGACGAGGGCGAGTTGCGCGCGCAACTCGACCACGCCCGCACCCTGACCTTCACCAATCGGGAGCTGATCTGGCTGGCCGGCAACACCTTCTATGGCAAGACCCAGATGTTCGCGCCGGAGTTCATCGCCTGGCTACGAGACTTCCGCCTTCCCGACTACGAGCTCGCGCGTCGCAACGGCCAGTACGAACTGAGCTTCCATGGTCCCTGGACCCACACGACCATGTGGGAAATCCCCGCCCTGGCCATCGTCAACGAACTGCGCACCCGCGCAGCGTTGCGCGGCCAAGGGCGCTTCGCCCTCGATGTGCTCTACGCCCGGGCCAAGGCCAAGCTGTGGGAGAAGGTCGAGCGCCTGCGCGCCCTTCCTGACCTCGCCATCTCGGATTTCGGCACCCGCCGACGTCACTCCTTCCTCTGGCAACGCTGGTGCGCGGAGGCGCTGAAGGAGGGCCTCGGCCCAAAGGTTCTGCTGGGCACTTCCAACGTGCTGCTGGCCATGGAGGGCGACCTGGAAGCCATCGGCACCAACGCGCATGAACTGCCTATGGTCGCTGCGGCCCAGGCGCGCGACGACGCCGAACTGAGGGCTGCCCCTTACCAGGTGCTGGACGAGTGGCGGCAGACCTACGGCGGCAACCTGCTCATCGCTCTCCCGGACGCCTTCGGCACTCGCGCCTTCCTGAAGGACGCCCCTGACTGGGTCGCCGACTGGACCGGCTTCCGACCCGACAGCGCTCCACCGATCGAGGGCGGCGAAGAAATCATCGCCTGGTGGAAGAGCAAGGGCGTCGACCCGCGCCGCAAGCTCCTGGTCTTCTCCGACGGCATGGACATCGACTCGATCGAGGCGGCCTACCGCCATTTCCACGGCCGCGTGCGGATGAGCTTCGGCTGGGGCACGAACCTGACCAACGACTTCCGGGGCTGCCTGCCCGGCGGCGGCGATGCGCTCGATCCGCTGTCGCTGGTCTGCAAGGTGACGCAGGCCGCCGGCCGGCCGGCCGTGAAACTGTCCGACAATCCTCAGAAGGCCACCGGCGATCCGGCCGAGATCGCGCGCTACCTGCAGGTGTTCGGCGACGCCGGTCGCATCGCCCAGCCAGTGGACGTCTAGCGATAACGCGTCACGCGCAGTGGAAAGGTGTGGGTCTCGCCGCCGACGGTGACGGTCACCGTCAGCCCGGTCGTTCCCTTCGGCAAGGCGGTCAGGCCGAGGTCGGTCACGTGGCGCTCACCGGCGTCCACCGTCTGAGCCAAGAAGCCACGGGTCTCCGCCGCCTCCACCAGAGCCGCTCCGTCGACCCGCTCGCGCTCCAGATTACGCGCGAAAGACGGATCGGCCCTTTCCGGCTGATCGCGCATAGCGCCGCCCATGCTGTTTAGAGCCATCGCTATTCGCGCGCGCTTCTCACGCTTGCGAGCGACCTCTTCGGCCGCGCTGACGAACTCGTCGCGCGTCAGCAGCGGCACCAGCACGCCTGCGTCGGTTCGCACCTCGACTTCCTGCGGCGTCAGATTGAAGGCGACGACGCCCTGGTTCTCGACCGCCACACCCAGGATCGGCCCTTCGCGCTCATCGACGATGCCGCGGATGATCATCAGCCCCGCCACGCTGTGCGGCTGTGTGGATCGGGCGCCGGCCATGCCGTCCCGATATTCGACCGGCGCAGCCAGGGTCTGAATCAGCTCGACCTTGATCTGCGCAGCCTGCGCCAATCCGCCCCAGGCGAGCGCCGCAACCAATCCCAACCCTACGCGCTTCATCGTCCATCCCCACGGCCAGCCACGCGCCTGGGCTGCACGAACAAGCTCTACACTAGTTTCCCGGGATTGGGCAGTCGCCCCCCGGAAGAGCATACCTCTTCATCAAATCATCTGTTGGACGTCTGTTTTTGATGGCTTTTGCTACATACCAATAACACTATTTCGCCCAAAACCAGCCCTTCCCGCGCCCGATTGACCGGTCAACCTGCAAGTCCTCGGGGGAGGCCTCACAGCAGTATTGGGAGACCTCATGCGTTCCATTCTCACCTTCGGGGCCGCGGCCCTCGCTCTCTCGCTGGCCGCGCCGGCCTTCGCGCAGGATCAAACCCAGGCTCCGCCCGCGGCGAACGCCCAAGGTTCCGACGCGAGCGCCGCGGCCGCCACCTTGGCGGTCGGCGCCACCGTCAAGGACAAGACCGGCGCAACGATCGGCACCGTATCGGCTGTGAAGCCGGACTCTGCGGGCAAGCAGGTCGCGACCATCAAGATGGGCGCCGATTCCTTCACGGTCGACACCGACAAGCTAGCGGTCGCCGATGGCTCGGCGACTATCAACGCCACCGCCGACGAACTGAAGGCCATGCTCAAGAAGTAGGCCGACAGCCTTTCGGCGTGAAGCGCTCCGACCTCCAGCGGAGCGCTTCTTCTTGCCCGAATGTCTCGGGTTGACGTAGCGAGCCGGTCATCGACCGGATCCCTCCGACCAGCCCGTGCACGACAGCAACGGGCTTACTGCGTGGCCGCGCCTTTCGGGCCGGCGCTGGCGACGGTTTTCGAGAATCCGATCGAGCCGTTTAGGCCGGTCTGCATCACCTCAGCGGAAGACGTACACCTCGCCGCCCACGCGCTCGGGCAGCGGTCCCGACTCCACCACCAGCTCGGCCCGCCGCCCGCCGCAGACGCAGCGCAGCCGCTCTGAGAACGCCCGCAGGGGCAACCCCCCCAGACCCTGAGCCACCCAGTGGGTCGGATCACACGGCGCCGCCCGCTCACAGCCAGGAGCCGCACACCGCGCGACCAGATGCTTGTCGCTTCCTACACAGGCGAGCAAAGGCTCCTGCTGCATGTTCAGCCCGCTCGTCATCGCCTCTCCTCCAGCCAAAGCCTGAATGAGAACAAAAGCAGAACTTGTCGACATGCGCGACTCCGCCAGGGTTGTGACCTTCGACCGGTCCACAACATCTGGAGAGTCGGTCCACGCCGGAACCGCCCGGCGCTGGCCCTCACGCGAATTTCTGTGCACGACCCTGTGGGCCGGCGCCTACTCCTTCAGAAGCGCATCGACGAAGTCGGGGAGCCACGGATTGCGACCCGGCTTCATCCGTTCAGAACGGTAGATGTGGCCGAGGTCGGCATAGGCGCGGTCGAAGTTCTTGTTGACGATGACGTAGTCATAGAGCCGCCAGTGCTCGATCTCGTCCTTGCCCTTGACCAGGCGCTTCTGGATCACCTCTTCGCTGTCCTGCGCACGCGCATGCAGCCGGCGCGAAAGGTCTTCCCAGGACGGCGGCAGGATGAATACCCGCACGCTGTCCGCGGGGGCAGCGTCGGCCACCTGCTTGGCGCCCTGCCAGTCGATGTCGAACAGCACATCCTTGCCGGCTTCCAGCGCGGCCATCACCGGCGCCTTGGGCGTGCCATAGCGGTTATCGTGCACATCGGCCCATTCGAGGAACTCGCCACGCTCGATCATGGCGTCGAAACTCGGACGATCGACGAAGTAGTACTCTCGCCCCTCCTCTTCTCCCGGCCGCGGCGCGCGCGTGGTGCAGGAGATCGACAGCATCAGGTCGCTGTGGTCAGCGACCAGCCGCCGCGACAGCGAGGTCTTGCCCGCCCCCGAGGGCGAGGAGACCAGCAGCATCATGCCGCGTCGGGTGGTCTCCCAGGGGCGGGGATGGTCGTGTCCGTCAGTCATTCTCTCGTCTTCCCCGCCCTCCCCTGCGAAGGGGAAGGAAACCTATTCCACGTTCTGCACTTGCTCGCGGAACTGCTCGATGGTGGCCTTAAGCTCCAGCCCGACCGTGGTCAAAGCCCCCAGCGCCGATTTTGAGCACAGGGTGTTGGCTTCACGCATGAATTCCTGTGTCAGGAAGTCCAGCCGCCGCCCCTGGGGACCATCGGCGGCGATGTGGCCGCGCGCTGCGTCCACATGCGCGCGAAGACGGTCCAGTTCCTCACGCACATCAGCCTTCACCGCCATGGCTGCGGCTTCTGCGACGATCTTGTCCGCCCCCACCGTCTCGCCGGCCAGTTCGGTCATGCGCTTCTCGAACCGCTCCTTGATCGCCGCCGGCTGACCTTCCGCCAAGGTCCAGGCCTGGCCGACCAGGGCCTCGATCTTGTCGACCAGTCCGATCAGCACCGACGTCAAGGCCAGCCCTTCCTCCCGGCGCGAGGTCGCCAGTGCTTCCAGCGCCGCGCCGACCGACAGGGCGACGGCCGCCTCCAGCGCACTCTGCGCCTCCGGATCATCGTCGGCCTCTGCCGCCTCGATCACCCCGCGCAGCGCCAGCAGGCCGTCCAGAGCCGGGGGACTGGCGCGGCCCGCCGCGACCAGCGGCGCACCCAGCGCCAGATAGCGTTCCAGCACCGCCTCGTTGATCCGCACTTCGGTCGCGCCCTCGGACCGGCGCGCCTGCACGCCCACGGTCACCTGGCCTCGCGCGAACCGGCTCTGTGCGGCCTCACGCGCTGCACGGTCCAGGCCGTCGAAGCCGGGCGGGCCTCGAAACCGGACCTCCAGGTTTCGGCCGTTCACGGACCGCGCCTCCACCGCCCACGACCAGTCGCCCGCCGCGCCCTCGGCTCGTCCGAACCCGGTCATTCCGCTCAACGGCATTGCACGTACCTCCGGCAAGCCGCGAGGGGTCGCACATCCGACGCCCCTTTGCCAAGTCGGGCGACACCTCAGCCGTTGGCGGCGATCGGCGGCGGAATCTGGTCATCCACCGGCGCACCGGCCCAGCCCTCGACCTTCGCCAACAGTTCCGCGGGCCTGATCGGCTTGGCGATATGATCATTCATCCCCGCCGCAAGGCAGCTCGCCACCTGAGCCGGCAGGACATTGGCGCTGATCGCCAGGATCGGGGTGCGGCGGTTGGGACCCGCCCCCTGGCGGATGGCCCGGGTCGCGGCCAAGCCGTCCATGTTCGGCATCTGCAGATCCATCAGGATCAGGTCGAAGTCCTCGGTCTCGGCTATAGCCACGCCCTGCGCCCCGCCATCGGCCTCGACCACCCGATGGCCGAACGGAGCCAGCATCGCGCCGATCAGTTCGCGATTGATCGCCGTGTCGTCGACCACCAAGAGGCGCGCGCCCGTCGCCTCGCCTGGGTCGAACACCTCCGAGAGGTCCCTATGCGCGCTCGCCGCGGCCGGAGGCGCCTCGACGGTGAACCAGAATTCGGCCCCCTCGCCTTCGCGCGTCACCACGCCGATTTCGCCGCCCATGAGCTCAGATAGGCTCTTGCAGATGGCTAGCCCCAGACCCGTACCGCCGTAACGCCTGCTTACTGATCCATCCGCCTGGCTGAAGCGCCGGAACAGTCGGTCCAGCCGGTCGGCCGGCACGCCGGGCCCAGTGTCTTTAACGCCGACCCGCAGCCGCCGTACGTCTGGTTCGTAGCGGGCGCTCAGCGCCACCAGACCCTCGCCGGTGAACTTGACCGCGTTGTTCAGAAGGTTGAGCACGATCTGGCGCAACCGCGCCGGGTCTGCCCTCAGGATGTTCGGGACCGCAGGATCGATGTCCAGCGTCAGCGCCAGTCCCTTGCCCTCCGCCTGAGCTGCGACCAGGGCCAGGGTCTCGCTCAGCAGCATCCGCGGTTCGAACGGCTGCGGCTCGAGTTCGACCCGCCCGGCATCGATCTTGGAGAAGTCGAGGATGTCGTTGACCACCACCAGCAGCGCTTGGCCGGCGGTCTCGATATGGCCGACATAATCACCGGCCCGCGGCGGCAGCCCACCGACCGTCTTCAGCAGATGCGCAAAGCCCATGATCCCCGTCAGTGGCGTACGGATCTCGTGGCTCATGCTGGCCAGGAAATCGCCCTTGGCCTGGTTCGCATCCTCGGCGAGCCGCTTTCCCTCGGCCAGCTGCGCGCTGGCCTGCAGCAGCACCCGCTGCAGCCGCCAACCCGCCGCCATACCGACGACACCGATCAGCAGGCTCAGCCCACCGATCAACAGGTAGGCCAGGGCGATGACCTGCCGCGCCACGAAGCCCATCTGCTTAGAAAAGCGCTCCTCGCTGCGGCTGGCGACATGATCCAGCCGCTCTAACTCGGCGAGTTGTTCTGGCGTGACCCGCCCGCCGGCCACGACACGCGCCCGGATTTCCCAAGCCAACTGCTCCAGCCGCACGAACTGGGCGTCAGCGATCCGCCAGTCATCCACCGCGGCGGCGAACGGCGGCCAGCGATGAAACACCCGGAACCCGATAATCAACGCCGGTACGTCCTGCGGTGGGTTGCCCCCCTGAAGGATGCCTTCCGCCGCCCGCTCGAGGTCGTTGGCCTCAAGAGCCAGCCGCGCTTTGCGGTCGCCGTGGAGAATTTCGAACGGCCCCTGCAGTCGCGCGTAGTCCTTGTCGGTCCCAGACTGTGCGTAGCGCATCAGGCCGATCACGACTTCTTTCTGCGCTTTCGAATACTGCGCTTCGCCGGCCGCATAGGCCCGGGTGATATTGCTCACCTCCATGCCGGCGAAGCCGAGCGCGGCCACCAGCGCCACCGAGACAATGAAGATCGCCGCGCTGTAGATCAGCGGCGCGAGCCGGACGTGATCCTGTCCGGCCGCAACGGCCCGATGTCGGCCTATTGGCTCAGCGCTCGCCTGCAAATCCCCGGTGTCCAGTTCCACCCGCTCGCCCCGAGGGCATTACCCCGCTCAACCGGACATCTAGAGCAGGTAAGATCAACATCAGGTTTAGATCGACGATAAGCTGGCGACCTGAATTGTAAAATCTGAACCTATCAATCGATCAGAGTGACTTGGTTATTGTCTATTCACCGCAATCGTGAAGACAATTATTGCGCAATTTACGCACTTCTTCCTTCGTCATAATTCACAAGAAGCACTCCTGCTACGGGACGCCGCCGGATCGGCGACGCCCCGCCTGATCCCGCCTCAAACCGTCGGGATCGGCATGCAAGGCATGATCTCCACGGCGTCGCCTGGAAAAATCGAGAAGTGCGGGTGGTTCAAGAACATCTGCGCGGCGGCCTCGTGAGTATCCGCCTGGATGATCACATAGCCGGTCATCGTGTTATTGACGTCGCTGACCCCCTCGCGGGAAACCCGCTTGGTCTTGCCCAGCGGCCCGCCGCCATCGAGGGTCCGGCCGGCGTAGCGTTCAGCCCAGCCCTGCCAGGCGGCCATGCCTGCCGCGATGGTCTTGTCGTCGATATCCGGTCGCCCGCCTAGGTTCGGGGCGCCCACGTAAACCGCCATGAACTTCGCCATCGTCGTATCTCCTATGGTCTGGCCCGGCGCTCATCACCGCGCTTCCATAAACCTCGACGAACGGCGATCCGGCGGATCGACAGGCAGGCGCGAAGTTTTTCTAGAGATCGGAGCGCCGATGGGCTCCTGTGTCCCCACGCCAACCGGGAGACCATCATGCGCGAAGGCATCGACCCGACGATCCCGCCCAGCGGGACCGGCTGCAAGGAGTGCCTGGAGAGCGGCGGCTGGTGGGTTCACCTGCGGCGCTGCGCCGAATGCGGCCATGTCGGCTGCTGCGACACCTCCCCCAGCCGGCACGCCACGGCCCACTTCCATGAGACCGGTCATCCGATCATCCACAGCTTCGAGCCTGGCGAAGTTTGGTTCTACGACTACAGGACGGGCAAGGCCTTCACCGGCCCCGACCTCGCCCCGCCCGTCTCGCGTCCGCTGGATCAGCCGGTCCCGGCGCCCGCCGACCGGCTGCCCGCCAACTGGATGGACCTCGTCCACCGCGACTAGCCAGCCGCGCTCCGCGCCAAGGCCACGGCGTCCGGCCCGGCCGGCCAGCGCAGCCTGTCCGAGCGATCATTCGCCGCCTGCCAGACCGTCTCGGCCACGTCCTGCGCCGTCGTGGTCACGCCGCCAGGGCGGCCGAACGCCTCCAGGATCGGCCGCGCGAAAGGCACGTACGGCTCGGGGATCGCGTCTTCCAGCTTCACGTCGGTGTTCTCGGTGAACCGGGTGCCAGGACCATATCCCGGTTCGACCAGCTTCACCCGCACGTCGAACGGCTTCAGTTCATGCTCCAGCGAGCCGGTGAAGCCCTGGATCGCCGTCTTGCTGGCGGTATAGATCGAGACCAACGGCATCGCTGCCAGGGTGACGCTGGACGTCACGTTCACGATCACGCCCGACCGCCGCGCCCGGAACTGCGGCACGACCGCCTGGGTCATCGCCATGACGCCGAAGGTGTTGGTCTCGAAGATCTCCCGGGCCTTGTCCATGGTGGCCGCTTCCAGCGCGCCCATCAGCCCGATGCCGGCGTTGTTCACCAGTACGTCGATGGGACCGGCCTCCCCCAGCGCCGCCGCGATGCTCGACGCATCGGTGACATCGAGGGCAAGGACCCGCATCCGGTCGTCGATCGGCAGGAGCTCAGGATGGGGCATACGCATGGTCGCCACGACGTTCCAGCCCTGGGCGTGGAAATGGCGGGCGGTCTCCAGGCCGTAGCCCGAGGAGCAGCCGGTAATCAGCACGGTCTTCATGGGAATGTTCCTTCGTCTCTTGACGTTGGAACGATAGGTCGGCGCATCCAGACGATATATGCGTTTACGTCCACCATTTATCTACGATAGTCCAGTCATGAGCGATCCACTCTCAGAACTCATCGCCCTGCTGCGTCCACGGACCGTGTTCACCAAGGGCATTGCCGGCGCAGGGGCCTGGGCCGTGCGCTACGCCGATTTCGGCCAGCCGAGCTTCTGCGCGGTGATGGACGGCGCCTGCCTCCTTGCGGTCGACGGCCAAGCGCCTGTGACCCTCGAGGCCGGCGATTTCGTACTGCTGCCCGCCACCCCGGGCTTCGTGCTGTCGGGCTTCGAGCCTGCCGAACCGCGGCTCCTAGATCCCAACGTGACCGCCGCGGTCCAGGACGACATTCGTTACGGCGCGTCGGAGGGAGAACCAGAGGTCCGGCTGCAGGGCGGCTACTTCGTGTTCGACTCGCCGGACGCCGACCTGCTCGTTTCGCTGCTGCCGCCCTTGATCCACCTGCGCGGCGCCGAGCGTCTGGCGACGCTGGTCCGCCTGGTCCGGGAGGAAGCGGTCCAGCAGGCGCCAGGCCGCGATCTCGTGCTGGCGCGTCTGGTCGAGGTCCTGCTCATCGAGGCGGTCCGCGCTGTCCAGGGCGACGAGGCGCCGCCGGGCCTGCTGCGCGGCCTGGCCGAACCCCGCCTTGCGGCGGCGATCCGCCGGATGCACGGCGATCTCTCACGCCCCTGGAAGGTCACGGAGCTGGCGCGGGAGGCTGCGATGTCGCGCTCGGCCTTCTTCGAGCGCTTCACCCGTGTGGTCGGCGCGGCGCCCATGGAGTACCTGCTCGGCTGGCGCATGGCGGTGGCTCGCCATCTGCTGCGCGAGCGGCGCACCCCGCTCGCCGACATCGCCGAACACGTCGGCTACAACTCGACCGGGGCCTTCAGCACGGCCTTCACCCGCCATGTCGGCCAGTCGCCCGGACGTTACGCTCGGGGCCTTTCGGCCGGCGTCTAGCGCCCGGCCGCGTCAGACTTCAAGCCGGCCGCCTTCTCCTGCAGAGCCGCAGCCTCGGCCTGCCGCTTCTCGACCGCGCGCCACTTGGCGACATTCTTCAGATGCTCTTCATAGGTCGAGGCGAAGACGTGTCCCCCACTACCGTCGGCGACGAAGAACAGGTGGTCGCTCGCCGGGGGATCGAGCACCGCAGCGAGCGCGGCGCGCCCCGGGCTGGCGATGGGCGTCGGTGGCAAACCGTCGATCTGGTAGGTGTTGTAGGCGTTCGGCCGCGCCAATTCCGAAGCGCGAAGGCCGCGACCCAACGGCTTGCCGCCGTTCAGGCCGTAGATGATGGTCGGATCGCTCTCCAGCCGCATGCCCTTGCGCAGCCGGTTGACGAACACCGCGGCGACCTGCGGCCGCTCTGTGGCGATGCCGGTCTCCTTCTCGACAATGGAGGCCAGGGTGACGGCCTCCTGCGGCGTCTTCAGCGGCAGGCCCGGTTGGCGCTTTTCCCAGAGCAGGGCGAGCAGTTCGTTCTGGGCGTCCATCATTCGCTTCAGCACGGCCGAGCGGTCCTCGCCGCGCTCGTACTGATAGGTTTCCGGCAGGATCGATCCCTCAGGTGGGGCTGCGACGTCGCCGGTCAGGTCCGCCTTGGCCATCAGCGCCGCGACGGCGGCTTCCGAGGTCATGCCCTCCGGAATCGTCACCTGATGGATCACGATCCTGCCCTCGCGGATATCGCGCAGGATCGAGGCCATCGAGGCCCGGCTCTTGAACTCGTACTCACCGGCCTTCAGCGACTTGGCCGCGCCGGTGAACTGGGCCGCGGCGGCGAACATCGCCTTGGAGCGGATCGCGCCGGCTCGTTCCAAGGTCGAGGCGATCTCAGTCAGGCCCGCGCCCTTCCGCAGCATCACCACGCGGGTTTCGCCGCCGTCGGTCGACGGTCCGGGGCCTTGATAGGACCAGAGCGCCCAGGCGAAAGCGAGCGCCAGTACGACCCCGAGAGTCGCCGCTGCGCTGCCCAGCATGATCGTTAGACGGCGAAGGGGCGTCAGTCCGCCGGCGGCCTTGCGCCGGCCGCTTCCGCCCTTCCCGCCCTTGCGAGGCTTGCGGCTCACGAGACCTTCTTGAACACCACGGAGGCGTTGGTGCCGCCGAATCCGAAGCTGTTTGAAAGAGCCACATCGATCTTCATCGGCTTGGCCTTGTTCGGCACGAGATCGATCTCGGTCTCGACGGAGGGGTTTTCAAGGTTGATGGTCGGCGGCGCGATCTGGTCGCGGATGGCCAGAACCGTGAAGGCCGATTCGATGGCGCCGGCCGCGCCCAGCAGGTGGCCGGTCGCCGACTTCGTCGAAGACATCGTCAGGTTTTTCGCCGCATCGCCCAGCAACCTGGTGACCGCGCCCAGCTCGATCTCGTCGCCGAGCGGGGTCGAGGTGCCGTGGGCGTTGACGTAGTCGATGTCGGCTACGTCGATGCCGGCGTCGTTGATCGCCGCGCGCATGGCCCGGAAGCCGCCGTCGCCGTCCTCCGCCGGAGCGGTGATGTGGTAGGCGTCGCCCGCCAGGCCATAGCCCGCCACCTCTGCGTAGATCTTCGCGCCGCGCGCCTTGGCGTGCTCGTACTCTTCCAGCACCAGGACGCCCGCGCCCTCGCCCATGACGAAGCCGTCACGGTCTTTGTCGTAAGGGCGGCTGGCCTTCTCAGGGTTGTCGTTGAAGCCCGTCGACATCGCTCGGCAGGCGATGAAGCCGGCGATGCCCACAGGGCAGATGGCCGCCTCGGCGCCGCCCGCGATCATCACGTCCGCGTCGCCGTACTTGATCAGGCGGGCGGCGTCGCCGATCGCGTGCGCGCCAGTGGCGCAGGCGGTGACGACCGAGTGGTTGGGCCCCTTGAAGCCGTAACGGATCGAGACTTGGCCCGAGGCCAGGTTGATCAGAGCCGAGGGGATGAAGAACGGGCTGACGCGGCGCGGGCCCTTCTCGGCCAGCTCGACGCTGGTCTTCTCGATGGTGGCCAGGCCCCCGATCCCCGAGCCGATGATGACGCCGGTCCGTTCCTTCTGCTCCTCGGTCTCGGCGACCCAGCCCGAATCCTTGACGGCTTCGTCGGCCGCGGCGATCGCATAGAGGATGAAGTCGTCGACCCGGCGCTGATCCTTCGGCGCCAGAGTGTCGTCCGGATTGAACGAGCCCGGAACATCGGCCCCGCCGCCGCCGCGACCGTCCACCCGGGGCACCTCGCAGGCGACCTGGCAGGCATAGTCGGTGGGATCGAAGGTGGTGATCCGCCCTGCCCCTGACTTGCCATCGAGGATGGCTTTCCAGGTGATCTCGGCGCCTTGGCCAAGAGGGGTCAGCAAACCGATGCCGGTGACGACGACACGACGCATGAGCGGGCCTCCAAACGCAGACCGCCGCGAACTCCGGAGAGCTTCGCGGCGGTCAAATAGTCAGTGAATTCCTTGGTTCGCCTTAGGCGCCTAGGCGCTCACCGATGAACTTCACCGCATCGCCGACGGTCTGGATGTGTTCGGCGGCGTCGTCCGGGATTTCGATGTCGAATTCTTCTTCGAAAGCCATGACCAGTTCGACGTTGTCGAGGCTGTCGGCGCCCAGGTCGTCGATGAAGCTCGCCTTCTCGGTGACCTTTTCCGGATCCGCGTCGAGATGTTCGATGACGATCTTACGCACGCGCTCGAGGATGTCGGACATTCGCTTAAGTCCCTTGTGTTTCGCTAAATCCATCCGCGACGGCCGACGGGATGTCAACCGTGGCGGATAACGGGTAGAGACCTTCGCCTCGCCGGTTCGCGCGGCGACGTAGCATGTTCGCCACGGCCACGCCAGCGGGCTCAGATCATGGCCATGCCGCCGTTCACATGCAGGGTTTGACCCGTCATGTAGCCGGCTTCCTCACTGGCCAGATAGACGCAGGCGGCCGCGACCTCGGCGCCCGTTCCCAGCCGTGCGGCGGGGATCGTGCCCATGATCTGAGCCTTCTGCTGCTCGTTCAGCGCGTCGGTCATCGGGCTTTCGATAAAGCCCGGCGCGACGCAGTTGACGGTGATGCCACGGGTCGCGACTTCCTGGGCCAGGGCCTTGGAAAAGCCGATCATCCCAGCCTTCGAAGCGGCGTAGTTGGCCTGGCCCGGATTGCCCATCACGCCAACGACCGAGGTGATGCCGATGATTCGGCCCCAACGACGCTTCATCATGCCGCGCATGGCGGCGCGGCTGAGGCGGAAATAGCTCTCGAGATTGACCTTCAGGACGGCGTCCCAATCCTCGTCCTTCATCCGCATCAGCAGGCCGTCGCGGGTGATGCCGGCGTTGGCGACGACGATGTCGAGCGGGCGGCCCGCCGCTTCCTCCGCCCGGGCGATCAGGCTGTCGACCGATTCCGGGTCGGAGAGATTGGCCGCCACGGCCGAGGTTCGTTCGCCCAACTGCTGGGCCAAGTCCTGCAGCACCGCTTCACGCGTGCCCGACAGCACCACGTGGGCGCCGGCCGCGTGCAGCGCCTTGGCGATCTCCCCGCCGATGCCCCCGGTGGCGCCGGTGACGAGAGCGGTCTTTCCGGTCAGGTCGAACATGTCAGAGTCCCTTGGCGAAGGCTTCGAGGTCGGCTGGCGTGTTGAGCGGCAAGGCCTCTGCGTCGGGCGCGATGCGCTTGGCCATGCCCGACAGCACCTTGCCGGCGCCGGCCTCGGCGAAGCGGGTCACCTCGCCCTCGCCGGCCAGCCAGATCATGCTCTCGCGCCAACGGACGCGGCCGGTCACCTGTTCCACCAGCAGGCGGCGGATTTCCTCCGGATCGAGGGTGGGACGAGCCGTGACGTTGGCCACGACCGGCGCGCGCGGGGCGATGATGGTCGCGCCAGCCAGGGCCTGGGCCATCTCGTCCGCGGCTGGTTGCATCAGGGGGCAGTGGAACGGCGCCGAGACGTTGAGCGGGATCGCCCGCGCCCCCAGCTCCTTGGCCTTCTCGATGGCCAGGTCGACCGCGGCCTTGTCGCCGGAGATGACGACATTGCCATTGTTGTTGTCGTTGGCGACGACGCACACCCCGACCGCCGAACCCGCTTCGGCGGCGGCTTCGGCGAGGGCCACGTCGGTCTTCGGGCCGATCAGCGAGGCCATGGCGCCGGCGCCGACCGGGACGGCGCGCTGCATGGCCTGGCCGCGCAGCTTCAGCAGGCGCGCGGTGTCGGCGAGGCTGATCGCGCCGGCCGCGGCCAGCGCGGAGTATTCGCCTAGCGAGTGGCCGGCGACGAACGCGGCCTTCTCGATCCCAACGCCGAATTCCTTCTCCAGGGTGCGGGTCACGGCCAGCGAGACCGCCATTAGCGCCGGCTGGGCGTTTTCGGTGAGGGTCAGGTCGCCTTCCGGCCCCTCGCGCATCAGCGCCGAGAGCTTCTGGTTCAGGGCGTCGTCGACCTCCTGGAACACCTCGCGCGCCGCGGCGAAGGCCTCGGCGAGGTCGGCGCCCATGCCGACAGCCTGACTGCCCTGGCCGGGAAAAATGAAGGCGAGGCTCATGAAGGCCCTCCCAAGTTCCTTACGATTCAGAGCCGGAGGGTTAGGGGATTAGGCCCGGGCGGGCAAGTTGGCCTTTCCCTAACGACAGGCTGGTCAGCCCGCTCCAGGCGGGGCTAGCTTCCGGCGCAAGACAAGATCGGGAGGCCCACATGCGCGCGGTGATCCGGCGGAACAAGCAGCTCGTCTGCGACGAAATCGCGGATCTGAAGCCAGAGGCCGGCCAGGTGCTGGTCCGCACCCTCGCCTGCGGAATCTGCGGCTCGGACCTGCACGCCCTGCATCACATGGAGCACATGATCGACCTGACGCGGCGGGCCGGCGGCATGGGCGCGGGTTTCGATCCGACCGCCGACACGGTCTTCGGCCATGAGTTCTGCGCCGAGATCCTCGAACATGGCCCGGGCACGACCGGCGCCCTGAAGGCAGGGACCCGCGTCGTGTCCGTGCCGGCCACCCTGACCCCGGCCGGCGGCGTCGAGTTGCTGGGCTTTTCCAACACCCTGCCGGGCGGCTTCTCCGAACGGATGATCTTATCGGAGGCGATGCTCCTCCCAGTGCCTAACGGCCTGCCGACCGACAAAGCGGCGCTGACCGAGCCCTTCGCGGTCGGCGCGCATGCCGTGGCCAAGGCGCGTCTCGAGCCGAACAGCGTGGTCCTGGTGGTCGGCTGCGGTCCGGTGGGTCTGGCGGTCATCGCCGGCCTCAAGGCGCGCGGCCACGGGCCCGTCATCGCCGCCGACTTCTCGCCGCGCCGCCGTGCGGCGGCCGAGCGCCTGGGCGCAGACGTCGTCGTCGATCCGGCGATCGAAAGCCCGCACGCCCGCTGGGAAGGCTTCGGCGTGCCCACGGCGCGGGCCGCCCAGAACATGGTCCGGATGATGGGTGGGACATTCGGTCGCCCCATCGTCTTCGAGTGCGTCGGCTCGCCCGGCGTGCTGCAGAGCCTGATCGAGGCCTCGCCCGCCGGCTCGCAGATCGTCGTCGCGGGCGTCTGCATGGAGACCGACCGGATCGAACCGGCCATCGCGATCACCAAGGAGATCGAGCTGACTTTCGTCTTCGGCTACACGCCTGAGGAATTCGCCGCGACGCTGCACGACATCGCCGAGGGCCGGCTGGACGTCGGCGACGTGGTCACCGGCAAGGTCGGCCTGGACGGCGTCGCCCAAGCCTTCAAGGACCTAGGCGATCCGGAAGCGCACGTGAAGATCCTGGTCGAGCCCTAGAGCTTCATCGGCGTCAAGTAGCCGGTCAGCTCCAGATAGCCGCGCGCGCCGTCGCCGCTGACCGCGCCTTCCCAATAAACCGGCCCGCCCGAGGCGCGGCTGTCGAGTTCCTGATCGTCGAACAGCGGCTTGAGCCTCCAGCGCCGCTCAGTCCCGTCCAGCCGCACGGCGACCGTGCGCTCGACGGGATAGGTCGCGCCAGTTCGAGGCGACTTCCAGCTGCGGCTTGTGGCGAAGCGGACCTCTCCGGGGCCGAACCGAGTCGTCGCGCCAGCCTTGCTGCGATAGGCCCCGCCGGTCCACAGCGCCCGGCCGGCGGGGTCGCGCACCTGGAAGGCCATCAGCGCGCCGCCGTCGTCCAGATTCAGGCCGACCCAATCCCAACCGACCGCGGCCGGATCGAGCAGGGTCGAGGACCATTCCCGATCCAGCCACGCGACGCCGGTGACCTTCACGGCCTTGCCCCCGCGGACCACGGAGCCGGCGACCATCATCTGCGGCAGGCTGTAGTAGTAGCTAGCCTGCTCAGGCTTCGGCCCCTTGCGGCTGTAGCCGCCCTGCCCTTGCAACAGGACCGGCTGTGTCGGCGTCAAGGCCAGGTCGAGCGCGAAACCCTCGCCTTTCGCCTTGGCCAGAAAGCGGCCGTCGGAGGCCCGTCGCAGCCGCCAGTCGTCGATGGCGACGTCTGCGTCGCCAGCTGCGGCCTGCGCCAGGCCGAAGCCCTGGCGAGCGATGCGCTGGCCGTGCAGCAGCCGCCCACGCTTGGGGTCGGAAAGGGCGGCATGCGCGAACAGCACCTGTCGAGGCGCGAAGGCGCTCGGATTGCCGTCCGCCAGCAGGGGCCGAGAGCGGAAGAAGGTCACCTGGAAGCCGAGCTCCTCGCCGGCCTCGGTCCGCAGCCAGCCGGTCGCGTACCACCACTCGGTCCGGAACGCCGGATGAGCGCCGTGATCGGCCGGAAAGGTCAGGCCGACGCCCGGCCGAACGACAGGATAGGTCGGCGCCTGGGCCGCGGCGGGCGCGGCCAGCAGCCCGATCAGGCTCAAGGCGCAGAGGATGCGTCGCATCACCAGTCCTCCCGAACTGCGCGCACCGCATCCTGGGACAGGGCGCGCTTGCCGGCCAGCACGGCGGTCCCGGCCGAGGCGGCGATCAGGGCCGTTACGACGAGGGCGAGCAGGCCCCACGGCAGCCGTGTCTCCATGGTCCAGTGGAAGGACTGCGGGTTGACCACGTGGATCAGCACCTGGCTCATCACCAGGCCGAGACTCACCCCCGCCGCCGCTCCGACCGCGCCCAGAAGCGCGCCCTCGGTGGACAGCATGGTCATCACCTGGCCGCGCGTCACGCCGATGTGCCGAAGCATCCCGAACTCCTTGGTGCGCGCCAGGGTTTGGGCCGAGACCGTCGCGGCGACGCCGGCCAACCCGACCAGGACAGCAATGGCCTCCAGTCCGTAGGTCACCGCGAAACTGCGGTCGAACAGCCGCAGGGCCATGGCCTTGATCGTGCGTGGCTCGGCCACCTCGACCAGCCGGGCGGTCTCAGTATCCAGCCGCGCCAATAGCGACCGTGCGGCGGCTTTGGACGAGACGCCGGGCTTCAGGGTGACCGATGCCTCGCCGCGCGCGCCGTCGCCGGTCAGTCGCGTATAGTCGGCGCTGTCCAGCGTGACCGCGCCGTGCTGACGCGCATAGTCGCGCCAGACGCCGGTGACGAAGAAGCGTGGCGCGCCCCCGGCCTGCGGCGGGCCGACAGGCAACTCGATCCGATCGCCCGGGCGCCAGCCATAGATCCATGACGCCGGCTCGGACACGAAGACCGGGATCAGTCCAGGCGGAGCCGGCGCGGTCGCCCCGATCATCGGCGGCGCGCCGGCGCCGAGTCCTCCCTCCGGCCGCGCGATCAGGGCGACAGGCGGCCGGTCCGACGAGATCTGCAGCATGGTTGTGCGCAGAAAGCCGATCGAGGCCACGCCCGGCGTCGAGGCAAGGCTCTTCTGATCCTGCGGCGTGAAACCGCCGCCAGCTCCGGCGGCGACGCGAAGATAAAGATCGGCCGGCAGGAGCTGGTCGAGCCATTCCTCCACCGAGCCGCGGAAACTGGAGACCATCACGGCCATGGCGACCATCAGGCTGGTGCTGGCGACGACGCCGCAGAGCGCCACGGCGGCCTGTGACGGAGCGCCCCACAATCGCTTCACCGCCAGGTCGACCGGCGCGCTCCCCGCCGAGCGTCGACCGGCCAACGCCAGCAACTGGCGCGCCAGACGCGGCATGGCCGCGACCCCGCCGGCCAGCAACAGCGCCATGGAGGCGTAGCCCAACAGCGGCACGCCCCCGATCGCCGGTCCCAGCGCGGTCAAGCCGCCCATCCCCAGCAGGACGAGCGCCAGCCAGATCGGCGGGACGTCCGATGGGTCGACCGCATCGCCGACGTTCTTCAGGGCCACGGCCGGCTGAGCACGCGCGGCCTCCCGCGCCGGCGCCAGGGTGCCGACCACGGAAGTCGCCACGCCCAGCGCCAGGAATGTCAAGGCTGCGCCCGGCGTCAGCACCAGCTGCGGCCTTGCATCGCCGAAATAGCCTCCGCCCAGGTCGCCGCCGAGCACCTGCAGCACCCCGACGGCGAGGCCGAAGCCCAGGGCGACGCCTATCGCCCCTCCGACCAGGCCCAGAACGACTCCCTCCGTCAGCACCTGAGCCAGCAGCGAACGACGGCGCACGCCCAGCACCCGCAGCAGAGCAAACTGCGGCCGCCGTCGCGCGACCGAGAGCGACTGGGCGGAGTAGACGAGAAACCCGCCGGTCAGCAGCGCCACCAAGGCCAGCATGTCGAGATTCACACGGTAGGCCCGGCTAAGGCTGTCGCTGCGATTGTCCTGGTCGCGCCCGGACGAGAGCTGGGCGTCCGCCGGAAGGATGCTGGTGATCGCCGCGCGCACCTGTCCCTCGTCCGCACTAGGCTCCAGCCGCAGGTCGAGGCGTTGCAGCCGCCCCACGCGGCCAAGCCGCCACTGCGCTGCGGCGATGTCCAGGACCGCGACCTTGCGGCCCGCCTCAACCCCCGGCAGCACGCCTGCAATCCGGAACGTCGCCTGGCGGCCGCCGGCGTCCAGTACGATCTGTTGGCCCGCCGTCCGCCCCTCCAGCGCCGACGCCGACAGGAAGATCGCGTCCTCGTCCAGCAGCGCCGTGGGAGTCGGCCCGCCGCCCACGCGTTCTGCGAGCGGGCGCGCCAACAGCCGGGGCGTGACCTGGGCGGCGCGGAATACGTCGAGCCCCAGGACCGTGATCGTCTCGTTCGGCCGGCCCGTTCCGGCCTCGACCTGTACGACCGGGCTGACCGCCGCAACGCCGGGCGTGCGCGCCACCTTGGGATAGAGCTGCTCGTCGAAGCCGAAGGCGCTCGCCGAGCGCACCTGGAGCTGCGCCTCGCCGTTCACCGCGCTGACCGCCTTGGAGAATTCGCTGAGCGCCGAGGCGTTGACCACGTGCACCGCCAGGCCGAGGGCCACGCCGATCGCGATCGCGGCGGCGGCCACCACCACCCGCCACGGATGCGCGCGCCACTCGCCCAGGATCATCCAGCGCGCGGCGAGGCCTGCGTGCTCACCCCGCATGGCGCGCCGTCAGGCCCGAACGCCCCAACACCAAAGTCCGGTGGGCCGCCGCCGCGGCGACCTCGGAATGGGTGACCAGCAGCGCCGCGGCCCCGGACCGCCGGATCTGCTCGGCGAAGACATCGAGTACGCGCGACGCGGTCTCGGGGTCGAGGTTCCCGGTCGGCTCGTCGGCCAGGATCAGGGCCGGCTCGTGGACCAGCGCGCGGGCGATGGCGACGCGCTGCATCTCGCCGCCGGAGAGCTGCTTGGGATAGTCGCTTGCCCGGCCATGCAGGCCGACCGCTTCGAGCATCTCGCCGGCCTTGGCGAGGGCCCCGGGCTCGCGCGCGCCCTGCAGCGCCAGCGGCAGCGCCACGTTCTGACCCAGGGTAAGGTGCGGCAACACATGGAAGGCCTGGAAGACGAAGCCAATCCGATCGCGGCGAAGTCGGGTCCGAGCGTCGTCGTCCAGTTTGGCCAGATCAACCCCGCCGACCCGAATCTCGCCCCGGTCAGCGACGTCGAGACCCGCGATCAGATTCAGGAACGTCGACTTTCCGACACCTGACTCCCCCATCACGGCGACGAAGTCTCCTGGCTCCAGACGCAGTTGGAGGCCTTCGAACAACACGCGCCCGCCCGGCACGGACTTGCGGAGCCCCGAAATCTCCAGCGCCGGCGCCACGGCGCGCCCCTACTTGGCCGGCGGCGCGGGCGGCCGCCTTTGCGACAGCGCCGCGCAACTGGCTAGGCCGATCGGTCCCAGTTCGTCGTAGAGCCGCGCTTCGCCCACGGCCACGCCGTCGTCGGCGCCGTGATAGGTGGTCTCGAAACCGACCCACTCGGTGCTGGGCAGTCGGTGGAGGTAGAGCGTCACGTCGCTGTTGATGTAGCCCAGCCCCTGGTCGCCGACATGGGCGATCGGGCTCACGAAGTCGGCGGCGACGGCCACGCGCTGGAACGGCGTCAGGGGCACGTCTTCGACCACGTCGCGGACCTCGCTCATCCAGGTGCGGCGCTGCTCGGCCAGGCCGAAGCCGCCCGAGATCGTCCGCATCGCCCACATGCCGCCCATGCCCGCGCGATTGTCGTCCGGCGCCGGCATCTCCCCCGGTTTCGGCGCGGCCCAGGGCTCTGGGCGCCAGACCTGGCCGGGCGGCATGTCGCCGCGCCGCAGGAACTGGCAGGTCGCTCGCGCCATGCTGACGCCGCCCGAGATGAATTCTGCATCGACCACGCGGATACGCCCGCCGTCGCGCACGACGCGCGTCGCCACCTCGACCGGATCGAAACCGGGAAGCCGGTACATGTCGACGGTCAGCCGCGCCGGAATGAAGTCGGGATCGCCGTGGCGCTCCTCCAGCACAAGCCCCAGCAGGCCAATCACGACCCGACCGTGGAGGGAGTTCGGATTCCATGGGCCGCGGCCGGCGATCGTGGGTTGGTAAAGCGCGCCGACGCGGCGGAAGAAGGGCTCTTTGGACATGGCGCGCGACCATGACGGATTCCAACCGAGCGGCCTAGCCGCTAGCGCAGGCCGCAAGAACGGGTCTAACACTCGGCGCCTGAGGATGGGGGCTCCGATGGAACTCGATACGGCGGGTGGTGTGGTGACCGGCGCGATGATCGCGGCGGCGGTCGAAAAACCCACCGGACAGGCTGGCGAGCACCACGGAACCTGCGACGACTGCGGCGCGGAGGTGACCGGGCGTTTCTGCTCGAACTGCGGCCAGGCGGCTCACACCCATCGGACCCTGCTGCACCTGGGCGAGGAGATCCTGCATGGGGTCATGCACTTCGACAGCAGGATCTGGCGCACCCTGCCGCTGCTGCTGATCAATCCCGGCCGCCTGACCCGCGAATGGGTCGAGGGCAAGCGTACACGTTATGTCTCGCCGCTGGGCATGTACCTGTTCACCGTGTTCGTCATGTTCATGGCTCTGAGCTTCGCGCCGGTCAGCGAGCACGAAGTCGAGGCCGCGACCAGCGCCGCAAGGAGCGGCCCCGTCTCCACCGGCACGCAGCTGTATTCGGCCACGAACAACGTGGTGCAGATCGAAAACGAACTCCAAAGCCTCCCCGAGGCCGCGGCGACGGCGCCGCGCCGCGCCGAGCTGCAGGCGAAGCTGAAGGTCGCGGAGACGGAACTCAAGGCGGCGGACGCGGCGATGGCCAAGTCGCCGTCCGCGCCGGACCTGGCGGCGATCGGAGCCGGCTGGGCCGACCAGATCCGCGCCAAGGCGAAGTCGGGAGAGCTGAAGTCGAACACCGGCGACAAGGCTCTGGACAAGAAGCTCGACAAGAAGCTCCAGAACCCTGAGCTGGCGCTCTACAAGCTGCAGCAGACTTTCTACAAGTTCTCGTTCCTGCTGATCCCCATATCGATCCCATTCGTGGCTCTGCTCTTCGTGTGGAAGCGAGGTTTCACGCTCTACGATCATGGCGTCTTCGTGCTCTATTCGCTGACCTTCATGGCCATATTGATCATGGTGGTCGCCGGCTTCGCGCGATACGGCGGACCACTAGCGCCCGTGTCCGCCGCCCTGCCCTTCGTCATTCCCGCGCACATGTTCGCGCAGGTGAAGGGCGCCTACCGCCTCTCGGTTTTCTCGGCCCTTTGGCGGACCTTCCTGCTGTTGGTCTTCTGCAGCGTCGCCTTCACCCTCTTCCTCGTCGCGATCATCGCCCTGGGCATGACCGGATGAATGCCGCGCAGGTGTGCGTTTTGGGTGACAGTCGCGCCGGCGATCCCGCACCCTAGATCGGCGAGCGCAAACCCCAGCCCGGCAAGGCTTTGGGATTTGACGCGAACGCACAAAAACAACCTAGAGCGTTGGAGATGCTTAATTTTTCGCGCCGCCGCGCCCCCTGGACAGGCTGAGGCGGCGCAGGATTACCTGCCTCCCAGAACACCCATGCCGAGCATCTGCTGAAAGATCGCCGAGCTTGGGGACATAGGGAGGAAACACATGGCGTACCACCGCAGTCGTGCGGCGGCTCAGGTGAGTCTGCTTGCCTTGATGATGGCCTTGCCCGCCGGCCAGGCCTTCGCCCAGTCCGAAGTCGAGGAACTGATCGTCACCGCCCGCAAGCGGGATGAAGCCCTGATCGACGTCCCGTTCTCCGTCAACGCGGTCAGCGAAGAACGCATGCGCGAGAAGGGGGTCAGCAATATCGAGGATCTGTCGCGCAACGTCGCCAGCTTCACCGTCCAGAATCTCGGCCCCGGCCAAAGCCAGGTGGCCATCCGCGGCATCTCTGCGGGTCAGATCGTCCGCGACCAGCCCGGCGTGAAGGAACAGGTCGGCGTCTACCTCGACGAGTCTGTGATATCGCTTTCGCTGTTCACGCCCGACCTCGACCTTTTTGACCTCAGCCGCGTGGAAGTTCTGCGCGGGCCGCAAGGCACGCTCTATGGCTCCGGGTCGCTCTCCGGCACCGTTCGCTACATCACCAATCAGCCGAAGCTCGACAAGTTCGAGAGCGCGGTCGAAGCGACGGTGAACAGCGTCAAGTCCGGCGAGACCGGCGGCGAACTCAAGGCGGCGGTCAATATTCCGATCACCGACGGCTTGGCCCTGCGGGTCGCCGCCTACGCCACCAGCTTCCCGGGCTTCATCGACGCGGTGCAACCGGGCGGCAAGATCAACAGCGACGTCAACGGCGGCTCGCGCCTGGGCTTCCGGGCTTCGATGCTGATCCAACCGAGCGAGCAGCTGAAGATCACGCCGCGCGTCGTCTATCAGACGATCGACGTCGACGGGTTCAACCGCGTCGACCTCTTCAACATCTTCGCCAACCCCTACACAACCACCCAGCCGCCCGTTCGTCTGGGCGACCTGCAGCAGTTCACCCAGCTCCAGGAGAAGTTCGAAGACGACTTCCTGCTGGGCGACCTCAACATCGAGTACGACTTCGGTCCGGTCACCCTGACCTCGATCTCGACCTTCACCGATCGCGATGTGCTGGTGGTCCGAGACGCGACCGCTCTCACCGGCTCGATCACCGGCGGTTCGATCGGCCTGCCGGCCGCGGTCTACACGCTCGACGCACCGCTGCTGGACGAGACGAACGTCAAATCGCTGACCCAGGAAATCCGCCTGGCGTCAAACGGCGACGGCCCGCTGACCTGGGTGATCGGCGGCTTCTACAGCCACATCGACCGTGACTACTCCCAGGCCTTGCCGGTGATCGGCTTCGAAGCCCTGACCGGCATCCCGACCCAGGGCCCGGCGGCCCCCAAGGATGTGCTCTATTACTCGACCGTCCCGTACAAGCAGAAGCAGTACGCCCTGTTCGGCGAGGCGACCTGGTCGGTCAACGACCGGCTCGACGTCACCGCCGGCCTGCGCTGGTCCAGCTATGAAGAGACCCGCAGCCTCACCTTCGACGGCATCTTCGCCGAACGCACCATCGGCGTCCCGGGGAGCACCGACGCCGACGACTTCGCCCCGCGCGTAATCGTCGCCTACAAGGTCAACGACGCTCTGACCCTCAACGCCCAGGCCTCGAAGGGCTTCCGGCTAGGCGGCATCAACGACCCGCTGAACCGGCCGCTCTGCACCGCCGCCGATTTCGCGACCTTCAACGCCCTCTCCAAGCCGAGCTTCGACAACGAGACGGTCTGGAACTACGAGGCCGGGCTGAAGGCTTCGCTCGGGGGCCGCGGGTCGCTGACCGTCGCCGCGTTCTACGCCGACATCGAAAACCTGCAGGCCACCATCGACGCCGGCAGCTGCTCCTCGCGGGTGATCGTCAACGTGCCGGACGCCAAGTCGGCTGGCGTCGAGGCCGAGTTCGCCTACCGGCTCAGCGACGACTTCGATCTTGCCGCGTCGGCGTCCTACAACAACGCCGAACTGACTTCGAGCGTACTCGACTCCTCGGGCAAGCCGCTGCAAGGCCTGCGCGACGGCAACCGTCTGCCGACCGTGCCGGAGTTCCAGGCCGCAATCAGCCTGAACTTCTCCCACGAGATGGAAAACGGCTGGCGGCCCTTCGCCAACGTCACCTGGCAGTATGTGGGCGACCGCTTCACCCAGATCTCGGACCAGGAGGACAACCCTCGCACCGTCAGCCTGTTCGGCATCGGCGCGCCGACGGTCTCGACGCTCAGCTTCCCGCTGGAACTGCCCGACTACCAGGTCGTCAACCTGCGCGGCGGTCTCCGGTACGGGGCCTTCGAGGCGGCGATCTTCGTGCAGAACGTCACTGACGAGCGAGCCTGGCTGTCGGTTGACCGCGAGCGCGGCCTGCGCGCGCGTTACGGCTACCAGACCAACCAGCCGCGAACGGTGGGCGTCACCATCCGCAAGTCGTTCTAGAAGTAGCGCGCGAGATTGCGGCGGACCCGTTCCAGGACGGGTTCGTCGCCATCCTCGATCTCGAAGGTCTGGCCGGTGATGGTCTCGAAGGCCTGGATGTAGACGGCGGCCGTGTCGACCAGCATCTGCTCCGGGATCTCCGGAATCGGATCATTGTAGGGATCGCAGCGCTCGGCCACCCAGGCGCGTACGAAGTCCTTGTCGAAGCTCTCCGGGCGCTGGCCCGCGGCGAAACGCTCGGGATAGCTGGCGGCGAACCAGTAGCGGCTGGAATCGGGCGTGTGAATCTCGTCGGCCAGCACGATCTGGCCGTCCGCGTCGGTCCCGAACTCATACTTGGTGTCGACCAGGATGAGTCCGCGTTGCGCGGCGATCTCCTGGCCGCGGGCGAAGAGGGCCAAGGCGTATCTCGACAGCGTCTCCCACTGCTCGGCGCTCAGCAGGCCCTGCTCGACGATCTGCTCCGGCGTCAGCGGCTCGTCATGGCCGCCGTCAAACGCCTTGGAGGTCGGGGTGATGATCGGCTGCGGGAGCTTCTGGTTGTCGGCCAGACCATCGGGCAGCCGATGGCCGTACATCTCCCGCTGGCCCTTCTTGTAGAGGGTCAGGATCGACGTTCCGGTCGTGCCGGCCAGGTAGTCGCGCACGACGATCTCGACAGGCAGGATGTCCAGCCGCCGCCCGATGACGACGTTCGGGTCGGGATACTCGATGACGTGGTTCGGACATATGTCGCCGGTCCGCTCGAACCAGAATCGGGCTGTCTGGGTCAGCACCTGCCCCTTGAAGGGGATGGCCGCCAGGATGCGGTCGAAGGCGCTGATCCGATCGCTGGCGATGATGACGCGCCGCCCATCCGGCAGATCGTAATTGTCCCGCACCTTGCCGTAATAGGGGTTCGGCAGTTCCGGAATGATCGCGTCGCGCAGGACGCGATGGGCGTTCCGCGCCAGGGCAGCCTTGTCCATGGGATTTCCGCTGGAGGGGTAAAGCGGCTCTCTAACCTATTCCGCGGCGCAGGCCATCCCTAATGGCTCATGGTCTGCATGACCCGCACGATAGCCGGCAACAGCAGGACGCCGATCAGGCAGGGGAAGATGAACAGGATCAGCGGGACGGTCAGCTTGACGGGCAAAGCAAGCGCTTTCTCTTCGGCCCGCAGCATCCGCTTGCTTCGCATGTCGCTGGAGAACACCGAAAGCGTTTCGCCGAGACTGGTGCCCATCTCCTCGGCTTGGCGAAGCATGGTCGCCAGCGCCCGCGCATCGTCGATCCCCAGCCGGTCGGCGAACGCCATCCAGGCGTCCTTGCGCGACTTGCCTGCCCGCAGTTCCAGGGTCAGCATCTTCAGGTGGATCGTGAGGCGCGGATAGCGGCGCGCGAGTTCGTCACAGACCCTGGCGACGGCGGCGTCCAGGCTGAGCCCCGCCTCGACCGAGGCGACCAGCAGGTCAAGCAGATCCGGGAAGCCGTCGGCATACTCCAGTTCCCGGCTCTTCTGGCGCGACTTCAGCACCTGGTCGGGCCCCAGCAGGGCGGCTACCGCGAAAACACCCGCCAGCGCAGCCGGCGCCATCCCGCCGCCTTTCAGCGCGAACGGAAGCAGCACGATCGTTCCCACGGTCGCCACAGCCAGGGCCGCCGCCTTGGCGCCGAGATAGAAGATCGCCGCATCGCGGTTGAAAAAGCCGGCCCGCATCAGCCGCATCCGCACGTCCGAAACCTTGGACGGGTCACGCACGGCCGCCTGCTGGCCAAGCCGCCGCAGACCATCGACGGCGTGGCCGAAGATCCGCACCTCGCCCAAGGCAGGTCCGCGCGCAGCGGCGGCCGCCGGGCTCTGGAAGCGGGCCTGGCGCTGGGCTCGCAGGCGCATTTCGCCGACCAGGACCATGGCTCCGCCAAGCACCGCAACCGCCAGCAAGGCGAAGGCGGCCATGGTCAGCAGGTTCTGGAACTGCAGGGCGTCCATCCCGGTCAGATCCGCATGTCGATCATCTTGCGCATGACGAGGTTGCCGATCAGCATCCATCCGCCAATGACGGCCAGCCCGACCTGCACGAATCTTTCGTGGATCACATCGCCGTAGAATTCCGGCGACAGCAGGGTGACCGCGCCCCCTGCTACGAACGGCGCCGCGCTCAGGATCAGCGCCGAGGCCCTGCCCTCCGCAGAGGCCGCCTTCACCTTCAGACGCATGCGCAGGCGATCGCGCACGGTCGCAGCGTTCAGCTTGAGCAGGCCGGTCAGGTTGCCGCCGGCCCGCTCCTGCAGTCGCACCGTCGCGGCGAAGAGATCGACATCAGGATGCTGGCAACGCAAGGCCATGCGATCCACCGCCTGTTCCAAGGTGGCGCCATAGGCGATCTCGTCGGAGGCCATGCCGAACTCCGAGCCGATAGGATCGGGCATTTCGCGCCCCACCAGGGCCACGGCGGTGGGCACCGGATGGCCGGCCTCCAGACTGCGGACAATGATCTCCAGCGCCTGGGGCAGTTGCATGCCCAGTCCCTTGGCGCGCCGTCCCGCCATGACCTTCAGGAACACGATCGGCCCGCTCGCGCCCAGCACCACCGCGCCGATCGGCGCGGCGATCCACTGCCGCGTCACCGCGAAGCCCGCCGTCGCGCCGATCAGCGCCGCACCGACCACCGCCAGGGTCCAGCGCTGCGGGTCGTACGGCACTCCCGAACGGACGATCAACTGGCTCAGCCATGCCCAGCCGCCTTTTGCATATCCGGCCGCGTTTAGACCGCGCTGCTTGCGCAGCTCGATCACCAGCTCGGCGATGCCGCCGCCCGTCCGCTCGGCGACCAGCAGGCGCTGGTTGACTTTCCGCCTGACCCGCGCGGTCCGCAGAAGGCCGATGGTCGCCTGGGCGGCCGAAAACACCGCGGCAAAGACGAGGATCAGAAAAACGTAGGAGGCGTCGACCTTCATCATCCCAGAACCCGGCTGGGATCGAAGTTCGTGGCGTCATAGGCGATGCCGCGCCGCATCATTTCATCCAGGCAGCGGGGCCGCAGACCGCTGGCGCGGAATTCGCCGTGGACCACGCCGTCGGCGGTGGTGTGCGTCCGATGGAAGGCGAAAATCTCCTGCATCTGAACCACTTGACCTTCCATGCCGACGATCTCGGACACGCTCATCATCTTCCGTTTGCCGTCCGAGA
Organism: Phenylobacterium sp.; assembly: GCF_041919955.1. Classification (GTDB taxonomy): domain Bacteria; phylum Pseudomonadota; class Alphaproteobacteria; order Caulobacterales; family Caulobacteraceae; genus Phenylobacterium. The sequence continues at coordinate 55,436 of NZ_JAYRSU010000014.1, read as the reverse complement.
GACGCATGATCTGGATGATCATCCCGACGGCGGAGGCGATCTGGCCGCGCACCGCCTCGGGCGAGAGCTTCATCCCCGACATCGCCACCATCTGCTCCAGGCGGGTGATGGCGTCGCGCGGGTTGTTGGCGTGGATGGTGGCCATCGACCCCTCGTGGCCGGTGTTCATGGCCTGAAGCATGTCGAAGGCCTCCTCGCCCCGCACCTCGCCCAGGATCACGCGGTCCGGACGCATCCGCAGGGCGTTCTTGACCAGCTCCCGCTGACGGATCTCGCCCTTGCCCTCGATGTTCGGTGGTCGGGTCTCCATCCGCACCACATGCGGCTGCTGCATCTGCAGCTCGGCCGCATCTTCGATGGTGATCAGGCGTTCCTTGTGGCTGATCGCCGCCGACAGGGCGTTCAGCAGCGTGGTCTTGCCCGAGCCTGTGCCGCCCGAGATCACGGTGGAGACCCGCGCCTTGATCGCACCGTGCAGGAATTCGGCGACGCAAGTCGGCATGGCTCCGACCTCGACCAGCTTCTCCAGCGTGTAGGGCTTCTTGGAGAACTTCCGGATCGAGACACAGGCCCCGTCGATGGCGATCGGCGCGATGGCGGCGTTGACGCGGCTGCCGTCGGGCAGGCGCGCATCGACCATGGGCTGGCTCTCGTCGATCCGCCGCCCGACGCCAGCCACGATCCGGTTCACGATGCGCAGCAGGTGGTCGTTGTCGCGGAAGCGGATGGGGGTCGGCTCAAGTTCCCCTCGCCGCTCGACATAGACCTGGAACGGCCCGTTGATCAGGATGTCGTTGACGCTGTCGTCCTTGAGCAGCGGTTCGATCGGCCCCAGCCCGACCATCTCGTCGTGCACGGAGGCGCCCAGGTCTTCCAGTTCGGTGGTATTGAGCACCAGCCGCTCGGCTCGGGCGAAGTCGCTCACCAGCCCCATGATCTGGCGGCGCAGCTCTCCTTCGTCGAGCGCTTCCAGCTTGGAGAGATCAAGCTCTTCGATCAGACGCGCATGCAGCTTCAGCTTGATGTCGAGCATCAGGTCGCTGGCGGATGGCGGAGGCGGCGGGACGGCCGGCTCCAACTGGACCGGAGCTGAGGGCTCATCCTCGGGGACCGGTCGCCGCGGCGCGAGGGTGAAACGAGCCATTAGGCGGCCTTTCTCGACCAGGCGCTACGACGGTCAGACGGGCGCTTGCCGCCCACCAAGCGATCGACCAAGGCGTTGACATCCTTGACGATCTTGGACTTCGGCCGGTGCTGGCTGATCGGTCCGCCCAGATTCACCGAGGCCGCGGCGGCTTCCCAGTCCGAGCTGATCGCGGCCTCGGCGCGCCGCTCCAGCGCCCGCTCTGCTTCCGAGACCGAGGGCGCGGGCCCGAACATCCGGCTGGCCAGGCGGTTGAGCACGATGCGCGCCCGCGCGCCCAGCGGCAGGGCGGCCTCGACCTCGCCGGCCAGGGCCCGGGCGGCCAGCAGGGCCGGCACGGTCAACTCCGAGACGATGAACACCTCATCGGAGCCAGCCAAGACCTCCAGCGACCACGGGCGGCGATGCCGGGGCAGGTCGACGATCACGAAGTCATAGGCCTCGCAGGCGATTTCCAGGATGCGCAGCACCGCTTCCTTCGAAATCTGCTCGAAGGCCAGGGGGTCGCGCGGACAGGCCAGCAGGTCGAACCCTTTGGCGATCGGGGTCGTGAATGCGGCCAGCAGCGCGGCGTCCATCCGCTCGGCGGCTGGTCCGAACTGGGCCAGGCCCATCGCAGCCGGCGCGCCCAGATAGGCCGCCATCGCGCCGTCGGCGAGATTCAGGTCGATCAGGCAGACCGCGCGCTCGCGGTTGGCCCGCGTCGCCAGGGCGCTGGCCATCTCGATGGCCAGCGTGGTGGCGCCGGCCCCGCCGACAGCTCCCACGACGGTCCAGCACCGCGACTCGCTGGCTCCCGCCCCTGCAGCCTGGCTTCCGGCCGCATCGAGCAGGCCGTAGACCGCCGCCTGGAATTGCTCATCGCTGTAAGGCGCTTCCAACACGTCCGAATAGGCCAGGCGCATGACGGTGCGCGCCAGCCCGGCCGGCAGCCGCTCGCCGACCACCAGCACCGGCGGCGCCGCGCCGCTGGCGGCCAGCGCGCCGAGCGACGCCCCCAGCGCGGCCTGATCGAAGGCGTCGATGTCGATGACGACGAGATCCTGAGCCCCTGCCCGAGCATCCGCCAGGCGTTCCAGCCCAGCCATCTCCAAGGCCGCGCCGAACAGCGGCCCGCGGGCAAGCGGCGCCAGGCCCGGCCCGACCGCCAGCACACGACGACCCAGAAGACTCCAATGGGTCATGACAGCGACCTCCGAACTCTTACTGCACCGCGGGCCCGGTTCCGACCGGGGCCGACAGCGGCTTGTCCAGCGACAGGCCGCTGAGGATCAGGTCGATCGGATTGGTTTCACGCCCGGCCATGATCTGCGGGTCGGCGGCGAGGTCCGCCGCCGTGGCGAGCCGTGGCGTGACGATGATGACCAGCTCGGTTTCCTGGCGCTTCCAGCGCGAGGAGCGGAACAGCGCGCCTATCACCGGAACGGAGCCGACGCCTGGCAGCTGGCGCACCGCATTGGCGTAGTCCTGCTGGAACAGCCCCGCGACCGCAAAGCTCTCTCCCGACTTCAGTTCGACGGTGGTGGCCGCGCGGCGGACGGTGAGCGCCGGGATGTCCATGTTGTTCAGCCGGAGGCTGGTGCGCGTGTCGAGCTGGCTGACCTCGGGCGCGACCAGCAGCCGGATCATGCCGTTGTCCTGGACCGCCGGCTCGAAGTCGAGTTTCACCCCGAACGGGCGGAACTCGATGGCGATGGTGTCGCGGCCGTTCGGCACCGGGAACGGAAACTCGCCTCCGGCCAGGAAGCTGGCCTTCTGGCCGGACAGCGCCACCAGGTTCGGCCGGGCCAGCGTGCGGATCACGCCCTTTTCTTCCAGGGCGCGTAGGACGAGGTCGATGTCGGTCGAGCCGATAGAGCCGCGGATCTGAAGCACGCCCTGCGGCTGCGACGGACCGATCAGACCTGAGCCCGTCGACAGGGCGAAGTTCACTCCGTCCGTGGCCGAGATGTTGAAGCCCACGTCCTTGAGGTCCGAACGCGCAGCCTCGAGCACCCGCACCTCGAGGATCACTTGCTGGGACGCACGCACGGTCAGGGCGCTGGTCACCCCCTCGGGCGCGAACTTGTCGGCCAGGGTCTTGGCCTTCGCCGCGACCGCCGTCGTCGACACCTCGCCAGCCAGCAGCAGGCCCTCGCCCAGATTGCGGACAGTGATCCCCTCGCCCGGCAGCGCGGCGGCGAGGTCGGCCTGCAACGCCTCGGCGTCGTAGCCGACCCGAACGTCGACCACCTCCTGCAGCGCCCCGCTCTGGCCGTAGATCAGGAGGTTCGTGGCGCCCAGCGCCTTGCCGCGCACATAGAAGCTGCGGTCCGTGGTGGCGACGATCTGCGCGGTTTCGGGCTGGGCGACCACGATCTTGGAGGCCGGGGAATCCAGCCGGAAGGACAGGGACTTGTTGCGCGGCACGTTGATCGTCCGGCTACGGGCGGCCTCGCTGACGAAGGTCTCCGCGAACGACGGCGCGGCGATCGCCAGCGTCGCCAGGGCGGCCAGCGCCAGGCGCCAACGGCTGGGGAATGATCTTTTCATGGCGATCTCACGCGCCGGGGGGCTTGGCCGGCCCGCCCTCTCCTTCGACGATCCTGATCAATGGCCCGCGGGCGGGCGTGGACGCGGCGGGCGCACGCCAGCGGCGGGCTGGTTCGGGCGTTCCGACCGCCTGTCGGGCGCCGACGACGTCCCGGACGTCGAGAGCCGACGCCGCCTCGACCTCGGCCCCGCCAGTCGCCCGCAGCGCCAGCGAGAGCGAGCCCAGCCCCGCGGCCACCGCCAGTTTCTGGGCGTCGCGCACGCTGACCTCCAGGGTCGCAGTGGTCGGCGCCTCGGGCTTGTTCGAGGTAGGATCGGCGTTCAGGTCGACACCCAGCAGACGCGCGTTCTGCAATACGACCTCGGCCTGCAGCACCTTGCGGCTGGCGTCTTCCGAAAGGTTGCGCATCAGCACCACATCAACGCGGTCGCCCGGCAGCGCGTGGCCGCCGACGCCGGAAATGTCGCTCACGCCGATCGTGTAGGCCCGCATGCCGGGCGCGATCGCGGCCGCCACCGAGGGCCGCGCCCCAGGCCCGCTGAGCTTGGTCGGCAGCAGCGCCTCGCGCGCCAGTATCGGCGTCAGGGCAACAGGCGCGCCGCCATGGTCCTGGGCCAGGACCAGATCGATCGTGGCGAAGGCGCCGGCCGGGGCGGCGTCCTTCGGCATGCGGATCACCCGCAGTTCGCCTGCACTCAACCGCTCGCCGTACTTGATGTCCCGGGATGCGACGACGACCGGGACGCCCTCGGCGAACGGCGCGGGTGCGGCCGCCGCCGCGACGTTCCCGCGGGCCGGCAACGCGACCTTGGCGACGAACAGCGCGCCCAGACCCAGCGCGGCCGACGCCCCCAAACTCACGATTGTACCAACCCGCATCGCCACCCCCAGATGCCATGCTGTTTCAGAGGGTTAGCAGGATCGGCCTTGCGATAACCGCAACAAACGAGGTCAACCGGCGTCAACCATGCGCGGAACATCGGCAGGCAGGTCGTGCGCCCCTGCCCCTCGCCGCGCGGCCAAGACAAACCCGCCTCCGGCGCCTATAGTCCTTGGAATCCTGGAGGAACACGCATGCGCCGTCTCGCCCTCGCCGCCGCCCTCGCGGCGCTCGCCGCAACCCCCGCCATGGCGGCCCTGAAGGAAGGCTCCAAAGCCCCGGACTTCAACGCCCCGGGCTTCCAGGCTGGTAAACCGATAACCTTTTCGATGACCGAGGCGCGCAAGAAGGGGCCGGTGGTGCTCTACTTCTTCCCGGCTGCCGAAACCGCTGGCTGCAACCTCGAGGCGCGGCTGTTCGCCGAGTCGATCGACAAGTTCAAGGCTCAGGGCGCCACCGTGATCGGCGTCACGGCCGGCAATCTCGATAAGCTGGCCTCTTTCTCGGCGGACACCGAGAAGTGCTCGGGCAAGTTCCCGGTCGCCGCAGACCCCAGCGCCAAGATCGCCGCGACCTACGACGCCAGCCTGGCGGTGAAGCCGGGTTGGTCGAACCGCACCTCGTACGTGATCGCGCCGTCGGGCGAGGTTATCCACGCCTATTCGGACATGAAGGCCAACGAGCACGTCAACGAGACGCTCACCGCCGTGACCGCCTGGCGCGCCAAGCATCCGAAGAAATAGGCCGTTTCCGGGAAAAGCCTTGCCCCGCAAGCGCTTTTCCCGTACTAGCGCGCCTCTTCACGGAAGGCGGTCTTGGGCCGGAACGCGAAAGGATCGGGAAACTCCCGGTCGCCGCGCCTCAAGAGCCATCGTTTCCGACGCTACCCGGCGTCGGACGCGCCGCCCTCCAAACGGGAAAAGGAACCATGGCGCTCTACGAGCACGTTGTTATCTCGCGGCAGGACATCTCGCCGCAACAGGCTGAAGCCCTCAACGACCAAATCAAGGCTCTGATCGAAGAAGGCGGCGGCGCCGTCGCCAAGATCGAGTACTGGGGTCTTCGCAACCTCACCTACCGCATCAAGAAGAACCGCAAGGGACACTACTCCCTGCTCGCCATCGACGCCCCCCCGGCGGCGGTGAAGGAGATGGAGCGTCAGCTGTCGCTGAACGAAGACGTTCTGCGCACCCTGACCGTCCGTGTCGAGGAACTCGACCTCGAGCTCTCCCCGGTTCTGGCTCGCCGCGATCGCGAACGCGAACCGCGCCGTGAAGAATTCCAAAGCTAAGAAAGGGAGGGATCACCATGACTGACGAAACCTCCGCCGCTCCGTCGGCCTCCGCCGCTGGCGGCGCCCGCCGTCCGTTCTTCCGCCGCCGCAAGGTGTGCCCGTTCTCCGGCGCCAACGCGCCGAAGATCGACTACAAGGACGTGAAGCTGCTGCAGCGCTACGTCTCCGAGCGCGGCAAGATCGTGCCCTCGCGCATCACCGCCGTGTCGGCCAAGAAGCAACGCGAACTGGCCAAGGCCATCAAGCGCGCCCGCTTCCTCGCCCTCCTGCCCTACGTCGTGAAGTAAGGAGGACAGCCAGATGAAAGTTGTTCTGCTCGAACGCGTCGAAGGCCGTGGCGGCCTGGGTGATGTGGTCACCGTCAAGGACGGCTTCGCCCGCAACTACCTCCTGCCCCGTCAGAAGGCCCTGCGCGCCACCGCCGCCAACCTGAAGATCTTCGACGCCCAGCGCGCCGAAATCGAAGCCCGCAACCAGAAGGCCAAGGACGCCGCCGGCAAGGCCGGCGAGGCGCTCGACGGTTCGTCGTACATCCTGATCCGTCAGGCTGGCGAAACCGGCCAGCTCTACGGTTCGGTGACCGGCCGCGACGTGGCCGACATGGTCAACGCCGAAGGCGGCAAGATCGACCGCTCGATGGTCGTTCTCGACAAGCCGATCAAGACCCTGGGCGTCCATCCCGTGAAGGTTCGCCTGCACGCGGAAGTGACCATCAGCGTCAACATCAACATCGCCCGCAGCGCGGACGAGGCCGAGCGCCAGGCGCGCGGTGAGAACGTGATCGCCTCGCAGTTCGAGGAAGATCGTCTCGCCGACGAGCAAGCCGCCCAGGACATGCTGGAAGGCGGCGCCGGCCAACAGGAAGGCGACTTCGGCGAGCATTGATCGCCAGTCGGCCGCCAGGCCTGAGCTTTGAGAACGGCGCGGCCCCACCGGTCCGCGCCGTTTTTCTTTGCCCGCAAGCTTTGCGATTGCAGCTTGATCGAAGCGCGACCACAGGTTTCATTGGGCCGGGTCTCAATGGAGGGCGGAATGGCCGTTGCGGAAGGCGTCGTCGGTCAGTTTGATTTCGGCCGGGTCGTCAAGAACACCTTTCAGGTCATCGGCAGCAATCTGAAGGAACTGCTGGTTCTGTCGGCCCCGCTGTCTGGGCTCCCGGCCCTGGCTCTGGGCTGGGCCCAGGTCGCCTACGCCGGCGGCGAGGCCCCGTCTGCGGCGACGGGACTGGCCACTTTCGGCCTGGGCGCCGTGGGCTTCGTCGTCGCGGTCATCGGCTCGGCCTTGCTCCAAGCCACCATCGTCCGCGTCGCGGTCAGCACCCTGAACGGCCAGTCGGCCTCCGCCTTCGCTGAGATGCGCAAGTCGATCCCGTTCATCGCCCCTCTCCTCGGTCTCGGCCTGCTGGTCGGCCTCGGCGTCATGCTCGGCACGATGCTCCTGATTGTTCCCGGCGTGATCCTCATGATCATGTGGAGCGTGGCTGCGCCCGCCTTCGTCGTGGAGCGGATCGGCGTCTTCGACTCCCTGTCTCGCAGCCGGAACCTCACCCGCGGCCATCGCTGGCGAATCTTCGGCCTGTTCGTGGCCTATCTCGCGGTCTACTTCGCCGCTGCTCTTGTGCTTGGCGGCGTGGCCGTGGCGTTCAGTTTCGCAGGCGGGGCCGGCGCCTCGGCGATCGCCAGCGTCGTCGGCGACGCTCTCGCCAGCGTCATTGGCGGCGTTATCAGTTCGGCTGGCGCTGCGGCGATCTACTACGAGCTTCGCGCGATCAAGGAAGGCGTCGGCGTCAACCAGCTGGCTTCGGTGTTCGACTGACGCTCTCAGGCGGCGTGCTTGTCGCGCCGCCGCCGCCCCATCAGCATTCGTCCTTCCAGCCTGCCGCGCAGCGCGGCGTAGTAGGCGGCGAGGAAATCGTAGTCGTCGTAGTCGCGCTCGGCCCAGCCGATCTTGCTTTCAATGCGTTCGGCCACTGCTCGCATGGTCTTGCGGTCGCGACGGCGTATGACGTCTTCCAGCACGTGCAACTCCTTCTCGCCATAAGCGTCGAGCTGCTTGGCCGTAAACGGGTATCGCACCAATCTCTCAGCGCCCTCGTCGGCCATGTCGCGCATCAGCCGCTGGCGGGGCATGCGCACGACCCAGGTGCCGCCGACCAGGTCGCCCAGGCGCAGGCGATCGCGGTTGAACAGTGGAAACAGCGAGAAGATTCCCGCCCAGCAGATCGCCAGCAGATACATCCACGCCGAAGCCCCGCCCTCGTCTGCGCGCGCGACGACGATCGCCAGGGGCATGAAGAACTCCAGCTCGCGCAGGGCGTTGCGCACCAGAACCGCCTCCGCCCGCAGCCGTCCGCCGTCGCGCGCAGCCACCCGCAGGCCAAGGATCCGTTTCCCTGGCGTCGCCGCGGAGGCCGTCAGCTCGAAGGCGGCGAAGTAGAAGTTCCGAAGCAGGAAAGCGATCAGCAGCCAGATGATCGCCGCCGCCTCGATCCGATTGGGTCCACCCAGCACGCCCGCCGCGAACGCCAGGATCGTCAGACCGATCAGCACCGCCAGGATGATCGCCCCATCCAGCAGGAACGCTCCGGCGCGCTGGCCCGCGTCGCCGATCTGCAGCCGCAGGTCGACGCCTTCCGGCGTCACAAAGCTGCGCGTGGTGTCATTCACGACGCTCTTCCCCGCCGCGGGGCGTAGAAATAGGCCAGCCAGACCAGGCCGCTCGTGGCGGCGACGGCGTAGCGCGCCAGATCGTTGGTCACCAGTTGCCGTCCAAAGCCCTCGAGCAGGCCCGCCAGGAACAGCATGACGACCACCCCGCCCATCACCGCGCCGGCGGTGCGGCCGGCCTGGGAGATCGACGCCAGTCGCGACGCGCGGCCGGGAAACGCCGCCGCCCAGCCGATGCGCAGGCCCGCCGCCCCCGCCAGAATGATCGCGAAGAGCTCCGTGACCCCATGGATCAGCAACCAGCCGCCCAGCTCGAAGCCCAATCCACGGCTGACGTAGAGAGACAGAAAGGCGCCCAGCGTCGCGCCGTTGTAGAGCAGCAGCATGATGGTCGGCGCACAAAACGCAAAGCCCAGCGCGAATGCGGCCAGCGCGACCTGGGCGTTGTGCGTGAACAGGAAGGTGGCGAACACCGACAGGCCGTTGTGATCGCCGTCATGATAAAGCGCCTGGCGCAGGCTTTCCGTCGAGGCGGCGGGATCGCGTCCCTGGACCATATCCACCGGCACGAACACCTGGAACCACTGGCCGTCCTGCGAAATCAGCACCGCGGCGGCGACCGCGGCCACCACGGTGAGGACGACCGCCGCCAGGGTCTCTCGCCACAGCGTCCGCACCGCCGCCGGCCACGTCTCGCGGAAGAAGGCCGACAGCTGCTCGGCGAGGGTCGAGCGCGCGCCGTAGACGAAGAAGTAGGCGCGGGCCGACAGCAGCTCGAGATAGTCGATCAGCCCGCGATCGAGGGAGGTCTCGCGCGCCACCGACAATGCCGACAGGGTGGAGCGGTAGAGCGCCGGAATGGCCAGCAGTTCCTCGTCCGTCAGCGCGCTCGCCGAGCGCGCCTCGACCTTGTCCATCAGGCGTTCCAGCCGTGTCCAGTCAGCTTCCCGCTCCTGGCGGAAGCGCTGGCTCTTGAGGCGCAGGTCCGGAGCCTTGCTCACAGCATGTCCCTCCGCTTCAGGTCCAGATAGGCGTTGATCGCCGCCGCCCCGAGCCGGTCGGCGGCCGCCTCGACGATATGAACGCCCAGCCGGCGCAGCCGCGAGACCACCAGGTCGCGCTCACGCCTCAGGCTGCCGGCGAAAACCGCGCGCGAGACGTCCTCAGGGGTCGACGGTTCGGCGGAGATCATCTCGTCCAGTTCGTCGTCGCGCATGACGACGAAGATGATCAGGTGGCGCTCGGCAAGCCGCCCCACCGCTTCGATCATCAGCTCGGCCGAGGTCGAGTCGGTGAAGTCGGTGAAGATCACGATCAGCGACCGGCGCTGAAGTTCACCTGCAAGGGCCGTCAGCCCGAGCGTGTAGTTCGCCTCCTCGGTGGAGTAGTCGATACGACCGGCCATGAGCTGCAGCGTGCGGAACGCGTCCGGTCCGCCCAGGGCGCCGGTCGACAGGCGCGGGGCGGAATCGAACGAGAACAGGCCGGCCCGGTCGCCGGAGCGAAGGCAGGCATAGGCCAGCAACAGCCCGCCGTTGATCGCATGGTCGATACGCGGCGCCTCGCCCAGCGGCTCGCTCATGGCCCGCCCGCAGTCCAGCGCCAGGATGACATGGTGGTTGCGCTCGGTTCGGAACTCCTTGGCCAGCAGCACAGCGTGCCGGGCCGACTGCTTCCAGTCGACCGCCCGCCGGTCCATTCCCAGCTGGAAGTCGCGCAGGGCGTGGAATTCGGCCCCCTCCCCGACCTCGCGCTGGATCTTTGCCCCGAACTGGGCGTCGCGCGCAAACAGGCGCACCGCCTCGTCCCGAACCCGGCGCAGGTCGGTCGTCACCGGCACGTCGAGATCGAGCGCGAAGATCTTCTGTTTCCAGGCCAAACCCAGGGGCCCTGTCCATCTCACCCACAACGTCTCCAGCCGCGCCGGCCCCCGGCGCTGCGGCCGAAGCGGAAAGCAAAGCTCAGCGAGGCCGTGCTCGACCGGCGCGCGCAGTACGTCCTGAAGCAGACCTAGCCGCTCGGAACCGCCTAGCGCCGCTTCCAGCGTCGCGGGCGCCCGCGCCGAGAAGCGAAGCTCGAAATTGGCCGATCCGTCCCGCGAGACCGCGGCGAGCGGCGCGCGCGGCGCGATCAGGCTCAGACCGTCCCGCGCCCCGCCCAGCATGGCGTCGAGCGCCAACGCCAGAAGCAGGACGAGGACCCACGCCAGGCCGGCCAGCCACAGACCTTCTCCCGCTACCCCTGCAAGCAGGGCCAGCGGCGCGCCGGCCGCGCCAATCAGCACAGCTCGTCGCGTCGGATAGATCACCGCGGCGCCGCCACCTGGTCGAGCAGCGTCGCAATCACCTGATCGACCTGACGCCCCTCGATCTCGGCCGCCGGCGACAGCACCAGCCGATGACGCAGCACCGGCAGGGCCAGCGTCTTCACGTCGTCGGGAATGACGTAGTCGCGCCCTTCCAGCGTCGCCCGCGCCCGCGCGGCCAGGGCGAGCATGGCGCCAGCCCGCGGCGAAGCGCCGGTTTCGGTCTCCGGCGTCTCGCGCGTCGCCCGCACCAGATCGACGATGTAGCCCGCCACGTCGTCGGTGAGCCTGACCTTCGCCACGGTGGCGACCGCGTCGCGCACGGCATCGCCCTCCGCCACCTTCGCGACGCCCAAATCCGACGGATTGGGCGACCCGCTCCGTGCGCCATGCTGAGCGACGATCGCCATCTCGGCCTCCCGTGCGGGATAGGCCAGCACGTGCTTGAACAGGAAGCGGTCGAGCTGCGCTTCGGGCAGCGGATAGGTGCCCTGCTGCTCGATCGGGTTCTGCGTCGCCACCACGGTGAAACGTTCGCTCAACGGGTGCGGCTTGCCGTCGATCGTGATCCGCCGCTCCTGCATCGCCTCCAGCAGCGCGGCCTGGGTCTTGGGCGGCGTCCGGTTGATCTCGTCGGCCAGCAGCAGTTCGCAGAACACCGGCCCGCGGGTCAGGGTGAAGGTGCTGGTCTGGAAGTTGAACAGGTTGGCGCCGATGATGTCGCCCGGCATCAGGTCGGGGGTGAACTGGATCCTCCCATAGTCCAGGCCCAGGCTCGTGGCGAAGGCCTGGGCCAGCAACGTCTTGGCCGTTCCCGGCGGACCTTCCAGCAACACGTGGCCGCCGGCGAACAACGCTGTCAGCAGCAAGTCCACCGCCTCGTCCTGGCCGATCACCGCCTTGGCGATCTCACGCCGAATCTGCGCGGCGATCACGTTCACCTCAGCGACGTCCACGGGCCATCTCCTGTCTCCATTGGTAAAGGTCTCGCGCGGCCTTCAGCAGGTCGCCCGGGGTCTGGGCGGCGCGGGCCTGCTCGACCAGGACCTTGAATCTCTGCGATACGCCCGCGGCCTGCCCCATTCGGTCCAGCACGATCTCGGCCTCGGCCTCGTCTAGGCCGCGCGGCAGGCTCGCTGCTTTGATCACCTCGGCTTTGACAAGCTCGGCATAGGGCTCGGCCATGCGATGTTCGCGGCGCGCCAGACGCACCAGGGCCGCGGTGTTGTCGGCCAGGGCGCGCTTACCCAGCGCCAAAGCGCGGCCTGCCGAGCGGGCGGGGCCGAACCTCACCCCCGCCTGCAAGCCCGCGAGCAACAGCGCCAGGGCCAGGCACAGCGTCGCCCCCAGCAGCGGCGGCTCCAGGGCCAGTCGCAACGGGTTGAGCGATCTCTGGAAGCCGTGCAGCGTCAGGTCGAAGACAACCGGCGTGTCCTCGGCCCGGATCAGGTCCAGCATGGCCACCGCCGTTCGCGCACCCGCCAGGCTCTTCACTCCTGCGGTGTTCAGGAAGTCCGGATCGGCGAGAATGTAGCGCCCGCGCCCGTCATGGATCATGACCGCGACGCCGTCCTGGTCCAGCAGCACCGGCCGCCAGGTCGGGCTGATCAGGCCCTGAAGGTTCGAGATGCGCTCGGGAGACGGAAAAGCGGAGCCGTCCGGCCGATGCAGCGCCACCGGTTGCGCGCCTTTCTGCCGCTGAACGAACTGCAGCCCCTGCGCGATGTCCTTCGGAAGGACGTTCAGTATGACCTTGTTCGACTGCAGCCCGTCGGTCTTTACCCAGCCGCGATGCAGGGGATCAGGCGTCGTGCGCCACTTGGGCAGCACGATCAGCATCGGCCCGGCGTGCTCGAAGTCCTCGATGTCCGCCGGCCGCGTCTGCGCCGACAGGGTGAGGATCAGCAAGCCGTCCTCTGCGGCTGGTGACAGCGGCCCGCGGCTCAGGACCGTCGGCTCGCCGCTTTTCTGCAGCAGCCGCGCGACCGCCGCGAACCCGACCGAGGATCGCGAGAGCGCATGCTCGCGCCCGTCGTCGCCGGACCGCAACTCGGGCGTATAGGCCGACAAGAGGCCCAGACCCGCCAGCGAGACGACGCCGACCAGCACCAGAACGACCATCACGGTCGGCGAGAAGCCGGCGCTGTCGCGGCCCTCCCTCACGTCGTCCATCCGTTCGGCAGGGCGAAGGCTTCATAGTCGCGGCGGCAGTCTGCGAAGTCGGCGGCATCCACCGGGCTCCCGCCGAACAGGCTGCGTTCGACCAGCCGGGCTATCTTGCCGAAGGCCGGACGCGCGGCGGCCGGCAGCGCCGCCAGCGATGCGATCTCGCGGGCTGTCAGCGCGGGCCGGACCGATCGCGGCCGGCGCGCCTCGATGTCCTCAACGCTGCGCAGAAGGATCAGGTGCGCGGCCTCGGCGAACCGGCCCTCAACGGCCAGGGCGTCTGCAGCCGCCAGCAGGTCTCGGGCCGCTTCTGCATCGGGCCGCCATTCGGGTTCGGCTTCAACCGGCGCGGGGCTCGCCTTCGGCCTGGGTCCGCCGAGGCGCAGCAGCTCGCGTCCCAGGCCATAGACGATCAGCAGCACCAGGACGGCGACGCCGATCCAGAACACCCACTGAAGCAAAGGACCGGCGGTCTTCAGCAGGTCGCCGATCCAATCCAACCAGTGAGGCGGCTTGGGCGGCTGAAAAGACACGCGGTCGAACTGAAACGCCTTGTCCCGCAACAGTTCCGCGTGCGCTGCACGCAGCGTCTCACCTGCGTTTCGCGCCGCCGCTGCAGACTCGACGTCTCGTTGCATCGCCGCCCCGGAACAACCGAATCCATTATGCCCGTCGCGCGCGCCTTCCGTCGACAGCAAAGCAGCGCCGTGAGCCGTCGGCTTCCTGGATCACCGCCGCCGGTGTGGCTCATTTTCGTCTGCAGCGTGGCAATTATGTCATTTCAACGAAGCGCCCCAATTCCTAGTCTATCGCTAGGGCCATAAATCAAATCCCGCCTCTCACGGGAAAAGTTGGGGATTATCAATGAAATATAGCGTGCTTCTGCTCGCAGCCTCGTCTGCGGCGAGTCTCATCGCCGGCTCGGCCTACGCCCAATCCGGCGCCGGCGAAGTCGAAGAGCTGGTCGTCACCGGCACCCGCACCGAGGGCCGCTCGCGCCTCGAAACCCTCGCCCCCGTGGACGTGGTCAGCGCCCAGGCGCTGCAACAGCGCGGCACGACCGAGCTGGCCACCGCCCTGGCGACCAGCGTTCCGTCCATCACCTTCCCGCGTCCGTCGAACACCGACGGCACCGACGCCCTGCGCCCGGCCACCCTGCGCGGCCAGGGTCCGGACCAGACCCTGGTGCTGGTCAACGGCACGCGCCGCCACGCCACCGCCCTGGTCAACACCAACGGCTCGGTGGGCCGCGGTTCGGCCGCTGTCGACCTGAACGCCATTCCGTCGACGGCCATCGACCGCATCGAAGTCCTGCGCGACGGCGCTTCGGCTCAATACGGCTCGGACGCGATCGCCGGCGTCATCAACATCCGCCTGCGCGAAGCCTCCAGCGGCGGCGGGCTGTCGGTGACCTACGGATCGTACGTCACGAGCTTCGACGGCTATTACGGCCGCAAGGACGACATCCGCGACGGCGCCACCACGACCGTCTCGGGCTGGCAGGGCCTGAGCATCCTCGGCGACGGCTTCCTGACGCTGTCGGCCGAATACCGCTCGCGCGAGCACACCAACCGCAGCGACATCGACAAGCGCGTCACCCCGAACCGCATCACCTCGCGCTTCGGTGACGCCGACGTGGACGACATCTCGTTCTACGCCAACGCGGGCAAGCCGCTGGGCGACTGGGACCTCTACGGCTGGTACGGCTACCAGCACCGCGACGCCTCCAGCGCCGCCACCTATCGCCTGCCGACCGACACCCAGCAGAACATTCTGTCGGTCTATCCGAACGGCTACCTGCCCTATCTGACGACCGACACCGAAGACGTCAGCGCCGGCGTCGGCATCCGTGGCGAGATCGCCGGCTTCAAGGCCGACATCAACCTCGTCTACGGCAAGAACGACATCGATTTCGGCGTCCAGAACACGATCAACCCGTCATATGGCGCGACCTCGCCGACCTCGTTCCAGGCCGGCGGCCTGACCTATGACCAACTGGTCTTCGGCGCGGACTTCAGCCGTGAGTTCGACGTGGGCCTCGCCGGCCCGCTGAACGTCGCCTTCGGTCTCGAGGCCCGCAAGGAAGGCTACAAGATCAACCAGGGCGAGGTCGCCTCCTACGCCCGCGGCCCGATCACCAACGTCGCCTTCGGCTCGCGCGGCTTCACCGGCTTCACCCCGTCCAACGAAGTGGACGTCGATCGCGATGCGGTGGGCGTCTATGTCGACCTGGAAGGCAAGGTCACTGAAAACCTGACCTTGTCGGCCGCGCTGCGCTACGAGGACTATTCCGACTTCGGCGACACCACGACCTACAAGGTCGCCGGTCGCTACGAAGTCACTCCGGAGTTCGCCATCCGCGGCGCCATCTCCAGCGGCTTCCGCGCCCCGGCGCTGCAGCAGCAGTACTACACCTCGACCTCGATCCTTTACATCAACAACGTCCCCTTCGAGACCGGCACCTATCCGGCCACCAGCCAGGTCGCCCGCGCTCTGGGCGCCGAACCGCTGAAGGCTGAAACCTCCGACAACTACGCCCTGGGCTTCGTCTTCCGCCGCGGCGCGTTCGAACTGACGGTCGACGGCTACAAGATCGACGTGAAGGACCGCATCGTCCTCTCCGAGACCCTGACCGGCAGCCCGACCGCCGCGCCGGGCACCAACGGCCGCGTGATCTACGACCTGCTGGCGCCATACGGCGCGTCGGCGGCCCGCTTCTTCATCAACGGCGTCGACACCGAGACCGTCGGCGTGGACGTGGTCGCGCGCTACCGCATCGTCGATGACCAGGCCGGCACGTTCGACCTGACCGCCGCGGGCAACTACAACGATGTCGAAGTGACCAAGACTCCGGTCACCAAGACCTCGATCCTGCCGACCCCGACCTCGCTCTTCGCCCGCCAGGCGACGCTGCGCTTCGAGGACGGCACGCCGAAGCACAAGCTGACCTTGCAAGGCGACTGGAGCCGCGAAGCCTGGGGCGCGACCGTCCGCACCACCTTCTACGGGGACGTCCTTTCGCCCGGAACCCTGGCTGACGGCAGCGCCGACAACCACACCGGCACGCGCGGCCTGGTGGATCTGGAAGCCCGCTACACCTTCCCCGTCGGCCTGACGGCCTCGATCGGCGCCGACAACGTCTTCGACGTCTATCCGCGCCAGATCATCCCGTCGCAGAACACGACCTCGGCGGCGCCGTTCTCGTCGTTCTCGCCGTTCGGATTCGGCGGCCGGTTCGTCTACGGCCGCCTGGCGATGAAGTGGTAGCCTGACCTCGACTTACGACCGAAACTGACGCGGCGCGGGACCATCAAGGTCCCGCGCCGTTGTCGTTAAGCTGTCCACAGGCGACATTTAAACTGTGGGTTCCGCCGAGATCGGCGCAGACCGCCCCCCGTCGGGTTAGCTATCTGTAAACCGATGTCCATAGTCCCGGCTCTCGACCTTCGCCCCCCGCAGAACGACGCAGCGATCCCGCATGCCCCGGCCAATATCGAGGCCGAGCAGGCGCTGCTGGGCGCCCTGCTCTATGACAACGCCGCCTTCGAGCGGATCGGCGACTTCCTCCAGGCTCGCCACTTCTACGAACCCTTCCATCAGCGCCTGTTCACGGCCATCGAGACCGCGGTCCGCAAAGGGCAGCTGGCCGAGCCGATCCTGCTGGCGGAGCAGTTCAACCGCGATCCCGCCTTCGAGGAACTCGGCGGCATCCGCTACCTCGCCGACCTGGTCGACCGCGCCCCGCCGGCCGCCAACGCCGCCGATTACACCCGTGCAGTCTACGACCTGGCGCTGCGCCGCGATCTGATCCGCATTGGCGGCGAGATCGCGCTGACCGCCCAGCAGGGCGACGCCGACCGCTCGGCCCGCGACCAGATCGAGTCGGCCGAGGCCCAGCTGTTCGCCCTGGCCGAGAGCGGCGGCAACAACCAGGGCTTCGTGCCCTTCTCGGAAGCCGTGCACGGCGCCGTCACCCTGGCGGCCGAGGCCCACGCCCGCGACGGCGGCCTCGCCGGGACCTCGACCGGCCTGCTGGACCTCGACCGCAAGATCGGCGGCCTGCACCCGTCCGACCTCGTGATCCTCGCGGCTCGCCCCTCGATGGGAAAGACTTCGCTGGCCTGTAACGTCGCCTTCGACGTCGCGCGCAACTATGCGTGGGAGCCTCAGCCCGACGGCACCAAGAAGACCGTCCGCGGCGGCGTCGTGGCCTTCTTCTCGCTGGAAATGTCGGCGGACCAGCTGGCCATGCGTCTTCTCGCCGAGGTGTCCGGGGTCTCTGGCGACAAGCTCCGCAAGGGTGAGATCGACGCCCTGGAGTTCGGCCGCATCCGCGACGCGGCGCTCGAGATCCAGGATGCGCCGCTGTTCATCGACGCCACCGGCGGCATCACCATCGCCAAGCTCGCGGCCCGCGCCCGCCGCTTGAAGCGGACCCACGGCCTCGATCTCATCGTCATCGACTACCTCCAGCTCGTCACAGGAGGCGATGGCAAGAGCGACAACCGGGTGCAGGAAGTCTCGATGATCACCCAGTCGATGAAGGCTCTCGCCAAGGAACTGGCGGTGCCGGTCATCGCGCTTTCGCAGCTCTCCCGCCAGGTGGAAAACCGCGAGGACAAGCGGCCCCAGCTCTCCGACCTGCGGGAATCCGGCTCCATTGAGCAGGACGCCGACATGGTGATGTTCATCTACCGCGAGAGCTACTACCTCGGTCGCTCAGAGCCGCGAGAGGGGACGCCCGAGCACCTGACCTGGCAGGAAGAGATGGACAAGGTGCGGGGCACCGCCGACGTCATCATCGCCAAGCAGCGCCACGGCCCCATCGGCACCGTGAAGCTGTCCTTCAACGAAGACATCACCAAGTTCGGCAACCTGGCCCGCGACGGCTACTACGACCCTCACTAGAGCCTTAGCTGAGGCTCGGCTAAGAGGACGCATGTCTTCGCCGACCGCCGCCCGCCTGACAATCGATCTGAACGCCCTGGCCCGAAACTACGCCGTGCTGTGCGCGGAAGCTCCGGGAGCGGAAGCCGCCCCCGTCGTCAAGGCCGACGGCTATGGGCTCGACGCCGGCCGGATCGCGCGCCGGCTGTGGGCGGAGGGCGCCCGCGCCTTCTTCGTCGCCCGCCTGGCCGAGGGCGAGGCGCTGCGAACCGCGCTCGGAGCCGAACGGCCGGCCACCATCTACGTACTCGACGGCTTTCTGCCCGGTTCGGGGCCACGCCTCGTCGCCGCAGGTCTGACGCCGGTGCTCTCCAGCCTGCCCCAGATCGAAGCGGCCAGCGCCTTCGGCCGCGCGTCGGCGGCTCCGCCGCAGGTCGCCATCCAGGCCGACACCGGCATGAACCGCCAGGGCCTGTCGCTGGAAGAAGCCGCCGTCGTCGCGGGCTCGACCGATCGCCTTCGCGGTCTCGACCTGCGCCTGATCATGAGCCATCTCGGCTCGGCGACGTCGCCGGACGATCCGCGCAACGAGCTGCAGCGTGGACGCTTCGAACAGGTCCGTCGCCTGTTTCCAGGCGTACGAGCGAGTTTCGCCGCCTCGGCGGGGATCATGCTTGGCACGGACTATCGCAACGACATCGTGCGGCCCGGCATCAGCCTGTTTGGCGGCGGGCCCGAGGAGCGCCCCGACCCGCGCCTGGAGGCGGTCGCCACGCTGGAGGCCCCGATCCTCTATATCCGCGCCGTCGCGCCTGGGGAGATGGTGGGCTACGGCGCCTCGCTGATCGCCCGGCGGCCGATGCGGATCGCCGTCGTCGCGGCCGGCTATGCCGACGGGCTGATCCGCGCCTCGCGCCATGGCGGCTACGCCTGGTTCGGCGGCGCGCGACGGCCATTGGTCATCGTCAACATGGACCTCACCGCCATCGATATCGGCGACGCGCCGGCGACGATCGGCGAGTATGTGGAACTGCTCGGCCCAAACGTGCCGATAGACGACGCTGCGGCGGCCGCCGGCACCGTGGCGCACGAATGCCTCGTTCGCCTCGGCGGGGGCCGCGCCGAGCGCGTCTATCTGGGCGAAGTCTAGCCCTTCGACAGCGCCTCCAGCTTGGCCGGGCCCACCGCCGCGGTCGCCGCCTTCAGTTCGTCGATGCTCGCACCCTCGCCCTCTGCGGCGACCATGAAGCGGTCGCCGACCAGAACGCTGTACTGCCCGTGCTTGCTGGCGCTGTCGTAAGACTCCTGGGTCATTCGTCCGTCGACCTTGCCGACCTTCTCGTACTTCCCGTCCTTCTCGCTGGACGACTGCACGTTGAAGGCGTTGGCCAAGCCCGCCAGGGCGCCGGCCGCGCCGAGATCAGTGACGCTGAGGCGGATCTTCGCATCGCCCTTGGTATAGACGCCCTCGGCCTGCGAGCCGTTCATGCCGGCCGCCCCGCCCGACCCCGTCGTGACCTCGGTGCGCGCGTAGCCGGCGACGCCGTCAGGCAGATACGCCTTGAGCACATCTGGAGCGACCGCTTCAGGCGCCTTGCCGCTCTCGATCTGCTTGGCGGCGGCTTCGAGCCGCTTGGACTGAGCTTCGAGTTCGGCCAGATCGACCGACTTGCCGCCGACGTTGACCGTACCGGCCGCCACGCTGCGATCGATCCCCCCGAGTCTTTGCAGGGGCGAGGTTAGGGCGGCGATGATGACGCCCAGGACGATGGCGATGATCACGACCGACGCGGTGTAGGCCGTCGCCTTGGTCTCCGGCGCCTTCATCAGTCGCGGCAGCCCTTTGTAGAGCAGATAAAAGCTGTAGAGCCCCAGAAGGGAGAGAACGGAGATCGGCGGGTAGATCGCGAAAATTCCGGCCAGCCAGCCGGCCGTTCCCGAATAGGCCGCGACCTTCATGGCCTGAATCCTGTTCCTCTCGCCCTCGAAGGTGGGCGCGAGGCCGTCGATGATCAGGCTCATCAGATAGACGGCGAGCAACCCGCCGCCGAAACTGACCGCGGCCGAGATAAGCGCGCCAAGGATCGACGGCTTGAAGGTCAAGCCGAAGCCGCCGTACCCGAAGACCAGTCCGCCGATCAGGCCCGCGACCGCCGGGATCAGCGATAGCGGGACGACATATCCCTTGAACAGGCCGGCCACCGTCGCCGGCTCGGCTTCAATGACCTCCCAGGTCGCCGACGGCTTCATCAGGATCGACTTGACCCGATCGACCAGGCCGCTTGTCGCCGACCCCGGTTCTACTGCGCTCATCTATCTCTCCAGCCCTTCGAGAAATTTCACCGCCATACCCCCGCTGTGCGAGTCTATCCCACGTAGATCGACACACGCCAACTTCGGTGCGACGGACGCCGCCCGCGCGCGGCGCTAGACTATGGCTTTCAGCGAATCAGGAGCACGCATGGCCCGCGACGGCGCCGTCTATGTCTGCCAGTCCTGCGGGGCGGTGCAGAGCAAATGGGCCGGCCAATGTCCTGCCTGCAGCGCCTGGAACACCTTGGTCGAGGAGGTCCAGAGCCGTCCGCCCGGGGCGCTGGCGCCCAGCCGCGCCTCGCGTGGCCGCGGCCTGAACTTCCAAGGCCTGGAGGACGAGACCCCCGCCCCGCCGCGCCTTTCGACCGGCGTCGACGAATTCGACCGCGTCTGCGGCGGGGGCGTCGTGCCAGGCTCGGCCATCCTGCTGGGCGGCGACCCAGGCGTCGGGAAATCGACATTGCTGCTGCAAGTCGCCGCCAACGCTGCCCGTCGCGGCGTCCGCTGCGCCTATATCTCCGGCGAAGAGGCGATCGAGCAGGTCCGCGGCCGCGCCCAGCGCATGGGCCTGCACGACGCGCCCGTGAGGCTGGCGGCCGAGACCTCGCTGCGTGACATCCTCGAGAGCCTGAAGCGCGAGAAATTCGACCTTGTCGTCATCGACTCCATCCAGACCATGTGGAGCGACGCCCACGAGGCCGCGCCGGGCTCGGTCACCCAGGTCCGCGCCGCAGCCGGCGAACTGGTGCGGCTGGCCAAGAAGCAATCGGTCGCCATGATCCTCGTCGGCCACGTCACCAAGGACGGGGCCATCGCTGGCCCGCGCGTGGTCGAGCACATGGTCGACGCCGTCCTGACCTTCGAGGGCGAGCGCGGCTATCCCTTCCGCATCCTGCGCGGAACCAAGAACCGCTTCGGCGCTACCGACGAGATCGGCGTCTTCGAGATGGGCGACGCCGGTCTGGCCGAGGTGCGCAATCCCTCGGCCCTGTTCCTCGACACCTCGGGCGAGCGCGCGGCCGGCGCGGCCGTCTTCGCCGGCATCGAGGGCTCGCGGCCGGTGTTGGTCGAGTTCCAGGCGCTGGTCGCGCCATCGGCTTACGGTACGCCGCGGCGCGCGGTCGTTGGCTGGGATTCCGGACGCCTCGCCATGGTCCTGGCCGTGCTGGAGGCGCGCTGCGGCCTCGCGCTCGGCGACCGCGACGTCTATCTGAACGTGGCTGGCGGCCTGCGGGTGACCGAACCGGCCGCGGACCTCGCAGCGGCGGCGGCGCTGGCCTCGTCGGCGCTTGACGTCGCCCTGCCGCAAGACTGCGTCGTCTTCGGCGAGATCAGTCTGTCGGGCGACATTCGGCCGGTGAGCCGCATGGAATCCCGCATGAAGGAGGCCGCCAAGCTCGGCTTCAAGCGCGCGCTGGGGCCGCAAGGCTTGGAAGGCTCGGTTCTGAAGGTGACAGGGGCCACCCGACTCGCCGACGCCATCCGGCGCATCGGCGATGGCCAGTGGGAGTAAGGGGTTGCCCTGGTTCGACATAATCGTCCTGGCGGTCCTGCTGACCTCGGCCGCGTTCGGCTTCTTCAGCGGAGCGACGCGCGAGATGGTGCGCGCGCTGTCGTTCATCCTCGCCGCCGTGCTGGCGATCTACGGCCTGCGCTGGACCGGCCCCATCGGCCGCTCGCTGCTCGATCCGGACTGGGCCGGCACGGTGGCGGCAGGCGTGGTCGTCTTCGTCCTGGTCTATGCGACATTACGCGTCACCGGCGGGGCCATGGTGCGCGGGGTGCACAGCACCCATGTGCTGGGCGTGCTCGACCGCTCGGTAGGGCTTGGATTCGGCCTCCTGCGCGCCTTGGTTGTCCTCGGCGGGCTCATGCTGGCCTTCCAGGCCGCGACACCGGCGGACCGGGTGCCGAGATGGATGACGGGTGCGGCGTTTTACCCGCTGACCAATACCGCGGCCCATATACTAAAGGCCTTCGCGCCCAAGGGGTTAGACATGGCTGGCAAGCTGACGCCGTCGATTGGCGAAGCTGTTCGTGAAGGTTCGGCGACGGACCGGGGTGACTCCGGTGACGCCCAAGGCTATGACCCGCGCGAACGACACGGCCTCGACGATCTGGTGGAGAAATCCCGATGAATCTGAACCAAGATCGACGGCTTCAGCCGACCTACCGCGACCCTGACGACGACGCGCCGCGTCTCGAATGCGGCGTCTTCGGCGTCTATGATACGCCCGCCGCCGCCGCCATCGCCGCCCTGGGCCTGCACGCCCTCCAGCACCGCGGACAGGAGGCCTGCGGCATCGCCGTCTTCGACGGGCAGCGCTTCCATACCGAACGCCATATGGGCCATGTCGGCGACGCGTTCGCCGGCCCCGACCTGGTCGATCGTCTGCCCGGTCATTCGGCCATCGGCCACACGCGCTATTCCACCGCCGGCGGCAGCTTCATCCGCAACGTCCAGCCGATGTTCGCCGATCTCGAGGCCGGGGGCGTGGCCCTGGCCCACAACGGCAACCTCACCAACTTCCTGACCCTGCGCGAGCAGCTGGTCGCCGAGGGCGCGATCTTCCAGTCGACCTCGGACAGCGAGGTGATCCTTCACCTCCTCGCCCGCTCGCGGAAGGCCAAGTTCGTCGAGCGCTTCATCGACGCGCTGAGCAAGATCGAAGGTGGCTACGCCCTGGTCGCCCTCACCAACAAGAAGCTGATCGGCGTCCGTGACCCGCTTGGCATCCGCCCGCTGGTGCTGGGCGATCTCGATGGCAAGGCCGTGCTCGCCTCCGAGACCTGCGCCCTCGACATGATCGGCGCCAAGTTCGTGCGCGACATCGAGCACGGCGAAATGGTCGTCATCGACCACAAGGGCATCCGCAGCCTGAAGCCGTTCCCCGCCGCCCAGGCGCGCCCCTGCGTGTTCGAATACGTCTACTTTGCTCGCCCCGACAGCGTCGTGAACGGCCGCTCGGTCTACGAGGTGCGTAAACGCATGGGCCGTCGCCTGGCCCAGGAGAGCGGCGTCGAGGCCGATGTGGTCGTGCCGGTGCCCGACTCCGGCGTGCCTGCCGCTATCGGCTATTCGCAGGAAAGCGGTCTGCCCTTCGAAATGGGCATCATCCGCAACCATTATGTCGGCCGTACCTTCATCCAGCCGACGCAGGGGGTCCGCGAACTGGGCGTGCGCATGAAGCACAGCCCCAACCGCGCGGTGCTCGCCGGCAAGCGTGTGGTGCTGATCGACGACTCTATCGTCCGCGGCACCACCTCGCTGAAGATCGTCCGCATGGTCCGCGAGGCCGGCGCCAAGGAGGTTCATCTCCGCTCGGCTTCGCCGCCGATCATGTGGCCCGACTACTATGGCATCGACATGCCCGACCGCGAGCATCTGCTGGCGGCCAACAAGTCGGTCGAGGAGATCGCCAAGATCCTCGAGGTCGACACCATGGGCTATCTGTCGGTTGATGGGCTCTACGAAGCCATGCAGGCCGCGCCCCGCGATCCAGCCAATCCGCAGTTCACCGACCACTACTTCACCGGCGATTATCCGACCCGCCTGCTGGACCGGGAAATCGCCGAAGGCCGCAACGACGGCGCCGACCGCCAGCTGTCGTTCCTGGTCGACGCGTGAGTTCGGGCCCGCGGGCCTGGCTGAAGGCGCTGGGGCTCGACTGGTACATCGCCGCCATCGTCGGCATGGTCGTGCTGGCCTCGGCGCTTCCCGCCCGCGGCGAGGCGGCCCCGGTCGTCGGCGGCCTGACCAAGGTCGGCATTGCGCTCGTCTTCTTCATCCACGGCGCCAAGCTGAGCCAGGAGGCCGTGCTCAAGGGCCTGCTGCACTGGCGGCTTCACGGGTTGGTGCTGGTCACCACCTTCGTCTTCTGGCCGCTGCTGGGCCTCGGCGCGGCGTCGCTTCCCGGCTGGATCGTCCCCGCCGCCCTCGCGCCGGGCCTGATCTATCTCGCCTGCCTGCCGTCGACGATCCAGTCGGCGATCGGCTTCACCGCCATCGGCCGCGGCAATGTCGCGGCCGCGGTCTGCGGCGCCTCGGTCTCGAACCTGCTGGGCATGATCGCCACGCCCCTGCTGGTCGGCGGGCTGCTGGGCGCGCAAGGCGCCCTGTCATTCTCGTCCTTCCAGGCAATTCTCTTGCAGCTGCTGGCGCCGTTCCTGGCCGGCCAGATCCTGCGCCGCTGGATCGGCGGCTGGGTCCAGAAGAACGCCAAGCCGCTCGGCCTGGTCGATCGCGGCTCCATCCTGCTGGTGGTCTACAACGCCTTCTCCGGCGCCGTTGTCGCCGGCATCTGGTCGAAGGTGTCGGCCTTCGACCTCGCCCGCATCGTAGTGGTCTGTCTGCTGCTGCTCGCGCTCACCCTCGGCCTGATGATCTGGATCGCCCGCACCCGCGGCTTTTCAAAGGAGGACGAGATCGCCATCGCCTTCGCTGGTTGCAACAAGAGCCTGGCCGCTGGCGTGCCGATGGCCGGCGTGCTGTTCCCTGCCGCAACGGTAGGGTTCGTGCTTCTGCCGGTGATGCTCTATCACCAGTTCCAACTCATGGTCTGCGCCGCCCTGGCGCAGCGCTACGCCCATCGCCCGCTTCAAGAGCCCGTGCATGACTGACACCCTCCCCCTCGACGGCCGCATCGCCCTGGTCACCGGCGCCAGCCGCGGCATCGGCCGCGAATGCGCCCTGGCCCTCGCCAAGGCCGGCGCCCACGTCGTCGCCACAGCCCGCAATCAGGGCGCGCTTGAGGAGCTGGACGACGAGATCAAGGCCGCCTCCGGCAAGTCGGCTACGCTGGTCCCGCTCGACCTCGCCAACGGCGAGGGCATCGACGCGCTCGGCCTGGCCATCCATCAGCGCTTCGGCAAGCTGGACGTCCTGGTTCACGCCGCCGCCATCTTGGGCGGCCTGACGCCGGTCTCGCACATCGATCCGCCGACCTGGGAGAAGGTGTTCGCCGCCAACACCACCTCGACCTATCGCCTGATCCGCTCGACCGAGCGTCTGCTGCGCGCTTCGCAGTCCGGTCGCGGCCTGTTCTTCACCACAGGCCGCGTCGAACGTCCCAAGGCCTTCTGGGGGGCCTATGGCGCGTCCAAGGCCGCCATGGAGCATCTGGTTCGCACCTGGGCCGACGAGTTGGAGAACACGACCGTCCGCGCCGCCCTGATCGATCCGGGCGTCATGCGCACCAAGATGCGCGCCGAAGCCATGCCGGGCGAAGACCCGATGAGCCTGCCGCATCCGTCGGAGATCGGTCCGCTGATCGTTGAACTGGCGCAGGCCGAGCTCGGCCTGCCGAAGACTAACGTCCTGTTCGACGCGTGGAAGTCGGGCGCGAAGCTCGTTTCGGCTTGACGCCTGGACGATTGAGCTTGGCGGCCCGGCCCTTCGGCGTCGGGCCCGCCCCCACCTTAGGCTTGCCCGGTGCGACCTGCTTGGTCTTCGGCTTGGCCTTGGGCTTACCGGTCTTTTCGGCGGCCTCGACGGCGCCGCCCGACGCCTTGGCCCGCACCGCGGCCACGCCCTTCGGCGTGACCACCTTCTTGCCGAGCTTGGGGGCGAAGGTCGGAACCGAAGACTTCGGCGCCGGGCCGCCTTTCTCCTCGCCCTCGGCGTAGGGGTTCTTGTTCGACTTCACCGTCAGCCGCATCGGCACGCCCGGCATGTCGAAGCTCTCGCGCAGAGAGTTGATCAAGTAGCGCCGATAGTGGTCGGGGAGCTGGTCGGCGCGGGTCGCGAACAGCACGAAGGTCGGCGGCCTGGCCTTGGTCTGGGCCATGTACTTCGGCTTCACGCGCCGGCCGTTCACGGCCGGCGGCGGATGCCGCTCCATCGCCATCTGCAGCCAGTCGTTCAGGTCGCGGGTCTTGACCTTGGTCGACCAGTCGCCATGCACCTTGAATACCGCCGGCATCAGCCGGTCGAGATGGCGCCCGGTCTCGGCCGACAGCGCCACGACGGGCGAGCCGCGCAGCTGCGGCAGAAGGCGGCCAGCCTCTTCGGTGAGTTCCTTCAGGGTCGCGCCCTGATTTTCGATCAGATCCCACTTGGTGAGGCAGAAGACCAAGCCGCGGCCTTCGCGCTCCACCAGGTCGGCGATCTGCAGATCCTGGATTTCGAAGGGATGGGTGGCGTCCATCACCAGGATCACGACCTCGGCGAACGTGATCGCGCGGATGGTGTCGCCGGTGGACAGCTTCTCCAGCTTTTCCTGGACCTTGGCCTTGCGGCGCAGGCCGGCCGTGTCAACCAGCCGGACCGGGCGACCTTCCCAGGTCCAGTCGACCGGAATGGCGTCGCGGGTGATGCCGGCTTCGGGACCGGTCAGCAGCCGGTCTTCGCCGATCATCTTGTTGACCAGGGTCGATTTGCCGGCGTTGGGTCGTCCGACAATGGCGATGCGGATAGGCTTGTCGCCCAGTTCCTCGTCGTGCTCGTCGTCGATCTCGGGCCAAACCGCCAGCAGCGCCTGATAGAGGTCGGCCATGCCCTCGCCGTGCTCGGCCGAGATGGCGATAGGCTCGCCAAGGCCGAGGCCGAACGCCTCGTTGACGCCGGCTTCCGACGCCTTGCTCTCGGCCTTGTTGGCCGCAAGGATCACCGGCTTGTCGTGCTTGCGCAGCAGTTCGGCGAACACCTTGTCCATCGGAGTGACGCCTTCACGGGCATCCACCACGAACAGGGCGACATCCGCCTCCTCGATCGCCGTCTCGGTCTGCTGGCGCATCCGCGACTCGAGACTGTCGTCGGTGACGTTCTCGAAGCCGGCGGTGTCGATCAGCTCGAGGTCGATGTCGCCGATCCGGCCGGTCGCGAACTTGCGGTCGCGGGTGACGCCGGGCTGGTCGTCGACGATGGCGAGCTTCTTGCCCGCCAGCCGGTTGAACAATGTCGACTTCCCGACATTAGGCCGACCGACGATGGCAAGACGCATAGGCATGTTCGGATCCGCCTAGCGCAGCGCGATGAGTTGCGCCTCATCGGTGGCGACATACACCGTGCCGTTCACGGCGATGGGGCCGATGAGGGTCGAGGAACCCAGATTGATCGTCTTCTCGACCGCGCCGGTCTTGGCGTTCAGCGCGACCAGCTCGCCGGTCGAACCGGCGACGATCACCCGGTTGGAGGCCAGGAGCGGGCTCGACCAGATCGGCCGGGTGCTGAAGTGCTTCTTGCCCAGGCCCCAAAGGCCGCCGCCCTGCTTCTCGCGTCCCTTGCCGAGATCGGTGATCCAGTAGATCTGGCCGCTTTCACGCGCAGCGCAGATGACTTCCCCGGATTTTGAGACCACGTAGACCACGTCCCCCGCCGGCCACGGCGAGGTGATGCCTGTCACCGGCAGGCTCCAGCGGGCCTGGCCAGTCCGCAGGTCGGTGGCCGAGAACACGCCCGAATGGCTCACCGCGAAGACGTCGCCCTGGTAGATGACCGGGCGGCCGGGGATATCGCGGATTTCCGACAGGGCGTTGTTGCGGTTGGCGCGGCTCAGGGCCTCGCTCCACAGGTCGTTGCCGTTCGTCGCCCGCAGCGCCACCAGTTCGCCGGAGCCGAACGAGGCGACCACGGTGTCGCCCGACACCGCCGGGCTGGAGGCGGCCAGGATGCGCGCGGATTCCGACAGCGCCTGATAGGTCCAGCCCGCCGCGCCGGAGGCCGCGTCGAAGGTCAGCAGCGTGTTGTCGACGGACACGGCGAACACTCGCCCGCCGGATACCGTCGGGGCGGCGTGGATCGGCTGTTCCGTGGCCGTGCGCCACAGCACTGCGCCGGTGTCGGCGTTGACCTGGGCGGCGAAGCGGTAGCCGGAGGTGACGTAGAGCTTGCCGTCGACCACGGCCAGGCCGCCGCCGAAGGCTTCCTTGTCCCGCTTCGACTGCGGGCGCAGGTCGGTCTTCCAGACCGGCGAGCCGGACTGGGCGTCGAAAGCGGTGACCGTCGCTTCGCCGTCCATGACGTAGATCTTGCCGTTGGCGGCGACCGGCGGAGCGGTAACATGCGCGCCGCGGCCGGACCCCTCGCCGAAGCCGCGCTTCCAGGCGATCGACAGCGAGCCGCCGGCCTCCGGATGGCCGACGGCCTGCTCGGGCGTCCCACCCGGCAGCGGCCAGGCGGTCACGGCCTCGGGGGTCGGCAGGAAGAAGTCCGCGCCCTTCAGCGCCTCGGCGACTTCCAGGGTCTGGTCGGCAGCGACGATCGCAATACGCTCGCCCTCGGAGGCGGTCTCCTGCGGGCCGTCGTCGCTCTTGTTGAAGGGGTTGAGCCGGCTGACCGTCGAGCAGCCGCTCACGGCCACGCTGGCCACCAGGAAGAGCGCTAGGAGGCGGGTACGGCGCATGGAGGTCATTGGGCTCCGGTAGCAGGCTGTTGCGGGGCGGCCGGAACGGCGGCGCCTGGCGGAAGCTGGATCGGCGGCGGCAGCGCCAGGGCGGCCTTCACCGTAGCCGGCACGGCCTTGGCCGCGCCCGAGTCAATCAGTTGCTTGGCGGCTTCGGCGCGCTGGCGCGCGTCCTGGCCGGCGTCGGCCATCAGACCGATCACCGCGAAGTCGCTGCGCGCGCCGGCGGTGTCGCCGGCCATCAGCTTGGCGAAGGCCAGGGCTTCCCGCGCCTCGGCGCGATACGGGCGCCCTTCTTTGGTGAGCGGGGTCAGGCGAGCCTCCAGGTCCTTGTAGGGAGCCGTGTCCAGCAAGGCGAAGGCGGATTTGAGGCGGGCGACGTCGCCCAGGATGTCGTTCGGCGCAGCTTCTGCCGCCTCGTCGAACAGCTTCACAGCGTCGGCGGTCTTGTTGTCGGCGAGCTTCAGCCCGCCCAGGTGCTGCAGGGCCAGCGACTTGTAGGCCTTGGACTTGCCCTGGGCGACCTCGCCCCACAGGCGGATGGCGTCATCGCGCTTGCCGCCGTTGAAGGCCTCGATCGCCTGGGCGTACTTCTCGGACGCCTCCGCCGCCGCCTGGGCGCGGAAGTGCTGATACCCCCACACGGCGAGCGCCGCGACGAGCGCGATGACCAGAAGACCGCCGATCCAGGGCAGCACTTTGAAGGCGAGCGACTTGTAGCGCTCGGAGCGAAGCTGCTCCTCGACTTCATCAAAGACATCGACCACGTCGGTGGACTCCGCGCGAATAGGCGTTACGGTTCAGAGCGGCGGAACCTATAGCGCACCGCGCGCGGCTGCAACGCTGGAGCCGATCAGTCGACCCAGTCGCGCTTGATGACCGCGGCCGCCGCCACGAACAGCAAGGCGCTCACGACGTAGAAGCCCAGCCCCGAATAGATCGCGTAGCGCAGCGCCTCGGCCCCGAAGCGCGGTGTCAGGGCGTCCGACACCGCCCCGAAATAATAGGTGCCGAGACCCAGTCCGATCAGGTTGTTGACGAACAGGAAGCAGGCGCTGGCCGTCGAGCGCATCGCCGCCGGAACGAGGTGCTGGACCGCGTTGATCACCGGCCCGAGCCAGGCCAGGTTCAGCCCGGTGGGGATGAGGAAGAGAACGAAGGCCACGGGAAGCGAGGTCGCTCCGACCGCAAAGAAGAAGCACGGCAACGCCAAGAGGAACGCCCCGGCCGGGACCAGCAGGTAGAAACCCTTCCCTCGCCCGCCGAGACGATCGCCCAGCCAGCCGCCGCCCCAGACGCCGAGTACGCCGCCGAACAGCGTGATCGAGCCGAGGAACAGCGAGCGTTCGACCAGGCCCATGCCCAGGCTCCGCTCGAAGAACGACGGCAGCCAGAACGCCACGCCGTAGCCGCAGACCGACGAGGCGGAGGCGCCCAGCGCGATCAGCCAAAAGCTCGGCTTGCGCAACAGGAGCGCGAGTCCCCCGCTCGCGGCGGCGGCGGGCGGTGTCCCGTCCATCGCCCCGCGCACCGGCTCCTTGACCACTAGGCGAAAGATCGGGGCCAGCAGCACGCCGGCGAGGCCGACGATCACAAAGGCCGCTCTCCAGTTGATCGAGGCGGCGATCAGGCCGCCGAACAGGATGCCCAGGGCGCTGCCGACCGGAATGCCGAACGAATAGGCCGCCAGGGCCCGGGCCCGCTGCGCCTTGGGGAAATAGTCCGAGATCAGCGAATAGGCAGGAGCGACGCCGCCGGCTTCCCCCACCCCTACCCCCATGCGGCAGAGAAAGAGCTGCCAGAAGCCGCCCGCCAAGCCGCAGAGCGCGGTGAAGCCGCTCCAGATGGCCAGGGCGCCGGTCATGATCCAGGTGCGGCTCCAGCGGTCCGCCAGCCAGGCGATCGGGATGCCCAACGCAGTATAGAACAGGGCGAATGCCAGCCCGCCCATCAGGCCGAGCTGGCTGTCGGTGAGCCCCAGGTCCTTCTTGATCGCCCCGGCCAGGATGCCGAGGATCTGCCGGTCCAGGAAGTTGAAGGTGTAGGCCAGGATCAGCAGCGCCAGCACCGCGTAACGGTATCGGCCCTGCCCCGGCTCTTGCGCCTGCGCCATGTCGCCCCCGAAGAAATAAGACAGCGCGGCGTCCGAGAGGGACGCCGCGCCGCAAGAGCTCGCGCTCTCTTAGAACTTGGCTTCCAGAGACAGCGTCACGGTCCGCGGCGGGCCGTAATAGGCGGTCACCGAGTTGCCGAACAGCACGCCGGCCGACTGCGGGAAGTTGTAGCCGCCGACGCGATAGCGCTCGTCGCCCAGGTTGCGGCCGTGCAGGCCGACCCGGAAGGTCTCGCTCGGCGAGGTCCAGACCAAGCTGGCGTCGTAGAGCCAGTAGGCCTTCTGGTCGAGGCTCGATGGGACCTCGAACATCGAGAACTCGTCGCGGTAGGAGGCCATCGGCGTGAAGGTCAGTCGACCATGATCGCCCAGGTCGTGGGTGTAGGTCAGGCTGACATTGCCGGTCCATTCCGGCGTGTTCTGGAACACGCGCGAGTTGGCGAAGTCGGTGATCACCGGCGGGGTCTTGGTCAGGTCCAGCGCCTTGTACTCGTCGAACTCGGCCTTGATGTAGCCCAGCGAGAAGTTGGCGGTCAGGCTTGAGGCCAGCGAGGCGACGCCTTCCAGCTCGAAGCCCGACATGTGCGACTGGCCGACGTTCAGCACCTGACTGGCGATCGAGGCGCCGACCGGGGTCTGCAGCGTCACCTGCTGGTCCTTGTACTTGGCGTAGAAGGCGGCCGTGTTCAGCGACAGGCGACGGTCGAAGAAATAGCCCTTCAGGCCCGCCTCGTAGCTGTCGACCGTCTCCGGCTCGTAACCGTTCGCCGAGGTCGGGGTCAGGATCGCGTCGGCCCGCATGTCGAAGCCGCCCGACTTGAAGCCCTGGCTGTAGGAGACATAGCCGGTCAGATCCGGCGTGAACTCGTAGCGCAGGCTGACGCGCGGGGTGAACTTGTCGAACTTCTTGGTGTTGGTGAAGTTCGAGCGGACCAGGCCAGGAACCGCCTGGGCGTTGCCGAACAGCGGGCTGCGCAGACCGGTGAAGTTCTGGCGGTAGACTTGGCCGGTCTTCTCGTCCTGGGTCCAACGCCCGCCGACCGAGATCGTCAGGGCGTCGGTGATGTCATAGCTGACGTCGGCGAACGCAGACCAGCTTTCGGTGTCCACGAAACCGGCGGTGGCGATGGTCAGGTTGGCCTGGCTAAGCACGGTATCGAAAGCGCCGGCCGCCGTAGCGTTGAGATAATACAGGCCCGCGACGGCCTGCATGCGGTCGCCCGTGTAGAGCAGTTGCAGTTCCTGGCTGAACTGGTGATCGCTATAGCGGCCGGGGATGTCCAGGATGGCCGCCGGAAGGTTGTCGAAGTCGATGATCGTCTTGGTCTCACCGGCCCGATAGGCGCTGATCGACTTCAGGGTGATGGTGTCCGACAGCTTCCACTCGCCCAGGAACGAGACGCCGCGGGTCTCCACGCGGTTGAAGTCGCCGGCCCCGGCATAGGTGTCATAGACGTCCGCCGGCGGCGCGCCCCCGGCGATCGGTCGGCCGAGGAAGTCCAGCGCCTGCACCTCGCGGTGGCCGTGACGGGGGGCCGACTTGTCCTGGACGATGTCGCCGGCCAGCCGGAAGAACAGGTTCTCGGTCGGAGTCCATTCGACCGTCGCGCGCGCCGCGCCGACGTCCTTGTCATAGTGCTCGGCCCCGGTGGTCAGGTTCTTGCCGTAACCGTCGCGATCGAACTTCGCGATGGTCAGGCCCAGCCCCAGCGTATCGGTCACCATGCCCTTGGCCGAGGCCACCAGGTCGCGCTGGTTGTAGCTGCCGAACGCGCCCTTGAACTTCATCTCGGGCTCGGCCTCGATCTTGGCCGTCACGTACTTCACGGCGCCGCCGATGGTGTTGCGGCCGTAGAGCGTGCCTTGCGGACCGCGCAGCACCTCGATCCGCTCGATATCGAAGACGTCCAGCACGGCGGCCTGCGGGCGGGCGATATAGACGTCGTCGACATAAAGGCCGACGCCGGGCTCGAAGCCCCACAGCGGATCCTGCTGACCGACGCCGCGGATGAACGAGATCAGGGTGGAGTTCGACCCACGCGCCACCTGCACCGTCAGGTTCGGGGTCTGCTGCTGCATCACCGTGATGTCCTGGGCGCCGGTGTTGGCCAGCCGCTCCTCGCTCACCGCGGTCACGGCCACCGGAACGTCCTTCAGGGATTCTTCACGGCGACGGGCGGTTACGACCAGTTCCTCAACCGCCGGGCCGTCGGAATTCGTGGTCTGGGCATAGCCGACCGACGTCGCGGCCGACCAGGCGGCTCCAGCCAGAAGCGCAGCCTTGAACATGGTCTTCATCAGTGTCCCTCCCGCGCGGTCGATGACGTCCGCGTCGATTGTTAGAAATTCATCGAAATGAGAATTTTGAGGAGTTGACGATATTCGCGAGCAAGACGCCAGCCCCCGCGACCCTGGGTGGCTAGTTTTTAATCACCTGATGAAATGGCGCCACAGTGACGCCGCGGCGCTAACGCGCCCGCGAGACGATCGCCTCGAATCCGGCGGCACAATAGTCGAAAAGCCGGGCGCGAACGGCTTCCAGGTCCGTCGACCTGCAGAGGCCCTCCGACAGCTGATCGATCCGCCCGGTCTCCGACAGGGCCAGCATCATCGAGCCGGTCAGGAACTGGTAGCCCCAATAGAGGTCCTTCAGGTCGGCTTGCGGCATGGCCCGCTTCAGCGCCGCGATGAACTGGTGCACCACGGGGTCGAAGAAGCGGTGCATAGTCTCGCCGCCCCAAGCCGGCGTGTTGTTCACCAGGGCCACCAGGCGGAAGTAGTTCTTCCAGCCCGCCTCCCCGGTCAGCGAGCGTTCGATCAGCGGTCCGATGAAGGCGGCGATGACGCCTCGGGCGGTCGCTGCGTCGCCGTGCGCCTCCGCATAGGCCGCCATCGCCTGGCTGCGCTCGGTGTTGAGGATCTCGGCCCGGCGCGAAAACACCGCGTCGAACAGGTCCCGCTTGGAGCCGAAGTAGTAGTGGATCAGGGCCGTATCGACTCCGGCCTCCGCGGCCACCTGACGTGTGGTCACCCCATAGAACCCGTGGCCAGCGAACAGTTGCTCGGCTGAATCCAGGATGACCCGGCGCAGGTCCGGGCCCTCGCCCTTGCGCCGACGGCCGCGCGCCGGGGCCGGCGCCGTCTCCCGGCTCACGCCTTGCCTTCCACGCCGCGCGCCAGGCAGGTCACCGCCATATCCGCGGTCACGTTGCCGACCGTCCGGAAGATGTCTGGAATGGTCTCGACGGCGAGCAAGATCGGCAGCAGCTCCAGCGGCGCACCCATGATCAGGCAGATCGGCCCAGTGGTCGTAAAGAAGGTGATCTGCCCTGGCAATCCGACGGACGCCAGACTGATCACCGAGGCGACCGCTACGCCCGCCGTCAGCAGAGCCGCGTTCAGCGGAACTCCGTAGATGTGCGCGCAGTAGATCGCCACGCCTAGATTGGCCGCCGGGCTGGTGATCCGGAACAGCGACACCGCCAGCGGCAACACTACGCCGATGATTGGCTCGGGCGCGCCCAGGCGGCGGGTCCCCGCGACCATCGCCGGCAGGGAGGCGATCGACGACTGGGTCGAGAAGGCCACCGCCTGGGCCGGCGCGACGGCCTTGGCGAAAGCAAAGAGCGGGACGCCGGCGAGCAAG
This sequence comes from Phenylobacterium sp., assembly GCF_041919955.1. GTDB lineage: Bacteria > Pseudomonadota > Alphaproteobacteria > Caulobacterales > Caulobacteraceae > Phenylobacterium. Next base: position 21,147 of record NZ_JAYRSU010000014.1, on the reverse strand, counting down.
GCGATCAGATACGAGAGCAGCGCGACCGAAATGCACACGCCCGAGAGGATCAGGACGTAGTGTCCGAGCGCGCCTGCTGCGCCAAAGCCCGCCTTGGCCCCGACGGCCAGGGCCAGCGCGAACACCCCCACGGGGGCCGCGAACAGCACCCACTGGACCAGCACCAGCATGGCCTCCATCACGCCCTCGAACAGGCTGACGATACCGGCGCGCAACTCCGGCCGGATCCGGGTCGCAGCCAGACCGAACGCCAGGGCGAAGACCACCAGCGGCGCCATGCTGGTTTCCGCCGCCGCCTGGATCGGGTTGGTAGGAATGAAGGCGCGCAGCCAAGCGCCCATGCTGGGAAAGTCCGGAGCCCTCTGCGTCGCATGGCCGGCAGCCTCACGCAGGCCGGCCACCGCGGCCTGAGGCGCCGGCCAGAGCGCCAGTACGCCGGAGACAGCCAGGGCAGAGAAGACCGCGCTGGCGAACAGGAACAGGGCGAACAGCCCCAGCGCCCGCGCCGCGACCCCGCCCGCAGCGGCGGTTCCAGCCGCGGACGAAACGCCAACCACCAGCAGCGAGAACACCAGCGGCACGATGGTCATGCGCAGCGCGTCCAGCCAAAGACCGCCGACCGGGTCGGCCACGGCCAGGACGCGGTCGAGGAACGGCGCTCCGGCCAGCGCCCCGCCGGCGATCAGACCAAGGACCAGGCTCAGCAGGATGCGCACGGTGTTCTGCCCGACCGCGGCTCGGATCGTCTGAAGAAGCTTGGCCATCCTCTGAAGCCTAAAGCGCGTTCGGGCGCGGATGGAACTGGTTTTCGGCGTTCGGCGGCCAGCGCCCATGGCCCGAGCACGGCCCAGCGGACCGTCGGTCCGCCGACCGCCCGGCAAAAATCACCTTAAAATCCGCCTATAACTCACTTTTAATACTGCATAAAATTGACACCACTTGGAGCTCTTCAGCCGCCCCGCTTTATAGATTTCGGCCGCTGCCGCCCGGGCGGATCGGCAGGCCCGGCTGACGGACTTGCCGTTGGCTGGACTTCGCCTAAGCTGCTGGAAAATGGGAGGAACGCGATGATCATCTCGCTTCCGCAGGTCCGCCCGGACCTGGCCGTCGTCGGCCAGCGGCTTCGGGCGGTGCGACAGGCTCGCGGGCTGGAGTTGGACGACCTCGCCCAGCGCGCCCACCTGCCCGCCGCAGAGCTCTCGCTGGCCGAGACTGGACGAGCCCGACTGGACTCAGCCCAGCTACACGCCGTCATCGATGCGCTGCACGTCTCGCCCCGGATTCTTTTCGAGCCAGGGCTGGACGTCTCAGGCCTGAGGCGGATCTAGCCGGCCTTGGCGAAGTAGATTTCGGCAGGTCCAGGAAACCGGCGTGCGCGCACGTCTTCGGCGTAGCCCGCGACCGCCTTGCCGATCTCGTTCTTCAAGTCCCCGTAGCGGCGCACGAACTTGGGCGTCCAGTCGAACAGGCCCAGCATGTCGTCGGTGACCAGGATTTGGCCGTCGCAGCCGGCCGAGGCGCCGATGCCGATGGTCGGCACGTCGATCGCCTCGGTGATCTCGCGGGCCAGGCCCTCGGCGACGCCCTCGACGACCACCGCGAAGGCGCCCGCCGCCGCCGTAGCCTTGGCCTCTTCCAGAATCCGCGCACGTTCCTCGCCGGCCTTGCCCTTGGCCTTGAAGCCGCCGTCCACATTGACCGCCTGGGGGCGCAGGCCGACGTGGCCCATGACCGGGATCCCGCGCTTGACGAGGTATTCGATGGTCTCGACTACGGTCGGACCGCTCTCGACCTTCACCGCCTGGGCGCCGGTCTCCTTCATCACCCGCGCGGCGTTGGCGTAGGCGGTCTCGGGAGAGCCTTCGTACGAGCCGAACGGCATGTCGACCACGACCATCGCCCGCTTGGCGGTCCGCATCACGGCCTGGCCGTGCAGGATCATCATCTCCAGCGTGACGCCGACCGTGTTCGGCAGGCCGTGCACCACCATGCCCACGGAGTCGCCGACCAGCAGCAGGTCGCAGTGCTCGTCCAGGATCTCGGCCACCGGCGCGGTGTACGCCGTGAGGCAGACGATCGGCACGCCGCCCTTGCGCGCGGCGATATCGGGGGCGGCGATCCGCCGGACGGTTTCCTGACGCTGGGCCGACATTGACTAGAACTCCTCAAGCACCCGACTGACCACGAAGCCGATGGCGAGCACCGCCATACCGCTGGCGATCCATACCACGGTCGAGCCCGCAGGCAGCGAGGAGAGTAGCTCGGCGCGTGGGGCCAATTGCTGCATCCCGGCCTGCAGCAGCCGTGACGAGCCGCTGGAGGCCCCTTCCAGATGCTGCACGAAGTTCGACATGATCAGCTGGCTGGCGCCGACGACGCCGCCGGCCAGGCCAGCCGCCCCGATGATCCAGCGACGCATGTTCCAGCCACGGTTGAGCTTGCGCTCGACGGTCATGGCGAAAGCCTTCTCGTCCGAGAAGGCCGGCGGTTCGGCGAAGAGGCGTTCCAGACGCCGCTCGAAATCGAGCTCAGCCATTCTCGCGCCTCCTATCCTCCTGAGCGGCGTCGCCAGGCGCCAGTCGCGCTCTGAGCTTCTCCAGACCACGTTTGACATGGGACTTGACCGTTCCAAGCGGCAGATTCAAGGCGTCGGCCGCCTCTGCGTGCGAAAGGCCGGCGCCGTAGCACATGGATACGCAGATCCGCTCGGCTGGGCCGAGCGCCCGCAGCGCCTCGTCGAGATCGATCTTGCCGGCGGCGTCTGCGGCCGGGGCGGCGTCGCCGCCCTCCTCGACCTCGCCCGCCAGGCTGGCGATCCGGCGCTCCTTCTGCAGGCGGCGCAGATAGTGGCGCGCGCCGATCTTCTTGACCCAGGCGGCGAAGGCGCCCTGGCCGCGAAACTCCCCGATCCGCTCGAACGCGGTCAGGAAGGCGTCCTGGGCCACGTCGTCGGCTTCCGACGGCGTCGCGCCCATTCGGCGCAGCAGCCCCCGGACCGCCGATCCGTGCCTGCGCACGAGTTCGCCGAACGCGGCGCGGTCTCCAGCCGTCGCCAGTGCGGCCAGCTCCACGTCGTGGGACGCCGTCAGCCTTGATTGATGTGAGCCCGACATGGGCCTGCCCCTCCCCGGAGCCGACTACTTGCCGCGCGAAATGAAGGACAGGGCGATCAGCGCCAGGCCGATGAAGCCCGGGAACGCCGCTACGCCCAGCATCGGATAAAGCGCGTCAGGCTCCTCGAACTGCACGGCCAGCCCCAGCGCCGCGAAGCCGACGGCGACGCCCAGCCAGATGATGCCGGCCCGCAGGTCCCGATAGGGCGACGGCGGCGGCTTCACGTCGCTGGTCAGGGCCTGGACCACTTCCGGCGGAAGCTCGGCGCCCTTTTCGATGGAAGCCCGCAAGGTTTCCTGCAGCTTCTGGCGCTCCTGGCTCTTCAGGTAGCGCGGCACGATCACGATGGCCGCAATCATGGCCATGAACGCCAGGGGGACTAGAATTCCTTCCACGACGACTCTCCTCTTCTCGATGCGCAGGGCCTGGTGGCCCCGTTCTGAAAGGAAAGAGGCTTCGGCGGCAGTCTATGGATGCAACTGCACGGATGAAATGTTCGTCATGATTTTCAGGCCCCTGGAAGAGGCGCTGTCAAATACGGCTCAGCCGAACACAGCTGCGTAGGCGTCCGGCTTGAACCCGACCAACAGTTGACCGCCGACGTCCAGCACCGGGCGCTTGATCATCGAGGGCTGGGCCAGCATCAGCTCGATCGCCTTAGCCTGGTCGATCCCCGCCTTGTCGGCGTCGGGCAGCTTGCGGAAGGTGGTCCCGGCGCGGTTCAGCAGGGTCTCCCACCCCACCTGCCCGGCCCAGGTCTGGAGGCGTTCGCGGTCGATCCCGACCGCCTTGTAGTCGTGAAACGCGTAGTCGACCCCGCGCCCGTCCAGCCAGGCGCGAGCCTTCTTCATCGTGTCGCAGGCCTTGATGCCGTAGAGGGTGATGGTCATGGGTCGAATCCGATCTCGTGAGCCGCGCCCCGGCTTAGCGCGGGACGCGGCGTTTTCCGAGCGGGCTTCGATCAGTCGCGCGCGGCGACGACGATGATCTCGACCTTGTAGTCCGGCGTGGCCAGCTTGGCCTCGCCGGTGGCGCGCGCCGGGGCGTCCTTGCCGCCGACCCAGACATCCCATACGGCGTTCATCTCACCGAAGTCGGCCATGTCGGCCAGCCAGATGGTGGCGCTGAGGATCTTCGACTTGTCGCTGCCTGCGGCGGCCAGCAGGCGCTCGATCGAGGCCAGCACCGCCTTGGTCTGTTCGGTCACGCTCTTGCCGGGGGCGCCGACCTGGCCGGCCAGGTAGACGGTATTTCCGTGAATCACCGCCTGGCTCATGCGCGGGCCGGATTCGATGCGTTCGATCGCCATGGGGCGGTTCCTTCTTCGGGTTTGGAGGTCAGCGGGCGTACCGGCCGATCGCCAGGTCGCCGTGGTCTATGGCCGGGGGTTTGCCGCCGATCACGTCGGCGATCAACTGCCCCGAGCCGCAGGCCATGGTCCAGCCCAGCGTGCCGTGGCCGGTATTGGTGTAGAGGTTGCGCGCCGGCGTAGCGCCGACGATCGGCGTACCGTCCGGCGTCATCGGACGCAGGCCCGACCAGAAGCTTCCCTGCGCCAGTTCGCCGGCGTCCGGAAACAGGCTCTGCAGCGAATATTCCAGGGTGCGCCGCCGTCGCGGTTCCAGTCGGTTGTTGTAACCGGAGATCTCGGCCATGCCGCCCACCCGGATGCGGTCGCCAAGGCGGGTGATCGCCACCTTGTAGCTTTCATCCAGCAGGGTGGAGACCGGCGCACGGTCGGCCTGTGCGATCGGCACAGTGATCGAATAGCCCTTTACCGGATAGACCGGCGCGCGAAGCCCCAGCGGGGCCAGCAGGCCCGGTGAATAGCTGCCCAGCGCAACCAGATAGGCGTCGCCCGTCACCTCGCCGGCCGAGGTGCGCACCGCCGCCACCGCTCCGCTCTCGGCGCGCAGGCCCTGGATGGAGACGCCAAAGCGGAAGTCCACGCCCAGGCCCTTGGCCATGTCCGCCAAGGCGCCGCTGAACTTGAAGCAGTCGCCGGTCTCGTCGTTGGGCAGGCGCAGCCCACCCACGAACGGCTCGTTGGCGAGAGCCAGGCCCGGTTCGACGCGCACGCAGCCGGCATGGTCCAGCACCTCGTAGGGCACGCCATAGCTCTTCAGCACCTCGACGTCCTTGCCAACGGCGTCCAGGTCCGATTGCTTGCGGAACAGCTGCAGCGTCCCACGCGAACGCTCGTCATAGGCGATGCCCGTATCGCGCCGCAGCTCGATCAGCAGGTCGCGACTGTATTCCGCCAGCCGCACCATGCGGCTCTTGTTCAGGGCGTAGCGCCCCTGCGTGCAGTTGCGCAGGGTCGCGGCCAGCCAGCCCAGCGTCGCCAGGTCGAACTGGGGCTTCAGGATCAGCGGCGCATGCTCCATCGTCAGCCAGCGCAGGGCCTTGGCCGGAATCCCCGGCCCGGCCCAAGGCGAAGCGTAACCCGGCGATATCTCACCGGCGTTGGCGAAGCTTGTCTCCAGCGCCGGTCCGGGCTGGCGTTCAAGGACCGTCACCTCGTGGCCCGCGCGGGCGAGATAGTAGGCGCTGGCGACGCCGATTACGCCTCCGCCCAGAACGACGACCTTCATTGGCCCTTCTCCTCGGAAGCGGTCTGCGAGCGGTAGATGCGCGCGAAGCGCCGCCCCAGGCTCGTCAGGATTTCGTAGGTGACTGTCCCGGCCAGATCGGCGACCGCCTGCAGCGTCTGCTCGGGACCGATCAGTTCAACGAAGTCGCCCTCGGCGATTGCGCCGAGCGGCAGGGCCGAGATGTCGATCCCCATGCTGTCCATCGAGACGCGCCCGATGATCGGCAGGCGTTGACCTCGCCAGAACGCAGCCGCCCTGTCCCCCAGCCTCCGGGGCCAGCCGTCGGCGTAGCCCAGCCCGATGGTGGCGATCCGCCGCTGGTCGGGCGCGATATAGGTAAGGCCGTAGCCCACGCCGGCGCCGGCCGGGATCGTGCGCACCTGGGCCACCCGCGCCTCCAGCGTGACGACCGGCTTCAGCCCACTGGCTCCGCCGTCGATCGGCTCGCCGCCATAGAGCGCGATCCCCGGCCGCACTAGGTCGCAGTGGAAGGCCGCTTCCGCCAGGCTGCCGCCCGAGTTGGCGAGCGAGCGCGGCGCGTCCGGGGCCAGGCGCTCGGCCAACTCGGCGAAGCGGCGCCGCTGCGCTTCATTCGCCGCGTCGGCGGGATTATCGGCGCAGGCCAGGTGGCTCATCACCAGGACCACCTCGACCGCGTCTGAGAACGCCGGGTCGGCGGCGAGTTGTTCGACATCGCCGGCCTCGAGCCCCAGCCGCGACATGCCGCTGTCCACCTGGACCGCGGCCGGGCACCGTCGTCCGCTTCGGCGCGCCTGGTCCGCCCAGCGGCGGGCCTGATCCAGGGTGTTGATCACCGGGCGCACGCCCGCGGCCGCGCAGGCGTGCTCGGCGCCGGGAGCGAGGCCGTTCAGCACGTAAATGCGGGCGTCGGCGGGCAGCAGCGGCTTTAGCTCGAGCGCCTCGCTGAGGAGCGCTACGAAGAAATCGCGGCAGCCGGCCCTCGCCAACGCCGGAGCGACGACCGCCGCGCCCAGTCCGTAGGCGTCGGCCTTGACGACGGCGGCGGCGCGGGCTGGCGCCACGCGTTCGACGATCATGGCGTAATTGGCGAGGATGGCGTCGAGGTCGACGATGAGGCGCGCGCTTGCGAAAGCGTCCAACGCGTCGTGCTGCATGGCTTCCTCCGCATCCTGCCGCGAAACCGATGCTACTCGAAGATAATTCGAATTATTTGCCCATCTTTCGCATATATCTGCGAACGTGAGGCATTGACGACAACATCGATCAAATCGGCGCAATACATGACCGCACCCCTCGACAGTGTCGACCGCAGCCTGATCCGGTTGCTTCGCTTGAACGGCCGCCGGCCCAACAGCGAGTTGGCGCAAGAGGTCGGCCTGTCCGCCTCGGCCTGCCTGCGCCGCATTCGGATGCTGGAGGAGCGCGGCGTCATCCGCGGCTACACGGCCATTGTCGCCGCGCCCGACGAGGACGACCGCATCATCGCCATCGTCCGCCTGACACTGGAGAAGCAGACCGAGGAATACCTGCGCCGCTTCGAGGCGGCCGTCCGGGAGCATCCCGAGATCGAGGAGTGTTTCCTGATGACGGGTGACGCCGACTACATCCTCCGTGTCTCAGGCGCCAGCGCGGCCGCCTATGAGGCGGTTCACACCGACATTCTCTCGCGGTTGCCGGGCGTCGCGCGGATCCATTCCAGCTTCGCCATGCGCAACGTGCTTCAGCAGCGTCCGGCCAGGCGGGGCAAGGCCTAGGCGCGCACCTGGCTCAGCACGACCAGGAACCCGATCAGGATCAGGGCGTAGCCCGCACCCATCGTCGCCGAGAACGGCTCCTTGAAGAGCGCCCAGGCCGCGATCGGCACCAACGCCGAGCCGACCAACGAAAACGCGTAGGCCTGGGACAGCGGCACCCGCGTCAGGACATAGAACCAGAACAGCGCCGTCGCCGCGTACCAGGCGAAAGCGCCGATCAGCGGCCAGTTCTGGATCGCGCGCGCCAGAAAGGAGCCCTCGAGCCGCGCATTGTAGATCGTCGCCCACTTGAACATCACCTGGCCCATGGGCAGGGCTAGGGCGAAGACCGAGCACAGCAGCGTGTCGCGAAGGGACATGCCCTATTCTCCGCCAATGCGCTCCAGGGTGCGCAGATAGGGGTGAATAGGACGAGTCGGAACGTTCATGGCGTCGAAGTTGATCGACTGTAGCAGCAATTGCACGCCGACGATCACCGGCAACGCCGCGGCCATGACGATCCCGGCTGACGCGACCTGCCCCGGCTCGCGTACGGCCAGCCAGTGCAGCCCATAGGCTCCGCCGAAAGCCACCAGCGCCGCGCCGAACAGCATCTCCAGCGTCGCCACATTGAAGTCGCGGACGAAATACTGCCCGAAGACGCGCCGGACGAAGTTGCGCAGATGGCGGAATGCGAAGGACCCGGCCACCGCACCGATCTTCAGGTTCGACACCTCGTCGGCATAGCGCGCCGGGATCGGCACATCTCGCACCACGGCCCGCAGCGTGCCCAGGTGATAGAGCAGGTCCGTCTCGAAGAAGAAGCGGCGCGCCACCGGCTTCTTGGCCACCAGCCTGGCGACGCTCGACTCCATGGCCGTGAAGCCGTTGGTCGGATCGAAGATGTTCCAGTAGCCGGTCGACGCCTTGGCCGCGAACGACAGCACAGCGTTGCCGAACACCCGGATTCCAGGCATGCCGCTCAGGTGTCCGGCCGACGAGAAGCGGTTGCCCTTGGTGTAGTCGGCCTCGCCCAGGAGAATGGGGACGACCAGTTGGGAGAGATAGGCCAAGTCCATCTGGTCGTCGCCATCGACCTTGACCAGGATCCGCGCGCCGCGACGCGCGGCCTCGGCGTATCCGGCCATGACCGCCCCGCCGACGCCCTGGTTCTCGGGCAGCCTCACCACCACCACCCGCGGGTCGCTGATCTCGGCCTCGATGTAGTCGGCCGAGCCCTGCGGGCATGCATCATCGACGCAAACGATCCCCTCGACCCACGCCGGCGTCCGGGCGATCACCCGCCCAATGTGCTCGCGCACCTTGTAGCAGGGCGCGATGATCCAGACCCGGGCGTCCAGCAGCAGGTGATCAAGGTCGTCGCCCGCTCGGACGCCCAGCGAAAGCACGCTCCTTGCGCGCCGGTCGAGCAGGTTTGTGGGGTCGGCGCCGCCCATCAGAACGGCGCCTGCGCGAGTGCGATCTGGTGAATGACCGTCTCGCCGCCGTCGCCCTCCAGGTCGATACGCAGCCTCTTGATGCGCGAGGCGGTCCAATCCCCGCCGCCCGCTGGCGACGAACCCATGAGATAGACCAGCACCGTCGCCCCCCCGACCGCCGGGGCTTGGGGCAGGCGGTGGGCGAATTTCTCGCTCTCCCCGTGCCAGCGGGTCTGATGGAACACCGTGCCGTCCCAGCTCGCGGTGGCCTGGCGCCGGGTCAGCCGCACCAGCAGCAGCGCGCTCTCACGTCCGTCGATCTCCAGATCGTCGGGACTGCGCAGGCCTGGATCCGGGCCGTTGATCAGGACCAGCCCCTGCCCCCGCGCAGGTGTCATCTGGGCGTTGAGCGGCGTGAACCCTTCGGCGTCGCCCACCCTTTCGAAGTCCCAGACCCGGACAATGGGTGCAGGCCGGCCGTCGAACAGGAAACGCCGCCCAGGTTCGTCCCACGTCACCGCCTTCGCCCAATCGCGCGCCGGCTCGGGCAGGTTCGGCTTGTCGCACCCCGCCAGCGTCAGAACGCCGACCGCAACGGCCAGGACCTTCACGCCGCTCATTGGCCCGCTCCGCCCTGCGGTACGTAGACGGCCAGCGTTTCGCCCGAGAACGCCTTGCTCCATCCCGGTCCTGGCGCGTGGGCGCCGAAAGCGACAAGGCTGGTCGCGTGCCCGATCAGCTTAGGTTCGACCACACCGGGTCCGACGACCTCGACACGCGGACGACCGCGAAGCCGTAGGAACGCCACATGCCCGTCGTTCAGGCTGTCGACGACGACAAGCACCTCGCCATGTCGATCATCCGTCAGCGAGCGCGCCATGTGGAGTTCATGTTCGATCCGGGCGTTGCGTGCTGCGATCTCACCGACCCACCGATCGTCGGCGCGTGTCGACAACAATCCCAGGACGACGAAATACGCCGTCCAGGCTCGGGCGGTCGAAAACCTGGTCGCAGTCACCACCGAAACCGCCAGGGTCGCCAGAATCGCGAGCGGCGGCAGCGCGTCGACGGCGAAGGCGTTCATCGCCGTTCCGTCCCACGGATAGAGTTTCACCCCGCCCAGGCTCATGACCAGCATCAGCGCGCCGAGCCCCCCGGCGACGATCACCGCAGCGACCCTGCGCGCCGAACTCGCCCATTGCTCCATCGGACGTGCGCTCAACAGCCAGAGCATCGGCACAAAGAACTCGAAGTAGCGCCCCCAGATGCGCCTGGTCTCTCCGGGCGAGACCGAAACCTTGAACGCGAACACCGTCACCATGGCGACCGAGGCCGCCAGGGCGAGAACCACAAAGAGCACCGCTATGTCCCCGGCGGTGGGGTTACGCGCGCGCAGCCGTCCGTCCCGCAAGACGCTGGCGGCCCAGGCCGTCAAAGGCGCCGCGACGAACATCGCGCAAAGCGCGCTCATGCCGGCCGCGGCGAGCGCAGCCATCGGCAGGGCGGCGGGACCGAGCGCACGGCTCATCTGAGCCGCGTAGAAAGACGAGCCCGTGAAGAAGAGCGCCGCGCGCTCAGGCGGCTCGCCGGCCGCCAACTGGATCGCGCCGCCGACCAGAAGAAAGGCCCCGAGGAACATCGCCAGTCGCACTGCGACGCGCCAAGGCTGCTCGCCTCGCCACGTGCCTATCCCCACCGAAAGCGCCAGGAAGGCGAGCGCGGCGGCCACGCCATGGGGCTTGATCAGCACCAGCACCGCCGACAAAGCGCCGACCGCGACAGCGCCGGTTAGAGGCCGCGTCAAATAGGTCTGATGGATCGTCACGACGATCAGGCAGAGCAGGCCCACATAGGGCCCTTCCGGCATGGCCGCGAAGATGAAACGGTAATAGGGAAACGCCGCGGCGGCCAGCAAGGCGCCCAGAGCGGCGGTCCTTCCCGCCTCACGGACCGCCAGCGGATAAAGCATCGCCAGGCCGCCGAAATAGCAGGCCGCCCCCAACAGCCGCATCCATTGGACGACGTTGAGCGATAGCAGGTCCACCAGCCGTATCAGATCGAAATAGGCCGTGTTCCCGACGGCCTGCAGCGCCCGATACCGCTCGGGATCGAGCGCGAGTGGACGCGCGTAGAGCGCACGGATGAGGTAGGCGCCCTCGTCGCCCGCATAGAGCGGCAGCTCCGCGAACAGGCGGTTCACATAAAACAGCAGCACGCCGACGCCAGCCGCGCCGACGACACAAGCCGCCGAACGGGACAGCCTCGAAAACCTCGCGCCCCACACGTCGCACACTCCAAACGCCGCCGCAGCCCGCCCTCACGCGCGAGCCGCGATCAGGATAGGTCGCACCAGCTATAGTAGCGCGCCTCTGTGGATGCACCATGTATTGTTGAAGATTTCACGCGACACGCGACGCGTTGGCGAAAGGCCAACTTCCAAGCGTGGCGTAGCGCCCTCGCCCCCGCTCGCTGTGGATCAGAACCAGCTCACGCGCGGTCCACACGACCGGCGGATCGAGCAGGGTCTCGGGCGCGGCCGTATCGTCGTACCCGAGCGTCAGATGTGGAACATAGGCCCGCCGTTTGAGCTGGAGGCCCTGCGCTGCGGCCGCATCCAACAGCCGGTCATGCAGTCCCTCCAGTCCGTTGGCGGCCCCCTCGCCACACATCAGCACCAGCGGACGCCTCCCCCGCTGCCCGAAGCTTCGCACGCGAGTCAGCGCGATCTCGAACTCCGGCCAGGACATTTGCGCTCCGATCGCCCCCATCGACGCCGCCAAGGCGTCGCGGCGTCGCGGATCGAGCCAGGTTCCCCAGAGTGAGATATGCAGGCGCTCGGCTCGATGCCGCGGGCCGGTCAAGCCGTGACGGCGACTGAAGCCGCCGCCGAGCCATTTCAGGCGTGCGGCGACTTCCGCAGGCGGCGTGATTGCAAAGAAGGCCACATCGCGCGGGGGCGGGCCGTCGAACAACTCGAGTTGCATTAGTCTCACCCTTGAAGGTGAGAACAAAACTAGAACGCGCAACTCTGCCGGGTCAACGGGCGGCAGGTTCGTGGAGTTCGGCGGTGAAAACCTGCCGAACTCCACCCGATTATGAGCCTATTGGAAGGCTTTCCGCAGGTTCACGCCGATGGTCCGCGGCGGAGCCGAAAAGACCGACATGCGGCCCGCGGAGGTCGCGCCGACACTCTTGGAGAGGATCGCCTCCTCGTTGAGCAGATTGGTCACGAAGAGGTACGCGCCCCAGCCGCCGTCATCGGACTCGATCCCCACCCGGCCGTTGACCAACTGATAGGCGTCGATCTTGCGGGCATAGACATAGCTGGTCCGCAGTTCGTTGTACGAACTGCCCACGTGGCTCACGTCGGCCCGCGCAAAGCCGCTGAGACCGTCGGCGAGCGGCCAGACATATTGGACCGCAAGCCCGCCCTGGAACTTCGGCACGTACGGGATACGGTCGCCCTTCAGGCCGGCGTTGGGGATCGTGGTCCCGGCGCCCGGTTGGTTCTCGGTCAGTTCGGCCTGCATGATCGAGAAGTTGCCGGAGATGGACAGCCCCGGGATCGGGTGCACCGCGCCCTCGGCTTCCAGGCCGCGAATGCGCGCCTTGCCGGCGTTGCCGATGTAGCTGAAGGCGCCGTTCGGGGTCAGCACCCGCACCTGCATGTCGCTCCAGTCAATCTGGAAGACGTCGGCGTTCAGGGTCGCACGCCGGTTCCAGAACGCGGTCTTCACGCCGGCTTCGTAGTTCCAGAGCTGGTCGGAGGCATAGGGCGTCAGGTTCCCCGGCAGGCCCAGCACCTGGTTCGCGCCGCCGGGCCGATAACCCTGCGAGGCCTCGGCGTAGAGCATGATGTCCGAGGTGATCTTGTACGATCCGTTGAACCGGTAGACCCAGCCCTTCTCTTCCGACTGCACATGGGTCGGCGGTGTGATGACCGCGCCGACCAGGATCGACGGAACCAGGGTCTGGCCGATGATGTCCTTGCTGTACTTGAAGTAGCGTGCGCCTGCCGTCAGGTTGAAATTCTCGGTGACGTCGAACGAGATTTCACCGAAGCCTGCGTACTGCTTCAGCGTGTCGTCGATGATCCGGCCGGTCATCACGACTTCCGGGCTCAGGATCGCGCCGGTGGTCGCGCTGGCGCCGACCTGCGGGTTCCACACCACGGTCTTACGATCGGAGAAGAAGCCGCCCAGCGTCCATTGCAGCGGCCCCTCGTAGTTCGAGGTGAAGCGCAGCTCGGCCGTGTAGGTGTCCATCTTCTGCTGCGGGTTCAGCGCAGCCGGATACTGTGTATCGACGTAGGCGTAGTACGAGGCCAGCTGAGCCGCGTCGCACGCGGGGCCGCGGTTGAACAGGGCCTGGCAGCGGGCGGGCGTCCGGAAGCCCTGGATGAACTGGGTCACATCCTGAGTGCTGGACAGCTCACGACGCATGTAAGAGGCCGAGCCGACCGCGGTGATCGGGCCAAAGTCGAGATTGGCGGTGACGCTGTAGAGATCGAGGTCATCGCTCAACGGCTGTTGGGTCCGGGCGTCGGACTTGAACTCGCCCACCGCCGGGAACCAGGTCGGAAGGTCCGTCTCGGTGCGGTTGATATAGGCGGCGAAGTCGAGGGTGAAGTTCTCGGTCGGCTGGACGCGCAGCAGCGCCCGGCCGCCGTAGGTCTCGGCCGAGTTGAAGTCGTTGAGCTTCAGATAGGTGTTGTCGATGTAGCCAGCGGTGTCGCGATAGAAGCCGACGACGCGCAGCGCCACCTTATCCTGCAGCAGCGGGATATTGACCATCCCCTGGGCTTCATAGTTCCAATCGCCCGCCCCTTCGGTCTTCGAGAGCGAGCCGTCGAGCGCGCTTTCGAACGTGTAGGTCGGCTTCTTGTAGATGGTGCGCAGAGTGCCGCCCATCGATCCGGAGCCGTAGAGCGTGCCCTGAGGGCCGCGCAGGACCTCGATGCGGTCGACGTCGAACAGACGCAGTTCCGGGGTGGAGCCGCCGGCGTTGTTGCCCGCGCCGATCGAACCGGTGACCGGGGTTTCGTCGTAATAGACGCCGACAGTCGGCTCGCCTGCGGCGTTAATGCCGCGGATCACCACGCGGCTGAACGATGGACCGCTGTTGACGAAGGTCAGGCCCGGAACCGTGGCGTTGAGGTCCGCGATCGACTGCACGCCCGAATTGGCGATCGTCTCCGAAGTCACCGCCGAGATGGCGATCGGGGTGTCCTGAAGGTTTGTCGCGCGCTTGAGCGCGGTGACGATGACTTCCTCGACGGCCGGCGCTTCGGCCGACTGCGCCATGGCCGGGCCGGCGACCGCCAGGGCCGAGGCGCCGAGCAGAGCCGTACGGAACGAACGACGAAGCGCACTGACAGAGCGATATGTTTTCATGATCTTTGGAATCCCCACCCCTTTTTTGCTCGACTAGCGGCTGAAAGCGCGCCGGTCGACAATTTTTTGCCACGACATGCGACCTCCTGCGCGTGTCGTCCCTGAAACGTGCAGACGAAGGCCGCCCCGCGACGGGGGGCGGCCCGGTTGTCCGCCTACTTCATTTCCGCCAGCGCGTAGAGAAACTGCGCCTGAGCCATGGTGGCGTCGACGTAGCCCGCCACCTTCGGGTTCGCGGAATCGATGACGATGAACTCGTCCGGCGCATGCGCGCCCGAGCCGAAGCCGACGCCGTAGTGGATCGCCGGCTTGGACACCGGCGGCTGCGTGAACAGCGAGCCCGGCCAAGAGCCGGCGCTACGCGGCGACAGCGTCACCGGAATGCCCATCTTCTTATACGCCGCCAGGGCGGCTTGAACGACGCTGGCGTCCTCGGCCGTCTCCGTGGGGTCGTAGCCGCCGGAGATGTTGACCGCCACGTCCTGGAAGCCACGCTTGTCGAGGTGGGCGCGCACCTGCTTCACCGTCTCCGCGTAGGTCTGGTTCGGGACCATGCGGATCTCGAGCTTGGCCTCCGCCTTGCTCGGCAGGACGGTCTTGCCGCCGGGTCCAGTGTAACCGCCGATCAGACCCTGGATGTTGATGGTCGGCTGGGACAGCAGGCGCTCGATGGACTGCTCGTAGGTCATGTTGTTGATCCAGGCCTTGTTGCCATAGGCCTGCTTGATCGCTTCCTCGTTGGTCTTCTTGGCGAGTTGGGCGATCAGCTCCTTCTCGCGCGGCGTCAGAGGACGGACCTTGTCCATGAAGCCGTCGAGGGTCGGGGTATTTCCATCCGGCGTGGTCAGGGTGGCCAGCGCCTGGACCAGGCGCCAGATCGGACTGTCGATGCGCCCCTTTTCAGACGAGTGGATGTCGGCCTTCGGACCGATGCCGGTCTTGGAGCCATCGACGGTGAGTTGCAGCTCCACCGGCCCCTTGGCGCCCAGGGTGAAGGAAACCTCGCCGGTGGTTCGATCCTGAGCGGGGCCCGGCACATAGATGCCTTCGCACTTCTGCAGAACCGGGAGCACCTTCGGATGGGTGGCGATCTGGCGGAAGTGCGGTGAGGCGATTTCCTCCTCGCCCTCGCAGATCAGGGCGATGTTGACCGGAGGCTTCTTGCCGACCGCCCGCATGGCGCGCAGCGCGTTCAGCAGGGTGATCTGTCCGCCCTTGGAGTTGGTGGCGCCTCGCCCGACCATCACCGTACCGAACGGCGCCTTCTCGACCAGTTTGCCTTCCAGCGGCGGGCTCGACCATTCCTTCGGGTCGTATTGCTTCACGTCGTACATGAAGTAGACGCCGATCCAGCGCTTGGCGCCGACGTCCAGGGTGGCGAACACGCCGTCGACGCCGTCGGTGGGGATGATCTCGGCGGTCTGGAAGCCGGCTTCCTTGGCGATCTTCGCCATATAGGCCGGGCCTTCGTTCACGTTCAGGCCCTCGGCCGCCACGGTCGGCAGCGCGATCCATTCCTGCAGGCGCTTGATGGCGTCGGCCTTGTCGGCCTCGACAGCCTTGCGGATCGCCGCCAGATCGGCTGCGGAGGCGCCTGCGACGCCGGGCGTCAGAAAGGATCCCGCGGCCGCAGCGGCGGCCACGCCGGTCATCAGTGTGCGGCGATCGGTGGAAAGGCGGTCGTGCTGATCGGACATTTCTTCTCCCTGCGAGCCAAGCTCTTCTCGTTGTCCCTGTGTGGCAAAGGCCAAGACGCACGCTGCGCCGAAGGCCTCACCGCCACGCAGTCAGAAGAAGAACCCGACTCGCCGGGAGGCGAAATCTAGTATCGAGTACGCCCTACTCCCACTCGATTATTGATTGGCCGCATAACACCTTGAAATATCGTCATTAAAAATATTTTTCGCGGCGATATACCGTCAGCCGCCCCGGCAAAACCGCTGGCTTTTGAAATTATTGGATTTTTCCGGGATACCCCGAAAAACCGTACTTTCGGGATCTATCGTCAAGCGAGGAACGCAGGAAACAATCCGACTCGATCCGTGCATTCCGCCGATTTCACGACGTAGTCCTATCATCAAAGCCGTCGATTGTCACTGGACCGTCGCGCGTAGGTCGGAAGTGAGAACGTGGCTACGATCAAAGCAAGCAGCGTTAGAAGGCTCTTGCCCGATTTACCGTCTCGACAAAACCGGCCTCGCCCGCTTGTTGTCGATGAGGTGCCGCCGGAGGTGACTGCTGAGTGTGACGGCACTCAGGAAATTGATTGCAGCCGTAAAAGGTGGTGTCGTTGCGACCTTTGCGCTCAACCAGTTCCCCGACCAGGCAACTGGGACACTGGTCGAGTTCCTTCCCCTCGATGGTTTCAAACCGGACCTCATTGCCGGCGATTTCGCAAAGCTCGCGAATGTAGCGTGAGGGCTTGCGCCTATTGCAGAGGATGAACGTCCCTCTGCTGGCGCGGGTAAGCGCGACATAGAAGAGTCGGCGCTCCTCCGCGTAGGCGAACGTCTCCGGGCGCGGGATAACGAGATTGAGCAGCTCGTCATCTTCGATGCGGCTGGGAACGCCATAGTCGCCCTCGCTGACATCAAGCAGGATCGTGTAATCTGCCTCAAGGCCCTTGGAGCGATGAAACGACATGCCGGCAACCTCGATCGCCGAAAATTCGGGGGGCTGACCGTGAAATGGATCCAACAGGTTGTAACGCCACAAGACCAGTACCTTCAGCTTTTGCCCGGTCTCACGCCGCCACTGGCTCGAAATGCCATCAAGAAAGGTGTTCAGGCGATCGAGCAGTTGGAAGCAGGCTTTCGGGAAGCTTGGCTTTCGCCACTCCACGCTGACCGGAATGACCCGGATTGATCGCGGTATGGCGGCGCGCGTCGACCGCACTGTCTTCCTGATCTGGTCTGGATTGCGCTGAACGAAGCCCGCAGCAGTGTCGGCGAGCAGCTGGTTGCAGCGGTAGGTCTGTTCGAGCCGACCTTGCCAGCAGGCGCCAAAGTTCGCCTCGAACTGGGTGAAGATCGTAATGTCCGACCCGGCGAAGCGGTAGATCGACTGCCAATCGTCTCCGACAGCAAAAACCTTGGTGAAGGGCTTCTGGTGTTTGAGCGCCTTGATCAGATTGGCCCTCGGGTCCGAAATATCCTGAAACTCATCCACCAGGACCAGTGAATACGGGCTCTGATAGCGACCCGTCTCGACCAAGCGCACTGCGTCGCCGATCATCGAATCGAAGTCGATACGCTTCGCCTCGTCGAGCTTGCGGGAATAGGTTTCTGTGATCAGCCAGACAGCACGCGCGAAATGCTGCGCGCGGGGTTTGTCATGCAGGGACTTGGCCCGCTCGAGCAGCATCTCCAGCGTAAGCTGGCTAGCCCGGATATGCTTGATGCACACGCCGATCAGCTTCTGGTAGTGCGTGATCACCACCGGCTCGACCGCCTTGAGAATCTCGTCGACACTTTTCTCGGTCAGCGGAATTTCGCGTTTGGTCAGCTGTGCCTCGAGATGCGGCAACAGCGTCCCATCGCGCGCCTGTGCTGAGGTCGTCTCGAAGAAATCCAACTCTTCGCGCTTGTATCCGGCGCGTTTACCCTTGGTGTGCTCGGCGTAGTTCACAAAAGGCGACGAACCATCCGCGTTAATCGCGAAATGCTCATGGAACGTGTCGGTCAGCGGGTAATGGAAGTCAGGTTGAACAAAGCGCTCGCTCCCATCCTCCTCTTTGAATGAGATCTGCTTTTCATACTCAAACTCGACAGAGTGGACCCACAACCAGTTCGCGATCCGTTGCTCCTGAAGGGATTTCACATACACGTCTGCAAGTGTGCCGATGGTGCTACCGCCCTTGTCGTTGCGATCGGCGATGTAGCGATTGTAGTCCGCCTCCGAGTCAAAGACCTCCGCCGGAATGTCGGCCTTGGGCAAAATGGAGAGAAGGTCGATCCACAGGCGGCGAAACTCTTCATCAACCTCCATCAGCTCGCGTATGATCTTGTCAATCACACGGGCTTCGCCGGCGGGATGCTCGACCCAGTTGGCCAGTTGCGGTGGACGGCCTTCCGTCTCTTCGATGATCCCTCGGCCGAGCGCGTGAAATGTCGTCACCCGGCATTCCAACGCCTCCTCATCTACGTTCAGTTGCCTGGCGATCCGTTCCTTCAGCTCATCAGCTGCGCTCTTGTTGAACGCCAGAACAAGAATTTCGCTCGGATGGTAGAGTTCCTTTTCGAGGACATAGGCGACTTTCCCGACCATGGTTGCGGACTTGCCTGAGCCGGCCGATGCGACGAGCAGGTTGTTGTCTTCCAGACGGATGCAGGCCTCCCGCTGCTCCTGGGAAAGCGAAAATCCGCCAAGGTCGGCGAAGAACTTCTCGAACTTCTGCATCTCGTGAACAACGAAACTTTCGTTGTAGCGACTACGGACACCCGGGTCGGTGAGCATGGCAAAAGAGGTTGGCAGATAGCCTCTTAGGGTGCCGGGGATCAGAGCTGCATCAAACAACGGGTGCGCCAATGCCAGTGACGCACTTCCCGGGACGCTCGCGATCGCCCGGCTAACGTCCGCATGAGCAAGATATTGCCTGTTGCTGTCGGTGATCGCACGAATCTTGCTGTCGACCTCGCGCAGGCGTTCCTTGTCGGAGTCGATAAGGTCCGCGAGGTGCAGATTCACGAAAACTAGCAAGTCGTCGCGTAAAGTCTGTGCCGCCTTGGCCGTCAGGCCGGACAGAGCATCGATACGGCCCTTCGACCGGATCTCGACCGTGTGCCAAAGGAGAGCCTTGGTTGACGAAATAGACGAGATCTCAAGACACTGGATTTCGTCTTCGTGTGTTGATTTCAGGCTAATCCGGTCCTGAGAAGATGAGCTGAGAACCAGTTTCCATTTCTCTGACAGGAAAAGACGCGCCCAAAGGCCGGGCCGGTATGTGCGGGATCGACCAAATATTGGCGGTTTCATCGAGCCGCCCGGCCTGTGGCTGCGGCGTCCCACAGAAATCGGGGGTTTTCCTCCCCTTCGACGTCGCTCATCTACCCCCGATCCCCCAGTTTCTTATTTGGCCGTGCTGTTCGCGCGCGCGGCTATATCGGCGCACCGCGCCATGAGCGCCTCGAACGGCTCCGCGTCGTCGAAGAGCAACCCATCCTCGACCATGCGGGCATAGTCATCCTCCAGCGCCTTTGCGCCATCGCCCGCCGGAACGAGTTGCAAGCCACCATTGACGGCTGCCCCGTAATCGATCGGCGAGCGATCAGCGGCTTTCTCCGCAAAGAACATCGACTTATGGCGAGCGACCGCGTTCGCCAATTCGCGATCCGCGAAGGCAGCATCCGCAAGACCGGCTTCATCGAGCCGGGCGACATCGTGCCAGTGCCGGGCGAAGCGGTCCCCACGCAGCCGGTCCTGGTGGCAGAAGACATGGATGGCGGTCGCCTTCTCCCAGAACGTCCGCTCGGCGTGCATGACGCGCGGACGCGCTGTCGGGAATATCAGGCCGTCGATCAGGCCGGAGGCATCGCAGACAACATCGCGAAGACTGGCCGGCTCGCCCGTCGACCGCGCGCCGAACTCCAGCATGACACTGGGGGCGACATAGCCCGATCCGGTTGCGGTCGGTTCGTAGTCGATAAAGAGCCGATCACCTTCGACGCGGATCGCCGCAGCCAGACCTTCCGTTGCCAAGGCGTCGGCGATCACCGGCTGCACGACAGCGCCAACCCATTCTGGTAGCCGGCGACGAACCTCGCTGGACCAGCGCTTTTCCTCGCTTCGCGTTTTCGGCAGGCCCTCGCCATTGTCCCCGACCAGGTCGGGCGCGATGGCCCGAATGTCGTAGGTCAGATCCACATCCTCCGAAAACCGATGGATGACCTGATAGGCTTTCGACAGCGATGTGCCGCCCTTGAACACCAGATGCTCACCAAGCGGCGCCGCGTAGAGCGTGCTCAACGCCCACACCACCCAGACATCCTTTTCGAGCAGATGCGCGGGCCGCCCCGAACGATCCGCCGCGACGCCCAGGGCGTCGCGGCGCTCCAGTGCCGAGAGGAGGAGGAAGGTTTCAGCCATAGGCTGCCTTCCCGACGCTCTGCGCCAACCATGTCGGAAGCTGCGGCGCGGCCGCCACCAATTCGCCAAAGGCGCTGGGTGGCAGCTTTCGCTTCAATGTCCTGAGCGCGGTTTCGGCTTTCTCCGGGCCGAGCCAGGCTAAGGCCCGGACGGCCTCTCCCGCCGGCCGGTTGGCCAGAGCCAGTTGCCAGCGCGGGGCATGGCGCAATTCCACGACCTGCTTGCCGAGATTCATCTTCCGGCTGCGCCCGGAAGTCAGATAGACCGAGCGAACCGGCACCTGTGTCGTCAGGCCAAGGGCGTTTGCGGCCGCCGCACCGTTCGAGACGATGGTCTCGCCACGCTGGCTGGCAAGGGCCTCCACAGCCTGTTCAACCGACGGCGCGCGCGTCCCGAACCGACTGGCGACGGGGCGGAGATAGACACCGCGCCCAGCCCGGATGAGTTGTTCGCGCTCGGCCAGACGCGACAAGGCCTGGTCCACCGCGGCGCGATTACCGAGATGGAGCAGCCCCTTAGCGGACACAGAAGCGCCCTCGGGCAAACCCGTCATATGCGACAGAATCTGTTCGGTCAGCCGTGTCATCGTCTTTCTCCTGTCAGGAATATACGCAGTTTTCTGACAGTTTTCAAGGAAACACATCCGGGACGGAAAGCTGGGACAAGGGGGAAAGCCTTCCCCTGCGGTCGAGCCAAAGGGTCTCGCCCGACCCCTTCTCTCATGTCCATTTGTCAAGCGATGAGGCAGCCGTAAGCGCCCGGCCGGAGGGCCAGGCGCTTTTCGTTGGAGTCCATACGCAGGGTCGGA
>NZ_JAYRSU010000013.1:0-120390 GCF_041919955.1 Phenylobacterium sp. | reverse complement strand
CGACGACCTCGCTGGCGACACCCTTTTCCTTCAGGCGGACGGCCTCTTCGACCGCGATCTCGCAGAAGGGATTGATGGACATCTTCACATTGGCGAGGTCGACGCCCGACTGGTCGGACTTCACCCTGGCCTTGACGTTTGAATCGATCACCCGTTTGACCGGGACCAACACCTTCATGGGTTGCTAGCGCCTCAAATTTGCATTGCGATAAATTCGGTCGGATGCGGCATAACGCTTCCACAGCGCTTTGCAAGTCGGGGCAGGATCACAGTTCGCCGCATTTTTGGCTCCGCAAGCCGCTAGCAGCCTCGCCGAGCGCCGATTAGAAGCACCCCATGAACCGCACGATCGACCGGCTGAAACTGATCTTCCTGGGCCTGTTCGCCATCCTGAGCGCAGGCGCACTCGTCTATCACGTCTTCTGGGTGTGGCCGGGGCAGAAGTGCGAGGCCGCCGGCGACTGGTGGGACTGGCGCAGCCGCACCTGCGCGCGCCCGGTGCTGATCTCGGACATCACCGGCCGCCCGATCGTCGACAAGGCCAGCCGCGAGGCGGCCAAGGCCGATGCGGCCAAGCGCGAGACCGCGCCCGCGCCCAAGCCCGTCCCCGCCGCGAAGAACTAGCGGGTCGCGCCCGACGTCCAGAACACCTCGCTGGCGCCGCGGTCGTTCGCGTGGCGCGCGGCGACGAACAGATAGTCCGACAGCCGGTTCAGGTAGCGCAGCGCCGCGGGGCCGAGGGGCTCGCCGGCCTCGATCAGCCGCACGGCCGCGCGCTCGGCCCGGCGAGTCACGGTGCGGGCCAGGTGCAGGTGCGCCGCAGCCGGCGTTCCGGCCGGCAGGATGAACGAGGCGAGCGGCGGCAGGGCTTCGTTCATGGCGTCCAGTTCGCGCTCCAGCCGCTCGACCTGGCTGTCGACCATGCGCAGAATGTTCGTCTCGTCGGGACGCGGCGGCGTGGAGAGGTCCGCGCCCAGGTCGAAGAGCTCGTTCTGGATGCGGGCCAGGGCGGCGTCGAGCTCGGCGTCTTCGGACGTATGCAGCCGCGCCAGGCCGAGGCAGGCGTTCGCCTCGTCCACCGCGCCGTAGGCCTCGACCCGCAGGGCGGCTTTGGACACCTGCTCGCCGGTCGCCAGCCGGGTCGCGCCGCCGTCGCCGGTGCGGGTGTAGATCTTGTTCAGGGTGACCAAGTCAGCCGCCGAACTTGCTGCGCCACCAGACGGCCAGCACCAGGATGGCGACGGCGATCGCCTGCAGCACCACGCGCAGCCGCATCAGCTTGTTGGAATAGGACCGGCCGAAGTCGCCGCCGCGGAACAGGGCGTAGAGGCCGATGAAGAGCGTGATCGTCACCGCCGCGAGGCTGATCGGGATCAGGTACGTGAAGATGTTCATGGCGCCGATCTTAGCGGTATCGGCGGGCGCGGCCTATTGGTTCGCGGGCGTCGGCGGGCGAAAGCCGCCGGCGATCAGGCCGATGTGGCGGTCCATCACCGCGCTCATGGCCTCGGCGTCGGCGTTCTCCCAGGCCGCCAGCCGATAGGTCCAGGCATAGGAGGCCATGAGGGTGTCGACGACCAGGTCGAGGTCGGCGGCCGGATCGACGTCGCCGCGGACGATGCCGTCGCTGAGGCACTCGCGCACCACGGCGCGCAGGCGCGGGTTGCGGCCGTAGGGGCGGCTGGTCGGGCTGAGGGTCCAATTGTAGGCCGCCGCTATGTGGGCCAGGAACAGCCGGGTGCGGCGGGTCTCGAAGGCGTAGTGGATTGCAAAGATCGATCGCAGGCGATCGGGGGTCGAGCCGCGCAGGTGCGGCGCCAGGCGGTCGAGTTCAGCGTAGAGCGCGTCCAGCCGGTCGGCCATGACCTGGCTGAGGATGTCGCCCTTGGAGGCGAAGGTGGTGAAGACGCTGCCGACCGAGACGTCGGCCAGCTTGGCGATTTCGCGCACCGTGGCCGCCTCGAAACCCTTTGCCTCGAAGAGTTCGCGGGCGGCGTCGAGCACGCGCTGGCGGGTCGCCTCCTTCTGGGACTTTCTCAGGCTCAAATTTTTCCCCCAGTCCGCATCGTCGCCGTGCGGTTCCCACGCAATGACTACGTTGAATCCGTCGCTTGCGGATGCGAACGCACGGGCGCTGCGACAGTTCGCCGCGGCGCGTCACGGCCGCCCGAACGCAAAACGGGACCCGGCCGCGAGGCGCAGGTCCCGTTGCTAAAAGTCCGTCGGCGGATCAGCCGCGGCGGGCGCCGGCCAGGATCACGCGGATCTGGTCCTTGGACTTGGCCTGCAGGGCCTCGAGGCTCCAGCCGCCGAAGATCGCTTCCTGGAAGTTGGCCAGGTAGCAGTCGAACAGCATCTGGCTGCGCAGCTTCACCTCGGCTTCCTGGGACAGCTCGCCGCGCTCGACGCCCTGGGTCAGGGCCTCGGTGAACAGCTCCTGGATCAGCTGGACCGGGGGCAGGTTGCGCAGTTCCAGGCCTTGCTCGGGCAGCCAGGAGACGCCGAACGCCGCGCGCGCCAGCGGCAGGCGGCTCTTGTAGAAGGCGTAGCCGGCGCCGAAGATCTTCAAGATCACGTCATCGACGCCGCGGCCGCGGCCGGCGCCGTCGCGCATGGCCTCGACCAGGGCGTCCATGTCGGCCGCCATGATCTCGCGGAACAGGTCCGACTTGTCGGTGAAGTTGGCGAACACCGCGCCCGTCGACATGCCGGCTTCGGCGGCGATGTCGCGGATGGTGGCGCCTTCGTAGCCTGCCTCGGAGAACAGGCGACGGGCGGCGGCCAGGACCTTGGCGCGGGTCTGCTGCTTGGCGAGGGCCCGACGAGTCGGAACGCGAACCTCGGCTTCGCCAGCGACTTCGATGTTGCTGGAAACGTGTTTCATCGGGCGATCCTCACCGTAGCCATCGCCACCCGCGGTTCGAACTCTACGCAATACTCTTCCACTACCTTCTCGAGCTGCTCGAGGCCTTGCTGCGCAAGGCGCAGCCCGGCAAGGGCGGCGGCGCGCAGTTCGGCCGTGAACCGGCTCAGGTTTGTTACAGCTAGGCTGCCGCCCGGGGGGAGACGGACGGCGGTGTCGCAGGTCGTCATGACCACAGAATTCCTCTTAACCCCTCGAACCGGCGCGTCCAAGCGAAGGGTTTGGTTGAGCGTGTTCAACGAACTCGTTCCGCGATGCGAGTGTGGTGTGGATTTAGCGTGGAAATGGCGGCTTTGCCGTGTGGCGCAGCGTCGCAGACCGGCGTTTTCCATGAAATTGGCGCGTGAACTGTCGTTTTCCCGACTCCTCGTGAAATCGAGACTCGTTGAGCATGATCGAGTAACGCCGTGCGCTCAGCGCAGGGCGGGCGGCGCGCCGCAAGCTGCGGCGCTCATGCATAAGACGCGGGCGGGCAGGACTTCCTCAGCGAGCCGAGGATGGACCGGGTCGTCAGTTGCCGCCATCGAGCAGGCGGCGCGCGATGACCTGGGCCTGAATCTCGCCGGCCCCCTCGAAGATGTTGAGGATGCGCGCATCGGCCAGCACGCGGCTGACCGCCTGCTCGCTGGCGAAGCCGGCGCCGCCGTGGATCTGCACGGCGTTGTCGGCGGCGGCCCAGGCGATGCGGGCGGCCACCAGCTTGGCCATGCCGGCCTCCAGGTCGCAGCGGCGGCCTTCGTCCTTGGCGCGGGCGGCGAACCAGGTCAGGCGGCGCGCGCCCAGAAGCTCCGCGGCCATCATGGCGAGCTTGTTCGCCACCCGCGGGAAGCGGGCGATCGGCTGGCCGAACTGCTTGCGGGTCAGGGCGTAGTCGACGGCCAGGTCCAGGGCGTTCTGGCCGACGCCGATCGCCCGGGCGGCGGTCTGGATGCGGGCGCTCTCGAAGGTGACCATCAGTTGGACGAAGCCCTGTCCCTCCTGGCCGCCCAGCAGGTTGGCGTGCGGGACGGAAAAGCCGTCGAAGCCGATCTCGAACTCCTTCATGCCGCGATAGCCGATGACCTCGATTTCCCCCCCGCTCATGCCAGGGGCGGGAAAGGGATCGGCGTCGGTCCCGCGTGGCTTTTCCGCCAGGAACATCGACAGGCCGCGATGATCCTTCGAGGTCGGGTCGGTGCGGACCAGCAGGGTCATCAGGTCGGCGCGAGCGGCATGGGTGATCCAGGTCTTCGCGCCCGTGACCTTCCAGGTGTCGCCGTCGCGCTGGGCGCGAGTGCGCAGCGAGCCGAGATCCGAGCCGGAGTCCGGCTCGGTGAAGACCGCGGTCGGAATGATCTGGCCGCCGGCGATGGCGGGCAGGAAGCGCTGCTTCTGATCGTCGGTCCCGTGGGCGAGGATCAGCTCGGCGGCGATCTCGGAGCGGGTGCCCAGCGAGCCGGTCCCGATCCAGCCGCGCGACAGGGCCTCGGAGACCACGCACATGGCGACCTTGCCCAGGCCGGAGCCGCCATAGTCCTCGGGCGCGGTCAGGCCGAAGACGCCGAGGTCGGCCAGTTCTTCGATCAGCGGCAGGGGGATGAGCTCGTTGCGCAGGTGCCAGCCCTGGGCGAAGGGCGCGATCTTCTCGCGCGCGAAGGCGTCGAACTGGCCGCGGATGTGCTCCAGGGTCTCGTCCAGGCCGCTGGCTTCCAGCGAGGGCGACCCTTGAGCGGCCTCCAGCAGCTCGACGATCCGCAGGCGAACGCCCTGGCTCGCGCCCGGCGCCAGGCGGGCGATCGCCGGCCGCAGGTCCGCAGCGTCGAGGTCGAGATCGGCAGGACGAAACACCTCGCCCTGGTTCATCGGGAGGCCACCGGCGAGCTGCGAAAGATATTCGTGGGCCAGGAGTTGGGCGGGCAGGGCCTCGGCCTCACCGAGCCGGCCTTCGGCCTCCAGGGCGCGAGCCCAATCGGCGGTCTGGCGTAGGGTTTCGGCGTAGGCCGCGGCCCAGGCCAAGCCGTGGGCGACATGCTGCTCGGCGTCCAGGGCGCGGCGATCGAGCTTGCCGCCGGGGGCGATGCGCGCGGCGACGACGGGCCTGGCCCGGGCGACATAGTCTTCGGCGCAGCGGGCGGCGTCGGCCAGCAGGCCGGGAAGGTTCGCAAGCATCATGACGGCGCGACTATAGGGCAAGCTTGCCGCCCGTCACCGCTGACGCTACGCCAACTGAAAAGCGGAGGAAGCGCACAATGATCGTCGTCCATCACCTCAACGACTCGCGCTCGCAGCGCATCCTGTGGCTGCTGGAGGAGCTGGAGCTTCCCTACGAGATCAAAACCTACCAGCGCGATGCGGTGACGCGGCTGGCGCCGCCCGAGCTGACAGCGGTGCATCCGCTGGGCAAGTCTCCGGTAGTGACCGAGGACGGCGCGACGATCATCGAGTCCGGCGCCATCATCGACTACATCCTGCGCCATCACGGCGCCGGACGCCTGGCGCCGCCGGTCGGCACGCCGGACTACGAACAGCACCAGCAGTGGATGCACTACGCCGAGGGCTCGGCCATGCTGCCGCTGATGCTGAACATGTATGTCGGCCGGCTGGGCGAGGCGGGCGCGCCGCTGCATCCGCGCATCGAGAGCGAGATGGCCAACCACCTGGGCTATGTCGACCGCGCGCTGGCCGGGCGCGACTACCTGATGGGGTCGGATCTGACGGGCGCCGACATCCAGATGAGCTTCGTCGGCGAGGTG
This sequence comes from Phenylobacterium sp., assembly GCF_041919955.1. Lineage (GTDB taxonomy): Bacteria > Pseudomonadota > Alphaproteobacteria > Caulobacterales > Caulobacteraceae > Phenylobacterium. The sequence goes on along the minus strand of NZ_JAYRSU010000013.1, from coordinate 114,735 downwards.
GCCGGCGCCTTCGGCCGGTTCGAGACCTATCCGAACATCGCCGCCTGGGTGAAACGCTTCCAGGCCCGCCCGGCCTATCAGCGGGCGCTGGACAAGGGCGGGCCGTACAACCTGGGACCCCGGCGCTAGGCGGCGCGGGCCGCCGCGCCCAGCAGGCCTCCGTTTCGGATGATCTCGCAGGCGAGGCCGGCGGCGGCTATGCCGCCCGCCAAGCTTTCGGCTATGCGGGAAATTTGCGCCTCGCCGGGCGGATCGTAGGCAAGGACGATACGGCCCCCCGTCGCGAGGCGCGGGGTCAGTCCCATGAGCGCGGCAGGCTGCAGCCAGAACAGGTTCACGTTGATCGCCAGGATCGCGTCGAACGCGTGCGCTGGCAGATCTGCCGACGAGAGGTCAGCGCAGAGGAACGAAGCCTCGCCCGCCTTTTCCAGCGCTGCGTTGCGGGCGCGGGATGCGGCGATCGCGGTCGCCGACCGATCCAGCGCCGTGACGCGCGCGCCGGCGCCGGCCAGCAGTCCGACGGCGACGCCGCGGCCGCAGCCGATTTCCAGCACTTGTTCGCCCGCCGCCGGAGCGAGCAGCCGGACGGCCCAGGCGATCCGCTCCGGCGGCGCCGCGCTCACCGCGCCCAGGGATCGTCGAGGACGCCGTCGATGAAGTCGAAGACGGCGGCCTTGGTCAGGGCGTGCGGGATGGCGGAGAAGTGGTCGCAGCCGGGAACGACCACGCCCTTGCCCAGCGGAAAGGCCTGGGCCAGCGTCTCGGGGTCGCCGTTGCTCTCGCGCGAGCCGGCCACCACCAGCACCGGCATCGGCAGGGTTGCGAAGGCGGCGACGTCCAGCGGCGGGCTCGCGGCGCGGCTGAAGGCGGCCAGGGCCATGCGATCCTCGCCCTGCTCGTCGGCGAAGTGGCGGAAGCTGCGCATGAAGTCGTCGGAAATGCTCGCCGGATCCTCGGCCAGCATCGCCTCGGCCACGACGTCGGTGCGCGGGCGGCTGGATTCCTCCAGCATCTTGTCGCCGACCCCGCCCAGGATGAGGTTGGAGAACCGCTCCGGATAGGTCACCGCCGCCTGGGCCGCGACCCGCGCGCCCATGGAATAGCCGAACAGGTCGACGCGGTTGACGCCCAGATGGTCCATCAGCTCGACCACGTCGCGGGCCTGCTTGTCGCGGCCGTAGGCGGCCGGATCGTGCGGCGTGGCGCTCTTGCCATGGCCGCGCTGGTCGAGCGCGATCACCCGGAAGCGGCGGCGCTCGAGGGCCGTGTACCAGCCGGTGCGCTTCCAGCCCTCGTCGCGGTTCGAGACGAAACCGTGGACGAGCAGGATGGCCCGCTCGTAGTCGGGCGGGGCGATGTCGTCATAGGCGAGGGTCAGGCCGTCGCTGGTGGTGAATTCCATGATGCAAATGGCTTTGGTCTGAATGGCGCGTCGAAATGAGCGGCCAGCAGACCCTCCGGCGGGCGCTATGGCAAGCCCCGCCTGGGCTTGGTCAGCTGCGCCAGCGCAGGGTGGCCGCCTCGACCGGATTCTGGAACGGCCGGCCGGCCTTGCGGCTGGCGGCCCGTTCACGCTTCAGCTGCTGATACCATTTGGCCTGGCGATCGGCGTCGTCGATCCAGAGCAGGGCCGGATCGTAGCGCAGCCCCTCGTTCTGCAGGTTCACCATGTCGCCGTCCTGGCGCAGGAAGGCGCGCGCGCCGGCGGCGATGAACGGCTTGAGCAGCAGGAAGGCCGGGTGGTCGGACCAGACGATCTGGGTGATCCGGGTCCTGGTCTCGTGGATGGGCGTGAGGCAGGTCAGCGACAGCACCTGGCGCTGGCCGACGGTCACGTGCTCCCAGCGCAGGCCGGGGATGCGGAAGGTGATCTCGGTCAGCGGCTCGCCGCCCAGGATGGCGTAGGCGCGGCTGTTCTTGCTGGGCTCGTGGCGGACCATGGAGAAGCCCATGTCGCGCGGTTCGAACTTCTTGGCCTTCTCGTGCTGGCTCTTGGCCGAGCGCCACCACCACTGCTGGTGCACATACGGGCCATGGGCCGGGTCCATCAGGCCGACGACGGCGTGGTCGATGTGCGAGTCGAAGTCCATGCGGTCGACCAGCTTCGGCCCGCCGCCGACTACCCCGGGGAAGACGGGCGGGGCGATGTCGGGTTCGCCGTCGAAGCGCGGGTCCGACGAGATCCAGACGAAGACCAGGCCCTGGCTCTCGGCGGCGGGATAGCGGCGCACGCGGATGCGGCTGACGTCCATCGCCTGGTCCTCGACCAGCGATGGAATGGCCGCGCAGGCGCCGTCGGTGCGGAAGCGCCAGCCGTGATAGGGGCACTCGACGCTGGGCGCGCCGTCGGCTTCGGCGGTCAGCTTGCCGGCCGACAGCGGTGCGGCGCGGTGCGGGCAGATGTCCTTGATCGCATAGACCTTCCCCGCCCGGTCGCGGCCCAGCAGGATCGGCTCGCCCAGCAGTTCGTAGCGCTGGAGCTTGCCGGGCTTCAGGTCCGAGCCGAGGGCGGCGAAGTACCAGATGTCGTGCAGGAAGCCGCGGCCGAACCTGGCGTCGGCGGTGGATTGGGTCTTGGTCTCGCCGTCGGGCATGGCGTCTTCTAGCGCGTCACGCGAGCCGGAGGAACCGGGCGGCGTGCGGACCAAGATGCAGGGCCGCGCCGTCGAGGGTCGCTTCGCCGGTTCCAGGGGCGAGGAGTTCAGCGCCGCCCAGCCGCTCGTCGCCGAACACGGCCGGAACCGCGCCCATGTTGAAGACGCAGACGACCTGCTCGGCCGCCTCGCGGCGGACGAAGGCGAGGATGGGCTCGGGCGCGGCGATCATCTCCAGATCGCCGCGGGCCAGGGCGGGGCTGGCGCGGCGCAAGGCCAGCAGGGCGCGCGAGAAGGCCAGGGTGGAGCCTTCGTCCGCCTCCTGGGACGCGACCGAAAGGCCCGCGTGCTCGACCGCCAGCGGCAGCCAGGGCCGGCCGGTGGTGAAGCCCATGTTGGGCCCCTCGGTCCAGGGCATCGGCGTGCGCGAGCCGTCGCGGCCCTTGGCGATCGGCCAGTAGAGGTCGCCGACCGGGTCGCGCAGCTGATCGCGGGTCAGGCTCTGGGCTTCGGGCAGGCCGAGTTCCTCGCCCTGGTAGAGCAGGACGGTGCCCTTGAGGCTCAGCAGCAGGGCCAGCATCAGGCGCGCGACCTCCTGGCCGCCGCCGAACCGCGTGGCGGTGCGGGGAATGTCGTGGTTGCAGAACGAGATGCAGGGCCAGTGGCCGGGGAAGCGGTCGAGGGTCGCGTAGTGGTCGCGAAACAGATCCGGCGACAGGCGATGGGCGTGCAGCAGGACGAAGGTGTAGGCCGAATGCAGCCCCTCGTCCGGCGTGCAGTAGGCGCCGCAGCGTTCCTCCTCCTCGGAGAATTCGCCGAACACGAAGCGGTCGCCGAAGGCGTCCACGCGGCGGCGGATCTCGTCGAGCAGGGGGATGTTCTCGGGCAGGTTGGAGTCGTGCAGGTGGCGCTGCATCTCGCTGGCGTGCGCCCAGTGACGGCGGCGGCGATCCTGCGGCGGCACCGGCGGATTGTCGGTCAGGGTGTCGTCGTGGAGGAAGGTGCCGGCCACGTCGAGGCGGAACCCGTCGACGCCCCGCGCCAGCCAGACGTCGAGCACGTCGAGCGCCGCGGCCTTGGCCTGCGGGTGGCGCCAGTTCAGCTTGGGCTGCTGGCGCAGGAACTTGTGGTGGTAGTGCTGGCGCCTGGCGGGCTGGTAGGCCCAGGCCGGGCCGCCGAACACCGAAAGCCAGTTGTTGGGGGCGGTCCCGTCGCGGCCGGGTTCGGCCCAGACGTACCAGCCGGCCTTCTCGCCGTCCTCGCCGCCGTCGCGGCTGGCGGCGAACCAGGGATGTTCGTCGCTAGTGTGGGACAGGACCTCGTCCAGCAGGACCTTCAGGCCCCGCGCGTGGGCGGCGGCGATCAGAGCCTCCAGGTCGGCCAGGGTTCCGTAATCGGGATGGACGCCTTCGTAGTCGGAGACGTCATAGCCCCAGTCGCGGTTTGGCGAGGGGTGGACAGGCGAGAGCCAGATGGCGTCGACGCCCAGGCTCTCGATGTAGTCCAGCCGCGACAGCAGCCCCCGCAGGTCCCCGTGGCCGTCGCCGCTGGAGTCGCAGAAGCTGCGCACATAGACATGGTAGACGACCGCGCCCTTCCACCAGGGCGCGGTCACGGCGTCAGGCCTCGGTCGCGTTGGTGATGATCTTCGAGACCACGCCGTACTCGACGGCCGCCTCGGCGCTCATCCAGAAGTTCCGCTGGGTGTCCTTGACGATCTTCTCATAGGGCTGGCCGGTCTCGCGAGCGATCACGCGGTTCACGCGCTCGCGCATCTTCACGATCTCTTCCGCCTCGATCTCGATGTCGCTGGCCTGGCCGCGCACGCCGCCGGTGGGCTGGTGCAGCAGGAACCGGGTGTTGGGCAGGCAGAAGCGGTTTTCCTTGGCCGCGCCAAGGAAGATGTGGGCGCCCGAGGACGCCACCCAGCCGGTGCCGATCACCTTCACCTGCGGACCGCAGTAGCGGATCATGTCGTGGATGGTGTCGCCGCTCTCGACGTGTCCGCCGGGGGAGTTGATCACCACCTTGATCGGCTTGTCGCTCTCGGCCGACAGGGCCAGGAGCTGGGCGGTGACGCGTTCGGCCAGCCGCATGTCGATCTCGCCGAACACCAGCACGGTGCGCGACTTGTAAAGCGCGTTCTGCACGGGCCCGGCCGTCATCGGCATGTCGGGCTTGCGGGCGCCGTCTTCGCTGTCTTCGTCTTCGTCCAGGCGCCAGTTACGCATCAAGGGTCTCCAATTCAGTTGCACGGAACGTGCGATGCGCAGCGCCGCTTCGCAAGGGCCGGAACGACCTGCGGGGCGCGATTCATGCGCAAGGGCCGCATCTCTAGGGCGTTTGTCTGACGAAGTGGTTTCCGCCGGCCGGGCTCAGCGCAGCTTCAGGGCCAGCAGGACCAGCAGGGCCGAGACCCCGATCTGCAGCAGCATGAAGCGCACCAGCACCTGGCTGTTCGTCCAGCCGAGCTCCTTGCGGCAGTGGTCGTGCAGCGGGAAACGCACGCGCGAGAGCACTTTCAGGCCGAAGAAGCGCGCCAGCGCCACCTTCACCAGCCCGGTCGCGCCGTTGAGCAGCAGCACCGAGCCGATCAGCAGCAGAAACAGCGGGTTGTTGGTCGCGACCACCAGCATGCCGATCAGCAGGCCGATGGGCCGCGAGCCGGCGTCGCCCATCAGCACCTGACTGGGCGGGGCGTTGTACCAGAGGTAGCCGGCGATGCAGCCGACCATCAGGAAGGCCATGATCGCCCAGTTGGCGCCGTCGCGATTGACCGGGATGCGCAGGTGCGAGGCCACCGCCTCGTTGCCGATCACCGTGTAGAGCAGCCCGCCCAGGATGATGATCGCCACGCCGCTGAGACTGCCGGAGACGCCGTCGACCCCGTCCGAGCAGTTGGTGGCGTTGATCGACAGCCAGATCACCCCGGCGGCCAGGGGAATGGCGATCCAGGGCGCCAGGGTCAGGCCGCCCTTCCAGAGCGGCAGCCAGATATCGACCGGCTGGAAGCCGCATATCACCGTGGCCGCGCCCAGGGCGATGGCCGCGTCCATCACCGCCAGCTGGTACTCGCTGAAGCCGCCTCTGCGGTCGTCCAGATAGCCGACGACCAGGGCCGCCAGCATGAAGGGCACGGTCAGCAGCGGCCGCGCAGTGATCGGAATGAAGATCAACGAGGCCACGCAGAACAGGCTGATGAAGATCAGGCCTGCGCTGACCGGCTTGCCGACGCTCTGGTCGGCGTTGACCGCGAAGGCGCGGCCGCGGTCGGTCGGCAGCATCGACCACAGCCGCGGCAGCAGGATCCAGGTCGCCAGGGCGCAGGTCGCGAACCCCATCCCGGAGAGGAAGAAGAACGAGTTGAAGAGCCGCAGCGGACCCCAGGCCTCGCCCAGGGTCGTGTAGATCCAGTTCAGCATTCAGGTCGTGGTCCGCGCGGTTCGAGCAATGGGCCGATGTGTCCCAAACCGCGCGGCTTGTCGATGCGGCGAAGGCGCGGTTCAACCAGCGCTGGTGGCGATCAGCCGGGCGTAGAATTGCACGGCGCGTTCCAGGTTCTGCAGGCTCATATGCTCGTTGGTGCCGTGGATCATCTTGATGGTCTCCAGCGAGAAGGTCATCGGCTGGAAGCGGTAGACGTCGTCGGCGACGCCGGTCAGGTAACGGCTGTCGGTGCCGGCGGTGACCAGGCTGGGCGCAACCGGGCTCTTGGAGGTGTCGGCGGCCAGGGCGGCGACCATCTTCCAGGCCTCGGACGTGGTCGAGGAGACGGGCGAAGGCTCGTTCGGCTTGCGGTCCCAGGAAAAGACCAGCGGCAGGCCGGCGGTCGCGGCCTTGGCGCGGGCCAATACGGCGGCCGACGAATCGCCCGGCGCGATGCGGTAGTTGATCCAGGCGGTGGCGTCCTGCGGCAGGACGTTCTCCTTGGGGCTGCCTTTCAGCATGGTCGGGGCGATGGTGGTGTGCAGCATGGCCGCGCCGGCGGGGGTGGCGGCGGCCTGCTTGAGGATCAGCGGCTCGAACAGCCAGCGGTTGGCCATGGCCATGCGGATCGGGAAGGCGCCCTGGGGGGCCAGGGTCTCCATCATCATGCCGCCCGGGCCGTCCAGCTTCAGCGGGGCCTGGTCCGCAGCGATGGCGGTCACGGCCTTGGCCAGGGTGACGACCCCGCCGGAATCGGCAGGCGGGGCCGACGAGTGGCCGCCGGTCGCCTCGGCCGTGACCTTGAGGGTCGCATAGCCCTTCTCGGCGATGCCGATCAGCGCCACCTGGCCGCCGGTCAGCGGGTTGTCGGTGATCACCGCCATACCCTCGTCGAGCACGAACTGGGCCTTGATCCCGCGCGACTTGAAGAGATCGGCGACGGCCTGGGCGCCGGTCCCGCCGGCTTCTTCGTCATGGCCGGAGACGATGATCAGGGTGCGCCGCGGCTTGAAGCCTGTCTTGGCCAGGGCCTCGGCGCCCTCGAACAGGGTGACGAGCGAACCCTTGTCGTCGATCGAGCCTCGGCCCCAGACCGCGCCCTCGGCGATGACGCCGCCGAACGGTGGATGTTTCCAGTCGCCCTCGGTGCCCGGCGTCACCGGCACCACGTCCTGGTGGGCCATCAGCACGGCCGGGGGCAGGCTCGGGTCCGATCCCTTCCAGGTGTAGACCAGGGTGTGATCGGCGACGATCTCGCGGGTCATGGCCGCGTGGGCGGCGGGATAGGTCGCCTGCAGCCAGGCGTGCAGCTTGTCCCATTCGCCGTACTGGTTCTCGGCCTTGTCCTGGTGGCTGACAGTCTGGAACTGGACCGCCTGCGACAGGTGCTGGGCGGCCTGGCTGGTGTCGATCGCCACCGCCGGCGCCAGTTTCACCTTCGAGAGGTCCACGCCGGCGGGCGCCTTGTAGGTCGCCGTTCGGACCCCGACTATCACCGCCAGCAGCAGAACGACCGCGACCAGGCCCAGAGCGATTCGACCAATGAGTTTCATGCACGCCTCCCGACAACGGCGTGACCATAGGGCGGCGCCCCTGGGGAAGGAAAGCGCGTGCGCCTGATCGCCTTTCCGTCACGGCGCGTGATGTGGGGTGCGTCTTGGGCGGGGCTGCTCGACGTGCTGCTGGCGGCCGCGGCGGTGGTGCTGTGGGCGAACGCCCATGCGCCGCGCCAGGACCTGCCCTGGAAGCCGCTGCGGCTGGCCGACCCGCCGGGCCTGGCCACCGGCTGGCAGCTCGATCGCGCCGCCTCTGATCCGGCGCTCTGCCGCGCGACCCTGCACGAGGCCGGGGTGCGGTTCGTCGAGAGCCCGCCGCAACAGGGCGGCGGCTGCAGTCAGCTCGACGCGGTGCGGCTCACCGGCGGGACGACGCCGCTGTCGCCAGCCAGGCCGGTCATGACCTGCCGACAGGCCCTGGCCTACGCCCTGTGGGACCGCCAGACGCTGCGGCCGGCGGCGCGCGAGGTGCTGGGCGAACCACTGGCGAGGGTCGATCACATGGGGACCTATGCCTGTCGCAACATGTACGGGCGCGCCGGTGGTCCGCGCAGCCAGCACGCCTTCGCCAACGCCCTGGACGTCGGCGGCTTCACCACGGCGAGCGGCCGGCGGGTGCGGGTGCTGAACCAGTTCGGCGGGCAGGACGACCGTGGGGTCTTCCTGCGCCGCGTTCGCGACGGCGGCTGCAAGGCGTTCCACATGGTGCTGAGCCCCGACTACAACGCCGCGCACAGGGATCATCTGCACCTGGATTCCGGGAGCTACCGTCGCTGCGACTAGGCGGGTTGAGGAAAAGCGCGACGCGGCTTTCCGCCCGCAACCGCTCCGAAATTCAACGCGCGGCGCGAACGAAGAAGACCGCGGTCATGGCGACCGAGAGGGCGATGGTGGCGGCGCGGACCAGCCGCGGGTCGAGCCGACGGCCGAGGTGCGCGCCCAGATATCCGCCGACCACGGCCGCCGCGCCCATGATCAGCGCCTCGCGCCAGCGCACGGCCCCGGCGATGGCGAAGCAGACCACGGCGACGGTGTTGGCGGCGCTGACCATCAGCGTCCGGGCCGGATTTAGCGCCTTGAGGTCCGCACCGGCCAGCAGGCTCCAGGCGGCCATCATCATCAGCCCGACCGCGCCGCCGAAGTAGCCGCCGTAGACGCCGAGGCCGAACTGAAGGACGAGGATCGGCCCCGCGCCCAGTCGCGCGCGGCGTTGGAGCCAGGGGGCGACCCTGGGCCCGAAGGCCAGGGCCAGGGTCGCGGTCAGCAGCAGCCAGGGCAGGATGGCGTCGAAGGCCGAGGACGGCGTCCAGAGCAGCAACAACGCGCCGACCAGCCCGCCGGCCAGGGTGACGGCCAGCATCGGCCTAACCGGAACGCCCGCCACCTGGCCGAGGCCTCCGCGATAGACCCAGGCGCTGGCCAGGCCGCCGGGATAGAGGGCGACTGTGCTGGTGGCGTTGGCCGCCACCGACGGGACTCCGGCGGCGATCAGGGCCGGCAGGGTGACGAATGAGCCGCCGCCCGCCAGGGCGTTCATCGTCCCGGCCAGGAGGCCGGCGCCGGCGAGCAGCAGGGCGGTTTCGGACATGGGCGAAGGCTCGCCCCGCCGAGCCCTGCGCGCAATGCGTGTTCCCCGCAGTCAGCCTTCGCAGGCGGCGAAGGTCAGAGCGATTTCAGCCAGGGGATCAGGCGGGCGTTCACCTCGGCCGGACGTTCCTGCTGGGTCCAGTGGCCGCAGCCCGGCAGGATGTCGGCGCCCCGCAGGTTCGGCATCTCGGCGCCCATGATCGCCATCAGGTCGCCCTTGCCCAGCATGGACAGCACAAGGTCGCGCTCGCCGCCGACGAAGAGGGCGGGCTGCTCGATCCTGCGGCCCTCGAAGCCGCGCAGAAACTCGAAGTCGCGCTGGTGATTGCGATAGCGGTTGAGCGGGCCCCGGAACCCCGAGCGCTCGAACTCGTCCACGTAGTAGTCGAGGTCGGCCGCCGTCAGCCACGCGGGGAACGGCTCAGGGTCGACGAGGCCCTCCAGCAGGCTTTGACCGTGGGTCTTGTCTTTGGGCCAGGCGCCGTCCGGAGCGTCGCCGCTGATGGCGTAGTAGAACTTGCGCAGGGCGCCGCGGACGTCGGCCTCCAGCTCGGCCTCGGCCGGGCCGATGTTCTGGAACCAGGCCTGGTAGAAGAACTTGCCGCGGCTGGTGAACACCGCCTCGATCATGTCGCTGAACGGCCGCTTGGGAACGCCGGTGTAGGGGACTGACAGGCCGGCGACGGCCCGCACGCGGTCGGGCCGGGTCAGGGCGGTGTTCCAGACGATCGGCGCGCCCCAGTCGTGGCCGACCAGCACGGCCGGCGAATCGGGACTGAGCGCCTCGATCAGGGCGGCGACATCGCCGGTCATGTGCTCCATGTCGTAGGCTTCGACCGGATGCGGTTTGGACGAGCCGCCGTAGCCGCGCACGTCGATGGCGCAGGCGGTGAAGCCCGCCTGGGCGACCGGCCCCATCTGGTGGCGCCAGCTGTACCAGCTCTCAGGAAAACCGTGGACCATGACGACCAGCGGGCCCTGGCCCTCGAAGGCGCAGCGCAGGGTGGCGTCGGGCAGGGCGATGTCGCGAAACTCGGGCATGACGTCACGCTATCGGTCCCAGCCGCATCGACAAGCCGTTTCATCGCCTCGTAGTGTCGAGCTCCAGACAGACCGGCCAGCCATGTGCGCCTATGCGCCGTCGGTAAGCCGATTGGAGCATCGATGAGTTTGAGCGTGCTGGAAAGGCTGCGCGAGGCCACGCGGCCGGCGCATGAGCGGCTGGAAGAGCGGCTCGACATGCTGTCGAAACTTGGGTCGGTCGAGCAGCGGAGGACCCTGGCGGCCGCGTTTCATCGTCTGCATGCCGGCATGGAGCGCGAGTTGGCGCCCTGGCTGGCCGATCTGGACGGCCTCGACTTCGACGACCGGCGGCGCAGCCTGGTTCTCGACGCCGATCTGGCGGCGCTGGGCGCGACTGCGCCTGCGCCGACCGCCGCGCCGCGGCCGGCGGGCCGCGCCGAGGCTCTGGGCCTGATGTACGTGCTGGAAGGCTCGAGCCTGGGCGGCAAGGTGATCCGCAAGCACGCCGAGCGCGCGGGCCTGGACATGAGCGGTCTCGGCTTTCTCGACCCCTATGGCGAGCGGACCGGCCAGGCTTGGCGGTCGTTCCTGGCGGTGCTCGAGCGCGAATGCCCGGCGCAGGACGAGGCCCTGGGCCAGGCCGCGGCGCGCGGCGGGGTGATGGGCTTCGCCCACGCCGAACAGGTGCTGCTGGATGGGAGCGGGTCATGAGCGTCGAAGCCGAGGGGATGGTCGACCTGACATCCTGCGATCGCGAGCCGATCCACATTCCAGGCTCGATCCAGCCCCACGGCATGTTGCTGGTGGCCGACCGGGACAACCTGACGGTCAGCCATGGCGCCGGGCCGGTCGAGACCCTGCTGGGCGTGCAGGACTGGCAGGGCGCGGCGCTCGGCCGCTTGCTGGGCGACGAGGTCGCCGGGCGAATCGCGCGCATCACCGAATCGGCGGCCAGCGGCGGCTTCGCCGGCCAGGTCCAGGCGGGAGGCCGCGCCTTCGACGTCCACGTCCAGATGGACGGCGAGCGGGTCCTGGTCGAGGCGGAACCGGGCCCGCCGACGCCGGCCTCGTCCTCGGCCATTCTGGGGGCGCTGGAGGCGGCTGGCCTGGCTTTCGAGCGCGCGGCCAATCTGAAGAGCCTGTGCGAGCGGGCGGCGGTGGAGTTCCGCCGGATCACCGGCTTCGACCGGGTGATGATCTACCGCTTCCTGGACGACGACGCCGGGGCGGTGCTGGCCGAGGACCGCGCGCCCCATCTGCCGTCGTTCCTGAACCACCGTTTCCCCGGCTCGGACATCCCGCGCCAGGCCCGGGCGCTCTATCTGCGCAACCTGGTCCGGGTGATCCCGGATATCGGCTATGCGCCGGCGCCGCTGCGCCCCGCCTGGACCGAAGCGCCGCTGGACATGAGCGACTGCGCGCTGCGCAGCGTCTCGCCCGTGCACATGCAGTACATGCGCAACATGGGTGTAGGGGCCTCGGCATCGATCTCCATCGTCAAGGACGGGGCGCTCTGGGGGCTGGTCGCCTGTCACCACGCGATTCCGATGCTGCTGCCCTATGACATTCGAGTCGCCTGCCGGGCCTTGGCCGGAGGGCTCGCCCGCCAGATCAAGGCCAAGGAGGAAGCCGAGACCCTGCGCGAGCGCCTGCGCCTGCGCAGCCTCGAAGACGAGATCGTCGGCCTGTTGGCGCGTGCGCCGTCGCTGGACGAGGGCCTGCGCGAAGTCACGCCGGATCTGGTCCGGGCCCTTAACGCCGACGGCGTGGCGGTGATGCGGGGCGGCGAGATGCTGCAGGCCGGAAGCTGCCCGCCGGAAACGGCGATCCGCGACCTGGCCGTCTGGCTGATGGAGACTGCAGGCGATCAGTTCGAAACCAGCCGCCTACCCCTGGCCTATCCGCCGGCCGAAGCCTTCCGGGAAGCAGCGAGCGGCCTGCTGGGGACGGTGGTGTCGCGCGACGAGCCGTTTATCATCATCTGGTTCCGGGCCGAGCAGGTCGAGGAGATCAACTGGGCTGGCAATCCGCATAAACTGGCCGCCGGCCCCGACGGGGTGCTGACGCCGCGCGCTTCGTTCGAGGCCTGGAGCGAGGCGGTGCATGGCCGCTCGCGGCCCTGGAGCGCGGGCGAGGTCGAGCGAGCGGGCCACTTGCGCCGCGCGATCCTGGAAGTGCGCCAGGGGCGGCGCATGCGCGAGCTTAACGCCCGGCTCTCGGAGACCCTGATCGAGAAGGAAGGCCTGATCGAGCAGAAGGAGCTGCTGCTGCGCGAGGTGAACCACCGGGTGCAGAACAGCCTGCAGCTGGTCTCCAGCTTTCTGGGCCTGCAGGCCCGCGCCTCGGACAGCGACGAGCTGAAGGAGAGCTTCGAGGAGGCGCGCCGGCGGCTGTCGGCGGTCGCCCTGGTCCATCGCCGCCTCTATCGCGCCGACCAGATCGAGAGCGTCGATCTGGCGCGCTATATCGAGGAGCTGGTCGAGGACATGGCCGCCTCGATGGGGCCGGAATGGGAGGGGCAGGTCGCGCTGGACCTGGCGCCGGTGGCGACGCCGACCGACCGCGCGGTGACCCTGGGCCTGATCATCACCGAGCTGGTGATCAATGCGAACAAATACGCCTACGGCGGACGGCCCGGGCCGATCGACATCTCGCTCTCGCAGGGCGACGGGCGGCTCCGCGTTGCGGTCGCCGACCGCGGCAAGGGCCGCCACGGCCCCGGCCAGGGCTTCGGCACCCGCATGATGAACGCCATGGTCGCCCAGCTGCATGGAGTGCTCGACTATCAGGACGGCGCGCCAGGCCTGCGTGCGGTGCTGACCGCCCCTGTGGTCTTCGATCCGGACGCTTGACCCGACGTCTGCCGCTGCGGCAAATGGCGACGACAAAATCAAACACATGTTTGGAAGGAAGCGCCATGGGCGAACTGTTCGACCTGACGGGCAAGGTCGCGATCATCACCGGATCCTCGCGCGGCATCGGCAAGGCGATCGCCGAGCGGATGGCCGAGCACGGCGCGAAGGTGACGATCTCGTCGCGCAAGGCCGGCCCGTGCGACGAGGTCGCTGCCGAGATCAACGCCCGCCATCCGGGCGCGGCCATCGCCGTGCCGGCCAATATATCCTCCAAGGACGACCTTCAGAACCTGGTCGACGAGACCCGCAAGGCGTTCGGCAAGGTCGACATCCTGGTCTGCAACGCCGCCTCGAACCCCTATTACGGGCCGATGAGCGGCATCGCCGACGATCAATTCCGCAAGATTCTCGAGAACAACGTCATCGCCAACAACTGGCTGATCAATATGGTCGCCCCGGAGATGCGCGAGCGGAAGGACGGCTCGATCGTCATCATCTCGTCGATCGGCGGCCTGCGCGGCACCTCGGTGATCGGCGCCTACGCCATCTCCAAGGCAGCTGACATGCAGCTGGCGCGCAACCTCGCCCAGGAGCTGTCGCCCGACAACATCCGGGTCAACTGCATCGCGCCGGGCCTGGTGAAGACCGACTTCGCCAAGGCGCTGTGGGACACGCCGGAGGGCGAGAAGCGCGCCTCCTCAGGCACGCCGCTGCGCCGTTTGGGCGAGCCGGACGATATCGCCGGGGGCGCGGTGTTCCTGGCCTCCAAGGCCGGAGGCTGGATGACCGGCCAGACCATCGTCATCGACGGCGGCTCGACCTCCTGACCAACAAAAAGGCCGCCCGTCGGGGCGGCCTTTTCAATTCAGATCAGTAGATCACCGGTGGTTGCGGCGCCGGACGGTATTCCGGCGGCGGACCATAGGACGGCGGCGGGCCGTCGCGGTCCTCGGGGCCGTAGGCCGGCTGCTGCGGCCCATAATGAGGTTCGGCCGGGGCGTATTGCGGGCCTTGCGAGTAGTAGCCGCCCTGTTGCGGGCCCTGCTCGTAATAGGCGACCGGCGGTTGGGCCGGCTGGCAGCAGGGGCCGGGGGCGGGATAGGAGCGGTAGACCCGGCGGTACTCGTAGTAGGTCACCGGCTGGGGGCCGCCATAGGCGTAGGTCGGGTGGGCGTAGCCGCCCTGCTGATAATAGCCGTCTTGCTGATAGCCGCCCTGAGGGTAGGGATCGGCGCCGTAGCCCGGGCCGTAGCCGTAGGCTTGGCCATAGGGCTGGTCGAAGGGCGGATAGTTGCCCGCGCGGGCGGCCAGGGCCGCCGTACCGCAGGCCGCCGAGCTGGAGCCTGCCTTGCCGCCCGCCAGGGCGCCGACCAGGCCGCCAAGGCCCGCGCCTTCGGCCACCACGCCCGCGCCCGCCGCTGCGCCGCCGGCCAGGCCGCCGGCCAGCAGGCCAACGATGCCCCAGCCGAGACGGCGCTGCGCCGCTTGTCGCGCGCAGGGATCTGCAGGCCCGTAGGGGACGTGGGCGCGCGGCGCGTACTCGCCACGGTAACGGTAGTCGTGGGCTTGGGCCGCGCCGCCCAGCGCCGAAACGCCGATCGCCAGGGCGACCCCGCCCGCCACGGCCTGTCTCACTCGCAGGTGCATTTCCGGATCCTCTCGAAACGCTCTCGCCCCAGGATAGACTCAAGGCCCCGAGCGCAGAAAACCCAGACAACCTGTGCGGTATCCGGGTTCTTTCCCAGCGAGAACGTTAACCAGACCGGGAAAGCTCCCGCGCCTTGGCGAGCCGGGCGACGCCCTCGTCCAGGGTGGCGTCCGCCTTGGCCAGGCACAGCCGCAGGATCGTGCGCACGTGGTCCTGCTCGTAGAGCGCCGAGACCGGGATGCTGGCGACGCCAGCGTCCTTGACCGCGCGCAGGGCGAAGGCGCGGTCGTCCTCGGCGACGCCCGAGGCCGGCAGGTCGATGTTGAGGAAATAGGTGCCCTGGGCCGGCAGGGTGACGAAGCCTTCCCGCTTCAGGCCCTGCGCCAGCCGGTCGCGCGAACGCTGGAGGCTGGCCGGCATCTCCTCGAACCAGCCGCCGCTGTTCTCCAGGCCCCAGGCCACGGCGGCCTGCAGGTTGGGCGGGGTGGTGAACGTCAGGAACTGGTGGGTGCGGGCCAGCGCGCGGCTCAGCTCGGCGCCGGCGCAGAGGAAGCCGACCTTCCAGCCGGTGAGGCCGAACATCTTCCCGGCCGAGCCGATCTTCACCGTGCGCTCGCGCATGCCCGGCAGGGCCATGAGCGGGACGTGGCGGGCGCCGTCGAAGATCACCTGCTCCCAGACCTCGTCGCAGATCGCCACCGCGTCGTGGGCGACGCAGAATTCCGCCAGCAGGGCGAGGTCCTCGGCCGGAAGCACGGCGCCGGCCGGGTTGATCGGGTTGTTCAACACCACGAACCGGGTGCGCGGGGTGAAGGCGGCCTCCAGCATGGCGCGGTCGAAGCGCCAATGCGGCGGCTGCAGGGTGACCAGCCGGGCCACGCCGCCCGCGCGGCGGATCAACGGCAGGTAGGCGTCGTAGAGCGGCTGGAACACCACCACCTCGTCGCCTGGCTGGATCAGCCCGAGGAAAGCGGCGGCCAGCGCCTCGGTCGCGCCCGAGGTGATGGTGACCTCGCTCTTCCAGTCGAGGTCGAGGCCCTGGGCGCGGCGATAGTGGGCGGCGACCGCCTCGCGCAGCTCGGGCAGGCCGGCCATGGGCGGATACTGGTTGTAGCCGTTCAGCACGGCGTCGGCCGCCTTCTGGCGCACCGCGGCCGGGCCGGGATCGTCCGGAAAGCCCTGGCCCAGGTTGATCGCG
Organism: Phenylobacterium sp.; assembly: GCF_041919955.1. GTDB lineage: Bacteria > Pseudomonadota > Alphaproteobacteria > Caulobacterales > Caulobacteraceae > Phenylobacterium. The sequence continues at coordinate 98,848 of NZ_JAYRSU010000013.1, read as the reverse complement.
CCCAGTTCGCGCGCGAGGCCGGACATCTCCTCGAAGATGGTGGTGGGCAGGTTTGCGAAGATCGGATTGGCCATGAAACTTGCCTAGACCATTTTTCGCCGAAGTGGGCGCCGGTTCGGCGCAAAAAATGGTCCAGATTCAAAGTTGCGTGAGCAAGTCCCGATCCGACGATCGGGACTTGCTCGGGCACGGCTGGCGGCGGGATATCTCGCTCATGCGGATCGTGCCTTTCGAGCCGCGCCACGCCGAGGCCTGGCGCACGCTGAACGAAGCCTGGATCTCCAAACACTTCGCCATCGAGGCGAAGGACCGCGTCGTGCTGGACGACCCGGCCGGCCAGATTCTGGCCAAGGGCGGCCGTATCTTCATGGCCGAGCAGGACGGAGAGGCGATCGGCTGCGTGGCGCTGATCGCCATGGAAGGCGGCGGCTTCGAGGTCGCGAAGATGACGGTGGCCGAGGCGGCGCGCGGAACAGGCCTCGGCCGGTCGCTGATGCAGGCGTGCATCGACGAGGCGGTCCGGGCCGGCGCGCCCCGGCTCTATCTGGAGACCAATTCCAGTCTCGCGCCGGCGATCGGCCTCTATCGCGCCATGGGGTTCGTCGACCTGACGCCCGAGATGCGACCCCCCAGCGACTATGCGCGTTGTGACGTCTGGATGGAGCGCGTGTTCTAGCTTGGTCGAGAGAGAGGCATAGGACGCATGGGGGGGCCGCCGAAATCCGTCTGGGCGCGCGCCCTGACCTACGGCGGGATCTCGATGCTGCTCGGCCTGACTCAGGGGCTGGGCTTCAACCTGGTCAACAACAACCTGCCCTGGATCCAGGGCTCGCTCGGCGCCTATCCCAGCGAGGCGGCCTGGCTTGCGACGGCCTACACCGCCACCAACGCCACCATCGCCCTGCTGGCGATCAAGTTCCGCTTCCAGTTCGGCATCCGGCTGTTCGGCGACATCGGGCTCGGCCTCTTCATCCTGGTCGCGGTGGCGCACCTCTTCACCGACGACCTGCGCTCGGCCATCGCGGTGCGGGCGGCGTCGGGCGTAGCGGCGACGGCGCTGTCGACCCTGGCCCTGCTCTACATGATCAACGCCGTGCCCGAGGCGCGCCGGCCGATGGGCATCGCGCTCGGTGTCGGCTGGAGCCAGCTGGCCGCGCCGCTGTCGCGTCTGGTCTCGTCGGACCTGCTGGAGATCGGCCAGTGGCACGGGCTCTATCTGCTGGAGATCGGGCTCAGCCTGCTCTGCCTGGCGGCGGTGAACCTGGTGCGCCTGCCGCCCGTGCCGCGGATGAAGATGTTCCAGGCGCGGGACTTCCTCACCTTCGCCCTGTTCGCGCCGGGCATCGCCCTCCTGTGCGCCGTGCTTTCGCAAGGGCGCTTCGTCTGGTGGTTCGACGCGCCGTGGCTGGGCTGGGCCCTGGCGGCGGCGATCGTACTGCTGGCGGCCGCGGTGCTGGTCGAGCTGCATCGCGAGCAGCCGCTGCTGCATGTTCGGTGGCTGTCCAGCGCCGACATGCTGCGGCTGGTGGTGATCATCCTGCTGTTCCGCATCGTGCTGTCCGAGCAGGGCGTCGGCGCCTTCGGCTTCCTGCAGGCCATGGGCATGAACAACGACCAGATGCACGGCCTGTCCTGGGTGATGTTCTGGGCGACGCTGGCCGGCGTGGTCGGAGTGGCGATGACCATCAATCCAGCGCGGGTCTCGACGCCTGCCCTGATCGCCCTGCTGCTGATCGCGGCGGCCGCGTTCTGGGACGCCCGCGTCACCAACCTGACCCGGCCCGAGCAGATGTATCTGAGCCAGGGTCTGATCGCGTTCGCCAGCGCGCTGTTCCTGCCGGCCGCCATGCTGGCGGGCTTCAGCCGCGCCCTGCGCCAGGGTCAGGAATTCATCGTCTCGTTCGCAGTGATCTTCGGCGCCGGGCAAAGCCTGGGCGCCCTGGCAGGCTCTGCCTTCCTGGGCACGCTGATGACCGTGCGGGAAAAGGCCTATTCGGCCCAGATCGTCGAGCGGCTGGTGCTGACCGACCCGCAGGTGGCCCTGCGCGCGCGCCAGTACGCCGGCGCCTATGGCGGGGTGCTGACCGACCCGATCCTGCGCCAGGGCGAGGGGCTGGTGGTGCTGGGCCAGGTCGCGACGCGTGAAGCGACGGTGCTCGCCTATGCCGACGTCTTCCGGGTGATCGGCGTGCTGTCGCTGGTCGTCTTCGTCTATCTCCTGGCCTTGCGACTGCGCGAGGATGCGCGCGCCAAGGCCGCGCAAGCTCTTGTCACGAAGGCCGCCTGACTTGACCGAGACCGCCCAGACCGACCCCGTCCCCAGCCGCCGCCCCTGGTCGCGCGCCGCCGTACCGATCGCCGCCGCGGCGGTCGGCGGCGTGCTGCTGGTTCTGTTCGCCTGGCGACTGCCGCCGTTCGACAGCGGCGTGCAGAGCACCGACAACGCCTATGTCCGTGGGGCGGTCACCATCATCAGCCCCAAGCTGGACGGCTACGTCACAGAAGTGCTGGTCAAGGACTTCATGGCGGTGAAGGCGGGCCAGCCGCTGGTGGTCATCGACGACCGGAACTATCGCGAGAAGGTCGATCAGGCGACGGCGGATCTGGCCGCCCAGAAGGCCAATCTCGCCAATTGGGATCAGCAGCGCCGCCGCGGCCAGGCCAATGTCAGCCTGGTCGGCGCGCAGGAGACCAGCGCGCGGGCCGCCCTCGCCAAGGCTCAGGCCGACTTCCGCCGCGCCGAACCGCTGGTCGCCAAGGGCTGGCTGGCCCCGACCGAGCTCGACCGCCTGCGGCTGGCGGTGCAGCAGGCCCAGGCCTCGGTCAGCCAGAGCCAGGCCCAGGGGCGAGTGGCCCAGGAGGACCTGACGAGCGTGGGCGTCAACCGGGCGGCGCTGGAGGCGGCGGTGGCCCGCGCCGAGGCCAGCCTGAAGCTGGCCCAGATCGACCTCTCCAACACCCGTATCGCCGCGCCGAGCGACGGCCAGGTCGGCGAGGTCGGGGTGCGGGTCGGGCAGTACGTCGCCCCGGGCACGCAGCTGATGGGCATGGCGCCGCCCGGCGTCTGGATCACCGCCAACTTCAAGGAGACCCAGATGAAGGACGTGAGGGTCGGCGAGCCGGTCTCGGTGCGCGTCGACGCCCTGCCTGGGGCGAAGTTGACAGGCCGCGTCGAGCGGATCGGACCGGCCACCGGCTCGGAGTTTGCGGTGATCAAGCCCGACAACGCGACCGGCAACTTCACCAAGGTGGTCCAGCGCCTGCCGGTGCGGATTTCGATCGACGGCGGTCAGGACGCCGCTGCGCGCCTGCGACCCGGCATGTCGGCGGTGGTCAGTATCGAGACGCGCGGGCGCTGAGGCTTAGCCGACGGTCGCCAGGGCCTCGCGCAGGGAGCGGCGGGTCAGGGGCTTGTCGATGAACCCCACAGGGTTGATCGGCGCCATGTTGCGGCGGAAATCCTCGGTGATCGAGCCGGAAAGGAATAGCGAGCGCACGCCGAGCTGGTCGTAGAGGGTCTGGGCCAGGACGCCGCCGTCGCTGTCGCGCGCCAGGCGCACGTCGACCAGGGCGAGGTCGGGGCGGTCGCCCTGCGCCAGGGCCAGGGCGTTGCGCGCGTCCGACGCCTCGGCGACCACTTCGTGGCCCATGTCCTCGAGCAGGCTGACAATGTCGAGCGCGATCAGCGCATCGTCTTCGACGACCATGATACGCAAAGCGTCAAACACTCCGTGGGAAGACCACCGCAAAGCGTGCGCCGGCCTTCGGCTGCTCGATCTCGAAGCTTCCCCCAAGCTGCCTCGCCAACGCTTCGATGGCCCGCATGCCCAGGCTTTTGCTCGCCGCCGGCGAGAAGGCGTTGGGCAGGCCATCGCCATCGTCGGCGACGCTCAAACGGAGAAGTTCGCCCTCGGTTCCGAGCGCGACCGTGATTCTTGACCGCCTATCGGCCGGACAGCCGTACTTCAAGGCGTTGGTGATCAATTCGTTGAGGATCAGGGCCAGCGGAACGGCGTGGCGCACGTCCAGCATGACGGGCTCGACCTGGGTCAGGAGCTCGATGTCCTCGCGGCCCAGCGAGTCGATCAGGTCGCGCGCAAGACCTTCGGCGTAGCGGCCCGCGTCGAAGGCGCCCACGCCGTCGCTCGCGGTATAGAGCTGCTCGTGAACGCGGCCGACGGCGATGATCCGATCCAGGGTCTTGTCCAGCGCCTCGCGGGCTTCAGGCTGCTCGACCGCGCGCGCCTGCAGGCGCACGACGCTGGCGATCTGCTGCAGGGAGTTCTTCACCCGATGATTGACCTCGGCCAGCAGCAGGTCGCGGTCGGCCAGCAGGCGGCGGAGCTGCTCGGAGATGTCGGCTTCGGCTTCACGGTCGAGGCTGATGTCGCGCAGCGCCTTGAAGAACAGCAGGGCCAGTAGCGCCGCGAAGATCAGCAGCGATGCGACGATCACCCGCCGCACGACGTTCACCTGACGGATGCGGGCCGCCTCCAGCCGTTTTTCCTCGGTCTCCAGCTCGGCGGCGATGCGGTGCACGCCGTCCATCGCCGCGATGCCTTCACCCTTCAGGATGATGCGGATGGCCGCGACCGACGCGCCGGCGCGGCGCGCGGCCATGGTCTGGTCGATGACCGACAGGCGCGTGTCCATCAGCGCGCGCAGGCGCGAGAGACGCGCCTGTTGCTGCGGATTGTCGGCGGTCAGGGTTTGGAGAAGACCGTAGCGCCGCCGGGCGTCGGCGCTGGCGGTTGCGACCTGGTCGGAGAATCGCGCCCGGCCGGTAAGGACGTAGGCGCGCTGGGCCGATTCGGCTTCGGTCAGCGACTGTCGCAGGCCTTCGATCTCGGCCCGTACCTGATGGGCGTGGGTCAGCAGGCCGGTGGCGCGGTCGTACCAGAAGAAGGCGCCGCCAAGGGCGGCGAAGGCGAGGAACAGGGCGGTGACCGTAACGGCGAGCAGGCGGAACGCCCGCTCGCGTGCGGCCTGACGGCTGGAACTCGGTTTGTTCGCGGCCGTCGCCTCGTCCACTACTCCTCCTTGGTGCGGCGCTTGCGGAAGGAGGGGTTCAGCACCTGCTTGCGCAGGCGGATCGACTTCGGCGTCACCTCGACCAGCTCGTCTTCCTCGATATAGGCGATGGCCTGTTCGAGGGTCATGCGGCGGGGCGGGGTCAGGCGCACCGCCTCGTCCTTGCCGGAGGCGCGGACGTTGGTCAGCTGCTTGGCCTTCATCGGGTTGACGTCGAGGTCGTCGGACCGCGAGTTCTCGCCGATGATCATGCCCTGATAGGTCTTTTCGCCGGCGCCGACGAACATGGTGCCCCGCTCCTCCAGGTTCCACAGGGCATAGGCCGCCGTTTCGCCGTCGGAGTTGGAGACGAGCACGCCCTTGCGGCCCGCGTCGATGGCGCCCTTGTAGGGCTCGTAGTGGCTGAACACGCGGTTCAGCACGCCCGAGCCGCGGGTGTCGGTCAGGAATTCGCCCTGGTAGCCGATCAGCGAGCGCGACGGGCTCATCAGGCTGATCCGGGTCTTGCCGGCGCCGGACGGACCCATGTCCTTCAGCTCCGCCTTGCGGGCGGACAGCTTCTCGATGACGATGCCGGTGAACTCGTCGTCGACGTCGATCATCACGTCTTCGATCGGCTCCAGGCGCTGGCCGGTTTCCGGGTCGGTCTGGAAGACCACGCGCGGACGGCTGATGGAAACCTCGAAGCCCTCGCGGCGCATGCCCTCGATCAGCACGCCGAGCTGAAGCTCGCCGCGGCCGGCCACCTCGTAGGCGTCCTTCTCACTGGTTTCGGTCACCCGGATGGCCACGTTGGACTCGGCTTCCTTCAGCAGACGGTCGCGGATGACACGGCTCTGCACCTTGTCGCCCTCGCGGCCCGCCAGCGGGCTGTCGTTGACGGACACGGTCATGGAAATGGTCGGCGGGTCGATCGGTTGCGCCGGCAGGGCGTCGGCGACTTCCATGGCGCATAGCGTATCGGCCACGGTGGCCTTCGACAGACCCGCGATCGCGACGATGTCGCCGGCTTCGGCGCCGCCGTCGATCGGCTGGCGCTTAAGGCCGCGGAAGGCCAGCACCTTGGTGATGCGGCCACGCTCGATTTCCTTGCCGTCGCGCGACAAGGCCTTGATGGCCAAGCCGGGAACGGCCTTGCCGGCCTCGATGCGGCCGGTCAGCAGGCGGCCCAGGAACGGGTCGCTTTCGATCAGCACCGACAGCATCTGGAAGGGCTCTTCCTTGCGAGCCTCGGCCCTCGGCGGCGGCACGTGGTCGACGATCAGGTCGAACAGCGGGCCGAGATTGTCGTTGGGCTGGGCCAGATCCATCGTCGCCCAGCCGTTCTTGCCCGACGCGTAGATGTGCGGGAAGTCGAGCTGCTCGTCGGTCGCGCCCATGGCGGCGAAGAGGTCGAAGGCGTCGTTCAGCACACGGTCCGGATCGGCGTGGGCGCGGTCGACCTTGTTGAGGCAGAGGATCGGGCGCAGGCCCATCTTCAGCGCCTTGCCCAGCACGAACTTGGTCTGGGGCATGACGCCTTCTTCGGCGTCCACCAGGAGGACGCAGCCGTCCACCATGCCGAGGATCCGCTCCACCTCGCCGCCGAAATCGGCGTGGCCGGGGGTGTCGATGATGTTGATGCGGGTCTCGCCCGCCTTACCGCTCCAGAGAACGCTGGTGCACTTGGCGAGGATGGTGATCCCGCGTTCGCGCTCCTGGTCGTTGGAGTCCATGGCGCGCTCGACCGTCGCCTCATTGGCTCGGAAGACGCCCGATTGAGCTAGCAGCTGGTCGACCAGGGTAGTCTTGCCGTGGTCGACGTGGGCGATGATGGCGATGTTGCGGAGCGACATTGATTTGGCTTTGAGGGCGCCTATTTGGGGAAGCGCGCGCTTTTAGGTGACGAATGGCTTTTGCGCCAGCGCCTTCTCGCCGCGGCGCCGAACGTCGGTATCATGTCATTGTGCGATGCAGCAATCCGAATTCTCGGGTTGGGGAATTAAATCTCACTGATTTGTAACGTAATTTTTCGGCGCTTTCAGAAAATGTGATGCTCGGCGCATAAAATCGCTTGTTGTTTTGTGCGTCGCACCGTATACAGTCGAATTGTGAGGCGGCGCTGCCGCTTCTGCCCTTCCTGGGCGTTTCCTCCCTAATGAACTGCCGGGCCTTCTGGCCCGGCTTTTTTTTGGCCTGAGCCTTGGCTCGGCCCGCGCCTAGCTCGCGCCCCCGACTCCGTATAAGAACGGAGCATGAACCCCGACTCCATTCTGCTCGCGCTCCTGGCCGCCCTGCTGGCGGCGATCCCCATGTTGGCCTGGGCGTTGATGGAGCGCGGCCGCGCCGCCCGGGCCGAGGCGCGGGTCTACGAGCTGCAGCAGGCGGCCGCCCGCCTGCAGGTGCTCGAGGAGCAGGAGGAAAAGAACGCCGCCTTCCTGCAGAGTCAGGCCGCGGCCGCCATCGCCGAGCAGGTGATGAAGCGCGCCGACGAGACCTTCCATAATAGAGAACAGCTCGCCCAGGCGCGGTTGGAGGCCCAGCTGAAGCCCGTCGCCGAGACCCTGGCCAAGTTCCAGGAGCAGGTGGTGGCGGTCGAAAAGACCCGCGCCGAAGAGACGGGCGGGCTCAAGGAACAGATCAACCAACTGCTGCAGGCGTCCAGCGCCACACAGGCCGAGGCGCGCAAGCTGTCGGCCGCCCTGCGCCGCGGGGCCGGGGTCCAGGGCCGCTGGGGCGAACAGACACTGCGCAACGTGCTGGAGGCCGCGGGCCTGCACAATCGCTACGACTTCGACGAGCAGACCTCGACCGACAGCGAGGAGGGGCGCCGCCGTCCCGACGTCACCGTGCGCCTGCCGGGCGGGGCGGTGTTCGTGATCGACGCCAAGTGCTCGCTGAACGCCTTCCTCGAAGCCCAGGACGCACCGGACGAGGCCAGCCGCGAGGCGGCCTATCTTCGCCACGCCCAGAGCGTGCGCGCGCACATGCAGGGCCTGTCGGCCAAGGCCTATTGGGACCAGTTCAACCAGGGCTCGCCCGACTTCGTGGCGATGTTCATCCCCGGCGACAGCTTCCTCGCCGCGGCGCTGGAGCGCGCGCCCGACCTGATGACCGAGGCCATGGACCGGCGCGTGCTGGTCGTCACCCCGACCACGCTGTTCGCGCTCTGCAAGGCGGTGGTCTATGGCTGGCGGGTGGAGGAGCAGGCGGCCAACGCCCAGGAGATATCCAAGCTGGGGCGCGAACTTTACAAGCGCCTGTCGGTGATGGGCGGCCACGCTTCGTCGGTCGGCAAGGCGCTGGAGGCGGCGGTGAGCCGCTACAACCAGTTCGTCGGCTCGCTGGAGACCCAGGTCATGACTCAGGCCCGCCGGTTCGAGGACCTGAAGGTCGACCACGAGGGCAAGGACCTGGCCGAGCTCTCGCCCGTCGAGACCGGGATTCGGCCTCTCGCCAAGCTGGCGGCCGACCCCGAGGCGCCGGAGGCGGGGCGTCTCGCCGCCTTGACGGCAAAGGGGCGCTGACCTACCTGCGTTCTCATGGCTATCCGCGAAATTCTCGTCGTTCCCAACCCCGTGCTGAAACAGGTCTCGCAGCCTGTCGACAAGGTCGACGACGACCTGCGCGCGCTGATGGATGACATGCTGGAGACGATGTACGACGCGCCAGGCATCGGCTTGGCCGCCATCCAGATCGGCGTGCCCAAGCGGGTCATCGTCATGGACCTGGCCGGCCCGGACGAGGAGAAGGCGCCGCGCTACTTCGTCAATCCCGAGATCCTCTGGGCCTCGGAAGACACCGCGCCCTACGAAGAGGGCTGCCTGTCGATTCCCGAGATCTATGACGAGGTCGAGCGGCCGGCCCGCGTGAAGCTGAAGTATCTGAACTATCAGGGCGATGAGGTGATCGAGGACGCCGAGGGGCTGTTCGCGGTCTGCATCCAGCACGAGATGGACCACCTGGAGGGCGTGCTGTTCATCGACCACCTGTCGCGCCTGAAACGCGACCGCGCGGTCGCCAAGGTGAAGAAACAGGCCCGCGCGGCCTGACGACCTTTCGCGCCTTTCAGTGGGCGCGCTTGCGGGAGTGGTAGGTGAGGGCCAGGGCCACGCAGTGGCTGACGGCTTCTTCGTCGAGCGGCGCGGCCGTGTCGAAGACGAGCGCGCGCTTGCCCTCGTAGATCAGGCGCTCGCCATAGATGTCGCGAAACGTGGCCAGCAGATCAGTCTGGCAGTGGACGTAGAGCGCGTAGCGGTCGGCTGAGCCCCTGACTGCGTCGATGCGGATCGTGCTGCCGGTGCGCGTCAGGAAACTGGGCTGGCCCCACTTCAGCGCCTCTTCCACGGCCCCGACGCCAGGCGTGGACGCGGCCGTGTCCAGGATCAGACGGCGCAGGGCCGCAAGCCTGGATCGGAGCGGTTCAGCGTAGGTGTCGAACATGCGAAGGAGACGTCGCGCCAGCGGCTCGGCCGGCGCGACGTCGGTCCCGGTCCTACTTCTTTTCCGGCGCGGTCGCTTCGTGCACGGCGGCCTTGGCGTCGGCGGCGACATCCTTGGCCGCAGCCTTGGCGTCGGCCCCGGCTTCCTTGGCCATGGCGCTGGCGTCGGCGGCCGCGTCCTTGGTCTCGGTCGCCACGGTGCTGGCGGCCGCTTCGGCGTCGGCCTTAGCCTTGTCGGCGGCGGCCTGGGCGTCGGCGGCGGCCTGATCGGCGGTGGCCTTGGCGGAGTCCTGGGTGGCCTGCGAGCAGGCGGCCAGCGTCAGGCCGGCGGCGGCGATGGCGACGATCACGAGTTTACGCATGATGAGAATTCTCCCTTTTCCCGAATGCGAGGCTGAACGGCGAAGCTTGGCTCAAGGTTCCTAATTTCGTCGTCCCCCGCTACATGCAGTTTTGATGCGTATCGCCTTTCTTGGAACCCCGGATTTCGCCGTAGCTGCGCTGGACGCCCTTGTCGCGGCCGGCCATGAGGTCGCCTGCGTCTATTCGCAGCCGCCGGCGCCGCGCGGGCGCGGCCAGGTCCTGAAGCCGTCGGCGGTTCACGCCTATGCGCAGGAGCACGGAATTCCCGTCCGCACGCCGGCCTCGATGCGCGATCCGGCCGAGGTCGAGGCCCTTGCCGCGCTGGACCTCGACGCCGGGGTGGTGGTGGCGTTCGGCCAGATCCTGCCGGCCGCCGTGCTCGATGCGCCTCGGCTCGGCTGCTTCAATCTCCACGCCTCGCTGCTGCCGCGCTGGCGCGGCGCGGCCCCGATCCAGCGGGCGATCATGGCCGGCGACAAGGTGACCGGGGTCGAGGTCATGCAGATGACCGAGGGCCTGGACGAGGGGCCGGTGCTGGCCTCGGAGACCGTGCGCATCGACGCCCTGGAGACCGCCGGGACCCTGCACGACCGCCTGGCGCAGGTCGGAGCGGCCCTGCTGGCGCGCACCATGGCCGCCGTCGAGGCCGGGGAGGCGAGGGCGGTCGCCCAGGCCGAGGAGGGTCTGACCTACGCCAAGAAGATCCGCCCGAGGGAGGCGCGCATCGGCTGGAGCCGACCGGCGAGCGAGGTCGACCACAAGATCCGCGGCCTCTCGCCCTTCCCAGGCGCCTGGTTCGAGCTGCCGACCGCCAAGGGGCCGGTGCGGGTGAAGGCGCTGCTGTCGCAGGTGGAGGACGGCGAGGGGCCGGCTGGCCGCGTGCTGGACGACGCCCTGCTGGTGGCCTGCGGCGAGGGCGCGGTGCGGCTGCTGCGCGTCCAGCGCGAGGGCAAGGGCCCGCAGGACGCCGAGGCCTTCCTGCGCGGCGCCGCGGTGGCGGCCGGGACCGATCTTTCCTGATGCCGCGCTACAAGCTGACCATCGAGTACGACGGGCGGCCCTACAAGGGCTTCCAGGCCCAGGACGAGCTGCCCTCCGTCCAGGGCTCGATCGAGCGCGCGGTGAAGGCGTTCAGCGGGCAGGAACTGCGGCTGCAGGCGGCGGGCCGCACCGACACCGGCGTCCACGCCACCGGCCAGGTCATCCACATCGACCTCGAGCGCGAGTGGCGGCCCGAGGTCGTGCGCGATGCGATGAACGCCTATCTCGTGCCGGAGCCGATCGCGGTGCTGGAGGCCGAGGTCGCGACGGGTGACTGGCATGCGCGTTTCTCGGCGACCGAGCGGCGCTACATCTACCGCATCCTCAACCGCAAGGCGCCGCCGGCCCTCGATCGCGGCCGGGTCTGGCACGTGAAGAAGCCGCTGGACGCCGACGCGATGCACGCGGCGGCCCAGGCCCTCATCGGCCACCACGACTTCACCACCTTCCGACACATGCAATGCCAGGCGAAGTCGCCGATGAAGACCCTGGATGTGGCCAGGGCCTGGCGCGAGGGCGAGTACATCCTGCTGGAGTTCGCCTCGCGCTCGTTCCTGCACCGCCAGGTTCGTTCGATGACCGGCACCCTGGCCGAGGCCGGAATCGGGCGCTGGAGCGCAGGCGACGTGCGCGCGGCCCTGGAGGCCAAGGACCGGAAAGCCTGCGGTCCTGTGGCGCCGGCCGACGGGCTTTATCTCACCGGGGTGAAGTACTGAATTCTCCCTCCCCTTCAAGGGAAGGGAGAAGGAGAAAGGTCTATCCGAACGCTGTGAAATAGCGGCTGATCAGCCGTTCATACACCCGTTGCAGGTCGTGGATCTCCTGGACCGGCGCGCGCTCGTCGACCGCGTGCATGGTCTTGCCGACCAGGCCCAGCTCCACCACCGGGCAGAGGGCGCGGATGAAGCGGGCGTCCGAGGTTCCGCCAGTGGTCGACAGCTCCGGGGCGGCGCCAGCCACATCCAGTACAGCGCCGGCCACGACGTCGGTGAAGGCGCCCGGCTCGGTCAGGAAGGCCTCGCCGCTGATCACCGGCTCGACCGTGATCTTCCCGGAGAACCCTTCGCGCGACCTCGCCGCCTCGCCCTCGATCCAGGCGGCGAGCTCGGCGCCCTTGTGGGCGGGATTGAAGCGGATATTGAGCCGCGCCTTGGCCTGGGCCGGGATGACGTTGGTGGCGCCATTGCCGACATCGACCGTAGTGACTTCCAGGTTCGAGGGCTGGAAGCCGGTATAGCCGTCGTCCAGCACGTGATTCTGCAGCCGGCCAAGCAGGTCGATCAGGACCGGCACCGGATTGGCCGCGCGATGCGGATAGGCCACGTGGCCCTGGCGGCCGTCGACCGTGATCCAGACGTTGATCGAGCCGCGGCGGCCGATCTTGATCATGTCGCCGAAGGTCTCGGCGCTGGAGGGCTCGCCGACCACGCAGTGGTCGATCACCTCGCCCTCGGCCGCCAGGGCTTCGACGACCATCTTGGTGCCGTGGGTGGCCACGCCTTCCTCGTCGCCGGTGATCAGGAAGGAGAGGGAGCCCTTCACCTCGCCGGCGGCGATGGCCTTGGCGGCGGCGGCGGCGAAGGCGGCCACCGCGCTCTTCATGTCGACCGCCCCCCGGCCGATCAGCATGCCGTCGACGATCTCCGCGGCGAAGGCCTCGCGGCTCCAAGCTTCGGCGTCGCCCACCGGCACCACGTCGGTATGCCCTGCGAAGCAGAGGTTCGGGCTGGCGGCGCCGTAGCGGGCGTAGAGGTTCTCGATGTCGCCGAACTTCATGCGCCGGCAGGAAAAGCCCAGCGTCTCCAGCGTCTTCTGGACAAGGTCCATGGCGCCTTCGTCGGCCGGGGTCACCGACGGGCGGCGGATGAGTTCCTGGGTGAGGGCGACGGGATCGAGCATGGCTCGCTGGTAAAGGCGCGGGCCGCCGGGGGCAATGGCCTTGAGTCGTCGGCGGTCAATAGTCTTCGCCCAGAATGGGGTACTTAATATCGGTTTACCATCCCGATTTGGGAAGCATCTGTATCGACCTGGGACGCCCCTTCAAGAAATATGCCTCATCCGCGTTCCGAGGCTTCGATTCATGTTCAATATTTTTAAGAAGAAGCCGGTTAAAACTCCCGCCCAGAAGATTGATGATATCATCGATATTCTTGAGCGTGGCGGCGTTATTCGCGGAACGCAGATTCCCGTCCAGGCTTCGGCGCCGCGCGGTCCGCACCAGGTCTCCGCCAGCGATCATCTCTACTTCGCTGTCAGGTCGGTGGCGGCGGACGGCCGCCAGCATGTCATGCAGTACGCGTTCGTCGACGACCGCGGCAACGTGGCGCTCAGCGCCTTTGTGCGCTCGGCCAGCCCCGCGACGCTGTTCGGCGGCGCGGCCAGCGAGGACATCTCAGTCGATCCGATGGATGAGGGCGAATTCGCCGTCCTGGCGACCAAGCTGTGCCGCGGCGCGACCCTGGTCGCTTTTCACCGCGTGTTGCAAACCGGCCTGTTGCCGGTCGGCGCGGCGAATGCGGCCTCGGGCGTGGAGTGCGTCTGGCGCAGGTTCCAGGCGGTGGCGCGGCGCAAGGGCATGCGCCTGTCGCGGCATGAGCCGCTGGCCCTGAACGACTGTCTGCAAAAGCTGGGCATGCCGGTGCTGGAGACCGACGACGCCGCCATGCGGGCCCTGGCGATCCGCAATCTGTGGCGGCGGCTGGACGGCATCGAATAGGGAAAGGGGTCGGCGTCTAGAGCATTTTCCGCCAGAGCGGGGCGCCGGTTCGACGGAGAAAATGCCCGGACTTCTAGGAGGCTTGAGCAAAGTCCGATCCACTCAGACCGGATTTGTCTCCAGGCGCACCGCGTCCCAGAACAGCGGCTTCAGGTCGGTGAAGAACTGATCGACATCGTAGCCTTCGCCCAGCGTGAAGAGCCCGTCGTCCTGGCGCACCAGCAGGCCGCGGTCCACAAGGGCCAGAAGCTTGCGGCGGGTGGTCTCCCGCGGGATCTGCGTAATGTCAGAGAGGCTGAGCGCGTTGAGCCCGCGGCGGCGGCGGAAGGTCTGCGGCGGCCGCGGCCCGCGCGGCAGCGACTCCGAGATCTCGGCGAGCAGGAAGACGAGATAGAGCAGGTACTGGTCCAGGTCGCCGTCGAAGCGCGACCGCACCCGGATCAGCGTGGCTGAGAGATGGCCGCCCCAGCGGTAGAAGAACCGCATGGCGTCCTGTTCCAGATAGCCCGGCGTGGGCTCGTTCCAGGTCGCCGCCTCGGACGCGGAACGGTCCGATGGCAGATCGTCGGCGACGGCCGCGGCAGCGGCGATGGATAGCGCTGGGTTCATGGTCCGGGCGCCCCGCGTTAAAGTTAATCCGGCTCGATCGCAGTCATTTCGGCAAAGCTCAATGTCCTGAAATAACAACGGGCTCCGAACTTTCCCGGTGTTACGTTAAGGATGTTGCTTTCGTTTGCCGCGTGATGATCGCGTCGTTGGAGAAACTATCTTCACCAAAGTATCGCGAGAAGCGAATGCTATAGTTAATCGCCGTTTAAGGGTATCGATGGGGTCTTTTCCTGTGGATGACGGTCGCGGTGGCGCGGAAAAGACGACGCCCCGGTCCGCAGGGCGCGGCCGGGGCGTGCAAGAGGGCCTCCTGCAAGCGCAGGGGCGGCGAATCGCCGGCGTCTAGTCGCGCAGCAGTTCGTTGATCGAGGTCTTGGCGCGGGTGCGCTCGTCGACGGTCTTGACGATGACCGCGCAGTTGATCGAGGGCAGGCCCTCGCCGAACGGGCTGGGCATGGAGCCGGGCATGATCACCGAATAGGGCGGCACCTCGCCCATGAAGACCTCGCCGGTCTTGCGATCGACGATGCGGGTGGTCGAGGTGATGAAGGTGCCCATGGACAGCACGCTGCCCTCGCGCACGATCACGCCTTCGGCGACTTCCGAGCGGGCGCCGATGAAGCAGTTGTCTTCGATGATGGTCGGGTTGGCCTGCAGGGGCTCCAGCACCCCGCCGATGCCCGCGCCGCCCGACAGGTGGACGTTCTTGCCGATCTGGGCGCAGGAGCCGACGGTCGCCCAGGTGTCGACCATGGTGCCTTCGTCGACATAGGCGCCGATGTTCACGAACGACGGGGTCATGATCACGCCCTTGGCGATGTGGGCCCCGCGGCGCACGACGCAGCCGGGCACGGCGCGGAAGCCGGCGGCCTCGAAGCGGGCGGCGTCCCAGCCGGTGAACTTCAGCGGGATCTTGTCCCAGTAGGGATGCGGCGCGTCGGCGTCGATCAGCTGGTTGGCGTTCAGGCGGAAGGACAGCAGGATCGCCTGCTTGGCCCACTGGTGGGTGGTCCAAACGCCGTCCTCGCCGCGCGAGGCGACGCGCAGGGTTCCGGAGTCCAGACGGTTCAGCGTTTCCTCGACCGCTTCGCGCACCTGGCCCTGGGTGCTGGTGTTGACGCCGTCGCGGGCTTCCCAGGCGGCCTCGATCACGGACTTCAGGTCGTCGGACATCAATTGCTTTCCTTCAGGCGCGCGCCGGCCAGGAACGGTGTCAGCCTGGCGGTGCGGTGGTGGACGAATGGGGCGGTGGAGGCGGCGGCCCGCGGGCCGACCAGCACGGTGGTCATGCCGAGATCGGCGGCTGGCTTCAGGTTCTTCTCGGAGTCCTCGAAGAACGAGGTGGCCGCAGGATCCAGTCCATGGGCGTCGATCATGCGCTGGAAGCCCAGCGGGTCAGGCTTGGGGGCGAAACCGAACGAGGCGATATGGAACACCTCGTCGAACAGGTCGCGCAGGCCCAGGTGCTTCAGCACCCGTTCGGCGTGGACGTCGTCGGCGTTGGTGAAGATCAGACGCCGGCCCGGCAGTTTCGACAGCGCCGCCAGCAGCTCGGCGTCGTGCGCCAGCACTTCCAGCGAGAGGTCGTGGAAAAGGGCGTGGAAATCGGCGGGGTCGACGCCGTGATGCAGCATAAGACCCTTCAGCGTCAGGCCGTGCTCGGCCAGGTACTTCTTCTGCAGCGCATAGGCCTCGTCGCGCGGAAGGCCGGTGACCTTCTCGACAAAGCCTGTCATCCGGCCCTCGACCTCCCGCATGAACCCGGACTCCTCGGGGTAGAGGGTGTTGTCCAGGTCGAAGAGCCAGGTGTCGACGTGGGAGAGGTCCGGACTCATGCGCGGATGAGCGTGCCCGACCCGTGCTCGGTGAAGAGCTCGGTCAGCATGGCGTGCGGCCGCCGGCCGTCCAGGATGACCACGGCCTCGACGCCCGAGCGCACTGCGGCGATGGCGGTCTCGAGCTTGGGGATCATGCCGCCGGTGGCCACGCCCGTGGCGATCGCTTCTTGCGCCTCGGCGACGGTCATCTGGCGGATGAGCTCGCCGTTCTTGTCCAGCACGCCGCGCACGTCGGTCAGCAGCAGCATGCGCTTGGCGTTCAGCGCCCCAGCCAGGGCGCCGGCCACGGTGTCGGCGTTGATGTTGTAGGTCTCGCCCTCATCGGACACGCCGATCGGCGCGACGACGGGGATGTAGTCCTCGTCGGCGTAGATCAGGGCCTCGATCAGCTTGGGGTCGATCCGCGTCGGCTCGCCCACGAAGCCCAGGTCGACCACCTGCTCGATCTGACTGTCGGGATCCTTCTTGGTGCGGTGCGCCTTCTCGACCGTGATCAGCCGGGCGTCCTTGCCCGACAAGCCCACGCCGCGCACGTCGGCCTCGGCGCCGGCGAGCGTGATCCAGTTGGCGATTTCCTTGTTGATGGCGCCCGACAGCACCATCTCGGCCACTTCCATGGTCGCTTCGTCGGTGACGCGCAGGCCGTCGATGAAGGTCGACTTCACGCCCGCCTTGTCGAGCATGCGCGAGATCTGCGGTCCGCCGCCGTGCACCACGACCGGATGGCAGCCCAGCATCTTCAGCAGCACGGCGTCGGCTGCGAACAGCTTGGCGACGCTTTCCTCGCCCATCGCGTGGCCGCCGTATTTGATCGTCACGACCTCGCGGTCGTAGATCTGGATGTAGGGCAGAGCCTCGGCGAGGGTCTTGGCGGTGGCCCAGCCCTGTTCTTCGGCGTCGTCGGTCAAGGCTTCGGCCCTCCAGGCAGCTACGGGCGCTCCGATAGCGGACCCTGGCCCCCATGTCACCGCCTCGACGACCGCGCGTTGCATGGTAGCGTCGCTGCACGATCCGCATATCCGGGGGAATCCATGCGCGCCGTCCTTCTCGCCGCCTGCGCGGCCGCCTTCGCCTTGCCGGCCCAGGCCGAAACCGTCGCGGTCAGCGCAGCGCGCCTGGTCGACACCGCGACCGGCAAGGTCGCCGACAGGCCGATGGTGATCATCACCGACGGCCGCATCGTCTCTGTCGGCCGCCAGGGCGACGCGGTGCCTGCGGGGGCGCGTCAGATCAGCCTGCCGGGCGTGACCCTGCTGCCCGGCCTGATCGACATGCATGTCCACCTGACCATCTCGCCGCTCTACGGCGGCTACACCGGCTACCAGTTCTCGGACGCATTCTGGACGGCGATCGGCACGCGCCACGCCAAGGATACGCTGGAGGCCGGCTTCACCACGGTGCGCAATGTCGGGTCGGCCTTCTATGGCGACGTCGGCTTGCGCGAGGCGATCGAAGGCGGCTTCATCCAGGGCCCGCGCATCGTCACCGCCGCCTATTCGTTCGGGGCCACCGGCGGCCACTGCGACGAGACCTTCTTCCCGCCCTCCATGGACCAGAAGGCGCCCTACAACGCCGACAGCCCTGACGAGGCGCGCAAGTCCGTCCGCACCCTGCGCAAATACGGCGCCCAGGTGATCAAGATCTGCGCGACCGGCGGGGTGTTCTCGCGGGGCGATGCGCCCGGCGCTCAGCAGATGACGCTGGACGAGATGAAGGCGGTCGCCGAGGAGGCGCACATGGCCGGCATGAAGGTCGCCGCCCACGCTCACGGCGCGCCGGGGATCAAGGCCGCCATCCTGGCCGGGATCGACACCATCGAGCACGCCAGCCTGGTCGACGACGAGGGGATCAGGCTGGCGGTCCAGCACGGGACCTATTTCGGCATGGACATCTACAACACCGACTACACCCAGGCCGAGGGCAAGAAGAACGGGGTGCTGGAGGAGAACCTGCAGAAGGACCGCGACATCGGCGAGATCCAGCGCCAGAACTTCAAGAAGAGCCTGAAGGCCGGCGTGAAGCAGATCTATTCCACCGACGCCGGCGTCTACCCGCACGGCGACAACGCCCGGCAGTTCGCGGTGATGGTCCGCTACGGCGCGACCCCGTTGCAGGCGATCCAGGCGGCCACCGTCAACGCCGCCCAGGCGCTGGGCCAGGAGAAGGACGTCGGGCGCATCGCCGTCGGCGCCTATGGCGACCTGATCGGCGTCACCGGCGATCCGCTGGCCGACGTGACGGTGCTGGAGCATCCGGTCTTCGTGATGAAGGGCGGCCAGACCGTGAAGGCCCCCTGATGGCGCCGATCGAGGTCGATCCCGCCCACGTCCAGGAGTTCGCCGACGCCGACAGCTTCTACGCCTGGCTCGGCGGGCATCATGATGGCGAGCGCGAGGTCTGGATCAGGATCTACAAGACCGGCTCGGGGCTGGCCTCCATCACGCCGCTGGAGGCCATCGACGTTGCGCTCTGCTGGGGCTGGATCGACGCGGTGCGTAAGAGCCTGGACGCCCAGAGCTACCTGCAGCGCTACACGCCGCGCGGCCGGAAGAGCATCTGGAGCCAGAAGAACGTCGACAACGTCGCCCGGCTGATCGCCGAAGGGCGGATGACCGAGCATGGGCTGAAGGAAGTCGAGGCGGCCAAGGCCGACGGCCGCTGGAACCGCGCCTATGGCAGCGGCCGGGCCCTGGCGATCCCGGACGACCTGCAGGCGGCCATCGACGCCAGCCCCAAGGCCAGCGCGATGCTGCCCAGGCTGACCGAGCAGAACCGCTTCGCCCTGGCCTTCCGCACCCACAACATGAAGACGCCTGGCGGGCGGGCGAAGAAGATCGAGGCCTTCGTCGCCATGCTGGAGCGCGGCGAGACGATCTATCCGCAGAAGAAACTCTAGAGCGCGACCTGGGGCAGCATCAGCGCGAAGTGGCCCTCGACCGCCGCGTAGCATTCGCAGGAGGCGCGCTCGAGGCCAGCGCGGTCGATGATCTCAACCCCGCCGCGGCGGTGGCGGACCAAGCCCTTGGTCTCCAGCGCCTGGATTACGCCCGTGACGGTGGTGCGCTGGACGCCCAGCATCTCGGCCAGCGCCTCCTGGGTGAGTTGAATGGTCTTGTCGCCAGCCCGGTCATGAGTGGCCAGCAGCCAGCGGCAGCAGCGCGCCTCGGCCGAATGCAGGGCGTTGCAGGCCACCGACTGCATGATCTGGGCGAGCAGGGAATCGGCGTAGCGCGAGAACAGCTCGGCGAACCGGGGCGATGTGTCCTTGATCGTTTCCAGCGCCGCGGTGGGCACGGCCAGGGCGCTTCCGCCGATCATCACCACGCCGCGCCCGAAGGCGGGCTTGGAACCGGCGCTGACGATGCCGCCGACCGCGCCCTCACGCCCGATGGTGGCCGCCTCGACCTCGTGTCCGTCGCGGGTCACGATCAGCAGCGAGACCATGGTCCGGAAGGTCGGGAAGTGCGTGACGACCACGTCGTCGCCCGGCTCGAACAACACCTGGCCGCGCACGAGTTCGACCGGCCGAAGGTGCGGCAGGAGGCGCTCCAGGTCCACGGCGCCGACCGCGCCCAGCAGGCGGCTTGCGGCGCGGACATTGGCCATGCTGATCGCAGGCGGTTCGGCGTGAGCGGTCATGGGCGGCATCCTCAATCCGGCCGAGCTCTACGGCAAGGCTGGAAGCTTGGCTGTCGCCTGCCCGACGCTCCGCGCGCTCAGATGCTGCGAGCCACCACTTCCTTCATGATCTCGCTCGTGCCGCCGTAGATGCGCTGCACGCGAGCGTCACGCCAGAGGCGGGCGATCGGATACTCATTCATATAGCCGGCACCGCCGTGCAACTGCAGCGCCGTGTCGCAGGCCTCCCACTGGAGTTCGGTATGGAATAGCTTGGCGGCCGAGGCTTCGGCGGCGTTCAACTCGCCGGCCACGTGGCGCTTGATGGCCCAGTCGAGGTGCGCCCACCCGGCCTGCAGCTTGGCCTTCAGCGCGGCCAGGGTGAAGCGGGTGTTCTGGAAGTCGAAGATCGCCTGGCCGAAGGCCTTGCGCTCCTTGGTGAACTTCACAGCCTCGTCGAAGGCGCGCTGGGCGCCGGCCTGGCCGGCGATGGCGATCTGCAGCCGCTCCTGGGCCAGCTGGTTCATCAGATAGGCGAAGCCGCGGCCTTCCTCGCCCAGACAGTTGGTGATCGGCACGCGCACGTCGTTGAAGAACAGCTCGGAGGTGTCGGCCGAGTTCTGGCCGACCTTGTCGAGGTTGCGGCCGCGCTCGAAGCCTGCGGTTCCCCGCTCGACGAGGATCAGCGAGATGCCTTTGGAGCCCTGGCTGGGATCGGTCTTGGCCACCACGATCACCACGTCGGCGTTCTGGCCGTTGGTGATGTAGGTCTTGCTGCCGTTCAGGACATAGTGGTTGCCGTCGCGGATGGCGGTGGTTTTCACGCCCTGCAGGTCCGAGCCCGTTCCCGGCTCCGTCATGGCGATGGCGGTGATGATCTCGCCCGAGACCATGCCCGGCAGCAGGCGCTGCTTCTGGTCTTCCGAGCCGTAGTTGATGATGTAGTCGACGGTGATGTCCGACTGCAGGGTCACGCCGGCCGACGAGCCGGCATAGGACAGCTCCTCGCCGATCACGGCGTTGTAGCGGTAATCCAGCCCCAGGCCGCCGTATTCGGCCGGAACCTGCGGGCAGAGGAGGCCAGCTTCGCCATAAGCCTTCCAGAAGCTGCGATCGACGATCCCAGCCTCTTCCCAGCGGTCGAGGTGCGGATAGAGCTCCTTGTCGAAGAACTTGCGCACCTGATCGCGGAACAGGTCCAGATCGGCGTCGTAGGCGGTGCGGCCGGCGGTGGAGAGCATGGGCGGTCCTGACGTTTCCTCCCCCGCCTTGTTCCACGCACGCGCGGCGGGGCAAAGACTGACCCCGCGTCAGGGTGTCAGGGCGTCACTTCGCAGGCGGCCATGATCTCCGCCCGCAGTTCGGGCAGGCCGGTCCCCTTTTCCGACGAGGTGGCCAGCACCCGCGGGAAGGCGGCCGGTCGCTTGCGGATCGCCGCTTCGGTGCGCGCGCGGACAGCCTCGACCTCGGAGACCTTCAGCTTGTCGGCCTTGGTCAGGATGATCTGGTAGGACACCGCGGCCTTGTCGAAGGCGGCCATCGGCTCCTCGTCGACCTCCTTCAGCCCGTGGCGGGCGTCGATCAGCAGGTAGGCGCGCTTGAGGTTGGCGCGGCCGCGCAGGAAGTCGCGGCCCAGGTTCTGGAACTTCTTCACCGCGACCTTCGAGGCCTTGGCCCAGCCGTAGCCGGGCAGGTCGACCAGCCGCAGCTTGTCGTCCAGTACGAAGAAGTTCAGCTCCCGAGTGCGGCCCGGCTCGTTGGAGGCGCGCGCCAGATGCTTGTGGCCGACGAGGGCGTTGATCAGCGAGGACTTGCCGACGTTCGAGCGGCCCGCAAAGGCGACCTCCGGCAGGTCGCCCGCCGGCAGGCCGTCGATGGAGACCGCCCCCATCAGGAAGCTGGCCTGCCGCGCGAACAGCACGCGCGCGGCCTCCAGCGTCTCCTCGTCGTAGAGCGGTTCTTCGGTCACCCGACTTCCTTGGGCTTGCCCGTCAGCTTGGCGATGATCTGGTCGATCGGATTGTCGACCTTGAACCGACGCATGATCACGTACTGCTGCAGGATGGTCAGAATGTTCGACCAGCTCCAGTAGATCAGCAGGCCGACCGCGAACGGGGCCATGATGAACATGAACATCAGCGGCATGAACTGGAAGATCTTCTGCTGCACCGGATCGGGCTGCGGCGGGTTCATGGCCGTCGAGAGGAACATGGTCAGGCCGTACAGCAGGGCCAGCGGGCCCAGGTGCAGCAGGTCGGAGTTCAGCACCGACCCGATCACCGGCACGGTCGCCGGATTGTACGGCAGCAGGCCGAACAGGTTCCAGATGCTCAGCGGGTCCTTGGCCGACAGGTCCTGGATCCAGCCGAAGAACGGCGCGTGGCGCATTTCGATGGTGACGGTCAGCACCTTGTAGAGGCCGTAGAAGACCGGGATCTGGACCAGCATGGGCAGGCAGCCCGTCAGCGGGTTGATCTTTTCCTTCTGGTACAGGGCCATCAGCTCCTGCTGCTGCTTGGCCGGGTCGTCCTTGAATTTGGTGCGCAGCGCTTCGACCTGCGGCTGCACCTTCTTCATCTTGGTGAGCGACTCGTAGCTCTTGTTGGCCAGCGGGAAGAACAGCAGCTTCACCGTCACGGTCAGCAGCAGGATGGCGATGCCGAAGTTGCCGACCAGATGGAAGAAGAATTCCAGCAGCATGAACATCGGCCGGGTGATGAACCAGAAGTTCCCCCAGTCGACGGCCAGGTCCAGGCGCTCGACCGCCAGCTTGGCCTGATAGTCTTTCAGCAGCGGCACGACCTTGGCGCCGGCGAACAGGCGGGTCGTCTGCACGACCTGCTTGCCGGCCGGGATGATGTGCGGGCGGCCGACGAAATTGGCTTCATAGATGTCGGTCGAGCCGGACTTGGTCACCCGGTACTGGCCCTGGATCGCCTCCTTCTGATCGGGGATCAGGGCGGTCAGCCAGTACTTGTCGGTGATGCCGGTCCAGCCGCCGGTGGACGAGACGGTCGGACCGCCTTCCTTGAGCCACTTGGCGTACTTCACCTGGCGCAGTTCGCCGCCCAGCCAGCCGATCGCGCCCTCGTGGACGATCTGGTTGCGGCGATCGTTGGGGATGCCCTGGCGCTGGACCGAGGCGTAGGGCGCCAGCGTCACCGACGTCGCGCCGGTGTTGGCCACGGTGTCGGTCACCGTGAACATGAACTTGTCGTCGACTTCGATCTTGCGCGTGAAGGTCAGGCCCTGGCCGTTCGAGGTGCGCAGCACCAGCGGCTTGCCGGGGGCCAGGGTCGAGCCCTCGACCACCTGCCAGACGGTGTCGGCGGTCGGCAGGCCGGGCAGGTTGGAGCCGGTCCAGCCAAACTCCGCGAAATAGGCGTTCTGTGCGCCCTCGGGGCGCAGCAGCTCCACCGGCGGCGAGGTCTTCTCGACCGTGGTGCGGTAGTTCTTCAGATAGAGGTCGTCGATGCGCGCGCCGCGCAGCGAGACCGAACCCGCCAGGGCCTCGGTGGCGATCGGCGCGCGCGGGCTGGCTGCGGCGGCCTGGCCGCGCGAGACGACCGCGGTTGCAGCCGAACCGCCGGGCAGGCCGGGCGCGGCCACGCCCTTCGGGGCGTTGGCCTGGGCCGAAGCCGCCGCGGCGCGCTGCTGCGCCAGCTCGGCGTTGCGCTTCTTGGTGGCCGGGTCCAGCACCAGGAACTGGTAGCCGATCAGGATGACGACCGCGGCGATCACGAAGATGATCGTGTTGCGGTTGTTGTTGTCTTGCATGGGAACGCGCGCTCGGGGCGAGGAAGGTGGGGGCGCGCTGCTAGGCGCGGGACGGGCTGTCGCTTTCGGCCGCGAGGCTTATCAGTGCGGTTTTCACATCGTCAAGCAAACGCGGCCATGCCCGGGTCGGGGCGCCGCCGCGAGCGATCAAAACATAGTCAAAGCCGGGCTTTCCCAGCTGCGGCAGAATCGCCTGGGCCGCCGCGCGCATCCGGCGCTTGGCGCGATTGCGCACGACCGAGCCCCCGACCTTGCGGGTGGCGGTGAAGCCGATGCGGATGACGGGGGAATCGTCGGCCCGATCGCGGGCCTGCATCACCACCGCGCCCTTGGCGCACGAATGCGCCCGCGCGGCGGCGAGGAAGTCCGAACGCTTCTTTATGCGTTCGATGACGGGAGGGGCGTCGGTCACGCCGACACCTTGGTCGTCAGGACGCTGACGCGTCTTAGGCGGTCAGGCGCTTGCGGCCCTTGGCGCGACGGCGAGCCACGACTTTGGCGCCGTTCTTGGTCGCCATGCGCGCGCGGAAACCGTGACGGCGAGCACGCACCAGTCGGGACGGTTGGAAAGTCCGCTTCACGAGATTAGCTCCGGGTCGAAAATTGAGCGGCGGTTCCTACGGGAGGCTAGACCCCGAGTCAACCACCAAAGCCAGGTTTCAGGCGGTGAGGGTCAGGATCACCGGCCCGCGGCGGGTGGCGACCAGGGTATGTTCGTACTGCACGGTCGGCTCATGGCCGGGCGGCGTCAGGGTCCAGCCGTCGTCGCCCTCTTCAACCCAGTCGGCGCCCAGCGACAGGAACGGCTCGATCGTGAAGACCAGGCCCTCGTGGATGCGGCGGCGGTCATGCGGCTCCCACCAGGTCGGGATCTCGCCCGGATCGTCGTGCAGCGAGCGGCCGACCCCGTGGCTGGCGAGGTTCGTGACCAGGGTGTAGCCGTTCTTGTCGGCGAAGCCCTGGATGGCCTTGCCGATCTCGTTGAGCTTGCCGCCCGGACGCACCGCGCGGATGCCCGCCCACATGGCGCGGCGGCCGTCGCGGCACAGGCGCTCGATCTGCGGTTTCACGGGCGGAACGGGGAAACTGGCGCCGGTATCGCCGAAGAAGCCGTTCAGCTCGGCCGAGACGTCGATATTGACCAAAGCGCCGGCCTCGATTCGGCGGTCGTCCGGAATGCCGTGGGCGCAGTCGGGGGCCACCGAGATGCAGGTCGCGCCGGGGAAGTTGTAGGTGATCTCGGGCGCCGAATTGGCGCCCTCCAGCTCCAGCATCCTGCGGCCGAGCTGGTCGAGCTCGCGCGTGGTGATGCCTGGCTCCAGCGCCTTGCCCATGGCTTCCAGGGTGCGCGCCACGAGGCTTCCGGCGGCCTTCAGGCCTTCCAGCTCGTACTCGTGCTCGATGGTCATGGCGAGGTCTCCGTCTGCGCGCCCAGGTTCATATAGGGGATCGCCGCGACGTTGCGCGAATCAAGTCGGAGGGCGGGCAAGGCCGCGCACCTGCGCCCAGTATTCCTCGGCGACATCGTCATCGACCATGTCGGGCGTGGTCAGCGCGCCGTAGAGGCCGTCAGCGCCATCCTTGCGGGGGCCGGAGATCCAGTAGTGGTCGCCGGTCTCGACGTCGAAATAGTTGGCCTTGGAGCCCCGGCCGGCGAGCGACTGGAACGTCCGTCCGCCATAGGACAGCGAGCGGCCGGACTTGGAGAACGACACCCGCCCGACCCGCGCCGGGCCGGTCAGGCCGCCCGACTTGTCCTCGACATACATGATGCGGGACTTGCCGGCGCTCATCAGAGGTCCGGCCGCACGATGGTCTTGCCCACCACCTTGCGCTGCGCCAGGGAATCGAAGGCCGCGCGCCAGTCGGCGAGCGCGAATTCGCGGTCGACGCGGGGCTTCATCTTGTCGGCCAGGCCCCAGACGGCGGCCTGGTTCTCGGCGCCCTTCTCGGGGAACTGGCGGCCGTATTCGCCGGCCCGCACGCCCATCACCGAGAAGCCCTTGATCAGCGCCATGTTGACCGGCAGCACCGGCAGGCGACCCGAGGCGAAGCCGACCACCAGCAGGCGGCCGTCGAAGGCGATGCAGCGGGTGCTCTCGTCGAACACGTCGCCGCCGACGGGGTCGTAGATCACGTCGGCCCCGCGCCCGCCGGTGATCTCCTTGACCTTCTCGCGGAAGCCGCCGCTGACATTGACCACCGCATCGGGCGCGTATTCGGCCTGGACGATGGCGAGCTTGTCGTCCGAGGCCGAGGCGGCGATCACCTTGGCGCCGAGATGTTTGGCGAGGTCGACGGCCGCCAGGCCCACGCCCCCGGCCGCCCCATGCACCAGCACCCACTCGCCGGCCTGGAGCCGGGCGCGGCGCACCAGCGAGACATAGGCGGTCAGATAGGCGGTGGCGTAGCCCGCCGCCTGGCTGAACGAGAGGCCGTCAGGCTTGCGGCGCAGCCCCGCTGCGTAGGTGACGGCGTATTCGGAGAACCCGCCGATCCGCGCCCCGCCGACCACGGGATCGCCGACCGCGAAGGCGCTGACGCCCTCGCTCAGGGCGCTGACCTCGCCGGCGATCTCCATGCCGGGAATGAAGGGCAGGGCGGGCTTGTGCTGGTACTCGCCGCGGGTCTGGAGCAGGTCGGGAAAGTTCACCGCCGCGGCCTTCACGCGCACCTGGACCTCGCCCGGCCCGGGGGCGGGGGTGTCGATCTCCTTCAGGGCGCAGCCGCCGTAGTCGGGCGCCAATTCCTCAACCAGCAGCGCGCGCAATCCGTCCCTCCAGGCCTTCGCGGACTAGGCCCGCAATCTCTCGACAGGCGACGTCCGCACAGGGGACGGCGCCGGTGAACGCAGTGAAGCCGTGCGCCAGGCTGTCGTAGCAGCGATAGACCACCGGGACGCCCGCAGCCTGCAAGGCCCGCGCATAGGCCTCGCCCTGGTCGACCAGCGGATCGAAGCCGGCGGTGGCGACCACGGCAGGCGCCAGGCCCGCTAGGTCCGGCTCGCGGATCGGCGACAGCCGCGGATCGGCCGGATTGGCGCCTGGGCCCATGTAGTGGCCCATGAACCAGTCCATGGTCGCCCGGCTCAGGGGGAAGGCCTCGGCATAGGTGGTCATGGACGCCGTCTCGCTGGCCACGTCCACGCACGGATAGATCAGGATCTGCAGGTCAGGCTGCGGCTCGCCGGCGCGGCGTAGTTCCTGGCAGACCACGGCGGCGAAGTTGCCGCCCATCGAGTCCCCGCCGATCACCGCGCGGCCGGCCGGTGCGCCGAAATCGGCGGCATGGTCGCGGACGTGCCGATAGGCGGCCAGCACGTCCTCAAGCCCGGCCGGGAATCGGTGCTCGGGCGCCAGGCGGTAGTCGACCGAGATCACCGGCGCGCTGGCGATCCCGGCCAGCAGGCCGCAGAAGGCATGGCAGGTGTCGAGGTCGCCGATCACCCCGCCGCCGAAGTGGGCGAACACGATCGCCGGGGCTTCCGGATCCTGTCGGTCGGGGCGGTAGACCCGCGCGGGGATGCTGCGACCCTCGGCGACCAGGGTGGCGGCGCTGGCCGTCACGCCGGGCTCGGCGCGGCCGCCGTAGACCTTGGCCCCATCCGCAGAGGCTCTACGAGCCGCCTCAGGGCTCATCGTGGCCAGGGCGGGCATGCGTGCAGCCTGAGCGGTCAGGAACTGGAAGCGTGGATCCAGCGTGCGCCCGCCGCGATAGGTGACCCCGCCGCCCGACAGCAGCCGCAAAATCGGCGATGGCAGCGACAGGACGGTCTTGGCGATGAACCTGACGAGCGAACTGTCGGCCACCTTGGCCTAGCCCCCCGCCTTGGGCAGGCTCTTCAGGCCGCCCTGGATCATGGCGACCGCGAACTCGGTGGCGCCCTTGGTGTCGATGGGGCGGCGGGCGATCATCTTCTCGCCAACCTCGCGGGCGATGGCGATACAGGCGGCCGCCAGGTAATCGGGGTCGGCGGCCGGCGCCCCGCCGCGGGCGATCTCGTCGACGATGGCCTCGCGCACCTCGTTGAAGACCGCGGTCATCTCGGGCGTCTCGCCATGGACGTGGGGCTGCATCTCGCCCGGCGGCCGCTGGGCCAGCCAGCTCTTGTGAGCGTCGGCCAGGAACAGGAAATAGGCCTCGATGGCGGCGTGGACGAACTCTTCCCAGTTCGCCGACTGCGCGCGCTGGGCCTTCAGCAGCGGCGCGAACTGGCGCGCGCCCTCGCTGGCCAGGGCGACATACACCTCGTCCTTGGATTTGAAGTAGTTGTAGAACGTGCCTGCGGCCAGGCCGGTGCGGCGGATGATGTCGCGCACCGTCGCGGTCTCGTAGCCGAGCTCCCCGAACACCTCGCGGGCGGCGTCCAATATCGCCAGGCGATTGGCGACCTTGGTCTGCTCGCGCTTGCCGACGGGAAGATAGGCGACTTCTGACATTCTCTGACTCGAAAAGGTGACGCCCGTCATATTACGGCCATGCCGGGCGCGAAGCCAAACGATCTCGTCAGGGGCGTGGTGGAAGCGTGCTGATCACCTGTCGACGGCTGGGCGCGTCGCAGGCGTTGCGGCACTGCATCCAGTTGGGCGAGCAGTCTTCGGGCGCGTCGGTCGACAGGCAGAAATAGTAGCTGCTGGCGCAACTCGTGCGGCAGCGCTGGGCGTCGCCCGACGGCGTCAGGCTGACGATCGGAGAGAAGGGCGCGGCGGGCGCTGAAGACGGAGCCGCCGCCGTGGTGGGCGGCGTGGGGGGCTTGCGGCCCTGCTGCGCGCCGGCCGGGGCGGCGAGGCCCAGGGTCAGGATCAGCAGGAGCGGAAGGGCGCGCATGCCCGATGGTTGGCGCACGCCGCCTTAAGGTGCGGTTAACCATGATCGCTCGCGCCTCCCCGGGGCCGCGTTCCGGGAATTGCGCTGCCCTGACGCCGCGGAGGTCAAGCGCGCGGCGCAACGAAAAAGGGGCCGCCGACGGCGACCCCTTTCCGTTCCTGGACGTCTTGTAGCTCTTAGAACTCTTCCCAGCTGTCCTCTTCGGCCTGGGCGGCCGGGGCCAGGGCGGTCGCGCCGCGGGTCGCCAGCCGCTGTTGCGGGGCGGGGGCCGGCCGCGAGCGGCTCGGAGCCGCGCTGCGGGTCGCTGCGTGCTGAAGCCCGCCGCCGGTGACCTTGAAGCGGGCGACGAGACGGGCCAGTTCCTGGGCCTCGTCGGCCAGCACGCGGCTCGCGGCGGTCGACTGCTCGACCATGGCGGCGTTCTGCTGGGTGACCTGGTCCATCTGGTTGACGGCGGTGTTCACCTGGCCGAGGCCCAGGGCCTCTTCCTTCGCCGAGGCGGCGATCTCGCCGACCACGTTGGAGATCTCGCCCACCTGGCGGACGATCCGCTCCAGCGCCTTGCCGGTCTCGCCGACCAGATTCACGCCTTCGCTGACCTGAGCCGAAGAGGCGCTGATCAGGGTCTTGATCTCCTTGGCCGCTTCGGCCGAGCGCTGGGCCAGGGCCCGCACTTCCGAGGCGACGACCGCGAAACCCTTGCCGGCGTCGCCGGCCCGGGCCGCTTCCACCCCGGCGTTCAGCGCCAGGAGGTTGGTCTGGAAGGCGATCTCGTCGATCACTCCGATGATCTGGCTGATCTGCTTGGCCGAGGATTCGATCTGGCCCATGGCCTCGATCGCGCGGCTGACGACCAGGCCGCCTTCCTCCGCGTCGGTCTTGGCCGAGGCGACGGCCTCACGGCCGTGGCTGGCGCCTTCCGAGGTCTTGTTGACGGTGGCGGTGATCTCGTCGAGCGCGGCGGCGGTCTCTTCCAGGGTCGCGGCCTGATGCTCGGTGCGGCGCGACAGATCGTCGGCCGAGGTGCTGATCTCGCCCGCGCCCGACTGGATCGAGGCGGTGGCGCCGGCGATGGCGCTCATGGCTTCTTCCAGCTTGGCCGAGGCGGCGTTGAAGTCGTCGCGCAGCTTGCGATAATCGCCCGGGAATTCGCGTTCCAGGCGATAGGTCAGGTCGCCGGCGGCCAGGCTGTCGAGGCCCTCGGCCAGCGAGTTGACCACCATGGCCTGTTCCTCGGCGATGGCCGCGGCGGCTTCGGCGTTCTGGCGGCGGGTGATCTCGGCTGCGGCCTCGGTCTGCTCGTGCTCGACGCGCAGCTTTTCGAGGTGAAGCTGGTTGTCGCGGAAGATCGTCAGCGAAGAGACGATCGCGCCCAGCTCGTCCTTGCGGGCCAGCTTGTCCAGATCGATGGCGTTGTCGCCGCGGGCCAGGGCCTCGGTGGCGCCGGCGATCTGCTTGACGTCGCGGCGCAGCATCATGGTCAGGGCCCAGGCCAGGGCGCCGGCGATCAGCAGGGTGGCCAGGGCGGCGACGATGGTCACCATCTGGGCGGCGCTGGAGCGCTCCTCGCTGGCCTTCGCGTTGGCGTCGGTCAGGGCGTTGTTGGCCGCCACGATCTTGTTCAGCATGCCGGTCATGTTCGAGTATTCCTGCTCGAACGGGGCGGCGAAGCCGGCGGCGGTGCCGAAGTCGGTGGAGATCATCGCGGCGATCACGTCCAGCGCGTCGCGCGTGCCCTTCAAGGCCTTGATCAGGTCGTCGAAGGACTTCTTCTGCGAGGCCGGCGCCTTGGCGGCGATCGCCTGGACTTCCTTGGTGATGGCGTCCACCTCGGCCAGCATGGCCTGGCTATCGCCCTCGATCTTGTCGGTGTCGATCGAAGCGGCCTGGTGGGTCAACAGGAAGTAGAGTTGGCCGTGAACGGCGGTGATCCGCTCGGACACCTTCTGCAGACGCAGACTGTTGGGCAGATCCGTATGCACGACCTGCTTAAGGTCGTTGGCCTGGCCGCGTTGGATGATCACTGCGCCGCCTGCGGTCAGCGCCAGCATGACCAGTGCAAAAGCAGGCGCGAAGCCGATCTTCGCGATCAGCGGCAAGTCGACAAGCCGAAAGCGCTTCACCTAAATTTCCCCCGACTACGTATAGCCTTTCTGCCACCATGCCGGGAGGTTGCTAACCAATCGTCACTGAAAGTCCGGAAATTCCAGACTTCCCTCGTATAATAAATATAAAGTCACGATAATTGTGATGCGGCAGTTTACTTGGCGTTAACCAAATCAAATTCTGCGCCATCAGATTCTTTTAACCTGAATGCCCGATAGAGGAGTGCGTCCGTTAATCTAGAAAGGAGTGGGGCGATGAAAAATCTCATCAAGATCGGGGGCGGTCTTGCTCTCAGCCTGGCGTTCGCCGGCGCGACTTCCGCGGCCGATTTCCAGGAAAGCATGTCCAAGTGCCTGACCAAGCACGCCAACACCCGCGACGCCGCGGTGGTGATGCTCGAGTGCAACGCTGACGGCGGCAAGCTGTCGGGCTGCAAGGTCCTGGAAGACAGCAAGGCCGGCAAGGGCTTCGACAAGGCCGCCCTGTGCGTGGCCGACGCTCTGCCCATGGGTTCGAAGACCGGCGTCGTGAAGGTGCCGATGCGCTTCCCCGGCGGCGCGTAAGCCCGCAACCAAGAATTCGCATTCTTGCATCCAACGCCCCCGGTTCGCGCCGGGGGCGTTTTTGCGTTCCGGACTACTTGTTGACCCGCTTCAGCAGTTCCTGGGCGGCCGCCGGCGCCCGCACCTTCCCCTCGTGGATGAAGAAGACGAAGGTCTCGCGCGGGCCCTCCGCCGGGCCCGTGCGGTCGATGGGCGAAAGATCGCCGGGAACCTGGCCCCTCGAATACTGGCCGAAGCGTTCGGCCCAGAGGTCGAGGTCCTTGGGCGCATAGCCGGTCGGGATGTCGTCGGACCCCATCAGCAGGCGCGAATAGACGAAGTCGGCGGTGATGTCGCAGATCAGCGGGTAATGCTCGTTCTCCGACAGGCAGATCGCCACGTTGCGGTCGCGGCAGAGTTTCACGAAGGTCGGATCGACGAAGCTGGCGTTCCGCACCTCGACGCAGTGGCGCAGGGCCAGGCCGCCGTGCGACTTCGGCAGCAGATCGAGGAAGGCCCCGAAGTCGTCCGGGTCGAACTTCTTGGTCGGGGCGAACTGCCACAGGATCGGGCCGAGCCGGTCGCCCAGCTCGACGATGCCCTGGTTCAGGAACTTGTCGATGGACTCGCCCGCCTCGGCCAGCACGCGCCGGTTGGTGCAGAAGCGCGAGGCCTTCATGGCGAAGACGAAGCCGTCGGGCGTGGCCGCCGCCCACTTGGCGAAGGTCTGCGGCTTCTGGCTCGAATAGTAGGTCGAGTTGATCTCGATCGAGGTGAGATGACGCGAGGCGTAGGCCAGCTCGTCCTTCTGCTTGAGGTCGTCCGGGTAGAAAACCCCGCGCCAGGGCTCGAAGGTCCACCCTCCGATCCCGGAACGGATCAAGCCTGCCTGCGCCATCTCTTCCCTCGTGTGCTTTACTTCCTCTGGGCCGCGGTGGCGTCCCGGGTCTGCTTGAATTCCGAACCGGCCTTCCATTCCGGCCAGGTGGCCGAATTGGCGAGCTGGCGGCCCAGTTCGAACATCAGCTGGCCGTCCTGGGCCATACCTTCAAGGTTCCAGCTGGTGTCGAACTCGTCGGCCGGCTGGTGGTAGCGCTCTGCGGTGTAGACCTTGGCGAAGGCGTCGCCGGCCGCGCGGCCGCCGTTCACCAGATCGCGACCCGAACCGAACGAGATCGCGGGCACGCCGCGCTTGGCGAACGGGAAGTGGTCCGAACGGAAGAACGAGCCGGCTTCCGGGCGCGGATCGGGCGTGTAGTAGCGGCCCTTGGCCTTGCCCACGGCGATCAGCGCGTCCTGCAGCGTCGAGGCCGCGTCGCCCGAGGTGGTGAAGTCCTTGGCCGGGCCCGTCGGCGACAGCGCGTCCATGTTGATGTTCGCGACCGTGGTGGCGACGGGGTAGAGCGGGTTGGCTGCATAGTATTCCGAACCCAGCAGGCCCTTTTCCTCGGCGGTGACCGCCAGGAACACCACCGAACGCTCCGGCGCCGGGCCCTTGGCGAAGGCGCGGCCGATCTCGATCATGGTGGCGACGCCGTCGGCGTTGTCGACGGCGCCGTTGTAGATCTTGTCGCCCTTGGCGTCCGGCAGGCCGACGCCGATGTGGTCCCAGTGCGAAGAGTAGATGATGGTCTCGCCCGGCCGCTTGGCGCCCGGGACCATGCCGACGACGTTCTTCGAGACGATCTTCTGCACATCGACGGCGTAATCGGTCGAGAAGGTCACGCCCTTCAGCTCGACCGGCTTGAACTCGCGGCTCTGGGCCTGCGCCTTCAGCGCGTCGAAATCCAGGCCGGCCGCCTTGAACAGTTCGACGGTGTTGTCGCGCTGGATCCAGCCTTCGACCAGGGCGTGGGCGTCGCTGGGGTTCTTGCGGATGATGTCGAACTGGCTGTTGGTGTTCGAGTTCTTGACCGTCGCCCAGCCGTACGAGGCCGGAGCGGTCTCGTGGATCACCAGGAAGCCGACGGCGCCCTGACGCGCGGCTTCTTCGAACTTGTAGGTCCAGCGGCCATAATAGGTCATGGCCTTGCCGCCGAAGTCGCCCTTGCCGGTCTCGAAGTCGGGGTCGTTGACCAGCACCAGGGCAATCTTGCCCTTCAGGTCGGCGCCTTTGAAATCGTCCCAGTTGCGCTCGGGCGCCTTGACGCCATAGCCGACGAAGACGACCGGGGCGTCTTTGACGGTGACGCGCGCGGCCCCGTTCTGAGCCGGGCGCAGGGCGATCTGTTCGCCTTGGGTCCAGGTCTGCGCCTTGCCGGCGGCGGTGACGCTGACCGCGACCGGGCCCTTGTTCTCGAAGCGGGCCAGCGGCACGTCCTGGGTCCAGCTGCGCTGGCCGTCCACGAGATCTCCACCCGGCTTCAACCCGGCGGCTTTGTATTGCTCGGTAATGTAGGCGACGGTCTTGGTCTCGCCGGCGGTGGCCGGTCCGCGGCCTTCGTATTCGTCCGAGGCCAGAATCTTGACGTGCTCGGCGATCTTGGCGGGGTCGAGATCGGCGGCCAGGGCTGGCGCGGTGAAAACGGCCCAGACAGCGGCGCCAGCGAGGAGAAAGTGTTTCATAGATCACTCAAATGGGGCTGGAATTGCGCGGACCCTAGTGGTTGGCGAAGATGTGCGCCAGTGCTCTGCGGCCTGCGCGCCACAGCCCCGGTTCCACGTGCGATTGTCTCGTCTATGCAATCGACGTGAAACGCTGCGGCGACTAAGAACGATGAGGCCGATACCAATGGTTCGCGTCGCGCCTCCCCACGCCGGCGATACGGCGGGCGACTGCGTGAGCCGTAAAGACGAAGAGAACATGCGACCAGTCTCACTCGCGGCTAGATCCTTGGTCGGCCTGGCGTGTCTTGCCGTGTCCGCCTGCGCCTCGACGCGCGCGGCCGACACTCGCCTGCCGGCCGCCTACGAGGCGCCGACGCCCGCCACGCCTGCCGATCCGGCCGTCCTCGACGCCTGGTGGACCGCCTTCGGCGACCCCCAGCTTAACACGCTGGTCGACCAGGCCCTGGCCGCCAGCCCCGATGCGCGCACCGCCGCGGCCCGCCTGCGCGAAGCGCGCGCCACCCGGGCGGGCGCCCTGACCGCCTTCCTGCCCCAGGGCGCGGCCGTCGGCTCGGCCTCGGACACCAAGAAGAAGGTGATCGACGGGACGGCGATCTCGATCCCGGGCTTCTCGTCGGACGGCGACAGCAAGAACTATTCCGCCAATTTCGACGTCTCCTGGGAAATCGATCTCTTCGGCCGCCTGTGGGCGACGCGCCGGGCCGCCAACGCCGAGATGGCCGCCGCCCGCCTCGACTACGAGGCCGCTCGCGCCAGCCTGGCCGCCTCGGTCGCAGACGGCTATTTCCAGGCCCGCGGCCTGGCCATCCAGCTCGAGGACGCGCGGGCCACCGAGAAGATCCAGGCCGAGCTCTATCGGATCGTCAACATCCGCGCCCAGCGCGGTCTGGCCGCTTCGTCCGAGGCCGACCGCGTGGCCGGCGACCTGTCGGCCTCGCGCAGCAACGTCGCCCAGCTGGAAGCCGAGTTGCAGGCCCAGCGCCGCAACCTGCTGATCCTGGTCGGCCGCGCCGTCGAGCCCACGGCCAACCTGCCGGTCGACGCCAGCGTCGGAACCCCGCCGGAGCCGCCGGGCGTGGTGCCGGGCGAACTGCTGGCTCGCCGGCCGGACGTGCGCCGCGCCGAGGCGATGCTGGTTTCGGCCCTGGGCCGCCTCGACTACGCCAAGCTGGCCTTCTTCCCGACCTTCAAGCTGACGCCGGGCATCGGCCTGCAGAAGAGCGAGCAGCCGGGCTACTCGGCCACCACCCAGAACTGGACGATCGGCGCCAACGTCTCGGTGCCGGTGCTCGACATTCCGCGCCTGCTCTCCGAGGTGAAGGCCCAGGACGCCCGAACCGAGCAGGCGGCCATCGCCTATGAGAAGGCCGTGCAGACCGCCTATGGCGAGGCCGAGAATTCGCTGGTGCAGTTGGCCGCCGACCGCCGTCGCGTCCAACTGCTCGACGAGGGCGAGGCCCGCGCGGAGCGTGCGTACAAGGCTTCCCAGCGGGGCTATGTCGCCGGGCTGGTCGACCTGCAGACCACCCTCAACAACGAACAGGCCTGGCGCTCCGTCCGCAGCCAGGAGACCGCCGCCCAGGTGCAGGCCCTGCGCCGGGCGGTCCAGACCTACAAGGCGCTCGGCGGCGGATGGCCGCTGGCGTCCGCACCGACCAACAAAGAGGCCCGTTGAACGTGACGCGCAAGAAGACCTCTCTGGCCATCGTCGCCGGCCTGTCCTGCGCCCTGGCGCTATCGGCGTGCGGCAAGAAGGAACCGGCGAAGAAGGACCCGGCCGCCCAGGCGCGGGCTGTGTCCGTCGTGCGGCTGGAGCCTCGCGCGATCAGCGGCGCGCTGAGCGCCTCGGGCACGTTGCGCCCGCGTGAGGAGGCCGCCGTCGCCGCCGAGGTGACCGGCTTCCGCGTGCTGCGCGTCAACGCCGACGTCGGCGACACCGTCCGCGCCGGCCAGGTGCTGGTGCAGCTCGACCCCGCGCTGCTCGAAGCCCAGATCGCCCAGGCCGAGGCCCAGGCCGCCCAGGCGGACGACCAGGCCAAGCGCGTCGCCGACCTCGACGGCACGGGCGTCCTCGCCCAGGAACAGATCGCTCAACGCCGCTTCCAGGCCCAGGCCGCCCGCGCGAACCTGCGCGACCTCAAGACCCGGCTGGCCAAGCTCGCGGTCGCGGCGCCGGTCTCGGGCGTGATCCTCGAGCGCACCGTGCGGCCGGGCGATCTTTCGTCCGGCGGCGGCACGCCCTGGTTCCGCCTCGCCCGCGACGGGCGCATGGAGCTGGCCGCCGACATGGCCGAGGACGACCTCGCCCGCATCCGCGTCGGTCAGACCGCGACCGTCACCCTGCCCGGCGGCGGCCAGGTGCAAGGTACGGTTCGTATCGTCAGCCCGCAGATCGACACCCAGACCAAGCTCGGCCAGGTCCGCGTCCTGCTGCCGGTCCGCTCGGACATCCGCGCCGGCGGCTTCGCCCGCGCGATCTTCGCCGACGCCAGCGAGTCGGCGCTGGCCCTGCCCGAGACGGCGATCCGCTATGACGCCAACGGCGCTGCGGTCATGGTGGTCGGCGCCGACAACCGCGTGAAGCACGTCGCCGTCCAGACCGGCCAGCGCGGCTCGGGCCTCGTGCAGATCGTCAAGGGTCCGCCGGCCGGCGCCCGCGTGGTGCAGAACGCCGCCTCGTTCCTGCTGGACGGTGATCTGGTTAAGCCGGTCGAGGCCGCCGCGACGGCCGCCCAACCCGCCGCGAGGGCCAAATGAGCGACCATCAGGGCGGAGGCTCCGGCTTCCCGATCTCGGCCTGGGCGATCCGCAACCCGGTTCCGGTCGCGCTGCTGTTCATCGGCCTGCTGATCGCCGGCATGATCGCCTATTCGGGATTGGCGGTTAAGCAGTTCCCCAACATCCAGTTCCCGGTCGTCGCCGTCACGGTGACGCAGAGCGGCGCTGCCCCCGGGGAAATGGAAACCCAGATCACCCGGCCGGTGGAAGACGCCATGTCGGGCATCACCGGGGTCAAGAACATCCAGTCGGTGGTGACACAGGGTGTTTCGACCACGTCCATCCAGTTCGAGATGGGCGAGGATCTCCAGAAGAAGACCGACGAGGTTCGCGCCAAGACCGACCAGACGCGTCAGATCCTGCCGCGCGACATCGACGAACCGACCGTCACCCGGGTCGAGATCGACGACGCCTTCCCGATCATCACCTACGCGGTCGAAGCGCCGACCATGTC
This sequence comes from Phenylobacterium sp., assembly GCF_041919955.1. Lineage (GTDB taxonomy): Bacteria > Pseudomonadota > Alphaproteobacteria > Caulobacterales > Caulobacteraceae > Phenylobacterium. The sequence goes on along the minus strand of NZ_JAYRSU010000013.1, from coordinate 62,159 downwards.
GGACGAGCAACTCTCCTGGTACGTGGACGACAAGATCGCCCGCGAGCTGCAGACCGTCAGCGGCGTCGCCCAGATTAGCCGGGTCGGCGGCGTCGCGCGCGAGATCAATGTCGTCATCGATCCTGACAAGCTGGCCGCCCGCGGCCTGACCGCGGCCGAGGTGAACAACGCCCTGATGGCCTTCCAGCAGGACGCCCCCGGCGGGCGCGTCCAGGTCGGGGGGCGCGAGCAGACCGTCCGCGTGCTCGGCTCGGCCGAGACCATCGCCCAGCTGCGAGCCATGACCATTTCCACCGGCGGCGGCGGGTTCGTGCGTCTGACCGACGTCGCCGATATCGGCGAGGGCTCGGCCGAGGCCCGCGGCTTCGCGCGCTTGAACAATCGACCGGTGGTTGGCTTCCAGGTCAGCAAGACCAAGGAATCGTCCGACGTCGACGTCGAGGACGGGGTGAACGCCAAGCTGGCCGAGATCGCCAAGGCCGATCCCAATGTCAAGTTCACCAAGATCTACGCCTCGGTCGACGAAACCCGCGCCAACTTCCGCGCCACCCAGCACGTGCTGCTCGAAGGCATGGTGCTGGCGGCCCTGGTGGTGCTGCTGTTCCTGCGCGACTGGCGGGCGACCGCTATCACCGTGCTGGCTATGCCGATCTCGCTGATCCCCACCTTCTTCGTGATGAAGATGGCCGGGTTCTCGCTGAACCTGGTGACGCTGCTGGCCTTGACCCTGGTGATCGGCATTCTGGTCGACGACGCCATCGTCGAGATCGAGAACATCGAAAAGCGGGTGGCCCGCGGCATGCGGCCCTTCCAGGCCGCGCTGGAGGGCGCCGACGCCATCGGCCTGGCGGTGGTGGCGACCACCTTCGCCATCGTCGTGGTGTTCACGCCGGTCAGCTTCATGCCGGGCATTCCCGGCCAGTTCTTCAAGGAATTTGGCCTTACCGTCTCGGTGGCGGTGTTGTTCTCGCTGCTGGTCGCCCGACTGGTGACCCCGCTGATGGCGGCCTACTTCCTCAAGCCGACCGTACATGAGCGGCCGGAAAAGCCGTTCGAGGGCTTCTATCCCAGCGCCCTGAAGTGGGCGCTGGAGCACCGGATCATCGCCTCCATCGCCGGGCTGCTGCTGTTTGTCTGCTCGGCGGCGATGATCGCCTTCCTGCCGAAGGGGTTCCAGCCGCCGGGCGACCCTGACTACGTCTACATCAACGTCCAGGGCCCGCCGGGTGCGACCATCGACGACATGGAGCGGGCGGTGCAGCAGGCGACCCGGGTCATGGTCGCCCAGCCGGAAGTCACCGGCGTGTTCAGCCAGGTCGGCTCGACCGTGGCGAACTTCGGTCCCGGCGGCGGGGGCGGCGGCAGCGACCTGCGCAACGGCACCATCACCGTATTGCTGCGCGGCGACCGCAAGGTCACGGGCAATCAGCTCAAGGATCGCGTCCGCGCTCAGATCGCCGCGGTGCCGGACGTGCGGCTCAACTTCCTGGACGGACAGGGCGCGGCGGGGTTCGAGCAGATCCTCACCGGTTCCGATCCCAAGGCCCTTGAACAGGCCAGCCTCGAGCTCGAACGCCAGATGCGGACCCTGAACGGGGTCACCGATCCGCGTCCGAAGAACCCGCCGATCGGTCCCGAACTGGTGATCCGGCCGAAGCCGGACGAGGCGGCGCGCCTCGGGGTCTCGGTCCAGGCGATCGCCCAGGCCGCGCGTGTCGCCACGGTCGGCGATATCGACGCCAACATCCCGAAGATGAACGAAGGCGAGCGGCGCATCCCGATCCGCATCCGCCTGCCGGAGTCGGCCCGCGCCGACATCGAGCAGGTCCGCCAGCTGCGCCTGCCGACCGCCTCGGGCGGGTCGACGACGCTGGGCGCCGTGGCCGACGTGGAGTTCCAGGCGGGTCCGGCGCGCATCGACCGCCTGAACCGTCAGCGCCAGATGACCGTCCAGGCCGAACTCGCCGACGGGGTGGAGCTGGGCGATGCGACCCAGATGGTCCACCAGCTGCCGATCATGAAGAAGCTGCCGGCCGGGGTCGCCCCCAGCGCCATCGGCGACGCCGAGGCCATGGCCGAGATGTTCGGCGGCTTCGTGGTGGCCTTCGCCACCGCGGTCTTCCTGATGTTCGCCGTTCTGGTGCTGCTGTTCCGCAGCTTCTTCAAGCCGATCGTCATCCTGGCGGCGCTGCCGCTGGCTGTGGGGGGCGCCTTCATCGGCCTCTTCATCTTCAACCTGTCGCTGTCGATTCCCTCGCTGATCGGCTTCCTGATGCTGATGGGCCTGGCGGCGAAGAACTCGATCCTGCTGGTTGAGTACGCCATCGAGCGCGAACGCGAGGGCATGCCCCAGCGCGAGGCCCTGATCGAAGCCTGCCGCGAGCGGGCCCGCCCGATCGTCATGACCACCGTGGCCATGGCCGCGGGCATGCTGCCGACGGCCTTCGCCCTGGAGAAGGGCGCCGAGTTCCGTCAGCCTATGGCGGTGGCGGTGATCGGCGGCCTCATCACTTCGACCCTGCTGTCGCTGGTGCTGGTGCCGGTGGTCTACGAGTTCGTCGATGACTTCGAGAACTGGCTGAAACCGAAGCTGGCCAAGCTCGTCACCCCACGCGAAGCGCCGGGGGCCGCGACCGCGACGCCTGAGGACCGGCTCTAGGGAAGGCTTGCGGCGGGGCGGGCCGTCAGGTCTCGCCCCGCAGGAGGGCCGCGAAGAGGTCGGGATCGACATTGCCGCCGGACAGCACCAGCCCGACCGGCCCCTCCGGCAGCGATGCGAACTTGCCGGCCAGCAGGGCGGCCAGGCCGACCGAGCCGCCGGGCTCGACCACCAGCTTCAGGACCGAGAAGGCGTAGCGTACGGCCTGGGCCACCTCGGCGTCGTCGACCGCGGCGATGTCGCTGACGTTCTTCTGGACGATGGGGAAGGTGATCACGCCTGGCGCCGGGCTTTCCAGCGCGTCGCACAGGGTGCGGAACGCGGGCTTCACGCCGATTCGCTCGCCGGCCCGCAGCGACTGCAGGGTGTCGTCGTAACCGGCCGGTTCGACGCCGAACACCTGGGTGGAGGGCGAGAGCGCCTTCACCGCCGTCGAGACGCCGGCGATCAGCCCGCCGCCGCCGATCGGGGTCAGCACGGCGGAGAGCTCTGCGCCGCGCGCCTTCGCCTGGCGCACCAGCTCCAGGCCCGCCGTACCCTGGCCGGCGATGACGTCCGGATCGTCGAAGGCGGGCACGATCACCGCCCCGCGCTCGGCGGCGAGACCCGCGGCGATCGCCTCGCGGCTCTCGGTCATGCGGTCGTAGAACCTGATCTCGGCGCCATAGCCGCGCGTGGCTTCCGCCTTCACCGCCGGGGCGTCGGACGGCATGACGATCAGGGCCGGCATGCCCAGCAGTCGCGCCGCCAGCGCCACGCCCTGCGCGTGATTGCCCGACGAGAAGGCGACCACTCCGCGGGTGCGTTCGTCGGCCGAGAGCTGGGACAGGCGGTTATAGGCGCCGCGGAATTTGAAGGCCCCGACCCGCTGCAAGGTCTCGGGCTTGATCAGCACGCGGCGGCCGAGGCGCTCGTTCAGGGCGGGGCTCTCGATCAGCGGCGTTTCGACCGCATGGCCGGCCAGTCGGGCGGCGGCGGCCTCGATGTCGGAAATCGTCACGCTCATGCTTGAGAACACCATCGGCGAGAGGGGCGGGGAGAGCCTTCCTACATAGGCCGAGCCGCGCCGCGCCGCGACCTCGCCGCGCCTGAACTTCTCGGCTGGGGGTTGACGCCGCCCCGCGCCGCTGGTTTACCCCCGGCGAAACGGAAAGCCGCCGCCTTCAGGCCGCGCCACCGCTTCCTACAATCGATCCAGTCCACCCGCCGAGAGCCTGTCGAAGGGCGTGGTCGGACCCGCTCGGCAGGCCGGGAGATCGTACCCAAATGGCTAATGTCACCGTGATCGGCGCCCAGTGGGGCGACGAGGGCAAGGGCAAGCTCGTCGACTGGCTGTCCAACCGCGCCGACGTCGTCGTGCGTTTCCAGGGCGGCCACAACGCCGGCCACACCCTGGTGGTCGGCGACCAGGTCTACAAGCTCAGCCTGCTGCCCTCGGGCGTCGTCCAGGGCAAGCTGTCGGTGGTCGGCAACGGGGTCGTCGTCGACCCGTGGCACCTGCTGGAAGAAATCGCCAAGATCGGCGCCCAGGGGATCGAGATCACCCCGGACCTGCTGGTGCTGGCCGACAACGCCGCCCTGATCCTGCCGCTGCACCGCGACCTGGACCAGGCGCGCGAGGCCGCCGCGGTCAACAAGATCGGCACCACTGGCCGCGGCATCGGCCCGGCCTATGAGGACAAGGTCGGGCGCCGCGCCATCCGCCTCGGCGACCTGGCCGACCGCGACGCCCTGGAAGCCAAGATCGACCGCCTGCTCGCCCACCACACCCCGCTTCGCCGCGGCCTGGGCCTGCCGGAATACGACGGCGCCGAGCTGCTGGCCGCGCTCGAGGAGATCGCGCCCAAGGTCCTGCCTTTCGCCCAGCCGGCCTGGCGTCTGCTGGACGGCATCGTGAAGTCGGGCAAGCGCGTGCTGTTCGAGGGCGCCCAGGGCGCGCTGCTGGACGTCGATCACGGCACCTATCCCTATGTGACCTCGTCCAACACCGTGGCCGGCCAGGCCGCGGCTGGTTCGGGCCTGGGGCCGAAGGGCACCGGCTTCGTGCTCGGCATCGTCAAGGCCTACACCACCCGCGTCGGCGAAGGCCCGTTCCCGACCGAGCTCAGCGACGAGATCGGCCAGCACCTGGGCACGGTGGGGCGGGAATTCGGCGTCGTCACCGGCCGTCCGCGCCGCTGCGGCTGGTTCGACGCGGCCCTGGTGCGCCAGTCGGTGGCCCTGAACGGCATCGACGGCATCGCGCTCACCAAGCTCGACGTGCTCGACGGCCTGCCGAAACTGAAGATCTGCACCGGCTACCGGCTGAACGGCGAGGTGCTCGACTACTTGCCCGCCGGCCTCAAGGCTCAGTCGGCGCTGGAGCCGGTTTATGAGGAGATGGACGGCTGGAGCGAAAGCACCGCCGGCGCCACCTCGTGGAAGGACCTGCCGGCCAATGCGGTGAAGTACGTCCGCCGCGTCGAGGAACTGATCGGCGCTCCGGCGGCCATGGTCTCGACCAGCCCGCAGCGCGACGACACCATCATGGTCCGCGATCCGTTCCAGGACTGATCGGCGACGAAAGGGCGACGGGCGGCGTAAGGCGTTCTTAAGGACGTCCGGTCCATGTTTGCGTGGAATCCGGAGTTCCGAGCGCCGCCCTTGTTCAACGAAGACCTGAAACAGATTCAGCGCATGACGCCGCTGATGCAGCGGGTCCTGATCGTCGATCCGGCCAACGCCAGCGCGCGCCTGCTGGCGGACCTGATGCGCAACATCGCCCCGGTGCAGATCTGGCATGCCCCCACCACCCGCAAGGGGTTGGAGGCGGCCCGTCAGGTCAATCCCCAGCTCATTTTCGTCGAACTGGCCGGGACCGAGGTCGACGGCGTCGAGTTCACCCGCCAGCTGCGCCGCTCCGACGCGGCCTGCCGCATGGCGCCGGTGATCATGGTGACCGCCACCGCGACCGCCGGCGCGATCATCGCCGCCCGCGACGCCGGGGTGCACGAATTCCTGCGCAAGCCCTACAACACCAAGGAGCTGCTGCGCCGGCTGGAAGCAGTGACCTTGCATCCGCGCGACTGGGTCGAGGCGGTGCAGTATGTCGGCCCCGACCGGCGGCGATTCAATTCCGGCGACTACAGCGGCCCGTTGAAGCGCCGCTCGGACGTCAGCGCCACGCCCGACGCCGAACGCATCCTCCAGGCCCTGAAGATCGTCCGCTCGGCGATTCCGGCGATCGCCACGGATCCGACCCAGGCGATGCGCGCCCTGCTGGCCCAGATGATCGAACTGCAGCGCGGGGCGGCGGTGACCAAGGACGCCAAGCTCGCGAGGCTGGCCACCGACTTCCAGCTCTATCTGGCGAACGTGGCCCAGGCGAAGACCTTCGACGCCGCTGAAATGGGCCGCCGCGCCCAGGGCCTGCTGGCCCTCCTGCCGCCGGACGATCCGGGCAAGGAACGGGCGGCCTAGCCCGTCGCGCAACGAAAAAGGCCCCGCAGGATGCTGCGGGGCCTTCGTTCGTTCTGATTACGCCGGTCAGGCTTCGATCAGGTTCTTCTCGCGCGCCGCGGCGGTGACCGCCTTCTGCAGCTTCTCGAACGCCCGCACCTCGATCTGGCGCACCCGCTCGCGGCTGACGCCGTATTCCGAGGCGAGATCCTCCAGGGTGGTCGGGTTATCCTTCAGCCGGCGTTCGGTCAGGATATGCCGCTCGCGGTCCGACAGCTCGCTCATGGCCGCTTCCATCAGCGTCATGCGCGCGCCGCGTTCCTGGTTCTCGGCGACGTAGGTTTCCTGGCTGACGGCGGTCTCGTCTTCCAGCCAGTCCTGCCACTCGCTCTCGCCGTCCACGCGCAGCGGCGCGTTCAGCGAGGCGTCGGGGCCCGACAGCCGGCGGTTCATCGAGACGACCTCTTCGTCCAGCACGCCCAGCTTGGTGGCGATCTGGCTGACCTGGTCGGGGCGCAGGTCCCCGTCCTGGAAGGCGCTGATCTGGCTCTTGGCCTTGCGCAGGTTGAAGAACAGCTTCTTCTGCGCAGCGGTGGTGCCCATCTTCACCAGGCTCCAGGACCGCAGGATGTACTCCTGGATCGAGGCGCGGATCCACCACATGGCGTAGGTCGCCAGGCGGAAGCCCTTGTCCGGCTCGAACTTCTTCACCGCCTGCATCAGGCCGACATTGCCCTCGGAGATCACTTCCCCGATCGGCAGGCCATAGCCGCGATAGCCCATGGCGATCTTGGCCACCAGGCGAAGGTGGCTGGTGACCAGCTTATGGGCGGCTTCCGAGTCTTCGTGTTCACGCCAGGCCTTGGCCAGCATGAATTCCTCGTCCTTGGCGAGCATCGGAAACTTGCGGATTTCAGTCAGATACCGGCTCAGTCCGCCTTCCGGCGACATCACGGCGAGCGCGTTGGCGGCCATGGACGTATCCCCTTTCTTACTTGGCGGACTTTCGGGTCGCAGCGCACCGGCGCGCGAACACGTCCGCCCCCTCCAATCCTTCAGATAGGTATTGGTTGCGGCTGACGTAAGGGCCTGGCTTGGGAGAAACCGACGGCCCAAAAGTCCGACTGCTCAACTCGGATATTTGTACAGACGGAAGTAGGCGCCTTCAAGGCGGCTTGGGCACAAGCTTTCTTACAAAGCTGTCAGGTTAGCTTGCAGTTGCGCCATATCGGCGGGCAGAGGGCTTTCGAACCGCAAAGCCTGGCCGGTCACGGGATGGATGAACCCCAGCACTGCGGCGTGCAGCGCCTGGCGCTTCAGCCCCGATGCGGCGAGGGCCTCACGCACCGGCGCGGCCGGCGGGCCCGAGCCATAGACAGGATCGCCCAGGCACGGCGTCCCCTTGGAGGCCATGTGTACGCGGATCTGGTGGGTTCGGCCGGTTTCCAGCGTGCACGAGACCCGCGCCGCCTGTGGCTTGTCGGCCGGGCCGAACACCTGCTCGGTCATATAGTGCGTGACCGCCTCGCGGCCACCGCTCTTCAGAACCGCCATCTTCTTGCGGTCGTGCGGCGAGCGGCCGAGCCGCGTCTCGATGGTCCCGCGGGCTGGATGCGGGGCGCCGCGGACCAGGGCCACATAGACGCGGTCGATGTCGTGGGTCGCAAACAGCTTCGACAGGCCCTGGTGGGCGGCGTCCGACTTGGCCGCCACCATCACCCCGGAGGTTTCCTTGTCGATCCGGTGCACGATGCCGGGCCGCGCTACCCCGCCGATGCCCGACAGGCTGGCGCCGCAATGGTGCAGCAGGGCGTTGACCAGGGTGCCGCTCTCGCTGCCCGGCGCCGGATGCACGGCCATGCCCGGCGCCTTGTCGACCACGATCAGGTCGTCGTCCTCGTAGAGGATCGACAGCGGGATGTCCTCTGCCTGCGGCTCGGCGGGCGCGGGGGGCGGCACCAGGATCTGATAGTCGCCGGCCTGGGCCTTGGCCGAAGCGTCGGACAGCGGGCGCCCCTCGCGGCTGATCAGCCCCTGGGCCAGCAGCGCCTGGATGCGTCCGCGGGAAAGGTCGGCGACCAGCTCGGCCAGGGTCTTGTCCAGCCGCCCGCCCGCGCCCTCCGGCGCCACAGTCACGATCCGCGCGGCCATGTCTCCTGCGGGGAGATCGGCGGCGAGGTCGTCGTCCTCGACGTCGCTTTCGCTCACCCTTGCAGATGTCCGCCCGAAGACAGGCCCTTCGACAGGCTGTTGGCCCAGCTGGAGAGCAGGAACAACTCGCCGGCCCCGGTCTCGGCGGCGGTGGGGCCGATATCGCGGATGAGGTGCTTGCGCATGGCCTCTGGCGCGCTCTCGGGCGTGGCGGCGGTGTCGAGCTTCAGCAACTCCTCGCAATGGGCGTCATCGGCCTCGCGATCGCCGGTCAGGTCGCCCAGCCGCTCCAGCACCACCGGATAGGACGAGGGGGTGCGCGCTGCGTTGAGCGCGGCGGCCAGGATCAGGCCGTCGAGCTGCACCGCCTTGTGCAGCGACACTCCGTTGAAGATCAGGAACACCGGAGTCTGGCCGACGGTGTCGAACAGGATGGCGAACAGCTGGCCCTCGATCGGCATCATCCAGCCGTCGAACAGCAGGCCCGAGCCGCCCATCTTGAAGTTGAGCAGCCCGTCGGGACCGCGGCGGATCATGCCGTAGTCGTGGAAGATCTCGCCGGGCATGGCGATGGACGGGCGGGTGCTGCGCCAGAAGCCTTCATAGGTGGCCGCCCGACGTTCGGTCATCATCCGCACCAGGTCCATGCCCGGCAGCGGCAGTCCGCCGTGAGCCGCGCCGTTCACCGGCTGCTCGACCACCCGGGTGACCGCCGGCTCGACTCCAAAGACATGCGCCAGGCTCGCCAGGTCTCGGTCCCAGTCCAGCATTGTGAACCCGGTGCGCCGCTGGGCGACCAGCTTGGTGAGGTTTTCCAGGTTGTGCGCCGAGGGGGTCACGGCGCCGGACGCCCAGCGCCCGACCAACGACTTGTCCACGCCAAGGTCGGCCGCCAGCCGTCCGCGGCTCATCGAGAGCGCCTTCAGGACCAAGTCCAGCTTCTCTGAGAAGGGGGTGGCCAGATGCATGGTGGTCTGATGATCCCACAGCCGCCCCGAAATGCAACCGGGCATGCAACGGTTGCGCGATGAAATGCAACGGTTGCATGCGGTAGCGCAAGGGTTGCGTCCCTGGCCTGCAACGGTTGCGCAGGCCGTCGACAGCCGCTGCAACTGCGCGCCGAACGTTGTTCTCCGTAAACAAACTCTCAACAAGAAGAACGCGCCGGCGCTCCCCCGCCGACGGAGGAAACGAAGCCATGAAATACCTCACGCTCGGATTCTCGATCGCCTCGTTCCTCGCCGCGGGCGCCATCGCCCTGGCGACCTCGGCCCGCGCCGATCTGGGGGTCATGCGTCCGTCCGGGCCGGCGGCCTGCAAGTTCGCGAGTAGTCAGGGCTGCGCCTCGGCCAACGGGTCTGGACGCGGTTCTGCGGTGATCCGACCGTCCCCACGATAAAGGATCACCATGACCGGGAGGCGGCCCCTGGATAGCTCGCCGCCTCCCGCGTCGGACCGGCGCCCGCTCTCTCTCGGCGCGCCGCTCCGCACGTCCATCCCGGCGGGGGCTGGGACCAGAAGGGTCTGGGGGACCTTGCCGCCGCCTGAGCTCGGAACCGGGCTGCGGCAGGTTCCAGCCTCCACCGGGATGGGCGGGCGGACGCCTGGACATCGGACCGTCATGCAATTCCTCTAGGAGCAGACCCGATCATCGAGTCCGCTCAGGGGGAAATCCGCATGCAGATCAATCGACGCCGGGCGCTGGCCCTGCTGGGCCTCGGCGCGGCCGCGCCCACCGCCGCTCAGGCCGCCGCGCGCTACGTCGGCGAGGTCGCCTTCAAGCATGGCGTCGCCTCGGGCGATCCGCTGGCCGACCGCGTCATCCTCTGGACCCGCATCACTCCGGCCGATCCGACCGCGGGCGAGATCGCCTATACCTGGACCCTGAACCCGATCGACCGCCGCGCCGGCGGCGCCAAGTCCGGCCAGGGCGTCACCGGGCCGGACCGCGACTGGACAGTGAAGGTCGACGTCGCCGGCCTCGACGCCGCCCGCGCCTACAGCTTCGAGTTCAAGGCCAATGGCGCGACCTCGCCGATGGGCCGCACAGCCACCCTGCCCAAGGGGCCGACCAAGGACGTCGTCCTGGCCGTGGCCTCGTGCAGCCTCTACCCGAACGGCTATTTCAACGCCTACGAGGCGATCGCCAAGCTGCCCCGCGTCGACGCGGTGCTGCACCTGGGCGACTACATCTACGAATACGGCGGCGCCGGGACCTACGGCATGGACTCGGCGGTGGCGGCCGAGCGCCCGCACGATCCGCCGCGCGAGATCCTGTCGCTGGCCGACTATCGGGTCCGCCACGCCCAGTACAAGTCCGACCCCCAGCTCCAGGCCGCCCATGCCCGCGCGCCCTGGATCGTCGTCTGGGACGATCACGAGACCGCCAACGACAGCTATTCGACCGGCGCCCAGAACCACCAGCCGCAGACCGAGGGCGATTGGAACGAGCGCAAGGCGCGCGCGATCAAGGCCTATTACGAATGGATGCCGATCCGCGAGCCGGCCGACGGCGGGGCCGCGATCAACCGGTCCTTCTCGTTCGGCGACCTGATGAGCCTGTTCATGCTGGAGACGCGCCTGACCGCCCGCGACCAGCAGCTGCGCTATGACCGCGACCTGCCGGAGGGCGCCGACCAGGCGGCGGTTGACGCTTTCCGCGTGAAGCTGACCGATCCCGGCCGCAAGATGATGGGGCAGGTCCAGGAGGCCTGGCTCGCCGAGGGGCTCAAGCGCTCGGCCGCCGCCGGCCAGGTGTGGCAGGTGCTGGGCAATGAGGTGCTGATGGCCAACATCCCGGTCGCCAGCCTGAAGACGGCGTTTGGCGAGGCCCGCACCGCCGAGATCCTGGCCAAGGAGTCCGAGTCCGCCCGCAAGCGTCTCGGCCAGATCGAGCGCCTCGCCGCCCTCGACCTGCCCTATGGCCTGGACATGTGGGACGGCTACCCCGCCGACCGCGAGCGGGTCTATGACGCGATCAAGGCTTCCGGCGGCCACGCCATCGTGTTGGCCGGCGACAGCCACGCCTTCTGGGCCAACGAGCTGCACGACAAGGGGGCGCGCCGCGTCGCCGTCGAGTTCGGCACGACCGGCGTCACCAGTCCGGGCGGCGGCGACACGGTGAAGAGCTTCTCGCTGGGCGACCTCTACGCCCAGTCGGCGAAGGAGGTGGTCTTCTGCGATCAGGCCGCCAAGGGCTTCGTGCTGCTGACCCTGTCGCGGGAGGAGGCGAAGGCCGAGCTGATGGCGGTTTCGACCATCGTTTCGAGGACTTTTGAGACCCGGGTCCTCAAGACCTTCCGTGTGAAGCCGGAGGCGGCGGGCGTCTCGGCGCTGATCGAGGCCTAGGCCTTTTCCAGCGCCAGGCGGGCGGCGAAGGCGACGAAGACGCCGCCCGTCAGGCGATCCAGCCAGGTCACCACCGCGGGGCGCTTCAGCGTCCGCGCGATCGGGGCCATGGCCGCGATCAGCAGGGCGAACCAGATCATGCCGATGCTCGCGTGCACCGCCGCCAGCAGGAACAGGAACGGCCCGGCCGGCACGCCCTGCGCCATGAACTGCGGAAGAAACGAGACGTAGAACACCCCGATCTTCGGGTTCAGCAGGTTGGTCGTCAGGCCCCGGCGCATCCAGGCGAAGTCGTCGCCGATGGGCGCGCCTTCGACCGCTTCCATGTCGAAGGTCTTGCGGGGCCTGGAGATCAGCCCGATCCCCAGCCACAGCAGATAGGCCGCGCCGGCCCACTTCAGCAGGGTGAAGGCCAGGTGCGAAGCCGCCAGCAGCGCCCCCAGCCCGACGGCGGCGGCTGCGCCCCAGACCAGGCAGCCGATCGCGATTCCGAGCCCCGCAAGCGTCGCCCGCTTGGACCCCTCGACGGCCGCGGCGCGCAGCACCAGCGCGGTGTCCAGGCCCGGCAGCACGGTCAGCACCGCTGCGGCGGCGGTGAAGCCGAGCAGGGCCTCGGCCGGGCTCACGGGCGTTCCACCAGCGCGCCGTCCTCGATCACGCGGTAGAAGCACGAGCGGAAGCCGACGTGGCAGGCGCCGCCGTCGCCCTGGGGCAGGACCTTCAGCCAGATGCAATCCTGGTCGCAGTCGATCCGCATCTCGACGATCTTCTGGATTTGCCCGCTGGTCGCCCCCTTGTGCCAGATCTCATTGCGGGAGCGGCTGAAATACACCGCCTCGCCCAGCTCCAGAGTACGGGCCAAGGCCTCGGCGTTCATATGGGCGAACATCAGCACCTCGCCGGTCTCAGCGTGGGTCGCGACGACGGCGACCAGGCCGTTTGCGTCGAACCGGGGGCTCAGGATCTCGCCGCGTTCGAGCGCGGCCTTGTCGGGGGCGGTGGGAAAGCTCGCTTGGGTCATGGCGCGCATATGGCGCGCGCAGGCGCGCCCGCGCTAGGGGGAACCTCGCCATTCTATGGCCGCGCTTTGCGACCAACGGTGGCGACGGCAACCCTGGGAGCGCCCGCATGAGCCTCGACCGTCGCACCGTACTGGCCGCTGTCGCCTCCGCCGGACTTCCAGCCCAGGCCCTGGCGGCGCGCAAGCCGGCCAAACTGCGCTGCAAGGGCCATGTCGCCTATGCCGGCGCCCCGCTACGCGCGCCGCTCGCAGATTGGCAGCTGGAAGCCGCGGCCAAGGCAGGCTCAGTCCGCCTGGCGCCGGCGATCGACGATGGGCTGGAGGAAAAGCTCTCCGCGGCCGCCGGCAAGATGAAGATCCAGGCCCTGACCGCCGCCGTCGCGCGCCCGGACGGCGGGATATGGACTCAGACCCTGACCGGGCCGCTGCATGACGCGCCGTTCCCGCAGCGTTTCTTCTGGGCCAGCGTCGGCAAGGCCTACACCGCGACCGCGATCCTCCAGATGGTCGAGGAGGGCAAGCTGTCCCTGGACGACAAGCTCTCGCGCTGGGCGCCCGACATGCCCAACGCCGCCTTCATCACTGTCGAGGATCTGCTGGGCCACACCAGCGGTCTCTACTCGTTCCAGGAGGATCCGGGCCTGCACGCCGAGCGGGGCTACAAGCCGCCTGAACGCCTGCTCGCCGTCGCGGCCGCGCGACCGCCGCTGTTCTGTCCCGGCGGCGCCTGGTCCTACAGCAACACCGGCTATGTCCTGCTCGGCAGGATCATAGAAGCGGTGGACGGAAAACCTTACGATAGGGCCCTTACCGGCAGGATCATCGAACGCCTCGACCTGCGCGAGACGACGATCCTGGCGCCGCGCGAGACCCCGCGGGACATGGCCTATCCGGCTTCGGAAGACGACGACGTCACCACGCCCTACGCGGCCGGGGCGGTCTCGGCCTCGTCGGCCGATGTGGTGCGGTTCTGGCGCGCGCTGATGGCCAGCCGGCTCCACGGCGTGGAGCTGACCCGCCGCCGGTTCGCCAGGCTCTATCCGATGGTGAACGTGTCGCCGGCCTCGTCCTATGGGCTGGGCGTGATGGTCAGCGACCTGAAGCTGGCCGACCCGAGCGCCACCGACACCTGGCTCGGCCACGCCGGCGGGATGCCCGGTGCACGGGCCATGGTGGCTTATGCGTTGGAAAAGCAGGCCTTTGTGGCCGTGGCGCTGACGGGCGAGGGATCGCCCGAGGCCACGGCCAACCTGTTGCTGTCAAGCCTTCCGAAGAAGGCCTGATGCGGCTCAGCGCTTGTTGACGAAGTCGAGGAAGCGCTGGCGCAGGGTCGCGTCGGTCTTGAACACGCCCGTGAACTGGGTGGTGATGGTCGAGACGTGGCGGTGGTGCACGCCGCGGGTGGTCATGCACTGGTGGGCCGCGTCGATGAGGATCGCCACACCGGCCGGACGCAGGCTGTCGGTGATCGCGTCGGCGATCTGCTGGGTCATGGTCTCCTGCGTCTGCAGGCGGCGGGCGAAGATCTCGACCACCTTGGCCAGCTTGGAGATGCCGACGACCCGGTTGGTCGGCATGTAGGCGACATAGGCCTTGCCGAGGAACGGAGCCATGTGGTGCTCGCAGTGGCTCTCGACCTCGATGTCGCGCAGCATGACGATGTCGTCATAGCCTTGCACGTCCTCGAAGGTGCGCGAGAGTTCCTTGGACGGGTCTAGCTGGTAGCCCTCGAACCACTCGGCATAGGCGTCGACAACGCGCTTGGGCGTATCGATCACGCCTTCCCGGCGGGGGTCGTCGCCGGCCCACGCGATCAGCGTGCGCACGGCTTCCATAGCCTCTTCGCGCGTCGGGCGCTTCACGGCTTCAAGATCAAGGCCGGGGGTTCCGACCAGGGTTCGGTCGCGACTGGGAGCGTCCATCTGTGAGCGGTTTTCTTTCCGGGGCCTGAGTTGCGCCGGGACGAAGGCCCCGGAAATGACGCGTGCCACCCCTTAAATCGGCCCTCGAAGAGGCACGGACGGAACCGTGGCCTCAAGGCCGGACCGAATGTATATGGGGCCAACCCCTTTGGGGGCAACCGTTACGCGGCGTCAGTTTTTGAATCGGGCGGCGCCAGAAAACATGAAGGACCCAGATGGCCCTCGCGCTCTACGACACCATGGCCCGCGAAAAGCGAGCCTTCGTTCCCCGGGATCCGTCGCGGGTGACGATGTATGTCTGCGGGCCGACCGTCTACAACTACGCTCACATCGGCAACGCCCGGCCCGTGGTGGTGTTCGACGTGCTGTTCCGCCTGCTCCGCCACGTCTACGGCGAAGATGCGGTGATCTATGCGGCCAACGTCACCGACGTGGACGACAAGATCAACAAGAAGGCGGCTGACGAGGGCGTGTCGATCGACGTCATCACCGACCGCTACCTCGCCATCTACAACGACGACATGGCCACGCTCGGCGCCCTGCGCCCGACGGAGCAGCCGCGCGCGACCCAGACCATGGACGCGATCATCGAGATGATCGGTCAGCTCGTGCGCAACAACGCGGCCTATGCGGCCGAGGGCCACGTGCTCTTCAATACCCAGGCCTATGCCGACTATGGCAAGCTCTCGCGCCAGCCGATGGAGGACATGATCGCCGGCGCCCGCGTCGACGTCGCGCCCTACAAGCAGCACCCGGCCGATTTCGTGCTGTGGAAGCCGTCGAAGGCGAACGAGCCGGTCTGGGAAAGCCCCTGGGGCCCAGGCCGCCCCGGCTGGCACATCGAATGCTCGGCGATGATCGAGAAGACCCTGGGCCTGCCGATCGACATCCACGGCGGCGGGATCGACCTGCTGTTCCCGCACCATGAGAACGAGATGGCCCAGGGCGTGTGCGCTGGCCACGACCACGGAACCGGCTACGCCAACTACTGGATGCACAACGGCTTCCTGAACATGGCGGCCGAGAAGATGTCCAAGAGCCTGGGCAATGTCGCCCTGGTTCACGACCTGATCTCCCAGGCGCCAGGCGAGGCGCTGCGCTGGGCGCTGCTGGTCGGCCACTACCGCGCGCCGCTGGAATGGACCGGCGAGCTTATCGAGCAGTCGAAGAAGGCGCTCGATCGGCTCTATGGCGCTTTGCGGCGCTCCAGCGAGGTCGAGGCCGAGGATGTCGCCCCGCCGGCCGCTTTCATGGCCGCTCTGGAAGACGACCTGAACACCCCGGCCGCCTTCGCCGAGCTGTTCGGCCTGGCGACCAGGCTGGAGACCGCGACGGGGAAGGGCCGCGCCCAGGCCAAGGGCGAACTGCTGGCCGCGGCCAACCTGCTGGGTTTCCTGCACGGCGATCCGGAGGACTGGTTCCAGGCCGGCGTCACCGACGACCTGCGCGAAAAGGTCGAGGTCCTGATCGCCCAGCGCGTCGAGGCCCGCGCGGCCAAGGACTGGGCCGCCGCCGACCGCATCCGCGACGAGCTCACCGCGTTGAATATCGAGGTGATGGACGGTCCGTCCGGCGCGACCTGGCGGATCAGGGAAACTGTCTGATGGCCCTCGGACCCAAGACCAACCAAGGCTCCATGTTCACCGCAGGCGCGGGCTTCAAGTTCAAGGGCGGCGGCACCTCGGGGCCCAGCGGCGTGCGGATCGAGCACCGCATCGGCGTGCAGGCGCCGATCGAGACCGTCTGGGACATCCTTTACGACCTCGACCGCTGGCACGAGTGGAACCCGCTCTATCCCAAGGCCGAAGGGAAGATCCGCATCGGCGGCCAGCTGACCTTGACCCTGGCCCTGGAGGGCGAGAAGCCGCAGGTCATCCAGCCGACGGTCCTGGAATGGGTGCCCAATGACCAGATCCACTGGCGCCTGAAGATGATGGGCGGCCTGGTCTCCACCACCCGATTCCTGGAGCTGGAGAAGCTGGACGTCGCCAGCACGATCTTCTCAAACGGCGAGCTGATCGGCGGCCTGCTCGGACCGACCGCGGCGCGGCGGCTGGGTCGCAAGATCTATCGCGGCTTCGAGGCCATGAGCGAGGCGCTCAAGGAACGTGCGGAAGCCCAATGGCGCGCGGCGGGCGGAGCGCCTACATCAGCGGCATGATCGACGACCTCTACTCGGCCAGGCTCCTGAAGCTGGCGGCGAACATGCCGCGGCTCGGGCGGCTGCCTGCGCCGGACGCGAGTTCCGAGAAGATCTCGAAGCTGTGCGGCAGCCGCGTGGTCGTCGATGTGAGCGTCGAGGGCGACCGCGTGGTCGACTTTGCGCAGGACGTGAAGGCCTGCGCCCTGGGCCAGGCGTCAGCCGCGGTGCTGGGCGCAAACGTCGTCGGCGCCAGCCTTTCCGAGATCGAGATGGCCCGTGACCAGTTCCGTGCTATGCTCAAGGCTGGCGCAGAGGCGCCGGAAGGACGTTTTTCGGATCTCTCGATGTTGGCCCCGGTGAAGGACTATCCCGCCCGCCACACCTCCACGCTCCTGGCGTTCGAGGCCGCGGCCGAGGCTGTCCGCCGCGCCGTGGAGCGAACTAGCCGCGCCGGCGCGGCTTGATCCCAAGGATCGCTCAGCGTAATCGCTGCGATTGAATCGCACGTCCGCGAGCCGGCATGACTTTCTACGAGACCTGCGTCCGCGGCGCATTGCGCGCCTACAAGCTGACGCTTTCGCCCCTGATCGGGCGCCAGTGCCGGTTCCTCCCGACATGCTCGGAGTACGCGGCGGAGGCCCTGATCCTGCATGGTCCCGGCCGCGGCTCCTGGCTCGCGACCCGGCGGCTGTGCCGCTGTCATCCCTGGGGAGCTTCGGGCTACGACCCGGTCCCCCAACCGCGCGACAAGGCTCCTGATGGAAACGGGCCGGCCTCGCGGACATGGACGTGTGAGACATGATCGATCTGATTTTCCCTGACGGTTCCAAGCGCCAGTTCGACGACGGCGTTTCGGGACGAGACGTCGCCGCCTCCATCGCCAAATCGCTGGAGAAGAAGGCGGTGCTGGTGAAGCTCGACGGCGAGCTGCGCGACCTCGATCGCCCGCTCGAAAAGGGCGGCGCCTTCGAGATTCTGACGCGCGAGAGCCCCGAGACGCTCGAAACCATCCGGCACGACGCGAGCCACATCATGGCCGAGGCCGTGCAGGAGCTGTTCCCCGGCACGCAGGTCACGATCGGCCCGGCCATCGACGACGGCTTCTATTACGACTTCGCGCGCGAGACGCCGTTCAGCCTGGACGACCTGGCGACGATCGAGCAGCGCATGAAGGAGATCGTCGATCGCGACGAGAAGATCGTGCGCGAGGTGTGGGACCGCGACGAAGCGATCGCCCACTTCAAGTCGATCGGCGAGGACTACAAGGCGCAGATCATTTCCGACCTGCCCGAGAGCGAGACGATCACGGTCTATCGCCAGGGGCAATGGAAGGACCTGTGCCTGGGCCCGCACCTGCCCTCGACGAAGGCCGTCGGCAAAGCCTTCAAGCTGATGAAGGTGGCCGGCGCCTACTGGCGCGGCGACCATCGCAACGCCCAGCTCCAGCGCATCTACGGCACGGCCTGGGCAAGCGAGGCGGACCTTGAGGCGCACCTCCACCGCCTGGAGGAAGCCGAGCGTCGCGACCACCGCAAGATCGGCCGCGCCATGGACCTCTTCCACATGCAGGAAGAGGGCAAGGGCATGGTGTTCTGGCACGAGAAGGGCCTGACGCTGTGGCGCACGGTGGAATCCTATGTCCGCCGCCGCCTCGAAGCGGCCGGCTACCAGGAAGTGCGTACGCCGCAGGTCTTGGACCGGATCTTCTGGGAGAAGTCGGGACACTGGGAAAAGTACCGTCCCAACATGTTCGTCTGCGAGACGGAGGAGGGCGAGGAGCTCTCCCTGAAGCCGATGAACTGCCCGGGCCACGTGCAGATCTTCAAGTTCGGTCAGAAGTCCTATCGCGACCTGCCGCTGCGCATGGCCGAGTTCGGGGCTTGCCACCGTTATGAGCCGTCCGGTTCGCTGCATGGCTTGATGCGGGTGCGGGCCTTTACCCAGGACGACGCCCACATCTTCTGCCGCGAGGACCAGATCGAGGAGGAGACGGCGAAGTTCATCGAGCTGGCCAACTCGATTCACGGCGATTTCGGCCTGCAGCGCGACCATATCGCCCTCGCTACGCGTCCCGAGATCCGCGCCGGCAGCGATGAGTTCTGGGACAAGGCCGAGGCGCAGATGCTGGCCGCGGCCCGCAAGGCCGGCGTCGAGCCGGTGATCGCCGAGGGCGACGGCGCTTTCTATGCGCCCAAGCTCGACTGGATCCTCAAGGACTCCATCGGCCGGACGTGGACGTGCGGCACGATCCAGCTCGACTATGTCCTGCCCGACCGTCTCGGCGCCGAATACACGGCCGAGGACGGCTCCAAGCAGCGCCCGGTCATGCTGCACCGGGCGATCTGCGGCTCGCTGGAGCGCTTCATCGGCGTGCTGATCGAGCACTATGCCGGCGCATTTCCGCTCTGGTTGGCGCCGACGCAGGTGGTCGTCGCCACAATTACGTCAGACGCGGATGATTATGCGTTGAAGGTGGCTCAAGAATTGAGCGCCGCGGGGCTGCGGGTCGAGACCGATCTGCGCAACGAGAAGATCAACTACAAGATTCGCGAACACAGCCTCGCCAAGACGCCGGTCATCGCCGTCGTCGGCCGTCGGGAAGCTGAGGAAGGCAAGGTCGCGTTGAGGCGTTTCGGTTCTGAGGGCCAATCGATCATGACGATCGCCGAAGCCGTCAAGGCGCTTGCCTTAGAGGCGAGTCCGCCGGATGTTGCACGACAGGTAGCGCTTCGGGGTGCTTCGCCCGAAGCGGGCGCGGTCGGGTAAGGGAGGCTGGATGAACGGCATCGCCGCACCGATCGTCGCCTATGAGCCTGCACCAGCTCAGGATTTCCTGAAACCGCGTCGTAGCGTCTCGGTGGTCATGGTCGTGTACATGACTGGCGAGGCGCTGCAGCAGAGCATCGAATGCGTGCTTGCCGACGCCCTGGTCGATGAACTCGTCGTCGTCGACAACGGGTCGACCCGAATGGAGGCCGCGCGCCTGAAGCGCCTGGCCGACAGCGATGCGCGCGTGCGGCTGGTGCAGGGGCAGGGCAATGTGGGGTTCGCCCGCGGCGCCAACCTCGGCGCCCGCACTGCGGCCGGCGATGTCGTCGTCTTCCTCAATCCCGACGCTTTCCTGCAGCCGGGCTGCGTGGCCGAACTGCTGCGAGCCATCGAGGGCCGCCCGGTGCCGTCCCTGGTCGGCGGCCGCGTGCTGAACGCCGACCGGACCGAGCAGCGCGGCGCCCGCCGCGGCGACATCACTCCGGTCAGCGCCCTGCTGAGCCTCAGCCACCTGTCGCGCCGGATTCCGGCCTGGCGGCGGTATGAGGTCCATTGGGAATCCGAGGCGCCGCCCGAGGCGGTCATTCCGGTGCCGACTATCTCCGGCGCCTGCTTCTGCATGCGCCGCGAGGATTTCGAGGCCGTCCAGGGCTTCGACGAAGGCTATTTCCTGCATGTGGAAGACGTCGACCTCTGCTGGCGCGTGCGCCAGGAGGGCGGCGCTGTGCTCTTCCAGCCGAAGGCCGAGGTGATCCACCTGGGCCACACCAGCCACGCCAGCCCCCTGAAGGTGGAGTTCCACAAGGGCGTGGGTCTGGCGCGCTATTTCCGCAAGCGGGCGGAGAGCCTGGGCGAGCGGCTGCTGGCCCTGCTGCTGTCGCCGATCATCGTCTGCACGGCCATCGCCCGGCCGATGATCTGGCGTGTGCGCGGCCGCGCCGCCTAGCGCCTCGAGGGTCAGGCGGGCGGGAAGGTCCCGGCGCGGCTGACCGAAGCGGCGATCGGTTTGTCGAGTACGCCCGACATCCACTGCGCCGTCCCGATCAGGGCGTCGATGTCGTAGCCGGTCTCGAAACCGGCCCGCTCCAGCATGTAAACCAGGTCCTCGGTCCCGATGTTGCCGGTCGCGGCCGGCGCGAACGGGCAGCCGCCAAGGCCGCCGCAGCTCGCATCCAGGATGTCGATCCCGGCCTCCACGCCCGCATAGGCGTTGGCCAAGCCCGTGTTGCGCGTGTCGTGGAAATGCAGGCGCAGCGGGATGTCGCCGATGACGGCCTTAACCGCCTCTACGCGGGCGCGGACCATCCAGGGATCGGCGACGCCGATGGTGTCGGCCAGGGCGATCTCGGCCACCTTGGCGTCGGCCGCCTCGCGGGCCAGGCCGACCACGCGGTCCATCGGCACCTCGCCGTCGAACGGGCAGCCGAAGGCGGTCGAGAAGGTGACGGTGATGGGTGGCCCGCCCTCGCTCGCCTGGCGCTGCGCGATGGCGTGCATGGCGGCGACCTGTTCGTCGACGCTGGCGCCCTGATTGCGGATCCCGAAGCCGTCGGAGGAGCAGACCACGACATTGGCCTCGTCGCAGCCAGCCGCGACCGCCCGCTCCCAGCCGCGCATGTTCAGCACCAGGCCGATGCGCGAGAGGCCCGAACCTGCGGGCAGGGCCGCCATGATCTCCTCCGCCCCGGCCATCTGCGGGACACGATTCGGATTGACGAAGGAGACGACCTCCATCCGCCTGGCGCCGGCGCGCTGCAGTCGGCCGATGAAGTCGAGCTTCTGCCCGACGTCCAGGATGGCCTTTTCGTTCTGCAGCCCGTCGCGCGGGCCGACCTCGACGATTTCGATGAAGCGGGTCATGGGGCCTCAGATGGGACGGGAGCGTAGATCCGTAAAGTCGTCTCATCGCCGTTGGAATAGTCGAGGCCCTCGACCTTGCCGATCTGGCGGGCCTTGATTCCCGCGGCCTTCAGGGCGGCTTCGAACTGAGCTTGCTCACGGCCTTCCACTACGGCCGGGCGTTCGTCCGCCAGGGCGGCGATGGCCTCGGGCACGTCGCCCAGGTCGGTGGGCGTGCCGAGGGCGAAGACCAGGCTAGGCTCGGCGTAGCCGGCGACCGCCACGGGCGCGGCGATGAAGCCCTGGCGCGGCAGCAGGCGGGCGTCCTCCAGCATCTTTTCCGTGCGCTGGGAGAGCCACAGCGGATCGAGGTTCGGTGCGAACAGGCCTGCGAAGGCGCCGTGGCCGAGGACGGTGAGGGCGCAGGCGGCGGCCAGGCCGCTGACCGCATCGCGCCGCCAGGTGAGATAGGCGCCGCTCAGTCCGCCGGCGGCCAGGAGGAGCGCGGTCAGGACGGTGGCGGGTAGGTCGCCGGGATCGCCGTATTCGCCGTAGAGATAGAAGACCGCTGCGCCGAGGACGACGCCGACGAAGGCGCAGAGCCCGATTCCCAACCAGCGGACCACACGGCCCAGCGGCGCCCGCATTACCGCAGCGGCCATCAGCCAGGCCAGGGCGCCATAGGTCGGCAGGGTGTAATGGACGAGCTTGGTCGGCGTCGCCTCGAAGACGATGAAGGCCGGAACCAGCCAGCAGACGGCGAAGCGCACGCCCGGCTCGTTGCGTCCACGCCAGGCCAGGGCCAGGGCGGCAGGCAGCAGCAGCGTGCCCGGGAAGATCAGCAGAGGCGTGAGCAGGGTGTGATAGCCGGGCGGCGCGCCGTGGCTTTCCTGACCGCCGACCAGCTTGGGTGCGAAGTCGGCGCCGAAGGCGGTGGTCCAGAAGCCGCCATCGGTGGCGACGGTGACCGCGCTGGCCCAGGGCCCGACGATCGCCGCCAGCAGGATCAGGCCCCAGATCCAGCCCAGGCTCTTCAACCAGGCGCCCTGGCGGTCCCACGCCCAGAGGCCGAGCACGGTCAGGGCGACGACCATCAGTCCGACCGGCCCCTTGACCAGGATCGAGACCGAAAGCCCCAACCAGAACAGCAGCCGCGTCAGGCGCCCGACGGGCGGACCATCGCGCGAGGCCGCGTAGATCCGGGCCAAGGCCGCCAGCGCCAGGGTCGTGGTCCCGGCTAGCACCGCGTCGGTCTTGGCGATGAAGGCCTCGGTCGACAGCAGGAAGGTCGAGCCGAGGATCGCGCCGGCCACCAACCCCGTCGGCGCGCCGAAGAAGGCCGCCGCACCCCAGGCGCAGGCGGCGGCGGCGAGCATGGCGCCGAGCAGCGAGGGCAGGCGATAGGCCCAGATTTCGCGGTCGGCGGGGTCTGAGGTCAGCGCTACGCTCGCCGCCTGAAGCCAGTGGATGCCGACCGGCTTCTTGAAACGCGGCTGATCCTGGAACTTGATGACGACGAAGTCGCCGGTCTCCAGCATCTGGGCGGTGGCCTGTGCAAACCGGCTCTCGTCACGGTCCAGCGGCGGCATGGCGAAGACGCCGGGCAAGCCCGCCAGGAATGCGATCAGAGCGGCGACGGCCGGCGCGCGCCAGCCCCGGCTGAACCGGTCCAAATAGGCCTGAAGACTCATGGCCACGTTGATAGCATCCGCACGGCGAATTTTCCGCTATGGAGGGGCATGGCCAAATCAACGCCCGACATTTCCGTGGTCGTCCCCGTCTTCGACGAGGAGGGCGCGGCGCCCGACCTCGCCCGCGAGATCGCCGCCGCCTTCGCCGGCCGCGATTACGAGATGATCTTCGTCGACGACAAGAGCCGCGACGGCACTCGCGCGGCGCTGACTGCGCTGAAGTCCGAGATTCCGCAGCTCCGGGTGCTTGGTCACACGAAGAACTCCGGTCAGAGCCGCTCGATCCGGACCGGCATCCTGGCCGCCCGCGGCGATGTGGTCGTCACCCTGGACGGCGACGGCCAGAACGACCCCGCCGACGGCCCCAAGCTGGTCGACGCCCTGAACGCCGGCCCGGCCGATCTCGTGCTGGTCGGCGGCGAGCGGGTGAAGCGCCAGGACAGCGCCGCCAAGAAGTTCGCCTCGAAGTTCGGCAACGGCGTGCGTAAGAAGCTGCTCAAGGACACCGCCAACGACACCGGTTGCGGCCTGAAGGCGTTCCGCCGCGAGGCGTTCCTGCGCCTGCCCTACTTCGATCACATCCACCGCTATCTGCCGGCCCTGATGCTGCGCGAGGGCTACAAGGTCGACTTCCGGCCGGTG
This sequence comes from Phenylobacterium sp., assembly GCF_041919955.1. GTDB lineage: Bacteria > Pseudomonadota > Alphaproteobacteria > Caulobacterales > Caulobacteraceae > Phenylobacterium. The sequence continues at coordinate 38,536 of NZ_JAYRSU010000013.1, read as the reverse complement.
AACCACCGCCACCGCCAGACCGGTCAGTCGAAGTACACCAATCTGGGCCGGCTGTGGGCCTCGCTCTCGGACCTGTTCGGCGTCATGTGGCTGCAGTCGCGCTCGCGCCTGCCGGGCGCGGTCGACGAGTTCTAAACCCTTGTCGCGCCTGGAGAAGCAGCGGAGACTCCTGCTCGATCCCGAAGGGGGAGGGGTTGTCATGTTCGCCGCATTGCCGCTGCTGGCCCTGCCGGTGCTCGCCTACAATCTGGCCGCGCTGACCCTGCCGGGCGGCTTCGGCTCGCAGGAGGCGGCGATCCGGATGAGCGAGCCGCTGTTCACACTGGCCATGAGCACCGGCGTCGACTGGCCGGTCACCCTGGGCGACCTGCTGCTGCTGGCCGGACTGGTGGTGCTGTTCGTCGAGATGCTGAAGTCGACGACCAGCCGCCGCACGGCGATCGTCAATCACGCCCTGTCGATGCTGCTGTTCATCGGCTGCCTGGTGGAGTTTCTGCTGGCGCCGGCCTTCGCCACCTCGACCTTCTTCCTGCTGGGGGTGATGGTGCTGCTGGACGTGCTGGCCGGCTTCATCGTCACCATCGTCTCGGCCCGCCGCGACGTCGATTTCGGGCCCGACGACGCCTAGGTGAGCGCCGTGAAGATCAGGGTGACGACGGCCAGATCGAAGAAGCGGGTGGCGATGGCGAACATGGATGTCCTGGCGGCTGCGGATTCACCCGTCGTTAAGCAAGACCGGCGCCAAGCGGGCCGGCCCTGATGGCGCTGTTCTTCGATCGCCAGTGGTTCGAGGAAAAACTGGCCGAACGCGGCTTGAACCCTCGTATCATGGCCGCCGCGGCGGGGATGAGCGAGGCCGACCTCGCCCTCGCCTTCAAGGACCAACGGGAACTTTCCGCCGAGGAGGTAGGCATTTTCGCCGACCTGCTGGGCGTGCCCCCCGCCGAGGTCGCCGACCGCGCCGGGGTCTCCACGCCTGTGCCGGGCCAGGGCGATCTGGCCGGCCGCCTGGGGGCCCTGGAGCGGAAGGTGGCCGCGCTGGAGGCCGAGCTCGCGCGGCTGAAGGGGCGCTAGAGGGCGACTGTTCCCTTTATGTTCTTGACTCCTGGCTGCTGCTCAGCTTGGCTCGATCGGTCAAAATTAAGGTCGAGGGAGATCATGGTTTTCGCGCTGGTTGCTTTGATTGTCCTGGTTGGCGCGATCCTGTTGTGGCGGCGCTGGGCCGCGGCGGAGCGGGCCACGAACGAAAGGAAGCCTGAGCTTGCCGGCAGGATCGGGCAGCTGCGCGAGCGCCAGGAGGGTGCAGCGGAGCCGGCGCTGATGCTTGTCTCGGTGGACCAGCCGCGGTTTTCCAAGCTTGGCGGCCATCCGGACTTGCCGGCGGGCACGGTTCATCCGCCGGGCGTTCGGGGCAAGCGGGCGTTTCTGGGCCAAGTCGACCTTGCCGAGGTGCGCGCCGCCGGGGGGGCGGAATGGTTGCCGGACGTCGGGCGGATTTACGCATTCTATGACAGCGAGCGGCACGGCTTCGCCGACGTGGTCACGGTGCTGTACAGCGTCCAGGCCCCCGGAGCGCCGGTTGCAGCCGGAAGGTCCGCTTTCGATGAGCGCCCCGTCGGTTTCCAGGCGCACCATTCGCTTCCGAGCATCGACTGGATGGGCGTGGACTATCGAGGGTTCGGCGGCTGGATCGAGGATCTCCTGACGCCGGAACCGGAGGGACCGGCTCATCGCGTCGGCGGGTATCCGGACGAAATCCAGGGCGAACGATTCCCTCTGATCTGCGAGCACATGGTTAGGGGGCTGCCGGATCCGGACGGCGATGAGGACGTCCCGCAGGACATTGAGGATGCGCTGGACGACTGGCGCCTGCTGCTGCAGGTGGATTCCGATCCCAGCCTGGGAATGAACTTCGGCGACGGGGGAAGGCTCTACGCCTTCATTCGCCGGGGCGATGCGCGCCGAGGCGAATTCGGCGCGACCGTCGGCGCCTGGAGCACCTATTGAGCCGCTAGACCTCGGTCTTGGCGGCGCGGCCCTTGGGCGCGCGGCGGTCGGCCGAGCCGGAATATTCGATCTTGTTGTAGAGGTTGCGGGCGCTGTCGAGCGTCTCCTTGCCGCCGCGCAGGCCGCGCTTGTGCCCGTCCTGGCCGAGGACGTGGGCGGCGTAGGCCGCTTCAGGCCGGGCGGCGGGCGCCGGAGCCGGCGGCGGGGCGGGTTCGTAGACGACCGGCAGGCTGCGGTCGGCCGAGTCGGCGCGAGCCGCATCGTCCGAGCGGCGCACGCGCCGCACGGCGTTGGACCTGCGGGCGGGATCGATGGGCGAGGTCATGACCAGGAACCCTAGCGCGGACGGGTTAAGCTAGCGTTTGGCCAGCTTCTCGATCTGGGCCTGCATCTCGGCCATCTGCCGCTTCAGCACGTCGAGCGTCTCGTCGGCGGCCGGCGCGGCGGGCACCGGTTCCGGCGCGGCCTTGGGCGCGGCGGGCTCGTCCGGCCGGGCGTAGGCGAAGGGCGAGAACATCTTCATCGCGCGGTCGAACATCGCGAGATTCTGGCGGATCTGGTCCTCGTAGGCGCCGCCTAGGCCCTTGCCCTGGCCGATGCTGGCGAACTGGGCGCGCATGCGCTCCTGCTGCTCGGCGAAGGTTGCGAGCGACAGCTCCAGATAGCTCGGCAGGAAGGCCTGCATCGAGTTGCCGTAGAAGCCGATCAGCTGGCGCAGGAACTGGATGGGCAGCAGGTTCTGTCCCTCGCGGCTCTCTTCCTCGAAGATGATCTGGGTCAGGACCGTGCGGGTGATATCCTCGTTGGTCTTGGCGTCATAGACCACGAAGTCGACGCCCTGCTTGACCATGTCGGACAGGTGCTCGAGCGTGACGTAGGACGAGGAGGCGGTGTTATAGAGCCTCCGGTTCGCATACTTTTTGATGACGACGCGTCCGTCGTCGGATCCCTGGGTATCGGCCATCCCAAAATCCTTTATCGAAATCCGCCCCCCACGGCGGCTTCTTATCCTTGCACCGCAGTATCGCGGATGCGAGCGCGTTCGGAAAGTCGAGGTTCGGATAAGGCGAACCAGTTTGCCCCCTTGCTCTCATCCAGCCCTTTATCAATAGATGAAAAAAGCCAAGGAGCTTGAGGAGCACGCCATGAGCGACGTCGTTATCGTCTCGGCCGTCCGCACCCCGGTCGGTTCGTTCAATGGAGCGCTTTCAAGCCTCCCGGCCCACGAGTTGGGCAAGGTCGCCATCCAGGCCGCGGTCGAGCGGGCCGGCATCGCCGCCGCCGACGTCGGCGAAGTGATCATGGGCCAGGTGCTGCAGGCCGCCGCCGGCCAGGGCCCGGCGCGCCAGGCGTCGGTCAATGCGGGTATTCCGGTCGAGAGCCCGGCCTGGAGCTTGAACCAGCTCTGCGGCTCGGGCCTGCGCGCCGTTGCCCTTGGTGCGCAGCAGATCGCCGACGGTTCGGCCGCCATCGTCATCGCCGGCGGCCAGGAGAGCATGAGCCAGGCTCCGCATGCCCAGCAGCTGCGCTCAGGCCAGAAGATGGGCGACCTGGCCCTGGTCGACACCATGATCAAGGACGGCCTGTGGGACGCCTTCCACGGCTATCACATGGGCCAGACCGCCGAGAACATCGCCGCCCGCTGGCAGATCACCCGCGAGGAGCAGGACAAGTTCGCGGTCGCGAGCCAGAACAAGGCCGAGGCCGCCCAGAAGGCCGGCAAGTTCACCGCCGAGATCGCGCCCGTGACCATCAAGGGCCGCAAGGGCGATACAATTGTTGATCAGGACGAGTACATCCGCCACGGCGCGACCCTCGAAAGCGTATCGGGCCTGCGCCCGGCCTTCACCAAGGACGGTTCGGTGACTGCCGCCAACGCCTCGGGCCTGAACGACGGCGCCGCGGCGCTGGTGCTGATGAGCGCCGACGAAGCGGCCAAGCGCGGTCTCAAGCCGCTGGCCCGCATCGCCTCCTGGGCCAACGCCGGGGTGGAGCCCGAGATCATGGGCACCGGTCCGATCCCGGCGAGCCGCAAGGCCCTTGAGAAGGCGGGCTGGAGCGTCGGCGACCTCGACTTGGTCGAATCGAACGAGGCGTTCGCGGCCCAGTCGATCTGCGTGGTCCGCGACCTCGGCCTCGATCCCGCCAAGGTCAACGTGAACGGCGGGGCCATCGCCATCGGTCACCCGATCGGCGCCTCGGGCGCGCGCATTCTCACGACCCTTGTCCACGAAATGAAACGTTCGGGCGCCAAGAAGGGGCTGGCGACGCTCTGTGTCGGTGGCGGCATGGGCGTTGCCATGTGCGTCGAGTCGGTCTGACGATCCGTATAGGGAGCGTCGGACCAACCGGCGCCCCAGCTTTAGCTATGGGAGGCAAGCCCGATGGGCAGAGTGGCGTTCGTGACTGGCGGAACCCGCGGCATTGGCCGCGCGATCGTCGAGCGGCTGAAGGCGGACGGATTCAAGGTGGCGGCCGGCTATTCGGGCAATGAGCAGGCCGCCCAGGCCTGCGCATCCGAGCTGGGCGTCATGGTCGTGAAGGGCAATGTCGGGGTGTTCGAGGATTGTGGCCGTGCGGTCGCAGCCGTCGAGGCAGAACTCGGCCCCGTCGAGGTGCTGGTCAACAACGCCGGCATCACCCGTGACGGCGTGTTCCACAAGATGGATCCCGAGCAGTGGTCGGAAGTCATCCGGGTGAACATGGACAGCGTCTACAACATGACGCGTCACGTGATCGAAGGCATGCGCGACCGCGGCTGGGGCCGGGTGATCAATATCTCGTCGATCAATGGCCAGAAGGGCCAGATGGGCCAGACCAACTACTCGGCCGCCAAGGCCGGGGTGATCGGCTTCACCAAGGCGCTGGCCCTGGAGAACGCCCGCAAGGGCGTCACGGTCAACTGCGTCTGTCCGGGCTACATCGACACCGAGATGGTTCAGGCGGTGCCCGAGAACGTGCTGGCCTCGATCATTGGCCAAATTCCGGTCGGCCGCCTGGGCAAGGGCGAGGAGATCGCCGACATGGTCGCCTTCCTGGCCGGCGAGCACGCCGGCTATGTGACCGGATCGACACTGTCGCTGAACGGTGGCCAGTACATGGCCGGCTAAGCTTGCCGCCCGTCCAAAAAGCGCCCCACTCAACGGGCATCTGCCTAGCTCGATGGTGAGCGAAAGACCGGCGTCAGCGTACCTGCCCCTCATCGTCGCGGCGCTCGCCGCGGCGATGGGGGGCGGCTGTCCGTCGTACGCGCTCGCCGGCCCCCAGACCCTGCGCGAGGGGCTGTTCGGCGATCGCCCGGCCCCCGGCCGACGCGTCAGCCCGCCGGTGGCGCGCTATGTCAGCGAGGATGGCGACGCCTTCGTCCTGGATCGCAGCCAGACGCGAGTCTTCATGAAGTTCGAGGACAGCCCCGAGATCTGGGCGCTGCGTCCGTCCCCGGCGCCTCGCGGCGACGTCATCTACAAGAACGACCTGGGCGAGCCGATGCTGCGCGCCACGCGCCTCGGCGGCCTGACCCTTTTCACGCCCGATCGGCCGGGCGGATCTCCGGCCGCCCTGACCGGCGCGGGCGGTGCGCTTAAGCTGACGCCGCTCAGCCCGCAGGCGCTGCTCGAGCGGCTGGCCCAGGCCAGCGCGCGGGCCACCCGCGCCGCGCGGCGGCTGATTCCGTTCGAGGCCGACGCCTCGCCAGCCTCGTCGGCCATTGTCGCCGACGCCGCCAATGTGACCGCCGAAGCCGTGGTGCGCATGGCGCGTCGGCCGGACGGCCGCAGCCTGCTGGCGCAACTGCGCAAGGTGAAGCTGGTGGAAGGCCGCAAGCCCGCCGCCGCGATGCACGGCGATGAGATGCACATCACCGTGGCGCCCGCCGAGGGCCTGGCCGGCCGGCCGTCGTCCGACCGCATAATGCAGGCTGCCGGCTCGCGCTGATCCGAGGGGCGGCGCAAAGGAAAAGGCCCGCCGGGGGACGGCGGGCCTTTCGCGCGGGCCGGGTCGGGGAGGGGCTGGAAACCTCAGCGACGCGCGATCTCGGTGGTTTGCGACTTGGCCGTCATGGTGTCGCGGGCGGCGAGGCCGTCGTGGACTTCGTCGCGCACGCTGTCGGTGCACGCCTTGCGGTAGGACAGGCCGCCTTGATTGGCCGGTGCGGTGCAGACCTTGCGGGCGGCGACCTTGATGCGCTGTTCGAGGACTTGGGCGCCTTGCGCCGAGGTCACGTCGATATCCGAAACCTTGACGACGGCCGGCGCGGCGTGAGCGGCGGTGGTCAGGGCGAACGCGGGGACAGTCGCCAGAGCCAGGGTCGCGAGGCCGGCGATGGTGTTGCTGAGCTTGAACATCTGAATTCTCCCAATTCGTCTGTGGGGCTGTGCGGGCCGCCGATGACTTGGAGATAGCGCGAGAGCTTCCGCGAAGTCTTGTTAAGTCGACGTAATGACGCACTTTTAAGGAAGTAAACGAAAGTTCATGCGTCACATTACATAGAATTCATGCTGTCTATTTTGTAACGAAAGCTGTCTATCCGATACGTGCGCGCCGGCGGGGCTTTAGATTTCCTCCGCTTGCGGTGAGCGCTCGCAGCCCATTAGGCTCCAGCCAAACAGGGGAGGGCGGGCGATGGCCTTCAAGCTCAACGTGAACGGCAAGGCCGTGACCGCCGATGTCGACGGCGATACGCCGCTGCTCTGGGTGTTACGCGACACCCTGGGGGTGCTGGGGCCCAAGTACGGTTGCGGCGTCGGCGCGTGCGGCGCCTGCACGGTGCATGTGGACGGCGCGCCGATGCGGTCCTGCTCGCTGCCGGTCGAAAGCCTGGGCGCGGCCAAGGTCGTGACGATCGAAGGCGTCGGGGCGGACCCGGTGGGCAAGCGGGTTCAGGACGCCTGGACAGAGCTCGATGTCGCCCAGTGCGGATACTGCCAGGCCGGCCAGATCATGTCGGCGACGGCTCTGCTCAAGGCCAAGTCCAGGCCGACCGACGCCGACATCGACGAAGCGATGGGCGGAAACATCTGCCGCTGCGCGACCTACACTCGCATCCGGGCGGCGATTAAGCGGGCCTCTGGCCAGAAGGCGGAGGCTTAAGGCCATGGCTGACGGATCGATGCCTTCGGCCTCGCGCCGCGACGTGCTGGCGGGCGCCGGCCTGGTGATCTCGTTCTCGGTCGCCGGCAAGGGCGAGGCCGCGCCGGCAGGCGGCAAGCTGAACGCCTATGTGCGGGTCGGGGCGGACGACACGGTGACCATCGTCGCCAAGAATCCGGAAATCGGCCAGGGCATCAAGACCATGCTGCCGATGCTGATCGCCGAGGAGCTGGACGTCGACTGGTCGGCGGTCCGCACCCAGCAGGCCGACAACGACCCGGTCGCCTATGGCCGCCAGTTCGCCGGCGGCAGCATGGCCACGCCTCTGCACTGGGACGAGCTGCGCCGCGTCGGCGCCGCGGCCCGCGTGATGCTGGTCGCGGCGGCGGCGCAGGGCTGGGGTGTTCCGGCCGGCGAATGCACGACCGCCTCGGGCGTGGTTCATCACAAGGCCTCGGGCCGCAAGGCGACCTACGGCTCCCTGGCGGCGAAGGCGGCGACCGCGCCGGTCCCCGACCTGAAGACCGTGCCGCTGAAGGACCCCAAGGACTACAAGATCATCGGCCAGCCCAAGCGTCAGGTCGACACCGCCGCTATCGTCACCGGCAAGCCGCTGTTTGGGATCGACGTGACACTGCCCGGCATGCTGTTCGCGACCTTCGAGAAGGCGCCGGTGTTTGGGGCGAAGGTAGCGAGCGCCGATGTCGCCGCGGCCAAGGGCGTCAGGGGCGTCAAGGACGCCTTCGTCGTCGAGGGCGGCGAGTCGCTCGACGGCCTGCTGCCGGGTGTGGCGGTGGTCGCGACGAGCTGGTGGGCGGCGCGCAAGGGGCGCGACAAGCTGGCGGTGAAGTGGGCCGACCATCCGACCGGCAAGCAGTCGAGCGCGGGCTTCGACGCGCGTGCGGTCGAGCTTTCCACCAAGGCGCCGGGCAAGACAGAGCGCAACGACGGCGACGTGGCCGCCGCTCTGGCCGGCGCGGCCAAGACCGTGGAGGCGGCCTACGCCTATCCGTTCATCTCGCACGCCAATCTGGAGCCGCAGAACTGCACGGCGCACTTCAAGGACGGCAAGCTGGAGATCTGGGCCCCGACCCAGAACCCGGAGCCCGGCCGACAACTGGTCGCCAAGACCCTGGGCATCGCGCCCGAGGCGATCACCATCCACCTGATCCGCTGCGGCGGCGGGTTCGGGCGGCGGCTTTCCAACGACTACATGGTCGAGGCCGCCTGGATCGCCCGTCAGGCCGGCGCGCCGGTCAAGCTGCTGTGGACGCGCGAAGACGACATGCGCCACGACTACTATCGCCCGGCCGGCTGGCACTTCCTCAAGGGCGGGGTCAACGCCTCGGGCGAAATCGTCGGCTGGCACGACCATTTCGTCAGCCTGGGCGAGAACGGAACCTTCGCGCGCAGCGCCGGCATGTCGCCAAACGAGTTCCCGGCTCGGTTCCTCGCCAACTACCGCTACGACTCCTCGATGATCCCATGCGGCGTGCCGACAGGTCCGCTGCGCGCGCCGGGCTCGAACGCGATCGCCTTCGTAGTGCAGTCGTTCATCGACGAACTGGCCCATGCAGCCGGCGCCGACCCGGTCGCCTTCCGCCTGAAGCTGCTGGGCGACAAGCCGATGGTCGGCGAGGGCGGGGCCGGTTACGCGGCCGGCCGCATGGCGGCGGTCGTCAAGCTGGCCGCCGAGAAGTCGGGCTGGGGCCGCAAGCTGCCCAAGGGCGGCGGAATGGGCATCGCCTTCCACTATAGCCACCTCGGTTACTTCGCCGAAGTGGTCGAGGTTGCGGTCGCCGCGAGCGGGGCGGTCAAACTGGTCAAGGTGTGGGTCGCCGCCGACATCGGCCGTCACGTCATCAACCCGCTGGGGGCGCTGAACCAGATCGAGGGCTCGGTGCTCGACGGCCTCTCGGCCGCCCTTCACCAGAAGATCACCATCGAGAACGGCGCAGCGGTCGAGAGCAATTTCGGCGACTACCCCCTTATGCGTATCGGCGAGGCGCCGCCGATCGAGACCCACTTCATCAAGTCGGACAATTCGCCGACGGGGCTGGGGGAGCCGGCCCTGCCGCCAGTGCTCCCGGCGCTGTGCAACGCGATCTTCGCGGCGACCGGCAAGCGGATCCGACGCCTCCCCATCGACACAGAGCTGTTGAAGACGGCCTGATCGAACCTGCTATGGTGAGGACGAGGGCGCGGGGAGGCGTCCTCGCAACCGAGTACATGATGCAATGACGACCGTGCGCGCGCCCACCCGGCGCTTCGAGCAGCGCAAGAGCGCGATCATCGTCTCGGCGGTGGACGTGCTCAACCGCAAGGGCGTGCGGGGAATGACGCTGGCGGACGTCGCGACGCGCCTGGGGCTCGTGCCGACCGGCGTCATCTACTACTTCAAGAACAAGGAGGAGTTGGCCTCGGCCTGCTTTCTCGACGGCGTCGACCGCTACAACGCCGTGGCCGCCGCGGCGGCCACCGGCGGCGACGTGCGCGAGCGGTTGCGGTTGTTCCTCGACGCCTATTTCGACCTGCGCCGCCGTATCCGTCTGGGCGAGACGCCGCCGCTGGTCGCCTTCAACGACGTGCGCGCGCTGAACTGCGCGCCGGTCAATGCGGCCTATGTCGACATGTTCCGCCGCCTGCGGGCGCTGCTGGAAGGGCGCGAGAGCCGCGGCCTGTCGAAGACCGCGCTCAGCGCACGCGCGCAGATTCTGATCTCGGAGGTGCTCTGGGCGCCGGTCTGGTTGCCGCGGCACGACCCTGAGGACTTTGGACGCGTGTCCCAGCGGGTGCTGTCGATCACCGCCGACGGCTTGGCCGCGCCGGGGGCGCCGTGGAACCCTGTAGCCCTGCCCAAGCTGATCCAGGGTGCGGAGGCTCCGTCGAACGAGCACTTCCTGCGGGCCGCGACCCAGCTGATCAACGAGGAAGGTTATCGCGGGGCCTCGGTCGAAAAGATCTCGGCGCGGCTCAACGTCACCAAGGGCGCCTTCTATCATCACAACGACACCAAGGACGAACTGGTGGTCGCTTGTTTTGAGCGCACCTTCGAAGTCATGCGCCGCGCGATCCGTCAGGCCGAGGAGGTGGCCACCAGCGGCCTCCAGGTTCTGACGACGGTCGCCTCGGCCCTGGTCGAGCATCAGATGACCGGCGACGTGCCCCTGCTGCGGGCCTCGGCGTTGAGCTCTGCGCCCGAGGCGCTGCAGCCGCAGATGATCGCCCAGTTCGACCGGCTGTCGGACCGCTTCGCCTCGCTGATCTCGGACGGCATCGCCGACGGCTCGGTGCGTCCGCTCGATGTGAATATCGGCGCCCAGATGCTGACCGCGATGATTAATGCGGCCGCCGAGCTGCACCACTGGGCGCCCGGTGTCACGCCCCAGACGGTCGCGGCGCTTTATGTGCGGCCGTTCTTCGAGGGGCTTTTGTCCAGGCAGGCGTAGACGTCCCCCGCGGCGCCCAGGCAGACTGAAAGAAAAGCCTGGAGGGGATGTCGCCCGTGAAGAAGCTGCTCATCGCCAATCGTGGCGAGATCGCTGTCCGGATCGCCCGGACGGCGGCCGAGATGGGGATTGAAACCCTCGCGGTGTTTTCCACCGACGATGCGGCTTCGCTGCATACCCGCCAGGCGGACGCCGCCCACGCGCTGGGCCTAGCGGGACCTGCGGCCTATCTCGACGCCGAGGCGATCCTGGCGGCCGCGCGCGAACACGCCTGCGATGCGATCCATCCGGGCTACGGCTTCCTGTCGGAGAACGCGGCCTTCGCGCGCGCCTGCGCAGCGGCGGGCGTGACTTTCGTCGGCCCTGATCCCGAGACCCTTGATCTCTTCGGCGACAAGGGCGCGGCCCGCGCCCTGGCTGCGCGCTGCGACGTGCCCGTCCTGGCAGGGAGCGACGGCGGGGTCAGTCTGGCGGGCGCGCAGGCCTTTCTGGCCAGCCTCGGCGCGGGCGGGGCGGTGATGGTCAAGGCTGTGGCGGGCGGCGGCGGGCGCGGCATGCGCCTGGCCCATTCGCCCGATGAGCTGGACGAGGCGTTCGAGCGCTGCGCTTCGGAGGCCAGGGCCGCGTTCGGCGACGGCGCGCTCTATGTCGAGGAATTCCTACCCCGCGCACGCCACGTCGAGGTCCAGATCGTCGGTGACGGCCAGGTGGTCTCCCACCTCTGGGACCGCGAATGCAGCCTGCAGCGCCAGCGGCAGAAGGTGGTCGAGATTGCGCCCGCCGCCATGCTGGCCCGCGAGACGCGCGAGCGGCTGTTCGAGGCCGCCATGGCCCTCGGCCGCGCTGCGCGCTACCGCAGCCTCGGCACGGTGGAATTCCTGGTCGACGGCGACCGCATCGTCTTCATCGAGGCCAATCCACGGCTGCAGGTCGAGCACACGGTGACCGAGGCCGTCACCGGCCTGGACCTCGTGCGGCTGCAGATCGAGATCGCCCGCGGCGGCTCGCTGGCCGACCTGCATCTGCTTCAGGACGAGGTCCCGCCGCCGCGCGGCGTGGCGGTCCAGGCGCGGGTTAATCTGGAGACCATGGCCGCGGACGGCTCGGCCAAGCCGTCGGGCGGGATGCTGTCCGCCTACGAGCCGCCGTCCGGTCCGGGGGTGCGCGTCGATGGCTTTGGCTACAGCGGCTACCGCACTGGCGCGCGTTTCGATTCGCTGCTGGCCAAGGTGATCGTCCAGGCGCCGGACCTGGCGACCGCCGTGGCCAAGACGGCCCGCGCCCTGTCTGAGTTTCGCATCGCTGGGGTGGCGACCAATATCGGCTTCCTTCAGACCCTGCTGGCTCATCGCGCCGTTGTCGTCGGCGATGTCCACACCCGCTTCATCGAAGAGGCGATGGGCGAACTCTCGGTCGCATCGCCGCGTGCGCCGCGGCACTTCGAGGTTGCGGCCGCAGGCGCGCCCAAGCGGGCTGGCGCCCGGATCGACGCCTCCGACCCGCTCGCCGTCCTCCATCACGGCAAGGCGCAGGCCGACCTGGACGACGATGCTGACGAGGTGGAAGGGCCCCAGGGGACGCGCGCTGTCCGCGCGCCGTTGCAAGGCACGGTGATCGGGGTGATGGCCGCCCTGGGCGAAGAGGTTCGCGCCGGCCAGCCGCTCTTCGTCATGGAGGCCATGAAGATGGAGCACGTGATCGCCGCCGACATCTCCGGGGTCGTGCGCCTCGTCGCCGTGGCCGAGGGCGATACCGTGTTCGAGGATCACGCCCTGGCCTTCGTCGAGCCAGCCGAGGTGGCGCACGAAGGCGGCGAGGGCGAGGAAGCGGTCGATCTCGACCACATCCGCCCCGACCTCGCTGAGGTGCTGGAGCGCCAGCGCCTGACCCTCGACGAGGCGCGGCCCGACGCCGTCGCGCGACGGCGCAAGACCGGCCAGCGCACCACACGCGAAAATATCGACGACCTCTGCGATCCGGGCAGCTTCACCGAATACGGATCCCTGGTCGTGGCTGCGCGCCGCCGCCGCAACACGGTCCAGGAGCTGATCGAGCAGACCCCGGCCGACGGCATGGTCATGGGCCTGGGCTCGGTCAACGGCGAACGCTTTCCAGAGGAGAAGTCCCGCGTCGCGGTGATGGCCTACGACTACACCGTCCTGGCCGGCACCCAGGGCGCGCACAACCACGAGAAGCTCGACCGGATGAGCGAGATCGCCGCGCGCTGGCGGCTGCCGACGGTGTTCTTCACCGAGGGCGGTGGCGGGCGGCCGGGCGACACTGAAGGCGGCGGCTTCATCCGCGGCTTCGAGTTCTGGGGCCGGCTCTCCGGGGCTGTGCCGCTGGTCGGGATCTCGTCCGGCCGCTGCTTCGCCGGCAACGCCGCCATCCTCGGCTGCTGCGACGTGATCATCGCTACCAGGGACTCCGCGCTCGGCATGGGCGGCCCAGCCATGGTCGAGGGCGGCGGTCTTGGCGTCTTCCGCCCCGAGGAAATCGGGCCGGTCAAGGTGATGCAGGCCAACGGCACCATCGACGTGCTCGCCGACGACGAGACGCACGCCGTACGTTTGGCGCGGCAGTACCTGTCCTACTTCCAGGGGGCGGTGAAGGACTGGTCGTGCGCCGACCAGCGCCTGCTGCGCGGCGCGATCCCGGAGAACCGCCTGCGGGTCTACGATATCCGCAAGGTGATCGAACTGATCGCCGACGAGGGCTCCATGCTGGAACTGCGGCCGAGGTTCGGCCTGGCGATGGTGACAGCCTTCATCCGCATCGAGGGCCGCCCGGTCGGCGTGTTCGCCAACAATCCGCAGCATCTGGGCGGGGCGATCGATTCCGACGCCGCCGACAAGGCCGCTCGCTTCCTGCAGTTGTGCGAGGCCTTCGACATCCCGGTGCTGTCGCTCTCCGACACCCCGGGCAACATGGTCGGGCCGGAGGCGGAGAAGACCGGTCTGATCCGCCACTGCTCGCGGCTGTTCGTGATCGGAGCGAACCTGACCGTGCCGCTGTTCTCAGTGATCCTGCGCAAGAGCTACGGCCTGGGCGCCATAGCCATGACCGGCGGCAGCTATCAGGCCTCGATGTTCTGCGTCTCCTGGCCGACCGGCGAGTTCGGCGGCATGGGCCTGGAGGGCTCGGTCAAGCTCGGCTATCGCAACGAACTGGCGGCGATCGAGGATCCGGCGGCGCGCAAGGCCCGGTTCGACGAGATGGTGGCCGCGGCCTATGCGCGCGGCAAGGCGCTGTCCCAGGCGATGAGCCCTTCGCTCGACAACGTCATCGACCCCGCAGAAACCCGCCGTTGGGTGCTGGCGGGCCTGAAATCGCTTCCCCCGTTGCCGGTGCGGACCGAGAAGAAGCTGCGCTGGATCGACAGCTGGTGACGGCTCCTCGCTTGCCTCGCCGAAAGGGTTAAGCGACGCTGGGCGTCTCGCGGAGGCGCGGCGGCGCAAGCCCGACGGGGGCCGGCCACGGGGCCGGGGGATGGTGTCATGGACAGGCTGGCTTCGCTCACCCCACGTGAGCGTCAATGCCTCATGGGGGTGGCCCGCCATCTCCAGTCGAAGGAGATCGCCCGCGAGCTGGGGCTTGAGGCGCGCACGGTCGACAAGCACATCGAGCGGGCGATCCGCAAACTCGGCGCCGCCAACCGCCGTGACGCCGCGCGCATGTTGGTCGGCGATGTACGTAATGATCACGTAGGGGCGCCGCTCCCCCTGCCGCAGAGCCTGGACGACGTGCTCGGCTTGGTCGCGAAAGGAGGGCCACATGCCCCACACGGCGATCAAGCTGCCACAGTCCACCTGGGGCGATCTGGAAGCGATATTCGACAGCCTGGCGGAGGACCGACAACAGAAGGAGACGGTGCATCACCTCTTGCAGGTGACGCGCGAGATGAGCCCGTATCTCACGAAGCTCGATCTGCTGCGCGAGATTATCTGCATCGCGCTCGTCTTGTTGCCCGCGCACGCACAGCCCCCCCAGCCCTGGGGATGGCTGGCCCAGGGGCCTCCCCTTGGCGAAGACTGTTGAGCGCCATGCTGTTCACCCTGGTGGCCGGCGCGCTGCTGATCGGCGGCCTCGGCATAGCCATCCAGCTCGGCCACCTGATGCAGATCGTCGACGCCTGGTTCCCGCGCTGACGGTGCGCGCTTCCCAAGCCATCGAAACCGACAACGCCAAGCCATCCCTTGCCGCGAGCCGGGGAGGAAGGATCTCATCATGCAACGTCGCGAACTGGCGCAGACCATCGCCACATCCCTGTTCGAAACCGAGGCCGCGCTCGACGCCGCCCTCGAAAAGGCCGCCCTGCTGATCGCCACGACCAGCGCCCTGCGCCGCGAGCACAACTATTCGGCCGTGCTGGGTCACGAAGCGGTCGCCGCCTTGACGCGCACCATCGACGCTCTGGGCGCGGCGCGCGAGCACGCCGTCGCCGCTCACGCGGCCTTCGAGAAGGCCTCGCCTCAGCTGGGCGTGCGCCCGACCACCCTGCACGGCACCGGGACCGACAAGCCGGTGACGCAGATCGACACCTCCCGGCCCGAGCTGCGAGCGGTCGTTTCGGCCGCTTGACGGGGGGCGCGCCCCGCCGTCCTCTGCGTACGGCGGGGCGCGATGTTCGACACACCCATTCAATTCATCGGCGGGATCGCCACGGCGGCGGTCACCGTCTGGGTGCTCTGGAAGGGCGGCGGCCCGGAGCGCGCCACGGCGCTCGCCAGCCTGGCGGCGTTCTTCATCAGTCCCGCGGTCCAGGCCTATGGTGGGCTGCGCCAGCCGCTCTGGGGCATAGCCGCTGTCGATGCTGGCGTGCTCTGCTTCGTCACCGTTCTGCTTTGGCGCTATCCGCGCCGCTGGCTGATCGGGGCCTGGGCCTGCGAGGCCCTCACGGTCTTGTGCCACGCCGCCAAGCTGGCGGACGCGACCCTGCTGGGGCGCGGCTATGTCGCCAGCCTCTACGTGCTCTATTTCGGCTTTCTGGCCGCCATGGCCTACGGCGCGGTCGAGGCCCAACGCCTGCGCCGCTCAGTGTGGGACGTAGGTGCGCAGCACGTCCTCGATGATCCGCTCTAGCTGCGCGAGCGTGTTGCAGGTCTTGGCCACATGGCAGAACCGCTCGTAGCGGTGCATGACGCTATCGCCCTGTGTCCAGTAGCTCTCGGGCTCGGGATTGAGCCAGATGATCGAGCGGGCGCGGTTGTGGATCGTCGCCATCAGGTCCAGCCGCGGATCGGCGTAGTTCGAGCGTCCATCGCCCAGGAAGATGACGGTGGTGTGCCGATCCACCCGGTCCAGGTGGTTCTCGCAGAAGTCTTCCAGCGACTTGCCATAGTCGGTCTGTTGGAAGCCGATCTTGCGCAGCACCTGGAAGATCGCCCCGTCGACATGCTCGTCGTCGAGAATGTCGTTCACGCTGATCAGCCGGCCTGAGAAGGCGTAGGCCTCCATCCGGTCGACCACCTCGTTCAGCGAATAGAGGAAGGTCAGCAGGAACTGGGCCGCGGCCGCCACCGACTTCGACACGTCGCAGATGCAGATGATCGATGGCTTGTCGATCTTCTCGGTCTTCCAGACGATCTCGAACGGCATGCCGCCATAGGGCATGGATTTGCGCAGGGTCCGGCGCACGTCCATGTGGCCTTTGCGGGCGCGGTTGCGGCGGCGCGAATAGCGGTCGGCCAACCGCTTGGCCATCTTCTTCACCAGGGCCTGCATCATCGCCTGGTCGACCGGATCGATGCCGCCCTCGGCGTTCAGCGCTTTCCTCGCCAGCATCTCCTCACGCAGCATCTTGCCCGAGCCGGCGGCGTAGAGTTCGTGCTGGCGTTCGACATAGCGCTGGGCTTCCTGGGCCAAGCGGCGCTTGCCGGCCTCCAGGCGATCGGCGCCTTCTCCGCCGCCGTCCAGGCGCCGGGCGTTGGCGATGATCTGCTCGATCTGCGCCAGGCCCATCTCTTCCAGCAGCCGCCGCGTCAGGCGTGAGCGCTGGGTGGTTAGCCGGATCTGCGAGACCTGGGCGCGTTCGGCGGCTTCCTCCATGGCCTGGGCCAGGCCCGCGGAATCGCCCTCCATCAGCATGCGGGCGAGTTCGGAGTCCTCGGCGCCTTGCGGCAGGCCGTCCATCGGGTCGCCCTGGCCTTGCGGCGGCGGCTCGAAGTCCGGCTGGTCGCGCGAGAAGAAGGTCTCGAAGATCGCATCGAAGCGCTCGACTTCGTCCTCGCTCTTGGCGAGCGTCGCACAGAGCGCATCCTTGAACAGTTCCCGGTCCGCGAACCCGACCTTTTCCACGGTCCGGTGCGCGTCGATGGCCTCGGCGGGCGAAACCTTCACGTCCGCGGCCCGGAGCGCGCGGAAGAAGTCCTCCATGGCGCTCTGCATGGACCTAAGCCGCCGGGCGGCGGAGCAGCTCGCTGATCTGCGGCTCCACCGCGGCGATGTCCGGCTCGAACTTCAGCAGCACGTTCAGGGTGTCGCGGACGATCTCGGGGCTGAGGCTGTCGGCGTTCAGAAGGATCAGGGCGCGGGCCCAGTCCACCGTCTCGGAGATGGACGGCGACTTGCGCAGGTCCAGCGTGCGCAACGACTGCACGAAGTTCACCAGGCCGGCGGTGAGGGTCTGCTCGATGCCCGGCACGCGGCTGGCGACGATCTTGCGTTCCAGGTCTGCGTCCGGCAGCGGGATGTGCAGGTGCAGGCAGCGCCGCTTCAGCGCGTCGCCCAGGTCGCGGATGTTGTTCGAGGTCAGGAAGACCAACGGTGGGGTCCTGGCCTTGATCACGCCCAGCTCGGGGATCGAGACCTGATAGGCCGACAGCACCTCCAGCAGGAAGGCCTCGAAGGCCTCGTCCGACTTGTCGATCTCGTCGATCAGCAGGACGCAGCCGTCGTCTTCCTTCAGCGCCTTCATCAGCGGGCGCGGTTCGAGGAAGGGCTCGGAGAAGAACAGGTCGCCGATGCCGTGCAGGCGGCCCATGGCGGCGTCCATGTCCTTGGCGTCGGACAGGGCCTCGCCCATCCGGTCCTTGAGGATCTGAGTATACAGCAGTTGCTTGCCGTACTTCCATTCGTACAGCGCCTTGGACTCGTCCAGCCCCTCGTAGCACTGCATGCGGATCAGCGGCTGGCCCAGCAGGGCGGCGGTCGACAGCGCCAGCTCGGTCTTGCCCACGCCCGCCGAGCCTTCGACCAGGATCGGCTTCTGCAGGTGGATGGCCATGTAGAGGGCCGTGGCGATGCGCCGCGATGCGATGTAGCCGACGCCGGCCAGCCCTTGGATCAGGGCGTCCACGGAACCAAGGACGTCCGGCTGCGCGGCCGAAATCGCCGCGGGGTTGGAAACGGTCAAAGTCTCAAACTTTCGAAAGTCGCGCGTAATTGCGCCGGGGGCGGTCTTGAATGCCGGGGAGTGTGCAGGCGGCGGCCCCTCCGCGCAAGCGCTGGTTCAAACGGGTGTTGGGGCGCTCCCCAGTGTCATCCCGGTTTGCGCCGCAAGACCAGGGGCCGTTCGCGCGTGAGCTCCAAGGCATGGCGAGGCCGCGCTGCATCCTGCTCCACTCGGTGTTCATGGGGCCCGGACAAGCGCTGCGCGCTTTCCGGGAGGACACAGATTGGGGGGCGAGCGGAGGCGGTTCGCTTCCCTACACCCCGTATGGCCGGTAAGGCCCGGCGATGAGCTGCTCGAAGACGCCCATGCCCTTCATCGGCGCTTCTCCCGGCAGGGCCAGGGTCACATGGCTGAGCGCCTGGATGTGCACGTTCTCCGGGCTGGCCATGTCGACGGCGGCCAGGTCGATATCCTCGCGTTCGATCACCAGTTCGCCCTTGTAGCCGCCGTGCCGCCAAGCCGGCGCGCCGTAGCCGATGCCCCGCATCAGGAAGGTCAGGAACGGCTCGAACCGGATGCTGGCGGCCCCCTGGGCCAGCGGCACGTTCAGTGTGCCGGTCCGTGCGTGGCGGGTGCCGGGGATCAGCGACACCTCGTCCATGGTCGCGCCCTCGCTCTCATAGACGCCATCGTGACCGGCGCCGTCCGGGGCGATCACCGCGCGAGTGTTCCAGGGGCGGCCGTCGTTGTCGGCGTTGACGTGGAAGAAGATGCTGCGGTCGGCGAAATTCAGCGGCGTCCACTGCCAGAAGAAGCCGCCGATGGTCATTGGCACGGGCGGCTGGGGGTCCGGCGCGCCCACCGGACGCACGCCCCACGAGCGGTCGCGGGTGCCGACGGTCCCCGCGGCCAGTTCCCTGCGCACGCCGTCCACCTCGATCCAGCCGGTGCAGCGCACGTTCTGGGTCAGGCGGGTGTAGTCCATGAACGCCCGCGGTCCGATCCGCCGCATGAAGCGCGGTTCCTCGATGGGGAACGAGCGGCCTTCGAAGACGATCTCGGCGGCGAAGCCGTTTGACGGCTCGACGATCAGCTTCAGTTTCTGAAGCGGCTCGATCACCTCGATGCGGATCGGGCCGCAGGCGAGGTCCAGCCGCTCCATGTGCATCACCTTGGAGGCGTGCAGGCAGTGCTCGACGCCGTCGCGGATCACCGAAAAGTGGGCGTCGGTGACGTTGAGCTGGGGATAGACGCCGAAGGCGGCGGCGAAAAATTCGGTCCCGTCCGGCTGGTAGCCGTTGAAGAAGTACCGGTCGTAGAAATTCCGGTCAGTGCCCGCATAGGCGATGGGCTCCGGCGTCTGGTGGATCGGAAAATCGTCGGCCTTGGTCAGCATGCACGCGTCCTCCCAGACGTTCTGTAACAGTCGGCGATCTTGTCTTCGTCGATTGACGGTATTGCGACGTCGCCTCGTGCGGCATTATCAAGTGAACAAAGATAACAAGACAAGGGAGGACGCTTTTTGCTGACGCCACGTAAGGTTACGTGACGTGAACCAGTGAAGAGCGCACGGGAGAGATGAGCAGCACCAGCGCGCGCATTCCGGACGAGCACGCCGTCAATCTGGTCGATCCGACGGCCTATGCCGACGGCCGTATTCACGACACCTATGCATGGCTGCGGGCCAACAACCCGTTCGGCCTCGCCGAGGTCGAAGGCTTCGAGCCCTTCTGGGTGGCGACCAAGCATGCCGACATCCTGGAGATCAGCCGGCAGAACGCCCTGTTCCATTCGGGCGACAAGGCGACGGTCATCACCAACAAGGCGGCCGACACGGCGGTTCGCGCGATGATGGGCGGCAGCCCGCATCTGGTGCGCAGCCTGGTGCAGATGGACGCCCCCGATCACCCGAAGTACCGCGCCTTGACCCAGGCCTGGTTCATGCCGCCGAACCTGCGCGGGCTGGAGGACCGCATCCGCGGCATCGCCCGGCGCGCCGTCGACAAGATGGCGGCCACCGGCGGCGAGTGCGACTTCGTGCGCGAGGTGGCGCTCGGCTATCCGCTGCACGTGATCATGGAGATCCTGGGCGTGCCGGAGGAGGACGAGCCCCGGATGCTGACCCTGACCCAGGAGCTGTTCGGCGCCGCCGACCCGGAGCTGGCGCGCGACGGCGGCCAGCAGCGGGACATCGAATCCCTGATGCGCGATGGGGTGATCGCCGACTTCTACGCCTACTTCACCAAGATGTCGGCCGACCGCCGGGCCAATCCGCGCGACGACGTCGCCAGCGTGATCGCCAACTCCACCATCGACGGCCAGCCGATCTCCGAGCTGGAGGCGATGAGCTACTACATGATCGTCGCCACCGCCGGCCACGACACCACCTCCTCCTCGACCGCCGGCGCGCTCTGGGGCCTGGCGGCCAATCCCGGCGAACTGGCCAAGGTGAAAGCCGACCCCTCGCTGGTCCCCGGCCTGGTCGACGAGAGCATCCGCTGGATCACGCCGGTGAAGACCTTCATGCGCTCGGCCACCGAGGACACTGAGTTCGCCGGCCGCCGGCTCGCCAAGGACGACTGGATGATGCTCTGCTACGCCTCGGGCAACCGGGACGAGGAGGTGTTCGACGATCCGGCCGCGTTCCGCATCGACCGCAAGCCGAACAAGCACTTGGCCTTCGGCTACGGCGCGCACCTCTGCCTGGGCCAGCACCTGGCCAAGATGGAGATGCGCATCCTCTGGGAGGAGCTGCTGCCGCGGCTGGACAGCCTGGAGCTCAATGGCGAGCCCAAGCAGAGCCTCGCCACCTTCGTGAACGGGCCCAAGACGATGCCCATCCGCTTCAAGATGCACTGAGCGGGCGTATGGCGTTGGAACCCCGTCTGGCCGCTTACATCGCCGCGCGCATGCCGCAGGCGGCGGAGGTCGCCGTGCACGACCTCTCGCGTATTTCCGGCGGCGCCTCGCGCGAGACCTATCGCTTCCGCCTGACCTGGCAGGAGGGGGGCGTGGCGCGCGAGCGCAAGCTGATCCTGCGGCGCGACCCGCCCGCCTCGCTGATCGACACCGAGCGGCGGATCGAGTTCGAGGCCTATCGCGCCTTTGCCGGCAGCGCCGTGCCAGTCCCGGAGATGCTGTGGTTGGAGGAGGGGACTGACGCCCTCGACCATCCGTTCTTCATCGCCGAGGAAATCGCGGGCTATCAGGCTTCGCCGATGCTGCTGTTCGGCCCGCCCTATGTCTCGACCCTGGCCCAGCTCGGCCAGCGCAAGTGGACCATCCTGGGCGAGATCGCCAAGGCCGACGCGGCCGCGCTCGGCCTGACGCAGGTCATGCCGCCGGTCGCCGCCGACGCCTGCTGGGACCGCGAACTCAGCTACTGGGAAAAGGTGCTCGACGACGACGAGGCCGAGCCCTTGCCGATCACTCGCGCAGCGATCCGCTGGCTGCGCGCCAATCCGCCGCCGCCCGCCCAGAAGGTCGGGGTGGTGCATGGCGACTTCCGCACCGGCAATTTCCTCTATGACGAGGCGGGCGGCGTCCACGGGATCCTTGACTGGGAGATGTGCCACCTGGGCGATCCGCTGGAGGACCTGGGCTGGAGCTTCAATCCGGTCTGGTCGTTCGGCCAGGGCATGGCCGGCGGCCTGCTGCCGCGCGCCGAGGCGATCGCGGTCTGGGAGCAGGCCAGCGGCCTGAAAGCCGATCCCGCCGCCCTGCACTGGTGGGAGCTGTTCAACTGCGTGAAGGGCCAGGCGATCTGGATCTCCTCGGCCCGCGTCTTCCTCGACGGCGGCAACCGGGAGCCGATCACCGTCTATCCGCCCTGGGCGCTGCAGAACGCCCAGGACCGCGCCACCCTGCAAGTGATGGGACGCCTATGATCCCCGCCGTACCCGCCGTCCTGGCCGAGATCGCCGGCATCGCCCTGCGCAACACCATGCCGGACGTCCACCCCGCCGACCGCGCCTCCTCGCTTGGCTTATCGGCCGCGCTGCTCGGCATGGCCGCCGAGGTCTGGGACGGCATGGCCGCGCGCCTGGTGGAGGAGAACCGCGCGATCCGCCTGTTGCTGGCGCGCGCCGGAGAGGTCGGGCTCGACTTCGCCGCGCTCGTCGTCGGCTCCGACGAGGACCTGCGGATTAGCGCTCTGAAGGCGTCCAACGGCGACCTACGCGCGGCGCTCATCGACTTGCACGCCGCCGCCGAGACAAAGGCGGCAGGCGGCCTGGAGGCGGCCATCTGGGCCGAGCTCCTCGCCTCGACCCAGCGCCGCAAGCTCGCCGCCTCGCCCGTCTGAGGAACTAGGCTGGCGCCTGGTCGCGATCCTCCAGTCCGTAGTCGCGCACCACTTTCGCCACCCGGATGCGGTAGCGCGCGAAGATCCCGTCGCGGCCCACGGCCTGGCCTTGGCGGTGGCGCGGGTGACCCCGCCAAGCCGCCACCGCCGCCTCGTCCCGCCAGAACGACAGCGACAGCAGCTTGCCTGGCGTCGTCAGGCTTTCGAACCGCTCTATGGAGAGGAAGCCGTCGATCCCGTCCAGCAGAGGCCGCAGCACGGTCGCCTCGTCCAGATAGTCGTCGCGCCGGCCCTCAGCGGTCTCGCCTTCGAAGATCACCGCGATCACGACGTCACCGGGGTCAGGAAGGTCCGTTCCTCGGAAAGGATGAAGCGCCGTTCGCGCGCCAGGGCGAAGTTCGCCGCCCCGGCCGGATCGGCGCGCAGCCGCGCGCGATAGGCCTCGTAGGCGGCCAGGCTCGGGAACGAGATCATGGCGTGGGCGATGTTGTCGGTTCCCTCGTGTGGCAGCCAGTAGCCGACCAGGTCGCCGCCGCAGGCGGGGATGACGGTCAGCCAGGTGCGCGCATAGGCTTCGAAGGCCTCGCGCTGGAACGGGTCGATAACGTAGCGGATGGCGCAGGTGACGGTCATGGGTTCCTCGGCGGTTGAGGCGCCCTTCCTAGGTCCGCAAAGGGCGCCGACGCTTCGACGCCGGTCGAATGATGGCAGCCAGGGTTTGGGGTAGGATCGCCTCATGAAGCTTGGACCCGACATCTCGCGCCTCGCCGCCCTGATCGGTGATCCGGCCCGCGCCAACATGATCAGCGCGCTGATGGGCGGCTGCGCCCTCACCGCCGGCGAACTGGCGCAGGAGGCCGGCGTGACGCCGCAAACGGCGAGCTCGCACCTAGCAAAGCTGGCCGACGGCGGATTGGTCGTCCCGCGCCGCCAAGGCCGCCACGCCTATTATGCCCTGGCGGGCGAGGACGTGGCCGAGTTGTTGGAGCACTTGGCGGGGCTAGCCGCTCGCAATGGCGCGCTGCGCACCCGCACGGGCCCGCGCGAGCCAGCGCTGCGGACGGCGAGGGTCTGCTACGACCATCTGGCCGGCGAGCTGGGCGTGGCCATGCTCGACAGCCTGACCGCCCGCGGCCTGATAGAGGATCGCGAAGGATCGCTGAGCCTCAGCGACGAGGGCGCCGGCTTCATGCGCGCCTTTGGCGTCGAGCCGCAGGGGCTCGTCCGAGGCCGTCGCCCGCTCTGCAAGGCCTGCCTGGACTGGAGCGTGCGCCGCAGCCACATGGGCGGGGCGCTGGGCAAGGCGCTGCTGGAGCGCATCTACGCCCGCGGCTGGGCCCGCCGCCTCGAGGGAACCCGGGTCGTCGCCTTCAGCGCGCCGGGCCTGGCGGCGTTTCGACAGGCCTTTCCAGAATCGCCAGGGTGAGCGGGTCGCGTTCGCCGCCGAAGAACCGCGCCAAGGCGTCGCGGAAGGCCGTCTCGCTTGGCGCCACCGCATTGAACAGCGTCAGACAAGAGCGGAACTTCAGGTCGTCGGGAGAGCCGAAGATATGGCGGGCCGACCCGCTGGCTTCGCAGGCCAGTTCGGTCAGGTCGCGCAGCCGTGATCCGAGCACCGGGTGGTCGAGATAGGCCAGCGCTTCGGCCTGTGACTCGATGGCGTAGCGCTGGGCCATGGCGCTGGCGCCCAGCCCCGCGAGCTGGGGGAAGACGAACCACATCCAGTGCGTCTGCTTGCGCCCAGCCTCCAGCTCGGCGCGCGCCGTAGCGATCATCGGGCCTTGCGCGTCGATGAAGCGGGCGAGGTCGTAGGGGTCGCTCACGGCTTTTTCCCTTGCGTCAGGATCGACAATCGCCCGCGCTCGGGCTTTGCTGCCGCGCCCGCTTCGCTGCGGGCCATTTCAAACGACGATAGATTAGGGACGAATTTCGGATGGCGAGAATCCTGCCTGAACCAACGCCCGAAACCCAGCATTTCTGGGACGGCGCAGCCCGGGGCGAGCTGCTCCTCCAACGCAACAAGGCCACCGGCGAGGCTTATTTCCCGCCGCGTCCGTTCTGCCCCAAGACCGGCTCGCGTGACGTCGAGGTCTTCAAGGCCAGCGGCAAGGCGGTGCTTTGGTCCTATGTCATCAACCATCGGCCGCGCCCCGACATGGGGACCGAGCCCTATGCCATTGCGGTGGTGAAGCTCGAGGAAGGGCCGACCATGATGACCAACATCGTGAACTGTCCGCAGACCCCTGAAGCCCTCGTCCTCGACATGCCGCTCGAGGTCGTCTTCGAGAAGATGAGCGACACCATCTCGCTGCCCTTCTTCCAACCGGCCACGGCGTAAGCGGGAGCAAGCCAGATGCAGAAGAAATCCGTCGCGGTCGTCGGGGCCGCGGAAACCACAAAGCTGGGCAAGATTCCGGACGTGTCGGTCATCGGCCTGCACGCCGACGCCGCCCTCAACGCCATGGCTGACGCCGGCCTGACGCCGGCCGACATCGACGGCGTGGCCACCGCCGGCATCAGCCCGGTCGAGCTCGCTCACTATCTCGGCATCAAGCCGACCTATGCGGACGGCACCAGCGTCGGCGGCTGCTCGTTCATGCTGCATGTTCGCCATGCGGCCGCGGCCATCGCCGCCGGACACGCCAAGACCATCCTGATAACCCATGGCGAATCCGGCCGCTCGCGGGTGGGGGCCGGCGGCTGGGCGCGCTCGCCCTCCAGCCTGATGGGCCAGTTCGAGATGCCGTTCGGCGTCACCTCGCCGCCGACCATGTTCACCGTTCCGGTGCTTCGCTACATGAAGACCTACGGGGTGACCGAGGAAGACTTGGCCACGGTCGCGGTGATTCAGCGCGAGTGGGCCGCGAAAAACCCGCGCGCCAGTTTCAAGGACCCGATCACCGTCGACGACGTGCTGAACTCGCCGATGATCGCCTGGCCGTTCCGGATGCTGATGTGCTGCCTCGTCACCGACGGCGGCGGCGCGCTCATCCTGACCAGCGCCGATCGGGCCAAGGACTTCCCGCAGAAGCCGGTCTACATCCTCGGCACGGGCGAGAGCGTCGAGACGCCGATGGTCTCGCAGATGTACGATTTCACCTCGTCCACGGCCTTCAAGATCTCGGGCAAGAAGGCGTTCGACGAGGCCGGGATCAGCCACGCCGACGTCGATCACCTGATGATCTACGACGCCTTCGCCCACCTGCCGCTCTACGGCCTGGAGGACCTGGGCTTCGTAAAGCCGGGCGAGGCCAAGGACTTCATCCGCGAGCGCAACACCGCGATCGGCGGCAAGCTGCCGCTCAACACCAACGGCGGCGGCCTCTCCTACATGCACTCGGGGATGTACGGCATGTACGCCCTGCAGGAGAGCGTACGTCAGATGCGCGGCACGGCGGCGGCCCAGGTGGAAGGCGCCAAGATCAGCGTCGCCCACGGCGTCGGCGGCATGTTCGCCGCCTCCGGCACGGTGATCTTCACCAACGAAAAGTGATCTAGAAACAGCGGCTTACCGCAGCTGATGCTGCACCCATGCCGCAGGGCGTGGGTGCAGCATTCCGAGGGTGTCATCCCGGTTTGCGCAGCAAGACCGGGACCCATGAACACCGGATGGCTCAGGAAGCGGCTCGGCTGCGCCCATCCTCCGGACTCAGGTGGCAATGGGTCCCGGTCTTCGCCTTCGGCGAAACCGGGATGACACCATCGGATGAAACCTACGCGTCCTTGGTCGGGACGATCAGGTACTTCTCGCCGGTCGCCTTGCGGGTATAGGCGGCGATGACTTCGGGCTTCAGGACCTCGGCCAGCGAGATCTCCGCCGTGTAGTGGCTGGCGAAGGTGGTCTTCAGCTCGGCGCTCACCCGCGCGCGCAGCTTGGCCGCGTCGGGGCCGATCTTCATCAGGAACGGGGTCAGCAGCCAGCCGCAGACGCCCCAGGCCAAGCCATAGCTGCGGGCCAGTTCCGTCGGGCGCAGGTCGAGACCGCCGTAGATATAGACCTGCTTGTGCACTGAAGAGCCGTAGCGGCTGTAGACGGCCGCGTTGCGGTTGATGGCGACCTCCATGGCCGACAGGATCTGGGAAGCCAGCTTGCCGCCCCCAATGGCGTCGAAAGCGATGGTCGCGCCGGTCTCGGCGATGGCGTCGGTCAGTTCGTCCATGAAGGTCGGCGAGGTCGAGTCGACGATGTGCTTGGCGCCGATGTCCTTGAGGATCTTCGCCTGCTCGGCGCTGCGCACGATGTTCACCAGGCCGATGCCGTCGGCGATGCAGATCTTGTTGAGCATCTGGCCGAGGTTCGAGGCCGCCGCGGTGTGGACCAGGGCGGTGTGGCCCTCGCGGCGCATGGTCTCGGTCATGCCGAGCGCGGTCAGCGGGTTGACGAAGCACGAGGCGCCGTCGGCGGCGGTGGCGCCCTCGGGCAGCGGCACGACGTCGGCGGCCTTTGCGATGCGGTGCTGGGCGTAGGTGGCGCCGCCGATCAGGGCGACGAGCTTGCCGAGCAGGGCCTGGGCCTCGGGCGAGGACCCAGCGGCCACCACCTTGCCGGCGCCTTCGTTGCCGACCGGCATGGACTCGTCGAGCCGCGCGGTGAGGGCGCGCATGAACTGCTGGGGCACCGGGGCGGTGACGACCATATCGGCGCCTGCTCCAGCGACCTTGACCTGCGAGACGTCGGCGGGCCCGAGCAGCAGGCCGAGGTCGGAGGGGTTGATCGGCGCGGCCTGGATCTCGACCAGCACCTCGTCAGCGGCCGGTTCGGGGAGCGGAACCTTGGCCAGCGACAGTTCCAGTTCGCCGCTCGACTTCACCAGCGAGCGCAGTTGCAGGCTCGTTTCCATGGCCGTCTCCATTTGTTGCTTACGACGTAAATATGGTCGGGCCGCCGCGGCGGCAATCCCCAAAATCGCACGATCGGTCGCACTGTCCGGGTAGGCGCGCAAGATGTTCCGTGGCCGTACCGCATGCAACAAAACGGCAGAAAAGCTGTCGTGCCGCCGACGCCCATCCGTCGCGGGAGCGATATGTTCGGCCTCTAAAGCCCCGCCCAGGACTGTTCTCCGGGGCTCGATTCTCATGAAATCCGTTCTCTTCGCCGCGGCCGCCAGCGCCGCGTTCGCGACCGCCGCGCCCGCATTCGCCGACGCCGACTCCACGGTCGACGAGGTCATCGTCACCGCGCGCGCCGGGATAGAGGCGCAGAAGAAAGTCGAGGCCAGCTACGCCATCACCGTCGTTGGCGAGGAGAAGCTGCGGCTGCAGTCGCCGGTCAGCGTCGCAGAGGCGCTCAAGAACGTGCCCGGCCTGTGGGTCGAGGCCTCGGGGGGCGAGGTCGGCGCCAACATCCGCGCCCGCGGCATCCCGCTGGAAGGCTATTCGACCGTCGCGCTCTACGAGGACGGCCTGCCGGTCCAGCACGACGGCGGGCTGGGCTTCCTCAACACCGACTTCTCGATGCGCCTGGACGAGACGGTCCAGCGCATGGAGGCCGTTCGCGGCGGCCCGTCCTCGATCTTCGCCTCCTACGCGCCGGGCGGCGTGGTCAACTTCATCACCCGCAAGGGCGGCGATCAGCTCGAGGGCCTGGTGAAGGCCCAGGTCGGCGACTACGGCCTCTATCGCGGCGACTTCTGGGTCGGCGGGCCGGTGGCCGGCTTCCGGCTCGGCCTCGGCGGCTTCTATCGGGTCAGCGACGGCGTGCGCGATCCCGGCTACCGCCCGGACGAGGGCGGCCAACTGCGCTTCTCGATCGGCAAGGACTTCGAGCGCGGCTCCATCGACTTCAACGTCAAGCGCATCGACGACAAGGTGATGTTCTACCTGCCGATCCCGGTGCTCTACGACACCAGCGGCGACCCGCGGGGCATGCCCGGGCTCGACCCTAACTTCGGCACGCTCAGCGGTCCGGACACAGCCCGCCTGACCTTCCGCACCAACCGCGGCCCGTTCAATTTCGACGCTACCCGCGGGGCGCAGACCAGGCTCACCCAGTATACCCTCGGCGTGAAGTACGAGCTCGGCGACTGGCGGCTCGCCGAGAACCTGCGCTACCGCACCAGCGACATCACCCGCGCGGCCCTGGTGCCGAACACCGCGGTGGCGGCGACGACCCGCGCCTCGCAGTTCTCGCTGGCCGGCCAGCCTGCCGGATCCACGATCCAGTTCCGCTATGCGAACGCCCCGAACGAGGTGTTCGACATGGCCGGCCAGAACGGCAACGGCCTGGTCATCGACGCGGCCATGCGCGAGCAGGACATGAGCCTGGACGAGTGGGTCAACGACCTGCGTCTCCAGCGCCGGTTCGAGGTCGGCGGCCAGTCGCACGACGTCGCCTTCGGCGTCTACGCGGCCAAGGTCGAGGAGGAGTTCTTCCACATCGGGGCCCTCGCCCTGATCGACGTGCGCAGCAATGCCCGGCTGCTGAACGCGGTGGTGGTGGGGCCGACCGGCCAGGTGATCTCGACCCTGACCGAGAACGGGATCACCCGCTACGGCTCGCACATGCAGCACGCCATGGGCGAGTCCAAGACTTTCGCCCTCTACGCCTCCGACGAATGGCGCCTGACCGACAGGCTGCGCGTCGATCTCGGCCTGCGCTGGGAGAAGGTGACGCTGGAGGGCCGCAACGAGAACACCGCCAACCTCAATCTCGGCCAGTCGCCGACCGCGGCCGACGACGCTGTGCCCAGCCTGACCGGCGTCTACGTCCCCTATGACCGCGAGTTCGACGGCTGGTCCGGGGCGCTGGCCTTCAACTACGAGATCGCGCCGGACTTCGCGGTCTACGGCCGCTACACGCGCGCCTTCCGCCTGCCCTCGATCGGCGACTTCCTGACCAACCCGACCAACACCGCCCCGCGCACCCAGGGCTTCGACCTGGTCGAGGGCGGCCTGAAAGTCGAGCGCGACCGCTTCAGCCTCTACGCCACCGCCTTCTACACGGCCTTCGACAGCCAGGGCTTCAGCGAGACCCGATACGACGCCGCCACCAACAGCTTCATCAGCCGCACCGAGTTCGCGTCCACCCGCGCCTACGGCGTCGAACTGGAAGGCGTCGTGCGCCCGACCGAATGGTTCGACGTCAGCTTCGCCGGCACGGCCCAGGATCCGCGGGTCGGCGATTTCATCTTCAACGAGCGGGTGGCCAAGGTCGCCGGCGCTTGCCCCCTGCCGGGAGACACCCCGACTCCGGCCGGCGACTGCCTGCGCCAGCGCGACTTCTCGGGCGCCATGCAGATCCGCACGCCCAAGGTCAGCGGCCGCATCACGCCGGGCGTCAACCTGCTGGACGGCAGGCTGCGCGCCGAGCTCGACATTCAGTACTACGGCAAGCGTTACGGCGACCTGGCCCAAACCCAGATCCTGCCCGCCTACCACCTGATCAACGCCCAGGTCCGCTACAACGTCACCGACGCCCTGACGCTCTACGCCTACGGAACCAACCTCACCAACGAGATCGGGCTGACCGAGGGCAATCCCCGCGCCGGCCAGTTCATCAGCGGGGAGGGCGGATCGCGCATCGGCACGGCGCGGCCCGAGCTCGGCCGTGCGTTCCGGGCCGCCGTGCTATACCGGTTCTGATGATCAGGACCCTGCAGCAAGGCCTGAAGGCGGGGGCGGTGCTGGCCGCCCTCGTCGTCCTGGCGATCTTTTTCGACGTCGCGGTGGCGCGGGCCGCCGACCGCGCCCCGGACCAGATCCTGGCCGGCGTTCTGACCGGCGCGGCGCACGAGACCTATACCGAGTTGCCGTTCAAGGTTCCGCCAGGGATCGAGCGCATCACCGTCGAGTTCAGCTACGGCGGCCGCGAGCAGAAATCGGTCATCGATCTCGGCCTGCGCGATCCCCAGCGCTTCCGCGGCTGGAGCGGCGGAAACAAGAGCCGCTTCACGGTCTCGACCAGCGATGCGACGCCCTCGTACCTCCCGGGCGCCATGCCGGCGGGGGAGTGGAAGCTGATCCTCGGGGCGCCGAACATCCGCAAGGACGCGCGCGCCGACTATGTCGCGAAGATCTGGCTCGACCGCGCCGAAGCGCCCTTCGCGGGCTTCGGGGCGCAGCCGATCGTTAGCGGCGAGCGCTGGTGGCGCGGCGATCTGCACATGCACACCGGCCACAGCGACGGCTCGTGCAAGTCGCGCAAGGGGGTGACGGTCCCGTGTCCGGTGTTCAAGACCCTCGACGCCGCCGTGTCCCGCGGCCTGGATTTCGTGGCCCTGACCGACCACAACACCACCTCGCACTTCGAGGCGTTGCGCGAACTGGCCCCCTACTACGACGATCTGCTGGTCATGCCGGGCCGGGAGATCACCACCTTCTACGGCCACGCCAACCTGCTTGGCCCCACCGACTTCGTCGACTTCCAGCTCGGCGGCCCGCGCGCACCGGGGCTTGCGGACATCCAAAAGGCGGCCGAAGCGAGCGGCGGCCTGCTCTCGATCAACCATCCGGGCCTGCCGTCGGGCGAGCTCTGCATGGGATGCGGTTGGACCGCCCCGAACACGGACTATTCCCGCATCGCCGCGGTCGAGGTGATCAACGGCGGGACGACCCAGCCGCCGCTGTCGGGCATGGCCTTCTGGGAAAAGCGCCTGAATGAAGGCCTGCGGATCGCCGCGATCGGCGGGTCCGACAATCACGACGCCACGCTTGACCCCGCGAAGGCGCCGGCGATCGGCGTCCCGACCACCGTGGTTCGCGCGGGGGAGCTGAGCCAGGCCGCGATCCTGGCCGCGATCCGCGCCGGCCATGTCTTCATCGATGTCGCCGGTTCGCGCGACCGGCTGCTGGAGGTCACGGCGCGCGCTGGCGGCGCACAGGCGCAGATGGGCGACAGCTTGCGCGCGCCGGCCGGGGCGAGGGTCGAGTTCTCGGTGCGGGTGGTCGGCGTGCCCGGCGGCCGCGTCGTGATCTCGGGCGACGGCCCCGCGCCCGCCGGCGACTTGGCGCTGAGCTCCGCAGACCAGACCTTGGCGGTGGAAATGGTCGCCGACGGCCGTCCCCGCTGGTTGCGGATCGACGTGCGCGACGCCGGCGGTAAGCTCGCCCTGGTCGGCAATCCGATCTACCTGCGACCCTGATCTGCGCGCATCGTCGCAGCCGAAGGGGCGGAAACTCTTATTAACCACGGAGGCCTAGGCTTTCCGGCAGTCGTTTCTGTCGGGAACCCCATGGGTCTAAGTCCAGACTCCCGCGCCCGGTTCAATCTTGAACGCGCCTCCGTGCTGGTGCTCGACGAGTCCGGCATGGGGATGAGCATTCTCGTCCAGATTCTGACCGGCTTCGGCGTGAAGACCCTGCATCGCTGCGAGAGCGTGGCCGAGGCCAAGGACGCGATCGGCAAGGTCGAGGTCGATCTCATCGTCTGCGACGCCATGGGCGCGAGCGGCGAGGGCTATGATTTCGTCGAGTGGCTGCGCCGCTCCAAGATCGAGCCGAACTGCTACGTGCCCGTGCTGCTGACGGCGGGCCATACGCCGAGCACCTCGGTGGCCCGCGCCCGCGACTGCGGCGCCCACTTCGTGATGGTCAAGCCGTTGACCCCGATCGCGGTGCTGGAGCGCATCATCTGGATCGCCAAGGAGGGCCGACGGTTCGTCGAATGCGACACCTATGTCGGCCCCGATCGCCGCTTCAAGAACGAGGGCGTGCCGCCGGGCATGGTTGGTCGCCGCCGCGACGACCTGCAGGGCGATATCGGCGAGGCGCAGAGCCCCAACATGGACCAGGACGTCATCGACGGCCTGATGAAGACGAGGCTTGTGGAACTATGAGCGCAGTCAAGATCTTCACGCCGCCGGTGAAGCTGGCCAAGCTTTTGCGCACGCCGGGCGGCATGCGGGTGTCCGAGGCGGTGGAGCGGGCTGGGCAGGGACTGGAGAGCCTCAAGAAAGACTGTCTGGCCGAGCTCCAGGGCGTGCTGGACGCGGCCGAGGCCTGCGCCGCCCGCGCCGGTCCCGACTATGACGCGGCCCTGGCCGGCGAGCTCTATGCGATCGTCGCCAAGCCGATCGGGGTGCCGAGCGTCTGCGGCCTGAAGTCGGTGGACACCGCCCTGATCAGCCTGTCGGACCTGCTGGACTATCTGAAGGGACAGGAGCGGTGGGACGCCAATGCGGTGGCCGTGCATCTGCGCGCCTTCCGCCTGCTGCTGCACACCGAGGGTGCGGCCGATGCGGCCGGAACCCAGGCGATCCTGGCCGGCCTACAGAAGGTCAGCCAGCGTTACGCCAAACCTGCGGGCTAGTCTTCGCGGCCTTCGAACGAAGGCCGTGCGCGTCACGGATTGAGGCGGTCGGTGATGCTCCACAGGCCGTCGACCACTGATTTCAGCGTCGCCGGATCCTGGCCGTCCTTGGTCCACAGCAGCCGCAGCGCGCTCACGTGCACTGTGATCGAGGTCCAGTCGAGCCGGCTGTGGGTCCGCTGGCGGTCGACCAGCTCGCAGAGGCTGTAGCAGGCGTCGCAGAGCACGCGCTTGTCGAACAGGCCGGCGACGTCGAGGATCGTCGAGGCCTCGCCATAGACGGTGTCCAGCGAGACGTTCTGCTCGCGGCTCATGGCCTCGAGGCGGCCGATCATGGCGCCGATGGACTTCATGGCGTCGCCCGCATGGGCGGCCAGCTCGCGTTGCGCGCGGTCGCTGGCCATGCCCGCGGTCATGCCGCCGGGCCGGGCGACCTGTTCGGTCAAGCGGTACTTGACCTTGACGAATTCGGCTTCGCTCACAGTTGCGCCTTCATGGGTTTGAGCAGCATGTCGATGTCCGACTGATCCATGTTCGGATCCTTGGCCGCGCCGACGTGAGTCGAGAGGTCATCCTTGCGCCGCCCCTTCACGCCAAGGGGCGGGCCCATGTTCTTGAAGCGGCGGTCGGGGCCGACATAGCCCTCGGCCACCACCATCTGACGTTCGTCCTTGGCCACCCAGAACACCCGCTGCAGCAGCAACTCGGGCGTGAAGGGGCGGGAGACGACGAAATTGGCTCCGGAATCGCGGCTCTTCTCGACCATCGAGCGCGCCGCGTGGCCGGTCAGCATGATCACCGGGGTGAAGCGCGAGGCTTCCGGCGCCTCACGCCGCAGCCAGCGGACGAAATCGTAGCCGTCCATGTCGGGCATCGACGCGTCGCTGACGATCAGGTCCAGTTCCTGCGTCTTGACGATGTGCATCGCCTCGGAGCCGCTCGCCGCCTTGAACTGCTTGCGCACCCCGAAGCCGCGAAACATCGCGGTCAGCGCGTCCATGGCCTGCGAGTTCTGTTCGACCAGCAGGACCACGGAACGGTCTAGGTTGATCCGGATCTTTGGGTCGAGGGCCATGGCCGCACCGTATCAGAAGAGATCCAGGTCGCCGGCGTCGGCGGACTTGAACCTGACCGGCGCCTCGCGCGTCACCCGTGCAAGCCGGTTGGCCAGGTCGCCGAGCGTCACGCCCGCCACGGCGTCGGTCAGATCGTAGGCGTCGCTCTCGGCCTGGGCCGAGAGCTTGCGGGTGAAGGTCGCCAGGGCCGCCAGGTGCTGGGTCAGCACGTCCAGGGTCTGGGCCTCGTGCAGCGCGATGGCCAGCGGCTCGCCGCGGCTGGCGCGCACGAGCTGGGTGACCAGCGTTTCCAACCGGTCGCACAGCTCCCCGGCGTGCTCCAGTTCCTGGGCGATCGAGGCCAGGACCTCGGGGGCGCGGGCGGTCGCGGTATGGCTCATCAGAACAGCTCCACGGACCCTTCGTCCTCGACCGGCGCAGGGGTCCGCACCACAGGTTCGCGCAGACGGGTTAGCTCCGCGTTATCGGTCACGGTCCTTTGTTGCGCCCGCCCGGTGGTCGGCCAGTACTGGACGCGGCGGGCCGACAGCCCGCCCAGGCTCGAGCCGACGACGGGAATGCCTTCGTCGCGCAGGAATTTCTCGGCGAAGGCGGCGTTCGAGGCGCCCACGTCGGACAGTCCGCCGAACATCCGAGCCCCGCCGAACAGCTTGGCTTCAAGCCGGTCGCGGCGCGCGCCCGAGCGCAGTAGTTCGTTGATCAGCAGTTCCATGGCGTAGGCGCCGTAGCGCCGGCCCTCGTCCAGCCCCTCGGCCTTGCCTGTCGGCAGCAGGAAATGGTTCATGCCGCCCACGCCGGTCTTGGCGTCGCGCATGCACACCGCCACGCACGATCCCAGGATCGTGGTGAGCACGACGTCGGGATCGCTGGATATGTGATGCTCTCCCTGCACCACATGGATCCGCTTTCCGGGCCTGCCTGAGACGTTCTCGACGATCATGTGAGGGGGCCGAACACCGCTTCGATCTTTTCTTTGAGAGTCTGGGTGGTGAAGGGCTTCACCAGGTAGTTGTTGACCCCGAACTGCACCGCGCGCTGCACCAGCTCGCGGTCGGCGCGCCCGGTCAGCATGATGACCGCGGTCTTGGAGGTCGGGCCGTGGGCGCGGATCGCGCGCAGCAGGCCCAGCCCGTCCAGCTTGGGCATGTTGAAGTCGGTGATCACCAGGTTGGCGGGCGCCGCGATCAGCTGACGCAACGCTTCTTCGCCGTCGGGCGCCTCGCGCGTCTGGTTGATGCCCAGGGCCTGGAGGCTGGTGCGGATCAGCGAGCGCATGGTCTGCTGATCGTCGACGATCAGGGTTTTGATGCTGGCGGCGGCGGGCATCAGGCGCTCCTATGGATATCTGCGGCGGAGCAGAGGTTCAGAATGGCGGGGCCCATGCGGGTCAGGCCGACCTGCTTCTCGACGCCGCCCATCTCGAAGGCGACGCGCGGCATGCCGTAGACCACGCAGGACGACTCGTCCTGGCCCAGGGTCCGGGCGCCGGCCTTGCGCATGCCCAGCAGGCCGGCGGCCCCGTCGCGGCCCATGCCGGTCAGGATCACGCCGACGCTCGGCCGGTTCAGCTTTGCGACGGAGTCGAAAAGCACGTCCACCGAGGGGCGATGGCCGTTCACCGGCTCGCCGGCCCGCAGCCGGATCACCGGGTGGGAAGAGGACGTCACCTCCATGTGCATGTCGCCGCCGGGGGCGATGTAGACGTGGCCCTGCTGCAGCCGGTCTCCGTCCCTGGCCTCGGTCACGGTCGCGCCCGAGATGCGGTCAAGGCGCGCGGCGAAGCTCTTGGTGAAGGTCGCCGGCATGTGCTGGGTGATCACGGTGGGCGGGCAGGTCTCGGGGAAGGTCGCCAGGATGGTCATCAGCGCCTCGACCCCGCCGGTCGACGAGCCGATCGCCAGGATCACGTCCGAGGCGCGGTAGTCGCGGTCGCGTTCCACCGGGGCGGCCGGGCCGTTGTAGGGTTTCACGCGCGCCTTGGCGGCCGCCTTCACCTTAAGGGTCAGCTCGGCGAAGGCCTCCTGGGCGGTGACGCCGCCGACCGGCTTGCCGACGCAGTCGACCGCGCCCAGCTCCAGGGCCTCCAGCGTCACGTTCGCGCCGGCCTGGGTCAGGGTCGAAACCATCACCACCGGCGTCGGGCGCAGGCGCATGATCTTCTCAAGGAAGTCGAGGCCGTTCATCTTCGGCATCTCGATGTCGAGGGTCACGACGTCGGGATTGAGCTTCTTGATCTGCTCGCGCGCTTCGATGGGGTCGTTTGCGAAGCCCAGGACCTCGATCTCGGGGTCGCGCTTCAGCGCTGCGGCGATCAGGCCGCGCATGGTGGCGCTGTCGTCGACGATCAGGACGCCGATGCTCATCGCCCGGCTCCCTTCAGCGCATAGGTCGTCAGGCCGGTGGTCTCGAACTGCTGCGCAGCCGGGCCTGTGACACGCTCGGAGTGGCCGATGTAGAGCGCGCCGCCCGGCTCGAGCATCGGGGCGAAGCGGCTCCAGATGCGCTCTTGGGTCGGCTCGTCGAAATAGATCACGACGTTGCGGCAGAAGATGACGTCGAAGCGGCCCTTCATCGGCCAATCGCCGATCAGGTTGAGTTCGCGGAAGGCGACCAGCTCGCGCAGTTCGTCAGCCACTTCCCAGCCGCCGGGCGCCTTCTTGAACCACTTGCGGCGCAGCTCGAGCGGCACCGGGGCGACCGCGTCCTCGCGGTAGACGCCCGCCTTGCCCTCGGCGACCATGTTCGGGTCGATGTCGGTGGCCAGGATCTTCACGTCCAGCTTCGCCGCCTCGGGCAGCGCCGCCAGGACGGTGATCGCCATCGAATAAGGTTCCTGCCCGTTCGAGCAGGCGGCGGACCACAGGCGCACCCGGCCGCCCCTGCGGGCCCGCTCGGCCAGCTTGGGCATCATCACGTCGCGCAGGTGGTCGAAGTGGTGCGGCTCGCGGAAATAGCGGGTCACGTTGGTGGTCAGGGCGGCCATCATGGCTTGGCGCTCGTCCACGCCCTGCTTGTCTTCGACCAGGGCGCAGTATTCGCGGAACGAGCGCAGGCCGAGCGAGCGCAGCCGCTTGGCCAGGCGCGAATAGACCAGCGCCGCCTTGCCCTCGGCCAGGGCGATGCCCGCGTGGCTGTGCAGGATCTGGGCGATCTTCTTGAAATCGTCCTCGGTGAACAGGAACTCGCCTTCGACCAATCCGGCCGCGGCGCCGCCCCTGGCGCGCGTGTCGACCGGGCTCGTCATGCGGCCTCCGCCTCGGTTTCGGGCAGGACGCGGTCCAGCGAGATGAGGCTGACCATGCGCCCGTCGATGGCGAACAGGCCTTTCACGAAGGTCTTCACCTGGTCGCAGGCGACGTCCGGAGTCGGCTGCACCATGTCGTCGCTGACGTTGATGATGTCGCTCACCGCTTCGACCAGCAGGCCGAGCGTGCGGCCCCCGACGTTGACGACCATGATCACGTGGCGGGCGCTGGGCTCGCTGGTGGTCAGGCCCAGGCGCGCGCCCAGGTCGACGATCGGCAGCACCGCGCCGCGCAGGTTGATCACGCCCTTCATGTAGGACGGGGTGCGCGGCAGGGGCGTGGCCGGAGTCCAGCCGCGGATTTCGCGCACCTGCATGATATCGACGCAGAATTCCTGGTCGGCGATGCGGAAGGCGATCAGTTCGCGCCGGCTGCCGGCGCCGGTCTGGGTGAGGGTTTCGGACATGTTCATCCGGCCATTCGCTTCTCACTGCGCGGCGCCGGCTTGCGCCGGTGCTGCGTGGTCACAAGGGCGTCGACGTCGAGGATCAGGGCGACGCGGCCGTCACCCAGGATGGTCGCCGCCGCGATCCCCTCGATCTGTTGGTAGTTGGCTTCCAGGCTCTTGATGACGACCTGGCGCTGGCCCTGGATCGCCTCGACCAGCAGGGCCGCCTTGCCGCCGCCCTCGCTCTCGACCAGGACGGCGACGCCCTGGGAGGGTTCGGTGGGGGTGTCGCGGAAGCCCAGCGAGACGCCGACGTCGATCAGCGGCACGAAGGTCTCGCGGATGCGGATCACCGCGTCCTTGCCGCCGACATAGTGCACGTCCTCGGGGCGCGGGGTCAGGCTCTCGATGATCGTCGACAGCGGCGCGACCAGGGTCTGCTCGGCGGCGGTCACCACCATGCCGTCCAGGACCGCCAGGGTCAGGGGCAGGGACATGGTGAACTTGGAGCCCTTGCCGGGCTCGGACGAGATGGAGATGCGGCCGCCCAGGCCCTGGATCGAGCGGCGGACCACGTCCATGCCGACGCCGCGGCCGGAGATGTCCGAGATCGTCTCGGCGGTCGAAAAGCCGGGCAGGAAGATCAGGTTGTCGGTTTCTTCATCCGACAGCACTGCATCCTCGGCGATCAGGCCCTTTTCGACCGCGATGCCGCGCACGCGCTGGCGGTTGATGCCGCGGCCGTCGTCCTGAATCTCGATGACGATGCGCCCGCCGCGGTGCAGGGCGCGCATGTGCACCACGCCCTCGGCCGGCTTGCCGGCTTCGGCCCGGCCTTCGGGCGTCTCCAGCCCGTGGTCGATGGCGTTGCGCAGCATGTGGGTGATCGGGTCGGTCAGGCGCTCGATGACGGTCTTGTCGACCTCGGTGCCTTCGCCTTCCATGACCAGCTTCACGCGCTTGCCCACCATGTCGGCGACCTCGCGGACCAGGCGCGGCATGCGCTGGAAAACGCTCTTCACCGGCTGGGCGCGGATAGCCATGACGCTGTCCTGGATCTCGCGCGTCAGCAGCTCGAGGTCTTCCAGGCCAAGCACCACATTGGACGAACGAGCCAGGCCGCTTTCCAGCACGCGCTGGGACAGCATCGCCTGCTGGATGACCAGCTCGCCGACGGCGTTGATCAGGCGGTCGACCCGGTCCAGGTCGACGCGAATGGTGGCGGTCGGGGCGGCGGCCGGCGAGCCGCCGGCCGGAGCCGCGGCCGCGGGCGCCGCCGGAGCGGCAGGAGGCGGCGCGGCCTTCGCGACAGCGGCGGGCGGCGGCGCGGCCGGGACGGCT
>NZ_JAYRSU010000012.1:0-122724 GCF_041919955.1 Phenylobacterium sp. | reverse complement strand
GGTCGATCGCGCGATCGACCAACTGGTCGGTCTTCACGCCAGAGAGGCGCTGGGTCAGCACCACTTCGGCGGCCTGGGCCGCCAGATCGGCGGCGGCGGCCTTCACCTCGGCCGTGGCTTGCGCTTCGGCGTTGGCGATCTTGCGTTCGGCGAGCTGCTGGCGGCGAGCCAGGCTCTCTTCCAGCTTGGCCTTGGCCTCGGCTTCGTAGCGGCGAGCTTCGTCCTGGGCCGCGGCCAGCATGTCCTTGGCCTGGGCTTCGGCTTCAGCGCGCTCGGCCTTGAGCTGGGCCAGCAGGCGTTGGGCTTCCTCGCGGATGCGGGCGGCCTCGTCCAGGTCGGCCTGGATCTTGGCCGTCTTGGCGTCCAGCGCGCCGTTGATCGCCTTCGGGGCCTTGGCCACGAAGATGACGATGCCGAGGAAGATGAGCAGGCCGACGCCCACCCATGTTTCGGCTTCAGCGAACATCTCCATCAGGCGGCTCCCTGGGCGGCGAGCGCCGCGTCGATCTCAGCGGCGGTCACCTTCTGACCGGTCAGCTTTTCGACCATGGCCTGGGCCGTCTCGCCGGCGATGCCGCGGACGTTGGTCATGGCTTGATCGCGCAGGCCGCGGATGCGGGCCTCGGCTTCGTCCATCTGGGCTTGAAGACGGGCGTCCTCGGCCTTCTGGCTGGCGGCCAGTTCGGCGGCGGCCTTGGCCTTGGCTTCGACGGCGAGGCCGCGCGCGCGGGCGCGGGCGTCGTCGATCTCGGCCTGAGCGGCCTTGGCTTGCGCCTCGGCTTCGGCCTGAACGCTGCGGGCCTGGGTCACCGCTTCGGCGATGGTCGCTGCGCGGGTGTCCTGAATCTTGCGCAGCCGCGGCACGAAGACCTTGGCCAGCAGGATGTAGAGGACGGCGAAGATGAGGAAGAGCCAGACGATCTGACCGCCCCAGTATTCCATCCGGAACTGGGGCAGACCGCCGCTCGCTTCGCCGCCGTGGGCGGCGGCGACTTCCGTCGTACCGGCGGGGGCGTGAGCCCCGTGCTCGGCGCCGACGGCCTCGGCGTTTGGTGTGGTCTCGGCGGCCATAAGGCTTAGGCGTCCTTATAAACGCAGGTCAGGGCGCGACGGTGACGGCGCGCCCCTCGGGACCTGCGGATCTGGCTTTAGGAGAACAGGATGAGCAGGCCGAGCACGAAGGCCAGGATGCCCAGAGCTTCGGTCAGAGCCGCGCCGAGGATGAGGTTGGTGAACTGGCCGCCAGCGGCCGACGGATTGCGCGTGGCGCCCGCCAGGAAGTGGCCGAAGATCGTGCCCACGCCGACGCCGGCGCCGATCATGCCGAGGGTGGCCAGGCCAGCGCCGATGTACTTAGCGGCTTCAGCGTCCATAGTTTTCAGTCCCGTTTGAAAGTTGAAGTGGTTGTTGAGGTGTCGGCGGCCGATCAGTGGTGATGGCCGAGGTTGACCACGTCGTTGAGGTAGACGCAGGCCAGAACCGCGAAGACGAAGGCTTGCAGGAAGGCCACCAGGAACTCCAGGGCCGTCAGGGCCACGACGCCGCCCAGCGACAGGGCAGCAGCGACATAGCCCAGGGTGGCGACGCCGCCGGTCGCGGCCAGCGCGCCCAGCGAGACGACGAAGCCGGCGAAGACCTTCAGCGCCACGTGGCCGCCCAGCATGTTGCCGAACAGACGCAGGGCCAGGGTGACCGGGCGCAGCAGGAAGGACAGGATCTCGATCGGGGTGACGAGGATCAGCATGTACCACGGCACGCCGGACGGGACGAACAGCTTGTACATGTTCGCGCCGTTGCGCATCACGCCGTAGATGATGACGATCAGGATGGTCATCACGGCCAGCGAGGCGGTGACCGCCAGTTGCGAGGTCGCGGTGAACACCAGGAACAGGCCCAGCATGTTCATCGCCAGGATGAACATGAACAGGGTGAAGATGTAGGGGAAGAACTTGCGCCCTTCGTGGCCGATGATCCCGACCACCAGGTCGTCGATATAGCTGAAGACGCCCTCGCCGATGACCTGCAGCCGGCCCGGAACCACCGCGGCCTTGGCGGTGGTCACCGCGAAGAACAGGACCACCAAGGTCGCGGCCGCCAGCATGGCGACGGTCGAGTTGGTGATCGACATGTCGATCGCGCCGACGCCCGGCAGGGTGAACGAAGGGAGATCCACGACTTTCTGGATCTCGAACTGATGCATCGGGTCGGCCATGCCGCCTCGAACTCCCTCAATCTTCCTCGTCGTCGGGGGGGAGGTCCTTGGCAGGACCCCACTCCCTCGCCGCTTCGGCGGTCATGCGCTGGGCCGAACGAACGGCCATCCAAATCGAAACGCCGAAGCCCACCAGGACTCCGGTGATCATCCCCCAAGGCGCCGTCTTGAAGACGACGTCCGCCCCGGCTCCGAAGCCCAGGCCCACGAAGACCCCGCCTATCAGCACGCCAATGAGGCGATAGCCGTAGCCGGCGGCCTTGGAGCCGTAATCCTGCACCGTCGGGGTCGTGCGCTGTTCCAGCGCGGCGGCCCGTTCGTCGAGGCGCCTGATGGCCTCGTCGCGCGAATTTTCCGGATGCGGCATGCGTCGGGAGGCCTGTTGGAACCACGACGTCGCCCGCCGCGGCCGGGGCTTCAAGTCGCGCGGAACCTATAGGCGTGGGTGCGGTGCGTCAAGGCTGGGGTTATGTGATTTAGCGGTCTGTATTTGTTGAGTTTTTCGCCGTCGCGACAACTCGTCCGCCGCCCGTGGCGCCTGTTCGGCGAAGGCGGGTCGCGGCCGGGGTGAAGATTCCGTTGCGGAACCTGGGCCTATTGCGCGGCCATCGCCTCGGCCTGCCGCAGGTCGACCGAGACCAGTTGCGAGACCCCGCGCTCGGCCATGGTCACGCCGAACAGGCGGTCCATCCGCGCCATGGTCACGGGGTTGTGGGTGATCGTGATGAACCGGGTCTCGGTGCGGCGGCGCATCTCGTCGAGCAGGTTGCAGTAGCGGTCCACATTGGCGTCGTCGAGCGGCGCGTCGACCTCGTCCAGCACGCAGATCGGCGCCGGCTGGGCCAGGAACACCCCGAAGATCAGCGCGCAGGCGGTCAGGGCCTGCTCGCCGCCGCTCATCAGGCTCATGGTCGCCATCCGCTTGCCCGGCGGGCAGGCGTAGATCTCCAGGCCCGCCTCCAGCGGATCGTCCGATTCGACCAGCCGCAGTTCGGCCTGGCCGCCCTGGAACAGAGCCTGGAACAGCGCCTTGAAGTGCTCGTTGATGACGTCGAACGCGGCCAGCAGCCGCTCGCGGCCCTCGCCGTTCAGCTCGTCGATCCCCTGGCGCAGGCGGGCGATGGCGCCGGTCAGGTCGGCGCGCTCGCTCATCATGGTCTCAAGTCGCGCGGAAGTCTCCGACGCCTCTTCCTCGGCGCGCAGGTTCACCGCACCGATCGCATCGCGTTGGCGCTCGAGATTGTAGAGGTGGGCCTCCATGCCGCCGGCGTCGGTCGGGATCGCCACCGCCTCGTCGGCCAGGCTGCGGCCGAGCTGCTCGGGCTCGACGCGTGCGGTCTCGCGGATCTGGGTGGTGATCTCGGTCAGGCGCTCGATCGCCGCTTCCAGCTTCGCGGCCAGGGCGGCGCGCAGCTCGCGGGCCTCGCCGGCCGCGCCCTCGGCGGCGCGCAGGGCGCGGTCGGCTTCTGTTCGGGCGGTCTCGGCCTGGGCCAGGGCGTCGGACGACTGGGCGCGACGGGCCTCGGCCTGGGCCAGTTCGTCCAGCAGCAGGCCCAATCGGTCCTGGTGCGAGGCCGGCGCCTCGCGGGCCTTGTCGAGATTGGCCTGCACCTTGGCACGGCCTTCAGCCAGGTCTTCCAGCCGGCGGGCGGCGGCCTTGCCTCGGCGGGTCCAGTCGTCGGTGTCGCGCTTGAGGTTCTCGTAGCGGCGGGCGCGGCCGTCGCGCTCGCGGATTTCCGTCTCGAGAGCGGAGCGGGCGGCGGCGGCGGCCTCGCGCGCCGGCCCCGCGGCGGCGCGGGCCTGCGCCAGGCGTTCGGCGACGTCGCCGCCTTCGCCTTGGCCGGCGGTCTCGGCGATTGCCGTGGCCAAGATCTGCTCGGCCTCGCCTAACTCAGCCTCGTAGCGTCCGATCATGTCGTCCAGCGACTGGGCCTGGGCCTCGCGGCGGGCGGCTTCGCGGTCGAGCTTTTCGAGGTTGGTTCGGGCGATGGAGACCTTCTGCTCGGCGGCCGGCGGCTCGCGCCGCGCGGCGCGGGCGGCGTCTTCCGTCGCGCGGACGCGGGCGCTGGCCGCGGCCAGGGCTTCCTTGGCCGCCGCGGCGCGGGGTGAGACGGCCTCGATCTCGGTCTCGACCTCGGCCAGCCGGGTCTTCTGCTCCATGCGGATGGCGGCGGGCTTGGGCGCGTCGGCGCGGGCGACGAAGCCGTCCCAGCGCCAGAGGTCGCCCTCCTTCGAGACGATCCGCGCCCCGGGCGGCAGCTGCTTGCAGAGCCGCTCGCCGTCCTCGCGGGCCACCACGCCGATATAGGCCAGCCGCGCGGCCAGGGCGTCCGGCGCCTTGACCTTGGGTGCGAGCGGTTCGACGCCCTGCGGCCAGGTCGCGGGCGGGGCTTCGCGTCCGCCCCAGTGGGCCGGGGCCTTGGGATCGAGGGCGGCGTCCAGATCGTCGCCCAGGGCGGCGGCGACGGCGCGCTCATAGCCGCGGGCAGGGGAGACCGAATCGAGCGCGGGGGCGAAGCCGGCCCGTCGCTGCTGCGCGACGATCTGGGCCAGGGCCCGGGCTTCGGCGGTCAGGCGCCCCAGATGTTCGTCCTGCTTGCGCGAGGCCTCGCGAGCCTCGGCCTCGTCGGGGGCGGCCCTGGCGCGCTCCTCCTCGGCGGCCTCCAGCGCCGCGCGCAGGGTGGCGAGGTGGGCCTGGGCCCGTTCGAGCTCTGCGCGCGCGGCTTCGATCTGCGGCGTCACCGCAGGGCCGAGCTGGGCGCGTTCGCCTTTGGTCCGCTCGAGGGCGCCGCGGGTGCGGGCGACGCGCGTCCGGGCCTCGTCGACCCGCGCTGCGCCAGCCCGCCGACGGGCCTCGTCGGCGGCGGCCTGGGCGGCCAGCTCCTCTACCGCCTTGTCGGCGGCGACGCGGGCTTCCTCGGCCGCCTGGGCGGCCGCTTCCAGTTCGGGCGTCCGCTCCGGCGCCGCAGCGATGGCGGCCTCCAGCGCCGCCAGGTCGTCCGCCATCCGCGCCAGCGCCGCCTCGGCGTCGTGGGCGATCTGGGTCTCGCGGGCCCGGTCGCCGTCGATGCGGGTGAGATCCGCCGTCAGTCGTTCGATCTCGGCGGCCAGGGCCTCGCCCTCGCGTTCCAGCCGGTCCTTGTCGATGGCGAGGCGGTGCAGGATCGCCGCAGCGATGGTCTCGGCCTCGCGCAGCGGCTTGATCGCCTCCTCCGCCTGGGCCGCGCGAGTCGTAGCCGCGGCGGCTTCGCGGGTGTGGGTCTCGACGGCGGACGCCGCGGCGGAGGCTTCCTCGCGCAGGCGCACGGCCGCGTCGCGGGCCTCGGACCAGCGGGCGAACAGCACCGCGCTTTGCAGGGCGCGGATCTCCGCCGACAGGCGCTTGTAGCGCTCGGCTGCGCGGGCCTCGCGACGCAGGCGGTTCAGCGCGCTCTCCAACTCGCCGGCCACGTCGTCCAGGCGGGAGAGGTTGGTTTCGGCCGCGCGCAGCCGCAACTCGGCCTCGTGCCGGCGCGAATGCAGGCCCGAGACCCCGGCGGCCTCTTCCAGGATCAGGCGGCGGTTCTGCGGCTTGGCGGCGATCAGTTCCGAGATCTGCCCCTGGCGCACAAGCGCCGGCGAATTGGAGCCGGTCGAGGCGTCGGCGAACAGCAGTTGCACGTCGCGGGCGCGCACCTCGCGGCCGTTGATCCTGTAGGTCGAGCCCGCGCCCTTATCGATCCGCCGCACGACCTCCAGCACGGGGGTGTCGTTGAAGGCTGGCGGGGCGCGACGGTCGCTGTTGTCGATGGTCAGTGTGACTTCGGCGTGGTTGCGCGAGGCGCGGTTGCCGGAGCCCGCAAAGATCACGTCGTCCATGCCGCCGGCGCGCATCGCCTTGGCGGAATTGGCCCCCATCACCCAGCGCAGGGCTTCCAGCAGGTTCGACTTGCCGCAGCCGTTCGGTCCCACGA
The DNA here is from genome assembly GCF_041919955.1 of Phenylobacterium sp. Taxonomy (GTDB): domain Bacteria; phylum Pseudomonadota; class Alphaproteobacteria; order Caulobacterales; family Caulobacteraceae; genus Phenylobacterium. The sequence continues at coordinate 116,559 of NZ_JAYRSU010000012.1, read as the reverse complement.
TGCCCGTGACTCCGGGCTCGATCCGAAATTCCGTCGGATCGACGAAGGACTTGAAGCCGGAAAGTCTGAGCCTCTGGAAATGCACGGGCCGGGGGCGCCTCCTACCGCTTGGAGGCTTGGGCTATGGCCGCGTCGAGCTCGGCCAGGGTCATCTCGCCGACCTTCACGGTCGTGCCGTTGACGACGAAGGTGGGCGTGCCCTCGATATTCGCGTCCTTGAGGCTCTTGGAGACCCGCTCGCGCATGGCGTCCAGGCCTTGCTGGTCGCTGATGCAGGCCTTGACCTGCGCCTCGCTGAGGCCGCCGGCCGCGCCCGCGCGGACCACCGAGGCCAGGGCGTCGCCGCTTTCGGCCCAGACGGGCAGCTCGCGGAACATCGCATCGACGACGGTGAAGTACTTGTCCTTGCCGGCGCAGCGCGCGGTCAGGAAGCCGGCGGCGGCGACCTGGGCCGGCGGCGTGGGCACCTCGCGCAGGATGTAATGCACCTTGCCGGTATCGACGTACTTCTTCTTGAAGGCAGGGAAGACGTCGCGGTTGAAGGCCGCACAATGGCTGCAGGTGACCGAGGCGTACTCGATCACCTGCACCTTGGCCTTGGGATCGCCCAGCGACATGTCGCCGTCCAGCGGGGCGGCGACGGCAGACCCGCACGCCAGCGCGAGGGCCCCGAGGGACGCGACGGCGATGCGGCGGGTCGGACCAGTCATCGACTTACTTCGAGGCTTCGGCGACCGCGGCGTCGAGCTCGGACATGGTGATCTCGCCTTCCTTGATCTTCTTGCCGTTGATGATGAAGGTCGGGGTCGAGGTGATCTTGTCGGTCTTGACCGCCTTCTCGACACGCTCGTTCAGAGCTTTCAGCGCGGCCTCGTCGGTGATGCAGGCGTTGAACTTCTCTTCGGTCATGCCCGCCGACTGCGCGGTGCGCAGCAGCACGCCGCGCATGTCGCCGCTGGTGAACATCTCTTCCTGGGCGTGGAACAGGGCGTCGACGACGTTGAAGTACTTGTCCTTGCCGGCGCAGCGCGCGGTCAGGAAGCCGGCGGCGGCGACCTCGGCCGGAGCGGTCAGGAACTCCTTGAAGGTGTAGTGGACCTTGCCGGTGTCGATGTACTTTTTCTTGAACTCGGGGAAGACCTCGTTGTTGAACTTGCCGCAATGGACGCAGGTCACCGAGGCGTACTCGACCATCTTCACCTTGGCGTTCGGATCGCCCAGCGTCATGTCGGCGGTGTCGGGGGCGCCGGCGCCGCCTCCCTTGGAGCAGCCGGCCAGGGCGAGCGCGCCCAGAGCCGCGGCGACGAGAAGACGACGGTTGAAGTTCGGCATTTGCACCTCTGCGGAATTCCGAATGAAAGATTAAAGCGCGATTCCCGGCGGCAGGAACGTGGGCGCCTGTTGAAAGTCAACCGGCCCGGCGCCGCAAGACGCCGCGACCCAAGCGGAGCAATGCGGCTTTCAGAGGGCTTTCAGGGACCTCGTCCAGGCTACGGTTCAACTCAGCCTCCTGAGCGGCGTCCAGGGGCGCGGCGCGGCGCGGCTGGGGCCTGGCCTCGGCCGCCAGGCCGCGCAGGGGCCCCTGGACGATACGCAGCTTGTTCACCGATCCCTCGCCGAGGAACAGGTTCACCCGAGCCACGATCTCCGGCGCCTGGTGCTGGATCAGGGCGGCGGAGGCGCCGGCGACGCGGATCTCCAGCGCGCCCGGACCGCCGCCGCGCGGCTTGGAGAGTTTCACCGGCTCGGTGCGTTTGGCGATGTCGACGCCGACAATCTCGCGCCAGCGCGCCTGCAGCGCGCCCGGACCCTGGCCGTACTTGGCGTCGAGTTCCTTGAGCAGCTTGTTCAGCCCGCGCCCGGCCGGGGGCGGCGGACGCCGCTGGGGCTGGGTCCGCTTGCGCGCCAGGATCGCGGCGGCTTCGGCAGGGGTGGGGAGCGGGCGTCGCATTCGCCGCCATCCTACAACAGGGCTCCCGGTCGAGGCGAGGATCGGGTAGCCAGGAACCTGTGAACCCCGAGATCCTGCGCGCCCGCCTGCTGGCCTGGTACGATGCGAACGCCCGCGACCTGCCCTGGCGGATCGGGCCGGCCGACCATGCCGCAGGGGTGCGCGCCGATCCCTATCGGGTCTGGCTGTCCGAGGTGATGCTCCAGCAGACCACCGTCCCTCACGCCGCCCCTTACTTCCTCAAGTTCACTCAGCGCTGGCCGACCGTGTCGGACCTGGCGGCCGAGGCGGACGAGGAGGTGATGGCCGCCTGGGCGGGCCTTGGCTATTATGCCCGCGCGCGCAATCTGCTGGCCTGCGCGCGCGCCGTCGCCAAGGACCACGGCGGCGTGTTTCCCGACACCGAGGAAGGGCTGCGGAGCCTGCCGGGCCTGGGGCCCTACACGGCCGCAGCGGTCGGGGCGATCACCTTCGACCTGCCGACCAACGTCGTCGACGGCAACGTCGAACGGGTGATGTCGCGCCTGTTCGCCGTGCAGGCGCCGCTGCCGGAGGGCAAGGCCGAGCTCAAGGCCCTGGCCGGCTCATTGGTTCGCGACGCGCGCCCTGGCGACTGGGCTCAGGCGCTGATGGACCTGGGGGCCACGGTCTGCCGGCCCAAGGCGCCGCTCTGCGACCGCTGCCCGATCGCCGAGGGCTGCGCGGCGTTCGCCGAGGGCGCGCCCGAGACCTATCCGCGCAAGACGCCCAAGGCCGCGCGGCCGCGTCGCCACGGCGTCGCCTACATCCTGACCCGCGGGAACGAGGTGGCGTTGGTGCGTCGCCCGCCCAAGGGCCTGCTGGGCGGCATGCTGGCCCTGCCGACCAGCGACTGGCGCGCGGGGGCCTGGAGCGATGCCGAAGCCTTGGCGGGGGCCCCGGCCTCAGCCGACTGGCGCGCGGTAGGAGAAGTCGAGCACGTCTTCACCCACTTCAGCCTTACCCTGCGCCTGCTGCGGGCCGAAGGCGACGCCGACGGTGTGATCTGGACGCCACCCGCCGGGCTGGAGGCCCTGCCGAGCGTGTTCCTCAAGGCCGTGCGAACGGGGCTGAGCAATCTGCTCTGAGCAGCCTCAGGCGTGCGGCATGGCCGAGCGGATCTTCGCGCGCAGCACGTCGATCGGCGCCAGGCCCTTGTCGGACTTGAAGTGCCAATAGGTCCAGCCGTTGCAGGCGGGAGCGGACTGCACCATGGCGCCGACCTTGTGGATCGAGCCCGACAGTTCGCCCACGACCAGGCTGCCGTCGGCGCGCACGCGGGCCATCCGCTCGCCCTTGGGGCAGTAGAGCGCGTCGCCCGGGCTGAGCAGGCCCGCTTCCAGCACCTGTCCGAACGGCACGCGCGGTTCGGACTTCTTCGAGCCGGTGACCTCCAGGTCGCCGGGCGCGATGGGGACGATCTTGCTGATGCGGTCCTTGGCCAGGGCGACGTACTTCTCGTCCTGCTCCAGCCCGATGTAGCGGCGGCCCAGGCGCTTGGCGGCCGCGCCGGTGGTGCCGGTGCCGAAGAACGGGTCCAGGATGATGTCGCCGGGCTTGGTCGACGACAAGATCACGCGATGCAGCAGGGCTTCGGGCTTCTGGGTCGGATGGGCCTTGGCGCCGGTCTCGTCCTTAAGGCGCTCCTCGCCGGTGCAGAGCGGGAAGGTCCAGTCCGAGCGCATCTGGACGTCGTCGTTGGCCATCTTCATGGCGTCGTAGTTGAAGGTGTACTTGCGCGCGCCGCGGCCCTTGGCGGCCCAGATCAGGGTCTCGTGGGCGTTGGTGAACCGGGTGCCCTTGAAGTTCGGCATGGGGTTGGTCTTGCGCCAGACGATGTCGTTCAGCAGCCAGAACCCCAGGTCCTGCAGGGCGACGCCGACCCGGAAGATGTTGTGATAGCTGCCGATCACCCAGAGCGCGCCGTCGTCCTTCAAGACGCGGCGGCACTCGGCCAGCCATTCGCGGGTGAACTTGTCGTAGGCCGCGAAGCTCTCGAACTGGTCCCAATGGTCGTCGACGGCGTCGACCTTGGAGTTGTCGGGACGCAACAGGTCGCCACCGAGCTGGAGATTATAAGGGGGGTCGGCGAAGACCAGGTCGACGCACTTGTCGGGCAGCTTCTTCAGCTGCTCGATGCAGTCGCCTTGGATGATCGTGTCGGCCTGAACGCCCATAACTCACCTCGATGTCCGGAGTCAGAATCCTGAGTCATCGTGGTGAAGAGGGTTTTACCGAACGTGGTTAACGGCCGTTGATCTTGGTTAACCCAGCCAGTTCGCCGAAGCGCCGTGGGCGTGAACGACGGCCAGGACGCGCTCTTCTCCACCGGGCCACATCGTAAGCCGCACCTCCATGATCGCCATGTTTTCGGGCGGCGGCTCCATGCGCAGCCAGGCGAGCGGCGCGTCCAGAGTGGCGGAGGCGCCAATGTATTCAATGGCTTGGTGCAGCGCGGCCTGACTCTCGGCAGGCATGTATTGCCAGAACACCGAGTGGTAGATCACCGTCGCCGCGCCCGGCTCCGGGCGGACCGACTGCGCTGTCCAGTCGACCCCGTCGGCCGCCTCGACGGCTACGTCCTGCATCAACGCGACGCCGATCGCCGCGCGAATTCGCTCCAGCCGGTCGAACTGGTCAGGCCAGACATAGGCCAGCAGGCGTCGGCGCTGGACGGGATCTCGGAGGTCCACGGGGCGGCGGTCGCAGGCCTGGCGATGAACGACGCGCACCGGAGCGTCCAGCGGGGGCAGGGCGCCGGACCAGTCCGACGGCAGCAGCACCGGGCTTTCCGGACCCCAGGGCAAGCCTGAAAGATCGTAGCGATAGCGGTCCCAGGAGAGATTGAGCCCGGCGCTGGCGGCGATCTCGAAGCAGCGCAGCGGCAGACCCGTTTCCTTCGCCAGGGTGAGGAAGCCGCCCAGCAGGCAGGCCGAGCGGCGGACCTCGTTCGTCTGGGGCTCGTGCTCCATGAAGGCGGAGAGGCGGTCGGCGCGCCCGGCCATCGCGCGGCGGGCCTCGGGCCAGGCGGACTCGGCGTCGAAAGCCTTGCCGGGCTGGGGATAGGCGCGGGCGAGGGCGGGGTCGTCGCCGCTCAGCACCAGGTCATGCAAGCCGCCGAGCAATCGCAGCGGAACGGCCGCCGCCATCAGCCCGCGCAGGTCCTGACCGTTCCAGGGCGCGAGCAGTCCGGCGGTCGGGCCGCCGGCGTCCAGGTCCTCTGCGGCCAGTTCCAGCAGCCTGGCGTGGAAGGGCGAGCCGAGCGCCAGGCAGGCCTGACCCTGGAGGCGAAGCGTGGAGGATAGCGCCTTGTCCATGCCCCCGCGTCGCGCCGCACGGGCTGGCGGTCAATCTTGATTCAGTTGGTCAATCCGCCCCGGATCCTGGCCGGCCAGGGCCAGGCGCACCGGCTCCCATCCCTGGCGGTGGATGGGGCAGGGGCCCAAGGTGCGCAGGGCCTCGACATGGGTCTGGGCGTGGTAGCCCTTGTGGCCGGCGAAGCCGTAGCCGGGGTAGAGGCCGTCCATCTCGATCATCAGCCGGTCGCGGGCGACCTTGGCCAGGATCGAGGCCGCGGCGATCGAGGCGCTGATTGCGTCGCCCTTGACCACAGTCTTGATTTCACAAGGTAATTTGAACTTGTAGTTGCCGTCCACCAGGGCGAAGGCCGGGCTGGGATTCAACGCCTCGACCGCCCGGCGCATGGCCAGGCCCGTGGCGTGCAGGATGTTCAGCTGGGCGATCTCCTCGACGCTGCCGAACGCGACGGCCCAGGCCAGGGCGCTCTGCTTGATCTCGATCTCCAGCGCGTCGCGGGCCTTGGCGCTGAGCTTCTTCGAGTCGTTGAGGCCTTGCGGCACGCGGGCGGGATCGAGGATCACCGCCGCGGCGCTGACGGGGCCAGCCCAGGGACCGCGGCCGGCCTCGTCCACCCCGCAGACGGGGCCGGTCAGGCAGGCTTGCTCGAGCAACATGTCCGGCATCAACGCACCAGCCGTTTGACTTGATCGTGGCGATGGCAGCAGGTCAGGTGGTCGTTGACGAAGCCGGTGGCCTGCATGAAGGCGTAGACGATCACCGGGCCGACGAACTTGAATCCCTTGGCCTTCAAGGCCTTGGACATCTCCTCGGCCACCCGCGTCTGGGCCGGGACCTGGCCGATTTCGGTCCACTGGTTCTGGATCACCCGGCCATTGGTGAAGCTCCAGAGGAACTGGCTGAAGTCCTCGCCCTTCTCGCGCATGTCGAGATAGATCCGCGCGCCGGAGATGGCCGCATCGATCTTGGCGTTCGAGCGGACGATGCCGGCGTCGGCCATCAGCCGGGCCCGGTCGGCCTCGCCGTAGCGGGCGACCAGTTCGGGATCGAAGCCGTCGAAGGCGGCGCGGAAGGCGTCGCGCTTGCGCAGGATGGTTATCCAGGCGAGGCCCGCCTGGAAGCCGTCGAGGACGAGCTTCTCCCACAGGGCGCGGGAGTCGTACTCCGGCACCCCCCATTCGGTGTCGTGATAGGCCTCGTAGAGCGGGTCGCCGGCCATGCCGCGCCAGCCGCATCGAATCAGGTCGCCGGTCATGGGACGCAGTCTTGGCTTTCGGCAGGTCCGGCTTCAAGCGGCGCCGACAGCGGCTCTATCGGCAGGTTTCCACCCGCAGGCTTCCAGCAACTCTCACGGTAGAGGGCCATTCGGCCCGATGTCGCAGGCTCGGGGCCGAAGCGTGCTCGCAGGAGCCCAGGCGCGGCTTGGGGTTTGCGGCGCTATCGGCATCGGCAGGTTTGGGCGCGGCCGTGCCGATAGCGGAGGCGTCAGGCGGTCGTCAGCCAGTCCGGCGTCTCCGCCCGCACGGCGACCCCCTCGGCGGCGAGGTCGCCGTCCAAGCGGTCGAGGCGGACCAGGGCGATGGCGCGGCCGGGCTGGCCAGAGAGCACCTCGCCGGCCCGGCGCTCGCCGTTCAGCAGCAGCTCGGCCCCGGCGGGCGGCGGCGCGCCCTCGAAGGCAAGGGGCAGCATGCGGTTCTTGATCTGGCCGCGGCGCTTCATGCGCGAAGTCGTCTCCTGGCCGACGAAGCAGCCCTTCTTGAAGTCGATGCCCTGCAGCAGGTCGAAATTGGCCTCGATCGGATAAGTCTTCTCCACGCCCCAGTCGGCGGGGCCGGGCACGCCGAGCGAGAGGCGGTGGGCGTCGTAGGCGATCTCGTCCTGGTCGGCGGTGACGGCGACGTCGTAGCCGCGCCAGCCGAGGGCGGGCAGGCGGGGGTCGGGGAGCCATTCGCGGCCGGGCTCGGCGCCCCAGGCGGCGAAGACGGGCGCCTCGTCCGCCGCGATCGTCACCTTGGCCCGCAGCCGATACATGGTCAGGCGCAGGATCAGGGCGTCGCGCTGGGCCCGCTCGACGTCGAGCCAGGCGCCGTCCCGACGGCCGATCACGAACAGGTCGTAGAGCAGCCGGCCCTGCGGGTTGAGAAGGGCGCCGAAGCGGATCTCGCCCGGGGCCAGGGTCTCGACGTCCTGGGTGATCAAGCCCTGGAGGAAGCTGCGCCAGTCCTCCCCGCCGAGGGCGATCAGGGCGCGGCTGGTCAGGGCGGCGGTCTTCGGCTGCGTCGTCATGCGCCAGGAGTTAAGGGCTCGGCGGGTGGAGCGCCAGCGGAAGGAGCCCTATAGATGGGCGATGGCGCACGGGGCTTTCCCGATTCTGTTCATCACGGCGACGCGGATCGGCGACGCCGTCCTCTCGTCCGGGCTGATCAAGCGGCTGCTCGACGAGATCCCCAACGCGCGCTTCACGATCGTCGCCGGCAAGGCCGCCGCGCCGCTGTTTTCCGAGACGCCGCGGCTGGACCGCATCATCGTCATGGAGAAGGACCGCAACGGCGGCCACTGGTTCAAGCTGTGGCGCGAAGTGCGCCATCGCAAATGGGGCCTGATCGTCGACCTGCGCGGCTCGGCCATCAGCCAGTTCCTTCGCCGCGAGCGGCGGGCGGTGTTCAAGCGCAGCTCCGGGCCGCCGATCCACAAGGTGATCGAGGCCGCGCGGCTGCTGAAGATCGAGGACGAGGACGCGCCGGCCCCCTACCTCTTCACCTCGGCGGCGACCGAGGCCTATGCGGACGAGCTGACCGCGGGCAAGGGGCCGATCCTGGCCATCGCGCCGGCCGCCAACTGGGTCGGCAAGACCTGGCCGGTCGAGCGCTTCGCCCAGGTGGCGATCCAGCTGCTGGGCGGGCCGATGGCCGGCGGGCGGCTGATGCTGCTGGGCGGGCCGGACGACGGCCAGGCGATCAGCGCCCTGCGCAGCGTGGTCCCGCGTGAGCGGACCATCGACCTGGCCGGCAAGGTCGAACTGCTGGCCAGCTACGCCTGCCTGAAGCGGGCGCGGCTGTTCATCGGCAACGATTCCGGCCTGATGCACATGGCCGCCGCAGCCGGGGCGCCGACCATCGGCCTGTTCGGCCCGTCGGACGAGCGGCTCTATGCGCCGTGGGGACCGCACACCAAGGTCGTGCGCGGGGTTCGGCGGCTGGAAGAGATCCGCGAGGTTGACCACGACCTTTCTCAGGCGCTCTGTCACATGATGGACCTGCCGGTGGACTGGGTGACCGCCGCCGCCAAGGACCTGCTCGCCGAAACCGCTTAGTTCCAGACAGTCAGGACGATCCCATGCCCGAGACCTTCGACCTCATCGTGCGGGGCGGCGAGGTGGTGAACCATGCCGGCCGCGGACACGCCGACGTCGGCGTGCGGGGCGGCAAGATCGTCGAGATCGGCGACCTCGGCCAAGCCAGCGCCGACCAGGTCTTCGACGCCAAGGGACTGACCGTGCTGCCCGGCGTGATCGACACCCAGGTCCATTTCCGCGAGCCGGGCCTGGAGTGGAAGGAAGACCTGGAGACCGGATCGCGCGCCGCGGCGATGGGCGGCGTCGTCGCCGTGTTCGAGATGCCGAACACCGAGCCGACCACCACCGACCCGGACGCCCTGGCCGACAAGCTGCACCGCGCGGCCGGCCGCATGCACACCGACCACGCCTTCTATGTCGGCGGCACCCACGAGAACGCCCAGTTCCTCGGCGAGCTGGAGCGGCTGCCCGGCTGCTGCGGGATCAAGGTGTTCATGGGCGCCTCGACCGGGAGCCTGCTGGTCCAGGACGACGAGGGCATCGAGCAGGTGCTGCGCCACGTGAACCGCCGCGCCGCCTTCCACTCGGAAGACGAATACCGGCTGGCCGAGCGCCGGCCGCTGGCCCGCACCGGCGACTGGACCAGCCACGAGGAGGTGCGCGACGCCGCCTCGGCCCTGGAGAGCACGCACAGGCTGGTGCGGATCGCCAAGGCGCTGGGCAAGCGCATCCACGTGCTGCACGTGACGACGCGCGAGGAGATCGAGTTCCTGGCCCTGCACAAGGACGTGGCCAGCGTCGAGGTCACGCCCCAGCACCTGACCCTGACCGCGCCGGAGGCCTATGAGCGGCTGAAGGGCTACGCCCAGATGAACCCGCCGATCCGCAACGCCTATCACCAGGCCGGTCTGTGGCACGGCATCGCCGCCGGCATCGCCGACGTGCTGGGCTCGGACCACGCCCCGCACACCAAGGACGAGAAGGCCCGGCCCTATCCGGCCTCGCCCTCCGGCATGCCGGGGGTGCAGACCCTGGTCCCGGTGATGCTGACCCACGTGAACGAGGGCCGGCTCAGCCTGGAACGCTTCGTCGACCTGACCAGCCACGGCGCGAACCGGGTGTTCGGCATGGCCGACAAGGGCCGCCTCGCGGTCGGCTACGACGCCGACATCACCGTGGTCGACATGAAGGCCCGCCGGGTCATCAAGCACGAGGACATGGCCACCCGCGTCGGCTGGACCCCCTTCGACGGCTTCGAGGCCAAGGGCTGGCCCACCGCGACGATCATCCGCGGCACGGTGGTGATGCGCGACGACGAACTGGTCGCGCCGAGCATCGGCCAGCCGGTGCGGTTCGCCGAGACGCTGGGCGGGTAGGGCCAAGTCCCGGCGGCCGGGAGCGGACGCCCGGTCGGGCTGCTATCTGGCGGACTCCAGGGCCCGGAAGGGCGCCTCGTCGGCGTCCTGCTCGAGGGTCAGAGGCAGCAGATCGTCGTCAACCGTCGTGCTGAGGTGTCCCCAGCACGGCTGCAGCGCGTTGCCGGCCTCGCGCCACCAGGCTGTGACCGGCCCTTCGTAGTCCGATCGAATCGAATAGCCGCCATCCGGTCCTTGTGCGGCCAGATACACGTGGGCGCCGTGGAACGGCGGCAAGGTGGATGTGGGCGAGGGTGGCGGGATCGCGGCGACGCGTTGAACGACGCCCTCCAGGGCCGGGCAACGTCGGCCGTCGATCCAGGCCCGTTCGACCCGGTAGGTCGGACCGGTGACGCCGGCCGTCGTTCGGGTGCGGCGCTCAGCCATCCAGAACGGGCCGTCCTTGGACCAGACCTGGCGGAGCGCGAGGCTTTCGTAGAGGCCCGTATAGTGGCCCGACACGACGCGGATCCGGTAGACGTCGGTGAAGCCGGGCGCGGCTTGCACGGGGCTGCTGACGCCAACGAGCAGGACGAACAGAGCGAAGCTTCGGTACATGCCGCCTTCCCGGGCCGGTGACGCTCGGCATGGTTGTCATCGAACTGGGTCAGCAACAGGGCGGCCCCGCGCGCGGTCGGCGCCGGCGCTTTGCCCCCTGCCGCGCAGGGAGTAGTGTTGGCTCACGGTAGTGGGATGAGAGCCATGAGCGACGCTGTCGGCCCCGGCGACCTGGTCCTGTGCGTGAACGCCGCCCCGAACCACGTGACGGGTCGGCCCGTGCCGCTGCAGGCCGGAGAGACCTATCGCGTGCTGGCGGTGATGGAGTTCGCGTGCCCGTGCGGGCGCTCCGACGCCCTGCTCGACGTCGGCGTCGACTTCGCCTGGTGCCAGACCCGCTTCCGGTTGCTGCCCAAGCCGAAGGCGCAGGCAAAGCCGCAGCGGGTCTCGGCGCCGCGCGAGAAAGAGACCATCGGCTGAACCGGCCGCTGGGCGGGACGTTGAAGGCGCGTGCCCAGGTTCATCACCATCGGCTATGGCGACCAGGCCGGCTACGACCGCACCGCTCCGGCGGTGCGGGACGCCGCTCACGCCGCAGACGCAGAACGGGCGCGGCGCGGCGACGTCATGGGGATCGCCGGAAAGCCGGTGCAGGTGCGCAACCCTGACGCTGCAGGGACTCGGGTGACACAGGGGCCGTTCCTGTCGGCGGGCCTGCCGGTCGCCGGCTTCGCCCTCATCGAGGCCCCCGACCTCGCGGCCGCTATCAGGATCGCCGCGGCGAGCCCCTGCGCGGTCGCGCAAGGCGTGGTCGAGGTCTGGCCGCTGGAGGTCGCGCCGGGCGAGGCGTGATCTGACGCGGCCTCATGCTAACCTCCTACGCACGGCCGTCGTCAGCGGCGAGACCAGCCGCCAGCCCAGCGTGCTGTAGAGGGCCTGGCCGTCCGGGGTGGCGACCAGGGCGCCGCGGGTCGCGCCGGCGTGGGCGGCGGCGAGGGCCAGTTCGTGCATGACGGCGCGGCCGAGGCCGCGGCGGCGGTGGGCGGGCTCGGTGACGATCTGGTCGAAGACGGCGACGGCGCCGGCCAGGAAGGCGCGGCCGCTGGCGGCGGCCTCGCCGTTCCACTCGGCGTGGGCGGCGACGACGTAGCCGTGCGGCAGGACCTCGATCTCGTATCGGTAACCGTCGGCGCCGCGTGGCGCGGGATGGGCCAGGTCGTCGGCGACCATCAGGAAGCCGACGGGTTCGAGCGCCCAGCCCTGCGCCAGCAGAGGCTGCACGGCTTCGGGCGGCGCGCAGACCTTGATGAAGACGTCGGGCTCCTCGATCTCGCGTGAGGCCTGGGCGACGCCCGGAGAAGGGCCGGCGAAGACGTAGCGGGCCTTCTGGTCGGGCAGGCCGACCTCGACATGCAGGCCGCCATAGGCCGAGCTCGGGGGCGCGGTTCCGCGCGAGCGCGCCCAGCCTTCGACCCAGGCCCTCACGATCTCATCGAGCGTTTCGGGCGCGGGGCGGGCGATCATGGCGGCGGCGTCGTCCGGGGGCATCGAACTCATCTCCTGGCGAGCGCGCATTCTTGCCCCGGGCGGCGCCAGAACATGGCAGCATGGTGCGGGGTTTCGAGAGGGAGTTTGCGCATGGCCAAGCTGGTGTTCGGGATGAACCTCTCGCTGGACGGCTATGTCGACCACGACGCGATGGAGACCGGGCCGGAGCTGTTCCGGCACTGGACCGAGCACGTGGGCGGCCTGGCGGGCAGCGTCTATGGGCGGCGCATGTACGAGATCATGCGCTACTGGGACGAGGACGATCCCACCTGGGACGATGCGCGCCGGGACTTCGCAAGGGCTTGGCGGGCGCAGCCGAAATGGGTCGCCTCGCGCACGCTCAAGTCGGTCGGCCCTAACGCCACGCTGATCGAAGGCTGCGTCGAGGCGGCGGTCGCCGAGCTGAAGGGCCGGCTCTCCGGCGAGGTCGCGGTCTCCGGCCCGGTGCTAGCGGGGAGCTTGCCTGGGCTGATCGACGAGTACCGCCTCTATCTGCATCCCGTCGTGCTGGGGCGCGGCGCGCCGTTCTTCACCGGCCCGCGGCCGCCGCTGCGGCTGGCGGCGCAGGAGATGATGGGCGAGGGCGTGCTGCGGCTTACCTACGTGCCGGCCTAGTCGCTCAGACTGCAAAAGAGGCGGTCATCCCGGGATGACCGGAGGGTAGGGGCGGCGGGCCTAGTCCCCGAAGCCGACGAAGACGGCGGCTTCCTCGACGCTCTTGCGCTCCGACACCACGGCGTTTGCGGGGAAGCTGTCGTCGGGCCAGCCGAGGGCGACGCTCTTCATGATCACCTGGTCGTCGGCGATGCCGGCGTGTTCGCGCACCACCGGGGACTGCATGATGCCCTGGCTGTTGATCACCGCGCCCAGGCCGCGCGACCAGGCGGCGTTGACCAGGGCGGTGGTGACCGCGCCGCAGTCGAAGGGGGTGTCGTCGCTGCCGTCCAGGACCTTGTCGTAGGTCACGATGATGCAGACCGGGGCGTCGAACTGGCGGAAGCCGCGCAGCACCCAGTCCTGGCGGCCCTCCTTGTCCTCGCGGGCGATGCCCATGGCGGCGAAGAGCTGCTTGGCCACCCCGACCTGGCGGTCGCGGTGCGTGCCGGCGAACGGCTGGCCGGTGCGGAATTCGCGCGAGTGCGGCACGCCGGCCAGGTTGCGCTCGGTGTTGCCGGCGCGGATGCGGTCGAGCGGCTCGCCGGTGATGACGTAGAAGTTCCAGGGCTGGGTGTTCATCGAGGACGGCGCGCGCATGGCCAGGCCGATGATCTCCTCGATCAGCTTGCGCGGCACCGGGTCGGGCTTGTAACCGCGGATGCTGCGGCGGCCGAGGATGACGTCGTCGAACTGCATGAATGGCTCTCTGAAATGGTCGCGCGGTCCAATTTCGGGAAGCTGTCAGCTTTCGCGGGCCAAGCCAATCGGCGCCGCAGCGTCAGGTCTTCGGAAAGCCTTCGGGGAACTGCGGGTGGGCGGCGTCCGGGTCGTACCAGCTGGCGCCGTCCGAGCGCCAGATGTGCGCCTGGCGCGCGACCGTGACCGGGGTGTCGAGGCAGCCGAGCCGCAGCATCAGCATCGGAGCGCCCTCCCGCTCGGCGACCAGATGCGAGCCGCAGGCCGAGCAGAAGCGGCGGGTCTTGCCGGGCGAGGAGTCGAAGGCGGCCAGGGCCTCCTCGCCCCGCGTCCAGCGGAAGCGCTCGCGGGGGACGGCGGCCAAGCTGGAGAAGGCCGCGGCGTGGGTCTTGCGGCAGGTCTCGCAATGGCAATGGACGATGGCCTCGAGCTGCGTGTCGGCCTCGTAGGCGACAGCGCCGCAGAGGCAGCTTCCGGTCAACATCGTGGGCTCCTCAGCTCTGGGCGGTGGCGAGTTTCGCCGCCAGGCCGACGAAGATCAGGCTGGCGACGCGGTTCATGGTGATCTGGGCCTTTTCCGATCGCATCAGCCGCGCGCTGATCACCCCGGCCATCACCGAGATCAGCGAGAAGGCGAACAGCGAGCAGGCGATGAACACCACGCCCAGCACCGCGACCTGGGGCGCGAAGGGGCCGGCGGCGGGGGTGATGAACTGCGGCAGGAAGGCCAGGAAGAAGATCGCGACCTTGGGATTGGTCACGTTCATCACGATGCCGCGCAGGTAGAGGCGCCAGAACGGCTGGGGCTTGAGCGCCTCGCCCTCGATCGAGGCCGGGCCGGCGCGGAAGGCGCCCCAGGCCAGATAGAGCAGGTAGGCTGCGCCGGCGAACTTCAGCAGGGTGAAGGCGAGCGCCGACTTCTGGAAGATCACCGCCAAGCCGAAGGCGACCAGGGCGGTGTGGACCAGGAGCCCCGTGCAGAGGCCGAGGGTGACGCTGACCCCGACCTTCCAGCCGCGCATGGCCGCCTGGGTCAGGACGAAGATGTTGTCCGGCCCGGGGATGAAGGCCAGCACCAGGGAGGCGCCGACAAAGGCGATCAGCATCTCGGGCGAAGGCATGGGCGGCTCCGGGTCTGGATGACGTCGTCCTGACTGCCACAAAATCGCGGCCGGCCCACGCGGCAATTCGCTCCGTTTCGGAAACGTGCGCCGATGCGGCCGAAGGCGGCCGGCCTTCGGTTCTCGGAAACTCTTGGCGGCTAGGCTATAGTCGCCTGAGCGGGGTGGCGCTTCGGCGCCGCAGTGACAGGCTCGGTCACGCGCGTAGTGAGGAGTAGATGTCGCGAACCGACGTCGCACCCGGCGGCACGAGCCTGTCGCCTGAACAGCACCTGGACACGGAAGCCTTCCGGGCCTTGAGCCTGCGCGGCGCGCTGCTGGCCGTTCCGACCCTGACCCTGCACCGGTTCTGGGGGCGCAGCGAGACGCGGCGCTGGCTGTGGGACGCCACCGACCTGGGCGGCGATCCGCTGGATTACGGCGGCAGCGGCGGCGAGCTGCTGGCCGGCTTCCTGATCAAGTGGCTGGTGATCGGAGGCTGCCTGCTCGGCGCCTGGACCAGCCTGCAGGCCATGGGCGCGTGGGGAGCGCCGCTGATCGTGCTGCTGGTCGCCGGCGCGGTCTACGCACATGGGTTCACCCGCTTTGCAGGCTTCGTCTACCTGGCCAGCCGCACGGCCTGGCGTGGGGAGATGTTCGAGGTCGAGGGCTCGCCCGTCGCCTTCGCCGCGCGCGAGCTGCGCGACGCGGCCCTGATGGTCGTCACCGCCGGCTGGTGGGCGCCCCGTGCGCAGCGGGCGCGGACCGCCGCTCTGTGGGGCGGGCTGCGACATCCGGGCGCGCGGCTGGGCTTCGACGCCGGGGCGGCGGGGCGCGAGCCGCTCTACAGCGCCTTCGCCATCGGCTGGTTCGCCAGCGTGATGATCTTGCTGTTCATCGCCGGCGTGATGCTGGGTCTGGCCTCCGGCTTCTTCCCGACCCCCGACGTAGGCGCGGCGCCGAGCGTGGGGCAACTGGCGGCGCTGGCCCTGCTGCTGGCCGGGCTGTGGGTGCTGCTGCGGGCGGCCTGGGCGCCCTATTGCGAGGCGACGCGCGCGGCGACGGCGGCCGGCTTCCATCTGCGGCTGCGGCGCGACGAGAAGGCCGCGGCGCGCGCCGCCCTGACGGACGGGGCGATTCTGGCAGGATCCCTGGGCCTGCTGGCGCCCTGGGTGGCGGCGCGGAAAAGCGCGCGATTGTTCGCGGCCCTGTCGAATCGCGGCGAGCCGGCGCGTCTATCTGTCGACGCGGAGCGCGCGTCGCTGCGAACCAGGGGTGAGACCCATGCAATACATGCTGCTGATCTATGAGCCCGAGGCCGCCTACGAGGGCGAGCCGGGGCAGGCGCTGCTGATGGAGATCGTCGGCAAGCACATGGCGCTGTCGGGCGAACTGCGCGAGGGCGGGGTCCTGGTGGGCGGCGACGGGCTGGAGCCTGCGTCCACGGCGACCACGGTGGCGACCGACGCGACCGGCAAGCAGACCCTGCACGACGGGCCTTACGCCGAGACCCGCGAGACCCTGGGCGGCTACTACCTGATCCAGGTCGAGGGGCTGGACGCCGCCCTGGCGGTGGCGCGGCGCATACCGGTGGTTCCGGGCGGCAAGGTCGAGGTCCGCCCCGTCTCGCAATACTGACCCGATGGACATCGGACGCGCCGTCGAGGACGCCCGGCTAAAGGTCGTGGCCGGCCTGGCGGCGCGGTTCGGCGACCTGGACCTGGCGCAGGACGCCTTCGCCGAGGCCGCCGCCGCGGCGGTGAGCGCCTGGCGGAGCGAGCCGCCGCGCGATGCGGCCGCCTGGCTGTGGCGGGCGGCCCTGCGCAAGGGGCTGGACGCGCGGCGGCGGGCCGGCGTGCGCAGCCGCGCCGTCCATGATCGGCCCGAGCCGGAGCCGACCCCGGAGGAGGCGCTGATGGCCGCGCAGGCCCCGATCCCCGACGAGCGGCTGAGCCTGATCTTCGCCTGCTGCCATCCGGCCCTGGCCGCGGAGGCGCGCATCGCCCTGACCCTGAAGGTGGTCTGCGGCCTGTCGAGCGGGGCGATCGCGCGGGCCTTCCTGACGCCCGAGCCGACGATCTTGCAGCGCATCACCCGCGCCAAGAAGAAGATCGCCGCGGCCCGGGTGCGGTTCGAGGTCCCGGCCCGGGAAGCCTGGGCCGAGCGGCTGGAGGCGGTGCTGGCCACGGTCGAAATCGCCTACGCCCTGGCTTACGAGGACGCCGCCCTGGCCGGGGAGGGAGCGGTGTTCGCGGGCGAGGCCATGCGGCTGACCGGAGTGCTGGCGGCGCTGCTGCCCGACGAGCCGGAGGTGCTCGGGCTGGCGGCGCTGGTGCGGCTGGCCGAGGCGCGGCGGCCGGCGCGGCTGGACGCCGGCGGGGCGATGGTCCCGCTGGCCGAGCAGGTCGTCGAAGAATGGGACGCGGTGCAGATCGGGCAGGCCGCGCGGCTGCTGGACCGGGCGGCGGCGATGCGGCGGACCGGCCCGCGGCAGGTCCTGGCGGCGATCCACGCGGCGCACGTCTCGCGCCTGCAGACCGGCGTGACGCCCTGGCGCGAGATCGCGACGCTGTACGAGGCGCTGGCGGTGCTGCGGCCGGGGCCGATCAGCGCGGTGAACCGGGCGGTGGCGATCGGCCATGCCGACGGCGCGCAGGCGGGGCTGGCGGCGTTGGAGGCGAGCGAGCGGCTGGAGGCCTGGCTGCCCTGGCAGGTCGCGCGGGCATGGCTCAGCGCGCAGGCCGGGCGACCAGAGGCGGCGAAGGACGCCTATCGCGCGGCCCTGGCCCTGGGCCCCGCGCCGGCCGAGCGGCTGTATCTGGAGCGGCGGCTGGCGGAGCTTCCATAGGTGTCATCCCGGTTTGCGAAGCAAGACCGGGACCCATTGCCGCCAGATGGCCGAGGAGATGGCGCGGCCGAGCCCCTTTCTGATCCATCCGGTGTTCATGGGTCCCGGTCTTCGGCCTTCGGCCGAAACCAGGATGACACGAGAGGGAGAGACACCTCGGGAGACGCGCGCGGAGGGGATAGCGCCCGCCGCGCGGCGCCGCTAAGGCTATCGGCCCATGGACGCTAGAATCCGCCTTGTCGACGCTCCCTTTCGCGATCCGCGCTACGCACCGCGGCGGCTGGAGGTCGAGGACCGGGGCGGGGGCGAGCTGATTCTCACCAACCCGACGCCGCACGCGACGAACTTCGTCACCATGACCCAGGCGATGGCGCGCTGGGCCGTCGAGGCGCCGGGGCGGACCTGGATCGCCGAGCGGTCGGGCGAGGGTTGGCGCGAGGTGTCGTTCAGCCAGGCCTGGGATGTCGTGCGAGCTTTGGCAGGCGGCCTTCGCGAACTGGGCGTGGTCGGAGAACGGCCGCTGCTGATCCTGGCCCGCAACGGCGTCGACCACGCGCTGATCAGTTATGGCGCGATGAGCCAGGGCATGCCGGTCGCGCCGGTCTCGCCGCAGTACGGCCTGCCGGGGGCGAACCTCGCGCGCTTGGCCCATGCGGTCGAGGTGCTGAAGCCCGCCGCGGTCTATACCGAGGATGCGGCCCTGTTCGGCGAGGCGCTCGACGCGCCGTTCCTGGCCGGCCTGCCGGTGATCGCGGGGAAGAACGCGCGGGGCGGGGACGTGCCGCTGGAGCGCCTGCTGGCCGCAACGCCGGCCGAACCGACGGCCCAGCCTGAGGACCACGCCAAGTACCTGTTGACCTCCGGCTCCACGGGCCTGCCCAAGGCGGTGGTCTGCCTGCACAAGGGGATCGCGACGAACGCGGCCCAGATCGACGCCTGCTTTACCGACGACGAGCCGCCGGTGATCGTCAACTCGGCGCCCTGGAGCCACAGCCTGGGGGCCAACTCGATCCTGCACATGGCCCTGCACCGGGGCGGCAGCGTCTATGTCGACGCCGGCCAGCCGGTGGCGGGGCGGTTCGGCGATACGGCGGCGAACCTGAAGCTGGTCTCGCCCACCTATCACAACATGGTGCCGGCGGGCTGGATGCTGCTGGCCGGCGAGCTGGAGCGCGACGAGGCGCTGGCGAAGATGTTCTTCGCGCGCGTGCGGGTGCTGCAATACGGCGGCGCGGCCCTTGGCCAGGACATCTGCGACCGCATCCAGGCGGTGGCGGTGGCGACTGTGGGCGAGAAGATCAGCTTCGCGTCCGGCTATGGCGCGACCGAGACCGGGCCGACCGCCTGCAACGTCCACTGGACCAACGAGAAGATGGGCCTGATCGGCCTGCCCGTGCCGGGCACCCAGGTGAAGCTGACCCCCGCCGCCGGCAAGCTGGAG
The DNA here is from genome assembly GCF_041919955.1 of Phenylobacterium sp. Classification (GTDB taxonomy): domain Bacteria; phylum Pseudomonadota; class Alphaproteobacteria; order Caulobacterales; family Caulobacteraceae; genus Phenylobacterium. The sequence continues at coordinate 97,774 of NZ_JAYRSU010000012.1, read as the reverse complement.
TTCCGGGTGAAGGGGCCGCAGGTCTCGCCCGGATACCTGGGGCGTCCGGATCTGTCGGCGCAGAGCTTCGACGAGGACGGCTTCTACCTGCTGGGCGACGCGGCGCGGTTCGTCGAGGCGGGCGAGCCGCAGGCCGGGCTGGCCTTCGACGGACGGATTTCCGAGAACTTCAAGCTGGCCAGCGGCACCTTCGTGACGGTTGGCGACCTGCGGGTGAAGGCGGTCTCGGCGGTGGGCGACGCGGTCACCGACGCGGTCGTCTGCGGCGAGGGGCGCGAGGCGCTGGGCCTGCTGTTCTACCCCAACCCGACCTGGGCGCGGGCCGAGGTCGAGGCGGCCGTGCGCGAGGGGATCGCCCGCTACAACGCCGCGGCCAAGGGATCGGGCGGCCGGATCGCCCGGGCCCTGGTGCTGGCCACGGCCCCCGACCCGAACGCCGGGGAGATCACCGACAAGGGCTATATCGCCCAGCCCATCGCGCGGTCCTTGAGGGCCGGCGAGGTGGAGCGGCTGTTTTCAGAAGCAATTGATGTGATGGTGTTTTGAGCATGAACGGCGCCGACGCCCTGATTACGACCCTCGTCGACAACGAGGTCACCGCCTGCTTCGCCAATCCGGGCACCAGCGAGATGCAGTTCGTGGCGGCGCTGGACCGCCAGCCGAAGATGCGCCCGGTGCTGTGCCTGTTCGAGGGCGTGGCGACGGGGGCGGCGGACGGCTACGGACGCATCGCCGGGACGCCGGCCTGCACCCTGCTGCACCTGGGCCCCGGCTACGGCAACGGCCTGGCCAATCTGCACAACGCCCGGCGGGCCTTCACCCCGATCGTCAACGTGGTCGGCGACCACGCCACCTATCACCGCCAGTACGACGCGCCGCTGAACTCGGACATCCCGACCATCGTCGGGCCGAATTCGCTGTGGGTGAAGTCGGCCGACAGCCCCGACACGGTGGCCGACATCACCGCCGAGGCGATCGAGGCCAGCTATGGCCCGCCCGGCGGCCCGGTCAGCCTGATCCTGCCGGCGGACTCCGCCTGGCTGGAGACCGGCAAGGTCAGCGCCAAGGCCGAGCGTCCGGTGCGCGCCGCGCCCGGCGCCGGCGTGGTCGAGGACGTGGCCAAGGCGGTGCGGGCGAGCGCCAGGACCGTGGTGCTGCTGGGCGGCGACGCCACCGGCGCGGCGGCGCTGGAACAGGCCGCACGGTTGCAGGCGGCGGGCCTGCGGGTGATGGCCGACACCTTCTGCGCGCGCCAGCCGCGCGGGGCGGGGATCTTCCAACCGGCGCGGATGCAGTATTTCGGCGAGGCGGCGCTGGCCGATCTGGCCGGGACCGAGCTGATGGTGTTCGTCGGCACGACGACGCCGGTCGCCTTCTTCGCCTATCCCGACCGGCCCAGCGTGCTGGTCCCCGAGGGCTGCGAGACCATGACCCTGGTCCAGCGTTCGGAAGACGCCGTGGCGGGCCTGGCGGCCCTGGCCGACGCCCTGGGCGCGCCGGCCAGCGGGCCTTCGCAACCGCTGAAGGTGGCCGACGCGGCCCCGACAGGGCCGCTGACGCCGCAGTCGGCCGGGGTGTCGGTGGCGCGCCACCTGCCCGAGGGCGCGATCATCTGCGACGACTCGGTGACCTCGGGCGGCGGGATCGCCGTGCCCTGCGCGACCGCCAAGGCGCACGACGTGCTGGCCCTGACCGGCGGGGCGATCGGCATCGGCGGGCCGCTGGCGATCGGGGCGGCCACGGCCGCGCCGGATCGCAAGGTGGTCTCGCTGAACGGCGACGGTTCGGCCATGTACACGGTGCAGTCGCTGTGGACGATGGCGCGCGAGAACCAGGACGTGACCGTGGTGGTGTTCGCCAATCACAGCTACCGCATCCTGAACATCGAGATGGGCCGCACGGGGTCGGGCAATCCGGGGCCGTCGGCCAGCCAACTGCTGGACCTGGGCAATCCGAAGATCGACTGGGTGTCGCTGGCCAAGGGCCTGGGCGTGCCGGCCGTGCGCTGCGAGACGGCCGAGGACTTCGACGCCGCCTTCGCCCGCGCCATGGCCGAGCCGGGCCCGAAGTTCATCGAGGCGGCGATCTAGGAGCGGCGGAACATCGGCGCGGACCGGTGGGTTGAAGGGACATCCCCACAACCCACCCCGGAGCGGCGCCATGCACGTCCAGCAGATCATTTCCACGCACCCACAGGCTCACGGCGAGGCCAACGGCGCGCTGATCGCCTGTATCGAGGCCTGCTACGACTGCGCCCAGACCTGCACCTCGTGCGCGGACGCGTGCCTGGGCGAGGCGCGTGTGGCCGATCTCGCCCAGTGCATCCGAAGCTGCCTGGACTGCGCCGACGTCTGCGGCGTGGCCGGGACGCTGGCGACCCGGCGGACGGGGTCGAACCAACTGCTGGTCCAGCGGACGCTCGAACTCTGCCAGGAAGCCTGCCGGCTGTGCGCGGAGGAATGCGAGCAGCATGCCGCACACATGGCGCATTGCGCGGTCTGCGCCGAGGCGTGCCGCAGGTGCGAGAACGCGTGTCGCCAAGCTCTGACAGAGAATTTTGCGACGCAGCATTGATTTTTTGTGCGTCGCAACATAAGTGAGCCTCAGCAATTTGGAGGCGATCATGTTTGCCGATTACAGCAACGTCGAAGGCCAGCTTGCGATGCAGCGCGTCGTGTACGCCTTCGTCCAGAAGGTCCTGCACCGCCTGCGCGGCGAGGGCGCCCACGCCCACTCGGCCGCCTAAGCCGAACCGGACCTTCGACGAAAAAAGGGCCCGCGGAGCGATCCGCGGGCCTTTTTCGTGCGCCTAGTGCGGCAATCCCCAGCGCTTGGGATCGAGCAGGGCCTTCGGAGGCAGAACGTCGGCCATCCGCAGCTTGGCGCGGCTGACGAAGACAGCGGTGAAGTTGCGTTCCGTACCCCAGCTCCACTCGGTGATCTTTAAGGGCGCGCCGTCCGCGGCGCGGCACTCTCTGCGTCCGTCATCCTCGATGTCCGTTACGAGATTGACCCACTGGCACCGCTCTCCGTTGACGACCTCCCAGCGACCGAGCGTTTGGACGCGAGCACGTGTGCTGGGATTAGGTCTGCGGAAGTCCAGCGAACGGTCTGCGCCGCCGGCTGAAAGGGAGAAATACAGCGCTACGCTGTCGTCGGCCCTGCGGCTTTCGACGCTTCGGCCAGCAGGATAGCGGACGTCGTTGTAGAGCCAGTCGCCATGGCGGCGTATCGTGATGGACGACCCAGGCCGCGCCCCCTTAAGCATGACCTCGTAATCGCCCGCGGAGGGGGCGGCGGAGGCGTCGCCGACCCAGGGGGCAAGATCGAGCAGGTCGCGCGGAGGCTGGACCTCTTCGGCGTCGAACCGCCGGCGCGTCACCTGGACCGCCTCGGCCGGGTGTTGGTCTTCTCTACGACGCCAGAGTTCGATCCCATCGGCGGTGACGCAGCCGATCCGTTGCAGCGGTCTTTGCTTCGGGGCGGGCGGCTCTTCGCGCCAGACGCTCCAGACCTCGCAGGGCTCCCCGAGCACCTGTCTGCGTTCGCTGGTCTTGAAGCTGCGGTAGTCGGTTTTGGGCGAGGGCTTGGATCTGCGGATGAAGATCGAGGCGTAACGGCCTTGGGCGTCGCTGGCGACCACGATCTGGCTTCCTGTCGACAGGCCAACATAACTGGCGAACCTTTGCTCGGTCGTGCCTTCGCTCACCCGCAGCCAGACACCCTTTCGGTGGACGATCACGGGGTCTTTGCCGCGGAGGAAGACGGCTTCATAGTCGGCGCCGTGCGAAGGATCTGGCACAAAGACGCCCTGCAGGCTGGCCAGCCAGCCAGGCGAGAGTGTGGTCTGGCCAGGCGCGGGACCTGCTGTCAGCAGGGCCACGGCCATGACCGCCGCGATGGCGGAACCCTTCAGCCAAGGCTGGGGCATAGGCGCCTCGTCAATCCGCGCGATTATCGATTTTCCTACAATCTGACATTGTGATTGTCCGGGGCTTAACGCCCCGCGCGCTGGCTCGTCCTGGCGCGATCACGGTGGTAGCAACGGGCCATGAGCGCCTTTTCCTTCCGACGCTACGCCGCCGCCGACGCCGAGGCGATCGGGCGGCTCTATTTCGACTCCGTGCGGGCGCTGGGCGTGCGGGCCTATACCGAGGCGCAGGTCGCGGCTTGGGCGCCGGCGCCGGTCGCGGCCGAGCAGGTTCAGGCGCGGGCCGGCGACGGGCGGCTGACCCTGGTGGCGGAGGACGGCGCCGGACAGGTGGCGGCGTTCGGCGACCTGGAGGCCGACGGGCATGTGGACATGCTTTACGCGCGGCCTGACGCCGCCGGAACCGGGGTGGCGGGCGAGCTGCTGGACCGGCTGATCGCCGCGGCGCGCGAGGCGGGAGCCGATCGCCTATACGTCGAGGCCAGCGAACTGGCGCGGCCGCTGTTCGCGCGCAAGGGCTTCGCCGTCGTGCGGCGGCGGGATTTCGAGGTGCGCGGCGTGGCGATCCACAACTACGCCATGGAGATGAGGCTGGAGCCGGATCCGGCCTGACCTGATCCGGCTCCAGGCCCTTTGAATTCGGAGCATTTTCTTCGCCGAACCGGCATCCACTTCGGCGGAAAATGCTCTGGCCTGATCGGCTTCGACCTGAGAGACCTTGGGCATGAAAGCCCTTGTCGATCCCGGCGCCGCCCTGAGCCAGGGCGTGGCCGAACTCCGCCGCCGCTACAAGGTTCCCGGGGACTTCCCGCCGCAGGTGCTGGCTGCGGCGCAGGCGGCGGTCGGGCGCAGGCCTACCGAGCACGCCGACCGCACGGACAGGCCGTTCGTGACCCTCGACCCGGCCAGTTCGACCGACCTCGACCAAGCCTTCGCCATCGAGGCCAGCGGCGGCGACCTCTTGCTGCATTACGCCATCGCCGACGTCGCCTGGTTCGTCGACAACGGCGGGCCGATCGACGAGGAGGCCTGGCGGCGCGGGACCACCACCTACATGCCCGGCGCCAAGGCCGGGCTCTATCCGCCGGTGCTGAGCGAAGGGGCCGCGAGCCTGCTGCCCGATGGCCCGCGGCCGGCGGTGGTGTTCACCGTGCGGGTCGGCGCGGACGGCGAGGTCGCGCTGGAGGGCGTGGAGCGGGCGGTGATCGCCAGCCGGGCCAAGCTGGCCTACGAGACCGTCAGGCCCGAGGAACTGCCGGCGGGCTTCGCCGAGCTGGCCGCGCGGATCGCCGCGGCGGAAGCCCGGCGCGGGGCTGCACGGGTCGATCCGCCCGAACAGGAGGTGGCGGTGGTGGATGGGCGGCTGCAGCTGCGCTTCCGCCCGCGCACGGAGGCGGAGGCGCAGAACGCGGCCCTGTCGCTGGCCACCAACCTGGCGGTGGCCGGGACGCTGCACGTCCACCGCACGGGCCTGTTCCGGGTGATGCCCGAGCCGGACGCGCGGGCGGTGAAGCGGCTGCGGCAGACGGCGCGGGCCTTTGGCCTTGTCTGGCCGCAGATGGAGAGCCTGGCGCAGTTCGAGCTTGGCCTCGACCCGGCAGATCCCAAGCAGGCGGCCTTCATGCTGGCGGTGCGGCGGGCCAGCGCCCCGGCCGGCTACGTGCCCTATCGCGAGGGCGCGCCGCCCTGGCATGCGGCCATGGCGGCGACCTATGCGCATGCCACCGCGCCCTTGCGGCGCCTGGCCGACCGCTATGTGGTGATGGCGGCCCTGGCGGTCGCGAACGGCAAGCCGGTCCCGGAAGCGGCGAGCGCGGCGTTCGAGAAGCTGCCGGAGGTGATGGCGCGGGCCGACTCCCGCTCGGGGCAGCTGGATCGGGCGGCCATCGACATGGCCGAGGCCTTGATGCTGCAGGGGCGGATAGGCGAGACCTTCCGCGCCGTCGTCACCGACATCGACGAGCGCGGCGCGCGCATGCAGCTCTGCGACCTGCCGGTGGTGGCGCGGGTGGCCGCGCACAAGGTCGAGATCGGCGACGAGATGACCGTGCGCCTGACCGCCGCCGACGCGGCCCAGCCTTCGACGAGCTTCCAGCGGACGGGGTGACGCGCTTTGGGGCAGGCCCCAGGACTTGCGGCCCGTGCCCGGCGGCGATAGAGCAGACCTCGCATCAAGAGTCGGGCCTTCGCCCGACGCCAACCTGCTTCCCGAGCAAGGTGGCGCTCCCGCAAGGGGGGATGTGGCCGAGACGGCAACGAAACGGGTGATCCCAGCTCCGTCGTCCCGCGCCGATTTCGAGACGAGGGCGAAGTCATGCCGATCAAGATTCCCGACACCCTGCCCGCGCGCGCCACGCTCGAGGCCGAAGGCCTGGTGGTGATGCGCGAGACCGATGCGGCGCGCCAGGACATCCGGCCGCTGCAGTTCGGCCTGCTGAACCTGATGCCCGACAAGCCGCGCACCGAGGCGCAATTCGCCCGGCTGCTCGGGGCGACGCCCCTACAGGTCGAGCTGTCGCTGATCCAGCTGGCGAGCCACACGCCGCGCAACACGTCGGCCAGCCACATGTCGGCCTTCTACCGGACCTGGGACGAAGTGCGCGAGCGCACCTTCGACGGCTTCATCGTCACCGGGGCGCCGGTCGAGACCCTGCCGTTCGAGGAGGTCGGCTACTGGGACGAACTGCGGCGGATCTTCGACTGGACGCGGACCCACGTGCATGCGTCGTTCAACGTCTGCTGGGGCGCGCAGGCGGCGTTGCAGCACTTCCACGGCGTGCCCAAGCACCAGCTGCCGCAGAAGCTGTCGGGGGTCTATGCGCACCAGGTCGTGGCGCCGGCCTCGCCGATCCTGCGCGGGTTGGCCGACGAGATCGACGTGCCGGTGTCGCGCCATACCGAGGTGCGACGGGAAGACCTGCCGGCCGACGGGCGGCTGAAGGTGCTGCTGGACTCCGAGGAATCCGGCCTGTGCCTGATCGAAGACGCCGGGCAGCGGGCGCTGCACATGTTCAACCACCTGGAATACGAGGCGACCACCCTGGCCGACGAGTTCGCCCGCGACGTCGCCAAGGACCCCTCGACCGCGCCGCCCGCGCACTACTTCCCCGGGGGCGATCCGGCCCGGACGCCCACCAACCGCTGGCGCAGCCACGCCCATCTGCTGTTCGCCAACTGGATCAACGAGATCTACCAGACCACCCCCTTCGACCTCGCCGCCATCGGGCGATAGGCCAAAGAAAAAGGCCCCGGGGAGCGATCCCCGGGGCCTTCGTCGTTCGGATCGGTCGGCCGATCAGGTGTTGCCGGGCAGCTTGCACTGGCCCGAGAAGGCGCAACCGATGGACTCGATCGGCTTCAGGTCGGCGGCGTACTCGATGACGTAGCCCTTCAGACCGTCGGCGCAGGCGACTTCCATATAGGTGGTGCCCTTGGCGGTCTTGCCGATGATGCGGGCGTTGGACACCGCGCAGGAGGCCTTGCCGGTCGCCTTCAGGTCGGCGGTGACGGCGCCGTAGCTATTGGCGTCCAGCTTGGTGAACGAGCAGCGATAGCCGGCGATCGGCGCGCGGGCGCAGTCATAGACCAGCGGCTTCTCGTTCGGGCCGCCGAAGACGCCGACGCCGCCGTCCGGACGGTTCGAGCAGGCCATCTCGACGATGTCCTTGCCGGCCGGGCCGGGGAAGGGCGCGTACTTGGAGACGTCGCAGTTGAAGCCGGCCGCCTTGGAGAGGCGGGTGTAGAGCCCGTTCTGCTCCATCATGGCTTCCTTGGCGTCGGTCAGGGTGCAGCCGCCCATGATCGCCGAGGCCTTGGCGCACTCGTAGGTCTGGGCCAGCTTGCCGGCGTCGACACGGTACATGTAGCCCTTGCCGTCGTTGCAGGACGCTTCGAAGAAGGTCGAGCCCGACTGCGACTGGCCGACGTACTTGCGGTCCTTCACGGCGCAGCCGTTGTTGGCGGCGGCCGCGACGGTGTCGACGATGGCCAGGCGCTGTTCCTTGGTGCGCAGGGTGCAGGAGATGTTCGACTGGCCGCCGTCATACAGCATGCAGTCGGTGGCCTCGGCCGGCTTGGCCGCATCCATCGGCGAGCTGGTCTTCAGGACATAGCCCTGGGGCGAGCCCTGGCAGGCGACTTCCAGATAGGTGGCGCTGGCGCTCTGGCCGATGCCGCGGACGGCCTCGGGAGTGCACTGCACCTTGGCGGCGGCCAGGATCGGGCCGAGATCCGACTTCGGATCGGCGTTGCCCGGCAGCTTGCAGGCCAGGCTGGACGGCTTGCCGTCCGGACCGGGCGAGTTCGCCTCGATGCAGGTGAAGGAGGTGGTCGCGCCGCCTTCCACGGCCGAGAGCACGAAGCCCACGCCCTGGTCGCAGTCGATTTCGTAGTAGCCGGTGGTCTGCTTGGTCTTCTTGTCGGCGTTCTTGCCGATGAAGCGCGCGTCGGTGACGTTGCAGGCGATGCCAGCGGCCTTGGCGAGGGCCGGAGCCTCGGCCATCCCCTGGGTGCGCGCCTTTTCCGGAATCTCCTCGGCCTTCTTGCCTTGGGAGATGGCGGCCGGCGCCAAGGCCAGCACGGCCAAGGTGGCGGCCAGCCCGGTGATGAATGGCCTCATGTCTCTCAAACTCCTGGGTGGTTCCCTTGCGGCGGACATAAGCCCCCCAGCGGCCAGTGGGTCAAGTTCGTCGTGAATGAGGGCTGAACTACGGTGCAGGTTGCATTTGCGCGGTTCGTCGGCGAGGCCGAAGATGGGCCGGTATGGACGAGAGGGCGGTGCTTTGCGTGACGGTTTCCAGGATGCTCAGGACGAGGCGCCGCGGGCGCGCCTGCACTATCCCTTCGCCGAGGGGCCGCAGGACGGCCAGGCCGTGGACGTCGCGCCGGGGGTGAAGTGGCTGCGCATGCCGCTGGGCGGCTCGCTGGCCTTCATCAACGTCTGGGCGATCGAGGAGGACGGCGGCTGGGCCATCGTCGACACGGGCATGGGCGGCTCGACCACGCGCCAGGCCTGGCGCGCGGCCTTCGCCGGAGCGCTGGGCGAGAAGCCGGTGACGCGGGTGTTCGTGACCCACATGCATCCCGACCACATCGGCATGGCCGGCTGGCTGACCCGCAAGTTCCAGTGCCGGCTGTGGATCAGCCGGCTGGAGTTCCTGATGTGCCGGAGCCTTGCCGCCGACACCGGCCGCGAGGCGCCCGAGGACGCGCTGAAATTCTATCGCGCCGCCGGCTGGGAGGAGGAGGCGCTGGAGGACTACCGCGCCCGCTTCGGCGGCTTCGGCAAGGCGCTGCACGCCCTGCCCGATTCGTTCCGCCGGCTCAGCGACCGCGACCTGGTCGAGATCGGCGGGCGCCCGTGGGAGGTGGTGGTCGGGTCGGGCCATAGCCCGGAGCACGTCTGCCTGTGGCAGAAAGACCTGAAGCTGTTCATCAGCGGCGACCAGGTGCTGCCGAAGATTTCGTCGAACGTCTCGGTGTTCCCGACGGAGCCGGACGGCGACCCGCTGACCGAATGGCTGACCAGTCTGGCGGCGATCAAGGCGCGGGTGAGCGACGACGTGCTGGTGCTGCCGGCGCACAACGAGCCGTTCAACGGCCTGCACGCGCGCATCGACCACCTGATCGGCGGGCACGAGCGGGGGCTGGCGCGGCTGCGCGAGCTGATCGCCGAGCCGAAGCGGGCGGTGGACGTGTTCCCGGTGCTGTTCCGCCGCAAGATCGACCACCATGTGCTGGGCATGGCCACGGGCGAGAGCCTGGCGCACCTCAACTGCCTGCTGACCCGCGGCGAGGCGGTGCGCGAGGCCGACGAAGCCGGGGTGGTCTGGTACCGGGCGGCCTGAGCTTGCCCCTAGGGTGTGACCCGGAAGTCGCGTCAGCGACTGCCCGGGACGCCGGGTTGACCGATAGGACTGCGCCGAGCCGCATCCTGACCCATCCGGCTGCGCCGAAACCGGGATGACACAGGATTGCAGGTGCGGAAAAGGTTGGCCCCTCCAACCCCGGCCGCGTTAGCATACGGCGTAAGTTCAAGACGCATTTCCGCAGGAGCGCATTTCCGATGTCCGACCATATCCTGATCGAGAAGTCCGGCGGGGTGCTGACCCTGACCATGAACCGTCCGGAGAAGAAGAACGCCCTGACGCGCGCCATGTACCAGGCGCTGGGCGACGCCATCGACCAGGCCGAGTTCGACAAGGACGTGCGCTGCGTGCTGATCCAGGCCAATGGCGATATGTTCACCGCCGGCAACGACATCAGCGACTTCGCGGCGGTGAACGCCGGCGACTCCAGCGCCAACGAAGCGCGGCGCGGCGGCAATCCGCTGCTGGCGGCGCTGGCGCGGGCCAAGACGCCTCTGGTGGCGGCGGTGAACGGCCGCGCCGTGGGCGTAGGCACCACCATGCTGATGCACTGCGACCTGGTCTATGTGGCCGAGAACGCGCTGCTGACCACGCCGTTCGTGAATCTGGCCCTGGTGCCCGAAGCCGCGTCCAGCATCACGCTGCCGAGCCGGATCGGCCATGCGCGGGCGTTCGCGATGTTCGTGCTGGGCGAGGCCGTCGACGCGAAGAAGGCGGTGGACTGGGGCGTCGCCAACGAGATCGTCCCGCTGGACCAGCTGCGCGCCAGGGCCCGCGCCGCCGCAGAGGCCGTCGCCGCCCGCCCGCCGGCCGCGGTGGCGATCACCAAGGCGCTGATGCGCGAGGAGACGCGCCTGGCCCAGCGCATGGACGAGGAGGGCGCGCACTTCGCCGCCCAGCTCAAGAGCCCCGAGGCCAAGGAGGCGTTCGCCGCCTTCGCCGAGAAGCGGGCGCCCGACTTCAGCAAGGTGTCCTGACCCATGATCCGCTCCCGCTTCGGCGCCTTCACCCCGGCCCGCGTGGTGGCCGGCGACCATGACCTCTCGGGCCGCAACGTCGTCGTCACCGGCGGGGCCAGCGGCATCGGCTACGAGACCGCCAAGGCGCTGGCCGCGGCGGGGGCGGACGTCATGCTGGCCGTGCGCGACCGGGTGGCCGGCGAGAAGGCGGCGGTGGCGATGAACGAGGCGATCGGCGCCGATCGGGTCGTCGCCGGCACCCTGGACCTTGCGAGCCTGGCCTCGGTGGGGTCGTTCGTCGACGCCTGGGGCGATCAGCCGCTGGACATCCTGATCAACAACGCCGGGGTGATGGCGACGCCGCTGCTGCGGACGGCCGAGGATCTGGAACTGCAGATCGGCACCAACCACTTCGGCCACTACGTTCTGACCGTGGGCCTGACCCGGGCGCTGCTGAACGCCGCCGAGGACGACCGCACCGCCCGGGTGGTGGCGCTGTCGTCGATCGGACACCGGCGCAGCGACATCAACTGGGACGACCCGAACTATCTCTCGCGCCCCTATGACAAGTGGGAGGCCTACGGCCAGTCGAAGACGGCCAATTCGCTGTTCGCGGTCGGCTACAACGCCCGCTTCGAAGAGCACGGCGTCACCGCCAACGCCGTCATGCCCGGCGGCATCATGACCCCGCTGCAGCGCTATCTGCCCAAAGAGGAGATGGTGGCGATGGGCTGGATGGACGCCGAGGGCAATGTCCGCGAGGGCTTCAAGACGCCCGAACAGGGCGCCTCGACCAGCGTGTGGGCCGCGGTCGGCGAGGAGCTGGAGGGAATCGGCGGGCTGTATCTGGAGGACTGCGCCGAGGCGGTTCCCTGGAGCGCGGACAACCCGATGAAGGGCGTCATGCCCTACGCGATCGATCCCGAGGCGGCCGACCGGCTGTGGGCGCTGTCGGAGGAGATCACCGGGGTTTCGGCTTAGGACCCTTCTGGGGTGTCATCCCGGTGTTCGGCGGCGCCGAAGCCGGGAGCTTATGATTTCTTCTTCGCCGCCTTGGCGCGCATCGCCGCATCGAGGGCGCGGGCGGTCCAGACGGCCATTTCGTCGGGGTCTTCGAGAGCTTCCAGGGGCACGGACCAGTAGCTCATCGGCTTGTCGCCGCCGAAGGGCTTGAAGGGCTCGCAGCCGGCGGCCTCGAAATCGGGGCGCGAGACCTCGTCGACCTTGAAGTAGAGGGCGTCCTCGGCGATGAGGGCGAAGAAGAGCTCGTGCCGGTAGAGGCCGATCCCGCCGAACATCCGGCGATGGCTGATCCCGCCCAGCGGGCTGAGCTGTTCGAGCGCGTAGTCGAGGAATTCCGGGGAGACGGCCATGAGCCAGGAGAAGACCGCCGTGGCGGCCAAGGTGCAAGTGCGGCCGGCGACGCCCGCCGACGCCGAGCTGATCTACGGCTTCATCCGCGCGCTGGCCGAGTACGAGAAGCTGCTGCACGAGGTCGAGGCGAGCCAGGCCGACGTGGAGGCGGCGCTGTTCGGAGCCGCGCCGCGCGCGTTCTGCGACATCGCCGAGGCGGACGGGGCGCCGGTGGGTTTCGCCCTGTGGTTCTACAACTACTCGACCTTCCGCGGCCGGCACGGGATCTATCTGGAGGACCTGTTCGTGGTTCCGCAGGCGCGCGGCCTGGGGGCCGGCAAGGCGCTGCTGCGCAGGCTGGCCGAGCGGTGCCGCGACGAGGGTTTGGGGCGGCTGGAATGGGCGGTGCTGGACTGGAACGCGCCGTCGATCGCGTTCTACGATTCGCTGGGGGCCAGCGCGCAGACCGACTGGATCGTGCGCCGCCTGACCGGCGAGCCGCTGGCGGCGCTGGCGGAGGGGTAGGGGCTTGTCCGACGGCTTCGCCGCACTGTTCCAGGAGGCGTCCGAGCAGCGGAAGTTGCGGCTGTTGGCCGAGCTCTCCTACGAGCTGACGATGCACGGGCGCGCGGCGTACGCCGCCGGGGCGGACGAGTTTGCTGACCCGCTGCGGATGCGCCTCGCTAACGAGGCGAACCATCGCATTCAGAGCTACCTGCGCGCCTATCTCGCCGACCGGTCGGACAGAATTCCGGATAAGGCGTTCGCGTTGGTTCTGCTGGAAAGCCTGGAACGGTTGGGGATTGCCGAATCCCGGCTGGTTGAAACGTTGGACGGGCTGTCAGGCGGATAGATCGTGGCCCCTCACCCTAACCCTCTCCCCCGCGGGGGAGAGGGGATTCTAAGCCGCCTGGGCTCTGAGTTCGTCGCGGGCCTGGCGGGTGATCTGCCAGGCGGTCGAGAGGAAGAGGCTGGCCATGATGGCGGCGACCGCCAGGTCGGCCCACTTCGTGGCGGTGGCCGCGACGATCCCGGCTGCGCAGAGCACCGCGACGTTGCCGATGGCGTCGTTGCGCGAGCAGAGCCAGACCGAGCGGACATTGGCGTCGCCGTCGCGGAAGCGCAGCAGCAACAGCGCTGAGATCACATTGGCGCTGAGGGCGAGCACGCCGACCCAGCCCATGGTCACCGCGTCGGGCGTTCCGGCCACGAAGGTGCGCCAGAGGGCGGCGGCCAGGACGTAGACGCCCATCAGCCCGAGGCTGACGCCCTTGACCAGGGCGGCCTTGGACCGGAAGGCCAGGCTCTGGGTGATGGCGAACAGCGACAGGCCGTAGGTGGCGGTGTCGCCGGCGAAGTCGAGGGCGTCGGCCTGGAGCGCCATGGAGCCGGCGAGCTGGCCCTGGATCGCTTCGAGCGCAAACATGCCCGCGTTGAGGCCGAGCACGATCCAGACGGCGCGGCGGAAGGCGGGCGAGCCGGTCTCGACGGCGCGGGCCGTGGCTTCGCAGCCGCAGCCGGCGCTGGCGCAGGCCGCGCCGTCTTCGACAGCGGGCGGCGGCGCCTTTCGGTGGACGATCTGGTAGGTCATGCCTAGATACTGACTCCTATAGTCACTGTAGGAGCAAGCGCCAATGCGCGGGGACCTCTCGATCGGCGAACTGTCGCGCCAGGCCGGCGTGAAGGTGACCACCATCCGCTTCTACGAGGGCGCCGGACTGATGCCCAAGCCGCCGCGCAGCGAGGGCGACCGGCGGCTCTACGAGCCCGCGCATGTGCGCCGGCTGTCCTTCATCCGCCACGCTCGCGAGCTGGGCTTCGAGATGGAGGACGTGCGCGCGCTGCTGGAGCTGAGCGACCGCCCCGACGGGGACTGCGGCCCGGCCGACGAGATCGCCGGGCGCCACCTGGCGGCGGTGGAGGAGAAGATCGCCAAGCTGACCGCGCTGAAGGGCGAGCTGGAGCGGATGATCGCGACCTGCAGCCACGGCGCGGTGGCCGAGTGCCGGGTGATCGAGGCCCTGGCCGACCACCGGCTGTGCGGCGGGGATCATTAGGGGGCGCAGTTCGAGGGTGCGCGAGTCAGCGCAGGCAGGCGTACCAAGTCTGGCCACGCACCTCGCGGCAGAAACTGGCGCCCCGATAGGTCTTGCCATCGGTCACGCAGATCGACCCAGCGAGGACGACGGTTGCGGCGCCGCTTCGGATGGCCTCCGCCTCCTCGATAGACAGGGCGACGGTCCGCGACAGGGTTTGGGGTGCATCCTCCGGGCCGATGAAATTGGCGTTCCGGTCAACGTCCCCGGTGCATTGCTTGATCTCGACTTGATCGCCGTTCCGACGGATGGACGTCGAGGACACGATCCAAAAGGTGCCGCTGGCTTCCGGGCGTCCGTTGGTCACGACGACGTCGAACTCGGGCTTGCCGCCGGCTTGGAAGCCGCGCCAGTTCATTTGGCGCTTCAACGACAGCAAAGGCCAACGCGCGTCCTCGGCGCGGCCACGCTCGAAGTCTAGGCGAGCGCGATCGGTCGCCGACAGCTCGACGGTCGCGTGGGCTGCGTTGCCGATAGAACTCGTCTGCTTCGCGCTCTCGCGGGCGATTGTGCCCTGGGACCGGGACGAACGCTCGGCCGCGTTCGCTTCGCGGACGTTGGCGTTCGCCGCTATGGCGCTAGTCTTGGCTATCGCCTCCATCGCCGCGAGGCGGCGTCGCGCGTCGGCGGCGTCTGCGCGAGCGCTGGCGGCCTGTTGGATCGCGACAATTGCGGCGGGCACGGCCAACGCGGCCGCGGCAATTGCGCCGAGGGCCGATACGGCGCCGGCGTGTTGCTTCCACCACGGTTCTTTTGCTGGCGGAACATTTCTGCGCGGCAGCTTTGACATGATGGCCCTCCCAAGCACAGCCTTGCAGAGAGTTCTGGCTATCACAACGCCTGTGGTTGAACCCTCCGGGAGGTTTACGGCAAGCTAATTGGCGGAAAGCTCACTGATCGCCAGCTGGAGGTTGGTCTCCAGCAGCTCGTCGGCCAGGGGGCCGTCGGGTGTGGCGCGAGCGAGCATCAGGGCGCCGACCATGCGGGTGACGACGCCGACCGCGCGGGCGCGGGCGTCGGACGTGTCGGGCAGGCGGGCCTGGACCCAGGCGATCATGCCCTCCACGCCGCCGGCGAAGGCGGTCTTGAGATCCTCGTCCCCACGCCCGGCGTCAGAGCCGAGGGCCGCGGCGGGGCAGCTTCGGCCCGGCGCCTTGCGGGCGGCCTGCGACAGGTAGTGGGTCAGCATTTCGGGCAGGTCGCGGGCCCGTTCGCGGTGGCCGGCCATGGTGGCGAAGGCCGCGCTGACCGCCTCGGCCGCCAGGGCGTCCTTGGACTTGAAGTGGTTGTAGAAGCCGCCGTGGGTGAAACCGGCGGCGCGGGTCAGGTCGCCGATGCCGATCCCGTCGAAGCCGCGCTCGCGGAACAGGGTGGCGGCGGTTTCGACGATCGCCTCGCGGTTGGCCTGGGCCTGTTCCTTGCTGATCTTCATGGCGGCTTGACTCGCTTTCGGACTCAATGATGATGATCGTCATTATTGAAGTCAAGGAGGCGGGCCATGCCGCTGTGGAAGATCTATCACCCGGTCGGGGTGTTCAGCCGGGAGGACAAGCAGGGGCTTTCGGAGGCGATCACGGCGATCTACGCCCGCAACCTGCCGAAGTTCTATGTGGGCGTCGTGTTCCAGGAGGTCGCGGCGGATTCGTTCTTCATCGGCGGCGAGCCGACGGGCGATTTCGTGCGCATCTGGGTCGACCACATCGCCCGGACCATGCCGACGCCGGAGATCCGGGCGAAGTTCATCGAGATGGTCGACGCGGTCCTGGCGCCCTATGTCCGCGACCGGGGCCTGCGGTGGGAGTGTCATATCGACGAGACGTCGTACGAGCTGTGGTCGATCCACGGCTATCGCCCGCCGCTGCCGGGCACCGAGGACGAGAAGCGCTGGCGGGCCGAGAACCGGCCGAGCC
Organism: Phenylobacterium sp.; assembly: GCF_041919955.1. Lineage (GTDB taxonomy): Bacteria > Pseudomonadota > Alphaproteobacteria > Caulobacterales > Caulobacteraceae > Phenylobacterium. Next base: position 81,658 of record NZ_JAYRSU010000012.1, on the reverse strand, counting down.
CGGTCGGACCGCGCGAGGTCACGGCCTGACGGAGGGGCTGGAAACGGCGGCGCGCAGGGATAGGCTCCTGGCCAGGCTTCAGGAGGACAGCTCATGAGCGCGCCGCCCAAGACCGTGCTGAAGGCCACGTCCGAGGAGGAGGCCGCGATCCGCAAGGCCGTGCGCGAGGCCGGCGACGGGGAGGGCCGCGTGGTCGCCGGGCCGCAGCACGTTGCGGGGCTGACGGCGCTGCTGGCCGACCCGCGCGTCTCCGATCCGATCTACGATCTGCCGCGGCCGATCACCCCGGAGAATGTCGGTCGCTGGGTGGCCGACAGCGCTGCGGCCCAGGCGCGAGGCGAATGCCTGCTGACCGTGTCGCTCGACGAAGCGGGCGAGGTGGCGGGCTATTCACGCTTCAGCGTCTGGCCCGACCGCTCGTCGGCGGAGATCGCCGGGGCGATGCGGGCCGACCGCCAGAACAGCGGCCAGGGCCGGGCGGGCGTCGGCCGCTCCATCGCCTTCATGTTCGAAACCCTGGGCGTGCGGCTGATCGGCCTGACCGCGGCGCTGGACAACGTGCGCTCGGCCGCGGCGATCGACGGGGCGGGCTTCCGCCGCATGGGCGAGGTGGCGAGCGTGCGGCCGGACGGGACCACGCGGCGCTCGCTCTATTGGGAACTGACCCGCGAGGAGTGGGAGAAGCGCCACCGACTGTAGCGATGTGTCATCGCGGTCTTCGGCTGCGCCGAAACCGGGCGGGTGAGCAGATCTAGCCCTTGCGGCCGAACAGGCGGGCGAAGAGGCCGCCAGGGCGGGGGCCGGCAGGGGCGTCCAGCGGGTGGAAGTCGGGCTGGCCCCAGTCGAACTCGGCGGCGTCGTGGCGGAAGCCGGTGACGGCCAGGGCCAGCTCGATCGGCGCCTCGAAAATGATGTCGACCTCGCTGTCGGTGATGTCCGAGGCCTCCTGTTCGGCGATCAGCCGCTCGAAGATCGCCTCGTATTCGGCTGGCGGACAGCCGGCGATCTCGGGGTGGCCGACCTCGCAGTCGTAATCGACGCGCCAGACCATGCGGCCGTCGTCGAACAGGGTGGCGGTGGCGCACATGACGGTCTCGGAGGCCTGGAGACCCACGACCGTGCGGCCGGCCGACAGGCGCTGAAGCCGCTTTTCAGATGCGAAGGCGAAGTCCTGCGAAACCAGGACCGTCCAGCCCGTCGGCAGCTCGGCCAGCGAGAAGCGGGCGCGGTCGGCCGGGCCGGCGGCCGGCGTCATGCCGAGGATGTCGAGGCACTCGGCGCGCCCGACGTTCTTGAAGCCGATCCAGGAAATGCTGCCCATGGCCAAGTTTCACCCCGAACGCGCGAAATGCGCAACCGCAGGCTGGGCTCTGAAACGGAAACGGCGGCGGAGCGTTTCGCCCCGCCGCCGTTCGGCGATTCAGCCTCTTGACGCGGGCTTACCCCTGGCTGGCGAGCGCCGGGCGCGACAGCGGGTAGAACTTGTCGGCCATGGCGGGCATGGCTTGCGACAGGATGGTCTCGACGCTCCAGCCGGTCTCGCTGGTCTGGGTGTCGATGGCGCGGGGCTGGCTGTAGAGGATGATGTCCTCGCCCGAGGCGCCGAAGATCTGGCCCGAGATGTGGGCCGCGGCCGGGGAGACCAGGGCCACCGACAGGCGGGCCGGCTGGTCGGGGCGGATCTTCTGGGCCATCACCGCGCGGCGGGCGGCGGCGGCCTCGTCCTTCACCGGCACCGACTGGGTCATGCGGGTCCAGGCGATCGGGGCCAGGCAGTTGGAGCGCACGTTGTTGCGCGCGCCTTCCATGGCGATGATCCGCGACATGCCGGCGATGCCCATCTTGGCCGCGCCGTAGTTGGCCTGGCCGATGTTGCCCAAGAGGCCCGAGGTCGAGGTGAAGAACATGTAGGCGCCGTCGTTCTGCTCGCGGAACAGCTCGATGGTGGCGCGCGCGACGTTGAACGAACCGCGCATGTGGACGGCGATGACCGCGTCCCATTCGGCTTCGGACATCTTGTGGAACATCGTGTCGCGCAGGATGCCGGCCGGGTTGATCACCGCGTGCAGGCCGCCGAATTCCTTCTTGGCCTGTTCGACCATGCCGTAGACGGCCTCGAGGTCGGTGACGCTGTCGGAGTTGGAGACCGCCTCGCCGCCCGCGGCGCGGATTTCCTGGGCGACCGCCTCGGCCGGACCCGCAGAGCCTTCGTCGCCGCCGCTGAGGCTGCCGCCGAGGTCGTTGACCACGACCTTCGCGCCTTCCTGCGCGGCGATCAGCGCGCAGTCCCGGCCAATGCCGTTGCCGCCGCCCGTAACCAGGACGACCTTGCCTGAAAGAGCACCCATCAAACTATCTCCCTAAAAGAATACCGTGTTTGTTATTCGAGCCGGTCGGCCTTGCGCAAGGCGGGAAAGAGCTTGGCCCAGAGGCCGGTGACGATCAACGCGGCCACCCCGCCGCTGACCGCGGCGGCCACCGCGCCCATGAAGCGGGCGGCGACCCCGGTGCGGAACTCGCCCAGCTCGTTCGAGGCGCCGATGAACAGGGAGGAGACGGCGGCGACGCGGCCGCGCATCTGGTCGGGGGTGACGATCTGGATCAGGGTCTGGCGGACATAGACGCTGAGCATGTCGGCCCCGCCGAGCACGGCGAGCGCTACGACCGAGAGCCAGAAGTGGCGCGAGACCCCGAAGACGACGGTGGCGAGCGCGAAGACCGCCACGCCCGCGAACATGATCGGGCCGGCGCGGCGGCGGATGGGGTTGGCGGCCAGCCAGACGGCGATGATCGTCGCGCCGATCGCAGGCCCGGCGCGCAGCATGCCGAAGCCCTCGGCGCCGACATGCAGGATGTCGCGCGCATAGACCGGCAGCAGGGCGGTGGCGCCGCCCAGCAGCACGGCGAAGAGGTCGAGCGAGATGGCCCCGAAGACGATCTTGTTGCCCCAGACATAGGCCAGCCCCTCCTTGATCAGGGTCCAGCCCGATCCCTCCTGCACCTCCGGCTGGGTGTTCATGGCGATCATCGAGACGGTGGCGACGGCCACGAGGTAGAGCGCGGTCGTGGCGCCGTAGGCGACGGCGGGCGAGAGCGAGACCAGCACCCCGCCCAGGGCCGGGCCGACGATGGAGCCGCCCTGCCAGGCCAGCGAGTTCCAGGCGATGGCGCGCGGCAGCAGGCTGCGCGGCACCAGCATCGGCCCCATGGCGGTGCCGGCCGGCCCCATGAAGGCGCGCGAGATCCCGAACATCACCGCCACGCCCAGCAGCAGCGGGATGGTGGCGAAGTTCAGCACCGAGGCGGCCAGCAGGACCAGGGCCGAGGCGATTTCGCCGGCGTAGCAGAACTGAAGGATGCGCTTGCGATCATAGCGGTCCGCGGCCTCGCCGGCCCAGAGCGCGAGCAGCAGCACCGGGATGAAGGTCACCAGCCCGATCATGCCGACATAGAAGGCCGATTCAGCCACCGTATGGGTGCGCCGCGCGACGGCGTAGACCTGCCAGCCGAGGGCCACGCTCTGGATCTGCACCCCGAGCGTGGAGGCCACGCGGGTGGACCAGAACAGCATGAAGTCGCGGCTGCGCAGCAGGGCGGCGGCGCTTGGATACGGCTCGGGCGGATCGTCTGACGGCATCGGAACTCTCGGCGGCCGGGGAGGGCGGGGCAACTTGCCGCGCGAGGGCTGTCACCGCAACGCGATTGACGTGCGGCCCCCATGGCCTTATGCGCGCGCTCCTGATCAACGGCCTGGATGACGTCGATGCGACGCCAGCGACGAACCGGGCGCGCCCGCCGCGCCGCTTGAGAGCCCCGCCCGCCGGCGCATGACGTCCGGCGGCGGACCCCGTCGTCCTCCGTCGCACAGTGCCCGCAAATGATCGCTCCCGCCGAACAGGCCCTTTCGTACACCCAGGAACAACCCGCCGACGCCGTCGCCATCGAGGCGCTGCTGGACCACGCCTTCGGTCCCGGCCGCTTCGTGAAGTCGTCCGAGCGCGTGCGCGAGTTCGCGCTGTTCCGTCCCGACATGTCGTTCTGCGCCTGGGACGGCGGGCGCCTGGTCGGCTCGGTGCGCATGTGGCAGGTGCGGGTGGGCGATACGCCTGCGGTCTTCCTGGGACCGCTCGCCGTGCAGGCGGCCGGCCGCAAGTTCGGCGTCGGCGGCGAGCTGGTGCAGATGGCCAGCGCCGCGGCTCGGGCTGCGGGCTTTCCTGTGCTGCTGGTCGGCGACGAGCCCTACTTCGGCCGTTTCGGCTACTCGGCCGCGCCCTGCCGGGGCGTGGTGATGCCGGGACCGGTCGACCAGCGCCGGGTGCTGGCCCTGGGCGCGGACAAGCTGGAAGGGCCGGTGCGGGCTTAGGGTCTTCCAAGAGTGTCATCCCGGTTTCGGCGCAGCCGAAGACCGGGACCCATTATCGCAGGGCAATGACGCTTGTGGCGCGGCCGAGCCGTATTCTGGCTGATCAGGTGTTCATGGGTCCCGGTCTTGCTTCGCAAACCGGGATGACACTTTCAGCAAAACGGCATTGAGGCGGCCCGCGGGGCTCCCTAATTTCCCGGGCATGGGAGACGCATCCGGAAGACTCGACGGCGTGATCGCGGCGGCCAAGCAGGCGCCGGGCCGGGGATTGCCGCCGGTGCACCTGTGGAATCCCGCGCACTGCGGCGAGATCGACATCGTGATCCGCAAGGACGGAACCTGGTTCCACGAGGGCACGCCGATCGGGCGCGAGGCGCTGGTGCGGCTGTTCTCGACGGTGCTGCGCAAGGACCCGGACGGCTTTCACCTGGTGACGCCGGTCGAGAAGATGAAGATCACGGTCGAGGACGCCCCGTTCATCGCCACCCGCGTCGACCGCGAGGGCGAGGGGCTGAAGTTCCTGACCAATGTCGGCGACGAGGTGACGGCCGGTCCCGACAACGAGATCCGCGTCGAGATGGACGAGGCCACCGGCGAGCCGCGGCCCTATCTGCACGTTCGCCGCGGGCTGGAGGCGCTGATCGCGCGTCCGGTGTTCTACGAACTGGTCGAGATGGCCGCCGAGCGGGAGACGCCGGAGGGGCCGCGCCTGGGCGTCGCTTCGGACGGCGCCTGGTTTCCGGTCGGGCCGGCCGGAGCCCACCGCCTGTGAGCCCGAGGGCCCCTTCCGCCGATCTGCGCGACTGGATCGCCGGGCATCTCGACCCGCTGGAGGTCGGGGCGAGCGCCCATGTCGCTTCGGACTTCGACCTCGGCCCCAACGCGTTTCCGAACGAGCCGGTGGACCTGAAACCGGCCGCGGTGCTGGTCGGTCTGATCGAGCGGCCGGCGGGCTATTCGGTGCTGCTGACCAGGCGCGCCGACACCCTGCGCCGCCACACCGGCCAGATCGCCCTGCCGGGCGGCCGCTCGGACCCGGGCGAGACGCCCTGGACCACCGCCCTGCGCGAGGCGCACGAGGAGGTGGGGCTGGCGCCGGACTTTGTCTCGGTGGCCGGGTTGTCCTCGCCCTATCGGACCGGCACCGGGTATCTGGTCACGCCGGTCGTGGGCTTTATTCAGCAAGGCTTCACGCTACAAGCCAATCCGGCCGAGGTGGCCGACATCTTCGAGACGCCGTTCGGGTTCCTGATGGACCCGGCCAATCACGAGCAGCACGAGCGCCAGGGACCGGGCGGGGAGACGCGGCGCTTCTACGCCATGACCCATGAGGACCGCTTCATCTGGGGCGCGACGGCGGGGATGCTGCGGGCCCTCTACGAGCGGCTCTACGGGGCGGCGGTTGCTTAGGATTTTCCTGACCCGGGCGCTGCTGGCGGCGGCGCCCTTCGCCTTCTGGTTCGCCTGGCGGGAGGTCGCCCGGCGGACCGGCCGGCCGATGGGATCCACCCCGTGGGGCTGGCTGATCGCGGCGGCGGGCGTGCTGGTCGGCGTCTCGCTGATGGCCAGCGTGGTTTTCCATAGCGACAATCGCGGCGAGACCTATGTTCCAGCCGAGGTGACGAGCGACGGCCATGTCGCCCCCGGACATTTCGAGAAGAAGGCGCAGCCCAAGTGACGCAGAGCATCGGACCCCGCCCCTGGATGAAGCCCGCCGCGCCGGTGATCGCGGCGCTGGAGGCCGCGGGCGGCGAGGCCCGGTTCGTCGGCGGCTGCGTGCGCAACGCGCTGCTGGGCGCGCCGATCGGCGACGTCGACATCGCCACCACCTTGACGCCCGAGGCGGTGGTCGCCGCGCTGGAGGCGGCCAGGATACGCGCCGTCCCCACCGGCGTAGACCACGGCACGGTGACGGCGGTGCTGGACAGCCAGCCGTTCGAGGTCACGACCTTGCGCCGCGACGTCGAGACCGACGGGCGACGGGCGGTGGTGGCCTTCACGACGGACTGGAGCGAGGACGCCCAGCGCCGGGACTTCACCATGAACGCGGTCTATGCCGACGCCGAGGGGACGCTGACCGATCCGACCGGGACGGGCGTCGCCGACGCCAAGGCTGGGCGGCTGGTGTTCGTGGGAGACCCGGCCACGCGCATCGCCGAGGATTCCCTGCGCATCCTGCGGTTCTTCCGGTTCCTGGCCTGGTACGGCAAGGGCGAGCCCGACGCGGCGGCGCTGGCGGCCTGCGAGGCCGGGCGCGGGCTGATGGCCAACCTGGCGGCCGAGCGGGTCTCCAAGGAACTGCTGAAGCTGCTGGAAGCGTACGACCCGCGACCGGCGGTGAGGCTGATGGCCAGGACCGGGGTGCTGGGCGCGCTGATCCCGGCGCCGGAGGACCTCTCGGTCTTCGAACAGTTGGTGGAAGTCGAGACCGAGCAGCTGTTCGAGTGCGACCCGCTGCTGCGGCTGGCGACCCTGTCGCCGGCCGACCAGGTCGGCGTGGCCAAGGCGGCCGAGGCCCTGCGCCTCTCCAACGAGCAGCGGGACCGGCTGGTCGCCGCGCGCGGCGTCAGCCCGAAGATCACCTCGTGGATGAGCCCGCGCGAGAGCCGGCGAGCGGTGTACCAGATCGGGGCGACGACCTTCGCCGACCGCATCAAGCTGGCCTGGGCGGCCTCGAGCCGTTCGGCGGCGACCCATCAGTGGCGCGGGCTGCTGGCCCTGTCGCAGAGCTGGACCCCGCCGCCGTTCCCGCTGACCGGCGAGGACGTGCTGAAGTCGGGCGTGCCCAAGGGGCCGATGGTCGGCCAGGTGCTCCGCGAGGTCGAGGACTGGTGGATCGACCACGACTTCATCGACGACAAGTTCTCGGCCATCGAGAAGCTGAAGGCCGTCGCCCAGGGGATGGCGTATTGAAGCTCGGCATCCTTGAGACCGGCGCGCCGCCCGAGGAGATTCGCGGGCGGTACGGATCCTATCCCTCGATGTTCCGCCGGTTGCTGGGCGAGGACGCCTACGACTATGCGGTGTTCGACGTCGCCGCAGGCGAGCTGCCGCAGGGCGTCGAGGCCTGTGGGGCCTGGCTGGTCACCGGCTCGTCGGCGGGCGTCTATGACTCGCTGCCGTGGATCGCGCCGCTGGAGGACTTCCTGCGCGCGGCCAAAGGGCGGGCGCCGCTGATCGGGGTCTGTTTCGGACACCAGGTCATGGCCCAGGCGTTCGGTGGCAAGGTGATCAAGTCGCCCAAGGGCTGGGGCCTGGGGCTGCAGCGCTATCGCGTCCACGAGACCCGCGGCTGGATGGACGGCGCCGAGCCGATCGCCGTGCCCGGATCGCACCAGGACCAGGTGGTCGAGGCGCCGGAGGGCGCCAGCGTGCTGGCCGGCAACGACTTCTGCACCCTCGGGATGCTCGACTACGGACAGCGGGCGATCTCGATCCAGCTCCATCCCGAGTTCGAGCCCGACTACGCCAAGGCCCTGATCGAGACCCGGCGCGGCACGCGGCTGACCCAGGAAGAAGCCGACAAGGCGGTGATGAGCTACGAGCAGCCTGACGACCGCGTGCGGGTCGGCGGCTGGCTGGCGCGCTTCATCGAGGGGTAGGCGGCGCCGAAGCTGTCACGTGTCATCCCGGTCTTCGGCTGAGCCGAAACCGGGATGACACCGAAGGTAGAGACGGTCAGGGCCAGCTGACCATAGGGGGCATGGACGACAGGATGGTGTCGATGTTGCCGCCTGCCTTGAGGCCGAACATGGTGCCGCGGTCGTAGAGCAGGTTGAATTCGACGTAGCGACCGCGACGGACAAGCTGTTCCTGGCGCTCGGCCTCGCCCCACGGCTCGCTCATCCGATGACGGACGATCTTGGGATAGACGTCGAGGAACGCCTCGCCGACCGCACGGGTGAAGGCGAAGTCCTTCTCGAAGTCGCCGCTGTTGTGGCGGTCGTAGAAGATGCCGCCGACGCCGCGCGGCTCGTTCCGGTGCGGCAGGTGGAAGTACTCGTCGCACCAAGCCTTGTACTTCGGGTGCCATTCGGGATCGTAGGGGTCGCAGGCTGCCTTCATGGCGGTGTGGAACAGGCGCGCGTCGTCGGCGTCCTGGCTGCGCTGCTCGTCGAGCATGGGCGTGAGATCCGCGCCGCCGCCGAACCAGCTTTCCGCCGTCGAGAGGAAGCGGGTGTTCATGTGCACGGTCGGCACGCGCGGCGAGACCGGGTGCACGATCAGGCTGATGCTGGCCGAGACATAGGTCGGGTCCTTGTCGGCGCCCGGCATCTGAGCGGCCATCTCAGGCGAGAAGCGGGCGAGCGCCGCGGAGGTGTGCACGCCGGCCTTTTCGAACAGGCGGCCCTTCAGGTGGCCGCCGATCCCGCCGCCGACGCCGGCCTGGCGGGTCCAGGGGCGCTGCTCGAACTGGCCGGGCTCGCCCGGATAGAGATCGGCGGGCGCCTCGTCCTCCAGGCGCTCCAGTTCGGCGAAGATGCGCAGCTGCAGGGATTCGAACCATTCCTTGGCGCGGTCGCGACGGGCTTCGATTTCGGGAGGCAGGCTGCTCATGGCGTCGGATTAGGAAATTGCCCGGTCTGGCGCAACGCCTCCGACAGGCCGATTGCGGCCGAGACGGTGACGTTCAGCGAGCGGCGGCCGGGGGTGAGGGGAATGAACACCCGCTCGTCCGCGGCCTCGTGCACCTCGTCCGGGACGCCCAGGCTCTCGCGTCCGAACAGCAGGATGTCATCGCGCCGGAAGGCGAAATCGTGCAGCGGCGAGGCGGCCTTGGTCGAGAACAGCACAATTCGACCCTGGCCCTTCGCGGCCTGAAAATCGCCCCATCCGGCGTGACGCACGACATCGGCCGGATCGCCGTAATCCATGGCCGCACGGCGGATAGCCTTGTCCGAAAGCGGGAAACCACAGGGCTCTATGACGTGCACCGGCACCCCCATACAGGCCCCGAGACGAAGGGCCGCGCCAAGGTTTTGCGGAATGTCCGGTTGAAAAAGCGCGAGCAGCATTCTAAGCGGTCCAGCCACGGGATTAGCCGGGGCCAGGGGCGAATCACGGAAGGTGGGCTGCATACTGCAATCCACAAGCCTTCCGCGGGTTTGCCCGGCGCCAGCGATTAATACCGATGGCCCTTACCAGAACCGCTGGCGGGGGTAGAAGGCGGGATCTCTTCGGGTCACACCGGGGAGGTCTGAAGGGTCGCGGTCCGCGGCCCCCAACGAAGGGTAGCTTTAAGGTGGCCGACACCGTCGCGGGCGCAAATCCCGATACCCACGCCGCGGGCGACGACCCGAACCGGCGTGATTTCATCCATATCGCGGCGGCCGTCGCGGCCGGCGGCGCCGTCGCGGGCCTGGCCTGGCCGTTCATCGACCAGATGAACCCGTCCGGCGACACGCTGGCGCTGGCGTCGGTCGAATTCGACCTGACCAAGGTCGAGGAAGGCCAGCAGGTCACGATCAAGTGGCGCGGCAAGCCGTTGTTCATCCGCAACCGCACCGGCGCCGAGATCGCCAAGGCGATCAAGGACGACAACGCGCCGGACCTGCGCGATCCGCAGAAGGACGAAGACCGTCACAAGCCGGGCAAGGCCCAGTGGCTGGTGCTGGTCGGCACCTGCACGCACCTGGGTTGCGTGCCGACCTTCGGCGGCGGCGACTACGGCGGCTGGTTCTGCCCGTGCCACGGCTCGCACTACGACACCTCGGGCCGCATCCGTAAGGGGCCGGCGCCTAAGAACCTGGCGGTGCCCGACTACACCTTCCTTTCCGACACCAAGGTCAAGGTGGGCTGACCCAGATGAGCGGACATTCCAATTACGAACCCAAGACCGGCATCGAGCGCTGGCTCGACACCCGTCTTCCCGTCGTGCGCCTGGCGTACGACTCGATGATCGACTTCCCGACCCCGAAGAACCTAAACTACTGGTGGACCTTCGGCGGCATCCTGGCGGTCTGCCTCGGCATCCAGCTGGTCACCGGCATCGTGCTGGCCATGCACTACGTGCCGCACGTCGACCACGCCTTCGCCTCGGTCGAGCGCATCATGCGTGACGTCAACTACGGCTGGCTGATCCGCTACATGCACGCCAACGGGGCCTCGATGTTCTTCATCGCGGTCTACATCCACATGTTCCGCGGCCTCTATTACGGCTCGTACAAGGCGCCCCGCGAGGTGCTGTGGATCCTGGGCTGCGTGATCTACCTGCTGATGATGGCCACCGCCTTCATGGGCTACGTGCTGCCCTGGGGCCAGATGTCCTTCCACGGCGCCGTCGTGATCACCAACCTGTTCGGTGCGCTGCCGGTCGTGGGCGAAGCGATCACCACCTGGCTGTGGGGCGGCTTCGCGGTCGACAACCCGACCCTGAACCGCTTCTTCTCGCTGCACTACCTGCTGCCGTTCATGATCGCCGGCGTCGTCGGCCTGCACATCTGGGCGCTGCACGTGCCGGGCAACAACAACCCGACCGGCGTGAACGTGAAGTCGAAGGCCGACACCGTTCCCTTCCACCCGTACTATACGGTGAAGGACGGCTTCGCGATCGCGGTGTTCCTGATCCTGTTCGCGACCTTCGTGTTCTACAACCCGAACGCCCTGGGCCACGCCGACAACTACATTCCGGCCAACCCGCTGGTGACCCCGTCGCACATCGTGCCCGAATGGTACTTCCTGCCCTTCTACGCGATCCTGCGCGCGGTTCCGGACAAGCTCGGCGGCGTGCTGCTGATGTTCGGCGCCATCGCGGTGATGTTCGTGCTGCCCTGGCTGGACACCAGCAAGGTGCGCTCGATGCGCTACCGTCCGACGGCGAAGCTGTACTTCCTGATCTTCGTCCTGGCCTGCCTGATCCTCGGCTATTGCGGCGGCCAGCTGCCCGACGACCACGTGATCCCGGGCCTGTCGACCTTCAAGCTGATCGACGCGGACCTGAACAGCTTCGTTTGGCTGTCGCGCTTCGCGGCGCTCTACTACTTCGCCTACTTCCTGGTCGTCCTGCCGGTCCTGGGCCTCACCGAGACCCCGCTGCCGCAGCCGGAATCGATCAGCGAACCTGTGCTTTCGCATCCCGCCAACGCGCCGGCCGGCGCCGCGGCTTCGCCTGAAAAGAGGGGTTGAGCCTAAGATGCTGCGTAAAGGTATCGCGCTCGCGGCGCTTGGCTTGGCCGTTCTGGCGGCCCCGGCGGCGCACGCCGCCGGCGGCGCCCTGCCGCCCAAGCATGTCGAGTTCAGCTTCGAAGGCCCGTTCGGCAAGTTCGACCAGGCTCAGCTGCAACGCGGCTACAAGGTCTATCGGGAGGTCTGCTCGGCCTGCCACTCGATGAACCTGATGTACTTCCGCAACCTCGGCCAGAAGGGCGGGCCGTTCTACGATCCGAAGTATCCGAACCCGAACGACAACCCCTATGTGAAGTCGGTCGCCAAGGACTATCAGATCAAGGACATCGACTCCGAAACCGGCGACGTCATCGACCGTCCCGGCACCTCGGCGGACAAGTTCCCCTCGCCGTTCCCGAACGAGGCCGCGGCCCGCGCGTCCAACGGCGGCGCGCTGCCGCCGGACCTGTCGGTCATGGCCAAGGCCCGTCACCATGGGCCGCAGTACATCGTCTCGATCCTGACGGGCTACAAGGAGCCGCCTCCCGGCCTGAAGGTCGGCGTCGGGCAGCACTACAACCCGTACATGAACGGCGACGTCTCGGCCGCGTGGACCGGTCCGCACGACCAGGTTCCGAAGGGCGGCTTCATCGCCATGGCCCCGCCGCTGGCGGCCGGCCAAGTGACCTTCGACGACGGCACCAAGTCGACGCTGGAGCAGCAAGCCAAGGACGTCGCGGCGTTCATCGCCTGGGCTTCCGAGCCCAAGATGGAAGAGCGCAAGGCGTTCGGCATGGCCGCCATGATCTATCTCTTCATCTTCGCGGGGCTGCTGTACGCCAGCTACCGCAAGATCTGGAAGAACGTCGCCCACTAGGGCTCGGTGCTTCCGACACGATACGAGAAGGCCCCGGAGCGATCCGGGGCCTTTTTCGTTGCGCAGCCCCTTGCTTGACTTCGCAGTTTCAAAAACCAACGATATGCGAACGGCTGGTGGAGGGACCGCTATGGGCGCTGGGTTGAAGGCTGCGGCCGTCGCCGGGATCGGGCTCTCGCTCATGAGCTTCCCGCTTGAGCGGCCGATATCGCCCAAGGTCCTGGCCGCGCTCGATCCGACCCTGGCCGCCGGGTCGATCTGCGCCACGCGGGACGGGGGACGGGCTTTTCTGCGCAGACTGCTCGCCGCGCAGGCGGTGGCGGCGCCGGCGAGCCAGGCCGGGCCCATCCCGCTCTACGAGGACCTGACCAAGTCCTCGTTCCCCCTCACCACGGCCGATCCGCAGGCGCGGCGGTACTTCAGCCAGGGCCTGCTGCTGACCTACGGCTTCAACCACGCAGGGGCCGTCCGCTCGTTCCGGGAGGCTCAGAAGCTGGATCCTTCCTGCGCCATGTGCTGGTGGGGCGAGGCGGTCGCGCTGGGCCCGAACATCAACGCGCCGATGGACGAGCGCGACCGCGAGGCGGCGCTGGCCGCCATGGACAAGGCCATGGCGCTGCGCGAGCGCGCCTCGCCCGTGGAGCGGTCGCTGATCGAGGCGGTGGCCCGCCGCTATTCGCGAGATCCCAAGGCGGACCGCGCAGCGCTGGACGGCGCCTATGCCGATGCGATGCTGGACGCCGCCCGCCGCTTCCCGGCCGACGACGACGTGGCGGTGCTTGCGGCCGAGGCGGCGATGGACACCACGCCTTGGAACTACTGGGAGGCCGACAAGAAGACGCCCATCGGGCGCAGCGGCGAGGCGGTGCGGCTGATCGAGACGGTTCTGGCCCGCAATCCGGCCCACGTACAGGCCGCGCACCTCTATATCCACCTGCTGGAATCGGCCGACGCCAAGCGGGCGGAGGCCGCGGCCGACCGGCTGGGCGCACCCCTGGCGCCCAGCGCCGCACACCTGGTGCACATGCCCTCGCACATCTACCAGGTGCGCGGGCGCTATCTGGACTCGATGCGGGTCAATGTGGCCGCGGCTCGGGCGGACGAGGCCTTCATCCGCAGCGCCGGAGACCACGGGCTGGTCCGGTACGGCTACTATCCGCACAACGTCCATTTCATCGTGACCTCGGCCCAGATGGCCGGCGACATGGACGCGGCGATCGCCGAGGCCTCGCGCCTGCGGGGCCTGCTGGACGTGGAGACCTCGGCGAAGATCGGCTGGGTGCAGGTGATCGACGCCGCGCCCTACCAGGCCATGGCCCAGTTCGCCGCGCCCCAGGCCATCCTGGACATGCCGGCGCCGGACACGCGGCTGCCCTATGCGGCGGCGATGCGCCACTACGCCCGCGCGGTGGCCTACGCCCAGATGCGCGACGCCAAGGGGTTCGAGGCCGAACTCGCGGCGATGGAGGCCTTGCCGAAGCGCGGCGCCTTCGCCGACCTGATCGCGCAGGGCGTACCGGCCGGCGACCTGACCATTCTGGCCGCCGCGGTGGCGCGGGGGCGGCTGGCGACGGCGCAGGGGCGCTATGGCGAGGCGGTCGACCACTATCGCAAGGCCGTCGCGATAGAGGCGACGCTGCCCTACCAGGAGCCGCCCTACTGGTACTATCCCGTCAACCAGTCGCTGGGCGCCGCGCTGTTCCTGGCCGGCCGGCCGGCGGAGGCCAGCGAGGCCTTCCGCGCAGCGCTGGCGCAGACGCCGCGCAACGGTTGGGCGCTGTACGGCCTGGCCCGCAGCGAGGCGGCGCAGGGGCGCAAGGCTGACGCGCAGGCCGCTCGCCAGGCCCTGGCCGGCGCCTGGGCGGGCAAGCCGCAATGGCTGCGGATGGACCGCCTCTGAGCGGGTTCAGCCGGCAGGCGCGAGCAGCAGCCGCCCGTGCGGGAAGTCGAACCGCAGCCGCCAGCGGGCCAGCAGCGGGGCGCCGATGACGCCGGCTGACCGCGCAGAGGCGGGCGAGAGGCCGCCGGGCAGGTTCTCGAACAGGGTCCCGGCGAAGGAGGCCGCGCGCAGGCTGGCGCGCCGCTCACCGCCCGGCAGAACGTCCTGCGGCTTGGCGCCCGGCGCCTGGGCCAGGCCCTCGCTCACGCGCACGGGCGCATCGCCCCCGGTGGCGACCACGAAGTCGGCGGCAAAGGCGCGCGGGCCATCGGACACCGCCGCCCGGGCGGTTGCGACCCCATCGATGGTCTTGAGCGGCACGACGGCGGCGCTGGCGAAACGCGGCGCCTGGCGCAGCGGATAGATGGCGACCCGGCAGGGGGCGAAGCTGACGTCGACCACGTAGTTCGACAGGAGGTCCGCGCCGATCACTCCGGCGATCGGGGTGGGGAAGGCGTAGGTGCGCGCATCGAGGTCGGCGACCGCGAAGGGGCGGGCAGGCAGGGTGAGGCCCGCGATGCGAATCTCGCCGGTCTGGGCCGTCTCGACCATGCCCGCGGCCTGGGCCTTGGTCTCGTGCAACTGGGTCGTCGGCGTGCCGGTGTCGAGGATGTAATCGCCCGCCAGGCCGGCGATCGAAGCGGGCGCCACGAGGACGCCCTGCTCGAACCAGCAGGCGCTCTCGCCGGCGCGGGCGACGGCCGGGGCGAGGACGGCGAGGGCGAAGGCCAGGGCGGCGGGCTTCATGACATGCGGCGACGAGAGGGCGGGGCGTCTGTCGGCCCCTCGCGGCCAGCATAGGCATGAGCGGCCGCTGCGAGATAGGCCTTACCCATGCCGCATCCATCGCCTAAGTCGTTCGGATGACCTTCATCAGGGCTTGGCGCGATTTCCGCCGCATGCAGGACGTGGCCGTCGGGGCCGCCGCGCTGATCTACGCCGGGGCGGTGGTCAACGCCTTCCAAGTGCTGCCCGGCGGGGCGGCGCTGATCGCCCAGCGGACGCTGATCTGGCCGGGGATGTTCCTGTTCCTGTCGCTGGTGCTGCCGCTGCTGGTCCCCGCGCTGAAGAGGATGCTGGCGCGCTATGTCTGGCTGAGCTTCCAGGCGGGTTTCGGCCAGACGCCGATCTCGGTGCTGACCGGGGTGGGATTGCTGGCCGCCGCGGCGCTGTTCATCTACTGGCAGGTCTGGGCGGTGGGGCACGGGGGCCGCTATCCGGCCGGCGTGTTCTCGGGCTATGCGGCTGGCATCGGCATACTGGGCGCCCAGGCGATCCTGGTGCGGGCGCTGGAGACCGTGCCCGAGGTCCGGGCGCAGATCGAAGAGCGCGAGGGCTAGGACGCGACCTGCTGGGCGGGGCGGCGCAGACGCAGGGTCGGCAGTCCGTATTCGTCGGTCTCCATGGCGAGCTCTGCGAAGCCCAGCTTGCGCAGCACGTGGAGAGAGGCGGCGTTTTCCGGATCGATGGTGGCGTCCACCTCGCCGAGGGCCGCGGCTTCCAGCACCGCACCGGCCGCCTCTGTAGCGAAGCCCTGGCCCCAGTAGGGACGCGCGAAGCCGTAGATGATCTCCAGCCGGTTGGGGGCCGGCGTCGGGATCAGCCCCACCCAGCCGATCAGGCTGCCGCAGGTCTTGAGCGTCACGCCCCGGCTGCCGACCTCGCTGAGCCGCAGGCTGGCGGCGGCGTTGGTGATCCACAGCGCCGTGGCGGCGCGGCTGAGCGGCCGTCCGTCGCCGACGTGCACCATCACCTGAGGGTCCGAGGCGATGGCCGCCAGAGCGTCGAGATCGGTCTCCGCCAGGGGGCGAAGACGCAGCCGGGTGGTTTCCAGGATCACGCCGAACTTCGCCCCCCGCCGTTGTTGGCGAAATGCGCCAGGGTGCGCAGCCGCGCGAGCCGGGCGCTGTCGGGATCGTAGTCCGCGCGGCGGTCCGACACGAAGCCGTGGCCGGCGTCATAGAGATAGATCGGCAGTTCGGGATGGGCCTGGCCGATTTCCTCCACCCGCTCCATGGGGATGGAGGCGTCGGTCTTGCCGAAGTGCAGGATGGTGGGGATGCGTGGAACCTCGTCCTTCAGCTCGGTGATCCGGCGGCCGTAGAAGGCTGCGGCCGCCGAGAGGCCGGTGCAGCGGCAGGCGGCCAGCCAGGTCGCCGCGCCGCCCCAGCAGAAGCCGGTCACGAACACCGGCGGCGCCAGGGCGTCGATCGCCGCCTGGGCGTCGGCGGCCACTTGGTCCCAGGGCGTGGCTTGGGAATACTGAACGCCCTTGGCGATCGCCTCCTGGCTGTAGTCGGCGGCGAAGTTCTTTTCCAGGCGGTCGTAGAAGGCCGGCGCGATGGTCTCGTAGCCCTCGGCCGCGAAGCTGTCGGCCAGTTCGCGGATGTGATCGGTGACGCCGAAGATTTCCTGGATCAGCAGCAGGCCCCCACGGCGCGCGTCGGTCGGACGCGCGCGATAGGCGGCGAACTCGAAGCCGTCCAGCGGGCTTTTGAGGGTGATGGTCTCGCCCATCGTTCAGGCGGTCTCGAAGAGTTCGCGAGTGCGCGCCCGCGCGAGGTCGGCGGCTTCCTCGTGGTAGCGTTCCGGGCTCTCGTTGTTGAAGCCGTGGCCGGCCCCTTCGTAGATGTAGACCGGCACCTGCGGATTGTGGGCGTGCACCGCCTTCTCGACCTCCTCGGCGTGGATGCCGGGATCGGTGTGGCCGAGATGGATGATGACCGGGCACAGGGGCTTGAGGTCCGCATTGGCCTGGACCAGGCTGCCGTAATAGCTGGAGGCGGCGGCCAGGCCCTCGACCTTGGCGGCGCTGAGCCAGGCCAGCGAGCCGCCGTAGCAGTAGCCGACCACGCAGACCTTGCCCCGCGTGGCGAGGAAGTCGCGGCAGGCGCCGATGTCGTTCAGGGCCTGCTCCAGCGGCGTGGCGCGGGCATGGGCGACCCCGGCGGCGAGGCCCTCGGGGTCATGTCCGGCGGTGAAGCCGCGTTCGCGGCGGTCGTAGAGCGACGGGGCGATCGCCTCGTAGCCAGCCTTGGCCCAGCGCTCGACGTCGGCGCGGACGTGGCGGTCGATGCCGAAGATCTCCTGGATCACGATCACGCCGCCCTTGCGGGGCGTGAAGGCCTGCTCGTGGTAGGCCGAAAACTCGAAGCCGTCGGCTCCCTTGAGGGTGATGGTCTCGCCCATGCGCGCTCTCCCGTCTGTGTTAGACGCGAGTGAAGCAGGAAACCTCAGCGGGGGCGACGGAAAGGCGGCGGAAAAAATCCGCGCGCCTGGTGTTCATGGGGCCCGGTCTTCGGTCTGCGACCGAAACCGGGATGACAGCATGAGGTTGCTCCTCCCGATGAGGAGCATCTCAGCGCTTCCTAGACGTTGAAGCGGAAGTTCATCACGTCGCCGTCCTTGACGACGTATTCCTTGCCTTCGGCGCGCAGCTTGCCGGCGTCGCGGGCTCCGGCCTCGCCCTTGAGGTTCACATAGTCCTCGTAGGCGATGGTCTCGGCGCGGATGAAGCCCT
The DNA here is from genome assembly GCF_041919955.1 of Phenylobacterium sp. GTDB lineage: Bacteria > Pseudomonadota > Alphaproteobacteria > Caulobacterales > Caulobacteraceae > Phenylobacterium. The sequence continues at coordinate 63,855 of NZ_JAYRSU010000012.1, read as the reverse complement.
TCTCGAAGTCGGTGTGGATCACGCCGGCCGCCTGCGGGGCGGTGTCGCCCTTGTGGATCGTCCAGGCGCGCGCTTCCTTCGGCCCGACCGTGAAGTAGGTCTGCAGACCGAGCAGGTGGTAAGCCTCGCGGATCAGCTTGTTGAGGCCAGGCTCGGTCAGGCCGAGGGTCTCCAGGAACTCCACGCGTTCGGCTTCGTCGAGCAGGGCGATCTCGCTCTCGATCTGGGCCGAGATCACCACGTGGTCGGCGCCGTCGCGCTTGGCGCGCTCGGCGACCTGGGCCGAGAGGTCGTTGCCGGTCGCCGCGGACGCTTCATCGACATTGGAGACGTAGAGGGCGGGCTTCGAGGTCAGCAGCTGGAGCATCCGCCAGGCCTTCTCGTCCTCGGCGGAGACCTGCGCCTTGCGGGCCGGGCGGCCGGCGTTGAGCTCGGCCAGGGCGACCTGGACCAGGCGCAGGGTCTGGGCGCTTTCCTTGTCGCCGGTCTTGGCGCGCTTCTCGAGGTTGACGACGCGCTTCTCCAGGCTCTCCAGATCGGCCAGCATCAACTCGGTTTCGATGGTCTCGAGGTCGGCCAGCGGGTCGATCTTGCCCTCGACGTGGGTGATGTCGTCGTCGATGAAGCAGCGGGCCACGAAGGCGACGGCGTCGCAGTCGCGGATGTTGGCCAGGAACTGGTTGCCCAGGCCCTCGCCCTTGGACGCGCCGCGCACGAGGCCGGCGATGTCGACGAAGTTCATTCGGGCCGGGATGATCTCCTTGGACGGGATGATCGCGGCCAGGGCGTTCAGGCGCGGCTCGGGAACCGCCACATCGCCGGTGTTCGGCTCGATGGTGCAGAACGGATAGTTGGCGGCCTGGGCCGCGGCCGTCTGGGTGAGCGCATTGAAGAGAGTCGACTTGCCGACGTTCGGCAGGCCGACGATGGCGACTTTGAGAGCCATGGGGAGAGCGGTTCCTGAATTTCGAGCCGGCGACCTAGCACGTTAGGGGGCAAGGCCCAAGGGGCGGGGGCTTTTCCCTCCCCCTTGTGGGGAGGGACAGACCGCGAAGCGGTCTGGGTGGGGGACTGCTGAGATGCAGGAGGCCCCACCCGTCTCGCCGCTTTGCGGCGATCCAATCTCCCCATGACGGGGAGCGAGAGGGGCGCGACTATCCCCGCCCGCGCGGCACGTCGCTCTTGTCGGCGGGGGCCAGGCGCATGACTTCGGTCTGGTACTTCTCGTCCTCGCCTTCGGCCAGCAGGGGGGCGGCGTCGGCGACCGCGCGCAGCAGCGCCTCGACCCAGGCCTGGTCGACCTTGTGGAAGTCGGAGAGCACATGGCCCTGGACGCGATCCTTGTGGCCCGGATGGCCGACGCCGAGCCGGGCTCGGCGGAAATCGGGGCCGATATGGGCGGTGACCGAGCGCACGCCGTTGTTGCCGGCCGCGCCGCCGCCCAGCTTCATGCGGAAGCGGCCGGGCGCCATGTCGATCTCGTCATAGAACAGGACGAGGTCGGCGGGCTTGAGCTTGTAGAATTTCAGCGCCTCGGACACGGAGCGGCCGCTCTCGTTGTAATAGGTCTGAGGCTTTAGGATCAGGGTGCGGACCGGGCCGCTGGGCGTCTCGATCTCCCCCTCGCGGACGAGGGAGGAGAAGCGAGAGCGTTCGGGACCGAAGCGCCAGCGGCGCGCGATCTCGTCGACGGCCATGAAGCCGATATTGTGCCGGTTGCCCGCATAGCGGGCTCCCGGATTGCCCTGGCCGGCCAGGACGAGCATGCGCCCTCCGAACCGGCCTGGAGCGGCTTAGGCTTCGCCTTCGGCGGCTTCGCCGGCGGCTTCCGAAGCCCCGGCGGCCGAGCCGGCGACGGTGGCCACGACGAAGTCGCGGTCAACGGCCGGGGTGACGCCCTTGGGCAGGTCGAAGGCGCCGATGCGGATGGTGTCGCCGATTTCCAGACCGGTCAGGTCGAAGACCAGCTCTTCCGGGATGGCGTCGGCATGGCACGACAGTTCGACTTCGTGACGCACGACGTTCAGGGTGCCGCCCTTCTTCAGGCCCGGCGCGGCGTCGTGATTCTTGAAGTGCACCGGCACGGCGATCTTGATCGTCTGGTGCTCGTCGACGCGGTACAGGTCGAAGTGCATCGGCTCGTCGGTGACGGGATGCATGTCGACGGCCTTGGCGATGACCGGCTGGGTTTCCTTGCCGTACTTCAGGGTCACCAGGTGGCCCAGCAGCTTGCCGGTGTAGAGCGCCTTGCGGAACTCGTTGCTCTTCACCGCGATGGCGACCGGATCCTTGTCGCCGCCGTACAGCACGCCGGGAACCAGGCCCGCGCGGCGGGTTTCGCGCGCGCCGCCCGTGCCGGTGCGCTCGCGGACTTCAACGTTCAGGATGATATCGGCCATGGCCTCGCCTCAAAACGAAGCCGCCGCGCGAAGACCCGCGCGGCGACGGAACGACCCGTTAGGGCCGAAAGGTGCGCGTAGATACACAAAACCCCCGGCCGTGGCAACGGGCCAGGGGAAGGATTCCTAACCCTTTTTCGCAGCCTTCTTCGCCGGCTTCTTGGGCGGGGTCGGCTTGTAGCTGGCGTTCTCGCGGACGGTGGGGACGAAACGCGGCTCGTAGGGCTCGGGTTGGCCCGAGGCTTTGATGACGCAGCGGGCGGTGTCCATCATCGCGTGCTGGCCCAGGCAGAAGACGTCCTCGTAGTGCGGCTTGGCGACGGCCAGGCACTGATAGAGGTTCAGCTTGGCCATGTTGGCGCAGGACGTGACGTTCGGCTCGACCATGATGGCGTTGAGCGTTTCGAGATTCGCGTCGGTCGCATGGCCGAGCACGCCGAGGGCGGCGATCGCCAGGCTGCGAATCACCAGCGGGGTGAAGGGCGGGGCCGCGGTGGTCCCGACGACGCCCAGCGACTGGCCGCCGCTGACCGCCTGCTGCAGGCGCGCGGTCTGGGCGACGTCGCCGACCACCGGCGTGGTCCCCAGCGCCTTGGTCTGCATCAGCCGCACGTCGCGAGCGGGCACGTCGGCCTTGGACCACGGCTGCTTCTGTACGTCGTAGGCGGCTTGCTTCACCGTCTTGCCGGCCTGATAGAACTTGTTCCCGTCGTCGCCGAGCGCGGCCATGACCATGCCCGCAGCGCTGTGGGAGCCGGAAAGGCCGACCACATAGGCCGGGTCCTTCATGATCTCGTAGGCGATCTGCTGACGCTGCTGGGCGTTGCCGGCGTACTGCTTGACGCCGGCGACGAAGGCCGGGTCCTGGAGCGCGACGATCGCGCCGTAGGCCATGGCGCCCTGCAGGAACTGCTTGGGCTCGTAGGAGGCGCCGACCTTCAGGCCCTCGGCCACGGTGGCGCCGTCGACGAAGGCCGGCGAGATCGCCGCGGCCTTGTCCATGTAATAGCGGTAGGCGGCGGCCTGCTCGACCAGCTTGGGGGAGAGCGAGACGGCCGGCGGGGGCGGCGGCGCGACCGCGACCGGCGGCGGTGGTTCGGCGCAAGAGGCCAGAATTGCGGAAAATGCGATGGCCGCGGCCGAGAGGGCCGCGCGAGGCGCCTTGGTCATCCTGTGCCTTCCCCAGGTATTCAGGCGCCGGAACATAGCACCTTGGAGCGGGCGAGAATGTGTCCGCGACGTGGTTAACGAGGCTTAACCAAGCTGGGCCTTAGGCGTGGAGCGCCGATCATATCGCCGTGAGGGGGCGCGAAGGCTCGCCCTCGGCGTCAGTCGAACAGCTTGGAGACCGATTCTTCGTTGGCGATGCGGCGGATGGCTTCACCCAGCAGCTTGTCGCAGGAGACGTAGCGGATCTTGCCGCCGTCGCGGGCGCGGTCCGGGGCGGGGATGGAGTCGGTCATGACCAGTTCCTTGAGCACCGAGCCGTTGACCCGCTCGACCGCCGCGCCCGAGAGCACGCCGTGGGTGACATAGGCCGAGACCTCCTCGGCGCCCGAATCGATCAGGGCCTGGGCGGCGTTGCAGAGGGTGCCGCCGCCGTCGATCATGTCGTCGAACAGGATGCATCGGCGGCCGGAGACGTCGCCGATCACGTTGGCGACCTCGCTCTTGCCCGGACCCGAGCGGCGCTTGTCGACGATGGCCAGCTCAGCGTTGAGGCGCGAGGCCACCGCCAGGGCGCGGACCACGCCGCCGACGTCCGGCGAGACGATCATGATCTCGGAGGGCTTCTGGTAGTTCTCCTTGATGTCGGTCGCCAGCAGCGGCGCCGACAGCAGGTTGTCGGTCGGAATGTCGAAGAAGCCCTGGATCTGGCCCGAGTGCAGATCCATGGTCAGGACGCGGTCGGCGCCGGCGCGCTCGATCAGGTTGGCGACCAGCTTGGCCGAGATCGGGGTGCGGCCGCCGGTCTTACGGTCCTGACGGGCGTAGCCGAAGTAAGGCATCACCGCGGTGATGCGCTTGGCCGAGGCGCGCTTCAGAGCGTCGATGCAGACCAGCAACTCCATCAGGTTGTCGTTGGCGGGGTAGTTCGTCGACTGAAGGATGAAGACGTCCTCGCCGCGGACGTTCTCGTCGATGGTGACCCAGACCTCGTTGTCGGCGAAGCGCTTCACCTGGGCGCGGGTCAGGGGGAGATCCAGGTGCGAGGCCACGGCCTCCGCCAGCGCACGGTTGGAGTTGCCAGCCAGCAGCTTCATCGGTCCCCCAGGGGCAGGTGTCGGTATTTGCGCGGCTTTTATCAGGCGCGAGCGTGAGGGCAAGGCCAAGAACATCGTGAACGAACACAGGTGCGCGGCGGGTCGCCGCATGGCGAGGCTTGGTTTACGGTTCAGCCATGCAAAAGATCGGACTGCCTGCCTGGACCTGGCTCTCACCCATCATCGGCTCGCTGCTGCTCCTCGGGGCGAAGCTCGGCGGGCCTTACGACATCGCCCTGGCCGCCGGCCTGATCGCGTGCGTGCTGGCCGCGGTGCACCACGCCGAGGTCGTCGCCCACAAGATCGGCGAGCCCTACGGGACGCTGGTCCTGGCGGTGGCGGTGACGGTGATCGAGGTGTCGCTGATCGTCTCGCTGATGCTGTCCAGCGGCCCGTCGGGGGCCGGACTGGCGCGCGACACGGTGTTCGCCGCGATCATGATCATCCTGAACGGCCTGGTCGGGCTCTGCCTGCTGCTGGGCGGGGCGCGCCATCTGGAGCAGCGCTACGGCCAGGCGGGGGTGAGCGCGGCGCTCGCGACCCTGGCGGCCCTGGCCATCCTGACACTCGTGCTGCCGAACTATACGACGAGCGTCCCGGGCCCGACCTATTCGAGCAGCCAATTGGCCTTCGTCGGGCTGGTGTCGCTGGTGCTGTACGGAACCTTCGTGCTGGTTCAGACCGTACGCCACCGCGACTATTTCCTGCCCAGCGGCTCGGCCGCGCACGACGAGGACGCCCACGCCGCGCCGCCGAGCGCGCTGGCGGCCTGGGTGAGCCTGGGCCTGCTGGTCGTCGCCCTGGTGGCGGTGGTGCTGCTGGCCAAGTCACTGGCCTATACGATCGAGTCGGCGGTGGCGAACGCCGGGGCGCCGAAGGCGGTGGTCGGGGTGATCATCGCGGCCCTGGTGCTGGCGCCCGAAAGCCTGGCGGCGGTGCGCGCGGCGCGGGCCGACCGGCTGCAGACCAGCCTCAACCTGGCGCTGGGCTCGGCGCTGGCCTCCATCGGCCTGACCATTCCGGTGGTGGCGGTGGTGTCGCTGACGATGGGCTGGCCGCTGGCGCTGGGCATCGACGCCAAGGCGATGGTGCTGCTGGTGCTGACCCTGCTGGTCACCACGCTGTCGCTGGGCACCGGGCGGACCACGGTGCTGCAGGGCGTTGTCCATCTTGTGATCTTCGCGGTCTACCTGTTCACGACGATCGTGCCGTAGGCTGAGCTCGCGCGCGGCGATCCATCCTGCGCCTCACGCGTTGGGATGGCGTCGCCCCTCCGCCCGCCTGGCGGGCGCAATCGCGAGACGATCGGACATGATGGAATGGATGGAAGGCCTGGCGCCCGCATGGACGCCGGGCTGGGTGCTCAGCATCATCGTGCTGGCGGCCGGCGCGCTGGCCGCCCTGGCGATCCATCAGGCGGTGGTGGCCGGGGTGCGCAAGGCCATGGCGCGGCGCGACGAGTTCTGGCGCGAGCTGGTGCGTCGCACGCGGCGACCGACCCGCTTGGCCGCCCTCATCGTGGGCCTTGGAGTCGCTGCGCCGCTGGCCCGTCTTGGGGCGGCGCCGCTGGACGCGCTCAGCCGGGCGCTGCTGATCGGCTTCATAGTGCTGTGCGGCTGGACCGCGCTGACCGCGCTGGACATCGCCGAGCTGATCTACACGCGGCGTTTCCGCATCGACGTCGAAGACAACCTGCTGGCGCGCAAGCACCTCACCCAGACTAATATCCTGCGCCGGACGATAGCGGCGTTGATCGTCGTGCTGACGGTGGCCTTCGCCCTGATGACCTTCAGCGGGGTGCGGCAGTACGGGGTCAGCCTGCTGGCCTCGGCGGGCGCGGCGGGCATCATCGCGGGCCTGGCGCTGCAGCCGTTCCTGACCAACCTGATCGCCGGCATCCAGATCGCCACCACACAGCCGATCCGCATCGACGACGCGGTGATCGTCGAAGGCGAGTGGGGGCGGATCGAGGAGATCAGCTCGACCTATGTCGTGGTGAAGCTGTGGGACTGGCGGCGGATGGTGCTGCCGCTGACCTACTTCATCCAGAAGCCGTTCCAGAACTGGACGCGGGAGAGCGCCTCGCTGATCGGGACGGCCATGCTCTACGTGGACTATTCGACACCGATCGAACCGCTGCGGCGCAAGCTTTCGGAGATCGCGGCCGGATCGAAGCTGTGGGACGGCGATGTGGTGAACCTCGCCGTGACCGACCTCACCGAACGGACGATGCAGGTGCGCTGCCTGGTCAGCGCGCGCAACGCCGGCGAGGCGTTCGACCTGCGCTGTGAAGTGCGCGAGAAGATGCTGGCCTATCTGCAGGCGGAGATGCCCCGCGCCCTGCCGCGCGATCGCTTCGACCTGTCGGGCGCGCGGACCTAGACCAGGGCGATGGCCGACAGCAGGCGGCCGAAGTCGCCTTCGCCGCGCTTGAAGGCGCGGCGGTTGGAGAAGAACAGGTCCTCCTCGGCGCAGGTGTCGCGGCCGATCCACGCGCAGGCGCCGACGCCGGCGCGGCGCAGGCGGTGCAGGACGAAGGCGGGCAGGTCGAACATCGCCTTCTCCGCGCCGTCGACCGGAGTGAAGAATTCGACATTCTCGGCCTCGTCGGCGACGAAGCGCTCGAGGAACTCCAGGCCCACCTCGTAGGAGGCCGGGCCGATGCAGGGGCCGACCACGGCGACGACGTCGGGCAGGTTCGCGCCTTGCTCGGCCATCCGCGCCAGGGTCGCCTCGGCGACGCCGCCGAGCGCACCCTTCCAGCCAGCATGGGCGGCGGCGACCACGCGGGCCTTGGGATCGGCGAAGAGGATCGGGGCGCAGTCGGCGGCCAGGGCGCCGCAGGCGAGTCCGCTCACGCGGGCGACGACGCCGTCGGCCTTGGGCCGCTCGCCGTTCCAGGGGGCGTCGGCGACCAGGGCGTCCGCCGAATGGATCTGGTAGCAGGTGTTCAGCGCGCCTTCGGCGAGGTCGAAGTGGGCGGCGGCGCGGCGGCGGTTCTCGACCACGTCGCCCGGCTCGTCCAGCGAGCCGCGCCCGACGTTGAGGCTGTCATAGACGCCGCGGGACACGCCGCCCCGGCGGGTGAAGAAGGCGTGGCGAACGCCGGGCAGGTCCAGCAGCGGCGAGGTCAGGACGGGCAGGTCGGTCACGGATAGGCCTCGAAGGCGGGCGGGACGAAGCCCGGCGAATGGATGCAGGCGGCCTTGAACAGTTCGCCCATCTGGTCGGGGGCGACCAGGCGTTCGAGTTGGCGCTCGATCGTGTCGGAGAGGTCCGGCCGGGCGGCGGCCAGGGCCTCGGCGCGGGCGCCGATCCCCAGGCGCACGAGGAACTCGCCCTGAGTCAGGATCTGCGGCGTCTGGGCGCCCTGGGCGGCGGCGGCGGCCATCACCGCGGGGAAGTCGGCGTGAACGGTTAGATCGGCCTCGCCGGGGTTCTCCAGCGGGCCTTCCTTGCGGTGGCGGCGCAGAGCCTGGAGCGTATCGCCAAAGCCGGGGACCGCGCGGCCGTAGTCGATCAGCAGAGCCGCGCCGCCGTCGCGGATCAGGCGCGCGGCGATCTCGTCGCCGAGCGCGGCCTGGGCGGGAGCGGTCTCGAGGATCGCGCCGACCGGGGCGACCTGATCGAGCCTCGGCGCACCGGTAAGCCCGAAGGCGAGGGCGTCCGCCTCGTCGAGGCCGACCACGCGCTCGGCCCAACCCCGCTCGGTGCGGACGAACTGGCGCACGGGCAGGCAGTCGAGCAGTTCGTTGGCGACCAGGATCGTCGGCGCCTGCCCGGGCACGTCGGCCAGGGCGTCAGCCCAGGAGAGACGGTCGCCCAGGGCCTGGCGCTGGCGGTCGCGCAGCGGGCGGGAGGTCTCGACGAGCCAGACGTCGGCCGCTTCGGTGAAGGCGGCCGAGAGCCTTGCCGCACGCAGCAGGTCGCTCATCAGCGTGCCGTCGCCAGGCCCCATCTCGATCAGGCGGAACGGGGTAGGGCGGCCCATGCGATTCCAGGTCTCGACGGCCCAGAGGCCGATCAACTCGCCGAACATCTGACTGACCAGCGGGGCGGTGATGAAGTCGCCGCCTTCGCCCAGGGCCGGCCGGGTCGCGTAATAGCCGTAGTCCGGATCGTGCAAACAGGCGGTCATGTACTGGGCGAGGCTCATCGGCCCGCTGGCCCGGATCTGGGCCGCCAGGCGCTCGCGCAGGGTCATGGGCTCTCGGTCTTGGCTTGAACCGGCGGCTCGGCGGCTTCAGGCGCGAGCGGCTCGCGCAGGCCGCGCCAGATCAGGTAGAGGCCGCCGATCACCATCGGCGCCGACAGCATCATTCCCATGGTGAGGCCGAACGGGAAATGCTGGAGGTAGCGGTCGGGCTCGCGGAAATTCTCGACGATGGTGCGGAACACGGCATAGCCGAGGAAGAACATGCCGGCGACGACGCCGCGGCGCTTCAGCAAGCCGGCGCCGTGGGTCGCCCAGCGCAGGATCAAGAAGAGCAGGACGCCTTCCAAGGCCGCTTCATAAAGCTGGCTGGGATGGCGCGGCTCGGGGCCGGCCTGCGGGAAGATGATGGCCCAGGGCGCATCGGTCGGACGGCCCCAGAGCTCGCCGTTGATGAAATTGGCTACGCGGCCGAAGAACAGGCCGATTGGGGCGCAGGCCGTGATCGCATCGCCCACGCGGAAGACGTCGAGTTTGTTCTTCCAGCAGAAGCCGAAGACCGCGATCAGCACGCCCAGGGTCCCGCCATGGAAGCTCATGCCGCCATGCCAGACCTTCACGATCTCGGCCGGGTCTTCGACGATGATCGAGGGCGTATAGAAAAAGACGTGGCCGAGACGGCCGCCGAGGATGACGCCAAGGGTGATCCAGAGGATCAGGTCGTCGATCTGGGCGGTGGTGGCCGGAGCCCCGCGCGGGCCCCAGAGCGCCTGATTCTTCACCAGTCCCGCGACATAGCGCCACCCCAGCAGGATGCCCGCGACATAGGCCAGGGCGTACCAGCGGATTGCGAGAGGCCCGATCTGGACGAGGACTGGATCGAAATCGGGGAATTGCAAAGCCGGGGTCTCCGAATGTTTCGCCCCCAGGGTTTAGACGAGAAGCCCTTCGCTTTCATCCCCCGCCGGGCCATATAGGGGCTATGCAGACCCAGAACCCTTTCCTGGACGAGTTCGCCAAGATCACCAGCGCCGCGATGGGCCTGGCCCAGACCGCGAGCGAAGAGGCCAAGGCCGCCTTCCGCGCCCAGGCCGACCGCTTCGTGGCCGACTTCGATCTCGTCCGCCGCGACGAGATCGACGTCCTGAAGGCCGAGATCGCCGCTTTGCGCGCCGAGATCGAGGCGTTGAAAGCGCCCGCGGCCAAGAAGACGGCCAAGAAAGACTGAGCGTTGCAACACGCGAATGTGGCTCGCCCGCGGCAAGAAAGCCGATGACGGGAAGCCCGCAAAGCAGCTTACTTTCAATGTCGCAGGCGATTCGATGGCCGGCTCGGCCCGCGACGCCTTTTGCGAAAGGACCGCCGGTCTAATGGACACTCCGCTTCCTGACGAAGACGTCCTGGTCGCGCTCGATCCGCTGGATGTCGTCGAGCACGTCCTCACCGCCGAGAATCTTCAGTTCGACCGCACGGAAGACGGGGATCTCGCCTTCGCTCTCACCGGCGACTGGAAGGACTACGAACTGTGGTTCGCCTGGCGCCCCGAAGCCGACTGCCTGCAACTGTGCCTGTCGTTCGACCTGCAGGCCAAGGCCGAGCAGCGCGCCGCCGCCCACGAACTGATCTCGATCCTGAACCAGCGTGTCTGGCTGGGGCATTTCGAGGTCTGGGAAGACGGCGAGATCATCTTCCGCCACGCCATGGCGCTGATGACCGGCGAACGTCCCAGCTTGGCCCAAGCCGCGGCGATGATCGACGTGGCGATGGAAGCGGCCGACCGCTTCTATCCGGCGTTCGACTTCCTGGTGCGCGGCTCGAAGTCGGCCACCGACGCTGTCGCCGCCTGCATGTTCGAGACCGTCGGCGAGGCCTGATCCCCTTCGGGCGTTGAAACGGGCGCCGATCTGAAACAAAGAGCGTGATGGCCGCCGAACGCGCTTCGGCTATCACGCTCTGGGGACTTTGGAATGACGCCGATCCTGATGCTGGGCGCCGGCCGCATGGGCGGGGCGCTGATCGAGGGCTGGCGGGCGGCCGGGGCGTTCCAGGCCGCCGAGTTGATCATCCGCGAACCCTTCGAAAGCCCGGCGCTCGACGCCTTGCGCGCCGCCGGCGCAGCGGTGAATCCGCAGGACGCGGCCCTTGCCGCCGCCCGGACGGTGCTGCTGGCGGTGAAGCCGCAGATGTGGCGCGAGGCGGCCGCCCAGGTCGCCGCGCACCTGGCCCCCGACGCGGTGATCGTCTCCATCGCCGCCGGCGTGCGCGCGGCCGACATCTCGCAGGCTTTCGGCGGACGGGCCGTGGCGCGGATCATGCCGACCACGGCGGTGGCCGTGCGCCAGGGCACGGCCAGCGTCTATGCGCCCGACCCTGTGGCCGCCGAGCGCGCGCGGGCGCTGTTCGCGCCGGTGGGAGCGGTGGTCGAGGTGGCCGACGAGGACCTGATGCACGCGGCGACCGGAGTGTCCGGATCGGCGCCGGCCTATCTCTACGCTTTCGTCGAGGCGCTGGAGGCGGCGGGGGCGGCGGCCGGCCTGCCGGCGGAAGACGCCGCGCGGCTGGCGCGATCGACCATTGTCGGGGCCGCGGCGCTGCTGGCCCAGAGCGGCGAGGAGCCGGCCGAACTGCGCCGCCAGGTCACCTCGCCGGGCGGCACGACCCAGGCGGCGCTGGAGGTGCTGATGGGCGAGGGCGGGTTCCCCGAGTTGCTGCGCGATGCGGTGGCCGCCGCAGCGCGGCGGTCGAGGGAACTGGGGGGGTAGGGCTCTCCAGATCCTCCCGCTTCGGGGGAGCATCTTTTGACGCCGTCTAGCTGGTCTTCTTCCAGGTCTGGGCCTGGCAGACCACCGCCACGCAGCCCTCGACCTTGAGCGTGCCGTCGGGATTGGCGGTGATCTTCGAGCCGTAGGTCTTGCCCGAGTTCGGATCGTAGATCTTGCCGCCGGTCCACTTGCCGGGGCCTGACGACTTGAAGTCGCGGATCATCAGCAGGCCCAGGACCGGGCGGCCGCGCAGCGATTCGTCGGGATTGTTGGCGTCCTTCGCCGCGGCGTTCTTCAGCCAGGCGATCTGGCCGCACATCCTGGCCTTGTCGGCGGCGCAGGGGGCGACACGGACCTTGGCGGTCCCAGCCTGGACCATCCAGAGGCCCTCGACAGGGTCGGCGGCGAGAGCTGGCGTGGACAGCAGGGCGAGCGCGGCGGCGGCCGCGGCGGCGCGTGTGATCGGCATGAATGGTCCTCCCGGAGCGCGAGCAAGACGCGTGAATACCGAGACTGGATGAACCGCGCTATCCAGGCAATCTCACGACCGCACGCAGGCCGCCCAGCGGCGAGCGGTCGAGGACGATGTCGCCGCCGTGGCTGCGGGCCACGTCGCGGGCGATGGCCAGGCCCAGGCCGACGCCCTTTTCGTTTTGGTTGCGGGCCTCGTCCAGACGGTTGAAGGCCTTGAAGGCGTCCTCGTAGCGGTCCTGAGGAATGCCGGGGCCGTCGTCGTCGACCACGATCTCAACGCCGCCGCCAGGGCGCGGCGTAGCCGCGACATTGACCTGCTCGCCATAGGCGGCGGCGTTCATCACCAGGTTGGAGAGGGCGCGCTTCAGCGCGTTGGGCCGCACCGCGGCCATCAGGTCGGGCGCGACATGGACCGCCACGGTCGCGCCGGCGCGGACGGCGCCTTCGCTGACCTCCTCGATGAGGTCCTTGAGGTGCACGGTCTCGACGGCCTCGCCGCCCTCGCCGCGGGCGAAGGCGAGGTATTCGTCGATCATGTGCTCCATTTCCGACAGGTCGCGCTTCATGTCGGCCGTGCGCGGCCCAGGGTCGGCGAGGGCCAGTTCCAGCTTTAGGCGGGTGAGGGGCGTGCGCAGGTCGTGGCTGACGCTGGCCAGCAGGGCGGTGCGCTGGTCGATGTGGCGCTGGATGCGCGACTTCATGGCCAGGAAGGCGTGTGCCGCCTGACGCACCTCGCGCGCGCCGCTGGGCTTGAAGGCCGGCATGTCGACGCCCTTGCCGAAGGCGTCGGCGGCGGCGGCCAGGCGCTCGATGGTGCGGGTCTGGTTGCGGATGAAGAGGATGGCGATCGCGGTCAGCAGGATTGTGGCCATGGCCATCCACAGCACGAAGATGTGGCCCTGGGTCGCGAAGGCGCGGTCGCGCGGGGCGAGGATGCGGATCACCCCCTGATCGACCTTCACGCGGATGTCGACATAGGCGGGGTAGCGGGTTGTGTCGAACCAATAGGGGACGTCCAGCCGCTGGGACAGCGCCCGGTCGATGGAGCGATCGACCACGGCGAAGGCGTTGGTCCGCCGCCGCTCGGGCAGGCTGCGGCCTGGCTGCAGGGCGATGGAGAGATTGAGCGACTTCTCGGCCCGCTCTGCGATCCGGACCATGGTCGCCTCGCGCGGGTCGTCCTGATAGCTCTCGACCGCCCATGCGACCTCGCCGGCCAGACCGTCGGAGAGGCGGCTGGTCACGGTCTGCCAGTGGGCGTCGAAGAAGATCCAGGTGACCGCGATCTGCATCAGCGCCACCGGCAGGACGATGATCAGCAGCGAGCGGCCGAACAGCGAGGTCGGCAGGCTGCGCTTGATCAGCCTCTGCGCCAGGCGCGGTTCGAGGCGGCGGGGGAGTTTCATGACGTAGATCCTCCCCCGCTGGGGGAGGTGGATCGATGACAAGTGGGGGGAGGGGAGGAAAGGACGTGAGCGTTCGTCATCAATCGGGCGCCAGGAGGTAGCCGACGCCGCGGACTGTCTGCAGATATCGCGGCGTCTTGGGATCGCTCTCGATCTTACGGCGCAGGCGGGTGACTTGCACGTCGACGGCCCGGCCGGAGGGGTCGACCGTCTCACGGGCCAACTCAAGGCGATCGACCGGCTCGTGCGGGCTGCGGGCGAGGCGCTTGAGCAGCGCGACCTCGGCCTCGGTCAGGCGGACCGGGACGCCGTCCCGGCTGAGTTCGCCGCGCTCGAGATCGAAGCTGCACGCACCGAGCGAGAGGGCCTTGCCCCCGGCCGCCGCGGGCCGCGCGTCGGCGCGGCGAAGGATCGCCTCGATACGCAGCAGCAGCTCCTCGGGCTCGAAGGGCTTGGCCAGGTAGTCGTCGGCGCCGAGCTTCAGGCCTTCGATGCGGTCCTCGGCCAGGCCGCGGGCGGTGAGCATGAGCACCGGGGTGCGGCCGGCTGCGCCTTTCTTCTCGCGCAGCCAGCGGGTGAGCGAGAAGCCGTCCTCGCCCGGCATCATCACGTCGAAGACGGCCAGGTCGAAGTCGATAGTGTCGAGCAGGCTGCGGGCGGCCGCGCCGCCGGGCGCTCCGGTGACGCGGAAGCCATGGCGCGAGAGGTACTGCTTGAGCAGGTCGCGGATGCGATCGTCGTCATCCACCACCAGCAGGTGACGATCGGCACTCTCCACTGCGGCCATCAGGCGCCTCCGCTCTTGGTCCGTCCGCCGGCCAGGGCCGACAGGATGCGCCTGGAGCCGGCGACGCCGTCCAGGCCGCCCATCCGATAAGACCGGGCGACGAGGGCGCGCAAGCGCTCGGATATGGCGCCCTCGAAGGCCTGGCCCGCCTCGGTCAGGGTGGCGGCGCGGCGGCGGCCGTCGAGATCGCCGGCGACCTTGGCGACCAGGCCGCGCGCCTCGAGGTCGGCCAGGACCTTGCTGGCGGCCTGTTTCGAGAGGCTGGTGAGGTGGGCCAGCTCCTGCACCCCGACCCCTGGCCGGCGCTTGAGCAGAAAGGCCGCGCGCCAGTGCGAGCGGCCCAGGCCGAGCCCCTCCTGGGCGGCCAAGCCCGCGTCCACCGCCTCCCAGACGGCCGCTTCGGCGAGCAGCAGAAGTTCCAGTCCGGCGTCGAGTTCATCCTCGCGCAGGATCAGCCGGGGATCGGCGGCGCTCATTACAATCGGAAACCCATTTTGTTTGACGCGGGGCCTGCGGGGGGCTGTAAGGGGGCCCTATTGAAAGGAGGACTTTCCCTCATGTCCCTAGTGCCCTTCGACGACCGCGACGGATGGATTTGGCTGGACGGCCAATTCGTGCCCTGGCGCGAGGCGAAAGTGCACGTACTGACCCACGGCCTCCACTACGCCTCGGCGGTGTTCGAGGGCGAGCGGATGTATGGGGGGGAGATCTACAAGCTGACCGAGCATACCGAGCGTCTGTTCAAGTCGGCGGAGATCCTGGACTTCGAAATTCCGTTCACGGTGGCCGAGATCGACCAGGCCTGCAAGGACACCTGCGCCAAGAACGGCCTGACCGACGCCTATATCCGCCCGATCGCCTGGCGCGGGTCGGAGATGATCGGCGTCTCTGCCCAGAACACCAAGATCCACGTGGCGATCGCGGTCTGGGACTGGCCGAGCTATTTCAGCCCCGAGGAGCGCGCCAAGGGCATCCGCATGTGCTGGGCCAAGTACAAGCGCCCCTCGCCCGAGACCGAGCCGGTGCACGCCAAGGCGACCGGTCTCTACATGATCTGCACCATCTCCAAGCACGCGGCGGAGAAGGACGGCTACACCGACGCGATGATGCTCGACTATCGCGGCTACATCGCCGAGAGCACCGGCTCGAACGTGTTCTTCGTGAAGGACGGGGCGCTGCACACCCCCACTCCGGACTGCTTCCTGAACGGCATCACCCGCCAGTCGGTGATTGCGCTGGCCAAGTCCAAGGGCATCGAGGTGGTCGAGCGCCACATCAAGCCGGAGGAACTGGCAGGCTTCACCGAGTGCTTCGTGGTCGGCACCGCCGCGGAGGTGACACCGGTCGGCCAGATCGGCGAGTACAGGTTCACGCCGGGCGCGCTGTCGCTGGGCCTGGCGGACGACTATGCCCGGATGGTGCGCCGCGAGCTGACTCCGGCCTGACCTGGCGGGTGATCGAGGTAAGGAAAACGCCGCCCGGAGCGATCCGGGCGGCATTTTTCTTGGTCTTGGGATGGCGATGGGGGGATCCGCCCTCCCGCCTCGTCGCCGGACGTCGCTTCTTGCGCTCCCCCGCAGCAGCGCCGGTCCGTGAACGAGGATACGAATCCCCCCGCGCCGTCGCCCCCCAAGCGTCGACGAGGCGGCATGCTGCCAAACGCGAGGGGGCCGGTCCAGGGGGCGGTATGGGAAATGACCCGGCGGCGTAAGGCCGCGCCGTCGTTTTGCGCGGACGGCGCGGCCTTTGCCGTCAAATCAACCAGGTGTCGGGGCGCGGATAGGCTTCGCCCTGGGACAGGTAGATCAGGCCGACCACGCAGCGGATGGCGAACCACACCCCGACCGCGCCCCACAGGAAGAGGAACAGCATCAGGAAGGGAATGCCGACCAGCACGATCGACAGGATGGCGCTGATCCCGATCAGGACGCCCAGGCCCAGGAACACAGCCAGGCCGATCCAGAAGGTGCGGATCAGGAAGGTGTAGTGACTGCGCATGACCGGGCCGGCCGTGTCGCGGTTCATGTGCGCGATGACCAGACCGACCAGAATGGTCAGGCCGTTGACGAGCCCCAGCAGATAGAGGCCGTAGACCACCGCGGGCAGCGTGCGGTCTTCGCTCGTCACGACGGAGGGGTTGGTTTCGCTCAATTCAGTCTCCCAAGAGGAAAGTTCTGAACGAAATGTGGCCCCGTCGCGCGCAATTGCCAGTTTAATTCGCGTTCATGAATGCCGGCCGGGGTGGGTTCAGCCGCGGACCACCGTAATCTCGACGCCGGCGGCGGCGGCGTGGGGCGCCAAGGCCTGAGGCTTTTCCACCCGCACGCGGGCGCGGGTGACGCGCGGATCGGCGAGGCACGCGCGGGCCAGGCGCTCGGCGAAGTCCTCGACCAGCAGGATATGGCCCTCGGCGGCGATGGCGCGGGCGGCTTCCCCGACGCTCTCGTAGTTGACCGTGTCGGCCAGGCGTGTGGCGCCAGAGATCGGCACGTCGAGCTCGACGTCGACGACCAGCGGCTGTCCCTTGCCCTTTTCGTGGGCATAGACGCCGATCTGCGCCTCGACCTTCAGGCCGGTGACGAAGATCTTGGTCATGACCACGCGCCCTTGCGGTTCGGGCGAAGGGGCCTGCGGCGAGTTGTCTTGCAGGGAGGGAAGAACCAAGGGCGCTCCGTTCCGGCGGAAGGCTGTGTCAGGCCAGATGCTGGCCCGCATCGACGGCGATCATCTGGCCCGTCACTGACCTTGCGTCAATCAGATAGCGCAGAGCGTGGCCGATCTCGGCCGGGTCGACCGCTCTTTTAAGCAGGGTGGTCGAAACTTCGTCGTCGAAATCGCCGCCGTCCTGATGGATCGAGGGCAGGGTGGGGCCAGGACCTATGCCGTTGACGCGGATGCGGGGGGCCAGTTCCTGGGCCAGCATCTGGGTGGCGGTCCAGAGCGCGCTCTTGGAGAGCGAATAGCTGAAGAAGTCGGGAGCCGGCGCGAAGACCCGCTGGTCGAGGATGTTGACGATCAGGCCCATGCGGTCGGCGGGCAGTCGCCGGGCGAAGGCCTGGGCCAGGACCAAGGGCGCGCGCAGGTTGGTCTCCAGATGCGCATCCCAGGAGGCGCGGTTCATGGAGGCGAAGCTGTCGTCCTCGAAGACCGACGCGCTGTTGACCAGCAGGGTGACGGGGCCGAGTTCGCTCTCGGCGTCGCCGATCAGGGGCGCGGTGGCGCCTTCGTCGCGCAGATCGCAGGCGTGAATCGAAGCCTTGCGGCCGCGGGCGCGGACGTCCGCCGCGGCGGCCTGGGCGTCGTCGTCGACCTGGCGGACGTGGATGGCGACGTCGTAGCCGGCTTCGGCCGCCGCCAGGGTCAGGGCCCGGCCGATCCGGCGCGAACCGCCGGTGACGAGCGCAGCCCCGCGGGTGGTCGCAGCCAAGACGGCTTAGTCGATCCGGCCGAACTCGAAGAAGTTCAGCGCGCCGATGACGACGATGAAGGCGAGGATGGTCAGGATCGCGGTCATGAAAAGCTCCGGCTTTGTGCGACCGGCTTTAGAGCGGGCGGGGATGGACCGCAAGGGCTGAGGGAACCGCCCGCGGTTTCAGGCTTTGCTTTGTCGGGGCGTCGCCCTGGGGCTTCGCCCGACGGCAGGAGCACAAAGATGATCAAAGACCAGGAGTCCTTCGAGGCGGCCCTTCAGCGGGTCGCGGACCTTCTGGAGCACCCGCCGGCCCACGGAACGGCCGAGGACGAAGAGTTCGGCAAACTGCTGCACGACATCGAGCTCTTCCATCCGACGATCCTGACGGCGCCGCCGGAATCGGACTTCGCGCGGCTGGGCCAGGAGGCGAAAGCCCTGATGTCCCGGGCCAACGACTTCCAGGCCAGGCGCGAGGCGCGCGAGAAGCAGGAAAAGTGGACCAGCTTCCCCGAAGACGGCCAGGGCATCGGCCCGACCACCGGGGTATAGACTCTCCTTGAACATCGGCGTTCGGGCGGGCCATGGTCGCGGTCAAAGAAAAGCCCGCCCGAGGAAACGCCATGCCGCTGTCGCCCATCGCGCCCGGCGACCTGACCAAGGTCGCCATCGGAATCGACCGTCCGGAGGACGTGGTGGTGGGGCGCGACGGCCGGGTCTTCGCCTCCGATCACCAGTGCGCGGTGGCCGAAATCCTCCCGGACGGATCGTTCACGCGGATGGGACCGCAGGGCGGCGCCCCCAACGGGATCAACATGGATCGCCAGGGACGGGTGCTGATCGCCAATTTCGGCATCTACGACCGTCAGGACGGGCCGTTGCAGCGGTTCGACCCGGCCAGCGGCGCGCACGAGACGTTGCTGAGCGAGGTCGGCGGGCGCCGGCTGACCAGCGCCAACTATCCGGTGGTGGACAGCGCGGGGAACATCTGGTGCGCCAACTCCACCCACGCCGAGACTTGGCCGCAGGCCTTGGACGGGCGCCCCGACGGCTTCATCTTCGTGCTGCGCCCCGACGGATCGAGCGCGGTGGTGGCGGAGGGCCTGAGGTTTCCCAACGGCCTGGCCCTCTCGGCGGACGAGCGCTACCTCTACTGTGCGCAGACCAGCGGCGCCGACGTGGTCCGCTTCCCGATCCACGAGGGCGGGACCCTGGGCGCAGGCGGCCGCTATGGGCCGGTGCTGGGCAAACTGCAGGCGCCGGGCGGCGAGCCGGTCGCCAAGGCCGACCTCGGCTATACGGACGGAATCGGGTTGGACGCCGAGGGCAATCTCTGGGTCTGCCTGCCGGGCGCCGACAAGATCGTGGCGATCACGCCCGAGCTCGAGGTGGTGACGGTGCTGCACGACCCGACCGGCGAGATCGTCAACCACCCGACCAACGTCACCTGGGGCGGGAGCGACCTGAAGGACCTCTATATCGGCTCGATCCGCGCCGGATACGTGCTGAAGGGGCGTAGTCCCGTCGCCGGCCAGCCGCATGTGCATCAGGCGGGCTGACGGGGATGCTTGCGACGATAGATTTATGATGTAAATAATCCGCCAGGCCCGTTGGGGACTAGGTTTCGACGGGTTGAACGGCTTTGGGGGCTTCCCCAGTTATCGTTGATCACTAAAATGCTTGTTTGAAGCCGTCGGGGATCTCGTCGGCGCGCCAAGAACCTAAACGAACGCCTCCGGGAGGACGCCATGCGCGAGTACCTGCAGTTCTATATCGACGGTCAATGGGTCGACCCGGTCGAGTCCAAGACGCTCGACGTCATCAACCCGGCGACCGAGCAGGTCGCGGGCAAGATTTCGCTCGGCGGCGCCGCCGACGTGGACAAGGCCGTCAAGGCCGCCCGGAAGGCCTTCGCCAGCTGGTCGCAGACCAGCCGCGAAGAGCGCCTGGACGTGCTGAATCGCATCCTGGCCGAGTACCAGAAGCGCTTCGGCGACCTGGCGACGGCCGTCAGCGAGGAAATGGGCGCCCCGGCCTCGCTGGCTCAACGCGCGCAGGTCCCGATCGGCATGGGCCACCTGGGCACCGCCGCCGCCATCCTCAAGGACTTCAAGTTCGAGGAAGATCGCGGCCCGACCAAGATCGTCAAGGAACCGATCGGCGTCTGCGGCTTCATCACCCCTTGGAACTGGCCGCTGAACCAGATCGTCTGCAAGGTGGCGCCGGCTATCGCGACCGGCTGCACCATGGTGCTGAAGCCGTCGGAAGTGGCGCCGTTCTCGGGCCATATCTTTGCTGAGATCATGCATGCGGCGGGCGTGCCGGCCGGTGTGTTCAACCTGGTCCACGGCGATGGGATCGGCGTCGGCGTGCCGCTGTCGAGCCACCCGGAAGTGGACATGGTCTCGTTCACCGGCTCGACCCGCGCCGGCATCGAGGTGGCCAAGAACGCGGCGCCGACCGTCAAGCGCGTGTCGCAGGAACTGGGCGGCAAGAGCCCGAACATCGTGCTGGACGACGACGTGCTGTCGAAGAGCGTCGCGGCCGGCGTGAAGACGGTGATGGTCAACTCCGGCCAGTCCTGCAACGCTCCGACCCGCATGCTGGTGCCCAGCAAGCGCATGGACGAGGCGATCGCCGCGGCCAAGGAAGCGGCCGCCCAGGTCACGGTCGGCGACCCGAACGGCAACGCCCAACTTGGTCCGGTTGTCTCCGAGGTGCAGTTCAACAAGATCCAGAAGCTGATCCAGGCCGGCATCGACGAGGGCGCGACCCTGGTGGCCGGCGGCGTCGGCAAGCCGGAAGGCCTGGAAACCGGCTACTACGTCAAGCCGACCGTCTTCGCGAACGTCACCAACGACATGACCATCGCCAAGGAAGAGATCTTCGGCCCGGTGCTGTCGATCCTCGGCTACGAGACCCTCGAGCAGGCGATCGAGGTCGGCAACGACACCGAGTACGGCCTGGCCGCCTACGTCAACGGCGCGGACCTGGCCAAGGCCCGCGAAGTGGCCTCCAAGCTGCGCGCCGGCCAGGTGTCGATCAACGGCGGCGGCGGCGACCTGACTGCGCCGTTCGGCGGCTACAAGATGAGCGGCAACGGGCGCGAGTGGGGCGACTACGGCTTCCACGAGTTCCTGGAGACCAAGGCCGTCCTGGGCTACGCGCCGAAGGAAGCGGCCGAGTAAGGCCGCCGAAAAGGCAATGACTGAGCGGGCCGGCAGGGGATGCTCTGCCGGCCCGTTTGCTTAAGCGACATACGCCGCCCGCGGGCGGTGAAGGGCCGCAACGCCGGCCCAAGGGAGGAGGAAGACCCATGCTGGACCCGAACTTCAAGGCGATGATCGACGCGACCGCCGAGCAGGCCGCCAATGCGCCGCCGCTGGACGCCGTGCCGCCGGCCATGATCCGCATGGGCTACCAGATGCAGCGCAAGGCGGCCGATCAGAGCCCGCCCCAGGACGTCGCCGCCAAGGACCTTGAGGTCGCCGGCGCGGCGGGTCCCATTCCCGCGCGGCTCTATACGCCCGCGGACGCCAAGACCCCGAGCGGGGGCCTCGTCTATTTTCACGGCGGCGGCTTCACCATCGGCGACCTTGAGACCCATGACGGCCATTGCCGGCGGCTGGCCGCGCTGGCGGGGGTGCGGGTGCTGGCCGTCGATTACCGGTTGGCGCCGGAGCATCCGTTCCCGGCCGGGCACGACGACGCCCTGACGGCGACCAAGTGGGCCTTCGACCATGCGGGCGAGCTGGGAATCGATCCGACGCGGATCGCGGTCGGCGGCGACTCGGCCGGCGGCAACCTGGCGGCCTCGGTCTCCATCGACCTGAAGGGCGACCCCAAGCGGAAGATCGCCTTCCAGCTGCTGCTCTATCCGGGCATCTGGCCGGAAGAGGAGACGGCCTCGCGCAAGGCGCTGGACGGCCCCATCCTGACCAAGGCCGCGATCGCCTGGTTCGACAAGTCTCTGGCTGCGCTTGGCCACGCGCAGGAGGCCCGCGCCTTCCTCGGCAAGGCCAGGCTGTCGGCCGGCCTGCCGCCGGCCCTGGTGGTGACGGCCGGGTTCGACCCGCTGAAGGACGAGGGGCGCGACTATGCCGCGCGGCTGACCGCGGCGGGCAATTCGGCGACCCATGTCGAGTACGCCGGACTGGTGCACGACTTCTACATCATGCCGGACGTCTCGCCGGCCGTGCACGACGCGGTGAAGGAAACCGCCGCGGCGCTGAAGGCGGCCATCGGCTGAAGTCTTGCGTGTCATCCCGGTTTTCGGCCTGCGGCCGAAACCGGGATGACACCTAGTTGTTCAGCAGCACCTTGCGGATCGCACCGGTGAGCTGGGCGAGTTCGGCGTCGGTCGTGACGTAGGGCGGGGTCAGGTAGACGACCTTGCCCATCGGGCGGATCCAGCAACCGTGCTCGACAAAGGCCATGCAGAGCGGGCCGCTCTCGACCGGGTGGTCGAACTCGACGACGCCGATGGCGCCCAGGGTGCGGACGTCGACGACCCCTGGCGCAGCGCGGCAGGGGGCGAGACCTTCAGCGAGGGCGGCGTTGATGCGGGCGACGTCGGCCTTCCAGGCGCCGGTCTCGAAGAGGTCGAGGCTGGCGTTCGCGGCCGCGCAGGCCAGGGGATTGGCCATATAGGTCGGACCGTGCATCAGGGCCGCGCCCGCGTCGTCCGACCAGAAGGCCTGGAAGACCGGGGTGCGGGCGATGGCGGCCGAGAGCGGCAGGGTGCCGCCGGTCAGGGCCTTGGACAGGGTGACGATGTCGGGCGTGACGCCCGAGCCCTCGCAGGCGAAGAGGTCGCCCGTGCGGCCGAAGCCGACGAAGATTTCGTCGAAGACCAGCAGCACGTCGTGCTTGTCGCAGAGCCGGCGCAGGGTGCGCAGCACCTCGTCGGAGTGGAACAGCATGCCGCCCGCGCCCTGCACGCGCGGCTCGACGATCACGGCGGCGATATCGCCGGCCTTCTCGCCCAGCAGCGCGTCGAGGGCGGCTTCGGAGGCGGCGTCGGTCGGCAGGTCGGTGACGATCTGGGCCGGCATGACCCCGGCGAACAGACTGTGCATGCCTTCGTCAGGATCGCAGATGGTCATCGTGGCCAGGGTGTCGCCGTGATAGCCGCCTTTGAAGCTGAGGAAGCGAGTGCGCCCCGCAACGCCGCGGTTGATCCAGTATTGCAGCGCCATCTTCATGGCGATTTCGACCGAGACAGAGCCGCTTTCGGCGAAGAACACGTGGTCCAGGTCGCCGGGTAGCAAGGCCGCCAGGCGCTGGGCCAGGCGATAGGCCGGCTCGTGCGCCAGGCCGCCGAACATCACGTGCGGCATGAGCTCGAGCTGGCGTTGGACGCCGGCGCGGATGTGGGGGTGGTTGTAGCCGTGGCAGGCTGTCCACCACGAGGCGATCCCGTCCACCAGTTCGCGGCCGTCCTCCAGCACGATGCTGGCGCCTTGGGTCTTGGCTACCGCCATGGGAGCCGGCGCAGTCTTCATCTGGCAGTAGGGGCGCCAGACGTTGCAGGCCCCTTGTGAAAGCCAGTCGGGCGTGGAGAAAGCCGGTGTCGGAATTGTCATGACGGGCGGCTTTAACGGAACGGCGGCCTCGTGCATACCGCACGCCGTGTCAGATAGTCTCACCGCGTTCGCCCAAGGCAAACTCGCCGCGCTGGAGGCCAAGAGCCTCAAGCGCACCCTGGTTCCGACCCAGCGCCTGGACGGGCTGTGGGTGGAGCGGAATGGGCGGCGGCTGCTGTCGTTCTCGTGCAACGACTACCTGAACCTCTCGCACCATCCGGCGGTGAAGGCCGCGGCGGTGGCTGCGGTGGAGGAGCATGGCGCGGGCTCGGGCGCCTCGCGACTGGTGACCGGCGACAATCCGATCTTCGGCCTGCTGGAGGCCAAGCTGGCGGCCCTCAAAGGCGCCGAAGCGGCCTGCGTGTTCGGCTCAGGCTACCTGGCCAACAGCGGCGTCATCCCGACCTTCGTCGGCGAGCGCGACCTGGTCCTGGTCGACGATCTGGCCCACGCGTGCATCTGGTCGGGCGCGCAGCTGTCGCGGGCCAGGATCGTGGCCTTCCGCCACAACGACCTGGCCGACCTGGCGCAGAAGCTGGCCCTGCACCGGGGTGAGGCCGAGCGGGCGCTGATCGCCACGGACGGGGTGTTCTCGATGGACGGCGACGTGGCGCCGCTGGACCAGATCAGCGCCCTGGCCCAGGCGCACGACGCCTGGCTGCTGGTGGACGACGCCCATGGGCTGGGCGTGGTCGGCGAGGGGCGCGGGACCGCGGCGATGTTCCCAGGCGCGAAGGTCGACCTGGCCATGGGCACCTTCTCCAAGGCGCTGGGCGGCTACGGCGCCTATGTCTGCGCCAGCAAGGCCGTGATCGACTTCATCAAGACCCGCACGCGCACGGTGGTCTACACGACCGGCCTGCCGCCGGCCAACGCCGCCGCCGCCGCCGCGGCCCTGGACGTCATCGCCGCCGAGCCCGAGCGGGTGACCGCGGTGCTGGCCAAGGCGCGGCGCTTCACCCGGGCGCTGAACCTGCCCGAGGCGACCAGCGCGGTGGTTCCGATCGTGCTGGGCGAGGCCGAACGCACCCTGGCCGCCGCCAGGGCGCTGGAGGACCAGGGCTTCCTGGTGGTGGCGATCCGTCCGCCGACGGTGCCGGCCGGCACGGCGCGGCTGCGGGTGGCGTTCACCGCGGGGCACCCCGACGCGGAGATCGATCGTCTGGCGGCGGCGGTGCGCCCGCTGATGGGCGGCTGATGCGCGCGCTGTTCGTTTCCGGCGCCCATACCGATGTCGGCAAGACCTGGGCCGCCTGCGCCCTGCTGCGGGCGGCGCGGGCCAAGGGGTTGTCCGTCGCGGCCCTGAAGCCGGCGGTCAGCGGCATAGACCCGGGTGACTGGAGCGACAGCGACCCTGGCCGGCTGCTGGACGCCATGGGGCGTGAGCTGACCGACGTGGCGCTGGACGAGATCGCGCCGCTGCGGTTCGCCGCCCCGCTGTCGCCGCCGATGGCCGCGCGGCTGGAGGGCGTGGACCTGCGGATTTCGCGGCTGGTCGCGTTCTGCCGGGCGGGGCTGGCGGCGAGCGACGCCGACCTGATGCTGGTCGAGGGCGCGGGCGGAGTGATGTCGCCCATGGCCGAGGACGGCACCTGTCTGGACCTGATGATGGCGCTGGGCCTGCCGGCGGTGCTGGTCGGCGGCTCGTATCTCGGGGCGATCAGCCACACCCTGACGGCGCTGGAGACCCTGCGCGCCCGCGGCGTTGCGGTGGACGCGGTCATCGTCAGCCAGAGCGCCGACCCGGACGCGCCCGACTTCATCCAGACGGTGGAAAGCGTGGCGCGGTTCGCGGGCGAGGTGCGGGTGGTCGCCGCGGCCAGAGGCGAAAGCGCCTGGGCGTCGGGGCTGGTCTAGATCGCCCCCATCGCTTCCCACATCGCCATGGCCAGGCCGAAGGCGCGCATGTCGCCGGTGGTGGTCGGGGCCATCTTGTTCATGGCGTAGGCGAAGGTGGTGCGGGCGTCCATGTCGATAATCACCAGCGAGCCGCCATAGCCGCCCCAGAAGATGGTGTTGGGATTGGGCAGCGGCATGGCGCCGGCCAGGCCGAAGCCCATGCCGAAGCGCGCGGGCATGCCGAGGATCAGGTCCTGGCCCTCGATCTGGACCTCCAGCGCCTTGCGGCAGCCCGCCTCCGACATGAAGCGCTTGCCCTGGGCGACCCCGCCATTGGCGAGGATGACGTGGACCTGGGCCACCGAGCGGGCGTTCCCCGTGCCCCCGGCGGCGGGAATCTCGGCGCCGCGCCAGGCGCGGGTACGGGTCTCGGCGACGTCGATCGGCGGGTTGCCCGACATGTTCTTCTGCAGCTCGCTCTCGGAGCGGTCGGCGATGGAGGCGCCGGGGGGCGGCGCGATCAGGTCGGCCACCCGATGGTCCTCCGACGCCGGCAGGCCGATGTGGAAGTCCGCGCCCAGGGGGCCAGCGATCTCCTCACGGAAAACCGTGCCCAGCGACTTGCCGGTAATGCGGCGCACGACCTCTCCGACCAGATAGCCCTGGGTCAGGGCGTGGTACCCGCTGGCCGTGCCCGGTTCCCAGAACGGCGCCTGGGCGGCGAGGAGGGAGGTCGCCTTGTCCCAGTCGTAGAGGTCTTCCTTGGTCAGCGGCTCCTTCCAGCCCGACAGGCCGGCCGAGTGGCTCATGAGGTGGCTGACCTTCACGTCCTGCTTTCCGGCGGCGGCGAACTCGGGCCAATAGCGGGCGACCGGGGCGTCGAAGTCGAGCTCGCCGCGGTCGGCGACCAGCAGGGCGGTCAGGGCGGTCATCGTCTTGGTGGTCGAGTAGACGTTGACGATGGTGTCGCGCTCCCACGGACGGCCCTCGTCCTCGTTGGCCCATCCGCCCCAAAGGTCGACGACGGTCTCGCCTTCGAGGGTGGCGCAGAACGAGGCGCCGACATCGGCGCCGCCGGCGAGATTGGCCTCGAACGCCTCGCGCACCTTGCCGAAGCGGTCGTGGGTGAATCCTTCGGCGACGTCCCTAGCCATGCGCTGTCCTCCCGAGCTTTTCGGGCAGCCTACGCCGGAGAGCGAGCCCTAGTCTTGCACTTCGTTGCGCTGGCGCTGGGCGAAGGCGAGCACGCTCATGCCGACCACGGCCGAGAGGATCGAGCCGGCGATGACGCCCATGCGCACCTCGGTCTGGGCAGTAGTGTCATGCGGGTCGAAGGCGAGGCCGCCGATGAAGAGGCTCATGGTGAAGCCCACGCCGCAGAGCAGCGCGACGCCGTAGAGCTCCAGCCACTTTGCGCCGGTCGGGCGGCGGGCGAGCTTGAGGCCGATGACCGCGGCCGAAAAGCCGAACACGCCGATCTGCTTGCCCAGGAAGAGGCCGAGCGCGATGCCCAGCGGCACCGGCGAGAGCAGGGTTCCGAGCGACAGGCCCGCGAAGGAGAAGCCGGCCGCAGCGAAGGCGAAGAGCGGCAGGATCAGATAGGCGACGTACGGGTGCAGGCTTTCCATGAAATGCTTGAGCGGCCCCTCGTGACCCGGCTTGCGCGGGTCGATCGGCACGGTCATGGCCGCGGCCACCCCAGCCAGCGAGGTGTTGACGCCGCTCTTCAGGCAGAAGGCCCAGGCCAGGGCGAAGAAGGCCGCGTAGAAGAGATAGGGCGCGCTCTTCCACTGGGACATCAACGCCATGACGCCGATGCAGGCGGCCGCTCCGCCCAGGGCGTAGAGGTTGACGTCCGAGGTGAAGAGGATGGCGATCAGCGCCACGGCGCCGAGATCGTCGGCGATGGCGAGGGTGAGCAGGAAGATGCGCAGCGACGGCGGCAGGCGCGGTCCGGCCACCGCGAGGGCGGCCAGGGCGAAAGCGATGTCGGTGGCGGTGGGCGTGGGCCAGCCCTGCGGCGCGCCGCCGGCGCCCGCGTTGACCAGCAGGTAAACGCCCGCCGGCGCCACCATCCCGCCGATAGCGGCCAGGACGGGCAGGGCCAGGCGCCTGGGATTGGAAAGCTCGCCGCGCAGGATCTCGTGCTTGATCTCAAGGCCGACGACGAAGAAGAAGATCGCCATCAGGCCTTCCTTGATCCACCGGTAGACCGGCTTCGTCTCGGCGAAGGCCCCGACCTGGATCGTGATCTCGTGCTTGATGAAGGCGAAGTAGTGGTCGGCCCACGGCGAGTTCGCCAGGGCCACGGCCAGCAGGGCCGCGGTGGTCAGGATCACGCCCGAGGCAGTCTCGGTCTTCAGGAAATCGAGGGTCAGTCTGCGCGCCATGGCCTCGGTTAGCATGGGCGGTGCGTGCGAAATACGTCAATCGGACGTTGCTGGCGCCGATGTGATCGCGCATCTGAGAGCCATGCCCGTTTCGCCCGACTACCGCCCCGAGCCGCACGTCCAGGAACTGGGGCCCGACTTCTTCGATCCCGTCGAGCCGGCCGATTTCCCGATGACCTTCCTGCGCTTCCGCAACGATCGCGCGGCGCGGACCCTCGGGCTGGACACTTTGAGCGACGACGAGTGGACGGCGCATTTCGGCCGTTTCGAGCCGCTGACCGGCAACCTGCCCCAACCGTTGGCCATGCGTTATCACGGCCACCAGTTCCGCGTTTACAACCCCGACCTCGGCGATGGCCGCGGGTTCACCTTCGCCCAGATGCGCGAGGCCGGGACGGGCCGCCTGCTGGAGCTCGGGACCAAGGGCTCGGGCCAGACGCCATGGTCGCGTCAGGGCGACGGGCGGCTGACCCTGAAGGGCGGTGTGCGCGAGGTGCTGGCCACCGCCATGCTGGAGGCGCTGGGCGTGCCGACCTCGCGCTCGTTCTCGCTGATCGAGACCGGCGAGCAACTCTATCGCGGGGACGAGCCAAGCCCGACGCGTTCGGCCGTGCTGGTGCGGCTGTCGCACAGCCATATCCGCTTCGGCACCTTCCAGCGCCACGCCTACTTCCAGGAGAAGGACCGGATCGCGCGGCTGATCGACCACGTGATCGCCTACTACTACCCCGAGCTGGCCGACGCGCCCGACCGCCCCGCCGCGCTGCTGGCCGCGGTCGCCGCCAGGGCCGCACGGCTGACGGCGCGGTGGATGGCGGCTGGGTTCGTGCACGGGGTGCTGAACACCGACAACATGAACATCACGGGCGAGAGCTTCGACTACGGGCCCTACCGGTTCCTGCCGCACAACGATCCTAACTTCACGGCCGCCTATTTCGACACCGCCGGGCTCTACAGCTTCGGCCGTCAGCCCGAAACCGTGTTCTGGAACCTGCAGCAACTGGCCGGCTGCCTGGCGCTGGTCACCGAGCAGGACCCGCTGGTCGAGGCGCTGAACGGCTTCGGCCCTGCCTATCGGCGCGAGCTGGCCGGGGCGTTGCTGAACCGCCTGGGGTTGAGGCGCGGCGAGGAGGCGGCCGAGGTCGCCTTCGCCAACGCGCTCTTCCGCGCCATCGCCGAAGGGGGAGACCGGCTGCGCTGGGAACCGTTCTTCTTCGACTGGTTCTGTGGCGACGAGGCCCGCGCGCTGGGCTCGGTGCGCGGCGACATCTATGCGGGCGAGACGTTCACCGCGTTCCGCGAGTTGCTGAAAGGGTTTGAGGCGGAGCGGCCGGGGCGGCTGGCCGACCCCTATTTCGCCGGACCCGAGCCGCAGGAACTGCTCTACGACGAAATCGAGGCCATCTGGGCGCCGATCACCGAGCGCGACGACTGGAGCGCCTTCCACGCCAAGCTGGCGGCGATCGAGGCTGCGCGAGTCGCCTACGCCCTGAGCTAGGCCCTAGGAACTTCGCCGGAGCGGGGCGGGTTGGCTTTCCAGTATCAGAGGAGAGCGACCATGCCCCGAGGGGACAAGTCCAAGTACACCGACAAGCAGGAACGCAAGGCCGACCACATCGCCGAAGGCTACGAGGCCAAAGGCGTGTCCGAGAAGGAGGCCGAGCGGCGGGCCTGGGCCACCGTCAACAAGGATGACGGCGGCGGTAAGGCGCCAGGTGGATCGGGCCGCGGCAAGCGCACCGGCCATCCGGCCGCGCACAAGGGCGGCAAGAAGGGCGGCGAGGCTTCGGCCCATCGATCCGCCGCGGCGCGCTCGGCCTCGGCCAAGAAGGCGGCCGCGACCCGCAAGCGCAACGCCGAGCATCACGCATCGCATTAGCCCGCGGGGCGTGACTTCCGCGAGGCGGCCTGGGCCAGGACGACGCCGGCGAGGGCCATGGCGCCGCCGAGGGCCTGGATAGGGCCGAGGGCCTCGGCGAACAGCAGCCAGCCGAGGATGGCGGCGACCACTGGCTGGATCAGCACCACGACCGAGGCGGTGGCGGGCGGCAAGCGTCCGAGCGCCCAGGCGATCGAACCCTGTCCGGCGACGTGCATGACGCCCAGCCCGACCAGGGCCGCCCAGCCGCCGGGGCCGGAGGGAAAGATCGGCTCGCCCAAGGCCAGGGCCGCGACCAGCAGGGCCGGGGCGCTGGCCAGGCTAGACCAGAACATCACCCGAGTGGCTCCGGTTGAGCGGCGCGCCGCGCTGATGGCCAGGAAGTAGAGCGCGTACCAAAAGGCCGTGGTGAGGGCGAGCGCGTCGCCCAGGGGCGGGTTGGCGCCAGCAGCGTGAGCTCCGCGCCCGACCGCCATCATCCAGGCCCCAGCCACCGCCAGGGCGACTGCGGCGACGAACAGCTTGGCCGGCCGCTGCTTGAGGAAGATCCACGCCGTCGCCGTGACCACCACCGGGGTCAGGTTGGTCAGCACCGTGGCGTTGGCGACCGAGGTGAAGTGGATGCTGTAGTGCCAGAAGCCGAGGTCGCAGGCGAAGGCCAGGCCGGCGGCCAGGGCGAAGCGGTTGGGCGGCCCGACCCCGCCGTCGCTCTTGAGGGCCAGCAGCCCCAGCAGGGGCAGGGCGAAGCCGACGCGCCAGAAGCCGATGGCGGCCGGGCCAGCGTCGGACAGACGCACCAGGATGGGGGCGAGGCCGATGACCGCCGCCCCGAAGACCAGGACCGCCAGGGCGCGGCCGCCAGCGGGATCGCGCGATGCATCACTCAAGGCCCATCTCCGCCTTCAACTGCGCGGGTGTGACGCCGCGGGCGCGCAGGTCGCGCAGGGTTTCGGCCTGATCGCGCTTGGCGAAGCGCCGGCCGTCCGGTCCGGTCAGCAGGCGGTGATGGCGATAGGTCAGCGTCGGCAGGTCGAGCAGGGCCTGGAGCAGGCGCTGGACATGGGTCGCCTCGAAGAGATCCTGGCCGCGGATCACGTGGGTCACGCCCTGCAGGGCGTCGTCGACGACGACGGCCAGGTGATAGGCGACGCCCACATCCTTGCGAGCCAGGACGATGTCGCCGCCCGAGAGGGCCGGGTCGGCGCGGATTTCACCCTGCTCGCCGTTCGGGCCGACGCCTTCTTCTAGAAAGCTGAGAGGGCGGCCAGCCAGGGCGGTCTCGGCGGCGTCGAGCGACAGACGCCAGGCGAAGGGATCGCCGGCGGCGAGGCGGGCGGCTTCCTGTTCGGCGGACAAGGGCGCGCCGCGATAGGCCTCGGCTGCGCCGTGCGGGGCGCTGGCCGCGGCCTGGGCAAGCTCCTTGCGGGTCTTGAAGCAGCGATAGGTGAGATGATCGGCGGTCAGGGCGGCTAGAGCCGCCTGGTAGTCGTCGAGATGGTCGGACTGGCGGCGGACAGGCGTTTCCCACTCGATCCCCAGCCAAGCCAAGTCCTCGTAGATCGCCTCTTCGAACTGGGGCCGGCAGCGGGTGGCGTCGATATCCTCGATGCGCAGGATGAAGCGCCCTGCCGCCGCGCGTGCGGCCGTAAACGCGGTCAGGGCCGAGAAGGCATGGCCGCGGTGCAGGTAGCCGGTCGGGGAGGGGGCGAAGCGGGTGACGAACACCCGAACAGCTTTAGTCGGGCGCGGTGCGCGCGAAAATGCCCATGTGCTCGAAGACGCCGCGCAGGAACGCCTCGTCGCCGCCGAGCGCGTCCTTCAGGTGATCGAACTGCTTGAACGAGAACATCTCCGCCAGGCCGTGGGCGGCGCACCAGGCCGCAGTGGTGGCCAGTTCCAACTCCTGCTCGTCCATGGGCGCGGCGCCGGCCTCGACCAGCGTGTCGCGCACCTGGCAGTAGGCGCTGTCGTTCTCGGCGTGGACGTGTTCGGGCAAGCTGTCCTTGTCGCGCGAGCAGTCGTACATCACCCGGTAGAGCGCCGGGTTGTCGCGGGCGAAGCGGACATAGGCCACGCCCAGCGAAGTCAGCTTGTCGCGCACCGAGGTCTGGCGGGCGCGCGCCTCCGTCATCAGGGCGTTGAGCATGTCCCAGCCCTCGTGCGCGACGGCGTCGAGCAGTTCGCCCTTGTCCTTGAAGTGGTGATAAGGCGCCGCCGGGCTGACCCCGGCCTCGCGCGCGACCGCGCGCAGGGACAGAGCGGTGGGGCCCTCGGTCTCCAGCAGGCGGCGGGCGGCGTCGATCAGCGCGCGGCGCAGGTCGCCGTGGTGATAGGGCCGGTTCTCGGCGGCGGCAGTTTCCTTCATACCGTTCACTCTAAATCTGAATCTGGACGGCGTAAAGATCATCTTGACGGCGTTCAGATCGGTGTTATCTTAGCGCTGTTCAAATAGATAACGCCCTCGCTCCCCCGAGGGTCCAACTTGAAAGGTGTGTGTCATGTCTCTCGCTCGTCTCACCCATTTCGAACGGCTCTTCGACCGCATCGCTCCGGTCGTGCTGATCGCGCTCAGCGTCAGCCTGGCGGCGGCTACGGTTGTGGTTGGCGCGTAACGCCCGACCCTCTCCAGTTTATCGAGCCTTCCTGCGAGGGGCCGGATTTTTCCGGCCCCTTTTCCTTTGCGCGCCCTCTGGATTTCCCAAGAACGTCGATATGCATTTTTGCATGGCGTACATTGTAAAATGAATCTGTACATCGTTCAGATGGCTTGCTATCTAAACATTGTCCAGATGGACGCGGGGCGGCGGAGGGCCGCACCGGACCCACAAAGGAATGACTGACATGACTGCTCTGACCCAACTCGGCCGCTTCTTCGACGCCACCGTCGCCGTGGCTTTCGTCTTCATCAGCCTGAGCCTGGCCGGCGCCACCGCCGTCGTCGGCGCCTGATGTCCGCCCAAGCGCCTCCGTCCGGCGAAAAGTGATCTCCGGACGGAGCCGCCCGGCTTCATTTCATGGAGCTGTCGTGGAAATCGGCCTATAATTCCCCTGCTGCGGGAGTTGGCCCCAAGGTCGATTCGCCGAGCGCTCGGATCGCGAAAGGGGGCCTGTCTTCAGTCTCTACGCGTACGACATAAGAGCCCTGGGGCTCACCCGGAGGACCGGCCATGCAGGTGCTTAGCCGCCCGCCTTCCGGCTGGCCTTGCCTCGTGCTGAACGCCGACTTCCGTCCGCTCAGCTACTATCCCCTGTCGCTTTGGCCGTGGCAGGAGGTGATCAAGGCGGTGTTCCTGGATCGCGTCGACGTGGTGTCGACCTACGACCAGGAAGTCCACTCGCCATCCTTCGCGATGAAGCTGCCCAGCGTGGTCTCGCTGAAGCATTACGTGCCTCAGGACCGTCCGCCGGCCTTCACGCGCTTCAACCTCTTCCTGCGCGACGCCTTCACCTGCCAGTACTGCACCGCACCGGACGATCTGACGTTCGACCACGTGGTGCCGCGCTCGCGCGGCGGGCGCACGACCTGGGAGAACATCGTCACCGCCTGCGCGCGCTGCAACCTGATGAAGGGCGGGCGCACCCCGCACGAGGCGAACATGCACCCGTTCCACAAGCCGCGGCGGCCGACCGCCCACGAGCTGCAGGAGCGCGGTCGCCGTTTCCCGCCGCACCACCTGCACGAAAGCTGGCTCGACTACCTCTACTGGGACATCGAACTGGAGGCTTAGGAACCGGGCGCGCAGGCCGGAAGTTGGCGGCAAGGGGGCCATTGGAGAGCTCCTTATGGCGAACCCGAGAGACACCCTGACCAACGCCGCCGATTCTGCGCCGGGCGTGGACGATGGCCGCGCCGGCGCAAAGGCGCCGCGCATCGACAGCAAACCGGGCGGACGCAAGGCGATCTTCTGGATCGTCGGCCTGGCCCTGGCCGTGCTGATCGTCGTATTCCTGACCAGCCCGAACCGGCTTTCGACGGGATCGCGCACCCAGCTCGAAGAGCGGGCGGGAGAACCGGCGCCGGCCACCGCCTCGCAGACCCAGAACCCGGCCGCGCAGTAGCCGCCGCTATTCCAGGACGAACATGGCCATCAGGCAGACGGCGGCGACCGCTTGCAGCGCCACGATCGTCAGCAGCCAGTTCGCGAAGGGCTGCTTGCGGGTCTTGTGACGGAAGACCTGCTGGGCCGCGACCGCGCCCACCGAGCCGCCCACGGCAGCCAGGGTCAGCAAGGTGCGTTCGGGAATCCGCTCGACGCCGCGCACGGCGCTGGACTTGTCCCAGCCCATGGCCGCGAAGGCGATCAGGTTGATCACCACCAGATAGAGAAGGATCACTCCGGCGCCTGGGCCGGCCGCCACATGGCCCACATGGGCGGGGCGTCGGGCCTCGCGCGCAGCACCTCGACCACCTCGAAGCCATGGCGGCGATAGAGCGGCACGTTGGCCTCGTTGGAGGACTCCAGATACGCGGGCAGGCCGCGGGCGTCGACGCTCGTGAGCCCCGCGGCCAGCAGGCGCGAGCCGACGCCGTGGCCTTGCGCCTCGGGACGCACGCCGAGGAACCACAGATAGGCGTGCGGCTCCTTCGGGTGATGGGCGTCCATCATGGCGCGCAGGGCGGCCATGCGCGGCAGGCGGCGCATGGCGGTGGCGTGCAGCAGGGTCGGCAACGCGCGCAGTTCCTGCAGAAGGGGCGTGGGGCCGAGGCTCTCCGAGGGGAGCCAGATCGCCGCCGCGCCCCCGGTGGCCGGGCGCGTGACCTGGCCATCGGCCAGGCCCATGCCGATCAGCAGGTGGAAGAGCTTGAGGCGGGCGGAGGCATGGCGCCTGTCGTCGCGCAGGAACCAGTTGAAGACCGGATCGGTCGCGAAGGCGGCGGAGAGGTCGTCGGCGACGCGGGAGAGGTCGGCCATCGAGGCGCTCACAGGCGCCTCGGCGGCGCGGCGCAGGGCGACGATCTCTTCGTCGGTCATATCTTCTCGCTGATCCTGATGGCGGCGCGGCAGCCGGCGCGGATGACGGCGGCCAGCAGCGGATAGCCCGGCGCCTCGCGTGCGCCTTCTTCCAGCGCATGGTCGCGGTGGGCGATCTCCTCGTCGCGGAACTTGGTCAACTCGGCGGCGAGCTCTGGCTCGCGGCCTTCCAGTTCGGCGATCTGGCCCGCGTAATGCTGCTCGATCACGTCCTCGACGGCCTCGGTGCAGGCGTGGGCCGCCTTCTCGCCCAACAGGGCGGTGCCGGCGCCGAGCGCGAAGCCGGCGACCCGCCAGAGCGGGGCCATGGCGGTGGGTCGCACCTTGCGCTCGTTGAGCAGCTTGTCGAAGCGGGTGAGGTGGTCGAGCTCGTCGGCCTCCATCTCCGCAAGCTGGCCCGCGATGCGCTCGCGGCCCTTGCCCGCGCGAAGCACGGCGAGTTGGCCGCGATAGATGTGGACCGCGCCCAATTCGCCGGCGTGGTCGACGCGCAGGATCTCGGCCAGCCGCTGGCCGGTCGCGCCCATGCCGGGGCGCGGAGGGAGAGGCTTGCCGCTCATCGGGTGGGTCTCCGTTCGTCGGCGAGCGCCATGAAGCTGAGCACGGTCAGCCCCAGCGACACCAGGGCGTTCCAGCCGGCCATGGACAGGCCGAGGAACACCCAGGCGGCCTTGTCGCAGGCCGGCGGCCTGATCTTGGCGCCCTGCAGCAGATCGGCCATCTGACCGGCGCTGACCGCGCCCGCCCCGCCGCCGGAGCAGGAGGTGGGGCCGGGCCAGAACTTCCACTCGGCGCCGGCATGGTAGACCGCCAGGGCCACGCCAGCGGCGAAGACCAGGCCCAGCGCGCCGTCGAAGGCCCAGCGGAACTTCTCGCCGCCGCGCATGCGCGTGATCAGCATACCGGCCAGGGCCAGGCCCGCGGCGACCCAATAGACCTCTCGCGCCCGCAGGCAGAGGGTGCAGGGGGCCAGGCCGCCGAAGGTCTCGAACGCATGGGCGATGGCCAGCATGGCGAGCGAAGCGACCAGGGCGCAGAGCCGCCAGCGCTGGAGGAAGGGTTTGAGGAACGCGCTCATCGCCGTCGATATGACCTCAAAAGCTGCGCCGTCCCAAGCCTAGGTAAGCATCTTCACGGCGACCACCAGGGCAACCAGGGCAAGGACGCCCAGCGTGCCGTAGAGCGCCATGCGCTTTTCGAACTCGGCCAGCATGGCGGGGCCGAAGTACTTCAGGATCGCCGCCACGGCGAAGAAGCGCAGGCCGCGGGTCAGGACCGAGGCCCAGATGAAGGTGACGAGCGAGAATTGGGCGAGGCCCGCGGTGATGGTCACCAGCTTGTAGGGGATCGGCGTCGCGCCCTTGATCAGGATCACCCACAGGCCCCAGTCGGCGAACCACGCCTCGAACGCGGCCTTGCCGTCCGGATGGCCCATCAGGGTCAGCAGCCACATGCCGACGGGCTCGAGATAGAAGCCGATGGCGTAGCCGAGCAGGCCGCCGATCACCGAGGCGGCGGTGCAGATGCCGGCGTAGACGAAGGCGCGGTCCGGGCGGGCCAGGACCATCGGCGCCAGCATCACGTCCGGCGGGATCGGGAAGAACGAGCTCTCGGCGAAGGACACCACGGCCAGGCTGGCGGGGGCGTGGCGCGAGCCGGCCAAGCCCATCACCCAGTCGTACATCTTGCGAAACATGGCGCCCCGACTTGCGATTTGCGCCTTGCTAGCAGGCGAGAGGGCGCTTGTCTCCGTCCGCGGGCTGGGGCAATGGCATGCCCCATGGACCGGCCCGCGCCGGTCCAGCTTTCTACGAAAAACCCGCGGGCCTGCCCGAACCTTCCACGGAGGAACCATGCGCGTCCTCGCTCTTGCCGCTGCGATCGCTTTGCTCATGACCAATCCCGTCCAAGCCGCGCCGAAATGGGCCATCGTCGTGCACGGAGGCGCCGGCGTGATCGAGCGCAGCCACCTGACGCCCGAGCAGGAGAAGGCCTATCGGGCCGCCATGACCCGGGTGACCGAAGTCGGCGCCAAGGTG
This sequence comes from Phenylobacterium sp., assembly GCF_041919955.1. GTDB lineage: Bacteria > Pseudomonadota > Alphaproteobacteria > Caulobacterales > Caulobacteraceae > Phenylobacterium. The sequence goes on along the minus strand of NZ_JAYRSU010000012.1, from coordinate 27,496 downwards.
CTGAAGGACGGCGGCAGCGCCATGGACGCGATCGAGGCGACCATCCACCTGCTGGAGGACGATCCGCTGTTCAACGCCGGGCGCGGCGCGGTCTTCACCGCCGAGGGCCGCAACGAGCTGGACGCGGCGATGATGGACGGCAAGACCCTGAAAGCCGGTGCGGTGGCGGGCGTGACCCGCACGCGCCACCCGATCTCGCTGGCCCGCGCGGTGATGGAAAAGTCGCCGCACGTGATGCTGATCGGGGCCGGGGCGGACGCGTTCTCGAAGGCCCAGGGTCTGGAGCAGGTCGATCCCAGCTACTTCTTCACCGAGCGCCGTTGGAAGAGCCTGGAGAACTTCGCCAAGGCCAACAACCTGCCCGTTCCGGCCAAGCCCGCCGGCGCGAAGGAGCCGGACCCGGCCGAGGGCCTGGCCCACGACGAGGGCAAGCACGGCACGGTCGGCGTGGTCGCCCTGGACAGCCACGGGAACGTGGCGGCCGGCACCTCGACCGGCGGGACGACCGGCAAGCGCTGGGGCCGCGTGGGCGACAGCCCGATCATCGGCGCCGGCACCTACGCGTCGAACGCCTCGTGCGCGGTCTCGGCGACCGGGACGGGCGAGTACTTCATCCGCCTGACCGTGGCGCGCGACGTCTGCGCCCTGGTCGAGCTGAAGGGCATGAGCCTACAGGCCGCGGCCGACGAGGTGGTGCAGAAGAAGCTGACGGCGCTGGGCGGCGACGGCGGAATCATCGCCGTGGCTCCCGACGGCCAGATCGCCTGGAGCTACAACACCTCGGGCATGTACCGCGCCAGCATGGCCGACGGCCGCCCGCTGAGCGTCGGCATCTACAAGGACGAGCCTTGAGTTGTTCCTCCCCCATCGCGATGGGGGAGGAAATGGAAGTTCCGCGACCGGCGCGATAGACTTGCGCGCATGGCCTATATGGATCCCCAGCTCGACCTGACCGAAGCCGCGCAAGAGGAGCTTGAGCGCGCCTGCGCGCTGAGCCGGCGCGACATGGCCGCCTGCACGCCCTGGGGCGACACCTATGAGGGCTACACGCCCGCCGGCCGCGAGGTGTGCTTCGAGCGCAATTATCTGTGGGTCGGCGAACAGGGCGGAGACATCTGCGTCGAGGTCGTGGTCTATTTCCCCGAGGCCTACGAGCAAGGCGTGCGCGTGACACGCAGCGTGGGCGCGGAGGAATGAATGAAGCTCGCGTCGCTGAAGGGTGGACGTGACGGCCGTCTGGTCGTCGTTTCGCAGGATCTGGCCTGGTATGCGGACGCGGGGAGCATAGCTCCGACATTGCAGGGCGCCCTCGACGACTGGGAGCGCGTCGAGCCGCTGCTGCGCGGCCTGGCCGAAAGTCTCGAGCACGGCTCGATCCCCCGCGAGCGTTTCCACGAACACGAGGCGGCGAGCCCCTTGCCGCGCGCCTATCAGTGGGCGGACGGCTCGGCCTATGTGAACCACGTGGCCCTGGTGCGGAAGGCGCGCGCCGCCGACATGCCGCAGAGCTTCTGGACCGACCCGCTGATGTATCAGGGCGGCTCGGACGGCTTCCTGGCGCCCCGCGATCCGATCCCGCTGGCCGACGAGGGCTTTGGTTGCGACATGGAGGGCGAGATCGCGGTGATCACCGGCGATGTGCCGATGGGCGCGAGCCGCGAGGAAGGCCTGGCCGCGATCCGGCTGGTGATGCTGTGCAACGACGTCTCGCTGCGCAACCTGATCCCCGGCGAACTGGCCAAGAGTTTCGGCTTCTTCCAGTCTAAGCCGGCCTCGGCGTTCTCGCCGGTGGCGGTGACGCCGGACGCTCTGGGCGAGGCCTGGCGCGACGGGCGGCTGCACGGCGCGCTGGACGTGGAACTGAACGGAGCGCCGCTCGGCTGCGCCGACGCCGGGGTCGACATGACCTTCGACTTTGGGACCCTGATTGCGCACGCGGCGCGCACGCGGGCGCTGGGCGCGGGCACGATCGTCGGCTCGGGCACGGTGTCGAACCGCGGGCCGGACGGCGGCCCGGGCAGGACCGTCGCCGAGGGCGGGGTGGGCTATTCCTGCCTGGCCGAACTGCGCACCGTCGAGACCCTGGCCCAGGGCGCCCCGAAGACACCGTTTCTGAAGCGCGGCGACGTGGTGCGCATCGAGATGCGTGACGGACGGCGCCATTCCATCTTCGGGGCCATCGAACAGGAGGTCGCGCCGGCATGACGGGGGCGGGCGAGGCTGCGCAGGACGTCGCCGGCGAGCTGCAGCTCGACGCCTATCTCCCCTATCGGCTGTCGGTCGCCTCCAACGCGGTCAGCGGCCTGATCGCGCGGGCCTACGAGGACCGCTTCGGCCTGTCGGTGCCGCAGTGGCGGCTGGTCTGCGTGCTGGCCGAGGACGGCGGCAGGACCCAGCGCGGCATTGTCGCGCGCACCGGCATGGACAAGGTGACGGTCAGTCGCGCCGCCCGGGGCCTGACCGCCCGGCGCCTGATCGGGCGGACCGCCAACAAGGCAGACGGGCGCTCGCACGTCCTGGCGCTGACCGCCGAGGGGCGGGCGCTGCATGCGCAGATCGCACCTCTGGCGCTGGCTTATGAGGCGGCTCTGATCGCCGGGCTGGCGCCAGGTGAGGTGGCGCAGATGAAGCGGTTGCTCATGCGGCTGCAGGCGGCGGCGGATGCGCTGGCCGGCGGGCAGACGCCGACCGTGAGGATCTAGGGCTAGTGCGCCGTGGCGGGCTTCAGGCCCCAGCGGTGCGAGCCCTCGCCGAAGCGCAGGTGAAAGCCGTAAAGGGCGCGGCGGGCCTCGTCGCGCCAGGTTTCCTCGAACGAGACGATGATGGCGTGTTCGAAGTCCTCGGGGATGTTCTTCACATCGACGCCGACCTCGCGCGCGACATTGGCGATGACGTCGCGGCGATGCGCTTCGCCTCCGAAGTAGACGAGCGTCTCCCGGATTCGCTCGACCAGCATTTCCGTGGTCGGACGCGGCGCCGACCGGCGGCGAGATTTCTTCTGAGCTTGGTCCATTCTAGCCCCCACCCAATGGTGGAACGCTAGGACTTGCGCATTTAGCGGAGAGTTAATCGCCGGGGTTAAAGCGTTTTCAGGCTTTGAGCGCTCAGCCTGCGCCGAGCGCCACGGCCGCGTGGTAGACGACGAACGAGGCGGCGTAGGCGAGCGTCACCATGTAGCCGAACATCACCGCCGGCCAGACCCAGCTGTTGGTCTCGCGCTTCACCACGCCCAGGGTCGGGGCGCACTGGGGCGCGAAGACGTACCAGGCCAGGAACGAAAGGCCGGTGGCCAGCGACCAGTGGCCTGCCAGGGTGGAGGCGAGCGTCCCGACGTTGTTCTCCGCATCGCCGACCGCATAGACGGTGCCCAGGGTGGCGACCGCGACCTCACGGGCGGCCATGCCGGGCACGAGGGCGATCGACATCTGCCAGTTGAAGCCGATCGGGGCGAGCAGCGGCTGGATCGCGTGGCCGATCATGCCGGCGAAGCTGTAGTCGATGGCCGGGCCGGTGGCGCCTTCCGGCGGATAGGGGAAGGTCGACAGCACCCAGATCAGGATCATCAGCGGCAGGATGATCCGCCCGGCGCGGCTGATGAACATCTTGGCGCGGAGGCCGAGATTGCGGACCACGTTCATCGGGTCGGGCAGCTTGTAGGTCGGCAGCTCCATCAGGAACGGCTCGACGGCGCTGCGCCAGAAAACGCGGCGGATGACGAACGAGACGAGCAGGGCGCTCAGGATGCCGCTGGCGTAGAGGCCGAACATCACCAGGCCCTGCAGGCTGAATGCGCCCCCCACCTTGGTGTTGGGGATGAAGGCGCCGATGATCAGGGTGTAGACCGGAATCCGCGCCGAGCAGGTCATCAGCGGCGCGACCAGGATGGTGGTTATGCGGTCGCGTTTGTTGTCGATAACCCGCGTCGACATGATGCCCGGGATCGCGCAGGCGAAGGACGACAGCAGTGGGATGAACGCGCGGCCGTGCAGGCCCGCCCCGCCCATGATCTTGTCCATCAGGAAGGCGGCGCGGGACATGTAGCCCAGGTCTTCCAGCATGATGATGAAGAAGAACAGGATCAGGATCTGCGGCAGGAACACCAGCACGCTGCCGACCCCGGCGATCAGGCCGTCGGAGATCAGGCTGTGCAGCAGCGGGTTTGGAATGTAGTCGCCCACGAAGGCGCCGAGCGCGGCGAAGGCGGCTTCGATCCCGTCCATGGCGGGCGTGGCCCAGGTGAACACCGCCTGGAACATCAGGAACAGCAGGCCGAGCAGGATGACCAGCCCCGCGACCGGATGCAGCAGGACGGAGTCGATGCGGCCGGTCCAGGTGTCCGGATGCTCGGGCGGACGCACATAGGTGCGCACCAGCCGCTGGGCCTCGGCGTGGGCCTTGCGGATCTCGGCGGCGTTCGGCTCGCGCCAGGTGTTCTCGGCGGCCAGATGGCCGGCTTCGATCAGGCCGTCGACCTGTTTGAGCAGTTCCTCGATCCCGCGCTTGCGGGTGGCGACCGTCGTGACGATCGGAGCGCCGATCTCGCGCGAAAGACCCTCAAGGTCGATGCGCAGGCCCTGGCGCTGGGCGATGTCGTACATGTTGAGGGCCAGCACCATAGGGCGGCCGACCTGCTTGAGCTCCATGGCCAGGCGCAGCACCAGACGCAGGTTGGTGGCGTCGGCCACGCAGACGACGATCTCGGGCGGAACCTCGCCGGCCAGGCGGCCGAGCACGGCGTCGCGGGTGACGACCTCGTCGGGACTGCGCGCGCGCAGCGAATAGGTGCCCGGCAGGTCGAGCACGAAGAGATTGCGGCCGGCGGGCGAGACAACGACGCCTTCCTTCCGCTCGACGGTGACGCCGGCGTAGTTGGCGACCTTCTGGCGCGAGCCGGTGAGGGCGTTGAAGAGGGCGGTCTTGCCGGAATTGGGATTGCCGACCAGGGCGACCCTGGCCGGGGAAAGCACTTCACTCATGTCACGCGCGGTCCAGCAGGATGAACACGTCCTCGGCGTCGCGGCGACGCAGGGCGATCCGCATGTCGTCCAGTCGCACGGCGATCGGGTCGCGGCCGATCGCGCCCTCGTGGATCACCTCGATGCGGGCGCCCTCGACGAAGCCGAACTCGAGCAGGCGGCGTTGCAGTTCCTCGACATCGACCCCGTGGGCGCCGGGCTTGCTTTCGGCCCGCACGTCCACCACCACGCCGGCGTCGCCGACCGACGCGTCGCTCAGCCGGACCACGACACCGTCGGCGGGAAGGGCGTCAGTCTCGGGGCGGAGCGACAGGTTGTTCATTCGCGGGACTTCCTGGGAGCACTATTTGCGAACGATTATCAGTTTGAGGAGGCCGCGTCGAGAGCGCGGCCATGCGTAATTTCCCCTAGACAGGCCAGGGCCCGCGAAATACCTGACGCTCTCCACGTGCGGGCGTGGTGAAACTGGTAGACGCGCCGGACTCAAAAGGCGATGTCTTCAGGAAAATGTAATAAAATCAAAGAATTGGGTGATTTTCGGCGTTTCACATGGCTTGCACATGTGGCCGATTTTCGCGGCTGGCTCGGCGGGCGGCCCGATAAGCTCGCTTCAAAGTCCGATGAGTTGGCCTTGCGCGTCGATCATCGGACTTTTGCGCTCGCAAGTCTCTGGACACAAAAGAGTTTGTGCGAGGGGCTGCTTGCACAGTTTGTTGCACATAGCGGCGCTGGTCCGCTGGACGACGTAGGCTTACGCGCTCCGCCCGCCGGGCTGACTGCGCTAGACCTGCCGGCTCGTCGGAGGGCGGGTCGATGACCACGCAGAGCCCATCGGCCGCGGCCGAAAGCCACACGATCATGGACGGGCGCGTGCACGTCTATCGGCGACCCAACAGCCGCTTCTGGCAGTGCTCGGTGTTCCTGGGCGGCCGCAATCACCGCGTCACCACCCGGCAGGACAACATCGTGCTCGCGCTGGAGTTCGCGCGGGACTGGTCGCTGGATCGGTTCGCCGAGGATCGGATCCGGCGGCGCGGTGGCCAGGTCGTGGATAGCGGCGGAGCGTCGGGGCAGGCTGACCCCGAGCGCCGTCCCGCCAGTACGCCGCGCCGCCCCGGCGCGCGAACCTTCCGCGAGGCGGCGAGCGCCTTCGTCGCCGAGTACGAGATCATGACGCTCGGTGAGCGCAACGCCGAACATGTCGCCCAGAAGTCCAGGCACCTGGACCTCTACCTGCTGCCGTTCTTCGGCGATTGCGCCCTGGAGGAGGTGAGCGCCGGACGCATCCAGGACTACCGGGTCCATCGCCTCAAGCCGCCGCCGGGACCTGACGAGCGCGCTCGCGCCCCCAAGGGCCGCAAGCGCGTCTACAAGAAGCCGGCGCGCAGCACCCTGCACAAGGAGCTCGTCACCCTTCGCCAGGTGCTCAAGAGCGCCAACCGCAAGGGCTGGATCTCAGCGCTGCCCGACATGTCGGCGCCCTACAAGGCCTCAGGCAAGATCGCCCATCGCGCCTGGTTTTCGCCCGAGGAGTACAAACGTCTCTACGAGGCGACGCGCGACCGCGCCCGCAATCCGAAGAGCGAGCGCTGGCGCGGCGAGTGCGAGCAGTTGCACGACTATGTGCTCTTCATGGTCAATACCGGCCTGCGCCCCGACGAGGCCTGCCGTCTTGAGTTCCGCGACGTGCAGGTCGTGGTGGATGACGACACCGGCGAGCGCATCCTGGAGATCGAGGTGCGCGGCAAGCGCGGCGTCGGCTTCTGCAAGAGCATGCCGGGCGCGGTGCTCCCGTTTCAGCGGGTGAAGAAGCGCAAGGTCGGGAACCCGACGGAGCTGGTGTTCGGGAAGGTGCAGCGCGAGCTCCTGAACGCGGTGCTCGAGGACCTCGACCTGAAGACCGATCGCGAGGGCAATCCCCGCACCGCCTACAGCCTGCGCCACACCTACATCTGCCTGCGGCTGATGGAGGGCGCCGACATCTATCAGATCGCCAAGAACTGCCGCACCAGCGTGGAGATGATCGAGAAGTTCTACGCCGTCCACATCAAGAGCACCCTGGATGCGGCGGCGATCAACGTGCGCAAGGCTGCCAAACCGCGGAAGGACCCTTCCGCGCAAAAGCCCAGGCGAACGCCTGAGGGCTGACACGCGAACGCGTCTCAACGGCGCGAGGCGCATCGCTCGCCAAGCGGCGCCGAAGGGGCGATCTTCCCGATCGGGAAGAATTGGTCCGAAGCGACTTGTCTGGTGTTGGAATCTTCCCGCTCGGGAAGATGTCCGTACCGTTCACCACTGCTGCTGAATTCGGCGCTGCGCTGACCCGGACCGGAAAGGGGCTGGGGTTACTCGGCGCCAACTCGACCTGGCCATAGGCGGTGGCGAGCGCTTCATCGTCGAGCTGGAGGCAGGAAAGCCGACGGCCAGCTCGGCAAGGCGCTCGCTGCGCCAAGGCGGTGACCCTGCCGATCTTTCACGAAGACCGGCCGGTCGCACGTCATGTTGTCGGACGCGCCGCAATCCGTGCCGTCGGGCGGCGGCGGCGCGCCGCCGCCCGTGCGCACCTAGGTCTGTTCGACGTAGGGTGTGAGGAGCCCGCTGTCTTCGTCGCCGAAGGTCACGAAGCGTCGCGGCGTCAGCGACAGCGCGCCGTAGGTTCCACGGTTCGGCAGGCTCGCATTCCACTCCGACAGGGGGCCGGCGTAGGCGAGCTGGTTCTGCCCCCAGGGACCCTCGCCGTGACCGCCCCAGTCGGCGTCATGGGCGAACTGCGGGCCGGTGAAGTCGGCCGGCAACGGCAGGGTCGCATCGCCCCAACCCAGCGTGAACTCCTGGATCGAGCCGTTCAGCGGTGAACTGCCTGACCCCGTCGCATGGGTGAAGAGGCCGCCCGTCAGGAAACTGGCGATGTCGCCGTCCGAAACCGTCGGGAGCGTGCCCACCGAAGAGCTGACATTGACGTTGTTGTTCCCGCCGCCGGCCCACACCACCGCCAGCTTCTTGGCCGCCGACTGGCTAGTCTGGTCCAGGTCGAGGAAGAAGTGGAGCGTGACCAGCGTGTCCGGCGTCAGCAGTGAGAGCGCGTTGGGGCCGCGGATCTGCTGAGGCGCCGAGGCCGGGCCCAGCAGGATGCGCACGTCGCTGCCGGTCGCCGTGTAGATCCGGAACGAGCCTGTTGAGCCCGACGAGCTCGAGACTAGCGTATCGTTCGGGGCGATCGCGCCGTCGACTTTGAAACGTAGCGATCCGCGCAGTCGCCGGAACGCGCCGGCTCGAAGCGGCGCTGTGCCGCTGTATTGCCGGCTCGCGGCGGTCGGGCCGGAATAGGCGTTGGCTTTCGACGCGGGCGGCGGCGGCAGTTCGCCCGTCCGGTTCGTCGAGGCGGCCGAGCCGATGCTCGGGGCGGCGACGCCGCCCAGGTTTCGCACATAACCGCTACTGGGCGCGGTGTAACCCATGGTCACCGCCTGGGCCGCGCTCACGAGCGGCGTCGGCAGCACCGCCACCAGCGACCGCCCCCAGACGAAAGTGTCGTGGAAGCTGACGGGCTGGCCGCTGAAGGTCGCCGGCACCCAGGAGGTGATCCCGATCGTGGTCCCGGACACGCTGACCACAAAGGTGTCCGGCTCGAGCGCCGGGCTCTCCGCGCGCTGGCCGATGCGAACGCCGCTCGCGCTGGCGACGGTGATGACCGGCAGGTAAGTGTTGGTCGAGCCGGTCGAGCGCGTACCCGAGGCCGTGGTTGAAACCGACCCGAGGCTCACGGCCGATCCGGCGACGCTCACCGAGACGTCGGCCGGGGCGGGTTGCGCCTGAAGGTCCAACGCTTTGTCGAACTCGAACCAGGCGTAGCGCCCGCGCGCTTCTCGGCGGGCCAGCGTCGGCGCCGTCCCATCCAGGTAGGCGGGCGAATAGGCCGGGTAGTAGTCGCGCACGAAGCTGTAGCAATACGGATAGAAATAGGGGTCGGTGTCGTAGTTCCGGCGGACCCAGCGGTTGTGCCAGGTGTCGCACCACTCGAAGAAGCGCGGATTGTTCCAGAGGCGCTCGGCGCCCATCATCCGCGCGACCAGAGCGGCGCTTATGTAGGGATAGGAGTTGGTGCCCTGGTAGGCGATCTCGGCAGTCACCCCGCCATAGCCCTTGTTGCTGGGCTTGGCGGCGTAGCCCGTCGCGTTCTCGCTCCAGTCCGGCCAGCCCTGGGGCTGGGGACGGGTCTGGATCGATTCGAGCGCGTTGCTTTCGATGCGTTCGCGATCGATCGGAAAGACGGTCATGTCGTTGCCGAAGATCGCATTGAGCGTGCCGTCGCACCACTTCAGCAGCTTGCGGCGCTCGACGACGTCGGCCGCATTGCGCAGCAGGCGCGCGGCGTAGACGAGCGTCGGCTTGAGCCACTGATGGGCGCCGCCGAAGCTGAAGCTGGGGCCGGACCACCGACGGCCGGCCTCGGTGGCGTCATAGAGGTCCAGGCCGATCTGGATCAGCTTGTAGGCGACGGCCTTGCGGTCCTCCAGGCTGACCCCTTGGGTCATGGTGAAGAACATGGCCTGCAACATGTCGTTGGCCATGTTGCCGCCGTACCGCGACTGGACGCCGTCCGGATTCACCCCGCGGGAGAATAGCATCTGGCCGACCAGGGTGTTGATCGGACCGAGCTTGGCGATCAGGGCCGACGCCGTGGGCAGGGTCGCCGAGGCTGGTTTCGCCACGAGCGGAAGCACGCTCCAATCGATGTCCGAAGCGAAGAAGATCGGGGTCTTCGAAATCGCGCCGGCCCAACGCCGGAAGGCGCCCTCGGGCGGAACCGCATCCAGCAGGGTCAGTAGCGAGGTGTTGGCCAGCTTGTGGCGGCTGTCCGCCTCGGGGGCGGTGAGGATCGAGACCGCCTTGCTCAGCGTCTTGACGCCGCTGATCGGCGCGCCCGTGGCGCCGGGATCCTTGTTCAGGGCGTTGTCGTGTCCGACTTCGGTCGGTGAGCCGGCCGAAGGAGCCGGTGGGAGGCCGTCCCATCCTTGCGGGGTGGTGCTTGGGTCCGCGCCGGTGACGCCAGGGCCCAGACGACCGTAGTCCACCATCAGACCGTGAACCCAGCGGCCGGTGAAGGCTTCACCGCTGTCATAGGTTCCGGACTGTTGGAAACTGGCCGGGAGCGCGGCGTTGACGGTCGCCCCGACCGCGAAATAGTCGCCGCTGACGAACCGGCCGACGGGGGCAGCAGCGTCCAGTTTCCAGGTCACCTCCCGATCGACGATCGTATCCAGGCTTTCGGTCGCGGTCAGGGGGGCGGGGGCCGTCGCCGGGTTTTCGATATAGAGCCGCAGGTGGCGCAGCTGCATCTTCTCCCCGGCGATCGCCGTCTGAAACGTCAGGGTGAAGGTCCGATCAGCGGTGAAGTCGTAGGTCTTGCGGGCCAGCACTCCCTCGACGGCGCCGACGTCATTGCGTTCGGCCGGCAGCGTGTCCCAGGCGTTGCGGGCGCCGGCCGACCAGAGGCGCTTCTTGAACTGGCCCCCGGCGGTCCCGGCCGCATCGAGTGCGGCGAAGCTGTTCCCGTCGATCTTGGCGCGGAGGGATTTTGCATTCGCCGTGTCGGTGCAGTCGGTCAGGAGCTCGAGGACGATGTTGGAGTGCCGTCCGATCTTGTCAGCCGGGATGGTCACCTCGCCGAGCACGTCCTGCTCGGCGGTTGACGCGGCGGCGGCCGCGTCGAAGACCGGATCGCTGCTGATCTCATAGATGATGTGGATGGGGGTGTCGGAAGACATTCTTCGCCTTTGTTCTGAGGTGAAGTTCTGGCGTCATGCAGGGCATGACGGCCGGTGGTGACGGGTGCATGGGCCGTCGCGACGCGCCCGGCACTTCGCAGAGCACGGGCGCGAGGCGGGCCGACGCGTAAGGAGAGCGCCGTTTCGCCGTGAGCCGTGCGAGCGACAGGACCGACGCCGTCACGGACGTCGAAAGGGCCGCAGCAGGCCTGCGGCCGGTTGGACTTGATCGTAAAGGACGGTTTGCGAACGCTCGCCTGACCGGTGGCGGCGCTAAGGCGCAGCAACCACCAATGACGAAAATCTATTGAACCTTCCGGGCGATGTCAAGAACAAATAGAGAACAAATTGGCCGTGGCGCGGGGCGGGGCGGCCCCGGGGCGACCAGGGCGCGGTCCGAAATTCTCCCCGCGGGCGGCTATCGGCTCGAGGCCGGGTTCGGCGGGAGCAGCGTCATATCGGCGAGCGCCCGGAACGAGACTGGCGCAATTGCGGGCGGGCCCAGCCCAGCCCAGCTTAGCGGCGACCTTCGCAGGGCAAAAAGGGTCGGGAGCCCCTTCCCGCCGGCCGCCGGCATGCAAAGGGGACCTGACGGCTTCGCAGTCTGTGAGAATCGTCGCCTGCTGAGCGCGGGGTGCGGGAGGCTGGCATGGACGAGGGGATCGAGACGGCGCGGCTGAGCGTGGCGGAGATCGACGATCAGGCGATCGCCGAGATTGGTGATCTGATCGGGGAACCGGCATGTCGTTTCCCGGGGCGGGCTGGGAAACTGTGACCTTCGGATACGATGCGACCGGCGCCGGCAATAAAGGGCGAGGGCGGCTGACAAGCGTCACCGAGGAGTCCGGCTCGAGCAACTTTGCGTATGACGAGCACGGGCGGATCACCGTCGATGCGAAAGTGATCAAAGGCCAATCCTATTCCGTGGCCTACGCTTATGACGCCAACGGCAAGATCATTCAGATGACCCTGCCTTCGGGGCGCCTGGTGACGTTCACCAGGGCGATCGATGGTCTGGCGACCGCTGTCTCGACCAAAGCGCCTGCCGGCACCGTGCAATCCATCGCTAATAGCGTGACGTATCTGCCGTTCGGCCCTGTCAAGCAACTCGCCTATGGGAATGGGCTAACGCTGACTCGGACCTACGATCGGAACTATTGGCTGACGGGAACGAAAGTTTCCGCGACGGGCGTCATTCCCCTGGATCTGACCTTCCAGCGCAATGAGAACGGGCAGCTGACCAACGTTATTGATAACGCAGCGACCGGACGAGGAGCTGTTTTCGGTTACTACGACTCCGGTCGTCTGCAGTACGGTGTCGGTCCGTGGGGAAACCATAGCTACGCATATGACGCGGCGGGTAACCGGACGGATTTTCGGACGGATGTCGGGGGTGTTGTCGCCTATGAGTTCGCAATCAACTCAGGGGCTAGCAACCAAGTCACTCAAGTCCAGGATACCAATGGAGCGGTGCTCCGCAATCTGATCTATCGAGATGGCGGCGACCTCTATGAGGACGCCCATGTGGGTGGCTCGACCTACCAATTCTACTATAGCGCCAGGAAGCGCCTTGTCGTGGTCAACAAGGATGCCGTCGACCTGGCCTATTACGGCTATGATTTTCGGAACCAGCGGGTGTCGCGACAGATCATGTCGCCGAGCTACAGTTCGGTTCACTACATCCACGATCAGCAAGGTCATCTTATCGCAGAACATAACGGGGATACCGGCGCGGCGATTAAGCAATACGTCTGGCTTGACGACATGTTGTTGGCTGTCATCGATAGTTCGTCCGGCTCCGAGGTGTTGTACTACGTGCACACGGGTCAACTCGATGAGCCGCTCGTGATGACGAACTCAGCCAAGTCTAAGGTCTGGGACGTAAGTATCGAGCCCTTCGGTCAGGCACAGTTGCTTGGGACGGTGAGCGCAGATCTCGATCTCCGCCTACCCGGACAATGGAGCCAGATGGAGAGCGGTCTTAGTCAAAACTGGAACCGGGACTACGATCCCACCCTCGCGCGCTATATCCAGGCTGATCCCATTGGTCTCGCTGGCGGCCAAAACCTCTATGGCTATGTCGACGGTCGGCCGCTTGAATGGGGCGACCCAACTGGCGAATGTCCCATGTGCGTCAGCGCGGGCATTGGAGCGGCGCTTGGAGCCGGTTCAGACTTGGCGGTCCAGGCCATGATCCACGGAGCAGATTGGGGCGCTTACGACCTAAACAGCGTGCTGCGGAGCGGCATTGCAGGCGGCGTCACCGGCGGACTCATGATGTTGCCGTTGGGCTATACGTGGGGTGGGGCGATGCTATCGGGAGCTATCGGGGGGATCACGGGAGAAATGTTTAACCCGGATATGACCGAGTGCAGCCTGTTCAAAGCGGCGGCGTTCGGGGTTCTGGGTAGCGCCCTCGGTGGGCCGACGAAGTCTCTTCAGCCAGGCCGACGTCCGCTGCCTCTGCATGTCACCGACTTCTCCTTGGTCTGGAAGCAAGCCGCTCCGCAGCGCCCCGCCGCTTGGATCCGGGCAGCCGGGGCCAACCTTCCCGGGCCTATTTGGGACCATGGGCCGAAATGAACGCGCTGATCGGATTTGTCGCAGCGGTCTTCTTGCAAGGCATGCTGGGTAGCGCGTGCTTTAGGAGCGCTCGCGTGAACGTACGTTGTGCGCTTATCGTGGGTGCACTTGTTGCTGCGGCAAACCTTGCGCCCATATCACGCCAGGCTGCATCAAAAGCAGGGCTGAGCATTGTGCTTTTGGCTGGCGTCGCGTCGCTTGGCTGGAAGCTGTTTCACGACCTTCGAGGTCGCTGATCGATCTCAACTGGCTAGCCGAGCCGATCATTTTTGCCCCGCTTTCGCAAGGGAGCGGGGCTTTTTCTGTCGGCATGTGCGATCGCCGTTGAAGGTCGAAATAGCCTGACCATGGCCGGGAGCCGTGGGGCGACGGGGGCCGCGTGTCGCCGGTCCGCAACGATCGGCGCCGACCCACACTTGAGTTGGAGAATACAAATGACGACTCGCGACCTTGTCGGCGAGGCGGGTGCGGCTGCCTGGAAGGCGGGCGCAGGCGCGGGTGTTTCTGCCTGGTCGGCCGCGGACGGCCAGTTGGCGATCAGCATGATCGTCGGGGCGCTCACCGCGATGTTTCTCGCGGTGCAGACGGCTTACTTGATCTGGAAATGGCGCCGTAACGCCAGAACGCCCGGAGTGCTGCCATGAGCCGTCCGGAAGCCCCCGGTGAAGATCCCACGCCGCCTGAGCGCGGCTGGTTGTTTCGCCGGCTATATACCTACTTCGGAACCCTGCTGAACCTTTGCGGCGTGGGCGCGGCCCTGGCCAAGCTCGACGATCCGCAGGGGCTGAAATGGATCGCCCTGTCGCTGATCGGCTCGAATGTGGTGCTGGCGACCCTCTATCTGGCGGGCGCCACCGTCACCGACTGGGCCAAGCTCGCGGCCGCGGCGCGCGGCCTGCGAAGCGGGGCGGGCGAGTCGCCCGTCGACCAGCAGGTGCGTCGATGAGCCGGCTACTCGCCCTCGCCGAACTGGCGAAGATCAAGGCCTCCGCCGATGCGCTGGAGGCCTTTTTCATGTGCGAGCGGCCGGCGACGCCTGCTCGGGCGCGGGGCCTGGTCGAGCCGGCGTTGTTCTTCGATCGCGTGCGCAGCCGTCCTCCGCTCGGCCCGACCCTCTCCCAGGGCGAGGTGGCGGGCTGCGAGCGAATCCTGACCGCCTGCGCCGCGGCGGGCTTTCCACTCGCGTGGGCGGCCTATGCGCTGGCGACTGCGGTCCACGAGACGGCCGGGGCGATGGCGCCGGTGCGCGAGTACGGCAAGGGCGTAGGCAAGACCTATGGCGAACCCGGCCGCAACGGCGGGCAGGTCGCCTATGGGCGCGGCGACGTGCAGCTGACCTGGGACGAGAACTACGAGCGGGCGGACCGCGAACTGGCGCTGAACGGCGCGCTGGTCGCCGATTACGACCTGGCGCTCGATCCGAAGATCTCGGCGCGCATCCTGGTCGCGGGAATGGAGGGCGGCTGGTTCACCGGCAAGGGGCTGCGGCTGTTCCTGCCGCAGATCGCCCGGCGCGAGCAATTCGTCGCTGCCCGGAAGATCGTCAACGGAACCGACAACGCCGAGCTGATCGCAGGCTATGCCGAGACCTTCCAGGGGGCGCTTCAGGCCGGCGGCTGGCGCTGAAGCCGACGGTAGGTCCGCTCGCCCACGATCAGCCGTTCAAGCGGCGCGATCCCACCCGCCAAAAAGTCCCTTCTAAAGGCTGCGCTTCGGAAGCCGAGCGAGGCGATCACCCCCAGGCTGTAGACCGACGGAGACGCTTTGGGTTCGGGGTGCGCGTCCTGAGCGCCGCCGAGCGGAGCCATGTCGTCGCGACTCAATATCTTGTGCGAATGAACAGTCGTCGCATCATTCTATAGATATGCAGGCGTTTTTGACGTCCAAAGAAGTGGTAATTTTCTTGATTTCGCCCAAGGGTTATGTGTCACCTTCGAAAATCCAAGGTTGCGTTTCGGCGGGATAAGAAGATCTTTATTGAATCTTATCTCAGATGTAGTTCGTAATTTACTGTAATTATGTCGAAATGTTTACCACGATTTATTGAGTGGAGGTGCTGGTTCGTGTATGGCTCCTGGCACGTGCAGTGCGACAGATTGACCCATATCGGGTCGCTAGGAGCGGAGATGAACAAGCGCTTGATGAGCGCCCTGGCGGGCGCAGCGGCCGCAGCCCTCTGCCTGGGTGCGGCTTCCGTGGCGAATGCGGCGCAGACCGTATCCGTCGATGGCTACACCCTGGACGATACGCAGTTCGGCGCGCAGACCGGTGTCCACTCGAACTCGACCCAGACCGGCTCGACGGTCTTCGGCTTCGTCAATCAGGACAATTCGCTGGTGACCTTCAGCACCGGCAGCGGCAGCCTGAACCTGGACACCAACGGGCAGGGGGAAGCGACGATCCTCGGCGATCCGCTCATGGAGAACCTCAATGTTCTCTTTGAGAAGAGTTGGGATCGCGTGACCTTCAACCTGATTTCACCGAAGGGCTCAGGCGGCGGGTTCAGTTCGGACTTCACCCTGCTGGTGAACGGTTCGGCGCTGTTTTCCGCCAGCCCCAATCCCGGCGACGCCGCCTGCACCTTCTGCATCGTGGACAACGGCGAGAACAAGTTCACGGTGACGGGGCCTGGAATCTACAATTTGGCGTTCACGTTCAATCCGGCGATCGGCGCGGGCAAGCAGTTCCGGGTGGAGGGGCTCAGTTCGGTCGTCCCTGAGCCCGCGACCTGGGCGCTGATGATCGCAGGCTTCGGCATCGCCGGTGTTGCGATCCGCCAGCGTCGGCTGCGCAGCGCGTTTGTCTGACGCCAGCTTGCCGAAAGCATATCCAGGGGCGAATTTTTTAGTTGTACGCCCGTGGGTGTAGGGCAAACTGCGCGGGCATCCCAAATGCAGCGATCCCATGAACCCTGCCGACTTCGGTCGGCGGGGTTCTTCGTTTTGGCCTTGTTGAAGCCGTAAAGAGATTTACATTAGGTCGAAATTTTGATGAGGCGTGACATGGCCAATGCAGCCTTGAGGATCGAGCCGGACGCCGGCTACGGCGCCGATGCGCTGCGCGATCCGGAACATCGGCGGCGGCTGTCGGGGCCGGCCATGGCGCTGTTCCTGCGCACCTGCGATCTCTGGGACCTGAAGGTCGAGGCGCGGATGGCGATCCTGGGCGGGGTGTCGCGCCAGACCTATCACAACTGGAAGTCCGGCAAGGTGGGCGCGCTGGGCCGCGACCAGCTTGAGCGGATTTCGCTGGTCCTGGGCATACTCAAGGGGCTTCGCCTGGTTTTCGCCGAGGACGGCCACGGCGTGCGCTGGCTGAAGGCGGCCAATGACGAGCCGGTGTTCGGGGGGCGTTCGCCGCTGGAGGTGATGAGCGACGGCGGCATGGCCGGCCTCATCGAGGTCCGTCGCTACCTGGACGCCTGGCGCGGCGTGAAATGAGCTTTCCGCGGTCGCGCGTGCAGGCGCGCACGCATCGCTTGATCGCCTCGCGCTTTCCCACCATCGGCGTCTTCGACGACATCGCCGCGAGTGAAGAAGAACTGCGGGTCGCGTTCCTGCTGGAGGACCTGACCAATGTGCGTAGTCACGCGCGCCTGAACGCCCTGCCGGCCGGCGGAGTCGCCAGCGGCGCCACCGCTTCGCTGGCGATGGCGGCGTTTCTGCACTGCGCGCCTGAAGGCGGCCGATTTTCCGACGGCGACCTTGGCGCGTGGTACGCGGCGACGGACCTTTCGACGGCCATCGCCGAGACGGTCTATCATCATGAGCGCCGGCTGCGGGCGTCGGCGGCCGGCTTTCCGGCGCGGATCCAGATGCGCGAGCTGGTCGTGCGGCTGAACGCCGGCCTGCTGGACCTGCGCGGCGCCCAGGCCTCGCATCTGGAGCTCTACGACCTCGCCGACTATGGCCGCTCGCAGGCCTTCGCCCGCGCGCGCCGCTGGCCCTACGCCCAGCCCGGCGAGGACGGCTTCGTGTTCGACAGTGTGCGGCGCGATGGTGGGGTGAACGTGGTGATCTTCCGGCCGGCGGCGCTGGGCCTGCCGATCGGGCAGGGCGACCATTACGAATATGTCTGGGACGCCAGCGGCGACCTTGCGGTGCTCAAGCTCAGCTTGATGACGCGCTGAGACGGCCGTCTCGGGCGGCGGGCGGGAAACTGGGCGCGGCCAGCTTTTGAACATATGCGCGCACGTCCGCCGGCCAAGGCGAGGTGAGACCCTGGAACCGGCTCGCGTCCGCGGCGTAGAGCGCCCGCAGCGCCTCTTCGTAGCCGGCGAGGTGGCCAGCCAGCGCATACATCACGCGATAGGCGGCGGTCTGGGCGGCCCGCCGCTTGTCGATCTCGGCATTGTCCTGCTGGGCCTGCTCGACGAGGCGGCGGAGCGCCGCCGACGCGCCGCCCGGCTGTTGCTGCAACCAGTCCCAATGCCTGGGCAGGAGCGTCACTTCGCGAGCGGTGACGCCCAGTTTCGGGCGTCCGCGGCCGCGCGGCGCCGGGGCGGCGGGTGAGGCCGGCAGGGCCGCTGTCGCGCGCAGCCGCGCTGCAAGGTCCTCCGGCGAGCCGCGCAGATCGAGATCGACGACCGTTCCGCTCGCGTCCTCGAACACGATCGGCATCTCGGCCTGCCGGTCCTGGGCGGCGTGGGCGGCGCGCGCAACGGTCTGCAGATCGCCCTGTGCGAGCCGTTCCGGTCCAACGAATGCGGTGTAGGTGAGCGCCATCGAAAGCCGTCCTCTTTGCGGCTTCGCCCATTCGGTCGATGCGCGGCGTTTGTCAATCTGCCCGGGTATAAATGCGGGGTAGAGGCCCAGCCGCGCACAGATCCGTCGCCAGGGCCCCAAGCGGGTCTGGCAGGTGCGGGCCGAGGGGAGGTCCGGGCAGGCGTCGATCGCCGCCCGCGTCAGGCCCCCCGCCTGGGCGGCGCGCGCGGAGAGGCGGCGCAGGATCTCGGCCCGCGGCAGGAACAGCATGCGCCGGCGCCGCCTCTGTACGGCGGCGGCGAGCCAGGCGGCCGGAACGATGGCCGGCCAGGCGTTCTCGACCTGGAGCGCCGCGTCCGGCGGGCTGTCGAGGCGTTGACCCTCAAGCGTCCGGCGCCGGCGTCCGAACCGATAGGTCCCGGCGTATTTCGGGTTCTCGAGCAGATTGCCCACCGTCCAGCTCGCCCAGGGGCGTGCGCCCTCGCCGGCGATGCGCTCGGCGTTGAGGGTCTCGGCAATCGCGCCTTGGCCCATCCCGTCCTCCAGAAACATCCGGAAGATGCGCCGCACCGTGGCGACTTCGTGCGCCGGACCGGGGACGAGGCGAATGCGCTCGCCCCGGAGCAGCGGCTGCTCACCAGCTTCGAGCACCCTCCGGACCTCGCCATCCGCCCCGACGATGGCGCGGCGCAGGCCATAGCCGGCGAGACCGCCCATCTTCCAGCCGGCGCGCGCGTGATGGAACTGGGCGGCGCGGACCTTGGCCGAGAGCTCGCGGCTGAAGTCGGCGGCCATCAGCCGCTTGACCGCCTTGACGAGGTCGCCCGAGCGTCCGGCCTCGAACGGCTCGCGGCAGTAGCAGATCTCCACCCCGGCGGCGCGGCAGACATATTCGTAGTGGGCCGCCTCGTCGGTGTCCTGGAACCGGCCCCAGCGGCTGACGTCCTGCACCAGCACCGCCTCGAAGACCGCCTCACCCGAGACGATGTCGGCCAGCAGCGCCTGCAGGGCGGCCCGCCCCTTCAGGCGCAGGCCGCTGCGGCCCCGATCCTCATAGCTGCGGACGATCTGGTAGCCATGCGCGGCGGCGAAGTCGGCGATCTGAGCCGATTGCGCCGAGAGGCTGTGCTGCTGGTGGTCGCTGGAGACCCGCAGATATTGCGCCGCGGGCGTCATGGCCGCGCGCGGGCCGGGCGGTAGCCGATCCGGCGATAGGCCTCGGAGAGGCCGCCGAAGCGGCGGTCATAGGTGCCCGAATGGGCCATGTAGGGCCACCGATCGATCAGGTCTGCGTCGAGGCGGCCCTCCTGGACCAGCAGTTCGCGCAGGTCATCGAGGAGTTCAGCGTCGGTCCGCCGGCGGCGAGCGTCCAGCAGACGGTTGGCCAGGTCGAACACGGCCCGCTCGATGATCGGCGGGAAGGCGTTCTCGACGCGCTTCCAGTCCTGCGGCGCCATTTTCGAGGCGCGGCCCAGACTGTAGCGCACCCGGCCGTAGACATAGGTTCCGACATAGGCCTCGCAACGCAGGACCCTCTGCACCCGATCGCCGGTCCAGCCGCGCCCGGTCGGGCTTGGGGCGCCCGCCGCGTTCAGCGTCTTGGCGATCGCGCCCCGCGACAGGCCGGTGAGCGCATACAGGCGGAATATCCGGCGGACGGTCGCCACCGCCTGCGGCGGTCCCGGGACGAAGACGATCCGGTGCGCCTTCGAGGCCTTGGTCTGCCCCCGCGACAGGAGGCCGATCGGACGGCCGGCGCCGTCGATCGCCTGGCGCAGCAGGCCGAACGGCGGCGGCGTGACCATGAAGCCCTGATCGACCATGTGCCGGCGCGCCAGCGTCAGGCGCTCGGACAGGGCCCGGCTGTATTCGGCGGCCATGGCGCGCTTGACCTGCTTGATCAGGTTGGCCTCGGGCGAGCCGGCATTCTCGAACGGCTCGGCGCAGTAGTGGACCGCGACGCCCGCCCGCCGGCACAGGAATTCGTAGTGCGCGCCTTCGTCGATGTCCTGGAAGCGCCCCCAGCGGCTGACATCGTAGACGAGGATCGCCTTGAAGCGGCGCGCCGGGGAGAGCGCCTCGGCCAGCAGGCGTTGCAGCGCCGGACGCTGTCGAAGCGTCAGGCCGCTGGCGGCCCCGTCCGAATAGGTGTCGAGGATTTCAAAGCCGCGCAGCGCCGCATAGGCGGCGTTGGCGAGGGCCTGCTGATCTAGCGAGCAGGCCTGCAGGCCGGTGGAGGCCCGGACATATTGCACCGCGGGCGTCATGGCCGAACGCTAGGCGCTTGGCGACTTAAGGCAAGCGCGGCCGCAGCGGACACGCGTGTCCGGCATGGGGCTCCGCCGCGAGGCGCCGGAGGCCTGGGGCGGATTCTAGCCGGCGACGGCGTCCTTCAGCGCCTTGGCGGCGGTGAATGCGACCTTCTTGCTGGCGGCGATCTCGATGAGCAGGGTGTGGACGGCGTCCTTGGCCTCCATGGATTTTATATTTCGTATGTTATCATAATAATTGTTATTTAAATTGGGAGCGCGTCAGGGTTTGACCCTGGCGGCGTGCGGCGGTCTTCGCCCGAGCAGGAGGATGGGCTCATCATCACGGTGGCGCAGATCGGGGTGGCTTTCGTCAAGGCGACGCAGCTGCTCGAGAAGACGACAATCCCCGTCACGCCAGCCGGACTCAGGTGGGATCGTGACTTTTGCCTGCTGGAGGAAAACGGTCAGGCCGTCAGCCCGGCCAACCATAGCCAGTTCATCCCCCTGAGGTTCGACTACGACGAGGCGAGCGATCGGCTCATCCTCAGCATGCCGGACGGCGAGGTGATCGAAGGCGCCGCAGCCGGTTCGGGGCGTCCCTGCGAGCTTGCCGTCTTTGGAGGGCGGACCGTGCCCCTGCGGGAGGTCGAGGGACCGTGGGCCGAGCGATTGTCCGCCTTCGCCGGGCGGCCCATCGGCTTGTTTCGCTGCGAGAAGGCTGGCGGCGGCATCGATATCCTGCCCATCACGTTCGTAACGACAGGGTCCATTCGGCGGCTGTCGCGCGAACTCGCGACAGACGTCGATCCGGCCCGTTTCCGCGCCGGCTTTGTGTTCGACAATCTTGTGGAGCACGAAGAGGACGCCTGGAACGGGAAGCTCCTGCGCGTGGGCGAGGTCTTGCTGCGGGTGCGCTCGCCAGTTCCGCGCTGCCTCATCACGGGGTTCGACGCCCGAACGGGCGAGCGCGGCCTAAATGTCATGCAGGGTCTGGTTCGATATCGCGAGAAGGGCGGGCTTCCTCCGGAGTTCAAGGTCGATCTCTCGCTGCCGACGTTCGCGTCCTATGCGGAAGTCGTCACGCCGGGCACAGTCAAGGTCGGTGATCCGGTCGCGCTTGCTGAATAGGGCGCATATCCACCAAGCGCATCTTAAGACCGTTGAGGGCTGGCGTGGTCGATCGGCTCGCCCCAGGCCGTTTGGTCTGGCGTCTGCGGGCAACGATCGGCCTGAACGGCGAGCGGCTGGCGGCGAACACTGTGCAGGTGCCGCCCGACATGACGCCCGCTGTCCTCCGCGCAGCAAAGGACAGGGGCGAGGGCGGACGAGCTGGGGACCGCCCGCCCCTAGCGAGCGACCGCGTCCTTCAGCGCCTTGGCGGCCGTGAAGGCGACCTTCTTGCTGGCGGCGATCTCGATGGCGGCGCCCGTGGCCGGGTTGCGGCCGGTGCGCGCGGGCTTGTCCTGCACCTTGAACTTGCCGAAGCCGGGCAGATTGACCTCCTCGCCGGCGACGAGGGCGTCGCGGAGCGCCGCGAGCAGGGTGTCGACGGCGTCCTTGGCCTGGGCCTTGGTGCGCTGGCCGTCGGCGGCGAGGCGGTCGACGAGATCAGACGTGTTCATGCGCTAGGGTTCCTTGGAGAATCGGACCCAAAGCCTTCCTCATGCGGCGGGGCGGAGTCCAGACGGCTGGCGGCCGGTTCCCCGCTGGAGCCGAAGGGGTTGATCGAACGATGCGCGCGCTTGTCCTGCTGACCGGCCTGTTCCTCGTCGCGCCGGCGCTCGCCGCCGCCGATCCCTGCACCGCGCCGCTTCCGAAGCCCGGGACGAGATTTTCAGGCGCCGTCCGCTATGTCGGCGACGGCGACAGCCTCTGCGTGGGGCGCTCCGGCGATCCGGCGACCTGGGTGGAGGTCCGGCTCGCCGACTTCTACGCGCCGGAACTCTCCGCGCCGGGCGGGCGGGAGGCCAAGGCCGCCCTGGAGGCCATCGCCCGGGGCCGCGCCGTCGCCTGCCGGGCCGGGCGGCGCTCCTACGACCGCGTCGTCGCCCACTGCAGCCTGAACGGCGCGGGGCTGGGGGACCTGATGCGCAGCCGGGGCGTCGTGGAGGGCGGACGAGGACGGTGAGGCGGGCGGCGGTTGACGCCTCGGGCGACCCCCTCCAGATAAGCCCCGTCGGCACGATCGACCGGCGCGCTGCCTGCCTGATCACCAGGCATCGCCGGTTCCACTCTGCACGACCGCCCAGAACGCCCGGCAGCGGCCTTGGAACCGCCCCGTCCCTTTCCCGGGGATGCCGGCGTTCTGGTCTTCCCGTCGAAGCTGCTGAGCCCGTCGCCGATGTCGGAGGTGGCCGTACGATGATCGTGGTCGGGGCTTCGGCGGCGCGGCTTGCGGCTCTAAGCCGGCGGCTTTCGGAGCCGAAGATTGGTGCGGGCGGTCGGGCTCGAACCGACACTCCTTGCGGAACTGGATTTTGAGTCCAGCGCGTCTACCAGTTTCACCACGCCCGCACGGCTAAGGGCGATCCGTTTAACAAGCCCGGGATTCAAAGGCTAGAGGCGGCGAGAGGTCGGCGCTTACGATCCTCCCGCAGCCTTGCGGCGCAACCGCTTCTCTTCCGGTTTGCTATGGCTCAGAGCGCTTCTAGCCTGGAAGCCGGAAGCTGATCGGCAGCCGCACACGGGCGCCGGCCTGGGCGGGAACGACCTTGGCGCGGTAGCGACGGGCGAGCTCTATCGCCGCCCCGCCAAAGCCGTGGCCCTCGGGCGTCTCGGAGATCACTTCGCAGGCCCGCGGCTCGCCGCTCGCCGCGACCAGGCAGTCCAGGACGACGTCGCCACCGACGCCGGCGCGCTGGGCCTGGTCCGGATAGAGCCGCGCGAGGTCGTGCGCGCTGGGGCGCCGAAGCCAGATCGGTTGGATCAGGATCGCGCCGCTCGCCGCCAGGTCGGCGTCATCCGCTTCGTCCTCGGCGGCGACGCTCAGCGCCGCCAGCGTCGGCGCGTCTATGAGCCCCGTGCCGGGCAGGTCCGTCGCCGCCTGGAACTGCGCCAGGGCCGCGCGCGTCCGGGGCCCGATGCGGCCGTCGGCGGTTCCAGGGTCATAGCCCTCGCTCGCCAGTCTTATTTGCAGGCGCCGGACGATCTCGACGCGCTCGGCAAGCGCCAGGCCGTCGAGGCCAGGGTCCGGGCGCCCGGAGCTGGGCTCTGACGAGCGGGTGATCGCTGGCCGCCGATAGCCGCTCGATGCGCCCAAAAGGCCAAGGGCCGTCCCGCCGGTGCTCATCTCCAAGTTACGGCGTCCGCCGCCACCGGTCTCGCAGGCCACGCCATCTCCGTCGCGGTCGAGGTGTGGGCCATATCCCGGCTCGCCGCGGCGGATCGGGGCGGCGCCGGCGGCGCGCGCCGCCGAGCAGTTGGGGAAGGCCCGGCCGGAGAAGAGGGCGGCGGGCGCCGTGCGGCTGGCGCCCGAGCTTGGAGCGCGGTGGCAATGATAGCCGCCGCGCTTGCGGTCATTGTGGCAGCCCTCGGCGTTGAGACCGCCGGGGTGGGCGGCGGCCGCGTGCGGCAGGGCCACCCCAATCGCGCCCGCGAGTCCCAGGGCGCAAAGGCTAAGCCGTCGTCCAACCATGCGCCGTCCCCCGACCGCGGTTTCGTCAATGTTGCATACATCGACCGCCAAACCCCCGGATGTAAATGGCTGAGCTTTCAGGGGGCAGGCCCCGAGCGCTCGACGGGTCCTGAGGCCGCGAGCGCGGGTCTGCGCGCGTCTTCGCCGAGGCGGGGAAACGGCGAGCGGCCGGCGCTCGCGCTCGGTCCCGCCGCGACGCGGCTCCTACGGGCGCGCCGCAGGGCGCGGCCTTGGGCCGCCGCCGGCCGCTCGTCGGCGCGTCCCGCCGCGCTGGCGCGCGGCTACTTGCAGCCTCACATGGGGATTTTAGTGTCAAGGCAGTCCCGCGACGGCCCATGTTCCGCATAGAGGGATTGGATCAGCGGACAGCCGGGGTCCTGCCCAGCGTCGCAGGCCCGCACGGAGTCAGCCAGGACCCGCTCCATACGCCTAAGGTCGGCGATCCGCGCTCGGACATCCGTCAGGTGCGATGCGGCGAGGGTTCTCACCTCGGCGCAGGAGGCTTGCCCACCACCGGCCAAGCCCAGCAGGGCGCGAACCTCATCCAGCGTAAAGCCTAGCTCACGGGCTCGCCGGACGAAGCCCAGCCGGCCAACGTGTTCACCGTCATAGCTGCGGTAGCGGCCGCGTCGCGGTGGGGGCGGCATCAGGCCGATCCGCTCGTAGTAGCGGATCGTCTCGATGTTGCAGCCCGTGCGGCGTGAGAGTTCGCCGATCTGAATCGCCTGTTCAGCCATGGAGCGCAGCTTTCGATTAGGGCTTGAGTCTGTAGTCACTACAGATGGCATGATGGTTCCTGTTGGACCAGGAGACGATCCCATGACGGCGAGCAGCGGGATTCAAGCCCGACGAGATGGACAGGGTCGGACGCCCGCCGAGACGGCTCTGAGCTGGACGGCGGTCGCCGCCGGGGCCGGCGCAGTCTTCGCCTGGGCTGCATGTTGCGTCCTGCCGATGTCGCTCGCGCTGGCGGGGCTAGGCCTGGGGGGCATGAGCCTGATCGCGGAGCAGCGCAGTTGGATCACCTTCGCCGCGTTGGCGGTGATCGGCGTGGGCTGGACCCTTACCTGGCGGCGGGCTCGGCGGTGCCGGGTCGACAGCGCCTGCGCTGCGCCGTCGCGGCTCGGGATCGGCCTGCTCGGCGCGGCCACCGTGCTGGTGCTCCTCGCCTTGATCTGGCAGCCAATCATCGAGCCCTGGGCTCTGACGCTGATCAGGAGCGCCCGGTGATGGACGCCGTGCAGATCCTGGCGCGCTCCACGCTCACCTGTCCGCACTGCGGCCATAAGGCGACAGAGACCATGCCGACCGATGCCTGCCAATATTTCTACGACTGCCAGGGCTGCGGCGCCGTCCTCAAGCCCAAGGCAGGCGACTGCTGCGTCTACTGTTCCTACGGCGACGTGCCATGTCCGCCGATCCAGGAGGACGGCGGCAAGGCATGCTGTGGCTGACAGGCGCCGCGGCGCTAGTTTGGCATCGACATTTGGAATCCAAGTCCAAGCCCGGTCCACGACCTGGCCGCTACCGCGCCAGATCAACCTCACATTCGGTCGCCACGTCACCGCGGCTGCACCCATATCCCGCATTCGCAGGTGTCGGGCTCAGAGGACGAGACCATTCTTCATTCCGGCTGATTAGGCCATGGCTGCAATCGGTTCGTCCGCCTGGATCCGTCAGGGTCGACTAGCCCTGCGGATTTCGTCGAGAGCGTCGTCTCTAGGCCTGTTGCACGACAGCTCCCTCGATGACGACGCCCTGCGTCACGTACTTCCAGAACGCCACCAGAAGCTTGCGCGCCAGCGCCACGATCGCGGACTTGCGCATGCGCCCGCCGTTGCGCTGAACGCGGTCTAGGAACCAGACGCTTAGCGCCGAGCCTGGCTGGTGCCGCGGCCACAGCCAGGCGACCTGGATCATCGTGGTCCGCAGTCGGGGATTGCCCGCTTTCGATACACCCTGTTCGTGGTCGATCGACCCGCTCTTCCAAGGGGTTGGGGCTAGCCCTGCGTAAGCTGCGAGCTGCCTTCTGTTGTCGAAGCGCCGATACAGCGCCTCCGACCAGAGTACGGCGGCGAACTCCGGCCCGATGCCCTTCAACCGGGCAAGCATTGTCGCCGGCGTCGGCGCCTCTGAACTCGCTGGCTCGACGAGCGCGTCGCGCTCCGCCTCCACCGCCTTCAGCTGGGCCAGCAAGATCTCGAGCCGGTCGAGTTCGCGTCTGATCTGGGTTTTAAGGCGGGCCGGCATCGGTCGGCCATCGCCGGTCGTCAGTTCCTCCAGCCGGGTCCGGCGGTTCCGGCGCAGGGGATCGTAGTCGAAGATTCCCTGGGCGCAGAGCAGGCCCTTGATCCGATTGGTGTGCTCGATCCGCTCGATCACCAACGTCTTGCGCTCGCGGCAGAGACGGCGGCGGTCTTCTTCTTCTGGCGTCGGCGCCCGCACCATTGAGCAGACGCGCGGCTCGCCACGCTTGTAGGCCATCAGCGTTCGGACCAACGTCTCGCCGTCGATCCGGTCGGTCTTGGCCCGCCGCCGCCGGCGGGAGGTCAGGATCGAGGCGGCATCGACCACGTGGCTCTCGATCCCTTCGTCCTCCAGCACGCGGTGGATCCAGAAGCCGTCCAGCCCGGCCTCCTGGATGGCGATGATCGGAAAGCTGCGGCCCAGCCGCGCGCTGGCCTTCTCGTTGAGCTGGGCGAACCGCCCCAGCAGTCCCGCGAGGTCGCCGGCCGGCACGACGTGCTTGGACAGCTTCTCCCCAGCGCCCGGCGACAGGGACGTGATCAGCCAGGTCGATCGGCTGAGTTCGAGAGATACGAAGATCGCGCCGAGATCGGTGCGGATGGCGCTGTGCTCGGGCGGGGAGTGATCGTGCATGGGTCGGGCTCCAAAGGGGTGAGGGTTCGGCGACCTCACTCTGCTGGAGCCAGAGCGGAGCGCACTACCCGCCCCATGGGATCTTCATTCCCCCATGGCCGCGGACGGGCGTCCGCGACGCGGCTTAGTCCGTATGTCCTTCCTCCCGGCGGCGAGCCGTCCGGATCGCGGTGCTGCATTCTGAGCTGATGCAGCAGCATCGGAGGAAGGCATGGACACGCTCTACGTCGGTCTCGACGTTCACAAGGTCAGCATCTCAGTCAGCGTCGCGGAGGACGGCCGGGATGGCGCCGTCCGGTTCCTGGGCGAGGTGCCCAATACACCAACGGACCTCGCCAAGTTGGCCAAGCGGCTGGCCAAGGCCGGCGACCGGCTGGAGTTCTGCTATGAGGCCGGCTGCTGCGGCTACGGCATCTATCGCCAGCTGACCGAGCTCGGGCACGGCTGCATGGTGGTGGCGCCGTCGCTGATCCCAAAGAAGGCCAGCGACCGGGTCAAGACCGACCTGCGCGACTCCCAGAAGCTGGCGATCCTGCATCGCTCAGGAGACCTTACCCGGGTCTGGGTGCCGGATCCTGTGCACTGTCTGTCGTCAGAACATTTGGCGCAGATCGCGGCGTAGATTAGCGGAGCGCGGGCCTCGTCCTGGGGTTGATATTAAGCGGCGAGCTTGCGGTGCTGCAAGCGTCGGTGTTCGATG
>NZ_JAYRSU010000011.1:0-124376 GCF_041919955.1 Phenylobacterium sp. | reverse complement strand
TGGATCATCTGGTCGGGAGCCTCGGTCTCGGCGATACGGCGGGCGACGGGAACCAGGTCCGGGAAGACCAGCTCGGCGTCCAGCGTGTCGTCGGTGATCGTTTGGAGCGGCGGGCCGCCCAGCCGGTGCAGGGCCCCGGGCGCGAACTCCACCTGATAGACGAAGAAGTCGGCCCCGCCGCGCCGGCGGGTGAGCACGGTGGGCTGGCCGATCAGGGCGGTCCGCGGCTTGCGGACCAGCTCGCGGCCCTGCTCGTCGACCAGGGTTTCCGGGTCGCGGGGATAGAAGGCCAGCGCGCTGGCCGGCCGCGGCCAGTAGGGCTTGGCCGGAACGTCGCCCGCCGCGGCGAAGCGGAAGCGGATGAGCTGATGCTGGCGGATCCAGCCCGTCAGGTCCGGCGAGGGCGGCAGGGCAAGGAAGACCGGGCGCATCGCCGCCTCCGCCTCATGGAACGGCCTGAGCGTCCAACGAGATCGGCGGCCCGACAAGCCTCATTCCGTGATCGGCGAAGAGTGCGGCAGCCGCCTCCGGCGCCGGCGGGCCCTCCAAGGCCGCCAGGGCGCGGAAATAGTCCTCCATCCGCCCGGCCGGCGTGAACATGAAGACCATCTCGCCCTCGTCGCCGAGCTGGGCGAAACTGTGGGGCACGCCCCGGGGCAGGAAGATCGAGCCGCCGGCCTCGACCAGACGCCGCTCGCCGCCCAGTTCGAAGAGATAGCGCCCCTTCAGCACAATGTAGATCTCGTCCTGGGCCTCGTGGACGTGCAGAGGCGGGCCGCCCGGCGCCTTGCCCTCGTAGGCGAAGACGCTGAGGCCCGCGCCGGTGTCGAGGCCCGAGACCTTGATCCGGACCGGCGCCCCGCCCGGAATGATCGTGGTCTCGCCGAACCGGGACTCCGCCCAGGTCAGGTGCGGGCCGCGGCTGGACTGGTCCTGATCGCGCATGTTCGCCTCCGATGTGGGCGCAGCCTAGCCCACGGGGCGGGCGCGACGGTGGTAAGGATCGGCCACGCGAAGTTCAAACAACCGTTCGGAATTCCCCGCAGTCGGTCTATGAAGGTCGCAGGGAGAAGGAGACGCCGATGAGCTTTGCAACGCCGCTGAGCCTGGCCGGGCCGCTGCGCCGGCCGCACCAGATGCTGGCCGACCAGGAATACGGCGGGCACTCCTCGATTCACGACGACGCCATGGCCGAGAAGCTGGGCTTCCGCGCCGGGCCGATCGAGGGGCCGACCCACTTCAGCCAGTTCCAGCCGCTGCTGGCGAAGATCTGGGGCCGGCGCTGGTTCGAAAGCGGCTGCATCTCGTCCCACTTCCTGAACATGGTGGTCGAAGGCGAGGAGGTCCGCGCGTTCGCGGAGATCCCGCCCGAAGGGGCGACCACGACGCGGGTCTGGGCGCAGAAAGCCGACGGCACGCCGGTCCTGGAAGCCAGCGCCAGCGTCGGCCCGAAGACCGAGCCGACCCTGCTGGAGACCCGCATGGCGGCGCTGCGCCCGCCCGGCAAGCTGCTGATCCTGGAGGATCTGAAGGTCGGCATGACCGGCGCCAAGGACGAGCGGGTGCGGATGGGCGCCGACCAGCACATGGGCGCGCTCTATCCGTTCAGCCTGAACCAGAAGCTGGCGGTGATCACCGAAAACTCGCCCTGGTATTCCGACGCCGCGGCCTCGCCTTGGGGCCGGGCGATCATCCCGTTCGAGATGCTGAGCGTGCTGTTCGAATATTCCAGCCGCGAGGCCGCCTTTCCGGTGAACGGTCCGGCCGTCGGGCTGTTCGCCGACCAGGAGATCCGGGTGATCGACGGGCCGCTGTTCGTCGGCGAGGAATATGTCCTGCGCCGCGAGATCGTCGCCCTGGCCGAAAGCAAGCGCACCGAGTCCTACTGGGTGCGCACCCGGGTCTATGACGCGAGCGGAGAGAAGCAGGTCGCCGAGATGCTGCTGAACCACGCCAGCCTGAAGCATTCCTACGCCGGCTACGCCGACGCCCAAGCCTAGAGGGACATTCCGATGAACGTGAAGGACAAGGTCGTCGTCGTGACCGGCGGCGCGGAGGGGATCGGCGCGGCCCTGGCCCGGCGGTTCGCCAAGGAGGGCGCGAAGGCGGTGGTCGTCGCCGACCGCAACGGGCAAGGCGCGGCCGCGGTCGCCGCCGAGATCGGCGGGGAAGCCGTCACGCTCGACGTCAGCGACGGGGCGGCGGTGGCGGCCATGGTCGCCGACGTCGAGGCGCGACATGGCGGGATCGACCTTTTCTGCTCCAACGCCGGGGTCGGCGACGGCGACCCGGACAAGGACAGCGCCGCGTCCTCGCCCGACGCGGTCTGGAACCGGGCGTGGAACGTCAACGTCATGGCCCACGTCCACGCGGCCCGGGCGGTGACGCCGGGCATGGCCGCGCGCGGCGGCGGCTACCTGCTCAACACCATCTCGGCGGCCGGGCTGCTGTCGCAGATCGGCGGCGCGGTCTATTCGACCACCAAGCACGCCGCGGTCGGGTTCGCGGAGTCGCTGGCCATCACCCACGGCGACCAGGGCGTCAAGGTCTCGATCCTGTGCCCCCAGGGCGTCGACACCGCCATGCTGCGCCAGGGCGACGCGGCCTCGCAGCCGCAGAACCTGGATGGGGTGCTGACCCCGGACGAGGTGGCCGAGAGCGTCGTCCAGGGCCTGGCCGAGGAAAAATTCCTGATCCTGCCGCACCCGGTGGTGCTGACCTACATGCAGCGCAAGACCGCCGACTATGACCGCTGGCTCGGCGGCATGCGCCGGCTGCGGGCGAAGATGATGGGCAAGGGGTGAGGCCCCAGGGATCTACAAGGCGTCGTCCCGGTCGTCGACGACGCCGAAACCGGGATGACGCCCACGAGGTCTAGAGGATGTACCGGCTGAGGTCGGTGTTCTGGGCGAGGCCGCCGATGCGCTCGCGCACATAGGCCGCGTCGATGCTGATGGTCTCGCCCGAGCGGTCGGAGGCCGAGTAGCTGATCTCCTCCAGCACCTTTTCCAGCACGGTCTGCAGGCGGCGGGCGCCGATGTTCTCGACGCTGCCGTTGACCGTCACGGCGGCGTCGGCCAGGGCGTCGATCGCCTCCTCGGTGAAGGCCAGCGTGACGCCCTCGGTGGCGAGCAGCGCCTGGTGCTGACGGATCAGGTTGGCCTCCGGCTCGGTCAGGATGCGGCGGAAGTCGTCGCGGGTCAGGGCCTTCAGCTCCACGCGGATCGGCAGGCGGCCCTGCAGCTCGGGCAGCAGGTCCGAGGGCTTGGCGACGTGGAAGGCGCCCGAGGCGATGAAGAGGATGTGGTCGGTCTTCACCGGCCCGTACTTGGTCGAGACGGTCGTGCCCTCGATCAGCGGCAGCAGGTCGCGCTGCACGCCCTCTCGCGACACGTCCGCGCCGGCGCGGTCGCGGTTGGAGGCGACCTTGTCGATCTCGTCCAGGAAGACGATGCCGTTGTTCTCGGCCAGCTCCAGGGCTTCCTGAGTCAGGGCCTCCTGGTCGAGCAGCTTGTCGCTCTCCTCGGCGATCAGCGGGGCGTGAGCGCCGGCGACGGTGGTCTTGTGGGTCTTGGTGCGGCCGCCGAACGCCTTGCCCATCATCTCGCCGAGATTGAGCATGCCCATCTGCGAGCCCGGCTGGCCCGGAATGTCGAACATCGGCAGGCCGCCGCCGGTGTCCTGCAGGGTCAGCTCGACCTCCTTGTCGTTCAGCTCGCCAGCCCGCAGCTTCTTGCGGAAGCTCTCGCGCGCGGCGGTGGAGCCGGGGCCGGTCAGGGCGTCGAGGATGCGCTCCTCGGCCGCCGCCTCGGCGCGGGCGCGCACCCCGGCCCGGCGCTTGTCGCGAACCATGGCCATGGCGCTCTCCACCAGGTCGCGGACGATCTGGTCGACGTCGCGGCCGACATAGCCGACCTCGGTGAACTTGGTGGCCTCGACCTTCAGGAACGGGGCCTGGGCGAGCCTGGCCAGCCGCCGGGCGATCTCGGTCTTGCCGACGCCGGTCGGGCCGATCAGCAGGATGTTCTTGGGCGTCACCTCGTCGCGCAGGTCGGCGGGCACGCGGCGGCGGCGCCAGCGGTTGCGCAGGGCGACGGCGACGGCCTTCTTCGCGTCGGGATGGCCGACGATGTAGCGGTCCAGTTCGGAGACGATTTCGCGGGGAGAGAACTCGGTCATGGCCCGCTAGATAGTCACGAGCTCGGCTCTGCGACAGGCAGAATCTGATCGAACACCAGGCGCCAGCCCTCGGCCCGGCTCTGCCAGATGCGGACATAGTGCCCGCGGCTCGGCTTTCGGCCCTCCTCCCAGCGCGCGTCGCCATAGGTCCAGGCCAGGTCCCCGCCCTGCGAGGCCGAGCCGCCGAGCGGGGAGAAGGCGATGGCCCGCGCCCGGCCGGCGAGCTCGGCGCGCACCGCCGCCGGCGTGGTCGCCGGGACCGCCGGCGAGCCGGCGACCCGCGCATCGCCGCTCAGGACGGCCAGATAGGCGGCCGGGACGTCCGTCGCCGCCGCCGCGGCGAGCCTGGCCTCGGCCGCCCGCACCGCGGCCATGGCCTCTCCGGCGGTCGCCTTGGGTCCGGTCGACGCGGCAAGGTATGCGGGCGGCGAGCCCTGGGGCGCGGCGCTCCCATGGGCGCTGCGCGAGCCGCCGTCATAGATCCATTTCCAGCCGCCGTCCGCCTGCCGGGCCCAGACGGTGAAGTACCACCCATTCTCCTTGCCGCCGAAGGTGGCCGGCCCGGTGGTGAAGCCGAGATCGCCGGAGCGGGCGATCCCGGCCCACAGCGGCCACCACACCAGCGGCGGAAGCGGCCGCTCGGGACGGTCGGCGTAGAGATCGTGCGCCTTGACCGGGTCGGGCGCGAAGAGGATCGCCTCTGCGGTCGAGTGCTTCAGGAACGAGCGCTTGATCCCCAGGGCCAGGCCGTCGGCCGCAAAGGCCCGCTCCGCGGCGACGACCGCGGACGGATCAGGTTCGGCCAGGACGGGGGTGGCGTTGAGGAGAGCGGCGGCAGCGAGGAGGCTACAGGCTCTCAACCGTCAGTTCTCCGTTGGTGTAGACGCAGATGCGCGCGGCGATGGCCATCGCCCGGCGGGCCAGCGTCTCGGCGTCGAGGTCGGTCTCGGCCAGAGCCAGCGCCGCGGCCAGGGCGTAGTTGCCCCCCGAGCCGATGGCGGCCACGCCGGTTTCCGGCTCCAGCACGTCGCCGACGCCGGTGACGGTGAAGATCTGCTCCTTGTCGGCGACCAGCAGCATCGCCTCCAGCTTGCGCAGGTAGCGGTCGGTGCGCCAGTCCTTGGCCAGGTCGACGCAGGCCCGGGCCAGCTGGTCGGGATATTGTTCCAGCTTGGCTTCCAGCCGCTCGATCAGGGTGAAGGCGTCGGCCGTGGCCCCGGCGAAACCGGCCAGGACCTTGCCGCCGGCCAGGGTGCGGACCTTGCGGGCGTTGCCCTTGACCACGGTCTGGCCCATGGAGACCTGGCCGTCGCCGGCGATCACGGTCTTGCCGCCCTTGCGCACCGCGAGGATGGTGGTGCCGTGCCAGTCGGGAAAGGAACTTGTCGTCATGGCTTCCGATGTGGCCAGGGCGAGGGGCAAGGTCAAGCGCGGCGCGACGAGAGGCGACGTTGGTTCGCCCGGGACCGACGAACGGAACGGACGGCAGGCCATGAGTTTCACCGACGACGAAGTCGAACGCTATGCGCGCCACCTGGTGCTGCGCGAGGTGGGCGGCCAGGGCCAGCAGCGGCTGAAGGCCGCCAGCGTGCTGATCGTCGGCGCCGGGGGCCTGGGCGCCCCGGCCGCCCTGTATCTGGCCGCCGCCGGGGTAGGCCGCATCGTGCTGGCCGACGCCGACGTGGTCGACACGTCCAACCTGCAGCGCCAGGTGATCTTCCGCGACACCGACGTCGGCGTCCGCAAGGTCGAGGCCGCCGCCGCCCACCTGCGCGCCCTGAACCCGCACGTGCATGTCGACTGCGCCCCGGTGCATGTCGAGGCCTGCAACGTCGGCGCCCTGGTCCAGGGGGTGGACCTGGTGCTGGACGGCACCGACGACTTCGCCGCCCGCTTCGCGGTCAACGCCGCCTGCGTGAAGCACGAGCGCACCCTGGTTTCGGGCGCCATCGGCCGCTGGACCGGCCAGGTCGGGGTGTTCCGCGGCCGGCCCTGCTATCGCTGTCTGGTGCCCGAGGTCCCGCCGGAGGCCGAAACCTGCGTCGCCGTCGGCGTGGTCGGCGC
Organism: Phenylobacterium sp.; assembly: GCF_041919955.1. GTDB lineage: Bacteria > Pseudomonadota > Alphaproteobacteria > Caulobacterales > Caulobacteraceae > Phenylobacterium. Next base: position 118,133 of record NZ_JAYRSU010000011.1, on the reverse strand, counting down.
CCTGGCCGGGGTGATCGGCTCGATGATGGCGCTGGAGGCCGTCAAGCTGATCGCCGGCGCCGGCGAGCCCCTGGCCGGCCGGCTGCTGATCTACGACGGCCTGTCGGGCGACAGCCGCACCGTCCGGATCGGCGCAGACCCCGAGTGCGAGGTCTGCGGCGGCCGCTAGGCGAGCGCCTTGGCCAGGAAGGCGACGGACTCCGTCGCAAGCTTGCGTTCGGCGTCCTCGTCCCAGTCCGAGTGATCGGCGCCGCGGATCTCCAAATGGACGACGGATTTGCCGGCCGCGCGCAGCGCCGCGGCCATGATCCGCGACTGATTGGGCAGCACATTGCTGTCTTCGAGACCATGAACCAGCAGGACCGGAGCCTTGATCTCCGCGGCTCGCCTTGCCGGCGAGGACGCCTGCAAAGCCGCGAGGTCCGCCTTAGGGTCGCCGAGCGTCCGCACCCAATACTGGTAGTACGGATTGTCGAGCCCGTAGCTCTTGCGGTCATCCATGAACTGAGCGAGGTCGGCCGGACCGGCGACGGCGACCGCAGCCTTATAGAGGTCGGGATTGCGCACGGCGCCCATCAGCGCCGCATAGCCGCCATAGCTCGCACCCCAGATCGCAACCCGCTTGGGATCGGCCCGCCCGCTGGCCAGCACCTGGGCGACCGCGTCCTCTACATCCTCCTGCATGCGATCGGCCCAGCGCCGACGGCCGGCGTCGGCATAGGCCCGACCGTACCCGCCCGAGCCGCGGAAGTTCGGTTGCAGCACCAGCCACCCTTGGGCGGCGAAGATCTGCGCGTAAACGTCGTAGCTGTGATGATCGCGCATTTCCGGCCCGCCGTGGGGCAGGACGATCATGGGGCGCGGGCCAGACGCCAGCGGCTCCGTGAGATAGGCGCGCATCGCACCGCCGTCGCGCAGCTTCACATCGAGAAGCTCGACGGGCGCCAACCGATCCTCCAGGAGCCATGGATGGCTGACGCCGAGGTTCTCCAGATGCTTCGCCTGCAAATCGTAGAAATAGTAGGCGCCCGGCAGGCGCGGGCCCGAGACGTGCATCAGAAGGCGGTTGCGGTCGGCGCTGAGGTCAATGATCCGCACATTGCATTCGCGACCGAAGAACCCATCGATGCCGCGATAATGCGGAGCCAGGGTCTTGTCGGCGAAGTCGTAGGCCAGCCGGTCCTCGATGAACGACGAGGCCACAAAAATCCCGTTCTTGTCGAACAGCGCCCCGTCCACATCGAGCGTGGGGCGGCCGGCGACGGTCTCGCCCAGCTGGCCGCTGCGCACGTCCCATTTGCGGATGGTGGTCGTGGCGTCCGTGTCCTCGCGCACTGAGACCAGGAACATGCCCGGCTCGCCGGCGTCGCCGAGAATGTCGAAATCCGGCTTCAGGACCTCGGACCTGCGGAAACGCCGCACCTGCGTCCATTTCGTCTCGCCTTCAGGCCGACTGAGGATGGCGCCGGCCCCGCCGCCGGTGAAGAAGTCCCAGCGCAGCACCGCGCGGCCGTTCTGGATCTCCCAGTTGTTGGTCATCGGACCGCCGCGTTCGACGATCTCGGAAGCGCCCGTCTCGACGTTCACAAGGTAGAGGTTGAAACGATCCGCTTCCTGCGCCCGCATCATGATGTGAAGCGGATCCTGCGGCAGCAGGCTGACCACCCTCGCCAGATTGAAATTGATCTTATGGAGATTGACATCGTTGGCGAACATCACCGCCGGATTGCGCCCCTCGGCGGTGATGCTGAGCAAGCGGCGCACCCGAACGGAGTCCACGTCGCCGATCCAGTTGGTCGCCTTGCGTTCGTAGTCGTTCAGCTTGCGCACGGTTTGCAGCAGCAGACGCTCGTTGTTCGCCCAGTGAACGTCCTCGACGTCGTTCTCACCGACGGAAACCTTGGTGCGCGCCAAGTTTGGATCATCGGCGCGGATGATGTCGATATAGGCGCTGCGCTTCCCCCCCGACCAGGTCTCGCCGACGACCGCGATGCGCTTGCCGTCCGGCGACATGGCCGCGCCGCGGATCGCGGGCTTCTGAAGGAGCTCGCCCAAGGTCGGCGGCGTGGGGGCAGCCGCTGCGACGGCGGGCTGCACGGCGAACGCAGCGACGGACGCCGCCAACGCGGCTCTTCTGGTGATCATGGACATCCCCCCGGACAACTGCCGGTAGCTTCCGACGCCGCGGGGGTTGTGGTCAAGCTTGTTGCGCGCGGACCTACAGCATCGACGGAATGACCCGGTCGGGCGGGCGGTGGCCGTCCATCCAGGTCTTGAGGTTGATGATCACCTTCTCGCCCATGTCGATGCGGGCCTCGACGGTGGCCGAGCCCAGGTGCGGCAGCAGCACGGCGTTGGGCAAGGTCAGCAGCTTGGGATTGATCGCCGGCTCGAACTCAAAGACGTCGAGCCCGGCCCCGGCGATGGCGCCGGCGGCCAGCATGTCGGCCAGGGCCGCTTCGTCGATGATGCCGCCGCGGGCGGTGTTGACCACCACGGCGTGCGGCTGCAGCAGCTTCAGCCGCCGGGCCGAGAGCAGGTGGTAGGTGGCCGGGGTGTGCGGGCAGTTGACCGAGATGATGTCCATGCGGGCCAGCATCTGGTCCAGGCTCTCCCAGTAGGTGGCCTCCAGTTCCTCGGCGATCACATGGCTGACCGGCTTGCGGTTGTGGTAGTGGATCTGCATGCCGAAGGCCTTGGCCCGGCGCGCCACGGCCTGGCCGATGCGACCCATGCCGATGATCCCCAGCCGCTTGCCGTTGACGCGGCGGCCCATCATCCAGGTCGGGGTCCAGCCGGTGAACTGCCCGGCCTGGACGACGTTGGCGCCCTCCACGATCCGGCGCGAGACGGCCATGATCAGGGCCATGGTCAGGTCGGCGGTGTCCTCGGTCAGCACGCCGGGGGTGTTGGTGACGGCGATCCCGCGCTCATTGGCCGCGGCCACGTCGATGTGATCGACGCCCATGCCGAAATTGGCGATCAGCTTGAGGCGGTCTCCGGCCTGCGCCAGCAGGTCGGCGTCGATGGTGTCGGTGATGGTCGGGACGATCGCGTCGGCCCGCTGCATCGCGCCCAGCAGGGCCGCGCGGTCCATGGGGACGTCGTCGAGGTTCAGCTCGGTGTCGAACAACTCGCGCATCCGCGTCTCGACCTGGTCGGGGAGGCGGCGGGTGACGATGACTTTGGGCTTGGCGGGCATGGGCGTCTTGGAAAGGATTCTTTAACCGCGCTCGGCGCGCCTTGCGTTGTGATCAGGAACCTCTAGCAAAGCCCCCATGGACGGCCAAGGCGAGCTTCGAACGATTGACCGGCGGAAGGCCGCAACGCTCACCTTTTTGACGGTGGCGCTGATTTGGGCGGCCTGCGCGCCGCTTGCGCAGGCGGCGCCGCGGCAGACGCCGTCGGGCCAGCCCGTACCGCGCTACGTCTCGCTGAAGTTCGACAAGGTCTACGCCCGGGCCGGCCCCGGCGAGGATCACAGGCTTTTGTGGGTCTACGAGGCCAAGGGCCTGCCGGTGCAGGTGATCGCCGAGAACATCGAGTGGCGGCGCATCTGCGACCCCGACGGCGGCATGGCCTGGGTCCACCGCCGGCTGACCAGCGGCGAGTCGACCGTGATGCGGGTCAAGCCGACGCGCCTGGCCCTGCACAAGAAGCCGCGGGCCGAAGCCGAGATCGTCGCCTATCTCAACCCCCGCTCCATCGCCGAGCTGACCAAGGACTGCGAAAAGGGCTGGTGCAAGGTGCGCGGCGACGGGGTCAGCGGCTGGGCGCCGGCCGGCGAACTGTGGGGAACCTCGCCCGCCATCCAGTGCAAGGTCGGCCGAACCGGCGCGCCCCGCAGCCGTTGAGCCTGCGGTCCGGCTCTGCTAGGGCCGTAGGATACGATTCCCAAGGCTCTGAAAAATGAGCCGCCGCCAAGAAAGCCAAGCATGACCGAAGGCGCCAAGGCCAAGGACCACTACACCTACGAAGAGCTGCTGGCCTGCGCTCGGGGCGAGATGTTCGGCCCGGGCAACGCCCAGCTGCCGGCCCCGCCGATGCTGCTGTTCGACCGCATCATCCGGATCGACGACACCGGCGGCGCGCACGGCAAGGGCTATATCGAGGCCGAATTCGACATCAATCCCGACCTCTGGTTCTTCCAGTGCCACTTCATCAAGGACCCGGTGATGCCGGGCAGCCTGGGCCTGGACGCGCTCTGGCAACTGGTCGGCTTCTATCTCGGCTGGATCGGCGGCAAGGGCCGCGGCCGGGCCCTGGGCTGCGGCGAGGTCAAGTTCGCCGGTGAAGTGACGCCCGCCATCAAGAAGGTCACCTACAAGGTCGACATGAAGCGGGTGATCAACCGCCGCCTGGTCATGGGCATCGGCGACGGCGTCCTGGAAGCCGACGGCCAGGCGATCTACCACACCCAAGACCTCCGGGTCGGTCTCTACCAGCGCTAAGGCAGGAGCAGCCACATGCGCCGCGTCGTCGTCACCGGGATCGGTATCGTCTCCTCGATCGGGAACAATGCGAACGAGGTGCTGGCCTCGCTGCGCGAAACCAAGTCGGGGATCAGTTTTTCGCCGGAATACGCCGAGCTCGGCTTCCGATCGCAGGTCCACGCCGCGCCGACTCTCGATTGGGAGTCGATGGTCGACCGCCGTGCGGCCCGGTTCCTGGCCCAGGGCACGGCCTTCGGCCACATCGCCATGGAGCAGGCGATCGCCGATTCCGGCCTGGACGAGGCGGACGTCTCCAACGAGCGGACCGGCCTGATCGTCGGCTCGGGCGGCCCCTCGACCAAGGCGATCATCGACGCCGCCCACACCGCCAAGGAGCGCGGCCCCAAGCGGGTCGGCCCGTTCGCGGTGCCCAAGGCGATGAGCTCGGGCGCCTCGGCGACGCTCGCCACCTGGTTCAAGATCAAGGGCCTGAACTTCTCGATCTCCTCGGCCTGCGCGACCTCCACCCACTGCATCGGCTCGGGCTACGAGCAGATCCTGATGGGCAAGCAGGACGTGGTGTTCGCCGGCGGCACGGAAGAGCTCGACTGGACGCTCAGCGTGCTGTTCGACGCCATGGGCGCGATGAGCTCGAGCTTCAACGACCGCCCGTCCACCGCCAGCCGCGCCTATGACAAGGATCGCGACGGCTTCGTGATCGCCGGCGGCGCCGGGATCGTGGTGCTGGAGGAATACGAGCGCGCCAAGGCCCGCGGAGCCAAGATCTACGGCGAGATCGTCGGCTACGCGGCCAATTCCGACGGCTTCGACATGGTCGCCCCCTCCGGCGAGGGCGCGGTGCGCTGCATGCGCCTGGCCATGGCGGACCTGGGCGGGCGCAAGATCGACTACCTGAACCCGCACGGCACCTCGACCCCGGTCGGGGACGCCAAGGAGATGGGCGCGGTGCGAGAGGTGTTCGGGGCGAACCCGCCGCTGATCTCGTCGACCAAGTCGCTGACCGGCCACAGCCTGGGCGCGGCCGGTGCGCAGGAGGCGATCTACAGCCTCCTGATGCTCAACAACGGCTTCGCCGCCGAGAGCGCGCACATCGAAAACCTCGATCCAGAGTTCGCCGACCTGCCGATCCTGCGCCAGCGCAAGGACGTGCAGCTGGAGACCGTGATGTCGAACTCGTTCGGCTTCGGCGGCACCAACGGCTGCCTGGTGATGGCGCGGGTTTAGATCAAACCCTGAGGCCGGCGCAGCTCGTAGAACTGCGTCGGCTCCTGGCGGTCACGGGCCGAGGAATAGACCAGCCGTTCCTGCGCCGGGCTCATGCCCATGGCCTTCATCACCCCGAACGAAGCGGCGTTGGCGAGCTGGGCGCCCGCCTCGATCATTCGGACCGGCATCAGCCGCCAGATGGCGGGCAGGGCCGCGCGCACCGCCTCGGCCATATAGCCGGCGCCATGACAGTCCTCGGCCAGGTGATAGGACACTTCCAGCCGCGACGGGTCCTGCGGGACCAGACCGCCGCCGAGGCCGCCGATCACGCGCTCGTCCTCGATCCGCTCCAGCGCATAGAACAGGCTGACCCCGCGAGCCATGCCCGCCCGAGCCCGCTCGATGCGCGCCAAGGCATAGTCCTGCGTGACGGGGTCGGGCCAGGAGGCGAGCCAGCGGGTCACCGCCGGGGTCATGTTGCGGCAAAGGTCGGCGGCGTCGCTTGGCTCGAAGGCCCGCAGACGAAGGCGCGGCGTTTGGACGATCGGCAGCAGCTCGCGGGTCATGGCCGTCCATAGCACGACCCGCCGTTCATGCTTGCGCCCGCCATGAGGCCCGTCCAAAACCGAAGGTGATTTGAACAACGCCATGGAGACCGCGGGTGGCCGACGAGTATCAGATGCCCAAGGGCGAGCTGATGAGGGGCAAGAAGGGCGTGATCACGGGGGTCGCGAACCACCAGTCGATCGCCTGGGGCATCGCCTCGCAACTGGCCGCCCAGGGCGCGGAGCTGTCGTTCCTGCATCTGCCGGGCATGGAGCGTCGGGTGACGCCCCTGGCCGAAAGCGTGGGGGCCAAGGCGATCGTGCCGGCCGACGTACAGGACGACGCCTCGATGGACGCAGCCTTCGAGCAGATCGAGCAGGCGCACGGGACCATCGACTTCTTCCTTCACTCGATCGCCTTCGCCAACAAGGACGAGTTGAAGGGCTCGTTCGTCGAGAACACCAGCCGCGAGAGCTTCCTGCGGGCGATGGACATCTCGGTGTTCAGCTTCGTCGACTGCGCGCGGCGGGCGGCCAAACTGATGCCGAACGGCGGGTCGATCGTGACCATGACCTATCTGGGCGCTGAGCGGGCGATCCCGAACTACAACACCATGGGCGTGGCGAAGGCGGGTCTGGAGGCGGCGACCCGCTATGTGGCCCGCGACCTCGGCCCGGCGAAGATCCGCGTCAACGCCATCTCGGCCGGGGCGATGAAGACCCTGTCGCTGGCCGGCATCTCCGGCGGCCGCGGCATGCTGGCCCAAGGCCGGGCGCTGTCGGCGCTGGGCGAGGACACCTCGATGGAAGGCGTCGCCGGCTGCGCCCTTTGGCTGCTGTCGGACCTCGGCTTCTCGACCACCGGCGAGGTGGTCCACGTCGACGCCGGCTTCCACATGATGGGCCTGGCGGCGGACAGCGAGTAGGCGAGCGTCTAAAGATCCTCCCCCTCTGGGGGAGGTGGCTCGCCGTAAGGCGAGACGGAGGGGGACCACTCTCCGTGTACCGGCATCAAAGTCCCCCTCGGTCAGCTCCGCTGACAGCTCCCCCAGAGGGGGAGCATCTTCACGCCGCCGTCGCCCCTAGGCGTTCGCGCCGCCGTCGATGGTGAAGCCGGCGCCGTTGGCGAAGCGGCCTTCGGGGCTGGCGATCCAGGCGACCATGCCGGCGATCTCCTCGGGCTTGCCGTACTCCTGGATCGGCATGCGGGCGCGCTGCGGGTCGGCCCCGGGACCGTCGGCCGGGTTCATGTCGGTGTCGGTCGAGCCGGGATGGACCAGGTTCACCGTGATCCCGTGCGGGCCCAGGTCGTGGGCCAGGCCCTTGGTGAACGACAGCAGGGCCGACTTGGTCATCGCATAGAGGGTGATGCCGGCCATCGGCACCCGCTCGGCCAGGTTCGAGCCGATGTTGATGATCCGCCCGCCGCGCGGCAGGTGGGCGGCGGCGGCCTGGGAGGCCAGCACCACGCCGCGCACGTTCACCGCCAGCAGCTGGTCGATGTCCTCGAGCGTCCAGCCGTCGACGGGACCGACGCCGCGGGCGATGCCGGCGTTGTTGACCAGGATGTCGAGACCGCCCAGCTCGGCGGCGGCGCGGTCGACCGCGGCCTTGATCGCGGCGGGGTCGCCGCTGCTGGCCTGGAGGGCCAGGGCCTTTCGGCCCAGCGCCTCGATCTGCGCGGCGACGGCGTGCGCCTTCTCGGCCGAGTTTTCATAGGTGATGGCGACGTCTGCGCCTTCGCGAGCCAGGCGCAGGGCGATGGCCGCGCCGATGCCGCGGCTGGCGCCGGTGACCAGGGCGCGCTTTCCGGAGAGGGTCGACACGGGGCTTTCTCCATTTCTGTGTCGTTCGATACAGAAAGCAGATGGCGCTGTTGCCGGTCGCCGTCAAGCGATTTATATATCGGTCGCTACAGAAAGGATCTTCAATGGCCGAACGAGGCCGACCCCGCAGCTTCGACCGCGACGCCGCCCTGACCCGGGCCATGGAGGTGTTCTGGGCGAAGGGCTACGAAGGCGCTTCGATCAGCGACCTGACCGGCGCCATGGGCATCGGCTCGCCCAGCCTCTATGCCGCCTTCGGCTCGAAGGAGGCCCTGTTCCGGGAGGCGGTGGGCCTGTATGGCCGCACCGAAGGGCCGGAGATCTGGGATGCGGTCGAGGCCGCACCGACCGCCCGCGAGGCGATGGAAGGCTATCTGCGGGCGACGGCGCGCAGCTTCACCCGGCCGGGCAAGCCCCCGGGCTGCATGGTGGTGCTGAGCCAGCTGCATGCGACCGAGGCCAGCGCCGCGGTTTGCGGGGCCCTGCGGGAGGTCCGCGCGGCGGGCCGCGCCGATCTGGAGGCGCGGCTGCGCCAGGGGGTCGAGGCCGGCGAGATTCCGCCCGCCGCCGATGTCGCCGCCATGGCCGCCTTCTTCATCACCGTCCAGCAGGGCATGTCGATCCAGGCCCGCGACGGGGCGAGCGAGGATGCCCTGATGAAGATCGCCGACGGCGCCATGGCGGCCTGGGGACCGCTGACGGCCCGCTGATCCCATCCACAATCGTCATGGCCGTGCCGGCCATGACGGTCGTGGTCTGGGAGGCTTAGGCCGCCTGGCCCAGCATCCGGCGGCTGCGCAGGGCGACGCCGGCCAGGCCGAAGCCGGCGATCATCATCGCCCAGGTCGCCGGTTCCGGCACCGCAGAACCCGAGAAGCGGACTTCCGACAGGCCGACCGGCGCGTAGCCGTAGGTCTGCGGGTCCTGCTGGTGGTTGCCGTTGAGACCGATCTGGACGTAGCGGGCGAGGCCCGACAGGCCGAAGGTCTCGGCGGCCAGCAGATTGCCGGTCCCGCGCGAGAGGTTCCCGCCCAGCACCTGGACGTAGTTCACCCCGTCGGTCGAGACCGAGACGGTGAAGGCCTTGGCCGCGCGATCCAGGGTCGAGGCATAGCCCTCGGTTCCGAAATTGTAGTTCCAGACGCTGAGGCCGCTCAGCTTGAAGGCGCCGCCGAGGTCGAAGGTGAGGACGGCGTTGTCGACGCCCAGGTCCGTCATCCACATGTTCGAGAACGTGGCGTCGTGCAGGCCGCCCGAAAGGCCGCTGCCGTCGATCAGGTGGCTGGCGTCGTAGATTCCCCAGAACGGGAAGGTGTTGGAGGCGGTGACCCCGACCGGCGTGATGACGGCGGCGGAGGCGGGAGCGGCGACCGCCAGCGAGGCGGCGGCCAGGGCGGCGAGACCCAGCGACTTGATGGACATGGTTACCCTCGAATTAACCTCGAAGGCCATTCGCCCGCCGATGTGGCGCGGGCTTTACGGTTCGATGAAGTTTTTACTCCGGCGCGTAGGCGCGCAGGAAACGGCGGGTGGCCTCGCGGGCCACGCGATCGATCTGCCCCTCGTCGTAATACTTGCCGACCCCCAGCAGGTGGGCGAGCTGGTGGGCGCCGATCACCATGCTGGCGAAGAACTCGGCGGCCAGCACCGGATCGTCGACGGAAAGGCGGCCGGCCTGCGTCTCCATGGCCAGGAAGTCGGCCAGGCGGCGGCGCGAGGTGGCGGGACCGGCCTCGAAGAACGCGCGCGCCAGGTCCGGCTGCTCGGCGGCGCTCTCGACCGTCATGCGCAGCATGGCGCCGCCGCGCGGCTGCATCACCGCGCTCAGCATGAAGCGGGCGAAGGTGGCCAGGGTCGCTTCCGGGCGCTCGGCCGAACCCGGCGCCATCAGCGGGGCGGTGATCTCCAGCACGCGGCGGTCGACGATGGCGCGGATCAGCTCCTGCTTGGAGCCGTAGTGGTTGTAGATGGTCTGCTTGGAGACCTTGGCGCGGCGGGCGATCTCCTCCATCGAGGCGGCCAGGCCCCGTTCGCCGAACACCTGGGCGGCGGCGTCGAGGATGGCCTGGGTCTTGGCGCGGTCGATCTGGCCCGGGGCGCGCGGCATCAGTGTCCCCCGCCGCCGGGCGCGGCCTGGTTTTTTCCGGGAGTGGCGAGGAAGCCCAGCAGAGCGGCGACCGCGCAGCCCGCGGCCAGGAAGAAGAACCCGTCGCCGAAGCCGAGCACGGCGGCGTCGCGGCGCAGGCCCATGGACAGGAACTTGCGCGCCGCCCCTTCCGGATTGGCCACGCCCTGCTCCTGCATCATGGCGGTCAGGCCGGCCAGCATGTCCTGGCCCTGCAGGCTGGAGACGCTCATCGCCGCCGACAGCTCGCTGAGGTGCAGGGCGGTCTTGTCGGTCAGCACCGTGGTCAGGATCGCCAGGCCGATCGCTCCGCCGACATTGCGGATCAGGTTCACCAGGCCCGAGGCGTCCTTCATCATCGAGACCGGCAGGGTCGAGACCGAGAGGGCCTGGGCGGCGATCATCGCCACCATCACCCCGAAGCCGCGGATCGCCTGGAGGGCGGCGAACTCCCAGAAGCCCCATTCGGCGGTGACGCGGACGCCCAGGCCCACGCCGTAGGCCGCCAGCGCGAAGCCGGCCACCAGCGAGATGCGCGGATCCATCAGCCGCACCACGCGGCCGACCACCGGGGCGCTCAGGAACATGGTCAGGCCGGAGACCAGCATGGTGGTGCCGACCTCGGCCGCCGAATACTGGCGGATCTGGCCCAGGAACAGCGGCAGGATGAAGGTGCCGCCGAACAGGCTCATGCCCGAGACGGCGTTCATCAGGAAGCCGAGGGTGAAGTTGCGGTCGGTGAAGGGCCGGAGCGAGACGATCGGCTGGCGGTAGGTGAGCTGGCGCCAGATGAACAGCACGCCGGTGATCACCGCCGTCACCGTCAGCCAGAGGATCAGGTCGTCCTCGAACCAGCCCTCACCCGAGCCTTCCTCGATCACGTACTGCATCGACAGCAGGAAGACGGTCATGGCGATCAGGCCGAGCCAGTCGATGCCCTTGGCCAGCGCCGGGTCGCCCTTGTCGAAGTCGCCGTAGCGGCCGACCAGGAACATCACCAGCAGGCCGGGGGGCACGTTGACGAAGAACAGCCAGCGCCAGTTCAACGCCTCGGTCAGGTGGCCGCCCAGGGTCGGGCCGATGGTCGGCGCCAGGGTGACGATCAGCCCGACCGTGACATTGGCCATCACCCGCTTTTCCGGCGGGAAGACGGTCATGGCGGTGGCGAAGACGGCGGGGATCATCGCGCCGGCGGTCAGGCCCTGGAGCGCCCGGGTGACGATCATCATCTCGATGCTGGTCGACAGGCCGGTCAGGATCGAGGTGGCGATGAAGCCGGCGGCGGCGGCCACATAGACCGGCCGCGTTCCCCACATCTTGGTCAGGTAGGCCGTGAGCGGGATGATCACCACCTCGGCCAGCAGGTAGATGGTCTGGACCCAGCTGATCTCGTCAGAGCTGGCGCCGATGCCGGCCTGGATCTGGCTGAGGGAAGAGGCGACTATCTGGATGTCGAGCGTGGCCATGAACTGGCCGACGACCATGCCGCCGAAGCCCAGGAAGACCTTGATCCAGTCAATCTCGCCCGCTGCGGTCACGTGACCGCCGGGCGGGGCCGGCTGGGGCGGGTTGGCGATGGCGGCGCTGTCGGCCACGACCGGGCGCCTAGCGCGAGACGCCGGTGCGGGCGAGCTGGGCGGCCGGGACCGCCTGCGCGAAGCTCGGCCCGGTGTCGGCGGTGACGTCGACCTTGACCTCGACCGACAGGCCCGGGCGCAGGGCGCCGGCCAGCGGCGAGTTCGGGTCGACCACGATCTTCACCGGCAGGCGCTGGGCGATCTTGGTGAAGTTGCCGACCGCGTTCTCGACCGGGATCAGGGCGAATTCGGAACCGGTGGCCGGGGCGAAGCTGTCCACCTTGCCGGTGAAGGCCTGCTTGCCGAACGCGTCGGCGTGGATGGTGACCGGCTGGCCGATCTTCAGCCGCGCGACCTGGGTCTCCTTGAAATTGGCGACGATGTAGGCGTGCTGCACCGGCACCACGCTCATCAGGGCGCTGCCGGGGCGCACGTACTGGCCGGGGCGCACCGCGCGGGCGCCGACCACGCCGGCGACCGGGGCCTTGATCTCGGCGCGGTCGAGATTGATGCGCGCCTGCTCGACCACCGCGTGGGCGGCCTGGGCCTGGGCGAGCGTCTGGGCGCGGCTGGAGCCGAGGCTCTGGGCGGCGCGGCGCTCGGCCTCGAGCGTCGCCTTGGCCTGCTCGACCCCGGCGCTGGCCTGGCTGGCGGTGGCCTTGGCGGTCTGGGCGCGCTGGGGCGATACCCAGCCCTGGCCGGCGAGCGTCCCGTAGCGGGCGAGCTCGGCCTGGGCGAGCTGCGACTGGGCGTGGGCGGAAGCGACGCCCGCCGCCTTCTGAGCGATCATCGCCTGTTCCAGCCGGGCCTTGTCGTCGACGGCGCGGACGGCGGCGTCGAGGGCTGCCGCATTGGCTTCCGCCTGGGCCAGCGCAGCCTTCAGCGGGGCGGTGTCTAGCCGCACCAGCACCTGGCCGGCCGCAACCTGCTGGTTGTCGCCGACCAGCACCTCGGCCACGTAGCCGTCGACCTGGGGCGCCACCGAGACCTTGTCGGCCGCGATGAAGGCGTTGTCGGTCTTTTCATAGTGCTGCTTGTCCATCCACCAGGCGCCGCCCCCAACCACCAGGAGCACGGCCACCGCCCCGCCGACGGCGAGGGGAACGAACGTCTTGGGCAAAACCGCCATGGGATACGCCTGAAATAGCTCAAAAATGGACGCATCGGTCCAATCAAGACCGAAGTAGGGCGGCTTGCCGGACAAGGCAATGGGTAAAGTGGACGCATTCGTCCAAGAAAAGCCTCTACCAAAAATATTGCGACCAACGGCTCAGTTAAGGTAAGTTCAGATGATATTACGATCAATTTTTAGAGATGAATTATGCAGTACGGTGTCGAAAAGAGGTTTGTCGATAGATGCGAGAAGAAGCTGGGACGCCCACTTTCTTCTGAGGAACTGAGCAATATTACATTGTGTAAGCTGCGCAAATCACCTCGTAACAAGAGAGAGGTGAAGCATTTCTACTATGAAGCCCTGGGTTGGGCCTATCCGTACGACGGAACGACCTTCCGGCAGGCCTAAGCCCGGAACCAGCCGCCGACGACGCAGGAGGCCTTGCCGCCACGCACCGTCACCGTGGCCGGGCGGCCGACGCCCGGCTTGAAATAGGTGACGCCCTCCGGGGTGGCGACGGCCAGGGCGGCCGGGCCGTTGAACTGGCAGACGTGATAGACCTCGCCGGGGATCAGGCCCCCGCCCTGGGGCGCGGCGCAGCTGACATGGCCGAAGCGCCGCGAGAACTGCGCGCCGCCATAGGAGAAGGTGTAGGGCCCCTTGGCCCCGAACAGCTCGGCGGCCGGCGCGACGACGGGACAGTCGGGGCCGGCCACCGACCACAGAGCCGCCGTCTCGATGCGGTCGGCCCAGGTCTCGTAGACGATCCAGCTCGGAACCGAGGCCACCAGCAGCAGGAACGCGGCCGTGCCGGCCATCTCCGCCCCCAGCCGCCGCAGGGATCGCGCATGCCCCATGGAGATCCTCCCGCCGACAGGTTCACACGCGATCGGAGCAGAGCGCAACCCTGGAGCGCGGATGTGGATTTGAGCCAGGTTTCCTTCTCCCCTTGCGGGAGAAGGTGGCAGGCGAAGCCTGACGGATGAGGGGTTTTCGACCTCTCCGCAGCACCGCCTGAATAGGGATCACGATCAAAACCGCAAGCGCCGCCCCCTCATCCGACCCCGCTGCGCGGGGCCGCCTTCTCCCGCGAGGGGAGAAGGACCGGCTCACCCCGACATGCGAGGAGGAAAGAAGCTCCCGACGCCATTCCAGGAGTGCTAGATCACCGCCATGGCATTCGATGCGGACGTGATCATCGCCGGCGCCGGCATGGCGGGCGCCACCCTGGCCCTGGCCCTCAAGGGCGCGGGGCTGGAGCCGATCCTGATCGACCCGGTCGTATTCGACGACCAGGTGGCGCCGAGCTTCGACGGCCGCGCCTCGGCGATTGCGTTCGCCTCGTTCCGCCAGTGGCGAACCCTGGGCCTGGCCGCCGAGATCGAGCCCTACGCCCAGCGCATCGAGCAGATCCTGGTGACCGACGGCTTCTCGCCCGGGGCGGCTGCGCGCGCGCCCAGCCCCTTCTACCTGCGCTTCGACTCCGCAGAGATCGCAGGCCGCACGGAGGGCGAGCCGCTGGGCTACATGCTGGAGAACCGGCGCAGCCGCGCGGCCCTGGCCGCCGGCGTGGGGCGCGCGGGCATCCGCGTCGAGGCTCCGGCCCGGGTGAAGTCCGTCGAATTCGAGACCGCGGGCGCGCGGGTGACCCTGGAGGACGGCCGCGTGCTGACCGCCCCGCTGGTGGTCGGCGCCGAGGGCCGCGGCTCGGTCGTGCGGGCGGCGACCGGCATCGGCGTCACCGGCTGGGACTACCCCCAGACCGGCGTGGTCGCGACCGTGAAGCTGGAACGCGGCCACGAGGGCGTCGCGCACGAATACTTCCTGCCCGGCGGGCCGTTCGCGATCCTGCCGCTGACCGACGACCGCGCCAGCCTGGTCTGGACCGAGAGCCGGGCCAAGGCCGCGGCGCTGAAGGCCGCCTCGCCCCCGGCCTTCCACGCGCATTTGCAGCGCCGGTTCGGCGAGTTCCTGGGGGCCGCGACCCTCGACGGGGCGGTGTTCACCTATCCGCTGTCGCTGCAACTGGCCGCGCGCATGACCGCGCCGCGCGCCGTGCTGCTGGGCGACGCCGCCCACGGCATCCATCCGATCGCCGGCCAGGGTCTGAATCTCGGCCTGAAGGGCGCCGCGGCCCTGGCGCAGGTGCTGGTCGAGGCCGCACGGCTGGGCGAGGACATCGGCAGCGAGCTGGTGCTGGAGCGCTATGCCCGCTGGCGCAGCTTCGACACCGTGATGCTGGCGGCGGCGACCGACGTCTTCACGCGGCTGTTCTCGAACGACAACCCGGTGCTGCGCTTGGCGCGCGGCGTCGGCATGGCCGCCGTCAACCGCATCGGCCCGGCCCGGCGCTTCTTCATGGAAGACGCCGGCGGCGCCAGCGGCGACCTGCCGCGGCTCTTGCGGGGCGAGGCGCTTTAACGTCCTGAAGTGTCATCCCGGTTTCCGCCGCAGGCCGAAGACCGGGACCCATTGCCCCCGTTTCGGACGGTTGGCGAAGGCCGCGCCCCACCTGTCAGGTGTTCATGGTTCCCGGACAGCCGCGGCGCGGCTTCCGGGATGACACCTTTTGATGCGCGCTAGAACACCCACGCCGCCAGGGCGAAGGCCGCGCCCGCCGCAGCCGCGCCAATGGCGAACCAGGCCAGCCCCGAGCCCTCCTTCTGCACCACCGCCACGGCCGCCTGCGCCTGCGGCGGGTTTTCGATCAGGCGGTGGAGGGCGCGCAGCGCCTCCAGCCCCTCGTCGACGAAGCGCTTCACCCGCGCCTGAGGACCAAGCTCGCGCAGCATCCAGCGGCGCACCACCGGGTCGGCGGCCTTCCAGATGTCGTGGTCGGGGTCGAGCCGCCGGGCCACGCCCTCGACCGTCATCATGGTCTTCTGCAGCAGCACGAGCTGAGGTTGAAGCCGCATGTCGAACAGGGCGGTGATCTCGAACAGCTGGGTCAGCACCCGGCCCATCGAGACGTCGCGCGCGGTGCGGCCGAACAGCGGCTCGCCCACCGCCCGCAGGGCCTGGGCGAAGGCGTGGACCGAATGGGTGCGCGGCACATATCCGGCCTCGAAATGGGTGCGGGCGATCTGCTCGTAGTCGCGTTGCAGGAAGCCCCAGAGGATTTCGGCGAGGTAGCGCCGCTCGGCAGGGGCCAGGCGCCCGACGATGCCGAAATCGACGGCGGTGATCTGCGCCGGGGCGGCGACGAACAGGTTCCCCTCGTGCAGGTCGGCGTGGAACACCCCGTGGTCCAACGCCTGCGACAGGAACGCCCGCAGCAGCTTGTCGGCCAGGGCCGGGCGGTCCAGGCCGGGCAGGTCCAGGGTCGCGGGGTCCGACAGCGGCGCCCCCTGCGCCCACTCCTGGGTCAGGACCTTCTTGCCGACGCCGTCCCAGACCACCTTGGGCGCCGACATGTACCCGTCGCGGGCCATGACCTCGGCCAGCTCGTCGCCACCGGCCGCCTCCAGCCGCAGATCCAGCTCCAGCTCGGTGGCGCGGATCACGGTCGCGGCCAGGGCCTTGGGCTCCAGCCGCCGGGCCGGGACGGAGACCTTCTCGACCAGGCTGGCGGCCAGCCACAGCACTTCGGAATCCTGGGCGACGCGATGGGCGATGCCGGGGCGCAGCACCTTCACCGCCACCTTGCGCCCGTCCAGCAGCGCCGCCTCATGCGCCTGGGCCAGGGACGCGGCGGCGACCGGCGCGCCGAAGCTGGCGAACAGGGTGTCGATCGGCCGGCCCAGGGCCAGCTCCACCTCGCGCCGCGCGATCTCGGTGGGGAAGGGGTCGAGCCTGTCCTTCAGCCGCGACAGGTCCTCGGCGAAGGCCGCCCCGAAGATGTCGGCGCGTGTGGAGAGCAGCTGGCCGAGCTTGATGGCCACCGGGCCCAGCTTCTCCAGCGAGCGGGCCAGGCGCTCGCCCGGGCGGCCGTCGCGCGCCTGGCGGCCGGCGAAGATGCGCAGAGACTTCGACAGCGCCTTCACCGCCGGCGGATAGAGCTCGTCCAGCTCGCGCGGCAACAGGGCGTCGTTGCGGGCCAGCGACCAGCCGGCGGCGGCCAGCCGTCCGAAGGCTGCGAGGCTACCCATCAGCCTAGACCCTTTCCGGCTCAGGTGATCTCACCTGAACCGGACAAAAAGGGTCTATCTTCAAAAGTATAGAGCATGACGGTCGCTTCAACCGGCATCCACTTGAAGCTGTCATGCTCTAGAGCGCCCAGCCGTGGTGCAGGGCCGCGACGCCGCCGGTGAAGTTGGTGTAGCCGGCCTTCCTGAAGCCGGCCGCTTCGATCATCGAGACAAAGGTCCGCTGGTCGGGGAAGCGGCGGATGCTCTCGACCAGGTACTGGTAGCTGTCGCGGTCCTTGGTCACCCACTCGCCGATCTGCGGGATCACCTTGAACGAATAGGCGTCATAGGCCTTGCGCAGCATCTCGGTGGCCGGGTGCGAGAACTCCAGGCACAGGAACCGGCCGCCGGGCTTCAGCACGCGGCGGGCCTCGCGCAGGGCGCCGGGGATGTCGGTGACGTTGCGGATGCCGAACGAGATCACATAGGCGTCGGCGCAGGCGTCGGGCAGCGGCAGGCGCTGGGCGTCGCCGACGTTCCAGGTGATCTCCGGCTCTCCGCCCTTGGCGCGGCCGGCGGCGATCATCTCGGCGTTGTAGTCGATGATCATGACCTGGGCGTCGGGGCCGCCACGGCGCTGCTGGGCGTTGCGGGCCAACTTGGCGAAGCGGCGAGCCATGTCGCCGGTGCCCCCGGCGCAGTCGACGATCACCTCGCCCGGCTGCGGGTTCAGCCGCGCGGCTGTGGCGTCCTTCCAGAGCCGGTGCACGCCCGCGCTCATCAGGTCGTTCATCAGGTCGTAGCGGCTGGCGACGCTGTCGAAGACCCCGCGCACGAGGCCCGCCTTCTCGGAGGCGTCGACGTCGCGGAAGCCGAAGGTGGCGGAAGGTCCGGTCATAGGCCAGGGTCTTAGCCCGCGGACGCCAGCCGCGCCAGTCGGTCGGCCCGTTCCTCCTCCAGCGAGGTGATCGATACCCTTCTCCCCTTGCGGGAGAAGGTGGCCCCGCGCGGCGGGGTCGGATGAGGGGCAAACGACGTTCCAGCACCCAGACAGTTCGGGCGGCTCTGCGGAGAACCCCTCATCCGTCAGGTTTCGCCTGCCACCTTCTCCCGCAAGGAGAGAAGGAAAGCCGCTTCATGGCCGGAGGTCCCAGCGGGGGGAACAATTGCGCCCACGCTCCTGAAATGCCACTTCAGCGGCATGCCTGAGCTTCCCGAGGTCGAAACCGTCCGGCGCGGCTTGCAGCCGGTGCTCGAGGGCGCGCGCCTGTCGCGCGTCGAGGCCCGCCGCGCGGACCTGCGCTTTCCGTTCCCGGAGGGTTTCGTCCAGCGGCTGACCGGCGCGCGGATCGAGGCGCTGGAACGGCGGGCCAAGTACCTGATGGCGCGGCTGGACCGCGGCGAGACCTTGGTCATGCACTTGGGCATGAGCGGCCGCTTCGAGATCGCACGGCCCGAGGGCGAGGAGCGGCCCGGCGAGTTCCACTACGCCGCCGACCCCGATCCCAAGCACGCCCACGTGGTCTTCGAGACCGAGGGCGGCGGGCGCGTCACCTATTACGACCCGCGGCGCTTCGGCTACATGGACCTGATCGAAACCAGCGCCCTGGCCCGCCATCCCTGGTTCGCGGGGCTGGGGCCGGAGCCATTGTCGGACGCTTTCGACGGGGCGCGGCTGGCCGGCGCCTTCGCCGGGCGCAAGCAGGGGCCCAAGACCCTGCTGCTGGACCAGCGCGTCGTGGCGGGCCTGGGCAACATCTATGTCTGCGAGGCGCTGAACCGGGCGAAGATCTCGCCGTTCAAGCCGGCCGGGTCGATCAAGGCGGCGCGGCTGAAGCCCCTGGTCGGGATCGTCCGGGAGGTGCTGGAGGAGGCGATCGAGGCCGGCGGCTCGACGCTCAAGGACTATGCCGCCGCCGACGGGGCGCTGGGCTATTTCCAGCACCGCTTCCGCGCCTATGACCGCGAAGGCGAGCCGTGCCTGAACCCCGGCTGCGGCGGGACCATCGCGCGCGAGGTGCAGGCCGGACGGTCCACCTTCTATTGCCCCAAGTGCCAGACGTGAGTTTCGCCATGATCAGACGCGCTCTCGGCGCCTTCGCCGGTGTCCTCCTCGCCGGTTGCGCAGCCCAGGAGGCGAGCGCGCGTCCGCCGATCTGGGTGGTGCGCGACGCAGACTCCGAACTCGTGCTGTTCGGCTCGGTGCACGTGCTGCCGCCGGGCCTGGACTGGCGACCGCCCGCCCTGGACGCCGCGCTCGCCAAGGCCGACGACCTGTGGTTCGAGCTGCCGATCGACGCCGCCTCCGAGGCCAAGGTCGGCCAGTTGGCCGCGGCCAGGGGCATGTTGCCGCCAGACCAGTCGCTGTCGAGGATGCTGTCGCCGGACGGCGCCCAGCGCCTGGAAAGGGCCGCCGCCGACCTCGGGGTCTCGATGGCGGTGCTGGACCGGCTGGAGCCGTGGTTCGCCGAGGTCGCCCTGGCCGGCGCCCAGTTCATGAAGTCGGGCGCCGACGCCAATTCGGGGGTCGAGAAGACCCTGGCCGCTTCGGCCCCGGCCAGCGCCGCCCGCAAGGCCTTCGAGAGCCCCGAGGAACAGATCGCCATCTTCGACGCAGCGCCCCTGCCGGAACAGATCGCCTCGCTGGAGGAGTCGCTGCGCGAGCTGGAGCGCAATCCGCGCGCCTATGACGAGCTGGTCGCGGTCTGGATGGCCGGCGACCTCAAGGCCCTGGACGACGACGCCCTGGGACCGATCCGCAAGGCCGCGCCGGGCCTCTATGCGCGGCTGGTCACCCAGCGCAACGAGCGCTGGATCAAGGCCATTCGCGCCCGCATGGACGGATCGGGCAAGACCGTGGTGGTGGTCGGCGTCGGCCACCTGGTCGGGGCCGACGGCCTTCCCATGCGCCTGCGGGCGCTTGGCTACGAGGTCGAAGGGCCTTAAGGCCGTTTCCCGGCATTCGGTAAGGAGCGGGCCATGAGCTACGAGACCCTGATCGTCGAGACCCCCAGCGCGGGCGTGACCCTGGTCCGCCTGAACCGGCCCGAGGCGCTGAACGCGCTCAACAGCCAGCTGCTCGGCGAGCTCTCCGCCGCCCTGGACGCGGCCGAGGCCGACGAGGCCGTGCGCTGCGTGGTGATCACCGGGTCCGAGCGCGCCTTCGCCGCCGGCGCCGACATCAAGGAGATGTCGACCAAGACCTATGCCGAGATGTTCAAGCAGGACTTCTTCGGCGCCAGCGCCCGGCGCATCGAGCAGTTCCGCAAGCCGATCATCGCCGCCGTCGCCGGCTACGCCCTGGGCGGCGGCTGCGAGCTGGCCATGCTGTGCGACTTCATCATCGCGGCCGAGACCGCCAAGTTCGGCCAGCCCGAGATCAACCTGGGCGTCGCGCCCGGCATCGGCGGCACCCAGCGCCTGACCCGCTTCGTCGGCAAGTCCAAGGCCATGGAGATGATCCTGACCGGCCGGATGATGGACGCCGCCGAGGCCGAGCGTTCGGGCCTGGTCAGCCGCGTGGTTCCCGCCGACAAGCTGGTGGAGGAAGCCCTGGCCGCCGCCGCCAAGATCGCCGGCCAATCGCCGCTGGCGGTGATGATGAACAAGGAGCTGGTCGAGACCGCCTACGAGACCACGCTGTCCACGGGCGTCGCGGTCGAGCGGCGGCTGTTCCACTCCCTCTTCGCCTTCGACGACCAGAAGGAGGGCATGGCCGCCTTCGTCGAGAAGCGCAAACCCGACTTCAAGGGCTCCTAGAGCGTGACAGCTTCAAGTGGAAACCGGTTGAAGCGACCGTCAAGCTCCATATTTTTGAAGATAGACCCTTTTTGTCCGCTTCAGGCGAAGCCGCCTGAATCGGAAAGGGTCTAGCGATGCGGCTGATCGCCTTCGGCGACTCCATGGTCGCCGGGGCGGGCGACCCCGACCACCTGGGCTGGATCGGCCGGGTGCTGCTCGGGCGCCGCTCGATCACCCTCTACAATCTGGGCGTCCGGCGCGACACTTCGTCGGACATCGCCGCCCGCTGGCGAGCCGAGGCGCAGGCGCGGCTGAGCGACCAGGAGCCGATGCGCATCGTCTTCTCGTTCGGGGCCAACGACTGCCACCTGGAAAACGGAGCGCCGCGCGTTTCGCAGGCCGGCACGCTGAAGAACGCGCAGGGCATGCTGACTGAGGCCGCGGCCCTTTGCCCCGTCATGATGGTGGGACCGCCGCCGATGGGCGACCCCGGGGTCTCCGCACGGCTCGAAACCCTGAACGAGCATCTGAAGACCCTGGCGGCCCGCCTGAAGGTCCCCTTCATCGACGTCTACCAGCCGCTGGAGGCCGACGGTCTGTGGCGCGCCGAGCAGCTCGCGTGGGACGGCGCCCACCCCGGCGCGGGCGGCTATCAGCGCATGGCCGACCTCGTCGGCGCCCATCCCGCCTGGCGCGCTTTCACGCTTCTCGATTAAAGCTGTCCACAGCGCATTGACCCGGCGAGCGCTGTCCCGTATATCCGCGCCTCCAATTTGCCCGCCCGGGTTTTGGCTCGGGCGCGATCCGTATTGAGAGCTGACACATGGCCAACACGCCCGGCGCCAAGAAGGCGGTCCGCAAGATCGCCCGCCGTACCGAAGTCAATAAAGCCCGCCGTTCGCGCGTGCGCACCTACCTGCGCAAGTTCGAAGAAGCGGTCGCTTCGGGCGACGCCGGCGCCGCCAAGAGCGCCTTCGTCGAAGCCCAATCCGAGCTGATGCGCGCCGTCACCAAGGGCGTCGTTCACAAGAACACGGGCTCGCGTAAGGTGTCCCGTCTGGCCGCCCAGCTGAAGAAGATGGCTGCGGCCTGAGGTTGAAGGGCCAAGCTTCGAGCTTGGCCGCTAACCTCCCAGAAAAATACGGATTTCCGACGCACCCGCGGGTTGAAAGACCCGCGGGCGTTTTATTTTGCGGCGCACCGCAACCATACACGCATGCGGCGAATCTTCTCAGTTAACGGAACGTTGAAATTCAGATTCCCTTGCCGTGCGGGGGCTGATTTTGAGTCAACGAAAATATCCGCTGGAGCGGCGAAGAATCACCGTTGACCCCCCAACGGCCCCGACTAGGGTGACAAACCTTAGAGACGACCTTCCATCTGATTGCGGATGATAGAGGCGGCGGCGGGGGCATTGCGCTCGCCGGATAAGGCTTTGTGTTTGTTAAACAAAGTACGTCTGGTGCGGGGGCGCTTCGACGGATGACGACAAAAGAGGTTGGGATGATGGCTGCTGGGGGCGTTGCGAATTCTGTTGTCGATACGCAGGCGACGACCGTCTGGTCGAAGACCTGTGCGACGCTGAAACGCGAGCTCGGCGAAGCCACCTTCGGCTCGTGGCTGGGCCAGGCTGTTCTGCGCGAGCGCGGGGACGAACTGTGCCTGGTCGCCGCCACCGGCATGGCCCGTGACTGGATCCGCCGCCATGCGTGGCGCCGGATCTGCGAACTGTGGACCCAGAACGACCCCATGGGCCGCAGCCTCGACCTGAAATCGCGCCTCGAATTCGACGCCGACCCCGCCCCCGGCGCGCCGGCCGCGCCGGTGATGCTGAAGCCCGAGGTGGTCGAGATCGAAGTCGCCCTGGACGCGATCGCCCCGGCGCCTGCCGGCGCCCGCAACGGCCGCCAGCAGGGCCTGCAGGACCGTTTCTCGTTCGAGACATTCGTCTCGGGCCCCGCCAACGAATTCGCCTTCGCCGTGGCGCGCCGGGTGGCCGCCTGGGCCGACGGACACTTCAATCCGGTGATCTTCCACGGCCCCTACGGCTTCGGGAAGACCCACCTGCTGAACGCGCTCGCCTGGGAAGCCATGCAGGCCGCGCCGGACAAGCGCGTGGTCTACATCACCGCCGAGCGCTTCACCTCGACCTTCGTCAAGGCCGTGCAGGACCGCCAGACCGCCGCCTTCAAGGACGAGCTGCGCAACGCCGACCTGCTGCTGATCGACGACGTCCAGTTCGTGGCCGGCAAGGCCTCGACCCAGGAAGAGCTGTTCCACACCCTGCTGGCCCTGGTCGAGGACGGCCGCCGCGTGGTGATGACCGCCGACCGCTCGCCCTCGGAGCTCCAGGAGATGGAGCCGCGCCTGCGCAGCCACCTGCAGGCCGGCCTGGTCTGCGGCATCGAGCCGGCCGACCGCACCCTTCGCCTCGGCATCCTCGAGCGCAAGCTGGCCACACTGGCCGCCCAGGGCCGCTTCATGCCCTCGGCGCGCCCCGAGGTGCTCCAGTTCCTGGCCGACCGCTTCACCGACAGCGTGCGCGAGCTGGAAGGCGCGCTGAACACCCTGGTGGCCCGCGTGGGCGGCGAGATCTCCCGCATGACCCTGGACGAGGCCCAGGCCATTCTGCGTCCGAACCTGGCCTGCACCGAGCGCCGGGTGACCGTCGACCAGATTCAGAAGACCGTGGCCGAGCACTATCAGCTCAAGCAGGCCGACCTGATCTCGGAACGCCGCGCCCGCGTGGTCGCCCGTCCGCGCCAGGTCGCCATGTGGCTGGCCAAGCAGATCACCACCCGCTCGCTGCCGGATATCGGCCGCCGCTTCGGAGGCCGCGACCACACCACCGTCCTGCACGCCGTGCGCCGGATCGACGCCCTGAAGGCCGAAGACCCGATGATCGCCCGCGACCTCGACGTCCTCCTGCGCAAGCTGCGCGGCTGACGCCTAAACTTCCGCCGTCACGGTGATCGCCCGGCCCATGCCGACGATCTCGCCGTCGCCGAAGGCTTCGGCCAGGGCGGCGGCGGCCGCTTCGGTCGCCGCGTCCAGTCCTTCGGGATCGCGGGCCTCGATCTCGCCGCGCAGCGGCGTGCCCAGGCAGAGGCCGCTCGCCGCATCCCGCGCGGAGGGCGAGCGCAACTCCAGGCTCACCACGTCGAAGCGCACAGCGCCGAAGCCGGCCGCCAGCAGCGCCGGCCCGATCGCCTCGCGGTCGTGATAGCCGAAGGGCGTGCGCGCAAAGAACGTCGGCGGGTCCTTCGGAAAGGCCTCCGCCACGGCCTCGGCGACGATGCGCGAGATGTCGTTGGCGGCCAGATCGTCCCAGACGCTGAACACGAAGCGCCCGCCGGGCGCCAGGACCCGACGCGCCTCGGCGAACCCCGCCGCCTTGTCCGGGAAGAACATCACCCCGAACTGGCACACGACCGCGTCGAAGCTGGCGTCCGCGAAGGGCAGGGCCTGGGCGTCGGCCTGCCGCCAGGCCACGTTCGGCGCAGCGCCCAGGGCCGCGGCGGTGTCGAGCATCGGCTGGTTGAGGTCGGTGGCGGTGATCCTGGCCCGAGGGGCCGCCCGCGCCAGGGCGCGGGTGACGCGGCCGGTTCCGGCGGCGGTCTCCAGCAGGTCGCCTTCGAACCCCTCGAACCTTCGCGCCGTGTCGCGAGCGTAGGGCTCGAACAGCATCGGGCCGAGGTAGCGCTCGTAGAGGTCCGGGATCGAACCGACGAAGGCGGCGTCCGTCATGGCGTCCTCCCTTGAGGGGCGGCGCCAGCATAACACGGGTTTGCGGCGTGACGGCTCCCTCCCGCAAGGGGAGGGAACGCCCCTACCGCTTCTTCAGGCTGCCCATGATGCCGCGCATCAGCTCGCGGGCGATGGTGCTGCCGGCCTGGCGCAGCAGCGACTTGGCGAAAGCCTCGCCCATCGACTGGCGGCTGGAGGCCCGCGCCCTCGGCTGGGCGGCTGGGCGGCTGGCGGGCTGGGCGTCCTCGGCGGCCTCGCGCGCGGCCGCGGCCGCGGCGCCGTCGGCGCGCGCCTTCAGCATCTCGAAGGCGCTCTCGCGGTCCTTGACCGTGTCGTAGAGGCCGCGGACCGGGCTTTGGCCCATGATCGCCGTGCGCTCGGCCGGGGTGATCGGCCCCAGGCGCGAGACCGGCGGGCGGATCAGGGTCTTCTGGACCACCGTCGGGGCGCCCTTCTCGTCGAGCACGCTGACCAGGGCCTCGCCAACGCCCAGGCCCTGGATCGCCTCGGCGGTGTCGAAGGCCGGATTGGCGCGGAACGAGTTCGAGGCGGCTTTCAGCCCCTTCTGCTCGGTGGGCGTATAGGCGCGCAGGGCGTGCTGGATGCGGTTGCCGAGCTGGCCCAGCACCGTCTCGGGAATATCGGCCGGGTTCTGGGTGACGAAATAGACCCCGACCCCCTTGGAGCGGATCAGCCGCACCACCTGCTCGACCCTCTCCAGCAACGGCTTGGGCGCATCACGGAACAGCAGGTGCGCTTCGTCGAAGAAGAAGGCCAGCCGCGGCTTTTCCGGGTCGCCCACCTCGGGCAGCTCCTCGAACAGCTCGCTCATCAGCCAGAGCAGGAAGGTCGCATAGAGCCGCGGGCTGGCGATCAGCTTGTCGGCCGCCAGGATGTTGACGTAGCCGCGGCCCGAAGCGTCGGTGCGCATGATGTCCGAGAGCTGCAGGGCCGGCTCGCCGAAGAAGCCGCCGCCGCCCTGGTCCTCCAGCACCAGCAGCTTGCGCTGGATGGTCGCCACCGTCGCCGGCGAGACGTTGCCGTACTTGGCGCCCAGCTCCTTGGCGTTCTCCGAGGCATAGGTCAGGGCCGCCTGCAGGTCCTTGAGGTCCAGCAGCAGCAGGCCTTCCTCGTCGGCGGCGCGGAACACCACCGTCAGCACCCCCTCCTGCACGTCGTTGAGGTCGAGCATGCGCGAGATCAGCAGCGGGCCCATCTCCGACACCGTGGCGCGGATCGGGTGGCCCTGCTGGCCGAACAGGTCCCAGAACACCACCGGCGCGGCGCGCGGCTCCAGGGTCAGGCCCATCAGCTTGGCCCGCTCCTCGAACTTCGGGTTCGGCGTCCCCGGCGCCGACACGCCGCAGAGGTCGCCCTTCACGTCGGCGGCGAACACCGGCACCCCGGCGTCCGACAGCCCCTGGGCCAGGATCTGGAGCGTCACGGTCTTGCCGGTGCCGGTCGCGCCCGCGACCAGCCCGTGGCGGTTGGTCCGATTCAGCAGCAGGTTTTCGAGGTGATCCGAAAAGCCGATCAGGACGCCGTCGGACATGGAGGTCTCCGCAAATCTGGTGAGGGCGAAGCTAGCCGCCCCGCGGCGTCAGCGCGATAGGCAGTTTTCGATCGTCCCCGGCCGTCATCCCGGTTTGCGCAGCAAGCCCATGAACGCCGGAGGGGTCGGGACGCGGCGCGACCCCGCCCCTTTCGGGTCGAGGCGCTGCGGCGCGGAATTTCGTTCCTGATCACCGATCACGAAAGCTCATTGCCGAATTTTCTTCGGTGACGATGAGGTTCTGCCGCAGTTCCGCGTCTTGACGGCATAGACACTCCCCATGCCCGTCGAACGGGGGTAGGGATGGTCGAAATTGACGCGGCGGGCCTGGGCCTCGACAGTCGGCCGAACCCCGCCACTTCAAAAAGAACCCATGCCCGCGCCTGCTTCAGAGTCCCATACCGTCCGCGTCTCACTCGTCATCCTGGCGGTGATCACCGCCGGCGCTGCGCTGTACTGGCTGCGCGGCATCCTCACGCCCCTGGCGCTGGCCGTCTTCCTGGCGGTGATGATCGACGGTTTCGCCCGCGTGCTGCGCTCGCGCCTGCCGGTGATCAGCGAGCGCGCCGCCCTGATCCTGGCCATCGTGTTGTCGGTCGTGCTGTTCGGCGTCTCCGGCCTGGTCATCGCCGACAACGCCAGCACCTTCGTCGGCCAGCTGGTCGCCTACACCCCGCGGCTCAACAACCTGATCGCCCAGGTCGCCGGCCTGTTCGGGATGGAGGTGCCGCCGACCATCAACGAGCTGTTCGCCCAGCTCAACGTCAGCGCCTATCTCGGCGACTTCGCCAAGGGCCTGCAGGGCTTCGCATCCGACGCCTTCTTCATCCTGATATATCTCGGCTTCATCATCGCCTCGCGGCGCGGCTTCCAGCGCAAGGTCATCGGGCTCTTCCCGCACCAGGCCGAACGCAAGGAGGCGCTGGCGGCCTTCCGCCGCATCCGCGACGGCGTGGAGCGGTACCTGTGGGTCCAGACGGTCACCGGACTGATGATCGCCGTCGCGTCCTGGATCGCCATGGTCGCGGTCGGGCTCGACAACGCCGTCTTCTGGGCGTTCCTGATCTTCATCGCCTCGTACATCCCGGTCATCGGCGGGGCGGTCGGCATCCTGGCGCCGCCGATCTTTGCCCTGATCCAGTTCGAGACCTTCTGGCCGGCTGTGATCCTGCTGGCGGTGCTGCAGGCGATCCAGTTCGTGGTCGGCAACATCGTGCTGCCGCGCATGCAGGGCGACAGCCTGAACATGGATCCCGTGGTGGTGCTGCTCAGCCTGGCCTTCTGGGGCCTGATCTGGGGCATGACCGGCATGTTCCTGTCTACGCCCCTGACCGTCATGGCCATGGTGATCCTGGCCCAGTTCGACGGCGCCCGCTGGCTGGCGGTGCTGCTGTCGGCCGACGGCCAGCCAGAGAAATTGCGCGAACATCCCGCCGGGTCTCCCGACGAACCTCCGACCGACGCGCCGCGTTCCCGGCCGTCACGCAAGCGTGAAACCAAAAGCTGAAACCCAGGGCCTTCAACTTGTCCGCTCTCTTCCTATCTAAAGTCCGTTCGGGAAACCCCCGAAACCAAGGCGGCTCAGGCGTCAGCCCCCGCCGCTGCGAGCCCCGAGCGCTCTACCTGTCCCCCCAGGGTGGAGCTAAGCGCCGCCGGACTCTCTCCTCCGGCGGCGCCCTCGCGCCGAAGGGGGTCTTCCAATGAGCAAGCGGCCCAAGCTGACCACCGCGCAGCGCAATCTCGTCGCCGCCTTCACGAAGCTGGCCGGCGAGGCGCCCTGCGCCCAGGCCTTCATTCTGCAGGCGGCCGAGGACGCCGCCCCTGACGAAGTCCCCGAGCTTTCCACCGGGCAGCTGGCCGGCGTGCTGGCCGACTTCTGGGCTTTCGCCGCCACGCGCAAGGGCGATGCGCCCGTCATCCGCCTGGCCCCCGTTGAAGGCGCGCCGAGCCTGGAGCGGCTCGAGATCCTGCAGGACGACGCGCCGTTCCTGGTCGATAGCATCATGGGCGAGATCGCCGACCAGGGCCTGTCGGTCCGCGCCATGTTCCACCCCGTGGTGGAGGTCGCGCGCGACAGGAAGGGCGCGCGCCAGGCCGAAGGCGCGACCCGCCGGGAGTCGATGATCCAGGTGATCCTGGAGCGCGTCGGCGCCGACCGCGAGAAGGCGCTGATCGAGGGCGTGAAGGCCGCCCTGGCCGACGTCGGGGCGGCGGTCGACGACTTCCCCGCCATGCTGGCCCTGATGGCCCGCACCATCGAGGAACTGGAAGACGTCCAGGGCGTGCGCGCCGAGGACCTGGAGTTCCTGCGCTGGCTGCACGACGAGCATTTCGTCTATCTGGGCGCGCGCATCTACGAGTATCCGCGCCTGAAGGACGGCGGCTACGCCAAGGAAGAGCCGCTGTTCCAGCCGGAGGACGGGCTGGGCGTGCTGCGCGATCCCGAACGCACGGTGCTGCGCCGCACCTCGGAGCCGGCCATCCTGACCGCCCAGATCGCCGCCAGCCTGGGCGCCGATCCGGTGACGGTCGCCAAGTCCAACCTGCGCTCGCGCGTCCACCGCCGCGGCTACATGGACTATGTCGGGGTCAAGCGGTACGGCGCCGACGGCAAGCCCTCGGGCGAGATCCGCTTCGTCGGCCTGTTCACCGCCGAGGCCTATGACGAGCCGGCGCACGAGGTGCCGCTGATCCGCGCCAAGCTCGCCCGCGTGCTGGACCGCGCCGGCAAGGCCCCCGGCAGCCATAACGAAAAGCGCCTGCGCAACATCCTGGAGACCTATCCGCGCGACGAGCTGTTCCAGGCCTCGGAAGACGACCTGCTGGCCGCCGCCCTGGGCATCCTGCATCTCTACGACCGGCCGCGCGTGCGGCTGTTCGAGCGGCGCGACCCGTTCGACCGCTTCGCCTCGGTGCTGCTGTTCGTGCCGCGCGAGCGCTATGACTCCGACCTACGCCAGCGCGCCGGCGAGATCCTGGCCGAGGCCTATGGCGGCCGGGTCTCGGCCTACTATCCCACCTTCTCCGACAGCCCCCTGGCCCGCGTCCACTTCATCATCGGCTTCCAGCCGGGCCATCACCTGCAGCCGAACCTGAAGGCGCTCGAGGCTCAGATCGCCGCGGCCACGCGCACCTGGGGCGACCGCTTCGCCGCCGCCGTGCGCGACTCCGGCCGCGAGACGAGCCAGGTCGCCGACATGGTCGCCCGCTACGCCGAGGCCTTCACCGCCGGCTATCGCGAGCGCTACGACGCAGCCGAGGCCCTCGCCGACATCGCCGTGCTGGAGAGCCTGAAGGACGGCGAGCCGGTCCGGATCCGCGCCTTCCGCCGCGCCGCCGACTCCAAGACCCAGCTGCGCTTCAAGCTCTATCATCCGGGCGCCCCCGCGCCGCTGGCCGACGTGTTGCCGATTCTTGAGAACATGGGCCTCAAGGCCATGGTCGAAAGCGGCTATCCGGTCATGCCGGCCGGCGGGCGGCGCGTGTATGTCCACGAGTTCGAGCTGGACGACCAGCACGGCGAGCACCTGGTGTTCGAGGACATCAAGGCCGCCTTCGAGGACGCCTTCACCGCGGTCTGGACCGCCGAGACCGAGAACGACGGCTTCAACCGCATGGTGCTGGAGCTGTCGATCTCGTGGCGCGAGGCGGCGCTGATCCGCGCCCTGGCGCGCTACCGCCAGCAGTCGGGCCTCGATCCCAGCCAGCGCGTGCAGGAAACCGCGCTGTCCAACCATCCGGGGGTGGCGCGGCTGATCCTCGACCTGTTCCGCACCAAGTTCGACCCGGCCATCGCCGCGGACCTGGCCACCCGCACCGCCCAGGCGGTGAAGGTGATGGACGAGATCGTCCAGGCGCTGCAGCACGTCGACAGCCTCGACGACGACCGGGTCCTGCGTCGCCTCGCCCTGCTGGTCGGGGCGATCAAGCGCACCAACTACTACCAGCTCGGCGAGGACGGCCGGCCCAAGCCCTATATCAGCTTCAAGGTCGCCTCGGGCGAGCTCGCCGACCTGCCGCTGCCCAAGCCCTATCGCGAGATCTTCGTCTGGGCGACGCACATCGAGGGCGTGCACCTGCGCTTCGGGCCGGTCGCCCGCGGGGGCCTGCGCTGGTCCGACCGCCGCGACGACTTCCGCACCGAGGTGCTCGGTCTGGTGAAGGCCCAGCAGACCAAGAACGCGGTGATCGTGCCGGTCGGCTCCAAGGGCGGCTTCTATCCCAAGCAGCTGCCCAAGGGCGGGGCGCCGGACGTGATGCGCGCCGAGGCGGTCCGCGCCTACAAGACCTTCCTTCAGGGCCTGCTGGACATCACCGACAACCTCGACGCCGAGGGCAAGGTGATCCACCCGCAGGGGGTGATCATCCATGACGGCGACGACCCCTATCTGGTCGTGGCCGCCGACAAGGGCACGGCGACCTTCTCCGACATCGCCAACGGCGTGGCCGAGTCCTACGGCTTCTGGCTGGGCGACGCCTTCGCCTCCGGCGGCTCGGCCGGCTACGACCACAAGGAGATGGGCATCACCGCCCGCGGCGCCTGGGAAGCGGTCAAGCGCCACTTCCGCGAAATGGGCAAGGACATCCAGGCCGAGCCGTTCACCGTGGTCGGGGTCGGCGACATGTCGGGCGACGTGTTCGGAAACGGCATGCTGCTGTCGAAGGAGACGAAGCTGCTGGCCGCCTTCGACCACCGCCACATCTTCCTCGACCCGGCCCCGGACGTCGCCAAGTCCTATGCCGAGCGCCAGCGGATGTTCGAGCTGCCGCGCTCGTCCTGGGACGATTACGACCGCAAGGTCATCTCCAAGGGCGGCGGGGTCTTCGCCCGCAGCCTGAAGTCGATCCCGCTCAGCAAGGAAGTGAAGGCCATGCTGGGGGTCGAGGCCGACGCCCTGTCGCCGGCCGAGCTGATGACGGCGATCCTGAAGTCGCCCGCCGAGCTGCTCTATCTCGGCGGCATCGGCACCTATGTGAAGGCCGGGCGCGAGGGCAACGCCGAGGTCGGCGACAAGGCCAACGACGCCATCCGCGTCAACGCCGGCGACCTGCGGGTCAAGGTGGTGGGCGAGGGCGCGAACCTGGGCCTGACGCAAGCCGGCCGTATCGAGTTCGCCCTGCGCGGCGGTCGGGTCAACACCGACGCCATCGACAACTCCGCCGGGGTCGACAGCTCCGACCACGAGGTCAACATCAAGATCCTCACCGGCATGCTCGAGCGCACCGGCGTCCTGGACCGCAAGAAGCGCGACAAGCTGCTGAAGTCGATGACGGGCGACGTGGCGGCGCACGTGCTCGACCACAACTACGACCAGACCCTGGCGCTTTCGCTGATGGACATGGACGCGGTCGGGGAGCTCGAGCCCCACGCCCGCTACATGGCCCATCTGGAGGCCCGCGGCCAGCTGGACCGCGCGGTCGAGGGCCTGCCGGACGCCGTGGTCATCGCCGAACGCCGCCAGGCCGGAAAGGGCCTGACCCGGCCCGAGGAGGCGGTGCTGCTGGCCTACGGCAAGCTGGAGCTGAAGGGCGACATGGCCGGAAGCCCGGTCGCCGACGACCCCTATTTCGAGGACCTGCTGGAAGGCTACTTCCCCAAGGGGGTGCGCAAGTACGACGAGGCCCTGCGCCGCCACCGCCTGCGCCGCGAGATCATCGCCACCGTGGTCGCCAACGACGCCATCAACCGCTGCGGCCCGTCCTTCCCGACGCGCCTGAAGGCGGCGGCCTCCTGCGACGTGACCGCCTTCGTCACCGCCTACGAGGCGGCTAAGGCGGTGATCGGCCTGCCGGCGATCTGGGACGCGGTCGGCGCCCTGGACGGCAAGATCCCGGCCGCGGGCCAGATGGCCCTCTACCGGCGCCTGGCCTACACCCTGCGCGGCGAGACCTTCTGGCTGGCTCGGCGGGCGGCGCGCGGCGGCCTGGGCGTCGAGGCGCTGATCAAGCGCTACGGCCCCGGCGCGGCGACGCTCAAGAAGCTGGTGCCCGAGATCCTCTCGCCGGTCGATCGCGACCGCCTGGAGATGCAGGTCAAGCGCCTGACCGACGCCGGCGCGCCCGAGGCCCTGGCTCGCCAGGTCGCGGGCTTGCAGCCCTTGACCGTGGCGGTGGACCTGGTGGACCTGGCCGAAGCCTCGAGCTGGACTCTGGAGCCGGCCGCACGGCTCTACCAGCAGGTCGGCAAGGCCTTCGCCTTCGACCGCCTGCGGGCGGCGGCTGGCGGCTTCACCGCCGGCGACGCCTTCGAGCGGACCGCCGTGCGCCGGCTGGTCGAGGACCTGCTGGCCGAACAGGCGGCCGTCACCCGCGCGGTGATAGCCTTCTCCGGAAACGCCCAGGCCGGCGCCAGCGAGGAAGCGGCCGCCGCCGCGATCGCCTCCTGGGCGGCTCTGCGCCGCGACGCCGCCGAGGCCGCCCGCAAGGCTGTCGAGGAGATCGAGGCGGCCGGCGGCGCCTGGTCCTTCGCCAAGCTCACCATCGCCAACGCGGCGCTGCGCGAACTGTCGATGGCCGACGGGAAGTAGCGCCGCCATCATGTGTCATCCCGGTTTCGCCAAAGGCGAAGACCGGGATGACAGTGCAATTGCTCCCAGCGGGGGAGCATCCGACTCGCCCCTAGTGCCGGAACACCCGCACGCCGGTGAAGACCATGGCGAGGCCGCGCTCGTCGGCCGCCTCGATCACCTTGTCGTCGCCGATCGAGCCGCCCGGCTGGATCACGGCGGTGCAGCCGGCGTCAGCGGCCTGGATCAGGCCGTCCGGGAACGGGAAGAAGGCTTCCGACGCGCAGGCCGAACCCTTCAGGTCCAGCCCGAAGTCGGCGGCGCGCAGGGCGGCGATCCGGGCCGAGTCCTTGCGGTTCATCTGGCCGGCGCCGACGCCCAGGGTCTGGCCGCTCTTCGCATAGACGATCGCGTTCGACTTCACGTGCTTGGCGATGGTGAAGGCGAACAGCATGTCGCGCACTTCCTCGTCGGTGGGCGCGCGCTTGGTCACCACCTTCAGGTCGGCCGCCGTCAGGTTGGCCGTGTCGCGGCTCTGGATCAGGAAGCCGCCGGCCACCGAGCGGAAGACGTCGCCCGGCGCGTGCGGGTCCGGCAGGCCGCCGGTGGTCAGCAGGCGCACGTTCTTCTTCTTGCGGAACAGTTCGACCGCCTCGGGATCGGCGTCGGGAGCGATGACCACCTCGGTGAAGATCTCCAGCACCTTGGCCGCAGTCGCCGCGTCCAGCTTGCTGTTCAGGGCGACGATGCCGCCGAAGGCGCTGGTCGGGTCGCAGGCCAGGGCGCGCTCATAGGCCTCCGCGAGCGTCCCGCCGGTGGCCACGCCGCAGGGGTTGGCGTGCTTGATGATCGCGCAGGCCGGGGCCTTGGCCGGATCGAACTCGGCGATCAGCTCATAGGCCGCGTCGGTGTCGTTGATGTTGTTGTAGCTGAGCTCCTTGCCCTGGAGCTGCTTGGCCGTCGCCACGCCGATGCGGGGATTGGCGAAGCGGTAGAACGAGGCCTTCTGGTGCGGGTTCTCGCCATAGCGCATGGTCTGGACCAGCTCGCCGGCGAAGGCGCGGCGGCGCGGGGCTTCCTCGCCCAGCGCCTGGGCGAACCAGGCCGAGATGGCGGCGTCGTAAGCCGCGGTGCGGGCATAGGCGCGGGCGGCCAGGGTCTTGCGCAGGGCCAGCGAGGTCGCGCCGGCGTCCTTCAGCTCGGCCAGCACCTCTTCCAGGTCGGCGATCTCGGTGCAGATGGCGACATAGCCGTGGTTCTTGGCCGCCGAGCGGACCATGGCCGGGCCGCCGATGTCGATGTTCTCGACGCAGTCCTCGAAGCTGCCGCCCTTCGCGACGGTGGCCTCGAACGGATAGAGGTTCACATAGACGATATCGATGGCGCCGATGCCGTGATCGGCCATGGCCTTGGCGTGATCGGCGGCGTCGCGCACGCCCAGCAGGCCGCCGTGCACGATGGGATGCAGGGTCTTGACCCGCCCGTCCATCATCTCCGGGAAGCCGGTCAGGTCCGAGACGTCCTTCACCGGCAGGCCGGCGTCGGCGATGGCCTTTCGCGTGCCGCCGGTCGAGACCAGTTCCACGCCGGCCGCGGCCAGGGTCTTGGCGGCCTCGATCAGGCCGGTCTTGTCCGAGACCGAGATCAGGGCGCGTTTCGGTGCGACGCGGTCGGGAGCCGGCGGGAAGTCGGGGGCGGCAGGCAAGGCGCTCTCCTAAAGACGGTTCAAAAGGAAATTGCCCAGGCGAGCGGCGCTATGAGATCCGCGCTCCCCGGTGGTCGCCCACCTTGATTTCGCCAGTCACGCGGATGGCGGGGCTTTAGGCCCCGCGCGTTCCAGCGTCAATGCGCACAAGGTCGCGCCGCGGTCAGGTGATCCGCTTGACGCTGACCGGGTCGCTGCCCGGGAAGCTCTCTTCCAGGCCCTCGTCCAGCAGCGCTTCCTGCCGGTCCTCGGCTTCCTTTTCCTTGTCGGCGAGCTGGTCGTGCTTCTCGTTCTCGCCAAGCGGCTTGGCCGGGCGCGCGTGCGGCGCCTCGGCCCGATGGTCGCCCATCTGCGGGCGGCCCTCGACGGCCGCGTCGGCCGCCGCAGCGCCGGAGCCGATCGATCGGTCGGCAGGCTTGTCTTTCTTCAGGATGCCCATCTGGTTCTCCCTTGGGTGTCGAGGGATCAACTCATGGCGCGCGCGGCGGTTGCGCCGCAGGGGCCTCTTGGCGCAAAGCGTTGCCCGGCCGGTGCTTTCGCTGTAGCAAGCCGCCGACCCTTTCCCCGGAAAAGAGCATATGGCCGAACTTTACGACGTCGCCGCCATCGGCAACGCCATCGTCGACGTGATCGCTCCGGCGACCGACGAATTCCTGGTCCAGCAGAATATGGACAAGGGCGCCATGATGCTGGTCGACGAGACCCGCAGCGCCGCGCTCTACGCCGCCATGGCGCCGGGCGTCGAGGCCTCGGGCGGCTCGGCCGCCAACTCCATCGCCGGCGTCGCCTCGTTCGGCGGCCGCGGCGCCTTCCTGGGCAAGGTCGCCGACGACCAGCTCGGCAAGGTCTTCACCCACGACATGCGCGCCATCGGCGCCCACTTCGACAACGCCCCGCTGCTGAACGGCAAGGCGACCGCGGTCTCGATGATCAACGTCACGCCCGACGGCGAGCGGACCATGTCGACCTTCCTGGGCGCCTCGACCGAGTTCGCCTCGGACGACATCGACCCGGCGGTGATCGAGGCGGCCAAGATCGTCTATCTCGAAGGATACCTGTTCGACGCCGAAGCGGCCCGCCGCGCCTTCGCCAAAGCCGCGGGCCTGGCCCACGCCTCGGGCCGGATGATCGCCATCACCCTGTCTGACGGCTTCGTGGTCGAGCGCCACCGCGAGGGCCTGCTCGGCTTCCTGGAGACCCAGGTCGACCTGGTGTTCGCCAACGAGACCGAGCTGACCGCCCTCTTCCAGACCAGCGACTTCGACGCCGCCGTCGACGCCATGCGCGGCAAGGTCAAGATCGCCGCCGTGACCCGCAGCGAGAAGGGCTCGGTGATCATTGCGGGCGGCGAAACCTTCGCGGTTCCCGCCTTCCCGGTCGAGAAAGTCGTGGACACGACGGGCGCGGGCGACCAATACGCAGCCGGGTTCATGTTCGGCCTCGCGACCGGCCGGCCGCTCAATGTCTGCGGCCAGCTCGGCTCGCTCGCGGCGGCCGAGGTGATCTCGCACTATGGCCCGCGGCCCCAGGTCAGCCTCAAAGACCTGGCGGCGTCGAAAGGACTCTGACGGATGGCCCGCACCGCGGAAGTGGTCCGCAACACCAAGGAGACCCAGATCACGGTCCGCGTCGATCTGGACGGCTCCGGCGTCGCCGACGTCGAAACCGGCGTCGGCTTCTTCGACCACATGCTGGACAGCTTCGCCCGCCACAGCGGGATCGACCTCCATGTCCGCACCCAGGGCGATCTGCACATCGACTTCCACCACACGGTGGAGGACACCGGCATCGTCATCGGCCAGGCGATCCACAAGGCGCTGGACGGGTTCAAGGGAATCCGCCGGTTCGGCCACGCCTATATTCCGATGGACGAAACCCTGACGCGCTGCGCCGTCGACCTGTCTAACCGCGCCTACCTGGTCTGGAAGGTCGCCTTCAAGACCCCGAAGATCGGCGAGTTCGACACCGAGCTGTTCAAGGAATTCCACCACGCCTTCGCCATGAACCTCGGCGCCTGCGTGCATCTTGAGACGCTCTACGGCGACAACAGCCACCATATCGCCGAAAGCGGCTTCAAGGCCCTGGCCCGCGCCCTGCGCGCGGCCGTCGAGATCGACCCCAAGACCCATGGTCACGCCCCGTCGACCAAGGGCGTCCTGTAGGAAGCATCCCTATGCAGAGCGTCGCCCTGATCGACTACGGGTCGGGCAACCTTCGCTCGGCCGAAAAGGCCCTGGTGCGCGCCGCCGACGGCCGCGCGGACATCGTCGTCACCAGCGACCCGGACAGGGTCGCCGGCGCCGACCGCATCGTGCTGCCTGGCGTCGGCGCCTTCGCCGCCTGCATGCGGGCGCTGGGCGAGCGCCCCGGGCTCATCGAGGCCATGACCGTGGCGGTCAAGGAGAAGGGCGCGCCCTTCCTCGGCGTCTGCGTCGGCATGCAGCTGCTGGCCAGCCGCGGGCTGGAGTTCGGCGAGACCCGGGGCCTCGACTGGATCGCCGGCGACGTGCGCCGCATCGAACCGGCCGATCCCGCCGCCAAGGTCCCGCACATGGGCTGGAACGGCCTCACCGACCTTCGCGGGCCTGCGCTGATCGCCGGGATCGGCCAGGCGCCGATGTACTTCACCCACTCATTCGCCTTCCATCCGACCGATCCGGCGGACGTGGCGGCCTATGTCGACCACGGGGGCAGGTTCCCCGCCGCGGTCGCCAGGGGCAATGTCGCAGGCGTACAGTTTCACCCTGAAAAGTCGCAAAGCGCCGGCATCGCCCTGCTGGCGCGTTTCCTGGAGTGGCGACCGTGATCCTCTATCCGGCCATCGACCTCAAAGACGGCCAGTGCGTCCGTGTGCTGCACGGCGACCTCGACACCGCCACGGTGTTCAACACCTCGCCCGCCGCCCAGGCGGCCAGCTTCGTGGAAGCCGGCTTCCACTGGGTCCACGTCGTCGACCTGAACGGGGCCGTGCAGGGCAAGGCCGTGAACGAGCAGGCGGTGGAGGCGATCCTCCAGGCCGTCTCGATCCCCGTCCAGCTGGGCGGCGGCATCCGCAGCCTGAAGGACGTCGAGCGCTGGATCGAGGCCGGCGTCTCCCGCGTCATCCTCGGCACCGTGGCTGTCACCGAGCCCGAAATCGTCCGGGATGCCGCCCGCCTCTGGCCCGAGCAGATCGCCGTCTCGGTCGACGTGCGCGGCGGCAAGGTGGCGACCCAGGGCTGGACCGAGAGCTCCGACCTCGACGCGGTCACCGTCGCCAAGCGCTTCGAGGACGCCGGGGTCGGCGCGCTGATCATCACCGACATCGACCGCGACGGCACGGTGATGGGCTTCAACGTCGAGGCCTTCGGCGCCATCGCCGACGCCGTCTCGATCCCGGTCATCGCCGCCGGCGGCCTCGCCAGCGTGCAGGACATCGTCAAGATCAAGGCCCGCAAGGGCGTGCCGATCGCCGGCGCCGTGCTGGGCCGCGCTCTCTACAACGGCGCGATCACCCCAGAAGAAGCCCTGAAGGCGGCCGCCTGATGCTGAAGGTCCGCGTCATTCCGTGCCTGGACGTCAAGGACGGCCGCGTGGTGAAGGGCGTGAACTTCGTCTCGCTGCGCGACGCCGGCGATCCGGTCGAGCAGGCCACCGCCTATGACGCCGCCGGCGCCGACGAGCTGATGTTCCTCGACATCACCGCCAGCCACGAGCGGCGCGGCGCGATCCTCGACGTCATCGCGCGCACCGCCGACGTCTGCTTCATGCCGCTCAGCGTCGGCGGCGGCATCCGCCAAGTCGAGGACGCCCGCCGCCTGCTGCTGGCCGGCGCCGACAAGATTTCCGTCAACACCGCCGCGGTCGAGAACCGCGACCTGATCAGCGCCTGCGCCGACGCCTTCGGCTCCCAGGCCGTGGTCGTGGCCATCGACGCCAAGCGCACCGATGGGGGCTGGCGGGTGTTCACCTATGGCGGGCGCACCGACACCGGGCTCGACGTCGTGGACTACGCCGCAGATGCGGTGAAGCGCGGCGCGGGCGAGATCCTGCTGACCTCGATGGATCGCGACGGCGCCAAGACCGGCTACGACCTCGACCTGCTCAAGGCTGTGACCAGCGCCGTGAACGTGCCGGTGATCGCCTCGGGCGGGGCCGGGAACGCCCAGCACATGGTCGACGCCGTGGTGAAGGGCGGGGCCGACGCGGTGCTGGCCGCCTCGATCTTCCACTTCGGCGAGGTCTCGATCGGCGAGGTGAAGCGGGAAATGGCCAAGGCCCACATCCCGGTGCGCATCACGGAGGCCGCATGAGCCGCTTTTCCGACACCCTGGAGCGCCTGGCCGCGACCATCGAGGCCCGCAAGAGCGCCGATCCGGCCAGTTCCTATACCGCCAAGCTGCTGAGCGAAGGCGTCGAGCGCGCCGCCAAGAAACTTGGCGAGGAAGCGGTCGAGACCGTGATCGCCGCCATCCAGGGCGACGCCGACGCCCTGGCCGCCGAGAGCGCCGACCTGATCTATCACTGGCTGGTGGTCCTGGCCCGGGCCGGCGTCTCGCTCGACGCCGTGGCCGAGCGGCTGGAAGCCCGCGAAGGCGTCTCCGGCATCGCCGAGAAGGCGGGGCGGAAGCCTTAGTTCCTCCCCCAGAGGGGAGCAATTGACGCCTCAGCCCTTCACTGGCGTCGTCCACAGCGCATCGACCGGCTTGCCCAGCACCCTGGCCGCGGCCGGATGCAGCACAGCCGGCGAGAGCTTGCCGCCCTTGGCCGCGGCCAGCATCCAGGCCTCCAGGTTACCGCCGGTCCGGTCGTAGCCCTCGGCCTTCAAGAGGCCGTAGATCCCCGCCGCCAGCACGTGCATGCCCTGGTCGCCGTTCGTCCAGCGCTCGGCCGCCGGCTTGTACACATAGCCCAGCCGCTCCTGGATGATCTGGTCCAGGGCCTGGATGGTGTCCTCGTTGAGGATGCCTTCGAGGCTGTTGTAGCCGGTGCCCTTGTCCTTCTCGGCCAGGATCTTCGCAAACAGCGGGTCCTTGCCCAGCACGTCCAGGCAGGCGATCGCCACCGGGCCCTTCATGTCGAACGGCGGGTGCAGCATCTCGTGGGCGGCGGTCAGCACCACCACCTGGTCGCGCGCGCCGACATGCGTCAGAAACCGCTGGCCCTGCACCTTCACCCCGTGCGGGCGGCAGAACCACAGCAGGTCGATGTGGATCTCCGGATCGAACTTGCGGCCGGTCAGCCGCTGCTGCTCGCTGATCACGTCCAGCCCCGACAGCAGGGTGTCGAGTTCGGCGGTGCGCTTGGCCAGGGGCGCATCGATCAGCCCATGGCGGAAACCGGCGAAATCGGCGGCCTTCAGGGCGTTCAGCACCTTGGCCAACCGCTCGCGCCCGGCGAGGAAACGATTCCAGTCGGCCTCGTCCCAATATGTGCTCGCCGCAAATGAGGGCTTCAGCACGGTCTCGGCCTTGGCGAGACTCGCCAGCACGTCGTCCAGGCGGTCGGTGGGCCCGCCCGAGAAGATCAGCGTCAGGCCCGGCCACAGCAGCCCGCCGGCGGCGTCCGCCTCGGCGTGCAGGCTGGCCAGCGCCTCCAGCGCGTCAGCCGGCAGCTTCGGCTTGAAGGCGGCCAGTTCGTCGCCGTAGTAGCGGGCGTAGAATTCCTTGCCCGACAAGGGGCCGAGGAAGGCGATGGCGTCCATGCCCTCGCTGGGGCGGACCTTCCAGCGGGTCCCGCCCGCCGCCTGGGCGAGCGCGGGAAAGGGCAGGGCCAGCAGGGCGGCGGCGGAAAGAAGGGCGCGTCTGTTCATGCCCCTTCTGTGCCCGTCCGGTCAGCGCCCGGTCTTGTCTCCACTTGACGCCTTGCGCCAAGCGCCGGGCGCCGCTCCGGTCACCGCGCTGACCGCGCGGCTCATCTGCGCCTGGTCGGAGAAGCCGGCGTCGAGCGCGACCTGGGCCAGGGGCGCGGCGGTCTCGATGGCGCCGGCCAGGGCGCGGCGCATCTTCACCTCGTGCCGGAAACGCTTGGGGACGACGCCGAACGCGCGGCGAAACCCGCGCGAGATGGTCTCGGCGGCCAGGCCTCGGGCCTGGGCCCAGTCCGCCAGCGAGATCTGCGGGTCGGCGGTCAGGGCCGCGGCCAGTTCGTCAGGCCAGTCGAGGGCCTGGGCCTGCAGCCGTATCACCGACCTATTGAGCGCCATGGCCGCGGCGACCGGGTCGCGCTCGGCCGCCCGCACCACCGCATCGGCGTCGGCCACGCGACCGAAATATCCGCTCACGCCATGGGCGGGCAGGTTGAGGATCACCGCCCCGGCCCGCGCCACGCCGTTGCGATGGCAGGTGTAGAGGCCGTGCATGGCCACGTCGCCGGGACCGAGCAGCCGCCGGCCCTGGTCGCCGGCCTCCTCGTAGCCGCCCTCCAGCACCAGCGAGACATAGGCCTCCTCGTGCCGGTGGCAGGTGATCTGCTGACCGGGCGCCAGGCGCTGTCGGATCGGAGGCGCGCTCATGGCTCGGATTTAGGATCTAAGTCGCCGGGGTCCAGCGCATCTTCATGTAGATATCGCCCTCTTCCAGTTCGTCGAGCATCTGCTCCAGCCGCTTGCGGCGGGTCTCTTCCTTCCGCGCGCGGGTGATCCAGCCGACGTAGTCGTTGCGCTGGAATGGCGGGCGGGCCTCGTAGGCGGCGGTCAGGTTCCGCGCAGCCAGCGCCTCGCGCACGAAGCTCGGCATCGGGTTGAGCGGACGTTTCAACGTCATGGGCAATCTCCAGCACGCACACAACAAAGATCTAAAGCAAAGGTTCTAATGCGGCAGGACGAGGGTGTGGCTGACCCCGGGACCCTCGTTCCGGACAAGCGTCCCCCCGGACCGCTTGGCGAAGCCTTCGACTAGCTTGCGCCCCAGCCCGCGGCTCGTCGCCAGGGCGCCGGCCGCCATCCCGACCCCGTCGTCGGCGACGGTCAGGCTGCAGCCCGCGCCGTCGTCCCGAAGCGAAACCAGGATGCGTCCGGCCCGCCCGTCCGGAAAAGCGTACTTCGCCGCGTTTGTCACCAGTTCGTTGACCACCAGCCCCGCCGCCACCGCCCGGTCGCGGCCGACCGGGCAGGCGCCGAGCGCCGTCTCCAGCCGCACGCGGCCGCTGAGCAGCAGGCCGTCGGCGAGGTTTTCGCAGAGCTCGCCGAGATAAGCGCCCAGGTCGATGGTCTCGCCCGCGTCGTCGGGCGAATAGAGATAGGCGTGGGCCGTCGCCATCGAGCGCACCCGCCGCAGGGCGTCGCCCAGCGCCTGTTCCGAGCCCGCATCGGCCGCACGCCGGCGCTGCATGTCGATCAGGCTCTCGACCATCTGGAAATTGTTCTTCACGCGGTGATTGAGCTCGCGCAGCAGCAGCTCGCGGGTCTCCAGCTTGGCGGCGCGCTCGGCCTCCACCTGGGCGTAGGCGGTGCGGAACGCCTGGGCCACACCCACCACCGCCGCCCCGCTGAGGGCGTTCAGGGCCAGCGCCGCGCCCTCGCTGGAATCCAGCGGCCCGAACCGGGCGTGGAACAGCACCATGTACCAGACCCCCAGCAGGATCAGCGCCAGAGCGATCAGCCCCGAACGCCACCCCGCAAGCAGGGTCGCCAGCAATACGAAGGGGAACAAAAAGACATAGGGCGGCGGGGCCGGCAGCATCATATCCAGCCCCAGCCGCAGCAGGCCCGCCAGGGCCGCGCAGATGCTCGCGCATACCCATTCGGTCACCCAGGTCGGGGTGCCGGGCGCCAGTCGGGCGCGCAGGTTGAGGTCGCCAAGGCCAAGCATGGGGCGCCCACAACGCGGCTATGTGGAGCGAAGGTCAAGAGCCTAGTCGCCTATAGGGCGAATGACTTGAAGCTTCGCGCTGAAGGCGGCTCGGCGACGGCTGGGCAAGCGCATCGGCGGGGCGCATAGTCGGGCCGTGATCGCCCAGTTTCCCTTCCTCCAGGCCCTGACCGAACGCGACCGTCGCTGGCCGCGGCTGGCGCTGATGGCCGCTGGCGCGCCGGTGGCTGTGATGCTCCTGGCCATGGCCGTGGCGATGGTGCT
Source organism: Phenylobacterium sp. (assembly GCF_041919955.1). Taxonomy (GTDB): domain Bacteria; phylum Pseudomonadota; class Alphaproteobacteria; order Caulobacterales; family Caulobacteraceae; genus Phenylobacterium. The sequence continues at coordinate 75,914 of NZ_JAYRSU010000011.1, read as the reverse complement.
CTCGATCCTGACCGGCGGCGAGGTGTTCGCGGTCAGCGACCTGCCCAGGCTGCGCCGCTCGGCGGTCTATGTACTGCAGCTGGGGGCCGGACTGGGCGCCCTGGCCCTGGCGGTGATGCTGGCCGCCCGGGTGATCTTCGCCCGCAAGCTGATCACCTGGCTGACCGCGGCCCCGCACTTCCGCTGGGGCCTGGTCGGCTGGGGCGCGGCGGTGACCGCGGCCGGCGTCGCCGTGGTGATGACCGCCGACGTCCTGACCGGCAATGGCCAGTTCGCCCCGCCGATCCTCGACCCCGGCTCGGGGCTGGCGCTGAAGCTCTTCTATGTCGCCGCCGTGCTGATCGGCCTGTTCGTCGCCGCGACCGCCGAGGAGGTGGTCTTTCGCGGCTATCTGCTGCAGCAGACCGCCGCCTTCACCCCGAACGTCTGGCTGATCGTCGCCATCAACGCGGCGATGTTCGCCCTGGCCCACCTGGAGTTCGATCCGGCGGCGCTGGCCGCGCGGGCCCTGGCGGGGGCGGCATTCGCCTGGGCGGCCCTGCGGCTGGGCGGGCTGGAGTTCGCCATCGGCGCGCACGTGGCGACCAACCTGATGATCGCGCTCTTCCAGGCGCCGATGCTGCCCGAGGACGGCGAAGTCACCGGCGGGCTCGAGGACGTGTTCGGCGAGGTGATGCTGGCCTTCTACACCGTCTGGGCGGTGGAGATCACGCGGAAGATGACCCGGCTGATGGGGCCTATTTCTTCTCGAGCATGAGCTGGCCTTCCTTCTTCAGCCGGCCCTTCACCTTGTCGGCGATCATGGCGAAGAAGGGCGGCAGGTCGACCTCCATGCGGACCGCGTCCTCCAGCACGTCCAGGCGGCCGGCCACCGCCTGACCCACCACCTTGGCCGAGAACGCCAGGCAGTCGCCTTCCCAGGCCTTGGTCAGTTTCACGCCCTCGCCGAACTGATGGGTGATGCGGCCGATCCCCTCCTCGATCCGCCGCCGCGCCTCTTCGCGCCCGAGTTCGTGGGGAATGCTGACGACGATCGGCTTGGCCATGGCGATACCTCCGTGCGGCTATAACGGCCAGGCGCGGCGCGGGCTCCCGTTCATCCGCGCGGCTTACGCTTCAGGGCGACATAGAGCGCGCCCTCACCGCCGTGGCGGCGGTGGGCTTCGGAGATGCCGGCCACCACGCCGCGCAGCGCTGTTCCGCCCAGCCATTCGGGGGCGCGTCGCCGCAACACGCCGTCGCCGCGGGTTCCCTTGCCGGTGATCACCAGCACCGCGCGCGCCCCCTCGTCCCAGGCGCGCAGCACGAAAGCCTCCAGCGCTGCACGGGCGCGGTCCTGGTCCATGCCATGCAGGTCGATGCGCGCGCCGATCGGGTCGCGCTCCTTGGTGATCCGGTGCTTGCGGCGCGGCTCGATAGGGTCGACTTCGAGCTTCAGGGCCGTGCGCGGCGCGGGTTTGGCCTCCGACAGCGGCAGACGCGCGGCCGGATCGACCACGCGGCCGCCCGGCAGCTTCGGCTTGGCTGCAGGAGCCGGCGCGGCCAGGTTCAGCTCGCCCTTGCGGCCGGGCTTGGCGTGAACGGTGGCCGCGACCATCGCCCAGAGCTTCTGCTCGTCGGGGCGGATGGGCCGTTTCATCTATAGGGGCCGACCTTCGGGACCAGCCGGTGCATGCGCAGGGTGTGGCGCACCCGGCCCGCCTCCGCCCCGGCCGCCGCGCCCAGGCCCAGATAGAGGTCGGCGCGCACCGGCCCCTTGATCGCCCCGCCGGCGTCCAGCGCCACCACCGTGCGGCGGTAGCTGGGGAAGGCGCCGTTCAGCATCGGCGCCGTGCCGTCGATGAAGAAGAGCTCGCCCAGGCCGTTGAGGCCGGTGTCCACCGCGATCGAACGGCCCGGCGGCAGCGGGATGCCCGCCGCGCCCACCGGCTGGCGGCCGTCGTCCGGGGCCAGGGTGAAGAACACGTAGCGCGGGTTCAGGCGCATGACCTCGTCGGCCCGCGGCCCGCGGTTGTCGGCCAGCCAGGCGCGGATCGCCTCGCCGGAGGTGTTGTTTGCGGCCAGCAGGCCGCGGTCGCGCATGGGATTGGCGATGCCGGCGAAGGTGCGCCCGTTGGTGGCGGCGAACACCGCCTTGGACCGGCGGCCGCTCGGGAAGGTCAGCACGCCCGAGCCCTGGATCTGCAGGAAGAACAGGTCCTCAGGCCGCATCCAGGCCAGGGCCTGGCCGGGCGAGGAGGTCTCGATGGCGGTGCGGTCGGGATAGGGCTCGGTCGCCCCGTCGGGGCGACGGCGCAGGGCCTCCTTGCCGGCGACCCCGGCCCCGACCATGTCGGCGGGCTTGGGCCGCACGGGAGCGGAGAACTCCGCGTCCGGCCGCTCGCGCGCCTCGTACTCCGGCGAGAAATAGGCGGTCAGCACGCCCTCGCCGATCACCCGCTCGGGCCGGAAGTTCTCTTCCAGGAAGGCGCGGGCCCGCGGGGCGTCCAGCGGGCCGATGGCCCGGGCGCGGCGGCAGACCTCGGCGAGCGCCGCGTCCCGTGCGACCCCGCAGGTGACGCGGAAGGCCTCGTAGCCGGCGGCGTGGTCTTCCTCGCCCCAGCCGGGCAGCTCGGCGAAAGTCTCTGGCTGGGCGGGCGGGCGCACCGGCTCCGGCGGACGCGGCGGCTGGGTCGGGCGCGGCGGAACCGGGCGCGGCGGCGGCACGGCGCTGGGCGTCGCGCAGGCCGCGACCAGCAGGGTCAGGATCAGCGCCGGCAGCAGACGCGAAAGATGTAGTAGTTCCAAGTCGCCCTCGCCCAGGCCCGTCTTCGGCGCACGACGCGCCGCGGGCCTGTCTTAGATTTCCATACGGGCGGGAAAGCGGCGGAAGGGTTAACGAAGCCCTTATCAGGCCTCGGCTGCGTCGACGTGGACGAGCAGCCAGTTCGGGTCTCGGCTCTTCAGGCTGCGCTCGAAGGTCCAGAGTTCGGCGGTGCGCTTGTCGTCCACGGCCTCGCCGTCCGGGCCCTTGGTGCGGCTGCGGAACTCGGCCAGGAAGCGGACGGTGATGCTGGCCACGTCGCCGCGCAGGTCGGCGCGCTCCATGTCGGCGCGCGGCGGGTGCAGGAACTCCACCGTTTCGGTGGCGCCCGCCGCCTCGCGGTCGGCGATGACGCTCTCGAAGCTGGACAGCACGTTGGGGGCCAGCAGGTTTTTCAGGGTCTCGCGGTCACCGCCGGCGAAGGCGCGGACCACCATTTCGTACGCGCCCTTGGCCCCGGCCAGGAACCGGCCGAGATCGAAACTCGGGTCGCGGTGCTTGATGGCCGGCAGGCCGGTCAGGCCCACCCCGTCGTCATCGGCCTGATCGATCGCCGCCGGTTGCCGGGCCGCGGCCGGCGCAGCCTTGTCGCCAGGCGCGTCCTCCGGTTGGCGGCCGACGCGCCGGCCCAGCACCGCATAGAGCTGGTACAGCACCACTCCGGCCAGGCCGGCGAAAATGATCAGTTCGAGGACTTGCAACTTCTTGGAGCTCTTCGGGACGTTCAAACTTCAATATAGGACAAGGAAACGCCCGCGTCAGGGGCGACGTTGCCATGCCCTGGGTCGCGTGATAGCAGCCGGGGCGACAACAGGACGTGAATGACGTCCGATCAACCGGATTTTCCCACTCATGACCGATACCGACGCCGCCGGCCCCGAGACCAACGGCGCGGGCGCCCCCGAGCCCGGCATCCGCATCCTCGCCCAGTTCATCCGCGACCTGTCGTTCGAGAACCCGCGCGCGCCCGAGAGCCTGCGCGCCCAGAACGCCGCGCAGCCGCAGATCGAGATGGGCGTCGAGATGAACGCCCGCGGCCGCGAGGACGGCCTGTTCGAGGTCGACCTGAAGCTGTCGGCCCGCGCCGAGCGCGACGACGGCCCGGTGTTCCACGTGGAACTGCTGTATGGCGGCGTCTTCCAGATCACCGGCGTTTCGCAGGAAGAGCTGGAGCCTGTGCTGCTGGTCGAGTGCCCGCGCTTCATGTTCCCGTTCGCGCGCCAGATCATCGCCGGCGTCACCTCCGACGGCGGCTATCCGCCCTTCATGCTCGACCCGATCGACTTCGCGGGCGTCTATGCGGCGCGCCGAGCCCAGGCCATGGGCGGCGAAGCCGTCGGCCACGCCTAAGATCAAGACGAAGATCTCCTCCCCTCCGGGGGAGGCGGCTCGCGGCCAGACCGCGAAACGGAGGGGGCCTGCTGAGTTCAGTCGTCCCCCTCGGTCAGCCATACGGCTAACAGCTCCCCCAGCGGGGGAGCAACTATCCCGCCCTCAGCCCATGCCCGTCGAAGCCGGCCGCCTTCAGCGCCTCGGCGGCCGCCAGCACCTGCGCCGGGATCTCGACCGGAACCTGGAAGCCGCGGGCCGGATAGGCGGCCATCCGCTCCAGGTCGCCGACCATCTCCTCGATCACCGGCGCCAGGCCGCGTTCCGTCTGTCCGTAGTCGTCCAGGGTCAGTAACGGCGCTGTGATGCGCGCCTGGATCAGCGGCCAATGCACCGGAACCGTCGCGCGCACCCGCGTCTGGGTCTGCGGCTTGGTCACGAACACCACCGCCTCGCCGCCCGTGAACCCCAGGATGTCGCGCGAAAAGGCGATGTTCTCGCCGATATTGGTCGCCCGGGTCTCCAGCATGAGGCGGTCCTGCGGCACGCCGCGCTCGGCCAGCACCTTGCCGAATACCTCGGCCTCGGTCGCCTCGAACAGTCCGCGCGTCCAGTTGCCATGAGCCCCGGTCGCCACCACCCGCGCGGCCGGATGGGCCAGGGCCAGGTCGGCGGCCCGATGCGCCACCCGCAGGTCGTAGCTGCCCAGGCAGACGATCGCCGCCGGCTCCCCGACCTCGTCGCTGCGCGCGTGGAAGGCCCAGAGCATTTCGGCGTGGCGACGGATCTCGCCGGGAATCCATTCCACGCAGGGCGCGTCGACGACGACCGCCTCGCGATCGCACATGACGATGTGCAACCGCCCGTCGGCCCTGAACTCGATGTCGCTGATCCAGCCGCCTTCCAGCGCCGCAAGGCCGTCGGTGAGCGTCGTCGCGCCAAGGCGGATCGCGCCCGCTATCCCGCTGTCGGAGCTTTCGTCGCTGAAGGCCGACCACTCGTCGTTGATCTCGAGCACGACGGCGTCGCCGTCGGCGCGAACCCCGACGATGTCCGCATCATGCAAGCCGCCGCGATGATGAAGCCATTCGGCGGTTATCTGACGGGTCCGATGTTCCACGGCCACAGTCTTGGAGTGTATGAATGACAATACTATATTCTAGGTCGATCGACGGAGCCATCATGGTGGCGCTGGACCAATGCATGGATCGCTTCGCGGTGGCGAGCCGCGAGCTGTTCAACAATTACTTCCGTCTGCATCAGCCGTGGTCCGATCCAAATGCGGCCTGGGACAGCCGCGACCTGTACGAACCCGTGCGCCAGGCGTTGTTCACGGCCCTGGTCATCACGCCTAACGGGCTGAGCCCAGCGGCCTACGGCGATCCGCAACCCGATCTGCTCGTCGCCCCGAGATCGGCCGAAACCCCCATCATGCTCAACCGCGAACGCTCGTCCGGCTACTGGGACCATCCCGTCACGACGATCGACCCGTCAGCGACCCTGCGGTTCGTGCGGTTCTTCGATTGGGCCGATATCGAGCGGATGGACCATGCCCATGTGATGGTCGAGGTCACTGCCTGGCCGGGCACGCCCGAGTTGGAAGGCAAGTTAGGCCTGATCGAGGCCCATCATGTTCGCTTCATCCAAGCCGAAGCCCATGCCGGTCGTCGATGAGGGGGCTTAAAGCCCGAACTTCCCCCACAACTCGTCGTTCTTCATGACCTCGCGCACGAACTGGGCGTGCAGTTCGCGCTCGGCGTCGGTGGAGCGGAAGGGCAGGGGGCGTGGCCGCGCACCGTAGGCGGCGGTCTTGGCGATGGCGACGGCCTGGGCGGCCATTTCGCGGGTGGTCAGCTCCAGGGTCAGCGCCCGGCCGCCCTTCAGTTCCAGGTAGACGGCGGCCAGCAGGCGGGCGTCGATCAAGGCGCCGTGCTTCTCGCGCTCGCTGAGCGAGATCTTGAAGCGCTTGCAGAGCGCGTCGAGCGAGTTGTGCATTCCCGGGAAGCGCTTGCGCGCCAGGGCCAGGGTGTCGATCCAGCGCTCCTCGGGAATGCCGGCGACACCCAGCGCTTCCAGCTCGTAGTTCACGAAGGTGCGGTCGAAGGTGGCGTTGTGGGCGATTATCGGCGCGTCGCCGACGAACTCGAGGAAATCGGCGTGGATCTCCTTGTCGCGGAACTTCGGCTTGCCGCGCAGGAAGGCGGCCGACAGGCCGTGCACCTTCTCAGCCTCGGGCGGCATGTCGCGCTCGGGGTCGATATAGACGTGGAAGCTGCGCCCGGTGGGCAGATAGTCCTCGATCTCCAGGCAGGCCAGTTCCACCAGCCGGTGGCCCAGGTGCGGCTCGAAGCCGGTGGTTTCGGTGTCGAGGACGATCTCACGCGCCATGGGTTCTACTTCGGCTGGTTCGCAGCGGCCATCAAGCGCGCGACTTGTCGCGAGCAGGACGTCTCTGTGGATCGCGCATGACTGCGATGATCTCGGCGACCTGTTCCCGCGCCGGCTCCAGGCCGCGGCCTGTGTCGACCACGAAATGGGCGCGGGCGCGCTTTTCGGCGTCGTGCATCTGGCGCGACAGAATGGCGTCCAGCCGGTCCGGCGTCATGCCCGGCCGCGCCAGCACCCGCTCGCGCTGCTGCTCGGGGGGAGCCGAGACCACCACAACCGCGTCCATGTTGGCGTCGCCGCCGGTCTCGTAGAGCAGCGGGATGTCCAGCACGACCATGTCGGCGCCTGCGCGTTCCGCGTCCTTGAAGAAGTGCACCCGGTCGGCGCCGACCAGCGGATGGACGATGGAGTTGAGCTTGCTCATCGCCTGGTCGTTCCCCAGCACCCGCTGGCGCAAGGCTTCGCGGTCGACGGCCCCGTCCTTGGTGACGCCGGGAAAGGCTTCCTCCAGCGGGTCCACCGCCGCCCCCCCGGTCTCGTAGAGGTCGGCCACGGCCGCGTCGGCGTCGTAGACCGGCACGCCCGCCTCGCGGAACATCTTTGCGGTCGTCGACTTGCCCATGCCGATGGAGCCGGTCAGGCCGATGATGAGCATGTGGTCCTCGTACTAAAAAGTGTCATCCCGGTTTCGGCCAGAGGCCGAAGACCGGGACCCAAGAACACCAGATGGCGGCCGATGTCGCGCGAGCCTTTCACAGCCCCAGCGCCGCGATCGCCAGCGCCCGTACATCGACATCCTTCGGCGGCGGACGGCCGTAGAAGTACTCGAAGCTCGGGACCGCCTGGCCGATCAGCATGGCCAGGCCGTCGACCGTGCGCCGGCCCAGTCCCTCGGCCTGCGCCAGAAACGGGGTTTTCAGCGGCTTGTAGACCATGTCCATCACCACGGCGCCGGGCGGGGTCGCCTCCAGCGGTACGTCCAGCGCCGCCGAGCCCGAGAGCCCGGCCGAGGTGGCGTTGACCACCGCGACCGCGCCTTCGAACGCCGCCGCCGCCTCGTTCAACGACAAGGCGACTGCGCCAAGCGGCTCTGCGATCTCCTGCGCTTTCAGAAGCGTGCGGTTGACGATCCGCACCTGCGGGCAGCCGGCCTCCACGAAGGCCGCCGCCGCGCCGCGCGCCGCCCCGCCGGCTCCCAGGATCACGACCGGTCCGGCCGCGGCGTCGAAACCCGGCGCCTGCTCGGCGAACGCGCCCAGCATGCCCAGGCCGTCGGTGTTGTCGGCCAGGATCGTCCCGTCCTCGCGGAACACCAGCACATTGGCCGCCTGGGCGCTGGTGGCACGGAAAGTCGCCTCGTCGGCCAGGGCCAGGGCCTGCCCCTTGAACGGCAAGGTGACGTTCAGCCCGGCGACGCTGCCCCCGCGCAGGGACTCGGCGAAGGCGGTGAACCGGCCCGGCTCGGTGGAGAACGGCACATAGACCCCGTCGATCCCCGCCGCCGCCAGCCAGGCGTTGTGCAGGATCGGGCTCATCGAATGGGCGATGGGGCGGCCGACCACGCCGGCGACCCGGGTGGCGCCCGACAAGCTCATGGCGTCAGCACCCCATGCCGGCGCAGCAGGTCCAGCAGGCCCATCAGCGGCAGGCCGAGGATGGTGAAATAATCGCCCTCGATGGCGCTGAAGAGCTGCGCGCCCGGCCCCTCCAGCCGATAGCAGCCGACCGAGCCCAGGGCCTGCTCGCCCTCGCCGGCCAGGTAGCTCTCCAGGAACTCGTCGGAAAAGTCGCGCATGGTCAGGGTCGCCGAGACCACCTCGCGCCAGATCGGCGCGCCATCGCGGGCCACCACCACGGCCGAGTGCAGCTTGTGCGGCTTGCCGCGCATGGTCCTGAGCCGCTCGCGGGCGGCGTCGACGCTTTCGGCCTTGTCGTACAGCCTGTCCTCGAATTCCAGGGTCTGGTCCGAACCGATCACGAAGCCTGGCCGCGAAGCCGATACCTTCACCGCCTTGATCTCGGCAAGCGCGTCGGCGACGTCGCGCGGCGTGGCGCCTTGCGCCAGCATCGAGGTCTTGACCGCATCCTCGTCGACGCCGGCCACCACCACCTCGAACGGCACGCCCGCCCCGGTCAGCACCGCGCGGCGCGCGGCGCTCTTCGACGCCAGGATCACATCGCTCATCAGCCCAGCACCTCGACCTGACCATGGCCGCCGTGCAGCAGGTTCAGCACCGCCGCGGCCGTCTCCTCGACGCTGCGCCGGGTCACGTCGATCACCGGCCAGCCCATGCGTTCATAGAGCCGGCGCGCCTTCACCGTCTCCTCGCGCACCGCCTCGATGTCGATATAGGTCGACTCCCGGTTCTCCTTGAGGCTCAGCAGTCGGTTGCGGCGGATCTGGATCAGTCGGTCGGGCGAGATGGTCAGGCCAACTACCAGGGTGTTCTTCAACTCGAACAGCTTCTCAGGCGGCGAGCGGGTGGGCACCAGGGGCACGTTGGCCGCCCGCACCCCGCGGTGGGCCAGATAGATGCAGGTCGGGGTCTTGGAGGTCCGCGAGACGCCGACCAGCACCACGTCGGCCTGCTCGAGATCCTGGCCGCCTTGGCCGTCGTCGTGGCCGATGGCGTAGTTCAGGGCGTCCATGCGGTTGAAATAGTCGTTGTCGAGGGCGTGCTGCACCCCGACCTTCCGGCTGATCGAAGCGCCCAGATAGCGCTGCAGCGAGGAGACCAGCGGGTCGAGGGCCGCGATGCAGGGCATGTCCATGCGCCGCACGCCTTCTTCCAGGGCGCTGCGCAGGTTGTCGTCGACGATGGTGTGGATCACCACCCCCGGCGCTTCCTCGATGTCGAGCAGGGCGCGCTCCAGCTGCCGGGGCGAGCGCACCAGAGCGTAGATGTGCTCGATCGGCAGCACGTTCTCGAACCGCGCGCAGACTGCGCGAGCCATGGCGTTCAGGGTCTCGCCGGTCGAATCCGACACCAGGTGGACGTGGAAATAGGTCGCAAGGCGCGGGTTGCCGGTCATTGGGCTCGTTTCGGCGCGTAAAGGGAGAACGTGAAGGCGCTCGCCAGGAAGTTGGGGATGAAAGAGTCGAAACCTTCTTAACGACGTCGGAGCGTTTTGGGGAATAGCCGGCGCGCTTCCGAGCCCCCTGTGAAGCTGCGGGATGAACCGCCCCGTTTGCACGGCGTCCGTCCACGGAGATGTTGGTTAAAAAAGTATGAACAGCCCCGCTTGTCCGCCACGGTTTGATGACTCCGGTTCGCTGACGTTAACTCCCCGTTAACCTCCTAACGAAAAGTAAATCCTAACGAGGGTTTAACGACTTTCCCCGCAATTCACAGGGTCGCAGTCCCATATCGGGACAGGCGGTTTTCACCTTGTTGAAAAGGGGTTGGCGAGGGGTATGGCCACGGTGTTTTCCCCAGCCGTCCACGGCCCTACCTCTATCTCCACTTCCTATTTCTAAAATCTAGATAGGAAGAAGGAGGGTGGCCGGGCTTGAGCCTTTCGTCCGAAGCCGGTTTAACGGCCGGCATGTCGGAAAGTTCAAAACCGCGCCTCCTGCGGGCGCTCGCGGGCGAAACCCTGGAACGGCCGCCGGTCTGGTTCATGCGCCAGGCGGGGCGATCCCTGCCGGAATATCGCGAGCTGCGGGCCCGTGCCGGAGACTTCATCTCGTTCTGCCACAATCCGGAGATGGCGGCCGAAGCGACCCTGCAGCCGATGCGGCGCTTCCCGCTCGACGCGGCCATCGTCTTCGCCGACATCCTCCTGATCCCCCGCGCGCTTGGCCAGGAGGTCTGGTTCGAAGCCGGCGAGGGCCCGCGCCTCGGCGAGCTGCCGCCGATAGAGTCTCTTCGCGATCAGATCGAGGCGTCCACCGGCCGCCTCGCCGACATCGGCGAAACCCTGCAAAGGGTCCGCGCCGAGCTGGAGCCCGAACGCGCCCTGATCGGGTTCGCGGGCGCGCCCTGGACGGTGGCGACCTACATGCTGGAAGGCCGCGGTTCCCAGCGCGAGGCGGCCCGGACCTACGCCTACCAGAATCCGGCCCAGCTCGACGCCCTGCTCGAGGTGCTGGTGGAGTCCACCGCCCGCTATCTGGTCATGCAGGCGAAATCCGGCGCCCAGGCGCTGAAGCTGTTCGAGAGCTGGGCGGAGAGCCTGGCCGAGGACATGTTCGAGCGCATCGTCATCGGTCCGCACAAGGCCATCGTCGAGAAGGTCCGCGCGGCGGGCGTCGACGTCCCCTTCATCGGTTTCCCGCGGGGGGCCGGCGCCCTCGTCCAGAACTATGCCGACCAGGTCCCGGTCCAGGCCGTGGCCCTGGACACCCAGGCCAGCGCCGCGCTCGGCCGCAGCATCCAGGCCGGCGGCAAGACCATCCAGGGCGCGCTCGACAATCTCCTGCTGCGGGCCGGGGGCCCGGCGCTGGACGCGCGCATCGACGCCCTGATCGCCCAGTGGAACGACGGACCCTATATCTTCAACCTCGGCCACGGGGTCATGCCCGACACGCCGGTCGAGCACATCGAGCGGGCGGTTCGCAGGGTGACGGGCAAGTGACCAGGCTGGCCGTCGTCCTCTTCAACCTCGGCGGCCCCGACGGCCCCGAGGCGGTGAAGCCGTTCCTCACCAACCTGTTCAGCGATCCGGCGATCATCACCCTGCCGGCCATCGTCCGCCTGCCGCTGGCGCGCATCATCGCCGGCGGGCGCGAGGCGGCGGCCAAGGCCAACTACGCGATCATGGGCGGCGGCTCGCCCCTGCTGCCCGAGACGCAGCGTCAGGCGCAGGCGCTGCAGTCGGCGCTGGCGAGCGCGCGGCCGGACCTGGAGAGCCGGGTGTTCATCGCCATGCGCTACTGGAAGCCGTTCGCCGACCAGACGGCGCGCGAGGTGGCGGCCTTCGCCCCGGACCAGGTCGTGCTGCTGCCCCTTTACCCGCAGTTCTCCACGACCACGAGCGCCTCGTCGCTGAAGGACTGGGCGCGGGCCTATCGCGGTCCGGGCGCCAGTCACACCGTCTGCTGCTATCCGACCGCCCAGGGCTTGGTCGAGGCGCACGCCCGCGCGATCAGCCAGACCTGGATCAAGGCGGGGCGGCCCGCCAACGTGCGCCTGCTGTTCTCGGCCCACGGCCTGCCCGAGAAGATCATCGCCGCCGGCGATCCCTACCAGGCCCAGGTCGAGGCGACCGCCGCCGCCGTCGCCGCCCTGCTGCCCGAACTGCCGGACTGGCAGGTGTGCTATCAGAGCCGGGTCGGGCGGTTGAAGTGGATCGGCCCGTCGACCGACGACGCCATCCGCGCCGCCGCCGCCGACGGCAAGGGCGTGCTGGTCAGCCCGATCGCCTTCGTCTCCGAGCATGTCGAGACCCTGGTCGAGCTCGACCACGAATATGCCGACCTGGCGCGCGAGATCGGCTGCGCGCCCTATCTGCGCAGCCCGACGCCGACCGTGGATCCCGCATTGATCGACGCCCTGTCCCAGGCGACGCTGGAGGCGCTAGACCGCGGGGCGGCGCCGGCGCCGTTCGGGCCGTGGACGTGCCCGGCCGGGCATGGCAAGTGCGCCTGCAGAGGTTAGGGGAGCTTCGCAATGAACCACTACGACCTGCTGCGCGGACTGCACATCATCGCGGTGATCGCCTGGATGGCCGGCATGATGTACCTGCCGCGGCTCTACGCCTACCACACCGAGACCGCGCCGCCTGGCACGGAGTTCGACCAGCACTTCCTGACCTGGGAGCGCAAGCTCCTGAAGATCATCATCAATCCCGCGATGATCATCGTCTGGATCCTGGGCGTCAGCCTGATCCTCTTCCATGTCTATGCGGCCAGGGAGGGCTGGGGTTTCCTGGCCCAGCCGTGGATGATCGTGAAGCTGGCGGCGGTGATCTTCATCTCGGGCTGGCACGGGTTCCTGGCCAAGTCCTACAAGCAGTTCCTGGCCGGCCAGCGTCCGAAGTCGGCCAAGTTCTGGCGCGCCACCAACGAGTTGCCGTTCCTGGCCGCGGTGATCGCCGTCCTCGCCGTGACCCTTCAATTCGGCCAGAGCTGATCCTATCTGAGCTCCAGCGACCCGAAGCCCCGCTTGACCCCAGGCGCGGCATGTGGTTCCGCTCATCGCACGTGGAGTCGCGCCGCGAAGCCACGCCCCGCCTTTACCCGTGCGCCGCGCGCTGGACGCCAGCCGCCGCGGCCCGGTCCCAAGACATTCACCGGCGCTTCCCGCGCCAACGCCAGATTCTCCCGGCGCCCGAGAACCGCTCGGCGCCGCCTATCAGAGTAAACCTATGAGCCAAGACACCCCCGCCGACGCCCCGACCGAAGAAACCCCGGTCGACACCGCCGAAACCCCGGTCCTCGAAGCCGCCGCCGAAGCTGCGGTCGAGTCCGAGGACGACGAGGACGAAGGCCCGTCGGAAGTCGCCCAGGCCATCGCCGCCATGGGCCTCACCCGCATGTCGCTCCAGGAGCTGAAGGACAAGTCGCCCGCCGACCTGCTCTCCTTCGCCGAGACCCTGGAGATCGAGAACGCGAACTCCATGCGCAAGCAGGACATGATGTTCGCCATCCTCAAGGCCCTGGCCGAGGAAGGCGTGCAGATCTCCGGCTCGGGCACGCTCGAGGTCGTCCAGGACGGCTTCGGCTACCTGCGCAGCCCCGAGGCCAACTACCTGTCCGGCCCGGACGACATCTATGTCAGCCCCTCGCAGATCCGGAAGTTCGGCCTGCGCACCGGCGACACGGTCGAGGGCGGCATCCGCGCCCCGCGCGAGGGCGAGCGCTACTTCGCCCTGGTCAGCGTCGACCAGATCAATTTCGAAGCCCCCGAGAACGTCCGCCACAAGGTCCTGTTCGACAACCTGACGCCGCTCTATCCCGACCAGCGGCTGAAGATGGAGATCGAGGATCCGACGCTGAAGGACCGCACCGGCCGGGTCATCGACATCGTCGCCCCGCTCGGCAAGGGCCAGCGCTGCCTGATCACCGCCCCGCCGCGGGTCGGCAAGACGGTGATGCTGCAGAACATCGCCAAGTCGATCGAGACCAATCACCCCGAGTGCTACCTGATCGTCCTCCTGATCGACGAGCGCCCGGAAGAAGTGACCGACATGCGCCGAACCGTCCGCGGCGAGGTCGTGTCCTCGACCTTCGACGAGCCGGCCACCCGCCACGTCCAGGTCGCCGAGATGGTGATCGAAAAGGCCAAGCGCCTGGTCGAGCACAAGCGCGACGTGGTCATCCTGCTGGACTCGGTGACCCGCCTCGGCCGCGCCTACAACACCGTGGTGCCGTCGTCCGGCAAGGTGCTGACCGGCGGTGTCGACGCCAACGCCCTGCAGCGTCCCAAGCGCTTCTTCGGCGCGGCGCGGAACATCGAGGAAGGCGGCTCGCTGACCATCATCGCCACCGCCCTGATCGACACCGGCAGCCGGATGGACGAGGTCATCTTCGAAGAGTTCAAGGGCACCGGTAACTCGGAAATCATCCTGGACCGCAAGGTCGCCGACAAGCGGATCTACCCCGCTGTCGACGTCATCAAGTCGGGCACCCGCAAGGAAGACCTCATCACGCCGAAGGAACACCTGCAGAAGTCCTTCATCCTGCGCCGCATCATCACCCCGATGGGCGCCCAGGACGCGATCGAGTTCCTGCTCGACAAGCTGCGCCAGTCGAAGAACAACGAAGACTTCTTCCAGTCGATGAATACGTAGGGGCGCGTTGCGAGTGTCGTCCCGGTTTGCGAAGCAAGACCGGGGCCCATTCGCGCCCGATCAGGACGAACGGGGCGAGGCCGAGCCGTATCCTCGTCCATCCGGTGGTCATGGATCCCGGACAAGCGCGAGCTGCGCTTTCCGGGATGACACCTGAACCCTAGGGCTCCCGCGCGACCCTCAGCCCGTCCGACCAGGTGCTCTCGCCCGTGTGGCTGGCCACCCGCGCCGCCGAACGGGCCTCGCCGACATAGTCCTCCCACGACCCGCCGCGCAGCACCCGGCCCGTGCAGTCGCCGCTCAGCCAGGGCGAGCCGTCGCTGGGCGCGCCCGTATAGTCGTCGTTCCAGCAGTCCGCCGTCCATTCCCAGGCGTTGCCGTGCATGTCGTGCAGCCCGAAGGCGTTGGCCGGAAAGCTGCCGACCCGCGTCGTGCGTCCGCGCGCCTGGCCCTTGGGGCTGAGCGGCGTCGCCTCGCTGGCGTCGAAATTGGCCTGGTCCGAGGAGAGCGCCTCGCCGAAGCCGAAAGCGCTCTCGGTCCCGGCGCGGGCGGCATATTCCCATTCCGCCTCCGACAGCAGCCGATAGCGCCGGCCGGTCTTCTGGGACAGCCAGCCGACATAGGCCATGGCGTCGTCCCAGGTCACGCCCACCACCGGCTGGTCGCCGCCGCCCCAGCCGTGGTCGTCCGGCCGATGCCCGCCGCAGCCGCCCCCAGCCACGCACGCCTCCCACTCGGCGAAGGTCACCTCGAACCGCCCGACCGCGAAGGGCTGCGCGATCTTCACCCGCCGCGGCGCCTCGGCGGCGCGGAACCGCTCGCCAGGCGGCGAACCCATAGTGAATTCGCCAGGCGGAACGAGGACCATCTGCGGACAGTCCGGGCAGTCCCTGAACACGCCGGCGGGCAGGGGCGGCGGCGGCGGCCCGGCCGGGCCTTCCGCGACGGCGGCATGGCCGAGGCATAGGCTCCCCGCCGCGGCGAATCCCAAGGCCTGCAAGGCCGCCGGCCGCATCCGACGTCGCCCTGGTCCGCTGCGCCCGCTCATCGCCATCCTCTGCCTTACCCCCAGACCTCGCGAGTTCGCGCGGGCCGCGGCCCGGGGTCAAGCCGCCGAGATCGGCTCAGCCATTGACCGCCCGCAGGCCGCTTGGCCTAGATGCCCGGTCGCCGCGCGCGGGCGACGGCGTCAGGGGCGAGACATGCAGGAGGGACCGTCGCGGAGCTGGATCGTCCGCCTCGCCCACTGGCTGATCGCCCTGTGCCTGCTGGTGCTGTTCATGAGCGGGCTGCAGATCTTCAACGCCCATCCGGCGCTCTATTGGGGCCAGGCCTCCGACCTCGACGCGCCGCTGGCGGCGATCGTCGCCGACTGGACGCTCGACGGTGATCCGGTAGCGACCACGACCGTATTCGGACACGCCTTCGATACGACCGGCGCGCTCGGCTGGACCTGGAAGAAGGGCGAGCTGGACCAGGGCGCCTTCCCGGCCTGGCTGACCATACCCAACCGCCAGGACCTGGCCACCGGCCGTGTCTGGCACTTCTTCTTCGCCTGGGTGCTGGTCGCCGCGAGCCTGACCTACCTTATCCACCTGCTGGCCCGCCGCGGCGTGGCGCGGGATTTCCGAGCGGAGGGAGCCTACAGCCCCGTCCAGCGCGGCGCCTATCTGGCCGTGGTGTTCATCTTCCTTCCGGTGATGGTGGCCACCGGGCTCTGCATGTCGCCCGCGGTCCTGGCCGTCGCGCCCTGGCTGGCCGACCTGTTCGGGGGCCGGCAGTCGGCGCGGACTGTCCATTTCGTGGTCGCCTGGATGCTGGCGGCCTTCGCCCTCGGCCACGCCCTGCTGGCCCTGCGTTCGCCCCGGAAGCTCGCGGCGATGATCATTGGGGCCAGGGGAGGCAGGCCATGAGCGATCAGACCAACCGCCGCGCCCTGCTGGCCGCTGGCGCGGCCGGCGCCGGCTCGCTGCTGCTGGGCGGCTGCAATCGGATCTACGACTCCCCCTCGCTCCGCGAACTGCTGACGCATAGCGAGGGGCTGACCCAGCGCGCTCACCGAGCCCTGATGGGCCGCGACACCTTGGCCCGCGAGTATCAGGCTGCGGACATCTCCCGCACCTTCCGGCCGAACGGCTCCCAGGACGCCCAGAGCCTGCCGCCCGGCTATCTCGACATGATGACCGCCGGCTTCGACGCCTGGCGCCTGACCGTCCATGGCCTGGTCCGGCGGCCGACCCGTTTCACCCTGGCCGACCTTGTCGCCATGCCGGCCCGCAGCCAGATCACCCGCCACGACTGCGTCGAGGGCTGGAGCTGCATCGGCGGCTGGACGGGAACGCCGCTCAGCCAGGTGCTGCGGCGGGTGGGGCTGAAGCCGGAGGCCCGCTTCATCGTCTTCCACTGCGCCGACGAACATCCGCGCTATTTCCGCGGCCGCTCGCTCTATTACGAGAGCATCGACCTCATCGACGCCTTTCACCCCCAGACCATCCTCGCCTATGCGATGAACGGCGCTCCGCTGCCGCTCGCCCACGGCGCGCCCCTGCGCCTGCGGCTGGAACGCCAGCTCGGCTACAAGATGGCCAAGTACATCGAGCGCATCGAGGTGGTGGACCGCCTGGACCACCTGGGCGGCGGCAAGGGCGGCTCCTGGGAAGACCAGGGATACCAGTGGTACGCCGGTGTTTAACCCACTGATTCACAAGGCGTTTCACGTGAAACGCCTCATTTCTCCCTCCCCATGAAGGGGAGGGAGAGTCGCTCGTTCGTGTGGTTCCTTAATTGCTCCCCCTCTGGGGGAGCTGTCAGCGAAGCTGACTGAGGGGGACTTTGACTCCCGTGACGGAGTCAGCCTCCCCCCAGCCGGGGAGCAACGGATCAGGGGATCAGCAAGCTCGCCCCGACCGTCTCGCGGCCTTCCAGCGCCTCGTGCGCCCGCCGGGCGTCGCCCAGCGCGAAAGTCTGGCCGATGTCGATCTTCACGGCGCCCGACCTGATCACCTCGAACAGCGCCGCGGCGCTGGCGTCCAGGTCTTCGGTCGTGGCGGTGTAGTCGAACATGGTCGGCCGGGTGAAGAACAGCGAGCCGGCCTGCGACAGCCTCAGTGGGGCGAACGGCGGGACCGGCCCGGAGGCGTTGCCGAACGAGACGAACATGCCGCGCCGCGCCAGGCTGCCCATCGTGCCCTCGAAGGTCGCCGCGCCGACGGAGTCATAGGCGACCGGCACGCCCTTGCCGTCGGTCAGGCGGCGAACCTCGGCGGCTACGTCCTGCTCGCGATAGAGGATCACGTGGTCGGCGCCGTGGCCGCGGGCGAGCTGCGCCTTCTCTTCCGATCCGGCCGTGCCGATCACCCGCGCGCCCAGGTGCTTGGCCCACTGGACCAGGATCGAGCCGACCCCGCCCGCCGCGGCGTGGACCAGGACGGTCTCGCCGGCCTTCACCGGATAGGTCCGCCGGACCAGGAACTCGGCCGTCATGCCCTTCAGCAGGCAGGCGGCCGCGATCCTGGCGTCGATCCCCTCGGGCAGTTTCACCGCGCGGGCGGCGCTGGTCGCGTGCAGTTCCGAATAGGCGCCGAGCGGCCCGGAGGCGTAGGCCACCCGGTCGCCGGCCTTGAAGCGTTCGACGCCGTCGCCGACCGCCTCCACCACCCCGGCCGCTTCCATGCCCAGGCCCGAGGGCAGCTTCACCGGATAGAGGCCGCTGCGGTGATAGGTGTCGATGAAGTTCACCCCCACCGCCTCGTGCCGGACCAGGATCTCGCCGGCCTTGGGGGAGGGAACCTCCACCTCCGCGACGTCCAGCACCTCGGGGCCGCCGGTGCGCTCGATACGGATCGCCTTCATCGCCACCCCCTAGGCCAGGTTCTGTTGGAAGAAGGCCAGGGTGCGGCCGTTGGCCAGCTTGGCGTCCGCCGCGTCGTAGTGCTCGCCGCCGACCCGGGCGAAGGCGTGGTCGCGGCCCGCATAGGTGTGAATCTGGACCTGCGGGTGGTTCTTCAGCTGGGCGAGGATCAGCGCCTGGGCTTCCTTCGGCACGAACTGGTCTTCCTCGGCGATGTGGATCAGCAGCGGATGGGCCAGCTTCTCGACCTCGGCCAGGTGCTTCTCGATGCCGACGCCGTAATAGGCGGCCGAGGCGTCGCTGTCGGTGCGAGTGGCGGTCAGGAAGGCGAGCAGCCCGCCCAGGCAGTAGCCGACCGCCCCGACCTTGCCGCTGCATTCGGGTAAGGCGCGGACATGGTCGATGGTCGTGGCGATGTCGGCGACGCCGGCGTCGACGTCGAAGGCGTTGTAGAGCTCGAAGGCCTTCTTCCACTCGGCCTCGGACTGGTCGGTGATGTCGACGCCCGGCTCGATCCGCCAGAACAGGTCGGGGCAGACGGCTAGGAAGCCCGCGGCGGCCAGCTCGTCGCAGACCCCGCGCATGACGGCGTTCACGCCGAAGATCTCCTGGATGACCACCACGGCCGGCGCCTTGGGATTGCCTGGACGCGCCACATAGGCCGAAAACTCGCCGTCCTGCGTCTTGATCGTCGTCGTCTCGCCCATCGGCGTCTCCCGTCTTGAAAAACCAGGCCCTCGCGCGGCTACTAGCGGAGAGGGCGCGGCTGCGCTCATAACAATGTGGTCAAGGACCGCCCCGGCTGTAGAGTTATCCGAATGAAGATGACGATTGAAATCGACTGCACCCCGCAGGAAGCGCGAACCTTCCTTGGTCTGCCGGACGTCTCCGTCCTCAACGACAAACTCGTCGAAGAGATGCAGAAGCGGATGAGCGCCAACATGGCGATCCTCTCCCCCGACGAGCTGATCAAGAACTGGACCGCCTTCGGAGTCGGGGCGCAGGAGCAGTTCCGCAATCTGATGAGCGCCGCGGTCGACGCCAGCATGGGCGCCGCCCGGTCCAAATGACCGACACCATCTTCGCACCGGCCACCGCCGCCGGCCGTGCGGCGGTCGCGGTCGTGCGCCTGTCGGGGCCGATGTCCGGGGCCGCCGTGAGGGCCCTGGCCGGCGCGACGCCGAAGCCGCGTCAGGCCGCGGTCCGCACCCTGCGCGATGCGGGCGGGCAGGGCATCGACCAGGCCCTGGTGCTGTGGTTCGAGGGACCGGCCAGCTACACTGGCGAGGACTGCGCCGAGTTTCACGTGCACGGCGGGCCGGCCGTGGTCGCCAGCCTGCTGGAGGCGCTGGCGGCGCTTGGCCTGCGGCTCGCCGAACCGGGCGAGTTCACGCGCCGGGCCTTCGAGAACGGCAAGCTCGACCTGGCCCAGGCCGAGGGGGTCGCCGACCTGATCGAGGCCGAGACCGACGCCCAGCGGCGTCAGGCCCTGGATCAGCTCGGCGGGGCGCTGGGCCATGCGCAGGCGCGCTGGCGCGACCGGCTGATCGAGGCCCTGGCCATGTTCGAGGCGGCGGTCGACTTCCCTGACGAGGAGGTGCCGGCCGATGTCGCCGCCCGTGCGCGTCCTGCCCTGGCCGAATTGGCCGGCGATCTGGAACAGGCCCTGGTCGACGTGAAACGGGGTGAGCGGGTGCGCGAGGGCTTCAGGATCGCCCTGGTCGGCGCGCCCAATGCGGGAAAGAGCACCATTCTCAACGCCCTGGCTCGTCGCGAGGCGGCCATCGTCACCGCCACCCCGGGCACCACGCGCGACGTGATCGAGGCGCCGATGCGTCTGGCCGGCTACAAGGTGCTGGTCGCGGACACCGCTGGCCTTCGCGATACTCACGACGAGATCGAGGCCGAGGGCGTGCGCCGGGCTCGGCGCTGGGCCGAAGAGGCGGACCTGCGGGTTTGGATCGTGGACGGCGCCGGCGAGGCGCCGGCGACCGTGCCGGCCCTGCACCCCCACGATCTCTGCGTGATCAACAAGGCTGACCTCGGGCAGGGGGCGGAGACCGGCCACGCCCTGGTCGAGGCCCGCGCCCTGAACGTCGAGGTTCATAGAGTCTCGGCCTGGAAACCTGCCGATATCGCCGCCCTCGAACAGGTTCTCGAAGCGCGGGTGGTCGAGGCCCTGGCCGGCGCCGAACTGCCGACCGCCACCAGACTGCGTCACCGCGAGCTGCTGGGCGAGGCCCTGGAACGCGTCCGGCGCGCCCTGGACCTGGACGACGATCTCGAACTCGCCGCGGAGGATGTCCGCCTGGCCAGCCGCGCGCTCGACCGGATCACCGGCCGGATCGATCCGGAGGAAGTTCTCGGCCGGGTGTTCTCCAGCTTCTGCATCGGAAAGTAGTGCCGGTGTTTCACGTGAAACACGGCGGTAGTGCGTTTCACGTGAAACACTCTGATCCCTCTTCTCCCGCGCCGCCTCCGAATCCCACGTGAAAAACGCCCCGGTCTTCGCTATATAGCTGCCGATAGCGCCCCCGGCCTCCCGGGGGCGTCTTGCGTGGAGACAAGCTTGAGCGCCTGGGACGTCATCATCATCGGGGGAGGGCACGCCGGCTGTGAAGCCGCGGCGGCCTCCGCGCGCTTCGGCGCCAAGACCCTGCTGCTGACCCACAAGCTCGAGACCATCGGCGAGATGAGCTGCAATCCGGCCATTGGCGGCCTGGGTAAAGGCCATCTGGTTCGCGAGATCGATGCTCTGGACGGCTTGATGGGCCGTCTGGCCGATCAGGCTGGCATTCAGTTCCGGATGCTGAACCGCTCCAAGGGCGCGGCCGTTCGCGGCCCGCGCAGCCAGATCGACCGCAAACTCTATCGCCAGGCCATGCAGGCCGAGCTCGCCGCGACCCCGAACCTCGCCGTCATGGCCGAGGCGGTCGAGGACCTGATCGTCCGGGACGGCGTCGTCCAGGGCGTGGTCGGGGCGACGGGAACCGAGTACCGCGCCGGCCGCGTGGTGCTGACCACGGGCACCTTCCTCAAGGGGATCATCCACCAGGGGGAGGAGCGGATCCCCGCCGGCCGGGTCGGCGACGCCCCGGCCATCGGTCTTTCGGACCGACTCTACTCGCTGGGCCTGGATATGGGACGGCTGAAGACCGGCACCCCGGCCCGGCTCGACGGCTCGACCATCGCCTGGGACCGGCTGGAGATGCAGGCGGCCGACGACGAGCCTGTGCCGTTCTCGTTCCTGACGGATCGCATCACCGTCCCGCAGATCGCGTGCGGCATCACCTACACCAACGCCGAGACCCATCGGATCATCGCCGAACGGCTGACGGAGTCGGCGGTCTATGGCGGCCGCATCAACGGCCGCGGCCCCCGCTATTGCCCGTCGATCGAGGACAAGGTTGTCCGTTTCGGCGACAAGGACAGCCACCAGATCTTCCTGGAGCCCGAGGGCCTGGACGACGACACCGTCTATCCCAACGGCATTTCGACTTCGGTCTCGGCGCAGACCCAGGACCTGTTCCTGCGCACCATCGAGGGACTGCAGAACGTTCGCGTGAAACGCTACGGCTACGCGATCGAATATGACTACGTCGACCCGCGCGAGCTCTATCCGACCCTGGAGGTCAAGAAGCTGTCGGGCCTCTACCTGGCGGGCCAGATCAACGGCACGACGGGCTATGAGGAGGCGGGGGCCCAGGGCCTGGTCGCCGGCCTCAACGCCGCTCGCGCCGCCTCGGGCCTGGACGCCGCCGCCTTCGGGCGGGACGAGGCCTATATCGGCGTGCTGATCGACGACCTGACCACGCGCGGCGTCACCGAACCCTATCGGATGTTCACCAGCCGCGCCGAGTTCCGCCTGACCCTGCGCGCCGACAACGCCGACCAGCGGCTGACCGACCGTGGCATTGCGCTGGGCGTGGTCGGCGTTTCACGTGAAACGGCCTGGCGCGCCAAGGCGGCCGACCTCGCCCACGCCCGGGCGCGGGCAGGGGAGCTGACCCTGTCACCGAACATAGCCCAGAAGGCCGGCCTGCCGGTCAAGGCCGATGGCGTGATGCGCGATTTCGTCCAGCTGCTGGCCTATCCGACCATCGGCTTCGACGACCTGGCCCGCGTGTTCCCGGAGGCCGCCGACTGGTCGCCCGTCGTCCGCGAGCAGCTCGAGATCGAAGCCGCCTACGCCGGTTACCTGGATCGCCAGGCCGCCGACGCCGCCGCCTTCCGCCGCGACGAGAACCTCCGCCTACCCCCCGACCTCGACTACGCCGGCGTCGGCGGGCTGTCGAACGAGGTGCGCGAGAAGCTGATGGCGGTGAAGCCGCTGACCTTGGGCCAGGCCGCGCGCATCGAAGGCGTGACGCCGGGCGCCCTGACCGCGCTGCTGGCCCATGTCCGTCGCCGCGCCGCCTGATCCCATGAGCATCGACGTCACTGACGCGGCCAGCTTCGCCGCCGCCGCAGGCGCCTCGCCGCAGGCCATCGCCGACCTGGAGCGCTACCGGTCATACCTGATCGAGTGGAACGAGAAGATGAACCTGGTCGGCCCGGCCACGCTCGACATCTTCTGGTCGCGCCACGCCTGGGACTCGGCCCAGATCCTGCCGTTGGCGCCCGAAGCCCTGACCTGGGCCGATCTCGGAACCGGCGCAGGACTTCCCGGCATCGTGCTGGCGATCCTGGGAAAAGAGCGGCCCGGCTTTCACGTGCATCTGGTCGATAGCCTGGCTAAGCGCTGCCGGTTCCTGACCGAGGTTGTCAACGGCCTGTCGCTGCCCGCCAGCGTTCACAATTCACGTGCGGAAGACTTGTCGCTGACTGTGGATATCGTGACGGCGCGGGCTTGCGCGCCCCTCTCGCGGCTGCTGGGGTACGCCCAGCCCTACCTCAGGCGTGGCGCACAGGCGCTGTTCCTTAAGGGTCAGGATGTCGCGTCGGAACTGGAAGACGCCGCCAGGGCGTGGGACTTCGATGCTGACGTGTCGCCGAGCTTGAGTGACGCCAGAGGCCGGATCGTTCGGATTAGGAGGCTCGGCCGTGGCCGGAAAAGCTAAGCGCGGACTGCGCGTCCTCGTGATCGCCAACCAGAAGGGCGGGGTGGGCAAGACCACCACGGCCATCAACCTCGGCACCGCCTTGGCCGCGGTGGGCGAGAAGGTGCTGCTGATCGACTCCGATCCACAGGGCAACGCCTCCACCGGCCTCGGCGTCGGCCGCGCCCAGCGCAAGGTGACGCTCTACGACGTGCTGATGGGCGAGCAACCGATCTCCACGGCCGTGGTCCACACGGCTCTGCCGGGCCTGGACCTGATCGCGGCCGACCCCGACCTTTCGGGGGTCGAGTTGGAACTCGGCCAGCAGGCGCGTCGCTCGTTCAAACTGCGCGACGCCCTGGACCCGATCCGGGTGAGCGGGGAGTACACCTACGTCCTGATCGATTGCCCCCCCTCGCTGAACCTGCTGACGGTCAACGCCATGGCGGCGGCGGACGCGGTCCTGGTGCCGTTGCAGTGCGAGTTCTTCGCCCTGGAGGGTCTGACGCAACTGCTGCGGACGGTCGATCTGGTGCGCGGCAGCCTGAATCCGAACCTGGAGATCCAGGGCGTGGTGCTGACCATGTACGATCGACGCAACAGCCTGTCGGAACAGGTGGCCCGCGATGTGCGGGGCCACTTCGGCGAGACGGTCTACAACACGGTCATCCCGCGCAATGTCCGGGTCTCCGAAGCCCCTAGCTACGGCAAGCCGGTGTTGGTCTACGACCTCAAGTGCACGGGGTCGCAGGCCTATTTGAAGCTCGCGCGCGAGGTCGTGATGCGCGAACGTGATCGCCGGGCGAAGGCGGCCTAAGAGGACATGATGGTGGAGAAGCGTGGACTTGGCCGCGGGCTGTCGGCCCTGCTGGGCGATGTCGATGAAGCCAAGGTCGTTGCCGGGGCGTCGGTCGAGGAGGTCTCGGGCGTCCGCGAGGTCCCGATCGAGCTGATCCACCGCAATGAGCACCAGCCGCGCTGGGTGTTCTCAGAGGCCGAGGTCGAGGAGTTGGCCGCCTCGATCCGCGAGAAGGGCGTGCTGCAGCCGATCCTGGTGCGCCCCGCGCCCGGCCTGCCTGGTGAATGGGAGATCGTCGCCGGCGAGCGGCGTTGGCGCGCCAGTCAGAAGGCCGGGCTGCGGACCATGCCCGTGCTGGTGCGCGAACTGGACGACGTGCAGGTGCTCGAGATCGGCGTCATCGAGAACGTCCAGCGCGCCAATCTGAACGCCATCGAAGAGGCGGCCGCCTACCAGCAGCTGATCGACAAGTTCAAGCGCACCCAGGAAGAGGTCGCCGAGAGCATCGGCAAGAGCCGCAGCCACGTCGCCAACACCCTGCGGCTGATGAACCTGCCCGAACAGGTTCGGACCTATGTGCTGGAAGGCAAGCTGTCCGCCGGTCATGCCCGGGCCATACTCACGGCCGACGACCCGGTCGCCTTGGCCGAGCAGATCATCGCCAAGGGCCTGTCGGTCCGTGACGCGGAGACCCTCGCTCGTGGCGGCGCCCCGGCCGCGCCGCGCCAGAAGTCCGGCGGCCGGAAGGTCGCCAAGGACACCGACACCCAGGCGTTGGAGGTCGACCTGTCCGACGCGCTCGGACTCGACGTTGAGGTGCTCGACAAGGGCGGCGTCGGCGAGCTGCGGATCAAATATGCGACCCTGGAGCAGCTCGACGAGCTGTGCCGCAAACTGACCGCTCGCGCCTAATCATAAGTCATTGATTTATAAGGGCTCGATTGTCGAATTCGCGCTCTCGCGAACGGAGCGTCCATAGGTACGGTCAGTCGGCGCTCCACGCGCCACAGAGCCGGTTTCGAAATCGGACTTTCAGAGCCCTAGGCGCCGCGCGCGGCCGGCGATGGTCAAGGCCAGGCGCTCGGCGATCAGGTGGTCGGGTGAGCCGGCCGTCTTGCACGCCTTGTCGGCGGCCAATACTTCAGGCTGAATCCGATCGAGTTCCTCCAGCGACCAACTGCGCGCTTGGCGTAGAAACTCGCGCTCCTGCTTCCAGAATACGCCGGAGGCCTTGGCGGCCTCCTGCAGGCCGGCGCCGTTCTTGGCGAGCGTCAGAGTGCGACGCATGCGGCCAAGGTACATGCTGATGGCGCGGATCGCCGCGGGGCCGGCCTCGCCTTCCGCCGCGGCGCGGCGCAGGCCGGCCTGGGCGTCCGCGAGACGGCCGCCGAAAGCGTCGGCGGCGGCGTCCGAGAGCGACGCATCGGGTTCGACGCCCAGGAAGTCGTCGAGATCCCTGGCCGTCGCCGTGCGGCCGCTGCCGGGCTCGAGATAGAGGGCAAGGCGCTCGATCTCCTGCCGCGCGACGCCACGCTCCTTGGGCAGGCGGCTCACGAACAGCTGGAGCGCCTGCGCGTCGAGACCCACGCTGTCCTGGGATAGCAACTCGCGCACCAGGCGCGCGACGTCGCCCGGCTCATCTTCGTAGCAGGGGATGGCCACCGCCTCGGGGGCTTTCTCGGCGGCCTTGCGCAGGGCGGAGTCCCGACCAAGGTTCCCCGCCTCGATGACGAAGAAGGCGTCCGGGTTCAACTTGCCTTCGGCGTGCGCGATGACGGCCTCGGCGACCTGCTTGTCCAGATTGGCTTTCTCGGTCGCGAAGCGCAGACGGATCAGCCGCCGGCCGCCCATCAGCGACTGGGCCGCCAGCTCGCCCTCCAACCGCCCGCCGTCGGAATCGAGGTCGCCGTCGGTGAGCAAAGCGACGTTGAACGGATCGTCGAGATTGGGGACGAGCTTCTTGGCGAGCTGGGTTCCGCGGTCGCGGACGACGCCGGTGTCGCGGCCATAGATCAAAGCCACCCGGACCGGAGGTTCGGGCTTGTTCAGGAAGCGTTCGACATCCGGCCGTTTGGAGAGGATCACGGCCTTGTAATCCCTATGATTTTCCCTGGGTGGCCAGCCAGGCCGCCAGCTCGGTCTGGATCTTGCGGGCGCACTCGGCCGCGGCCCGGTCCTGCGCGTCCTGCTGTGCGGTGATGGAGGCGTACGGCTGATCGGCGCTGTCGTAGGTGACCTGGCCGCGGGCGCGGCCCTGCTTGACCGGCGCGCCGCTGGCGGCGGAAACCAGGGTGTAGCTGACGGTCAGCACGTACTCGTAGCGCGTCGCAACGTTGTCGACGCGCACGCCGCGGGGGTAGCGGGTCTCAGACAGCGCCAGGTCCATCCGGTACTGCGGGGCCACGCCGTTGCGGCGGGCGAGGGCGTCGTCCAGGTGCTCGCGGAGCAACTGGCCCGTGCGGCCAGGCGGCGTTGTCACCTGCACGCCGGCGAGCTGTTGGGTCACCCCAGGCGCCCCGTAGAGCGGCGTGAACCCGCAGCCGGCGAGGCCCAGGGCCCCAGCCGCCAGCACGGCCGAAACGACGACGCGGTTCATGTCAGCTCACCCAGCCACGATGTTGACGATGCGGTCCTTCACGACGATCACCTTCTTGATCGCCAGGCCCTCAAGGCGCCGCGCGATCTCCGGGTCGTCAAGCACGATCTTCTCAACTTCGGCCGGTTCGAGGCTCGCGGCGACCGAAATCTCGCCCCGGCGCTTGCCATTGACCTGGACCGGCAGCACGCGCACCGCGTCCTGAGTCAGGGCTTCGTCATGCTCGGGCCAGGGCGCCGAGACCACCATTCCGTCGCCGCCGATCCGAGCCCATGCCTCTTCAGCCAAGTGCGGGGTGAAGGGCGAGACCAGGCGGGCGAACACCGACAGCGCCTCGTGACGCGCGGCCAGCACCGCAGGCGTCGCGTTCTCGGCCGGGAATTCCTTGAGTTTATTCAGGAATTCGTACATCCGCGCGATGCCGGAGTTGAAGCGGAAGGTCTCGACCGCCTCGGTCACCGCCTTGATGGTACGGTGGGTGGCGGCGCGCAGCTCGTCAGCCTTGGCGTCGGCGGCCAGGGCAGGGACGGGACCGGTCGGATAGCTGTCGAATTCGTTCCAGACGCGGTTGACGAAGCGCCAAGCGCCCTCGACCCCGGCGGCTGACCACTGGGTGTCGCGTTCGGGTGGCGAGTCGGACAGCACGAACAGGCGGGCGGCGTCGACGCCGTAGACCTCGAAGATCTCTTCCGGCGCGACGGTGTTGCGCTTGGACTTCGACATCTTCTCGACGTCGCCGATGACCAGGGCCTCGCCGGTCTCGGCGCTGCGGGCCTGGCGCTGGCCGCCTTCGGCGAAGATCTCGACTTCCTTGGGCTCGACCCATTCGCCGCTCTGGGCGCGCTTGTAGGTCTCGTGCGTGACCATGCCCTGGGTGAACAGACCCGCGAACGGTTCGCGCACGCTCAGCATGCCCTCGTCGCTCAGCGCCCGGGTCACGAAGCGCGCATAGAGCAGGTGCAGGACGGCGTGCTCGATGCCGCCGACATACTGGTCGACCGGCAGCCAGTAGTCGGCGGCGGCCTTGTCGATCGGCTCCGCCGCCTGGGTGTCGGTGAAGCGAGCGAAGTACCATGAAGAGTCGACGAAGGTGTCGAGCGTGTCGGTTTCGCGCGTCGCCGGGCCGCCGCAGTCGGGGCACGTGGTGGTCTTCCAGGTCGGATGTCGCGCCAGGGCGTTGCCAGGCTTGGAGAAGTCCATGTCGTCGGGGAGGACGACCGGCAGCTGGCTCTTCGGCAGGGCGACCACGCCGCACCTATCGCAATGGACCACCGGGATCGGGCAGCCCCAGCCGCGCTGGCGCGCGACGCCCCAGTCGCGCAGGCGGTAGACCGTCGCGCCCTCGCCGCGGCCCTCGGCCTCGATGCGGGCGATCGCCGCGGCCTTGGCCGGCTCGATCTCCAGCCCATCCAGGAACTGCGAATGGAAGATGGTGCCCGGGCCGGTATAGGCCTCGGTTCCGACCTCGTAGGTGGCCGGATCCTCGCCCGGCGGCAGCACCACCGCCTTGACCGGCAGGCCGTACTTGCGGGCGAAGTCCAGGTCGCGCTGGTCGTGGGCCGGGCAGGCGAAGATCGCGCCGGTGCCATAGTCCATCAGGATGAAGTTGGCGATCCAGACCGGCAGTTTCCATTCCGGATCAAAGGGATGGGCCACCGTCAGGCCGGTGTCGAGGCCGATCTTCTCGGCCGTCTCGATCTCGGCCTCCGAGGCGCCGCCCTTGCGGCATTCGGCGATGAAGGCCGCGACCTTCGGATCGGCGGCCGCCAGTTGCTCGGCCAGCGGATGGTCGGGCGCGACGCCGACGAAACTGGCGCCGAACAGCGTGTCGGGACGGGTGGTGTAGACCTCCAGCCCGGTCTCGAAGCCGGCGGGCGCCTGGCCGGCCCAGCCGAATTTGAAGCGCAGGCCCTTCGAGCGGCCGATCCAGTTCTCCTGCATCAGCCGGACCTTGTCGGGCCAGCGGTCCAGGGTCTTCAGGCCTTCGATCAGCTCGTCGGCATAGTCGGTGATGCGCAGGAACCACTGGTTGAGCTTGCGCTTCTCGACCGGCGCGCCCGAGCGCCAACCGCGGCCGTCGACCACCTGCTCGTTGGCCAGGACGGTCTGGTCGACCGGGTCCCAGTTGACGACGCTTTCCTTGCGATAGACCAGGCCGCGCTTCCACAGGTCCAGGAACCAGTCCTGCTGCTTGCCGTAATAGGCCGCGTCGCAGGTGGCGAATTCGCGGGACCAGTCGATCGACAGTCCCAGTTCCTTCAGTTCGCTGCGCATGCGCGCGATGTTGTCGTAGGTCCAGCCGCGCGGATCGACGCCGCGCTCCATGGCCGCATTCTCGGCCGGCAGGCCGAACGCGTCCCAGCCCATCGGGTGCAGCACGTTGAAGCCGCGCGCCCGCTTGTAGCGCGCCACCACGTCGCCCAGGGCGTAGTTGCGCACATGGCCCATGTGCAGGCGCCCCGAGGGATAGGGAAACATCTCGAGCGCATAGTATTTCGGCACGCCCGGTTGCGGCGGACCGGCGCGGAACACCTCGGCGTCAGCCCAGGCTTTGCGCCACTTGGGCTCGGTCTCTTTGGGATTGTAGCGGGCCATGGGGCGGTCTTCGAACTTCAGTTGGATGGCGGCCAGCGCCTCGTCTGCGCTGACCCAGGGAGGGAAAGCGCATCCTGACTGGAGTCTTCGAATGCGCCCCGCTCGGGCTTAGCCGATATTGGACAGCCGAAGCTGCCGCGCCTTGGTGAGGATCGCGTTTTCCAGATCGGTTTCGGTCTGGCCGGCCGACGGCGCGTCGACCCAGTTGCCGGCTGCGTCCTTCGACTGCTTGAACACCGCGACGTTCAGGCCGTCGGCGCGCAGGCGCGAGTCCAGGATGTAGACCGTGCACTTGAAGCGCTCGTCCGGCTTTTCCGGGTTCACGTACCAGTCGGTGATGACGACCCCGCCGTAGGGGTCGGCCGAGGCCAGCGGCATGAAGGACAGGGTGTCCAGCGTCGCGCGCCACAGATAGCCGTTCACGCCGATCGCCGGCTGGTTGGCGCCCGCCGCGCCGGCCTTCTTGCCGCCGCCGCCCAGGCCGAACAGGTTGAAGCCGCCGCCGGGCTCCTGCGTCTGGAAGGTCCGGGGACCGCCGCCGCTCGAGCACGCCGCCAGCGCCGTGAGGCCCAGCACCAGCACCCCGGTCTTCACGCCACGCATAAAACCACCGCGCACAAACGGCATATATGGCTCCTAGTCCTTGTTCCGCGTCGGTCCGCGCCGCGGCGCCGCCCCCTCGCAGCCGGCCCTCTATAACAATGCCCGCAGAACCGCCAAACAGGAATCGCGTGTCTCTGCCGCCACAGGCGCCGATGATCTGTCCAGGGAGGGTGCAGCGGGCCGATGAGTCCGGTTGACCTGCACCCCCCGGCGACTTTAATCGCCCTTGACGGTCGCGCTCCAAGTGGCGCGTTCGGGGCTTAGGGGCCATATAGGTGGTTATGTCCAAGCGGTTGGTCATTTCGTTGGTGGGTGCGGCGCTCCTCGCGAGCGGTGCGTCGGCCGCGCATGCCCAGACCGTGAAGAAGGCCACCGACTTCACCGTGCGCAGCGAAACTTCTGTGGCTACCCCGCAAGGGAAGTCGCTGAAGTGGACGACTGGCAAGGGGCGCTGGGGGGTTTCGCTCAACCTGGATCAACGGGGCGAGCGCGACACGCAATGGAACGACGTTCAGGCGGGCGCCTATTTCCGGGTGACTCCCAGCCTGCGGGTCGGCGGCGCTGTCGCCCTGGGCGAAAAAGAAGCTCCGTCCTACAAGAAGACCGAGCCGCAGGATTCCGCGCCGCGCGTCCGGCTCGAGACCGCCTTCAAGTTCTAAGGGCCTCGACGGCCGCCAGACCCACCAAGCCCGCAGGCAGCAGCCGGCGGGCTGTTTTGTCGTTGATCCCGCCCAGCGCGTAGACCGGCCCGCCCGCGCGGCGGACGATTTGCGCCAACCGCAGCGGCCCGATCGGCGCGCCTGCCGACGGGCTGGAGGAGGGAAAAGCCGCAGAGACCACGACCGCGTCGGCGCCCAACGCCAAGCCGCGCCGGGCGGCGAGAGGGCTGTGGGCCGCCGTGGTGACGATCCAGCCGGGCCGGCGGATCGCAGGGGCGCGGGCGGCCAGCCGCTCGGGCAGGTGCACGCCGCCGGCGCCGATGCGGGCGGCCAGGGCTGCGTCGGCGCCGACCAGCAGCACCAAGCCCCGCCGCCGGGCGATCCGGGCGAGCTTCCGGCCCTTGGCGTCGGCGTCCGGCGCGCCGAACGCGCGAAACACCACGCCCGCGCCGCGCGGCAGCCGAACCATCGCCGCGGCGACGTCGGGGGTGCGGGCCGGGTCGGTGAAGAACAGCAGCGGCGGCAGGGGGGGCTTTCGCGCGCCCGCCCGCCGACCTATGGCTTGCGCCGTCCTGCCCACTGTCCAGAAGCCTGAAGAGATGACCGTGCCTCCCGCGCTCACCGACGTCCTAGACCGGATCGCCCGTGCGGCGAAGGCCTGTGGGCGCAGGCGCGAGGACGTGACCCTGGTCGCGGTCTCCAAGATGCAGCCGTGGGACCGGGTCGAGCCGGTGCTCACGGCCGGCCAGGCGGTGTTCGGCGAGAACCGCGTGCAGGAGGCCATGGAGCGCTGGACGCCGCATCGGCAGGCCATCGAACTGCGCCTGATCGGCCCGCTGCAGTCGAACAAGGCCAAGGAGGCCGTCGCCTTCTTCGACGTGATCGAGAGCCTGGACCGGGAGAAGCTGGCCCGCGCGCTCGCCGACGAGGTCCAGAAGCAGGCGCGCAGTCCGCGTCTCTATGTCCAGGTCAACACCGGCGAGGAGCCCCAGAAGGCGGGCGTGGCCCCGGCCGAGGCCGACGCCTTCATTGCGGCCTGCAAGGAAACCTATGGCCTGTCGGTCGAGGGGCTGATGTGCATCCCGCCCGCCGCCGAGCCGCCGGGCCCGCACTTCGCCCTGCTGGCGAAGATCGCCGCCCGCAACGAGCTTTCGAAGCTCTCCATGGGCATGAGCGACGACTTCGAGACCGCCATCGCCTTCGGCGCCACGAGCGTGCGGGTCGGCTCGGCCCTGTTCGGCGCGCGCTAGGCCTGCTCGATCGCCACCGCGTCGCCGTGCTGAGCCTGAGCCAGCAGCTCCAGCAGGTCTTCGCGGGCCAGGGCGACGCAGCCCTCGGTCGGCGACCAGTCCGGCCGGGCCAGGTGCATGAAGATCGCCGAGCCCTTGCCCGGGACGGGCGGATCGTCGTTGTGGGCCAGCACGCAGACCAGGTCGTAGACGTCGTCGTCGCGCCACATCTGCTCGGCGCTGGCCGGATGGGGCAGCTTGACGGCGCGGTTGTAGGCCGGATCGCGCGGATCGTCGCACCAACCGTCGTCGCGCTGGAGCGCCTTGGTCGGCAGGCGGGTCTGCGGCGGGTCGCTCTTGTCGGGACGGTACAGCACCCGGCGGATGATCCAGGTTCCCAGCGGCGACTTGCCGTCGCCTTCGCGCTTCCCGGCCGCTTCGATCACCCCGCCCTTGCCCAGCGCGCAACGGGTCGTGCGTTCGCCCAGCAGGAAGCGGCCATCTGACAACGCCGTGAAGATCATCGGTTAGCTTGGCTCCAGCGGTTGGCTCTTTGGGTCGTTACGGTGCATGTTCCGCCGCATGGCTCAACGCAAGACCCTGCTCGTCGTCGACGACAACGAAGAACTCCGCGGCGCGATCGCCGAACAACTCCAACTTTCCGAGGAATTCAACGCCCTCGAAGCCGCAACAGCCGGAGACGGCGTGAAGGCGGCGGTGGACAATCGTCCCGACCTCATCCTGCTCGATGTCGACCTGCCCGACATGAACGGCCGAGAGGCCTGCCGGCAGATGCGCGAGAAGGGCGTGGCCGCTCCGATCATCATGCTGACCGCGGCCGACACCGACGATGACCAGATCCAGGGGCTGGACGCCGGGGCTAACGACTATGTGACCAAGCCCTTCAAGTTCCAGGTGCTGCTGGCCCGCATCCGCGCCCAGCTGCGCAGCCACGAGCAGTCGGAGGGGGCGGTTTTCCATCTCGGGGCCTATGAGTTCCGCCCCTCGGCCAAGATGCTGGTCGACGCCAACCAGAAGAAGATCCGGCTGACGGAAAAGGAAACCAACATCCTGAAGTACCTCTACCGGGCCGGCGAGAAGCCGGTCTCGCGCGAGGAACTGCTGGCCGAGGTCTGGGGCTACAACGCCGGGGTGACGACCCACACTCTCGAGACCCATGTTTACCGACTGCGCCAGAAGATCGAGCCGGATCCCGGCAACGCCCGGTTGCTGCTGACCGAGGCGGGCGGCTACCGTCTGGCTCCGTAACCGCACTCCGGAGCGATCGATGGCCAAGAAGATGACCCTGGCGCGCGCCTTTCCGCTGATGCTGGGCGCCGCCGTGATCGTCGGGGTCATCGCGGTGGGGATCGGGGCCAAGCTGCGCCGGGACAATGCGATCGCGGCGTCCGCGGCCTCGGTCGACATGGCGGCCCTGCAGGGCGACCCGTGTCCAACCCTGAGCAAGGCCGACTACGAGGCGCGCGGCGCCAAGGCCAAACAGGCCTTCGTAACCAACGACATTCGCTATGAGCGCCGCTTCGGCCACGCCGATTGCAATGTGGTCGCAGCCGGCGGCGGCTTCGCCCCGGTCTGTCAGTTCAGCGGCCCGGCCCTGCTGGTGGTGACGACGCAGAAAGGCGCCTTCTACTTCGCGCCCGGCGCGGGCCGCGCGGCCACGGTTGTCACCCGCGACGGCGTGCCTAGCTGCGTGCTGCCCAAGGCCGCGAGCGCGCCCGCCTAGACCGCCAGGTCGGCGGTCACCGGCGCGTGGTCGCTGGGGCGGGTCCATTCGCGCACGTCGTCGTGGACGCGCGAGGACACCGCGCCGGTGCGGAACGCCGCCTCGCGCAGGCCGGGCGTGACCAGGATATGGTCCAGGCGCAGGCCGCGGTTGGACTTGCGGAAGTCCGCGGCGCGATAGCTCCACCACGAGAACAGCTTTTCCGGCTCGGGCACGGCCTCGCGCGGCAGATCGATGAAGTCGAGGCTGGCCTTCAGCTTGGCGAAGGCCTCCAGCTCGATCGGGGTGTGGCTGACGATCTTCGACATCTGCTTATGGCTCCAGACGTCGAACTCGCCTGGGGCGACGTTCAGGTCGCCGACCACGGCCAGCGGCGCCTTGGGGTCGCGGCGCGCAAACTCGGCCGTCAGCTTCTCGAAGAAGTCGAGCTTGTGGTCGAACTTTGGATTGATCTCGCGGTCGGGGATGTCGCCGCCGGCGGGGATGTAGAAGTTCTGGATCTCGACGCCGGCGACCTTGCCGCCCACGCAGCGGGCGTGCTTTTCGCGGCAGACGTCCAGCGGGGCCGCGTCCTCGATCGGCAGGCGCGAGGCGATGGCCACGCCGTGCCAGCCCTTCTGCCCGGCGATCTTCAGGTGCGGCAGGCCGACTGCGGCGAAAGCCTCGCGCGGGAACTCGCCTTCCTGGCACTTGATCTCCTGCATGCACAGGACGTCGGGCGCCTGTTCGTCGACCAGGCGGGCGATCTGTTCCACCCGCAGGCGGACGGAGTTGACGTTCCAGGTGCAGAGGCGGAGGCGCATGGCAGGTTTCTAAGGGGCTTCGGGCAAAAAGAAACGCCCGGGCTACTGGAGAAGCCCGGGCGTAAAGTGTGTCTCTCATGCCGCCGCCGGGAGGGGATAGGTTCCGGCACGGAAAGAGCCCGCGATCGCGCGAACTCGATGTGTCATTAATGCCACTTGCTAGAGAAAAAAGTCAAGCGCGATTCACGCACAATCTTGCGTGTTGTGAATGTGTCACATTTTGGAGCGGCCGACGTTCTTCGGACGCGGGTCCTTCAGCACGAACAGCGACGGCGCCAGGCCGCTGGTCTTCGTCAGGTTCGTCAGGCGTATGCGGGTCGAGGCGCCCTGGGCGTCGGTCACTGTCCAGCCGATCAGGGCGAGCGGCGTGTTCGAGAAGGTGAGGGTAATCTGGCCCTCGGCCTCCTTGCGTCCGTCTCGGGCGGTGATGGAAAAGCCGTCAGCCATGCGGGTCACGCGGGTGACGTTGATCCCCTTGTCCAGCTTGATCTCCCGCGCCAGGAACAGCGACAGGGGCGTGGCCATCAGAGGATAGGCCTCGAAGGTCTTCAGCCGGGAGTCGGCGATGGAGACGTTGCCGCCGTCCGACACCACCAACAGCCCGGAGGGCTTGTCGTATTCGAAGCGCGCCTTGCCGGGGCGCTTCAGATAGAGCGAGCCTTGCGTCGTCGCGCCGCGCGCATCGGTCTGCACGAAGCGGCCCTTGGCCTCCGCCAAGCCCTGCAGATAGGTCGCCGCGCTGTCGACCAGCGCCCGGTCGGCGGCCGAGAGCGGCGCAGGCGCGGCCTTCTGGGCAAGAGCCGGCAGGGGCAGGGCGGCAAGGCCCATCGCAAGGGCGCGGCGGGTCAGTCGGGTCATCAAGGGCTCCGTTTCACCGGCAAGTCTTCCAGGGCGCAGGTCATACAGCCGGCCGGGGGCGTCAATAGGGCGCAAGAACGGCGCGCGCGGCCCATCGTTCCGCGAGGACGGCGTGCAGGGCAAATTAGTTTGACTCCACACTAATTTGTGATGTGCTCAATTCCTCGTTTGCCACCGGTGTCAATTCCATTGCGCGGGACATTCCGGCGTTGTCGGCTTGTGTACGTCAAAATTCATACATATCACCGAACCCGCCGGCCCTGTGGACCGGGTCCGTCAGAGACCCGGCCGGTCCGGCGACGAACGCGTGGGTAAACAAAAGGGGCGCAGCCTGATGGGCTTGGCCATTCCGGGTCTCGACGAGGCCCCGACCAAACATGCAAAACTCTTGGCGTGGGTACGCGAGGTCGCGGAACTGACGCAGCCGGACCGGGTCCACTGGTGCGACGGTTCGGACGAGGAGTGGAACCTCCTCACCGCCGAACTGGTCAAGTCCGGCACCCTGAAGCCCCTGAACCCGGCCAAGCGCCCCAACAGCTTCTACGCCGCGTCTGACCCCAGCGACGTCGCCCGCGTCGAAAGCCGCACCTTCATCTGCTCCAAGGATCCGGCCGACGCCGGTCCGACCAACAACTGGCTCGAGCCCGAGGAAATGCGGGCCGACCTGAAACAGCTCTTCAAAGGGTCGATGCGCGGCCGCACCATGTACGTGGTGCCGTTCTGCATGGGTCCGCTCGGGTCCAAGATCTCCGCCCTGGGCGTCGAGATCACCGACAGCGCCTATGTCGCCATCTCGATGCGGGTCATGACCCGGATGGGCAAGGGCGCCCTCGACATGATGGGCGAGGACGGCTTCTTTGTCCCGGCCCTGCACTCGGTCGGCGCGCCGCTGGAGCCGGGCCAGGCCGACGTGCCGTGGCCCTGCAACGACATCAAGTACATCGTCCACTTCCCTGAGAGCCGCGAGATCTGGTCCTACGGCTCCGGCTACGGCGGCAACGCCCTGCTGGGCAAGAAGTGTTATGCCCTGCGCATCGCCTCGATCATGGCGAGAGACGAGGGCTGGCTGGCCGAACACATGCTGATCCTCAAGCTGACCTCGCCGGAAGGCGCGGTCCGCTACGTGGCCGCCGCCTTCCCCAGCGCCTGCGGCAAGACCAACATGGCCATGCTGCAGCCGACCATCCCCGGCTGGAAGGCCGAGACCGTGGGCGACGACATCTGCTGGATGCGCTTCGGCGACGACGGCCGGCTCTATGCGATCAATCCGGAAGCCGGATTCTTCGGCGTGGCGCCGGGCACCGGCAACGCGACCAACAAGAACGCGGTCGACGCGCTGCACGCCAACACCGTCTTCACCAACGTCGCCCTGACCGCCGACGGCGACGTCTGGTGGGAGGGCCTGACCGACACGCCGCCGGAAGGCCTCACCGACTGGAAGGGCCGCCCCTGGTCGCCCGCCTCGGGCGAGCCCGCCGCCCATCCGAACGCCCGCTTCGCGGTGCCGGCCGATCAGTGCCCGGTGATCGCCGGCGAGTGGGACGATCCGGCCGGCGTGCCGATCTCGGCCATCCTGTTCGGCGGGCGGCGCGCCAGCGCCGTGCCGCTGGTGACCGAGGCCTTCGACTGGGCGCACGGCGTGTTCCTGGCCGCCAACGTCGCCTCGGAAGGCACCGCCGCGGCCGAGAACAAGGTCGGCGAGCTGCGCCGCGACCCGTTCGCGATGCTGCCCTTCTGCGGCTACAACATGGGCGACTATTTCGGCCACTGGCTGAAGGTCGGCGCCGGGGCGGACCCGGCCAAGCTGCCGCGCATCTATTTCGTGAACTGGTTCCGCAAGGGCGCCGACGGCAAGTTCCTGTGGCCGGGCTATGGCGAGAACAGCCGCGTGCTGAAGTGGATCGCCGGGCGCCTGGACGGGACCGCCGACGCCGTGGACACCCCGATCGGCCGCGTGCCCACCAAGGCCTCGCTGGACCTCTCGGGCCTCAGCATCGCCGATGCGGCGCTGGAGACCCTGCTCTCGGTCGACGCCGAGGTCTGGGCCGAGGAAGCCGCCCTGATCCCGGACTTCTACAATAAGTTCGGCGACCGCCTGCCGGCCCAACTGTGGGACCAGCACGCCGCCCTCACCCAGCGCCTGGGCGTGCGCGAAGCGGCCGAGTAGGTCCTTTTTCTTCCCTCCCCTCTGTGGGGAGGGAAAAGCCTTCCTGCCTCTCCCCACGTCACTCTTGGCGCCGCGTCCTGCTGTGCTCATGTGAAGGCTCCGCTGAATGGAGAGCCCGCATGACCACCCTCGACGCCGCCCTCGACGACGTGATCGACCGCGCCCTCGCCGACACCCGGATCGTCGGGGCGGTAGTGCAGGTCGCCCGGGACGGGAAGCTGGTCTACAGCCGCGCCGCCGGCCATGCCGACCGCGAGGCGGGCAAGGCCATGACCACCGACGCGGTGTTCCGCCTGTCGTCCGTCACCAAGCCCATCGTGGCGGCGACCGCGCTGGCCCTGGTCGACCGCGGCGACCTTACGCTCGACGCGCCGGTCTCGCGCTGGCTGCCCGACTTCCGGCCGACGCTGGACGGCGAGCTCGCGCCCGACATCACCATCGCCCAGCTCCTGACCCACACCAGCGGCCTCGGCTACGGCTTCCTGCAGCCGGAAGGCGGGCCATACCTGGCGGCCGGGGTCTCGGACGGCCTGGCCGATCCGGACCTGCCGATGGCCGAGGAACTGAAGCGTTTGGCGTCCGTGCCGCTGTTCTTCCCGCCCGGCGCGGCCTGGCTCTATTCGCTCAGCCTCGACGTGCTTGGCGCGGCGGTCGAGAAGGCCGCCGGCAAGCCGCTGCCGCAGGCGGTGGACGAGCTGATCCTCAAACCCCTCGGCATGGCCTCCAGCGGCTTCTATGTGACCGACGCCGCCGGCTTGGTCACGCCATACATGGACGGCGCCCCGCCGCGGCCGATGGCCGAGCCGGACGTCTCGCCGTTCATGGAGCTCTCGGGCATACGATATTCGCCGGCCCGGGCCACGCGCCCGGCTTCCTTCCCGTCCGGCGGCGCCGGCATGGTCGGCAGCGCGCCCGACGTGCTCAAGCTGCTGGAGGCGGTCCGCACCGGCGGGGGCGGGGTGCTCTCGGCGGCGTCGGCCGGCGCCATGCTGGCCAACCAGATCGGCGATCTGGCGGTGGTGACCCACGGCCCGGGCTGGGGCTTCTCCTTCGGCGGGGCGGTGCTGAAGAACGCCGTCGAGGCCGCCTCGCCGCTGATCGAGGGCACGGTCAGCTGGGGCGGCGTCTATGGCCACTCCTGGCAGATCATCCCCAGCCGCGGGACCACGGTCGTGGCCCTGACCAACACCGCCATCGAAGGCATGAACGGCGTGTTCCCGACCGAGCTCGGCGCGGCGGTGGTGGGGGGGGTGGGGTGATGCCTCTCATTTGCTCCCCCTCTGGGGGAGCTGTCAGCGAAGCTGACTGAGGGGGACTTTGACTCCTGCGCTGAGTCAGCAGGCCCCCTCCGTCTCGATGCTGCGCATCGATTCACCTCCCCCAAGAGGGGAGGAATTAAGAGACCTAAGGCGCCGCGCTCACCAGCACCTCGCGCTTGCCGGCGTGGTTGGCGGGGCTGACCACGCCTTCGTTCTCCATCCGCTCGATCAGCGAGGCGGCGCGGTTGTAGCCGATCTGCAGGCGGCGCTGGACGTAGCTGGTCGAGGCCTTGCGGTCGCGGGTGACCACCGCCACGGCGCGGTCGTAGAGGTCGTCGCCCGAGCCGCCGCCCTCGTCGCCGTACAGGTCGCCACCGTCCCCGTCCTCGTCGCCGCCGGCGGTGACGTCCTCGAGGTACTGCGGCTCGCCCTGGTCGCGCAGGAACTTGGCCACGGCCTCGACCTCGCCGTCCGAGACGAACGGGCCGTGCAGGCGGGTGATGCGCCCGCCGCCGGCCATGTAGAGCATGTCGCCCTGGCCCAGCAGCTGCTCGGCGCCCTGCTCGCCCAGGATGGTGCGGCTGTCGATCTTCGAGGTGACCTGGAAGGAGATCCGGGTCGGGAAGTTGGCCTTGATGGTGCCGGTGATGACGTCGACCGATGGGCGTTGCGTCGCCATGACCAGGTGGATGCCGGCGGCGCGGGCCATCTGGGCCAGGCGCTGAACGGCCCCTTCCACGTCCTTGCCGGCGACCAGCATCAGGTCGGCCACCTCGTCGATCACCACGACCAGATAGGGCATGGCCTTCGGATCGATGCGCTCGCTCTCGTAGATCGGCCGGCCGTTGTCGTCGAAGCCGGTCTGGACGGTGCGCTCGAAGTGCTCGCCCTTGGCCGCAGCCTCCTTGGCGCGCTCGTTGTACGAAGCGACGTTGCGCACGCCGATCTTGGACATCAGGCGATAGCGGTCCTCCATCTCGCGCACGGTCCACTTCAGCGCGACGATGGCCTTCTTCGGGTCGGTGACGACCGGGGCCAGCAGGTGCGGGATGCCGTCATAGACCGACAGTTCCAGCATCTTGGGGTCGATCATGATGAACCGGCACTGCTCGGGCGGCAGGCGGTAGAGGATCGACAGGATCATGGCGTTGACGCCGACCGACTTGCCCGAGCCGGTGGTGCCGGCGATCAGCAGGTGGGGCATCTTCGAGAGGTCGGCGATATAGGGCTCGCCGCCGATGTTCTCGCCCAGAGCCATCGGCAGGGCCTGGGTCGAGCGCTCGTATTCGGCGCTGGCCAGCAGGTCGCGCAGATAGACGGTCTCGCGGCGCGCATTGGGCAGTTCGATGCCGATGGCGTTGCGGCCCGGCACCACCGAGACGCGGCAGGCGGCGACGGACATCGAGCGGGCGATGTCGTCGGCCAGGGCCACGACGCGGGCCGACTTCACGCCAGCGGCCGGCACCAGTTCGTAGAGCGTAACGACGGGGCCGGGGCGGATCTGGTCGATGTTGCCGCGCACCCCGAACTCGGCCAGCACGCTTTCCAGAAGCTGGGCGTTCTGGCGCAGGGCGCCCTCGTCGAACATCGAGGCTCGCGGCTTGGGCTTGGCCAGCATGGCCAGCTCCGGCAGTGCGAAGCCGCCGGTCTTCACGAAGTCGAACGCGCCCTGGGCCTCGCGCTGCTCGCGGCCGGAATCCTTGGGCGCGGGCTTGGGTTGGCGGATGGCGACGGAGTTGCTGGCCGGCGCGGCTTCGTCGTCGTCGAAGGCCTCGTCGTCGGGCGCGGCGGCGAGGGGTTGCGGGACGGGCGCGGCGGCAGGGCGCGGCGTGGGCGCGTCCTCGGCAGCCTTGGCGCGGCGCGCGGCCGGGGCGCGGGCCGGCTTCTGCGGCTGGGCCGGGGCCGGCGGGGCCTTCTGCAGGGTGCGGCGCAGCCAGTCGATGCTGGCGGTCAGCTCGGCCCGGCGCACGCCGATGGCGAAGCCGATCCCGGCCGCCGCCCCGGCCAGCAGCAGCAGGCTGGCGATGACCACCCCGCCCGGAATGTGCGCATAGGAAAAAAGGCCGGCGATGGCGTGCAGCAGGCCGTCGCCCCAGAAGCCGCCGAGGCCCTTCGCCAGCGGCCATGCGGCGGGGGCGGGCGGGGCGGCGAGCAGGCCGGCGAGGGCGAGGACCCCGAGGGTTCCGATCACAGCCCGCAGGCGCACCTTGGCGCGGGTCTCGTCGGGCTGCGGCGTGGTGACCCGGCCCAGGCCGAACACCACCATCAGCAGGGCGGCGACGCCGGCGGCCAAGCCCAACGACTGCATGCCGGCGTCCGCGGCCGTCGCGCCTGGCGCGCCGAGAACGTTGCTTGGCGCGAGCGCCGAGGCTGCGTTCAGGCTGGGATCGGCGGCGTTGTAGGTGGCGAGCGCGACGATCAACGCCAGGCCCGCCGCGGCGACCACGCCGCCGCGCAGCCGCGCCGTGGCCGGGTGCGCCCAGGCCAGGCCCGCAATGTGCAGGCCAAGCTCAAAACCGGTTTTCCGCGCCGCCCGCGCCATAGTCGATCCCCAGTGACAGAGACCCCATGTTTTGGGGGAAAGAGGGTTAAGAGGCGTTTACCAAGCCTGACCGCGGGCGCCGGCCCCGCACCGCCGGGCTGTGGAGAAAATCCCGTTTCCGTTTTGCGAAAGCCAATCTAGGTTCGCCGCCATGTGGAGCATGCCTCGAAGCGTCCTGCGGGTCGTCGCCGTCGTCCTGGCCCTCTGCGCGGTCGGCGGGTTCGTGCTCGGCCTGCGCGGCGCGCCGGAGCGCGCGCGCCTGCCCGGGGAGGCGCCGCAGGGCGGTTCGGCCCTGCAGGCCAGCGAGGCGCGGCCGCTGGACGACTTCGTGCTCACCCCCTCGGAGCTGCCGCCGCAGGAACAGGCCAAGGCCGAGGAAAAGCCCGAGGAAAAGACCGACGAGGCCGCGGTTCCCGTCGAGAAGGCGCCGACCGACGTCGCCGCCAAGCCGGCCACGGCCCCGAAGGGTCCGGCCCTGCCGTCGTCCGACGAAGACCGGGTCGGCGACCTGATCGACGGCCTCACCCCGCCGCCGGAACAGCCGCCTTACTGAGAGCTGGCCGCACCAGGCTGTCATCCCGGTTTGCACAGCAAGGCCGGGATCCATGAACACCTGATCTTCGGAGTGAGCCGGGTTTGCCCTTCAGGCGGCCCCGGACAAGCGCTCCGCGCTTTCCGGGGTGACGCCTCGTCTTAAGACGCCTTGAAGGCCTTCGGCTTGACGCCGTTTGCGGCGAAGTGCGCCAGCATGCGCGCCCAGCCGTCCTTGGCCGCCGCCTCGTCGTAGCTGGCGCGGTAGTCGGCGTGGAAGCCGTGCTGGCTTTCGGGATAGACAACGATCGACGAACGCATCTGACCCGACGAGAGCAGAGCCGCCTTCATGGTCTCGACGTCGCTGAGGGGGATGCCCTGATCCTTGCCCGCATAGAGGCCGAGAACGGGCGCGGTCAGCTTGCCGGCGAACTGCACCGGCCAGGTGCGGTCGGCTTCGCCGAGGAATTCGCCGGGCTTGGGCGGCGCCAGCCGGCCGTACCAGGCCGCCGCCGCCTTCACGTCCGGGAACCGCGCCGCCGCCTGCCAGGTCACCGCGCCGCCCCAGCAGAAGCCGGTGACAGCGATCTTGCCGGGATCGGCATAGGGCTGGGCCTTGATGAAGGCGAGGGTCGAAGCCAGGTCGCTCAGCACCTCGGCCTCCGAGGATTCAGAGACCAGCTTCCGCACCTGGGCGAAGTCGGTGACCGTCGACGGATCGCCCGCACGCACGAAGAAGTCGGTGGCGATGGCGACGTAGCCGAGCTTGGCCAGCCGCCGGCAGATGTCGCGGATGTACTCGTGCACCCCGAACACCTCGGAGATCACGATCACCACCGGGAAGCGGCCGCGAGCCTTGGGCCGGGCCACATAGGCCGGGATCGAGCGGTCCGGGGTCCAGACCTCGACGGTTTCGGCGACCAGGCCGGCCGCGTCGGTGGTGATCGGCTCGGCCTGGGCCGAGAAGGCCGTCAGCGCGTAGCCGCCGGCCAGGGCCGCGGCGAGGCCGCGGCGCGACAGGTGGAAATCCTCGGGCTGCGCGCCTTCGGGACGGGTGAGATTGAGCACGGCGGAGCCTCCCAGCGATTTGCCCACATCTCAACTCGATGGCGCGGCCCTCCGCAAGGTCAGGTTGATCCGCCCGCCGCCGGGGATCAGCCGAGAGGAGCCGGGCAGGATGCGGTCGACGCCGTGGTGGAACAGGCGCGAAGCCCCGGCCAGCAGGCAGACGTCGCCCGAGGCCAGCTTCATCGAGGCGGTCGGATCGTTCCGCCGGGCCCCGCCCAGCCGGAAGACCGCCGTGTCGCCGAGCGAAACCGACAGCACCGGAAACCGGAAATCGGCCTCGTCCTTGTCCTGATGGAGGCCCATGCGGGCGTCGGCGTTATAAAAGTTGATCAGGCAGGCGTCGGGCGGGACATGCGGATCGGCGAGCTCGGTCCAGAGATCCGTCAGGATAGTGGGGATCGCCGGCCAGAACCTGCCGGTGGTCGGGTGTGACGGCTCATAGCGATAGCCTTTGGCGTCGGTGGTCCAGCCGAGGGGGCCGAAACTGGTCATCGCCACGCTCATCGGCTTGCCGCCGGGCGTGACCTGATGGACGAAGGGCGCCTCCTGCGCCTTGGCCAGCACCTCGTCCAGCAAGGCTTTCTGCTGGTCGGGCGACAGGCGCCCCGGCAACAGGCGAAATCCGCTGGTCGTGGAAAGGCTCATGGATGCTCATATAGGGCCTATGGGTTCGATCGCCGCCACCGACCTGCGCATGGCGCCGCTGCGCGCGCGGCGCCTGACGCCCGGCGAGCGCGATCTGTGCGAGAGCGTGTTCGGCGGCGGGCTCGACGTGCGCCGCGTCCGCCTGGTCTCGCTGCCGGTCTGGCCGCGACCTTTCGTCCCGAGCGGGGGGCTGATCGTCTGGCCGGCCGCCGCGGCCCTGGCCGATTTCGCGGCGGCCCCGCTGTGGCTGCGCTCGGTCTTCGTGCACGAGCTGGTCCACGTCTGGCAGGCCCAGAACGGCGTCTTCCTGCCGTTTGCGAAGCTCAAGGCGGGCGACGGCGAGCAGGCCTACGCCTACGATCTGGCCGACGGGCGCCCTTTCTCGGTGTTGAACATCGAACAGCAGGCGATGGTGATCCAGCATGCCTACCTGGCCGCCGGCGGCGGCGCGGCGCCCTTCGAGAGCGCCGCTTATGCAAGGATTTTAGCGGCTTGGCCGCACCCCCTGGGCGGAAGACCCCGCAAGATATAGGGACATTCCGCACTTGCGGGGGACGCATGTCATCCCATATCGCGACTCGACGCTGGTTGCCCCATGGGTTAACCGGCCGAGCCCTTAATCGAACCGGGGAAGCCGAGAAGAAACGGGGTGCTTCACACGAAGGCCCTCAAACCGGCGTCCGCCAATCAGGAGCGAGCAAGACTCGATATGAGCAAGATCATCGGCATCGACCTGGGCACGACCAATTCGTGCGTGGCGATTATGGACGGCAAATCGCCGAAAGTGATTGAGAACGCGGAAGGCGTTCGCACCACCCCGTCGGTCGTCGCCATCCTCGACGACGGCGAACGCCTCGTCGGCCAGCCTGCCAAGCGCCAGGCCGTGACCAATCCCGCCAACACCCTCTTCGCGATCAAGCGCCTCATCGGCCGCAACTTCTCCGACCCGATGGTCGAGAAGGACAAGCACATGGTGCCCTACGAGATCGTCAAGGGTCCGACCGGCGACGCCTGGGTGAAGGCCCACGGCAAGGATTA
Source organism: Phenylobacterium sp. (assembly GCF_041919955.1). Taxonomy (GTDB): domain Bacteria; phylum Pseudomonadota; class Alphaproteobacteria; order Caulobacterales; family Caulobacteraceae; genus Phenylobacterium. The sequence goes on along the minus strand of NZ_JAYRSU010000011.1, from coordinate 31,635 downwards.
TTCGCCCCAGCAGATCTCGGCCTTCATCCTGCAGAAGATGAAGGAAGCGGCCGAGCAGCACCTCGGCGAGAAGGTCGAGAAGGCGGTCATCACCGTCCCGGCCTACTTCAACGACGCCCAGCGTCAGGCGACCAAGGACGCCGGCAAGATCGCCGGTCTTGAAGTCCTGCGCATCATCAACGAACCGACCGCGGCCGCTCTGGCCTACGGGCTCGAGAAGAACGACGGCAAGAAGATCGCCGTCTACGACCTCGGCGGCGGCACCTTCGACGTCTCGATCCTCGAGATCGGCGACGGCGTGTTCGAGGTGAAGGCGACCAACGGCGACACCTTCCTCGGCGGTGAAGACTTCGACATGCGCATCGTCGAGTACCTCGCCGACGAGTTCAAGAAGGAGACCGGCGTCGATCTGCGGAACGACAAGCTGGCCCTGCAGCGCCTGAAGGAAGAAGGCGAAAAGGCCAAGAAGGAGCTGTCTTCGACGGCTCAGTACGAGGTCAACCTGCCGTTCATCTCGATGAACGCCTCGGGTCCGCTGCACCTGAACATCAAGCTGTCCCGCGCCAAGCTGGAGGCCCTGGTCGAGGACCTGATCGCCAAGACGGTCGGTCCCTGCGAGCAGGCGCTGAAGGATGCGGGCCTGAAGAAGTCCGACATCGACGAGGTGATCCTGGTCGGCGGCATGACCCGCATGCCCAAGGTCGTCGAGACCGTGAAGGAGTTCTTTGGCCGTGAGCCGCACAAGGGCGTGAACCCGGACGAAGTCGTCGCCCTCGGTGCGGCGGTCCAGGCCGGCGTTCTGCAAGGCGACGTCAAGGACGTGCTGCTGCTCGACGTGACCCCGCTGACCCTGGGCATCGAAACCCTGGGCGGCGTGTTCACGCCGCTGATCGAGCGCAACACCACCATCCCGACCAAGCGCTCGCAGACCTTCTCGACCGCCGACGATAACCAGTCGGCCGTGACCATCCGCGTGTTCCAGGGCGAACGCCCGATGGCGCACGACAACAAGCTGCTGGGTCAGTTCGACCTGGTCGGCATCCCGCCGGCCCCGCGCGGCGTGCCGCAGGTCGAGGTCACCTTCGACATCGACGCCAACGGCATTGTCAATGTGTCGGCGCGCGACAAGGCGACCAGCAAGGAGCAGTCGATCCGCATCCAGGCCAATGGCGGCCTCTCGGACGCGGACATCGAAAAGATGGTCCAGGAAGCCGAGGCCAACAAGGCCGAGGACGAGAAGCGCAAGGCCGCCGTCGAGGCCAAGAACCAGGCCGAGGCGGTCGTCCACTCCACCGAGAAGGCGCTTGCCGAGCACGGCGACAAGGTCTCGGGCGCGGACAAGGAGGCCATCGAGGCGGCCCTGGCCGACGTCAAGTCGGCGCTGGAAGGCGATGACGCCGACGCCATCTCGGCCAAGACCCAGACCCTCATCCAGGCTTCGATGAAGCTGGGCGAGGCGATGTATGCGGCCCAACAGGGCGGCTCGGAAGAGCAGCCGGAAGCCGCGGGCTCGAGCGACGACGTGGTCGACGCCGAGTTCGAAGAAGTCGCCGACGACGACAAGAAGTCGGCGTGACGTTGCGCCCGATGGCGGCCTTGCGCAAATCCTGCGAGAAGGCCGCCGACGGGCTGGGCGACGCCACAGGAAATCTCCGCCCGGTTCGCAGCCGAACTAGCCTTGCAGCCGGGCGGGGATCATCCCACCTCAATTCTCAGATCGAATTTGAACCCCTGACATAACATGCGGGATTATTACGAAGTCCTGGGCGTGGAGCGGGGCGCGGACGGCGCCGTCCTGAAGTCCGCGTTCCGCAAGCTGGCCATGGAGCATCACCCCGACCGCAACGGCGGTTGCGAGGACGCGGCCGGTCGGTTCAAGGAGATCAACGAGGCCTATTCGATCCTCTCCGATCCGCAGAAGCGCGCGGCCTACGACCGGTTCGGTCATGCGGGCGTCAACGGCGCGGCCGGCGGCGGAGGCGGGGCCCAGTTCCACGACGTGAACGACATCTTCAACGAGGTGTTCGGCGACGTCTTCGGCGACATGTTCGGCGGCCGCGGCCGCCAGCGCTCGGGTCCGGCCCGCGGCCAAGACCTGCGTTATGATCTGGAGATCAGCCTGGAGCAGGCCTATGCCGGCTCGGAGGTCGAGATCACGGTCCCGGCCTCGATCACCTGCGAGACCTGCGACGGCTCCGGCGCCAAGCCGGGCACCAGCCCGACCGTCTGCGGCGGCTGCGGCGGCGCCGGGCGCGTGCGCGCCAGCCAGGGCTTCTTCTCGATCGAGCGGGCCTGCCCGCGCTGCGGCGGCTCCGGCCGCCTGGTGCTCGACCCGTGCGAGGACTGTCACGGCCACGGCCAGGTGCGTAAGCAGCGCACCCTGCAGGTCCGCATTCCGGCCGGGGTCGACGACGGCGCGCGCATCCGCCTGGCCGGCGAGGGCGACGCCGGAGCCCGCGGCGGCCCGCGCGGCGACCTCTACATCTTCCTCTCGGTGAAGCCGCATGACCTCTTCGACCGCGACGGCCTGGACCTGCTCTGCACCGTGCCGGTGCCGATGTCGGTGGCCGCGCTGGGCGGAGAGATCGAGGCGCCCTGTCTGATGGGCGGCGAGAACTGCGACGGCAATTGCCGCATCGAGGTCACGGTGCCGGAAGGCGCCCAGACCGGTCGCACCGTGCGCCTGAAGGGCAAGGGCATGCCGTCCCTGCGCTCGCGCGAGCGCGGCGACCTGGTGGTCGAGCTCTTCGTGGAAACTCCGACCAAGCTGACGGCCCGCCAGAAGGAGCTGATGCGCGAGTTCGCCGAGATCTGCGGCGAGCAGCAGCACCCGAAGTCGGCGAGCTTCATCGGCAAGGCCAAGCAGTTCTGGGAAGACGTCACCGGCGGCTGAGCCGCCGGCCGCAACGCCGCCAAAAAACGTCGCATGGGCAAACCGCGCGAACCGCGATCTAGTGACCCTTCATGAGCGCGCTCGCAGACCTTCCTGAAAAGACCGATGGCCGCCGGGCCCGCGCGGTCGCCAGCCGCGCCCGCATTCTCGAGGCGATGGTCGATCTTATCCAGGAGGGCGAGATCCAGCCCTCGGCCGAAGCCGTCGCCCTGCGCGCCGGGGTCGGGGTGCGGACGGTTTTCCGCCTGTTCAACGACGTCGACGGCCTGCGTCAGGGCCTGCAGGAGGTGATGGACGAGCGCCTGGCCCCGATCTACTCCGAGCCGGTTCACGGCGCCCTGCTGGAGCGCCTGGACCAGCTCGTCGCCCGCCGGCGCGTGGTGTTTGAGAAGCTGGCGCGACCCAAGGCCTTCGCCGACGCCAACCGCGTGCAGTCGCCTTCGCTGACCGCCGCCCACCAGAACTTCGTCCGCCGCCAACGCGAGCTGCTGCTCGGCCATCTGGAAGGCGTGCTCGTCCCTGCGCCGGATCTGGTCGAGGCGCTGGATCTCACGCTCAGCTTCGATGTCTGGCGCAGACTGCGCGAGGACCAGCGGCTGGCGCCCGACGACGCCGAGCGGGTGATGCGCGCGATGGTTCGGGCGGTCGTCGCCGGAATGCAGGCCTAGACCGTCAGGACAGAGATGTCCGGCCAGCGGTAGCTCACCTCGTAGGTGACCCCGCCGGGACCCGGCTCGCGCCGGGGGGCTTCGGCCCGTCCGCCCAGGCGTTCGTAGAACCCCCGCGCCGGGATGTTGTCGCGTAGCACCGACAGCATCAGCGACGTCGCGCCGTTCGCGGCCATGATCCGCGCCATCCCGGTCATCAGATCGCGGCCGATCCCGCGCCCTTGTGCGGCGCGCAGCACATAGAGTGTCATCACCTCGGCTTCGCCGGGACGACGTGCGCGCGAGGGACCGCCCTGGGCGTAGCCGATGATCCCCCGGCGGTCGGCCGCCGCCAGGGTCGCGTCCAGCGGGCCAGGGTTCAGCAGTCCGGCGCGGAACCGGCGGGCATGAACCGGAACCGACATGCGATTGAGGAAGGCGTCCGGCAGCAGGCCCTGATAGGTCTCGCGCCAACAGGTGATATGGAGGCGCGCCAGATCCTCGGCGTCGTCCGGTCCAGGCGGGAAGATCACGTGCTGCACGAGGTCGCTCCTGACTTAGTCACAGCTTGGGAGCCGAAGGGTCAGGTTCAAGGGGGCGCAAGGCCGCCTTGGGGGCTGACGGATCACGCGGGCGCCATTAGCTTCCCCGAACTCATGAACGCCCCGACCTCCGCCATTCCCGACCCGACCGGCGCCACGCCGGTCATGGCCCAGTTCTTCGAGGCCAAGGCCCGCCAGCCCGATGCGCTGGTGTTCTTTCGCATGGGCGACTTCTACGAGCTGTTCTTCGAGGACGCGGAGAAGGCCGCCGCGGCGCTCAGCATCACCCTGACCGCGCGGGGCAATCACGGCGGCGCGCCGATCCCGATGTGCGGCGTGCCGGTGCACGCGGCCGAGGCCTATCTCGCCAAGCTCGTCCGTTCGGGCTTCAAGGTCGCCCTCTGCGAGCAGATGGAGGACCCGGCCGAGGCCAAGAAGCGCGGCTCCAAGTCGGTGGTGCGCCGCGACGTGGTGCGCGTCGTCACCCCTGGCACCCTGACCGAGGACGGCCTGCTGGACGCCCGTGGCGCCAACCGCCTGGCCGCCGTCGCGGTGCGCGCGGGCGCGGCGGCCGTGGCCAGCGTCGAGCTCTCGACCGGCGAGGTCGAGTGCATGGCGCTGTCGCGCGAGGCCCTGGCCTCGGCGCTGGCCGCGCTGGGGCCGTCCGAGACCCTGGTGCCCGACCGCCTGTTCGCCGACGAGACCCTGGCGACCACATTCAAGTCGGCCGGCGGCCTGATCCAGCCGATGCCCTCGGCGCTGTCAGAGCCCTCGGCCGCGGAGGCGCGGCTGAAGCGCCTTTACGGCGTGGACACGCTCGACGGCTTCGGCGAGCTGACCGGGGCGGAGGTCTCGGCCCTCGGCCTCATCGCCGCCCACCTGGAGACCACCCAGGCCGGCAAGCTGCCGGCGCTTACCGCCCCGCGCCGGGCCGGCGAGGCCGACGTCATGGCCATCGATCCGGCCACCCGCTCCAGCCTGGAGATCGAGAAGTCGACGTCGGGTTCGCGAGACGGCTCGCTGCTTGGCGCCATCGACCGCACCATCACCGCGCCGGGCGCGCGCCTGCTCTCCTCGCGCCTGGCCCGTCCGCTGCTCGACCCCGCCGCTATCGACGCGCGTCTGGACGCCATCGAATGGTTCTGCGAGCGCCGGCCCCTGCGCGAGAAGCTCCGCGAGAAGTTGCGCGGCATGGGCGACATGGCGCGCGCCCTCTCCCGTCTGGCCCTCGGCCGGGGCGGCCCGCGCGACCTGGGATGCCTGCGCGACGGCCTGGCGGGCGGAGAGGCGATCTTCGCCCTGTTCGGCCATCCCGAGCCGCTTGATCCGCCGCCGCCTCCGGAAATCGCCGACGCGCTCGCCGCCCTGCATCCCAGCGCCAATGCCGATCTGGCCCACTTCCGCCGCATGCTGGCCGAAGGGATGGGACAGGACTTGCCGGCCCAGGCCCGCGACGGCGGCTTCGTCGCCGCCGGAGTCCGCATCGAACTGGACGAGGCGCGCGCCCTGCGCGACGACAGCCGCAAGGTCATCCTGCAGCTCGAGGCGCGGCTGGCGGCTGAGAGCGGCGTGGCGCTGAAGATCCGCCACAACGCCGTGCTCGGCTATTTCGTCGAGGCCACCGCCAAGGCGGCGGAGCCGCTGATGGTCCTGCCGCTCAGCACAACCTTCATCCATCGCCAGACCTTGGCCAACCAGGTGCGCTTCACCACGGTCGAGCTGGCCGAGCTGGACGCCCGCATCGCCCAGGCGGCCGAGCGCGCCCTGGCCATGGAGGTCGCCACGTTCGAGGCCTGGCGCGAGGCCGCGATCCGTATCGCCGCCGCGATCCAGGCCGCCGCCGAAGGCGCGGCGCGGCTGGACGTCGCCGCGGGTCTGGCCGAGTGGGCCGACGACGTCGGCGCCGCCCGCCCGATCGTCGATCGTTCGACCGTGTTCGAAGCCGAGGCCGCCCGCCACCCGGTGGTGGAAGCCGCCGTCAAGCGCGCCGGGGATCCCTACACCCCCAACGATTGCCGCCTGGATGGGGCGGGGGCGGCCGCGGCGCGGTTGTCGATCGTCACCGGTCCGAACATGGCCGGTAAGTCGACGTTCCTGCGCCAGAACGCCCTGCTGGCGGTGCTGGCCCAGGCCGGCTGCTACGTGCCGGCCAAGGCGCTGCGGATCGGCGTGGTCGACCGGCTGTTCAGCCGCGTGGGCGCAGGCGACGACCTGGCGCGCGGTCGCTCGACCTTCATGGCCGAGATGGTGGAGACCGCCGCCATCCTGACCCAGGCCACGCCCCGCTCGCTGGTTATCCTCGACGAGATCGGCCGCGGCACCGCCACCTATGACGGCTTGGCCATCGCCTGGGCCTGCGCGGAGGCGCTGCACGAGACCAACCGCTGCCGTGGTCTCTTCGCCACCCACTATCACGAGTTGGCGGTGCTGGAGGACCGGCTGCCCTTCGTCTCCAACCTCTCGCTGAAGGCCAAGGAGTGGAACGGCGACCTGATCTTCTTGCACGAGGCGGGGCCGGGACCGGCCGACCGGTCGTACGGCGTGCAGGTGGCCAAGCTCGCCGGGGTGCCCCCGGCGGTGGTGGTCCGCGCGCGCGAGGTGCTCGATCGCCTGGAGCGTGAAGCCGGTGCGCCGGCGCACCTGGAGGACCTGCCGCTGTTCGCCGCCCATGTCGCCGAGCCCGAGCCGCAGTTCGGACCGAGCGAAGTGGAAGCGGAACTCAAGACCCTCGATCTCGACAGCATGAGCCCGCGCGAGGCCATGGCCGCGCTCTACCGCCTGAAGGACAAGCTGAAGTGAAGGTGCTGATGGTCGATGTCGACGGGGTCGTCGTCGTCCATCCCGAGCCGGGCGGCTGGGCCACCCACCTGGAGCGGGATCTCGGCCTCTCCAAGGCGACGCTGCAGGCGGCGTTCTTCGAGCCGCATTTTGGCGACGTGATCCATGGCCGCGCGGCGCTGCGCGAGCGCCTGGCGCCGGTGCTGGAAGAGATCGCCCCGCACCTGACCTGCGACGACCTCTGCGCCTACTGGTTCCGGGAAGACGGCCATCTCGACCACGGCCTGCTGGACCAGCTCGCCGCATTGAGAGGGCAGGGGGTCGCCCTGCACCTGGCCACCGTCCAGGAACATGAACGCGCGGCCTATCTCTGGAACGAGATGGGGCTGAAGGATCGCTTCGATGCGATGCACTATGCCGCCGAACTTGGCCACGCCAAGCCGGCGCCTGAGTTCTACACGGCCATCGAGGCGCGCACCGGCTACGGCCCCGCCGACATCTTCTTCATCGACGACAAGGCCGCCAACGTCGAGGCGGCCCGCGCGCGGGGCTGGAAGGCGGCGGTGTGGACCGGGCGGGACCGGCTGGCGGACCTGATCGCGCGGGCCTAGGCCGCCCGGCGGCGCGGAGCGGCGGCCTCGCCCTGGGCCAGGCGGAAGCGGCCGACCAGGCTGGCCAGGATCTGGGCCTCGCGGGCCAGGTCGGCGGCGGCGTTGGCGGTCTCGTGAACCATGCCGGCGTTCTGCTGGGTCACCCGGTCCATCTCGTTGACGGCGGTGTTCACCTGGCTCAGGCCGGTCGCCTGTTCCTGGGTCGAGGACGAAATCTCCGCCACCAGGCCGTGGACCTCGGTCACCCGGCCGACGATGCGGGTCAGGGCTTCGCCGGTCTGGCCGACGAGGTCGACGCCTTGGGCCACCTGCTCGCTGGAGTCGGTGATCAGGGCCTTGATCTCCTTGGCCGCGTCGGCGGCGCGCTGGGCCAGCGCGCGGACTTCCGAGGCGACGACGGCGAAGCCCTTGCCGGCCTCGCCCGCGCGCGCGGCCTCGACCCCGGCGTTCAGGGCCAAGAGGTTGGTCTGGAAGGCGATCTCGTCGATCACCCCGATGATCTGGCTGATCTTGGCGGCCGAGCCCTCGATCTGACCCATCGCCGAGATCGCCGCCTCGACGACCGGGGCGCTCTGCTCGGCGGCCTGGCGCGTGTCGGCGACGGCGCCGGCGGTCTTGCGGGCGGTGTCGGCCGAATGACGGACGGTGACGGTGATCTCCTCGACCGCCGCGGCCGTCTGTTCCAGGCTGGCGGCCTGGGTCTCGGTCCGGCGAGCCAGATCGTCGCCGGACGACTTGAGCTGGTCGACCGTGGCGGTGACCGCCTGAACCGAGGCCACCACCGAGCCGATCGCCCCGTGCAGGGCCTCGACCGCTCCGTTGAAGTCGGCGCCGAGCTTGGCGTAGTCGCCCGACAGTGGCTGGTCGATACGGCTGGTCAGATCGCCCTGCGCCAGGCCCGAGAGGGCGCGTGCCAGGGTCTGGACCACCTGCGCCTGCTCGGCCGCCGTGGCCGCCTTCTCGGCTTCGGCCTTCGCGCGGTCGGCCTCGGCGGCTTCGAAATAGACGTCCAGCACCAGGCTCATGTCGAGCATGGCGCCCTTGATCAGGGCCGAGAGCGTATCGGCCAGGTCGGCGGTCTTGGCCTTGGCGCCGAACCCCTTCGGGGTCTTCTCCGCCACCACGGCGCGGACCAATTGCTCGAGCACCAGAGCGTAGCCGCCGATGTACCAGCGCGGCTCCAGTCCGATCTTGGCGTGGACGGCGCCGATGGTCTGGACCCCTTTGGCGTAGTCGCCCGAGAATTCGCCCGAGGCGATGCCCTGCCAATGTCGAAGCTGGGCGTTCTGGGCCTTGGTGATATGGCCGTCGTCGCGGAAGTGGACGCGGGTCTCGGGGGTGCGTCTCACCTGGCCGTAGAAGTGGTCGAGGGCGGCGGGCAGCTTCTCGGAGATCAGCGGCCGCGCGGCGCGGAGGGTCTTTCGCGTCTCGGGACCCACCTGCATGAACTCCAGGCGCCCGTCCAGACCGCTACGCGTCATGACCTACTCCACCACTACGACTGGACTGCACTCCTGGGCTGTGGCGGTTAAGGATAGGTAAGCGGTCTTCAGGCGGTTCAAACCCTGCGCCAGTTTGCCTCACACGGTGCAGCTTGAGCCGATGCTGCGCCGCGAAAGCCAGCCTTTCCGTTGCGGTCTGGCGTCGTGATCGTCCTTGCCCTCGGCAGAGGCCGAGGAGAAGACTATATCCTGATCATGCCGCCTCGCCTCCGTCCCACCCGCCTGGAATATGTCGTCGACGGCGTGCGCCTGCGCGCCCAGCTTTCTGCCGCCGCGCTCGACGCCGCTGGCGACGAGGCCGAGCAGCGCCGCCGGGCGCTCGACATCCTCAAGCAGGCGCTGTTCCGCGGCCGGATGATCGCCAAGGAGCGGCTGGAGAACGGGGCCGGCGGCATCGAGACCGCCCGCCTGCTGTCGGGGGTCACCGACGAGGTGGTCACGGCCCTCTACGACTTCACCACCGTCCACGTCTTCCGGGCCCGCAACCCGACCGAGGGCGAGCGTCTGGCCCTGCTGGCGGTCGGCGGCTACGGCCGCGGCACGCTGGCGCCGTTCTCGGACTTGGACCTCTTGTTCCTGCGTCCCTACAAGCAGACCGCCCACGCCGAGAGCGTGATCGAGTACATGCTCTATGCGCTGTGGGACCTGGGCTTCAAGGTCGGCCACGCCTCACGCACGGTCGAGGAGTGCCTGAAGCTCAGCCGCGAGGACTACACGATCCGCACCTCGATCCTCGAGGCGCGCCAGCTCACCGGCGACGAGGCCCTGGCCGAGGAGCTGCTGCGGCGGTTCCGCGCCGAGGTGGTCAAGGGCACCGCCGCGCCCTTCGTCGCCGCCAAGCTCAAGGAACGCGACATTCGCCAGGAGCGCGCCGGCGCGAGCCGCTATCTGGTCGAGCCGAACGTGAAGGAGGGCAAGGGCGGCCTGCGCGACCTCAACACCCTGTTCTGGATCGCCCAGTACCTGCACCCGGTCAGCCACGTCGACGGCTTCGTCCAGCTCGACATGTTCGACCGCAAGGAGGTCACCGCCTTCATCAAGGCCTTCGACTTCCTCTGGGCGGTGCGCAGCCACCTGCATTTCGCCACCGGCCGGCCGGAAGAGCGGCTGACCTTCGACCTGCAGCCCGAGATCGCGCGGCGGATGGGCTATGGCGACCGCGGCGATGCGCCGGCGGTCGAGCGGTTCATGCGGCGCTACTTCCTGATCGCCAAGGAGGTGGGGGTGCTGACGCGCGTCTTCGCCGCCAAGCTGGAAGCCGAGCAGATCAAGCAGCAGCCCAAGGGTCTGTCGCGCCTGATCCCCGGCCGCGGCAGGCCGCGCCGCAAGAAGCTGGATCCCGGCTTCCACGAGGAAGGCGGGCGTCTCAACATCGACGGGCCGCAGATCTTCGAGGCCGACCCGGTCAACATGCTGCGGCTGTTCCGCCTGGCCGACCAGCGCGACCTCGACCTGCACCCGGACGCTTTCACCGCCGCCAGCCGCTGCGCCAGCATGATCGGGGCGCGGGTGCGCCGCGACCCGGCCGCGGCCAAGGTTTTCCTCGACATCCTCGCCCATGGCCGCAATCCGCAACGGGCGCTGTCGATGATGAACGAGGCCGACGTGCTTGGCCGCTTCATCCCCGAATGGGGCCGCATCGTCGCCCAGATGCAGTTCAACATGTACCATTCGTACACGGTGGACGAGCACACCCTGCGCGCCGTGGGCGTGATCGCCGACATCGCCAACGGCGAGTTCGCCGAGGATCACCCGCTGTCGACCTCGATCATGCCGCTGATCGACGACCGCGAGGCCCTGTTCCTGGCCATGCTGCTGCACGACACCGGCAAGGGCGGGGCAGGGGGCCAGGAGAAGGCGGGCGCCCGCGCGGCGCGCCAGGCGTGCGAGCGCCTCGGTCTCGACCGCAAGCGCATCGAGATGGTCGCGTGGCTGGTCGAGCATCACCTGGTGATGAGCGACTACGCCCAGAAGCGCGACGTCTCCGACCCACGCACCGTCGCCGACTTCGCGCGCATCGTGGAAACACCGGAGCGCCTGCGCCTGCTGCTGGTTCTGACCGTCGCCGACATCCGCGCCGTGGGGCCCGGGGTCTGGAACGGCTGGAAGGGCCAGCTGATGCGCGAGCTCTACGGCGCGACCGAGGCGGTGTTCCGCGGCGGCCGTGGATCGGACGCCGCCGCCGCCATCCGCCGCTATCACGAGAACGCCGCCTATGACGCGCGGGTGCGCCTGATCGCCGCCGATGCGGCCGCCGGCGACTGGGTGCAGGGGATGGAGGACGCCTACTTCACCGGCTTCTCCGACGCCGAGATCCAGGCCCATGGCGCCCTGGCCCGGCGGGCGGCCGGCGCTGGCGGCGTCGCCGCCGAGGGGCATATCCGCCCCGGCCTCAACGCCTCCGAGGTCGTGGTCGCCGCGCCGGACCGCCAGCGCCTGTTCGTCGACCTCGCCGCCGCCGTGACCGCGGCCGGCGCTAATATCGTCGGCGCCCGCGTCTTCACCTCGCGCCAGGGCCAGGCGCTGGACGTCTTCTACCTGCAGGACGCGACCGGCGCCGCCTTCGGGGCCGACAATCTGCGCCAGCTCGAGCGCCTGGCCCAGTCGCTGGAAGCCGCCGGCCGCGGCGAGGCTTCCAAAAGCGAACCGCGCAGGGTCACGGACTTCGGGCGCGCCGCGGCTTTCACCATCACCCCGACCGTGATGCTCGACAACGAGGCGTCCGAAGCCTCCACCGTCGTCGAGGCTTCGGGCCGCGACCGGCCGGGCCTGCTGGTGGCGCTGGCCCGCAACATCTCCGACGCCGGCCTGTCGATCCTCTCGGCCCATATCGACGGTTACGGCGAGCGCGCGGTCGATGCTTTCTACGTGACCGAGCCGGATGGCGCGAAGCTGACCGACGCCAAGCGGATGACGGCGCTGAAGGGCGCGCTCATGGCTTCGCTCGAAGAGGTCGAGGCCGCCACCCCCCGCCCCCGGGTCAACCTGCAACGCGCCCGCGCCAGCGTCGCGCGGTAAGGCCGCTTGACCGCTCCCCGGCCATGAGCGCACACAGGCGCCCGTGACCGCGCCCGCCTCCACACCCGCCAAGGGCGGGCTCATCCGCTCGTCCCTGCTGCTGTCGGGGCTGACCTTGGTCAGTCGCTTCATGGGGCTGGCGCGGGATCTGGTGCTCACCGCCCGCTTAGGCGCCAGCGCGACCATCGCCGCCGACGCCTACTATACCGCGTTGGCCTTTCCGAACCTGTTCCGGCGGATCTTCGCCGAGGGCGCGTTCTCCTCGGCCTTCATCCCGTCCTACACCAAGACCCTGACCGGTGAAGGCCAGGCCGAGGCCGACCGCATCGCATCGGACGCCCTGGCCACCCTGGCGGCGGTGACCATCGGCCTGACCCTGGCGGCGCAGTTGGCCATGCCGTGGCTGATGTACGTCATCAACCCGGGCTACGCCTCGGACCCGGTGAAGTTCAAGCTGGCCATCGTGCTGACGCAGATCAGCATGCCCTACCTGCCGTGCATGGCCATCGGCGCCCTGCTGTCGGGCGTGCTGAACGCCCATCGCCGCTTCATCCTGACGGGCATCTTTCCGACCATCCTCAACCTCGTGATGCTGATCGCGGTGATCCCGCAGACCGACCCCGTGCGCGCGGCCTGGGCGGCCTCGATCGGCATCCCTGTCGCCGGCGTCCTGCAGGCGGGCCTGCTGTGGTGGGGCGCGCGCAAGACCGGCGCCCATATCCGCCTGCGCTGGCCCAAGCTGACGCCCGAGATCAAGGCCCTGGTCTCGCTGGCGGTCCCCGGCGCGATCGCCGCCAGCGCGGTGCAGATCAATATCTTCATCTCCGGCATCCTGGCCTCCCAGGTGGCGGGCGGCCGCGCCTGGACCGAGGTCGCCGCGCGGCTCTATCAGCTGCCGTTGGGCCTGATCGGGGTGGCGGTCAGCGTCGCCCTCCTGCCGCGGCTCTCGGCCGCGATCCAGGCGGCCGACCATGACGACGCCCAGGTCGCGACCGATCAGGCGGTCATCTTCTCGCTGGCCCTGACCGCGCCGGCCGCCGCCGCCCTGGTGGCCATGCCCTTCTTCCTGATCGACGGCCTCTTCACCCGTGGCGCCTTCACTGTGCAGGACGCGCGCGAGACCGGCTGGATCCTGCTCAACTACGGCTGGGGCGTGCCGGCCTTCGTGCTGGCGCGCGTGCTTCAGCCGGCGTTCTTCGCCCGCGCCGACACCAAGGCGCCGATGCGCTTCGGCCTGATCTCGGTGGCGATCAACATCGTTCTCGGTCTGGCGCTGTTCCAGGTGGTCGGGGTCAAGGGCATCGCCGCGGCGACCAGCGCGGCGGCCTGGATCAACGTCGCCCAGATGGTGCTGCTGCTGGCCAGGCGCGGCGACTATTCGCCGACCAAGGCGGCCTGGAGCCGCATCGCCCGCATCGCCGCGGCCAGCGCCGTCTTCGGCGCCGTTCTGGGCCTGGCCTCGCACGAGCGCGCCTTGATCGAGGCGCCATTGCGCGGCTTCCACCTCGCCGGCCTTGGGGCCAAGGAGATCGCGGTCCTGGCGACCGCCGCCGTCGGGGTGGCGCTCTACGGCCTGCTGCTGCTGGCTTTCCGAGGCATCACGCTGGCAGAGATCCGGACCGCCACCCGTCGCCGGCCGGGCGATGCGGCGGTGTCCACCGACCTCTGACGGGGTTGCGGTCTTGGGCTGCAGGCCTTATTCGCATCGGCCATGGCTTTCGGACGCAACACGTGGCGATGGCGTAGCGCCTGATCACCGCCCTTCCTGGCGCGGATGCGCGCGCCTGCCTGTTCTCCTTTCAAGAAGCCCGATCCCATGACCGACCAAGCTCCCCCCGCCTATTCGGGTCCCCGACGCGTGCTGTCCGGCGTCCAGCCGTCCGGCGCCCTGCATCTCGGCAACTATCTCGGCGCCCTGGTGAAGTTCGCCCGCCTCCAGCACGAGGTCGAGACCTTCATCTTTGTCGCCGACATGCACGCCATCACTGTGTGGCAGGACCCCAAGCTGCTGGCCGGCCAGGTGCGCGAGATCACGGCCGCCTACCTGGCTTCGGGCCTCGATCCGAAGGTCGCGACCATCTTCCCGCAGTCGGCCGTGCCGCAGCACGCCGAACTCGCCTGGATCTTCAACTGCGTGGCCCGCCTCGGCTGGCTCGACCGGATGACCCAGTTCAAGGAGAAGTCGGGCAAGCACAAGGAGCGGTCCAGCGTCGGCCTCTACACCTATCCGGTGCTCCAGGCCGCCGACATCCTGCTCTACAAGGCGACCGAGGTGCCGGTCGGCGACGACCAGCGCCAGCACCTGGAACTGACCCGCGACGTGGCCGCGAAGTTCAACCACGACTTCGAGGTCCCGGCCTACTTCCCGCTGCCCGACGCCCTGACCCAGGGGCCGGGCGCGCGGATCATGTCGCTGCGCGACGGTTCGGCGAAGATGAGCAAGTCCGATCCGTCGGATAATTCGCGGCTCAACATGCTCGATGACGCCGACACCATCGCCCAGAAGGTCCGTAAGGCGAAGACCGACCCGGAACCGCTGCCCGCCACCCTGGAAGAGCTCAAGGGCCGGCCGGAGGCGGAGAACCTGATCGGCATCTATGCTGCCCTCGACGGCCGTTCGTCCGACGCGGTGCTGGCCGAGTTCGCCGGCCAGGGCTTCGGCGCCTTCAAGCCGAAACTGGCCGACCTGGCGGTCGCCAAGCTTGGCCCGGTGGGCGATGAGATGCGCCGGCTGATGGCCGATCCGGCGGAGATCGACCGTGTGCTGGCGGACGGGGCCGAACGGGCCCGGGCGGCGGCGGCCCCCACCCTGGCCGAGGTTCGCAAGATCGTCGGCTTCTGGGGCGCCTGAATCCCTAGCATCCAAGGTGGCTTGCGCGGAGCGCCCGCGCAGGCCACCGTCCGCGCCATGAGCCAGCGCAAGTTCCTCGTCATCGCCGACGACAGCCCCGAGTTCCAGGCGGCGCTGCGCTTCGCCTGCCGGCGAGCGCGTTCGACCGGCGGCCACGTGGCCCTGCTGCGCGTCATCGAGCCGGCGGTGTTCGAGCACTGGAGCGGCGTGCGCCAGGAGATCGAGCGTCAGGCCCGCGAGGAGGCCGAGGCGGTGCTCCAGAAGATGGCCGAGTTCGTGGTCGCCGAGACCGGCGCCCCGCCCGAGTTCATCATCCTCAACGCCGAGAGCACCCGGGCCGCGCTGCGCAAGGTGATCTCGGAGGATCCGGCCATCAAGATCCTGGTGCTGGCCTCGGCGGTCGGCGGCCGCGGTCCTGGTCCTCTGGTGTCGTCCATCGCCAAGGACGGCGTGAAGTGGGGAACGCGCAAGCTGCCGGTCACGGTGGTGCCGGGCGACCTCACCGACGACGAGATCGCCGACCTGGCTTAGGTGGTCTCCAGAGGGTGTCATCCCGGTTTGCGAAGCAAGCCCATGAACACCGGATAGATCAGGACGCGGCTCGGCCGCGCCCCATCCTCGAACTCGGACGCGAATGGGTCCCGGTCTTCGCCTATGGCGAAACCGGGATGACACCGACCGGAGCCTGGTCGCAAAGAACGGACGGAAAACTTGCGATTTCGCGCCCAAAACGCCACATCTGGCGCATGTTCATCCAGACCGAAGCCACGCCGAACCCCGAGGTTCTGAAGTTCCTGCCCGGACGGGAGGTGCTGGCCGAGGGCTCGCACGACTTCCGCAGCCTGGACGAAGCCCAGGCCTCGCCGCTGGCGGCCGACCTGTTCGACATCGAGGGCGTGACACGGGTGTTCTTCGGGCCGGACTTCGTGACCGTCGGCAAGGGCCCGCACCACGACTGGCCGCACCTGAAGGCGCCGATCCTGGCCGCCATCATGGACCACTTCACCTCGGGCCGGCCGTTGTTCACCGAGGGAACCGCCCAGTCCGGCGGCCACGACGACATGGTCTACGAGGGCGAGACCGCCCAGGTCGTGGCCGAGATCAAGGACCTGCTCGACACCCGCATCCGCCCGGCCGTAGCCCAGGACGGCGGCGACATCCTGTTCAACCGCTTCGACGCCGACACCGGCGTGGTCTGGCTGCACATGCGCGGCGCCTGCTCGGGTTGCCCGTCTTCGTCGGCGACCTTGAAGGCCGGGGTCGAGAACATGCTCAAGCACTATGTGCCCGAGGTGACCCGCGTCGAGCAGACGCTTTAGGGCCGATCTCTTGGGGGCGATCCGGACGACCATACTGGCGCTGGTCGGCGCCGCGATCCTGGCTGCGCCCGCCGCGGCCAGCGAGGACGACTGGCCGGTGCTGAAGGGCGCGCGCCTCGACGGCCAGATGCCCTGGGGCGCCTTCGTGGTCTATCGCGCGCCCGGCCGGCCCACCACCGGCGTCACCCTGTTCGTGCAGGGCGGGGCGCTCGTCGCCCGCCGGGTCGAAACCCGGGGCGGCGATACCGCCACGATCGCCTGGACCAGCTCCAAGGCCTGCCCGGCGCTGGCCGGCGCGCTGGCGGGGCTCGAAACCCTTCCGCCCGCCCGGATCGAGGTCCCGCTGGCCGGGCGCAGGGCGGCCGCGGCGGTCGAGCGCCCCGACGGTTCCAGCTATTTCGTCTGGGTCCAGGACGCGCGGCTGGGAAGCGACCGTCATTCCGGCCAGCTCGAACTGCGCGCCACCGACGGCTCGCCTGTGGCGCTCTGGATGGAAAAGACCTTGAACAGCCTGGCGCGCTGCTGGACACCGGCGCGGCCATGATCGTCCTTGCCCTCGACACCTGCCTGTTCGCCTGTTCCGCCGCGGTGGTCCGCGACGGCGCGGTTCTGGCCAGCCGTATCGAGCCGATGGCCCGCGGCCACCAGGAGCGGCTCGCGCCGCTGGTGCGGGAGGTGATGGAGGCGGCCGGACTCGACTTCGGAGCCCTGGACCGCGTCGGGGTGACGGTCGGCCCCGGCTCGTTCACCGGCCTGCGCGTGGGCCTCGCCTTCGCCAAGGGCCTGTCGGCGGCGCTGTCGATCCCGGCGGTCGGGGTCGGTTCGCTCGAAGCCCTGGCCCGGCCCTTTTCCGGCCGCGTGCTCTCGGTGCTCGACGCCAAGCGGGGCCAGGTCTACCTGCAGGCCTTCGCCGACGGCGTGGCGGTCAGCGCCCCCGACGCCCTGCCGCTGGAGACCGCCGCGGCCCGGGTCGCCGAGTTCGCGCCCGAGGTGATGGTCGGAACCGGCGCGCCGCTGCTGGCCGACATGCACCGGGCCGCCCGCATCGAACCCCTCGACCACGTCGATCCACTGGCCATCGCCATGGTCGCCGCCGCGCGCAAGCCGGCCCCGCCGCGGCCGCTCTATCTGCGCGCGCCGGACGCCAAGCTGCCGGGCGGCAAGAGCCTTTCCGAATGAAGCTGCGCGGCGCCTGGAGCCATGAGGCGCAAGCCTTGTCGGCCGTACATGCGCGGGCCTTCGATCATGCCTGGTCCGCGCCCGACATCGTCGCCCTGATCGACGGCCCGGGTGGTTTCGCCCTGCTGGTCGAGCAGGGCGCGCCGGCGGAAGGCGTCTTGGGCTTCATCCTCTGCCGGGCGATCGCCGGCGAGGCCGAGATCCTGACCCTGGCGGTCGATCCGCCCGCCCGCCGCCGCGGTCTGGCTCGCGCCTTGGTGGAGGCGGCGGCGGGCGCAGCCCAGATGGCCGGCGCCGACGTCATGTTCCTGGAAGTCGCGCACGACAACCTGCCGGCCATCGGCCTTTACGAAGCGGCCGGCTTTGCGCGGACCGGCCTGCGGAAAGCCTACTATGATCGCGGCGCGGCGCCGGCCGCCGACGCGCTCGTCATGCGCCGCGACCTTGGCCGAAAGGCCTAGTGGCCCTATCCTTAGCGTTGAGTTTGAATCCCCCGAGGAGACTGTTCGTGGATCGCATCGAAAGCCTCTGCATCGAAAAAGGCATGCGGATGACCGAGCAGCGGCGCGTGATCGCGCGCGTGCTGTCGGCCGCGCACGACCATCCCGATGTGGAAGAGCTGTACCGCCGCGCCCACGAGGTGGACCCGCATATCTCGATCGCCACGGTCTACCGCACCGTGCGCCTGTTCGAGGAAGCCGGCATCATCGCCCGCCACGACTTCCGCGACGGCCGCTCGCGCTACGAGGAAGCCACCGAAGTCCACCACGACCACCTGATCGACATGAAGACCGGCAAGGTCGTCGAGTTCGTCGACGAGGAGATCGAGGCCCTCCAGGAGGCCATCGCCCGCAAGCTGGGCTACAAGCTGGTCGACCACCGCCTGGAGCTCTACGGCGTGCCGCTGGAGGACTAGAGGGCCGTCGAATCGGGGCTGAAACTTGCGTGGGGGCCTTCGCGACCCCATAACGCCCGGATGTCCACTCAAGCGCCCTCCAAGCGCCTCTTCATCAAGACCTACGGCTGTCAGATGAACGTCTATGACAGCGAGCGCATGGCCGATGTGCTGGCGCCGCTGGGCTATGGCGTGACAGACAGTCCCGAGAACGCCGACCTCGTCGTCCTCAACACCTGCCATATCCGCGAAAAGGCCACCGAGAAGGTCTATTCCGAGCTCGGCCAGATCAAGCTGATGAAGCAGGCCCGCGCCGAGGCCGGCGCAAAGATGACCATCGCCGTGGCCGGCTGCGTGGCCCAGGCCGAGGGCGAGCAGATCATGCAGCGCCCGCCGGCCGTCGACCTGGTGGTCGGGCCGCAGGCCTATCACCAGCTTCCCGAGCTGATCGCCCGCGCCCACCGCGCCCGTGGCGAGCGCCTGGCCGCCGACTTCGCGGCCGACGAGAAATTCGACGCCCTGCCGGTGGAGCGCAACCCGGCCGGCGTCACCGCCTTCCTCACCGTACAGGAAGGCTGCGACAAGTTCTGCACCTTCTGCGTCGTGCCCTACACCCGCGGCGGCGAGTGGTCGCGGCCGCTGGAGACCATCCTGGCCGAGGCCCGCGACCTGGCGGCCAAGGGCGTGCGCGAAGTCACCCTGCTGGGCCAGAACGTCAATGCCTATGCGGGCGAAGGCGGCCTGGCGGGCCTGGCGCGCCAGCTCGCCCGGATCGAGGGCCTGGACCGTATCCGCTACACCACCAGCCATCCGGCCGACATGGACGAGGCGCTGATCGAGGCCCACGCCGAGCTGCCGCAGCTCATGCCCTATCTGCACCTGCCGGTGCAGTCGGGATCGGACAAGATTCTCAAGGCGATGAACCGCGCGCACACGGCCGAGAGCTATCTGCGGCTGATCGAGAAAATTCGCGCCGCGCGGCCCGACATCGCCATGTCCGGCGACTTCATCGTCGGCTTCCCGGGCGAGCGCGACGCCGACTTCGAGGCGACCCTGAACCTGGTGCGCGAGGTCGGCTACGCGGCGTCCTTCACCTTCAAATATTCGCGCCGCCCCGGCACGCCGGCCGCTGCTCTGCCCGGCCAGGTCGCCGAGGAGGTCAAGGACGAACGCCTGGCCCGCCTCAACGCCCTGATCGACGAGCAGCAACGCGCCTTCAACGCCGCTCAGGTCGGGAAGGTGCTGCCGGTGCTGTTCGAAAAGCCTGGCCGCCATCCGGGCCAGCTCTCGGGTCGCAGCCCTTATCTCCAGGCGGTGCATTGCGAGGGCCCGGATCGCCTGATCGGCCAGATCGTTCCCGTACGGATCGACGTCGCCAACAAGATGAGCCTGGCCGGCGTGCTGGAAATGGAAACCGCGTGAGCCGCCCCGAGTACATTCCCCTCTCCGATGCGGCCGCCCGCACTGTGGCCGGTCCCGCCAGCCGCCACGCCGCCCTGATCGAAGACGCCTTCAACGTGCTGATCGAAACGCCGGGCGGGGGCGTGTCGATCGACGGCGACGCCAAGGCGCGCGCCGGCGCCAAGCAGGTGGTCAATACGCTCGCGGCCCTGGCCGACAGCGGCCGCGAGGTCAGCGAGGCCGATGTCCGTGTCGCCATCGGCAATGCGCGGGCCGGGACCGGAAAATCGCCGGCCGGCGGCCTGCCCACCGGCCGGCGCGGCCAGGTCGCGCCGCGCACGCCGGGCCAGGCGCGATACCTGGAGGCGTTAAACCGCTGCGAACTGGTCTTCGGCCTCGGCCCGGCCGGCACCGGCAAGACGTTCCTGGCCGTCGCCCATGGCGCGGGCCTGCTGCTGCGCGGCGACGTCGATCGCCTGATCGTCTCGCGCCCGGCTGTCGAGGCCGGCGAGCGGCTGGGCTTCCTGCCCGGCGACATGAACGAGAAGGTCGACCCCTACATGGCGCCGGTGTTCGAGGCGCTGGGCGACATCCTCGGCGCCGAGCAGTTCCGCCGCCGGCGCGAGAAGGGCGAGATCGAGGTCGCGCCGATCGCCTTCCTGCGCGGCCGCACGCTCAGCCACGCCTTCGTCATTGTCGACGAGGCGCAGAACACCACCCGCCTGCAGATGAAGATGGTGCTGACCCGCATCGGCGAGGGCTCGCGCATGGCCGTCACCGGCGACCCGACCCAGATCGACCTGGTCAACGCCGCCGATTCCGGCCTCGCTCACGCGGTCGGCCTGCTGGAAGGCGTCGAGGGCGTCGGGGTGAACCGCTTCTCAGTCGAGGATGTGGTGCGCCATCCCATGGTCGAGCGGATCGTGCGCGCCTATGACGCCGATGCGACCAAGAACGGGCGAGCGGTTTGATCGACATCGAGATCGAGGACGAGGCCTGGCTCGCCGCGGCGCCGAACGCCGAGGATCTGGTCGAGGAGGCCGCCGCCGCCGCCCTGACCGAGATCGACTTCGGCGGCGGGGCCGTGACCATCCTGCTGACCGATGACGACAGCGTGCGCGAGCTGAACGCCCGCTTCCGCGGCAAGGACTATGCGACCAACGTGCTGTCCTTTCCCGCGCCCCAGAACCCGGAAGGACTGCTCGGCGACATCGCGCTGGCCTACGGGGTCTGCGTGCGCGAGGCGACCGAACAGGGCAAGCCCCTGGCCCACCACCTGCAACACCTGGTGGCGCATGGCGTACTGCATCTTGTAGGCTACGATCACGAGACCGACGCCGAGGCCGAACAGATGGAAGGTCTTGAGCGCGTCATCCTGGCCGGACTGGGGGTTCCTGATCCTTACTCGGCTGAGCAAGGGGACCATGACTAACTCTCCCGACGGGATATCCAGCCCGCCCGAACCCGCCCGGCGCAGCCGCGGGCTTCGGGCGTTCTTCCGCAGACTTCGCCGTTCCGGCGGGGCCGAGGCGCTCGCCGCGCCCCAGGACGCCGCCGCCGCCGGCCGCCTGGTCGAACAGGCCGCCGCCTTCCAGACCCTCCGCGTCTCCGACGTGATGACCCCGCGGGTGGACATCTTCGCCGTCGAGCTCTCGACCCCGTTCGCCGAGGTCGTCGACCGCTTCGCAGAGTCCGAGCACAGCCGGATGCCGATCTATCGCGAGACGCTCGACGATCCGGTCGGGGTGGTTCACGTCAAGGACGTCTTCAAGCTGCTGGCGGGGGGGCGCCGGCCGGGGCCCGAGGATCTGATCCTCCAGAAGCTGCGGCGCGATGCGCTTTACGTACCCGGCTCGATGCGCGCGGCCGACCTGCTGCTGCGCATGCAGGCCGAGCGCACCCACATGGCCATGGTCATCGACGAGTTCGGCGGCACCGACGGTCTGGTCACCATGGAAGACCTGGTCGAGGCCGTGGTCGGCGAGATCGACGACGAGCATGACGAGGCGGCGGTGGCCGGCATCGTCCCGCGCCCCGGCGGAATCTATGAGGTCGACGCCCGCGCCCCGCTGGAGAAGCTCGAGGCGGCGATCGGCCAGGATCTCGCGCCCGGTGAACTGGACGAGGAAATCGACACAGTCGGCGGCCTGGTCTCGGCCCTGGCCGGGCGCGTACCCCAGCGCGGCGAGGTCATCGCCCATCCGGCCGGATACGAGATCCAGGTGCTCGATTCCGACGCACGGCGCGTGAAGCGGGTGCGCTTCGCACCGGCGGCGGCCCAGCCCGAGCAGGCGCAGGAGGCCTGACCTGAAGACCCCGTCGCCCTGGGCGTTGCGCCTGCTGGCCCTGGCCGCCGGCCTCGCCGCCGGTCTGGCCCACCCGCCGTTCGGCCTGCTGGCGGGTCTGATCGGTTACGGCGCGATGATGCGCCTGGCCGAGACCGCCGGACCGCGGCCCCTTCGCTCGGCCTTCTTCCGGGGCTGGCTCGCCGGGGTTGGCTATTTCGCGATCAGCGTGTGGTGGATCACCGAGGCCTTCTTGGTCGATGCGGCGGCCCACGGCTGGATGGCGCCCTTCGCCCTGCTGCTCATGGCCGGCGGCCTGGCCCTCTTCTGGGGTCTGGCGGCGCTGGTCTATCGGGCCGCGAACGTTCGCGGCCCGCTGCGGGTGCTGGTCTTCGCCGGTTGCCTGGCGGGCCTCGAATGGGTGCGCGGCCATGTGTTCACAGGCTTTCCCTGGAACCTGCCGGGCGAGACATGGCGGGCCGGCGGCGCGATCTCGCAGTTCGCCTCGGTGGTCGGGCCCTATGGCCTCTCCTGGCTGACCATCGCCATGGGGGCGGCGGTCGCCACCGCCGTCGAGCCGGGATCGCGCCGGACCCGGTTCGCGGCGCCGGCCGTCGCTCTCGCCGTGCTCGCCGGGCTGTTCGGCTTCGGCGCCTGGCGCCTGGCCCAGGCGGCGGCCGAGGACCCGGCCGCCCCGCTGGTGCGCATCGTCCAGGCCAATATCGACCAGAAGGACAAGTGGAAGCCGGAGAACCTCGACCTCATCGTCGACACCTATGTCCGCCTGTCGCGTTCGGCCCCGGGGGCGCCGGCTCCGGAGATCGTCGTTTGGCCCGAAGGCGCCCTGCCGGCGGTGATCGACGACCTGCTGGCCCCGGGCAGCCCCTATGTGCCCCGCATCGCCGCCGCGCTCGCGCCTGGTCAGACCCTACTGATGGGCGCCAACCGCGCCGGCTATGGTGACGGCGGCGAGGTCGACTATTTCAACAGTCTGGTGGCCCTGCGCCGCGAGCCGACCGGCCTGCAGGTCACCGGGGTCTACGACAAGCACCGCCTGGTGCCGTTCGGCGAGTTCCTGCCATTCGGCCAGCTCGCCACCAGACTCGGGATCCGCAGCCTCGTGCACATGCCCGAGGACTTCACCGCCGGCCCTGCGCCGCGCGCCATCGTCCCGGCCGGCCTGCCGCCAGTCCAGCCGCTGATCTGCTACGAGGCCCTGTTTCCGCGCTTCGCCGAGGCGGCCTGGAAAGACGGACGTCCGCGCTGGCTGCTGAATGTCTCCAACGACGCCTGGTTCGGGGCGACCAGCGGGCCGTGGCAGCACCTGAACATCGCCAGCTACCGCGCCATCGAGAGCGGCCTGCCGATCGTCCGCGCGACCCCGACTGGCGTATCGGCGGTCATCGATTCCCAAGGAAGGGTACTTCCGAACGCCAAGCTTGACCTGGGGAAAACGGGGATAGTCGACGCAAGGTTGCCGCCTTCTCGGGCGCGTACAATCTATAGTCTGGGCGGCGAAGGGAGCTTCGCCATCATGTTGCTCGTTTCGCTGGCCATTGTCGGAATTCGACAGTTAGATCGGCGAGTAGAGCGCAATTGACGAGTTGGTCAGGTTTTTGACGCGTCAGTGAAGGCTCGTTTCAGGGTGAGCCATGTCAAAGGACCTCGACACAGTTCCTAATCCCATCGACGTCCATGTCGGCTTGCGGATCCGTCTGCGCCGCAAGGAGTTGGGTGTCAGCCAGGAGAAGCTGGCGGAGGCCATCGGCCTCACCTTCCAGCAGGTCCAGAAGTACGAGCGGGCCGCCAACCGCGTGTCCGCGTCCAAGCTGTACGAAATGGCGCGCGCGCTGGAGACGTCCACGGCCTACTTCTTCGAAGGGCTTGCCGACACCACCACCCTGGCCGCCGGTGAGGAGCCGGGCGGCCAGGCGCACATGCAGGCCTTCCTGCTCACGCCCGAGGGCGTGGAACTGGCCAGCACCTTCCCGAAGATCAGCCCGCCGCGTGTGCGTCGTCGCATCCTCGATCTGGTTCGCGCCATGACCGAGGAAGAGGCCATCCCCGCCGAATAGCCGCCCGGCGGCCCGTGGCGCTTGCAGACGGCGCCGCGTCACGCCGCTTGCGGGATATAAAGATTTCTTTATAGGTTTCCCGCGACGTAGAAATGGGGCCGCGCGGCTATGCGGCGGCCTGCCCGATTCACCGGAGCCACCTCTTGAGCCGTTCCTCCTACATCTTCACCAGCGAAAGCGTGTCCGAAGGCCATCCGGACAAGGTCGCTGACCGCATCTCCGACACCGTGGTCGACGCCTTTCTGTCGGTAGAGCCCGAAGCCCGCGTGGCCTGCGAGACCCTGGTGACGACCAACCGTATTGTGCTGGCGGGCGAAGTCCGCGCCGGCAAGCCGGGCGCCTCCAAGGCCGAGAACAAGGCCCTCACCAAGGAAATCCTGGCCGGGCTCGAGCCCAAGGTCCGCGCCGCGGTGAAGGACATCGGCTACGCCCAGAAGGGCTTCCACTGGGAGAAGGCCAAGTTCGCCAACTTCCTGCACGCCCAGTCCGCCGACATCGCCGTCGGCGTCGACTCGACCGAAAAGAAGGAAGAGGGCGCGGGCGACCAGGGCATCATGTTCGGCTACGCCTGCGACGAGACCCCGTCGCTGATGCCGGCGACCCTGCAGTTCTCGCACGACATCCTGCGCAAGCTCTCGGAAGTCCGCCATTCGGGCGAGTGCGAGTTCCTCGAGCCTGACGCCAAGAGCCAGGTGACCGTGCTCTATCAGGACGGCCGCCCGGTCGAGATCCTGAAGATCGTCGTTTCGACCCAGCATCAGAAGAAGATCGGCGACCAGACCGCCAACTCGAAGCGTATCGCCGCGGCGATCAAGCCGTTCGTCGAGAGCGTGATCCCGGCCGGCCTGATCACCAAGAAGACCAAGTGGCACGTCAACCCGACCGGCCGCTTCCTGATCGGTGGTCCGGACGGCGACGCCGGCGTCACCGGCCGCAAGATCATCGTCGATACCTACGGCGGGGCCGCCCCCCACGGCGGCGGCGCGTTCTCGGGCAAGGATCCGACCAAGGTCGACCGCTCGGCCGCCTATGCCTGCCGCTACTTGGCCAAGAACGTCGTGGCCGCCGGCCTGGCGCGCAAGTGCACCATCCAGATCAGCTATGCGATCGGCGTCGCCGACCCGCTGAGCTTCTATGTCGATCTGCACGGCACCGGCCAGGTCGATCCGGCGAAGCTGGAGCTGGCCCTGCCGCAGATGATCGGCGGCGCCACGCCGCGCGCCATCCGCGAGCATCTCGGCCTCAACCGCCCGATCTACGCCCGCACCGCCGCCTACGGCCACTTCGGCCGCACGCCGGACAACGAGGGCGGCTTCTCCTGGGAAAAGACCGATCTGGTCGACCAGCTGAAGAGCCTGGCCTAAGCCCTTACGAGCCTCCGGGACGGCCGGGCCTTCGGGCTCAGGCCGCCTCGGCGGCGATCTTCGGCGAGATCGGCGCGCGGATGGTGCAGACCAGTCCCTCGCGCCGGTAGTCGATCTCCACGGTTCCGCCCAGCTCGCCGGCCACCCCGCGCTCCAGCAGCCGCGAACCGAAGCCGCTCTGAGACGGCGCCTGCACCGCATTCCCATCCAGCTCCCGCCAGACGATCTCCACCTGTTGAGGATCGGCGATCTGGCGGACCTCGATCTCCACCCGGCCGCCCGACGTCCAGGCGCCGTGCTTGATGGCGTTGGTCGCCAGCTCGTGCAGCGCCATGCCAAGGGTCACGGCCAGGCTTGAATGCAGCCGCAGGTCGGGGCCGTGATAGCCATAGGGCCGGCCGTAGTGGGCGAGGGTCGCATCGGTCAGCTCGACCAGCGAGGCCCCCGTCCACTCGCGCTTGACCAACAGGTCGTGGGTCGAGGACAGCGCCATCAGCCGGTCCATGAACGCGTCCTTGAACTCGTCCATGTCGCCGGTGGTCTTGATGGTCTGCGAGGCGATCGACTGCACCGAGGCCAAGGTGTTCTTCACCCGGTGGTTCAGCTCGTCCAGCAGCAGCTTCTGGCGCGTCTCGTGCTCGCGCATCTCCATCATGGTGGTCATGGCCGAACGCAACTCTGCCAGCGCCTGGTCGCGCTCGTCGATCCGGGCCTGCAGGGCCTCGGTCGAGGGCAGGGCGAGCAACCGCGGCAGCAGCGGCCACAGCGCCGCGGCGGTGGCCACCGACACGACGGCCGTCACCACCTTCAGCAGGGCCTCGATCCCGTAGTCGGCGTTCCACAGCGTCCACACGGCCATGAAGTGGGTCATGCCGCAGAGCAGGATGAACGAGACGAACAGCAGGATCACCCAGCCGAAGCGCGCGTCGGGCCGCTTGTAGAGGAAGGCGGCCATCGCCAGCGGGATCGAGAAATAGGCCAGGCCGATCAGGATGTCCGCGGCGGCGTGGGTCCAGATCAGCTCGGGCCGCCATAAGAGGCAGATCCCGTGCGGGTTGAGCGCCTCGGTCGCGAAGAAGTAGCGGATCGTCTCCCACAGCGTGGTCATGGGCGGGTCCCTGCGTGCGGCCGGCGGCCGACTCTAGGTTTGGACGATGCCTGCGGTGCGCGTTCGCCGCTAGTGCGACTCCTTGGCCGACCCTTCGATATCGACGCGCCGGATTTCCACGCGCCCCGGTCCGATGTAGAGGGCCGCGCATGGAAGACGCCGCCCACCCCCTGCTCCGCTCCTACGGCCGCATCAAGTCGCGCCCGATCAAGCCGCGCCAGGCCGCGCTGGTCGAGGAGCTGCTGCCCTCGCTGCGCCCGCCGCAAGGCCCGTTCGACCCCCGCGCCCTGATGGAGGGCGCGCGCGAGGCCTGGCTGGAGATCGGCTTCGGCGGCGGCGAGCACATGGCCGCCCAGGCGGCCCGCGCGCCCGAGGTCCTGATCGTCGGCTGCGAGCCGTTCCTGAACGGGGTGGCCAGCGCCGTGCGCCACGTGGCCGAGCAGGACCTCAAGAATGTCCGCATCCTCGATGGCGACGCGCGCGAACTGGTCGCGCGACTGCCGGACGCTTGCCTGGACCGGGTCTTCATCCTGTTCCCCGACCCCTGGCCCAAGGCGCGCCATCATAAGCGGCGGATCGTCCAAGCCGACATGGTGGCCGAACTGGCCCGGGTGCTGAAGGTCGGCGGGCGGCTGCGCTTCGCCACCGACGTGGCCGGCTACGCCGACTGGGCGCTGGAGCGGATCATCGCCTCGCCCCATTTCGACTGGCCGGCGGAGCGGGCCGACGACTGGCGCGTCGCGCCCGCCGACCACATCACCACCCGCTACGAGGAAAAGCGCCTGGGCGACTGCGAGCCGGTCTTCTTCGATTTCATCAGAACGTAACCGAAAGGCCGCCGCCTAAACCTGCCGACGGCGGCCTCTCCGTACAGGTCTCAGGGCTGGCCCTTGCCGGCGGCCTTGGCGCGCTCGATGCCCTGGCGGATCAGTTCGCCGGTCTCTTCCGGATCGGCCCAGCGGACGATTTCGACGCTCTTGCCCTTCTCCAGGTCCTTGTAGTGCTTGAAGAAGTGCGCGATCTGCTCGGTCAGGATCGCCGGCAGGCTGCGCCACGAATCCACGCCGGCGTAGAACGGGTGCAGCTTGTCGACCGGCACGGCCAGGATCTTCTCGTCGCCGCCGGCCTCGTCGACCATCATCAGCGTCCCGATCGGGCGCACGCGGATCACGGCGCCCGGCACCACCGGGGTCGGGCCGACCACCAGCACGTCCATCGGGTCGCCGTCGTCCGACAGCGTGTGCGGGATGAAGCCGTAGTTGCCCGGATAGTACATGGCGGTGTGGAGGAAGCGGTCGACCATGATGGCCCCGCTCTCCTTGTCGAGCTCGTACTTCACCGGCTCGCCGCCCTGCGGGATCTCGATGATGGCGTTGACGTCGTAGGGCGGGTTCGCGCCGGTGGGGATCTTGGAGATGTCCATGGGGAGGAAGGACCTTGGCGACACAGGAGTTGAGGGCGCCTCCTCTGAACTATTCGAGGCCCGCCGAAAAGGGGCGCCGCGCCACAAGCCGCGCGATTGCAGGAATTTGCGGCCTTCGCGCCCCAATCGGGCGGGGGGCTGACAAGTCGCCGGCGCCGCGCTATATAAGCGCTACATCGTCCGTTAGCGCTGGATAGCGCATACGAGCGGCAGGCTTCGGCCCGGCCGCTTTTTTGTTGCCGGAGAGCAGCCAAGCTTATGCGTGGCAAGACCGCTGAAGACCATCGGCTCCTGGAGCTCCTCGACCCCGTCGCGGAGGCTGCGGGCTACGAGATCGTCCGCCTGCGCCTCATGGGCGGCGAGGAAGCCCGTCGGCTGCAGGTCATGGCCGAGACGCCGGAAGGCGAGATGGTCGTCGAGGACTGCGCGCGCCTGAGCCGGGCCATCTCCGAGATCATGGACGCCGCCGACCCGATCGCCGGGGAGTACACGCTTGAGGTTTCCTCGCCCGGCGTTGACCGGCCGCTGACCCGGCTGAAGGACTTTGCGAACTACGAGGGCCACGAGGCGCGGATCGAACTCGACCGCGTCGCCGAGGGCCGCAAGCGCTTCCGCGGTGTGCTGGCCGGCGTCGAGGGCGACGCCATCGGCATCGACCTCGAAGGCGAGGACTCCACCGCCATGGTCCCGTTCTCGTGGATCGTGGACGCCAAACTCATCCTGACCGACGCGCTGATGAAGCGGGGCGCCGAAGAGCGCGCCGCCCGTCTCGACGCCGAGGCCGACCAAGACACCCCTGAGTAGCAAGGACGCAAACCGATGAGCCTGACCGGCATTTCCGCCAACCGGCTTGAGCTGTTGCAGATCGCCGAGGCCGTGGCCCGGGAGAAGTCGATCGACAAGGAGATCGTCATCGAGGCGATCGAGGAGGCGATCCAGAAGGGCGCGCGCGCCCGCTACGGCGCCGAGCACGACATCCGCGTGCGGATCGACCCGAAGACCGGCGAGACCACGGTCAAGCGCGTGATCACCGTCATCGACGACGACGCTTCGTTCGAGAACGAGGACGGCGTCTATGAGGAGCCGGCCGGCGTGCGCCGCCTGGCCGAGGCGCTGCGCAGCGACAAGGACGCCTTCGTCGGCAAGGTCTACGAGGAAATCCTGCCGCCGTTCGAGTTCGGCCGCGTGCAGACCCAGATGGCCCGCCAGGTCGTGACCGGGAAGGTCCGCGAGGCCGAGCGCGAGCGCCAGTACGAGGAATTCAAGGACCGCGTCGGCGAGGTCGTGAACGGCGTGGTCAAGCGCGTCGAGTACGGCAACACCGTCGTCGACCTGGGCCGCGGCGAAGGCATCATGCGCCGCGATCAGTCGATCCCGCGCGAGAACTTCAACATCGGCGACCGGATCCGCTGCTACATCTACGACGTCCGCCGCGAGACCAAGGGCCCGCAGATCCTGCTCAGCCGCGCCCACGGCGGCTTCATGGCCAAGCTGTTCGCCCAGGAAGTGCCGGAAGTCTACGACGGCGTCATCGAGATCCGCGCTGTCGCCCGCGACCCGGGCTCGCGCGCCAAGATGGCGGTCGTCTCGAACGACTCTTCGATCGATCCGGTCGGCGCCTGCGTCGGCATGCGCGGCTCGCGCGTGCAGGCGGTCGTGGCCGAACTGCAGGGCGAGAAGATCGACATCATCCAGTGGAGCCCGGACGAGGCGACCTTCATCGTCAACGGCCTGGCCCCGGCGGAAGTCTCCAAGGTCGTCATGGACGAGGAGGACGAGCGCGTCGAAGTGGTGGTTCCGGACGAACAGCTGTCGCTGGCCATCGGCCGTCGCGGCCAGAATGTCCGCCTCGCCTCGCAGCTGACCGGCTGGCAGATCGACATCATGACCGAGAGCCAGGAGAGCGAGCGCCGTCAGCGCGAGTTCACCGAGCGCACGGCCCTGTTCCAGGAAGCCCTGGACGTCGACGAGGTCATCGCCCAGCTGCTGGTCACCGAAGGCTTCGCCTCGGTCGAGGACGTCGCCTATGTCGACGCTTCCGAGATCGCGGCCATCGAGGGCTTCGACGAGGACACCGCCGACGAGATCCAGACCCGCGCCCGCGAGTTCCTGGAAAAGGAAGCGGCCGAGTACGACGCCAAGCGCAAGGCCCTCGGCGTCGAGGACGGCCTGCTGGAGATCGAGGGCGTGACCCTGCCGATGTCGGTGGCCCTGGGCGAGGGCGACGTGAAGAGCGTCGAGGATCTGGCCGGCCTGATCCCGGACGACCTGCGCGGCTGGTTCGAGACCCGCGACGGCGAGCGCGTGCGCGAGCCGGGCATCCTGGAAAGCTTCAACCTGGATCCGGCCGAGGCCGAAGCCCTGATCATGCGCGCCCGTATCGCCATGGGCTGGGTCGAGGCCCCTGAGCCGGAGCCGGTCGAGGAAGAGTTCGCCGAGGGCGAGTTCGACGCCGAGGCCGAGGCCGAAGGCGACGTCGAGGCGCCGACGCAAGAAGCGCCGGAGGCCTAAGACCGACGTGAGCGCTCCCGCCGACATTGCGATCGAGGGCCGTGCGCCCAAGACGCTCGCGCAGGCCGCGCGGGAGCGACGCGACATCGTATCCGGTCAGGTGATGGACGAAGCGGGTCTGCTCCGCTTCGTCGCCGGACCCGACGGCGGGGTGACGCCGGACCTGGCGCGCAAGCTACCGGGCAGGGGCTTGTGGGTCGCCGCCGATCGCGCCTCGGTCGACGCGGCGGTGAAGAAAGGCCTCTTCTCGCGCGCGGCGAAAACGAAGCTGACGGCTGATCCGGGCCTGTCCGACCAGGTCGAGGCGCTGCTCCTGCGACGGTTGCTGGATGGGCTCGGGCTTGCGAAACGCGCCGGAGAGCTTATCTCGGGCTTCGAGAAGGTCGCCGCCACGCTGAACGCCGGCAAGGCGGCCTGGCTGATCGAGGCGGCCGACGGCGCCGCTGACGGTCGCCGCAAGATTTCTAATGTGGCCCGCAAGTCACCCAATCCGCCCGAGGTCTTCGGACTTTTCACGGCGGAGGAATTGGGTTTGGCCTTGGGGGCCGAGAATGTGATACACACCGCCTTCCTTGCGGGGCGAGGCGCCGATCGCTGGACTGCGGATGTCCGGAGATTGGCTGGCTTCCGTCCGCTCCTTCCCGAGAGTTGGCGCGAGGAAAAGCCTTCTGAGGCGGGCGGAACCTAAGCCGGTTTCGCGCGCCTAGAGCTATTGGAATGTCCGTGGTCGGGACCGTCCCGGCCGATATGTAAAGCGAGCGCATGAGCGACGAGAACGACAACGGCCGGGCCCCTGGCGGGCGAGCTCCCCTGACCCTCAAGCCCCGCGGGGCTGGATCGGTCAGTGCGGGCACGGTGAAGCAAAGCTTCAGCCACGGCCGCTCCAAGACGGTGGTCGTGGAGACCAAGCGCCAGCGCACGCACCAGGCGCCGGCGGGCAATCTTGCTGCGCCGTCCTCGGCCGAGAAGCGCGCCTTCTCGCCGTCGCAGCCCTCCGCGCCGCGTCCGGCCCAGGGCGGCGGCTCGAGCGACGCTCACGGACTGTCGCCGGAAGAACAACGCGCCCGCCAGCGCGCGATCGAACTCGCCCGCGAGCATCAGGCGCGCCAGGCCGCCGAGCAGCGCGCCCGTGAGGAACGCGCCCGCGCGGCCGAGGCTGAAGCGGCCCGCGCCGCCGCCGCCGCGAAGGCCGCCGCCGAAGCGGCCGCGGCCAAGCCGGCTCCGGAAGCGCCC
>NZ_JAYRSU010000010.1:0-125945 GCF_041919955.1 Phenylobacterium sp. | reverse complement strand
TCGCCCGTGGCGGCGCCAAGAAGCGCCCCTACTACAACATCGTCGTCGCCGACTCGCACTCGCCGCGCGACGGCCGCTTCATCGAGAAGGTCGGCGCCTACAACCCGATGCTCAAGAAGGACGACCCCCAGCGCGTCACCCTGAAGGTCGAGTCGATCCAGGCGTGGCTCAAGAAGGGCGCCCAGCCGACCGACCGCGTCGCCCGCTTCCTGTCCAAGGAAGGCCTGGTGAAGTGGGAAGCCGGCAACAACCCGAAGAAGGCCGAGCCGGGCCAGAAGGCCAAGGAACGCGCCGAAGAGCGCGCCCAGCGCGAAGCCGACCGCGCCGCTGCGGCCGCTGAAGCCGCCGCCCAGCCGGCTCCGGAGCCGGTCGTCGAAGAAGCTCCGGCCGCCGAGGCCCCGGCTGCTGAAGAAGTCGCCGCCGAAGCGCCGGCCGCTGAAGAAGCCGCTCCGGAACAGACCGAAGGCTAAGCCCTCTGCTATGGGCGACGAGAAGCACAATCTGATTTTCGTCGCCCAGGTCGGCGCGGCCCATGGCGTACGCGGCGAGGTGAAGGTCACCACCTTCACCGCCGACCCGATGGCCCTGGCCGCCTACAAGACCCTGATGCGTCAGGACGGCTCGCCCGCCCTGACCATCGCCTCCGCCCGCCCCGCAAAGGGCGGACTGGTCGCCCGCCTGAAGGGCGTGGACGATCGCAACGCCGCCGAGGCCCTGCGCGGCCTGAAGCTCTACATCTCCCGCGACAGCCTGCCCGAGCCGGAAGAGGATGAGTTCTACCTCGCCGACCTCATCGGCCTGTCGGTGGAGACCGCCGAGGGCGAACTGCTGGGCAAGGTGAAGACTGTCCAGGACTTCGGCGCCGGCGACCTTCTCGAAATCCAGCCCCGCGCCGGCGCCACCTGGTGGCTGCCCTTCACGCGTGAGGCCGTGCCGCAGGTGCTGATCGCCCAAGGCAAGCTCATCGCCGCCCCGCCGGCCAGCATCGAAGCCGACCCGAACGAGGGACGGGAGGAGGAAGACTAGTTCCTCCCCTCTTGGGGAAGGTGGCGCGCGAAGCGCGACGGAGGGGGCGTGCTGAGTCAAGTCCCCCTCAGTCAGCCATTCGGCTGACAGCTCCCCCAGAGGGGGAGCAATTATCCCCGCCCTACTTCTTCAGCCGCATCAGGCCTTCCTGCGCGACGGAGGCGACCAGCGTCCCGTCCTGGCCGTAGATCGCCCCGCGCACGAAGCCGCGGCCGCCCGAGGCGCTGGGGCTGTCCTGGGTGTAGAGGTGCCAGTCGTTGAAGTTCGAGGCCTTGTGGAACCACATGGCGTGGTCGAGGCTGGCCGACTGCAGGCCCGGCGTCTGCCAGGCCACCCCGTGCGGCCGCATCGCCGTCGAGAGCAGGTTCATGTCCGAGGCGTAGGCCAGGATCACCTGGTGCATGCGCACGTCGTCGCCGATCGGCGCCACGGCCCGCATCCAGGTGTCGCTCTTGGGCTCGCTCGGCTTGGGCTTGCGGCCGAAGCCGTAGTTGTCGCGGCCGACCATCTCGATCGGACGCGGCCGGTTCATCATCCGGCGCATCTCCTCGCTCATGCCTTCCAGGACGGCCTTTTTCTGCGCCTCGGCCTCGGCGGCCATGTCGTCGGGACTGCGCACCGCCGGCATCGGCGCCTGATGCTCGAAACCGTCCTCCGGGGTTTGGAACGAAGCCGCCAGGTTGAAGATCTGCTTGCCGTTCTGCACGGCGATCACCCGCCGCGTGGTGAAGCTGCCGCCATCGCGCGAGCGATCGACCTCGAACAGGATCGGGATGCGCGGATCGCCCGGCCGGATGAAGTAGCAGTGCAGCGAGTGGCAGATCCGCTCTTCGACCGTCTCGTAGGCCGCCAGCAGCGACTGGGCGATCACCTGGCCGCCGAAGATCCGGCCCGGCCCGTCCTCGGGCGACACGCCCCGAAAGGTGTTCACCTCGATGCGCTCAAGCGCCAGGGTCTCGGTCAGGATTTCGGGCGTGTCCATGGGATCTCTAAAAATGCTGCAAGTGCGAAAGGGTCTGGCTTAAGCCGATAGCGCTGTTCGGACAAGCGACCTGAGGTGTCATCCCGGTTTGCGAAGCAAGACCAAGCCCCATGAACGGCGGACGGTGCACACAGCGGCGCCGTCGCGCGCCCCTCTACGACGTCACGCGACAATGGGTCCCGGTCTTCGCCTGCGGCGAAACCCGGATGACAGCCTTGGGCGTCCAAGGGACATCAGTGGAAATTCAACGCCGACTGGTCCAAAAGCGCCGCCATGTCCTTCGACGCCACCGTCCTGACCATGTTTCCCGAGGCCTATCCCGGCCCGCTCGGCGTCTCGCTGATCGGCACGGCCTGGCGCGAACACGGGCTCTGGACATTGGAAACAGTGGACATTCGCCAATTTTCCAAGGATAAGCGCGGCTTCCTCGACGACACCCCTGCGGGTGGCGGTCCGGGGCAGGTCATGCGGGCGGACGTCATCGCAGCCGCGCTGGACAGCGTGGAGCGGCGGGGACGGCCGCTTTTGTACATGAGCGCACGGGGTCGGCCCCTGACCCAGGCGCGCGTGGCCGAGTGGGCGAAGGGCCCGGGACTGATCGTCCTGGCCGGTCGCTTCGAAGGGGTGGACCAGCGGGTGCTCGACGCCCGCGGGTTCGAGGAGATCAGCGTCGGAGACGCGGTCCTCGCCGGCGGCGAGGCGGCGTCCCTGGTGGCGATCGAAGCGTGCGTAAGGCTCGTGCCCGGCGTCCTCGGCCAGGCCGAAAGCTTGAGTGAAGAGAGTTTCGAGGACGGGCTCCTGGAGCACCCGCAGTACACCAGACCGCGGGAGTTCGAGGGACTTGAGATACCGCCCGTGCTGCTCAGCGGCCACCACGCCGATATCGGCAAGTGGCGCCGGGCCCAGCGCGAAGCGGCCACGCGGGAGCGACGTCCGGATCTCTGGGCGGCCTATCTCGCCAATCAACAGGCAAAGGGCGAGTAAAGCCCAGTAGGACAAGGACGACCGATATGAACATCATCCAGCAGCTCGAAAAAGAAGAGCTCGACCGTCTGGCCGCCACCCGCCAGGTCCCGGACTTCCAGGCCGGCGACACCCTTCGCGTCAACGTGAAGATCAAGGAAGGCGACCGTGAGCGCGTGCAGGCCTACGAAGGCGTCTGCATCGGCCGTCAGGGCGGCGGCGTGAACGAGAGCTTCACCGTCCGCAAGATCTCCTTCGGCGAAGGCGTGGAACGCGTGTTCCCGCTCTACTCGCCGAACATCGAATCCATCGAAGTGAAGCGCCGCGGCGTCGTGCGCCGTGCGAAGCTGTACTACCTGCGCGACCGCCGCGGTAAGTCGGCCCGTATCGCCGAGCGTCAGACGACCAGCACCAAAGAAACGACGGAAGCCTAAGGCTCCGCTTTCCGGACTTTTCGAGCGGCGGCTGGAGCGATCCAGCCGCCGTTTTCGTTTTCGCCGCTCATGCTCGAAGTGTCCTGGTTTCGGCGCAGCCGAAGACCGGGACCCATGAACACCCGATTGCTCCGAAAAAGGGCGCGGCCTCGGCCGTCCCTGCAACCCGGCGTCAATGAATCCCGGACAGGCGCTGCGCGCCATCCGGGATGACACGTTCAAAAACTCCAATCGCCCCCTTGCACCCGCCGCTCCGCCCACTAACTCTTATTATAAGAGTTACGTAGGAGCCGACCGCATGCGCGCCAAATCCTTCGCCGGAATGACCTGCTCAGTCGCGGGCGCCCTGGAAGCGATCGGCGACCGCTGGGCGGTGCTGCTGCTGCGCGACCTTTCGCTCGGCCTCTCGCGCTACGACGACCTGCAGGCCTCGACCGGCATGCCGACCACCACCCTCTCCACGCGACTCAAGCACCTCGAGACCACCGGCCTGATCGAGCGGACGCCCTACCAGGACAATCCCCCCCGCTTCGAATACCGCCTGACCGACAAGGGCCGCGACCTCTGGAAAGTGACCACGGCTCTGCGCGAGTGGGGCGACCGCTGGAACGCCAACGGCCTGGGCGCCTCGACCATCGAGATGGTCGATGGCCGCAGCGGCCGCCCGGTCGTCCTCGCCCTGGTTGACGCCGAGAGCGGCGAGCCCGTCCCGAAAGAACACGCCCGCCTGCGGCCCGGCCCCATCGCCGCGCCGGGTCTGCGAAAGCTGCTTGGAGAAACGCCATGAGCCAGTCCCTCACCCGCACGACCTTCTTCTTCGATTTCCGCAGCCCCTACAGCTACCTGGCCAGCACCCAGCTGGACGGCCTGCCCGGCGAATTCGCCTGGCGCCCGTTCGATGTGCTGGAACTGATGAAGCGGGTCGGCAACGTGCCCACCACCGTCATCTGCAAGCCCAAGCAGGCCTATGCCCGCGCCGACCTCGGCCGTTGGGCGGCGCTCTACGGCGCGCGGCTGAGCCCCAACCCAGGTATGGGCGGCGTCGACGGCCCGCGCTTGCTGCACGCCGCCCTCGCTGCCGAGAGCCTCAGCCACGGCGAGGAGGCTTCCCGCCGGCTGTTCGGGGCCATGTGGGCGGGCGACGCACCGCTTGCGACCAGCGCCGACCTCACCGACCTGCTCGCCGACCTCGGCGTCACAACCGAGCTGATCGAGGCGCCCGAACGCGCCGCCGAACTGGAAGCCAACACCGCCGCCGCGATCGAAGCCGGGGTGTTCGGCGCCCCCAGCTTCGTGACCGAGGGCGGCCTGTTGTTCTTCGGCAACGACCGCCTGGACTTCCTCCGCCGCGCACTTGCGGCCTAGTTCCCTCCCCCGAAAAGGAACCTCCCATGAAACCGCTCGCCATAGTCACCGGGGTCGGCCCCGGGACGGGAGCTTCGCTCGCCCGCAAGTTTGCGGCCGGAGGCTATCGCGTCGCCATGCTGGCCCGCGACGCCGCCCGCCTCGACGCCCTGGCCGATGAGCTCAAGGACGCCGTAGCCGTCGCGGTGGACGTTTCGGACGCCAAGGCGCTGCTTGCAGCCCTCGACGACCTTGTCGCCCGTTTCGGAACCCCGAAGGTGGTCGTGCACAACGCCGTCGGCGGCGCCTTCGGCAATTTCCTCGACATCGACCCCTCGGTGCTGGAGCAGAACTTCGCGACCAATGTCGTCGCGCTCCACCACCTGGCCCGCGCTGTCGTCCCGAAGATGATCGAGGCCGGAGGCGGGTCGCTCATCGTCACCGGCAACACCTCGGCCCTGCGCGGCAAGGCGCACTTCGCCGGCTTTGCGCCGACCAAGGCCGCCCAGCGCATCCTCGCCGAGGCCATCGCCCGCGAGGTCGGGCCCAAGGGGGTGCACGTCGCCTACCTGGTCATCGACGCGGTGATCGACGTGCCCTGGACGCGTGAGCGTTGGAAGGACGCTCCGGACGACTTCTTCATCGCGCCGGACGACATCGCCGCGGAGGTGTTTCACCTGGCCCACCAGCCGAAGAGCGCGTGGTCGTTCCTGTCGGAAGTGCGGCCGTTCCGCGAGACCTGGTGACATCCCGAACGGCTCCCTGCCCAGCCGGGAGCCGCACGTCTGCTGTCAGTCCGCCGCCGGCTTCGGCTTGGGCTGCCACATGGCGTTGACGATCACCCAGCGGTCGCCGAAGCGGCCCAGGTGAAAATAGTCGACGAACCATGGCGTTTCGACGCGGGCCACGGCCGCATCGCCGGCGATGTCGAGGACCTTCACCGAGCGGTCCCAGTTCTCCTTCGGCGTCTTCAGCACTCCACGGCGGGTGAGGTCGACCAACTCCTCCTTGGTCATCCG
Organism: Phenylobacterium sp.; assembly: GCF_041919955.1. Classification (GTDB taxonomy): domain Bacteria; phylum Pseudomonadota; class Alphaproteobacteria; order Caulobacterales; family Caulobacteraceae; genus Phenylobacterium. Next base: position 120,177 of record NZ_JAYRSU010000010.1, on the reverse strand, counting down.
GCGCAGGCCAAGGGTCTCGTCCGGGCTCGGCTTGACGGCGCGCTTGGCGAGGTCGGGATGAAGGGAGCGGGCCACGCGGGCGGCGTCGCCCTCCAGCTGGCCGTCGACGTAGTCGTAGGCGGTGTTCTCGATCGCCTGGACCGTCACCGGGTCGAGGTCAGCGGCCACGGCCGGGGTCACAATCAAGGCGCAGGCCAGAGCCAGGCCCGCCATCAGGGTGCGCATCACGTCATCTCCGTCATCAGGTTCGAGCGCGGTGTAATCGAGGCAGCCAGGCTGATTGCGCGCCGGATCGACGAAAAGCCGCCGGTTCGCGACGGACTCGCCCAATCGCGCCGTTGAACGGTCGAGGGGCGGCAGAGGAGCTATCGAGACATCATGACCTTCACCAAGATCGCGTCGCTGGCTGTCGGCGGCGCCCTGCTGGCCAGCGCCAGCGCGAGCCTCGCCCAACAACCGCCGGCCCGGCCGCCGGCCGAACACCGCATGGGACCGGGCCGCGAGCGGCCGGACCCGGCTGCGATGGCCGAGCGGCGGGCCGAGCGCCTGCGCGCAGCCCTGCAGCTGCGCCCCGACCAGGAACCGGCGCTCAAGGCCTTCGTCGGCGCAATGAAGCCCGGCGCGCGTTCCGAGCGCGGCCAGCGTCAGGCCATGGCGCAGATGTCCACCCCGCAGCGACTGGACGCCATGCGCGCGCGCGCCGTCGAACGCCTTGCGCGCCTGGACCAGCGCATCGCCGCCACCAAGGCCTTCTACGCCCAGCTCTCGCCGGCCCAGCAGAAGGCCTTCGACGCCATGGCGCCGAAGGGCGGGATGCGCGGCCACCCCGGCATGCGCGGTCCCGGCGGGCCGATGGGCCGCGGGGACTAGACCTGATAGAAGGACGGGCATGCTGTTCAAGGCGCCCGTCCTGAAGGCCATAGCGGAAGGCGAGGTCGACCTGGCCTTCCGCCGCTGGCGCCGACCGACCGTGCGCGCCGGCGGAACCCTGACCACGCCGGTTGGGGTGCTGGCCATCGAGGCGATCGAGGTGGTCGAGGCCTCGGCCGTCACCGACGCGGAGGCCGTGCGGGCGGGATATTCGGACGCCGAGGACCTGCGCAGGCAGGTGAGCGGCGAGCTTCCGCTGCACCGCATCGCCTTCCGTCTGGCCGGCGAGGACCCGCGCAGGGCCATGCGGGCCGACACCGATGCGGCGTCTCTCGACGCCGTCGAGGCGCGGCTGGCCAGGCTCGACGCCCGCGGTCCATGGACCGACGCGGTGCTGGCTCTGATCGCCGAGAACCCCGGCGTGCGGGCCCCGGACCTGGCCGCCCGGCTGGGGCGCGAGACCGCGCCGTTCAAGGCCGACGTGCGCAAGCTGAAGGCGCTGGGGCTCACCGAAAGCCTCGAGGTCGGCTACCGCCTGTCGCAACGCGGAGATGTCCTTAGGCGCCGCCGCTTGCAGGCGAGCGCGCCGGGCGTTAATCCGCGCGCATGATCCCAGCCCCGGCCTTCCTGTCGAATCCCGAGCGGTTCATGGCCTTTTCCCGCTGGGCCGCGCCGATGTTCGGCGTCATCGCCGTCGTCCTGGCGCTGGCCGGCCTCTGGCTTGGCTTCTCGGCGCCCGAAGACTACCAGCAGGGCGACACGGTGCGGATCATGTTCATCCACGTGCCGGCGGCCTGGCTCAGCATGTTCGTCTATGTCTGCCTGGCGATCGCAAGCTTCCTGGCGCTGGTCTTCCGCCACGCCCTGGCCGACGCCGCGGCCCAGGCCGCCGCGCCGCTGGGCGCGGCTTTCACCTTCCTGGCCCTGGTCACCGGCTCGCTCTGGGGCCGGCCCATGTGGGGAACCTGGTGGGTGTGGGACGCGCGCCTCACCTCGGTGCTGGTGCTGTTCCTGGTCTACCTGGCCTATATCGCCCTGCGCGCCTCGCTGGACGACGAGACCAAGGCCGCGCGGGCCGGCGCGATCCTGGCTCTGGTCGGGGCGGTGAACCTGCCGATCGTCAAGTTTTCGGTCGACTGGTGGAACACCCTGCACCAGGGGGCCTCGGTGTTCCGCAAGCAGGGGCCGGCCATGACCAACGACTTCCTGTGGCCGCTGCTGCTGATGGGCCTGGCCTTCATGGCCGCGTTCGGGTCGCTGTGGCTGGTGGGCATCCGCGCCCAGGTCTGGCGCCGCCGCGCCGAGGCCGCGGCCATGCGCGCGGCGAGGGGATAGGATGCTCGATCTCGACGCCGGCAAGTACGCCGCCTTCGTCTGGCCGGCTTACGGCCTGACCGCCCTGGTGTTCCTGGGCATGATCGTCTTCACCCTGCGCGCCAGCGCCCGCTGGCGACGCAAGGCGCAGAAGGACGGCGAATGAACCGCACCCTGGCCTTTCTGCCGCTGGCCGCCCTGCTGGCCCTGGGCCTGCTGTTCGGCCTCTTCGCCCTGAAGCGCGACCCCAAGGTCCAGCCGCACGCCCTGGTCGGCAAGCCGCTGCCGGATCTCGTCCTGCCGGCGCTGGACGACGGGCGGCCGGTGCGGCTGCACGATGCGGCCAAGCCCGAGCCGGTGCTGGTCAACATCTTCGCCTCGTGGTGCGCCCCCTGCGAGGTCGAGCACCCGGTTCTCGTCGAGCTGAAGAAGCAGGGCGTGCGGGTGGTCGGCGTCGCCTACAAGGACGCTCCGGAGAACACCAAGGCCTTCATCGGCCGGCTGGGCGACCCCTACGCCCAGCGGCTGGTCGACCGCGACGGCCGGGCCGGCATCGACCTCGGCGTGACCGGGGTGCCCGAGACCTACCTGGTCGGCGCGAACGGGACGATCCTGGCCAAGCACACCGGCCCGCTGACGCCCGAGAAGGCGCGCGAACTGCTGGCGAAAGCACCGCGTTAACCAAACCTTGAGGCGGCGCAGCTGAGGGTCGCCGCGGTTCCGTTAACCATAAAGCGCCCGCCGTGAGCACCATCCGCCCGCCGATTTTCCCGACCCAGCAGCAACCGGCGCAAGGGGCCGGCGCGGCCAAGGGCTCGGCCCAGCGCGCGTTCTTTGAGGCCGCCTTCGGCCGCCCGGCCGCCGCACAGGCGACGGCTGCGCCTCAAACCGCTGCGCCCACCGCAGCGCCGGCCCAGAAGATCCCGGCCAACCTGCCCGCCGACCCGCCGCAGAAGATCCTGCGCCCCGGCTCGCTGCTGGACATCCGGGTTTAGGCGCCGACCGGAAACACCCGCGTCTGCTTGACCACGCCGTAGGCGAAGCTGGTGTCGATCGAGGCGACGCCGGGGATGGCGTGCAGCTTGCGGCGGATGAAGTCCTCGTAGGCCTCGAGGCTGGCGACGATCACCCGCAGCAGATAGTCGTCGCCGCCGGCCAGCAGATAGCAGTCCAGCACCTCCTCGATGCGGGCAACATGCTCCTCGAACGTCCTCACCACCGCCTCGCCGTGCCGCTCCAGCCGTACGCGGATGAAGACGGTGATCGGCAGACCATAGGCCTTCTGATCGACCAGGGCGGTGTAGCCCTTGATCACCCCCGCCTCCTCCAGCAGCCGCAGGCGGCGCAGGCATGGAGAGGGGGAGAGGTTCACCCGATCGGCCAGGTCCTGGTTGGTGATCCGGCCATCCTTCTGCAGCTCGCGGATGATCTGGCGGTCCTTGGCGTCCATGGCGATCTCGCTGGCAGATTCTGCCAAGATAGACGCGCATAGGGGCGGATATTGCAAGATGCTGCGCAGCAAAATGACACATCATGGCCGCGACCAGGATATCGAGGAGAACGGCCATGGCCGGCGGCGACATGGGTTTTGCGACCACGGCGATCCATCACGGCTATGACCCGATGGACGAGCAGGGCGCGCTGACCCCGCCGCTGCACCTGACCTCGACCTTCGCTTTCGAGAGCGCTCAGGCCGGCGGCGAGATGTTCGCCGGAACCCGTGAGGGCCACTTCTATTCACGCATCTCCAACCCGACGACGGCGCTGCTGGAGGACCGTATCGCCGCCCTGGAGGGCGCGGAAGCGGGCCTCGCCACCGCCTCGGGCATGGGCGCGATCACCGCAGTGATGTGGAGCTTCCTGTCGGCTGGCGACGAGGTGATCACCGACCGCACGCTCTACGGCTGCACCTTCGCCTATCTGAAGGACCTCGCCCGCTTCGGGATCACCGTACGCCAGGTCGACCTGACCGATCCGGCGGCGCTGGAAGCGGCGATCACCGAGCGCACCCGGATCGTCTATTTCGAGACCCCGGCCAATCCGAACATGCGGCTGGTCGACATCGCCGCGGTCAGCGCCATCGCCCATGCGGCGGGGGCGAAGGTGGTGGTCGACAACACCTATGCGACGCCGGTCCTGACCCGCCCCCTATCACTGGGCGCGGACCTCGTCGTGCATTCGGCGACCAAGTACCTGGGCGGGCACGGCGACCTGGTCGGGGGGCTGGTGGCCGGGCGCGCGGACGACGTGTCGCGGGTGCGGCTGGTCGGGGTGAAGGACATGACCGGCGCGGTGATGAGCCCGTTCACCGCCTTCCTGGTGCTCCGTGGCCTGAAGACGCTGGCCCTGCGCATGGCGCGCCACTGCGAGAGCGGCCTGGCCGTCGCCCGCTGGCTGGCGGCGCATCCGGCGGTTTCGTGCGTGCTCTATCCGGGCCTGCCGGACTTCGCCCAGCACGAGCTGGCCCAGCGCCAGATGCCCGGTTTCGGCGGCATGATCGCCTTCGAGCTGGCCGCGGGCGATGCGGCAGGCGCTGCGATGATGAACCGGCTGACCCTGATCCGCCGGGCGGTCTCGCTCGGCGACGCCGAGACCCTGATCCAGCACCCGGCCAGCATGACCCACTCAACCTACAGCCGCGAGGAACGCCTGGACTGTGGCATCACCGACGGCATGGTGCGGCTGTCGGTGGGCCTGGAGGACGTCGCTGACATCCTGGCCGACCTCGACCGCGCCCTGCCGCCAGGCGGCGTCCGCGCGGCTGCTTAGGCCGCCTTCTTCAGCTTTTTCTTCTTCGGCTTCTCGGCCTTGGCCGGTTTGTCGCCCTTGGCCTTCTTGGCCGCCTTCGGCTTCTTCTCGACCGGACCTGCCTGCGGCTCGGCCGCGGCGTCGCCGGCGCGGACCAGGTCGCGCAGCGCGCCGGTCAGAGCCTCGCGCTTGGCGCCCGACAGCAGGCGCAGCAGCCGCGCGTCGGCGGCGGCCATCTTCGGCTTGGCCTCGGCCAGGGCCAGGCGGCCCGCCTGCGTCAGGCTGACGGCGTTGGCGCGGGCGTCAGAGAGCGAGCGCTGACGCTCCAAGAGGCCCTTGGCGATCATCCGCGCGGCCATGTCCGCCAGGGTCGAGCGGTCGATGCCGGTGATCTTCACGAGGTCGGTCTGGGTCAGCCCCTCGAAGGCCTCCACCGCCGCCAGCACCGCATACTGACGCTGGGTGACGCCGCCTTCGCCCTGTTCGTCCGCATAGATATCGAGCGCGAGCTGCAAGGCCCTGTGCAACAGGTGGCTGGGCGACTTTTCCAGGGCCGGGAGGCCCTTCTTGTCCTGGGACTTCGACTTGGCCATCGGCACACCCCCGCCTGTCGACTGAGCCGAGGCTAGCGGCTCATGGTGTCGATTTAACGACAGATGGTCAGTGGGCGTCCAAAGCGCCAGAGACCTCTTATTCGACGTGCGGCGGCGGCGGTTCGTCGGTCTTGGCGTACTTCATCATCAGCGGCACCTGGGCGAACGAGAACAGCACCGAGAGGATCAGCAGGCCGGGGAAGCGGAACACCACCCAGATGTCGTCCGGCTGGGTGCGCCAGACGACCTCGTTGACCGCCGCCAGAGCCAGGAAGAACAGACCGTAGTTCAGGGTCAGCTTGCGCCAGCCTTCCTCGGGCATCTTCACCGCATCGCCCAGCAGCATCTTCAGCGGATTCTTGCGGAGGATGAGGCCGCCCAGCAGCACCACGCCGAACAGGCTGTTCATCACCGTCGGCTTCATCTTCACGAAGCGCACATCGTGGAAGAACAGGGTCAGGCCGCCGAACAGCAGGGCGGCCCCGCCGGAGATCAGCGGGAACGGCGCGATCCGCCGCTCGAAGACCAGCCCGACCACGAGGGCCAGGGCCGAACCGCCGACGAGCCACCAGGTCGCTTCGACCAGCGCTTCGCGCGAGGCCAGGCCCACGATCTTAGTGTTGTAGAAGAAGCCCAGCAGGAAGACGACGAGGCCGCCGTAGTCGACCAGGCCGCGGACCCACTTGTGGGCGGTCGGGGAGAGCTTCATGCGTCGTCCAGCCCGACGAGCGAGCGGGCGAAGGCTCGGGCCTTGAAGGGCTGGAGGTCGTCGATCCCCTCGCCCACGCCGATCAGCTTGATGGGGCTGTCGGAGGCCTGGGCCACCGGCACCAGCACGCCGCCCCTGGCCGTGCCGTCCAGCTTGGTCATGACGATCCCCGACACCCCGATCTGGTTGCCGAAGATGTTTTCCTGGGCCAGGGCGTTGCGGCCCACCGTGGCGTCGAGGACCAGCAGGGTCTCGTGCGGCGCCCCGGGCTCCACCTTCTTGACCACGCGGATGACCTTGAGCAGTTCGTCCATCAGGCCCTGCTTGTTCTGCAGGCGGCCGGCGGTGTCGATCAGCACCACGTCGTAGCCCTGCTCCTTGGCGCGCTCGACCGCCTCGAAGGCCAGCCCGGCTGCGTCGGATCCGGTCGGCCGCGACATGAAGTCGGCGCCCGCGCGCTCGGCCCAGACCTTGAGCTGCTCCACCGCCGCGGCGCGGAAGGTGTCCCCGGCCACCACCAGCACCTTGGCCCCGCGGCCGACCAGGTCGGCCGCGATCTTGCCCAGCGTGGTGGTCTTGCCCGAGCCGTTGACGCCGATGAACATGACCACATAGGGCCGCGGACCGGACAACGGCTCGAAATCGCCCTCGCGGCTTTCCAGCTCGGCGCCTATGGCCTGCGCCAGGGCTTCCTTGATCTCGCTCTCGTCGACGCTCTTGCCGAACTTCTCGTCGGCGAAGCGCTTGGTGATGCGGGCGGCCGAATGCGGACCGAGATCAGCCTCGATCAGCATCTCTTCAAGCTCGTCGAGCTTGGCCTGGTCCAGCGGCTGCTTGGTGAAGGTGGAGACCACCTGTTCCGTCATCTGCTTGGACGAGCGCGACAGCCCGCTGGTCAGACGCTGGAACCAGCCCTTCTTCGGTTCGGTCATGGGCGCCTTCTAGCGTCCGCCGCCGCCGCCGTCACGTGAACATGCGGTTAGCGACGTTCGGTCCTTTCGGCCTTCGGAAGCGGCGGGCTACCGCTCCGCTGCGCCCCGTCGTACGAAACGGCATGGACGCTCTCGCCGCCGCCTTCGTCTGGTTCGACTACGCCGCCGTCGCCGTTTTCGGGGCCACGGGCGCCATCGCCGCCGCCCAGCGCAAGCACGACATCGTCACCTTCGCCTTCTTCGCGGCGGTGACCGGGGTCGGCGGCGGGACTATGCGCGACCTCTTGATCGAGGCGCCGGTCTTCTGGGTGCAGCGGCCGGGCTACATCGTGGTCTGCATCGCCGCGGCGGCGGCCGTCTGGGCGTTCGGGACCGGGCCCGGGCGTATGCGGGTGCTGCTGTGGCTCGATGCGCTGGGCATGGCCGCCTACAGCGTGGTCGGGGCGGCCAAGGCTCTGGCCCTGGGCGTGCCGCCGTTCTCGGCCGTGCTGATGGGGGTGCTGACCGCCTGCTTCGGCGGCATCGTCCGCGACGTGCTGGCGCACGAGCCGTCGGTGCTGCTGCGGCGCGAGATCTATGTCAGCTGCGCGCTGGTCGGGGCGAGCCTGTTCGTCGTGCTCTACGTGCTGGGCGTCCGGGGCTTCTGGCCGGGTGCGGCGGGTTTCGCGGCCGCCTTCGCAGTGCGAGCCGGCGCGATCCACTGGGGCTGGACCCTGCCGGCGTTCCCGGGACGCGGGAAGGCGGACTAGATCTAGAGAATCTCGGCGGTCACCCGCGTCCCGTCGTGGCCGGTGACGCGCATCTGCGTCAGGCCGCCGACCTTGGCCTCGCCGGTGAAGGCGATCTCGGTGAAGTCCTCGGCGCGGGCCACGCCCTCGCGCTCCACCAAACCCCACAGCGTGCGACCGACCTGACGAGCAAGGTGCCGCGCCAAGGCTGCCTGGCCGGCGGCCCGCAGCCGGGCGGCCCTGTCCTTGATCACCGGCCGCTGGAGCTGGGGCATCCGCGCGGCCGGCGTTCCCGGGCGCGGGCTGAACGGGAAGACGTGCAGGAATGAAAGCTGCGCCTCCTCGACCAGCGCCAAGGTGTTCTCGAACATCTCGTCGGTCTCGGTCGGGAAGCCGGCGATCAGGTCGGCGCCGAAGGCGACGTCCGGCCGCACGGCCCGCACCTCGGCCACCAGCTTCAAGGCGTCGTCGCGCAGGTGGCGGCGCTTCATGCGCTTGAGGATCATGTCGTCGCCGGCCTGCAACGACAGGTGCAGGTAGGGCATCAACCGGCGGTCCTCCGCCAGGCACCGCATCAGGTCCGGGTCGATCTCGGCCGCGTCGATGGACGAGAGCCTCAAGCGCGGCAGGTCCGGGACCAGCCTAAGGATGCGCGCGACCAGCTGGCCGAGGGTCGGCTGGCCCGGCAGGTCGGCGCCCCAGCTGGTCACGTCGACGCCGGTCAGCACCACTTCCTGATAGCCCTGGGCGGCCAGCTTGCGGACCTGCTCGACCACCTCGCCGGCCGGAGCCGAGCGCGAGTTCCCGCGGCCATAAGGGATGATGCAGAAGGTGCAGCGGTGGTCGCAGCCGTTCTGGACCTCGACATAGGCCCGGGCGCGGTCCTTCAGACCGTCGATCAGATGGCCGGCGGTCTCGCGCACGCTCATGATGTCGTTGACGCGGACCTTGCCCTCGGCGGCGCGGCCTTCGGCATAGGCGCCGGCCTGCGACTTCTCGGCGTTGCCGAGCACGAGGTCGACCTCGTCCATGGCGGCGAACGCGGCTGGGTCGATCTGGGCCGCGCAGCCGGTGACGATCAGCTTTGCATCGGGGTTTTCGCGCCGCGCCTTGCGGATCGCCTGGCGGGCCTGGCGCACCGCCTCGTTGGTGACGGCGCAGGTGTTGAAGACGATCGCGTCCTTAAGCCCATCCTCCGCCGCCCGCGCGCGGATGACCTCGCTCTCATAGGCGTTCAGCCGGCAGCCGAAGGTGACGATATCGACGCCGCCGGGCTCGGCCTTGCGGTGGACGACCGCGAAGTCGCCCTCGGACGCGTCGTGGCTCACGGCAGGGTTCCGGTGAAGTCGACCTGGGCCGGGCCGGTCATGATCACGTGGCCGTCGCTCTCGCGCCACTCGATGACAAGTTCGCCCCCGTCGAGCACCAGGGTCGCCTTGCGGTCCACGAGGCCCCGGCGGAACGAGGCGACCAGGGCGGCGCAGGCGCCGGTGCCGCAGGCTTGGGTGAGGCCCGCGCCGCGTTCCCACACCTTCAACCGGATGCGGTTGCGCGCGACGATCTGGGCGAAGCCGACGTTCACGCCTTCGGGGAACAGGCGGTGATGCTCGATCATCGGTCCGACCTGGACGACGGGCGCGGCCTCCGCGTCCGGCACGAAGAACACCACGTGCGGATTGCCCATCGAGACGCAGCCGGGGGTGTGCAGGACGGGATCGTCGATGGGGCCGACCTGCAGCTCTATGCCGCGGGTGTCCATCTCCTCGGCGAGGGGAATCTGGCGCCAGTCGAGGCCCGGCTCGCCCATGTCGACGCTCACGACCTTGTCGCCGGCCCGGCTGGCGACCAGCAGGCCGCCGGCCGTCTCCAGCACCGCCTGGTCGCGGCCCGAAGCCTCCATCAAAAGCCAGCCCACGCAGCGGCTGGCGTTGCCGCAGGCGCCGACCTCGTCGCCGTCGGCGTTCCAGAAGCGGACCTTGGCGTCGGCCTTGCCCGAAGTCTCGATGGAGACCAACTGGTCGCAGCCGATCCCGCGCTCGCGGTCGGCGATCGCGCGCACCTCCTCCGCACTGGGGGCGAAGGGGGCGGAGCGGGCCTCGACCACGACGAAGTCGTTGCCGAGCCCGTTCATCTTCAGGAACGGACGGCTCATGGCGCCGGCTATATAGGCGAGAATTGGCGGCGGATCACCTTTGGGAAGACAAAGGCGGCCCTGGGCCTCTATTCGTTACGCATGAAACTTCTGTCCGCGGCGCTCGCAGGCGCCCTGCTCACCGCCCCGGCCGCCCTGGCGCAAGCGCCCGCGGCCGACCCGTTCACCTGGCTCGAGGACATCGACAGCCCCCGCGCCATGGCCTGGGTCGAGGCCCAGAACGCCCGCACCGCCCAGCGGCTGGAGGCCGACGCCCGCTACCAGGCGTTCCTGGCCGAGGGACGGGCGATCTTCACCGCCACCGACCGGATCGCCAAGCCGGCCTTCCGGGCCGGCGGGGTCGACAATTTCTGGCAGGACGCCACCCACACGCACGGCGTCTGGCGCGAGACGAGTCTCGCCTCCTACCAGACGCAGGCGCCGGCCTGGGACGTGGTGCTGGACATCGACAAGCTGTCGAAGGACGAGGGCCGCAACTGGTTCTGGAAGGGCGCGACCTGCCTGACGCCGGACGAGACCCTTTGCCTGGTGCGTCTGTCGAACGGCGGCGGCGACGCGGTCGAGCTGCGCGAGTTCGACGTGAAGGCCAGGAGCTTCGTCGCCGGCGGCTTCCGCGCGCCGGAGGGCAAGCAGAGCGCCGACTGGCTGGACCGCGACCATCTGGTCGCCGCCCGCGAATGGACCAAGGGCGAGGTGACGCAGTCCGGCTACGCCTACGTCGTCAAGATCGTCGACCGCAGCGGCGGCGCGACCGAGATATTCCGTGGCCAGCCGACCGACGTCTCGGCCCAGGGCATCGTGCTGCGCGGCGAGGGCGGCAAGGCCGCCGGCGTCCTGATCCAGCGCGGCGTGACCTTCTTCGAGTCGGAATATTCGCTCTATTCGGACGGCAAGCTGACCCCGGTCGCCCTGCCGAAGAAGGCCCAGTTCGAGGCCTATGTGGACGGCCAGGCGGTGTTCAGCCTGCAGGAGGCCTGGAACGGCTTCAAGACGGGAGCCCTGGTCTCGTACGACGTCGCCGAGTTGAAGCGCGACCCCGCCAAGGCGACGGCGCTCAAGGTGTTCGAGCCCGGCCCGCGCCAGGCGATCCAGTCGGTCTCCGACACCAAGGGCAAGCTGGTGGTAGAGCTGCTGGAGGACGTGAAGGGCGCGATCGACGTCTATGACTACAAGGGCGTCAGCGCCGGAATGGGCCCGGCCGCCAAGACGGTGAAGGCCAACCTCTCGGCCGGTTTGTGGACGTCGCGGCGGCTAAACCTGCCGAAGGACGCCACGCTAAGCATCGGTTCCACCTCGGGCACGGACGACCAGTTGTTCGTCTACGCCGAGGGCTTCCTCACTCCCAACGCTCTGTGGCTGGCCGACGCCGCCAGCGGCCAGGCCAAGCAGGTCAAGGCCCTGCCCGCCCGCTTCGATGCGAGCAAAGATAAGGTCGAGCAGCACTGGGCGACCTCGTCCGACGGGACGAAGATTCCCTATTTCGTGGTCATGCCGAAGGCCGCCAAGCTGGACGGCTCCACCCCGACCATCATGTACGGCTATGGCGGCTTCCAGGTCGCAAAGCCGCCGATCTACATCCCCGAGATGGGCAAGATCTGGCTGGAGCGCGGCGGCGCCTATGTCATCGCCAACATCCGCGGCGGCGGTGAGTTCGGCCCGGCCTGGCACCAGTCGGTGCTGCGCGAGAAGCGCCAGCTGGCCTTCGACGACTTCGCCGCGGTCGCCCGCGACCTGGCGGCGCGCAAGATCACCTCGCCCCGCCGCTTGGGCATCTACGGCCGCTCGAACGGCGGGGTGCTTACCACGGTCTCGATGACCCAGCATCCGGAGCTGTGGAACGCGGTCGTGGTGGAAAGCCCGTTGGTCGACATGCTGCGCTATCACAAGCTGTCCGCGGGGGCCTCGTGGGTCGGTGAATACGGCAATCCGGACGTACCGGAAGACCACGCCTTCATCGCCAAGTACGACGGCTACCTGAACCTGAAAGCGGGGCAGAAGTACCCCGAGCCCTACATCACCACCAATACGCGCGACGACCGGGTGCATCCGGGCCACGCCCGCAAGTTCGCCGCCAAGCTGGAGGCGCTGGGCTATCCCTACCTTTATTTCGAGAACACCTTCGGCGGCCACTCCAACGACGCCGACCCCGAGATGAACGCCCGCCGCTGGGCGTTCCACTACGTCTATCTGGCCGAAAAGCTGATGGACTGATGCTGGAGATCGGGCCGCTTCGGAGGGACGATCCCGCCCGCTTCGAAGCGGCCTTCGCCGCGATCGGCTGGAGCAAGCCGGCCGCACAGTTCGAGCAGTACCTGGCCGAGCAGGCGGCCGGGTCGCGGGCGGTGCTGGTCGCCCGGCTGGACGGCGAGTTCGCGGGCTATGTCACGGTCGACTGGGTCTCGCCCTATCCCGCCTTCGCCGAGGCGGGGATTCCCGAGGTGCGGGACTTCAACGTCCTGCCGCACGTGCGCCGGCGCGGGATCGGGACGCGGCTGATGGATGCCGCCGAAGCCCTGATCGCCGAGCGCTCGCCCCTCGCCGGCATCGGCGTCGGCCTCTATCCCGACTACGGCGCGGCCCAGCGGCTCTATGTGCTGCGCGGCTACGTGCCGGACGGGCGCGGGATTGCCTGGAACAACGCCCACGTCGCCGCCGGCCAGAGCGTGCCGGTGGACGACGACCTGGCGCTGTACTTCGTCAAGGCGCTGTAGCGCCTAGAACGCGTAGCGCCCGACGAGCTGGAACACCGGGCCGGCCTTTTCCGATTCCAGTTCGTACTCGTCGAAGTCGCGGGTCTTCTGGTCGGCCAGGGTGGTGAACTTGTTGAAGGTCTCTTCCTTCTTGGCGTCGAGCAGGTTCGAGCCGGTCAGGCGCAGGACGAAGCTCTTGCCGAAGCGTTTCTCGACGAAGACCTCGAGGTCGGCGCCGTAGCTGGTGGTGACCTCCTCGCCGACCATTCGGCCGAAGGCGTCGCCCTGCTTGCGGTAGGTGGCGCCGAACGCCGCGCCCCAGTCGGGCAGGTCCTGGATGAAGCCGACGTTGAGGACGTATTTCGACTGGTCGTTGAAGCGGCGCGAACCGAAGTCGTCGTCGATGTCGCTGTCGAGCCAGGAGTAGTTGAGGAAGACGCCGGTGTGCTCCCAGCCGAACAGGGTCAGCGGGGTCGATACGTCGAACTCGACGCCCCAGACCGACCCTTCGCCGGCGTTGCGGGCGGTGAGCACGAAGGTTCCCGCGCCCTCGCTGCCGACCGCGCCGGTGTTGGCGACTTCGATCAGGTCGCTGACCTTGCGGTAGAAGACGTTGACGCCCGCGACGCCGCGGCGGCCAAGCCGGCGCTCATATCCGACGTCGAGGCCCCAGGCGGTTTCCGGCTTCAGGTCCGGATTGCCGACGAAATCGTTGTCGCCGTACTCGGCCAGCAGCAGGGCCGGGGAGAGCTGGCCGAAGCCCGGACGGCGCACGGTGCGCGCCACCGAGGCGTTGATCCGGTCGTCCTGCGTCAGGCTGTAGCGCAGGTGGGCCGAGGGCAGCAGGAACTGATAGTCCTTCTCAACCGAACGGTTGGCGGCCGGGGCCGTGGCGTCGACGATCTTGCTCTTGGTGGTCTCGTAGCGCAGGCCCGCTTCCCACTTCAGCGCACCCTCGCCGCCCGACAGCATCAGGTAGGGGTCGATGCGGGTCTCGTCGATCTTGTTGACCCCGCCCGGCACGGGCAGGAAAGGACCATAAACGCCCGGCAGGGTCGGGCGCGGGGCCGGCGGGTTGGGAATGGTCACCCGGTTGCGATCGGTGACGATGTTGGTGTCGCGGGTCTTGTCGATCACCTGCAGGCCGAACTCCAGGTCGGCGAAGCCCAGCTCGCGCTCGTGCGAGACGGAAAAGGAGATTTCCTTGTCCTTCAGGCGGCGGAACTCCAGGTCGCCGGTGAAGCGGTCGTCGTCAGGGTACGGATTGGCGTCGCGGAGGTACTCGTACTCCTCCTCGATCTCGTCCTGCTTGTCGTCGAACACCGAGTAGCCGAGCTGGTAGCGTCCGAGGAGCTGGTGTAATTTCAGTGCCGTCCACGGTGTGATCCTGGGTGGCCATCGAGGTGTATGGTCGAGGTGGAGTTTGCCGACTTCAACCCCGGACCACATGGAGACCCCGATGACCAAGACGAACATGGACCTGTCCGACCTTCTGGCCAAGCACGATCAGGGAGACTTTCTGCGCAGCATTGCCGAGGCCGTCCTGCAGCTGATCATGGAGGCGGATGTCGAAGGCCTGATCGGCGCTGGCAAGCACGAGCGCAGCGGCGAACGCACGACGTGGCGTAACGGGTATCGAGAGCGCGCTCTCGATACCCGTCTGGGCACGCTGAACCTGCGGGTTCCCAAGCTGCGTCAAGGCAGTTACTTCCCGGGCTTTCTCGAAGCGCGCAAGACCTCGGAGCAGGCGCTGGTGGCCGTCATCCAGGAGGCGTGGATCAGTGGCGTATCGACCCGCCGCGTCGATGAGCTGGTGCAGGCCATGGGGCTGAGCGGCATTTCGAAGAGCACGGTGTCGAAGCTGTGCAAGGACATCGACGAACGTGTCGGCGAGTTCCTGAACCGCCCGCTCACCGGCGAATGGCCCTATCTCTGGCTTGACGCCACCTATCTGAAGGTGCGCCAGGGCGGAAGGATCGTACCAGTCGCGGCAATAATCGCCGTGGCCGCCAACACCGAGGGACGCCGTGAGATCATCGGCCTCGGTATCGGCCCGTCCGAGGCCGAGACATTCTGGACCGAGTTCCTTCGATCCCTGCGTGTTCGCGGCTTGGGAGGCGTCAGACTGGTCATCAGCGACGCGCATACAGGGCTCAAAGCCGCCATCGCCCGGGTCTTCGAAGCAACCTGGCAACGCTGTCGCGTCCACTGGATGCGCAACGCCCTGGCCCATGTCTCGCGTGGCCAGCATACCGTCGTCGCCGCTGCCATCCGGCAGGCCTTCGATCAACCCGACCGCACCCATGCCGGCGAAACCTGGCGAAAGGTCGCAGAGCAACTGCGCCCGCGCTGGCCAAAACTGGCTGATCTCATGGATGCCAGCGAGCACGACGTGCTGGCCTACATGTCATTCCCGCGCCAGCATCGCACCAAGCTGCACAGCACGAACCCAATTGAACGCCTGAACAAGGAGGTCAAGCGACGCGCCGATGTCGTCGGGATCTTCCCCAATGAGGCATCCATCA
The DNA here is from genome assembly GCF_041919955.1 of Phenylobacterium sp. GTDB lineage: Bacteria > Pseudomonadota > Alphaproteobacteria > Caulobacterales > Caulobacteraceae > Phenylobacterium. Next base: position 104,916 of record NZ_JAYRSU010000010.1, on the reverse strand, counting down.
CGCGTTTGATCGGCGCCGTACTGTTCGAGCAAAATGACGAATGGCAGACATCAAGCCGCTACATGATGGTCGAGGCATTCGCACAGATCGACAAGGAGGAGATCGATCCCATCCTCAGCATAACCACAAAAGCCGCCTGATCATGCCCTCAGGCCATCCAGAAAATTACACCAGCTTGACGGACGTGACCGCCGAGCTTGAACTTGGTCTTGCCGCCCAGCATCTCGCGCGTGAACTTCGCGCCCAGCGACCAGTTGTCGGTGGTGATGTCGACGTTGTTGTCGTTGAAGGTCAGCAAGTCGGAGAGCTGGACGCGGCCGGCGCGGTATTCGCGCGAATCCTCGTCCTCGCGGCGGTCGGTGCGCACGAAGAGGCCGGTCAGCTCCAGATCGCCGCCGCCCACCTCGACCTCGTAGGCGGCGTTGAACGAATAGTCGGTGCCGTTGCGGGTGTCGGTCTGCAGCTCGATGTCGTTCAGGGCCGCGCCCGGCTCGTCGTAGCGCCAGCTGGTCTTGAGCTTGGGGTTGCGGCGGCCTTGCAGGCTGGCGCCGACCAGCAGGCGGCCGGGGCCGACCTGGCCCGACCAGACGCCGCCCAGCGTCTCGCGCACGCGGCCGTCGTCCAGGCGGATGGCGCCGGCGCGCAGATAGCCGCCGTCCAGAGTCTGGGCGTCGCGCAGCACGATGTTGAGGGCGCCGGCCACGGCGTCGCCGCTGCGGTTGGCGCTGGCCGAGCGCACGACCTCGATCCGCTCGATCAGTTCGGCGGGGATGCGGTCGACGAAGAACGAGCGGTCGAGGCCCGCCCCGGGCACGCGCTCGCCGTTGATCAGGATCTGGGTGTAGCCGGGGTCGAGGCCGCGCAACCGTGCGCCGTCGCTTTCCAGCACGTCGGACAGGAAGGCGACGCTGGGCACGCGCTTCATGGCGTCGCCCGCCGTCAGCGGTTCGAAGCGCTGGAAGTACTCCAGGCCGTAGGACAGCGTCGGGGCGACCGTCTCGGTTCTGTCGCGAAAGGCGATCTCGCCCGTCACGATCAACTCGGCCACGGGCGTGGCGTCGTCGGCGAAGGCGGGCGTGGCCAGCGCCAGCGGCGCAATGGCGGCGCAGGCAAGCAGAGAAAGTCGCGTCATGGGGTCCCCCGACAGCAGGGACGGTTGACCGCACCCCGCACAGCATGATTTGCAGCGCAGGGCATATAACTTGCGCGCGGAGCGGGGCCAGTGACGGTTTATCGGCAAATTTTTATCGGTTTTGCGACAACTGCGGCAATCTCCTTGCTTGGAGCCTGCGCGAGCGTCGACCCGGAGAGCGTGTCCGATTCCGCCGGCATGACCCTGGGAACCGGCGCGCCTGTGAAACCGGCCGGCGAGACCGCGGCGGTCGGCACCCGCGTGCGCGACGCGGCGGACGACCCGGAGATCTGGGCCGATCCACGCGATCCGTCCCGCGGGGTGATCTTCGGCACCGACAAGCAGGCCGGGCTCTATGTCTACGACCTGGCCGGCAAGGATCTGCAGTTCCTGGCCGACGGTCCGCTGAACAACGTCGACCTGAGGGACGGCTTCATGGTCGGCGGCAAGGCGCAGGTGCTGGTCGGCGCGAGCGACCGCGGCCGGGGGGCCATGGCCTTCTACCTGCTCGATCCCGATACGCTGAAGGTCACGCTGTGGGGCCGCGTTCCCGTGAAGGTCAGCGAACCCTATGGCTTCTGCATGGGCCGGCTGAAGGACCAGATGGTGGCGGTGATGGTCGGCAAGGACGGCGACATCCACCAGTTCGCGATCAGCGACCAGGATGGCAAGCCGGCCGCAACCCTGATGCGGGACTTCCCTATCGGCTCGCAGTCGGAAGGCTGTGTCGTCGACGACGTCGCTGGCCTGCTCTACATCGCCGAGGAGGCCCACGGGATATGGCGCTTCCCGCTCGACCCGATCGGCGCGGCCCGCCACCTGATGGCGCCCGCGCCGTCCGACATCCTCAAGCCGGACGTCGAGGGCCTGACCCTGCTGCGCGAGGGCAGCAAGACCTACCTGCTGGCTTCCAGCCAGGGCGACAGCGCTTTCGCCGTCTGGCGGGTGGACGCCCCGGAGCCGGCCTATGTCGGCCGTTTCTCGGTCATTCCCGGCAACGGGGTGGACGCGGTGACCGGCACCGACGGCCTGGCCGCCCTGGGCGGGCGCGTCGGCGCCTTCCCTGAGGGCCTGGTGGTGGTGCAGGACGATTCCGACACGGACGGCGAGACCTCAAGCGGACCGCGCGCGCGCCAGAACTTCAAACTGATCGACTGGCGCGAAGTGAAAGCGGCTTTGAAGTCGGACTGACGCTCCCCCGCTGGGGAGGTGGATCGCCGCAAAGCGGCGAGACGGAGGGGGACTGCTCTCGCGGGAGTCCAAGTCCCCCTCAGCCAGCTTCGCTGACAGCTCCCCAGAGAGGGAGCATCTCTCGACGTCCAGCGCGGCTAGGCGCCGCGGCGCCAGTCGACGGCCAGGTCCGGCTCGCGGAAGGCGAAGCGCTTGAGGTGGCTGTCGGCGATCTGCTCGACGCGGGCCAGGCCCTCGGCGTCGGGCGCGCTGGCCACCAGCATCAGGGTCTCGGGCGCAACGCGCAGCGCGACCTCGCCCATGGCGAAGGTGATCTTGCCCTCGTGGTCGTTCCACTCGGTGGGGATCTTGTGGCCGAAGTGCTTGCAGAGCTGGACCATGTAGCGATGGCCGTGCTCGGTCAGGACCGTGGCGCTCGACTTCATCAGCGTGTCCATGCTCAAGCCTTTTCGATCTTGGCGACGGCTTCGTCGATCGCCGCGACGATGGCGTCGAGCTTGGCCTCGTCGGCCTTTTCGCCCTGCAGGCTCATGCGCAGCGCCATGGCCAGGTTCTGCATGGCGCGAGCCACACGGGGCGACGACCGCGGCGAGGATTCGCCCGCCTCGTCCAACCTGGCGAAAACCGCGTCCACGCCGGTCTTGTTCCGCTCCAGCGCATCGAGGCCGGCCTCGGTGATCTCGAAGGCCTTGCGTCCGCCTTCCTCGCCGGCCGGACGGGCGAAGCCTTCGTCCTCCAGCATGGAGAGGGTCGGATAGATCGCGCCCGGGCTGGGGCGATAGGCGCCGCCGGTGCGTTCCTCGAGCGCGCGGATCAGCTCGTAGCCGTGGCTGGGCTTTTCCTTCAGCAAGGCAAGGATAACGAAGCGCAGGTCGCCGTGCTCCAGCAGGCGGCCGATGCGGGGTCCGCCGCGTCCGCGGCCGCCGCCATGGCGGCCCCAGTGTTCGCCGCCGTGACCGCCGAACGGCCCCCGACTGCGATGTTCGTGACGTTTCCAGAAGTGTCGATGCATTTTCGATCCTATTTCGATATGTCGATAATGTAGATATATCGCGAGCGGATCGGCAGTCAAGATATATCTTAGACTGTCGCTAGGCGCCCTGGAGCGTCTCGGCCAGCAGCCGCCCTTCCGAGGCGCGGCTGGATCCTGAGCGCCAGGCGACCACGATTTCGCGGCTCGGATGATCGGCGCGCAGGGGCAGCACCGCGACGTCAGCGGTCTCCGTCAGGCCGGCGGCCACCGCCATGGCGGGCAGGAACGTGACGCCCAGGCCCGAGCCGACCATCTGGACCAGGGTCGGCAGGGAGGTCGCCGCGAAGGTCTCGTCGTCGCCCGACTTCGGCGGCTTGAGGCCGCAGGCCGCCAGGGCATGGTCGCGCAGGCAATGCCCGTCCTCCAGCAGGATAAGGTCGTCGCGCTCCAGGGCGGAGGGCGGGGCGTCGCGCTCGCCGGCCAACGGATGGTTGCCGGGCAGGGCGGCGAGCAGTTCGTCGTTGGAGACATGCGCGTGGGCCAGGCCGCTCATGTCGTAGGGCAAGGCGATCAGGGCCGCATCCAGCTGGCCGGCCTTCAGAAGCGCGATCAGCCGGTGGGTCAGGTCCTCGCGCAGGAAGAGCCGCAACTTGGGAAACCGGCTGCGCAGCAGCGGCAGGGCCTTGGGCAGCAGGAACGGCGCAACCGTCGGGATGACCCCCAGACGGAATCGCCCGGTCAAGGGCTGGCCAGCGTTGCGGGCCGACTGCACCAGTTCCTCGGCGTCGTTCAGGATGGTCACGGCCTTGGCCAGAGCCGCATCGCCGATCGGGGTGAGGATGACGCCGGATCGCGCGCGGTCCACCACCGGACCGCCAAGGATCTTCTCCAGTTCCTGGACGCCGGCCGACAGCGTCGGCTGGGTGACGTGAGCCGCCTCGGCGGCCTTTCCGAAGGATCCGTGTTCGGCAAGTAGTTTGAGATAGTGCAGCTGGCGAAGGGTAGGGAGGCTCATGCCGCCAATATAGGAATTATCTATCCAAAATCCAGAAAGTATCGATTGGCCTTTTGTGCGCCGCAGCACTATCTCCACGCCACGGCTTCGGCCGAACCTTTCAATCAGTTGGAGAACGTAATGCTCGGCGTTGGTGAAAAGCTTCCGGAATTCAAGGTCGTCGGCGTGAAGCCGAAGTTCAACCGTCACGAAGAGAACGGCGAGAGCGCCTTCGAAACCGTCACCAACGAGTCGTTCCCGGGCAAGTGGAAGGTCATCTTCTTCTACCCGAAGGACTTCACCTTCGTGTGCCCGACCGAGATCGCCGAGTTCGCTCGCCTGAACCCGCAGTTCGAAGAGCGCGACGCGGTCGTCCTCGGCGGCTCGACCGACAACGAGCACTCCAAGCTCGGCTGGCGCCGTGAGCATCCGGACCTGAACAGCCTGGCCATCTGGAACTTCGCCGACAACAGCGGCAAGTTCGCCCGCGCTCTGGGCGTGCTGAACGAGGAAGAAGGCGTGGCCCTGCGTGCGACCTTCGTGGTGGACCCGCACAACGTGATCCAGCACGTCTATGTGACCAACCTGAACGTGGGCCGCGCTCCGGCCGACACCCTGCGCGTCCTCGATGCGCTGCAAACCGACGAGCTCTGCCCGTGCAACCGCGCGGTCGGCGGCGAAACCCTGGCGGCGTAGTCCCCCTCCAGCCCCCGAAGCGGCGGCCTCTGCGAGCTTGAGGCCGCCCGCTACGCCGCCAAGCCCGGGAGCGCGCGATCTCCCCGCGCCTCCCGGGTCCCTTTTCCCTTGTTCATGTGTGCGCCTCGCCCAGACTGCGAGCGATTTCACACGCCTCGATTTCCGGAGATTGCCATGTCGCTCGACGCCCTGCGCGAGTCCCTGCCCGCCTACGCCAAGGACCTCAGCCTCAACCTGTCGAGCCTGGCCAACGAGACCGTGCTCAGCGACCAGCAGAAGTGGGGGACCTTCGTCGCCTCCGCCTATGCGGTCGGCACGCCGGCCGTGATTAAGGCCATCGACGCTGCGGCCGCCGCCGCGGGCCTTTCGGCCGAAGCCGCCACCGCCGCCAAGGCCGCCGCCGCGATCATGGGCATGAACAACGTCTACTACCGCTCGCTGCACCTGCTCTCGAACGCTGAATACCGGACCCTGCCGGCCAAGCTGCGGATGAACATCCTGGCCAATCCAGGCGTCGACAAGGTCGACTTCGAGCTGTGGTCCACCGCCGTCTCGGCGGTCAACGGCTGCGGCATGTGCCTGGACGCCCACGAAAGCGAACTGAAGAAGCACGGCGTGCCGAACACCTCGATCCAGGCGGCCCTGCGCATCGGCGCCGTCGTCAACGCGGTCAGCCGCGTGGTGGCCGCCGAAGCCGCCGCCGCGTCCTGAGCCTGCCTTTCCTCCTCCGTCACGACGGGGGAGGAAGGCCCTCCAGCGCCTTGGCCAGCCGCGCGACGCCGGCGTCCATCGTCCGCGCCGGGAAGCCGGAGAACCCCAGCATCAGGCCCTGGGCCGGCGGCGCCTGGTGATAGAGCCGACTGATCGCCCGCACAGACACCCCGCCCGCCTGGGCCATGGCCTCGACCGCAAGGTCCGAGCGGCCATCCTTCAGATAGGCGATCAGGGTCATGCCCTGGTCTGGCCGGTCTACCTCAAGCAGATGGCCGAGCCGCGCCTCCAGGGCGTCCGCCAGGGCGTCGCGCTGGGCCTTGTAGGCGATGCGGCGGCGGCGGATGTGGGCGGCGAACTGCCCGTCGCGCATGAAGTCGAGCACGATCGCCTGGGTCAGGGTCGGCGGCTGGCGGTCCATCAGCTGGCGCGCATTGGCGAAGGCGAGGGATAGCGCCTTGGGCACGACCGCATAACCCATGCGCAGGCCGGGAAAGAGCGCCTTGTTCAGGGTGCCGACATAGATGACCCGCTCGCCGCCATCGAGGCCCTGGAGCGACTCCAACGGCGGGCCCGAATAGCGGAACTCCGAGGCGTAGTCGTCCTCGACGATCCAGGCGCGCGCCGCGCGGGCCCAGGCCAGCAGCTCCATCCGCCGCCCCATCGAGAGCGTGACCCCCAGCGGGTACTGGTGCGAGGGCGTGACGAACGCGACCTTGGCGTCCGGGGCGGCCTCGACGCCTGCTGCGACCACCAGGCCCGAGCGGTCGACAGGGGCGTGGAAGACGTCGGCCTGGGATGCGAGCAGGGCGTGGCGGGTCGCCGGATAGCCCGGATCCTCCATCCAGACCCGGTCGCCTGGCTTCAGCAGCACCCGCGCCGCGATGTCGACCGCGTGCTGGGCGCCGGCGGTGACGATGACCTGATCGGGCTCGCACACCACGCCGCGCGCGGCGCGCAGATAGTCGGCGATAGCCGCGCGCAGGCCACGTTCGCCGCGCGGATCGGAATAGCCGAAATGGACGGCGTCGAGCGTACGCAGCGCGCGGCGCGCCGAACGCCCCCAGGCGTCCTGGGCGCGGGCGTCCAGAAGAGTGCGGCCGGTGGCGAACAGGCGCGGGTCCGACTGGGGAGGCGGGAATTGCAGCTCATCGAGATCGCGGGCGCGCTCGGGCAGCGGCGGCGGATCGGAGCGGGAAGGCGCAGGCGCGGGCCGCAGCTCGGCCACGCCTGAAAGATCGCCCGAGACATAGGTGCCCGAGCCCGGGCGCCCGATCGCATAACCCTCGGCCAGCAGCAGGTCGTAGGCGGCGACGACCGAGGCGCGGGCGACCCCGAGCCGTCCGGCGAAATCGCGGCTGGATGGCAGGCGCTGGCCCGGCTTCAGCGCCGCCTCGACGATGGCCGCGCGGACCTGCTCGTAGATCTGGCGGATCACCGGCTCGCCCGGCGCGGGGCTGCGCCACGGATAGATGTCGGCCCAGCTCATCCGGCCATCCTCGCAAAATGGACTGGCAGATTGGCACATATTGGACTGCAAAGACAGACCGCTAGGCGGTTACGCCTTTCGCCTGAAAGGACCCCGCATGACCGACGCCTTCGCCCCGACCCCACGCTCGCGCGTGCGCCGCAAGCCCGATCGGGCCGCCTATGACGAGCAGCAGGTGTTCGCGATCCTGGACGCCGCGGTCCTGGCCCACGTCGGCTACGTGATCGACGGCCAGCCGTTCGTCACCCCGACCACTTTCTGGCGGGAAGGTCGCAAGCTCTACTGGCACGGCTCGGCCGCCAGCCGGATGGTGCGGGCGCAGGCCAGCGGCCTGCCGGTCTGCGTCACCGTCAGTCATGTGGACGGCTTGGTGCTGGCGCGTTCGGGCATCGCCCATTCGATGAATTACCGCTCGGTGATGGCTTTCGGGCGGGCGCGGCTGATCGAGGGGCTGGAGGCGCAGCGGGCGGCGATGAACGCCTTCATAGATCGGCTCTATCCAAGCCGCTCGGCGACGCTGCGGCCGGGCAGCGATAGCGAGATCCGCCAGATGTCGGTCGTCGAGATGATCATTGAGGAGGCCAGCGCCAAGCAGCGCGCCGCCGGCGTCAACCGCATGGCCGAGGACGAGGGCTGGGATGCCTGGAGCGGGGTGATCCCTATCGAGACGCGGATCGGCGCTCCGATGGCCGACGCCGTGCAGAGCGCCGGCGCGGCGGCGGATCTCGGGCCCTATGTCGAAGGCGCGCGGCTGGACGAAGCGCTGACCCGCGCGGCGCGGGAGTGAATCCTCTCCCTCCCTTCATGGGAGGGTGGATCGGCGCGCAGCAGCGAGACGGGTGGGGATTGCTGAATTGGCAAAACCCCACCCTGACCGCTTCGCGGTCTGTCCCCCATCAAGGGGAGGGAGAAATGAAGACGGATCACCCCGGCTTGCCGGCTTCCACGTATGCCTTCAGGCGCTTCAGCTGCGTGCCGATGACCTGGTCCACGGGATCGGCGAAGGTCTTGGCCGAGGCCGGGCGCAGGCCTCCCACATTGTAGGTCTGGACGACCTCGACGCCGCTCCCCTTGGGCTTGATCACGAAGGTCAGGGCGCCGGCTGCGCCCTCGTCCTGCAGCGGACCGAGCACCGCCTCGAGGCGCAGAGTCCCCTGATCGGGCCAGGCCAGCGCCACCACCCCGTGCCGCACCCCGCCGCCTCCCGGCAGGGCCTCGCAAAAGCAGGCGCCGGGCTCCAGCCGGATCGACATGTTGGCGGCCTTGCCGGAATAGGTGTGCGCGTCGTCCCACCAGCGGCCAATCTCGCCCAGCGCCGCGTAGACGCGCTGCGGGGTCGCTGCGATCTCGACGACGTTGCGGGTGCGGAAGCCGGCGTCCGTGCGCTCGGCCACCTCGGCGTGCGCGGCGCCCGCCGCGAGCGACAGCGCCGCGGCGATCCATAGGTTTTTCATGGCCTTGGCCCTCCCTAAGCCTTTTCGAAGCTTAGCGGGCCTCCCCAGAAGGTCTCAACCAGCATGTTCTGCGCGCCCGGCTCGCCGGTGGTCAGGAAGCGGCGCAAACCACCCTCCCCGGCGCGATATTCCGGGTGCTTGGCGAGATAGGCCTCCAGCGCGTCGGCGGTGGCGTCGGGCTGATGGATCAGCGGCGTGCCGGGCTTCAAGGCGGTGCGGAAAATGTCGGCGATGATCTCGTAGTGGGTGCAGCCGAGGATCGCCCGATCCGGGGCGCGGCCGACGCGGGTGGTCACTGCCGCGACATGCCCCTCGACCGTCTTGGCCAGGTCCACCGCTCCTGCGCCGTTCTCGATCATGCGGGCGAGGTCGGGGCAAGGCTCGGCGAACACCGCCACGTCCTGACGGCGCTTGTCGATCTCGATCTCGTAGACCCTTGAGCGGGCGGTGGCCGGCGTGCAGAACACGGCCAGGATATCGAGCTTCTCGACCTTGTCGCCGCGCCGCTCGGCCTCGTGCTCCCACGGCATGCCGGTGGCCGCCTCGATGGTCGGGACGATGATGCCCAGCACGTTGACCGGCCGACCGATCTCTTTGCGATAACCCGGCAGCCAGGTCTGCTGCAGGCGCCGTAGCGCGATGGCCGAGGCGGTGTTGCAGGCCAGGACCACCAGGTCGCAGCCGGCCTCGAACAGCTGCTCGCACCCGGCGCGGGTCAGGTCGACGATCTCCTCGCCGGTTCGCCCCCCATAGGGGGCGTTCGCCTGATCGCCCAGATAGATGAAGTCCGCCTGCGGCATCCGCCGCACGAGAGCGCGATGGACGGCGAGCCCGCCGACGCCGGAATCGAAAACGCCAATGGCCATGCCCCGGATGTAGCCCCCGGCGCGAGCGCCGTCCATTCGCGGGAAAGTTTGGCCGAACGCGGGAATTTCAAATTGACAAAATTGTCAGACTGACATACCTGTCAGTTCAAGCGTTGCAGTATGGTGCGTACCTTCCAGCGGACGGCCAGCCGAAGGCCGTCCGCACTGCGTTTTGCATCCTGGACAACTCGGACACCTCCCTCCCCATGGCCCTCCCCGCCCCAACCCCGGACCCCGCCCGCGCGCCCGATCCCGGTCGCGCAGACGAACAACCGACCGCCACCTGGCACATCGGCGTCGACGTCGACCTCGCCACCTCCCTGGCTCTGGCTCGCGCCGCCACCCGCGCCCTGCTCGAACTCTCCCCGCTCGCCCATCGCGAGATGGTCGCCGCCCTCGAACACGAGATCGAGGTGCTGGAGCGCCAGAGCGACCCCCTGTCCCTGGCCGCCGCCAACGCGGTGCGCCAATACCTCCCCGAGGCCGCCTGACCCCCCGGCGTCCCATGCGGGTCAATCTCGAGGCCCGGGCCGCGGCGGCCGAGCAGCGCAAGGCGCAGACGCGCGAGCGCCTGCTCGAAGCCGCCGTCGCCATGATCGGCGAGAAGGGTCCCGACGCCTGCTCGATCGAGGATTTCGTCGCCGCGGCCGGGGTCTCGCGCGGCACCTTTTACAACTACTTCCCCACCGCCGAGAGCCTGCTGCATGCGGTACGGCTGAAGATCGTTGCGTCCCTGACGGCGGTCCTGGACGCCCGTCTGCCAAAGACCATGCCCGCCTGCGAACGCCTGGCCACTCGCCTGCACAGCTATCAGGTCACGGTCAGCCGCGATGCGGCCTGGGGCTGGATGATGCTGCGCCTGGACGGCTCGCGCCTGGAGCGCACACCCGCCCTGGAGGCCAGCCTGGACGAGATGTTCCGCGCCGGCGTCGCCCAGGGCCACTTCCGCAATATGGACCCCGCCGCGGCCCGCACCCTGATCTTCGGCACCAGCCGCATGCTGCAGCGGGACGTGCTGATGGGGCTGTCTGACCCGGCGCACGGGATCGAAGTGATCGCCCTGCTGCTCACCGCCTGTGGCCTGCCTCACGATCAGGCGATGGACGTCAGCCGTCGCGGCGCGGCCCTGGCCCAGGAGATCCAGGACGCGGCGGACGCTTCCTGACGTCACATTACAAGCCCGTCATGTGACGTGCGGCCGGCTTGACCCTAAGGTCCGCCGCAATTCGCAAGTCATTCTCGGAGCTTCCATGCAACGGCGCACCTTCCTGGCCGCCTCGGGCGCGCTCGCAGCCGCCTCGACCCTGCCCGTCACGTCCTTCGCTCAGGCCGCGGGGAATGCGATCACCGCGCCCTGGACCGGCCCCTATGGCGGCGTTCCCGCGTTCGACAAGGTGAAGGTCGCCGACTTCCCGGCCGCTTTCGACCTGGCCATGAAGACCGAGCGCGCCGAGATCGACACCATCGCCGATGCGCGCACCGCGCCGACCTTCGACAACACCATAGCCGCACTCGAACGCTCCGGGTCGCTGATGGATCGGGTGAGCACCTTCGGCGGCGTCTGGTCTTCGACCCTGTCGACGCCCGAGCTGCGCGAGCAGGAAAAGGTGCTGAACCCGAAGCTCGCCGCTCATGGCGACGCGACCCTGCAAAACGAGAAGCTCTTCAAGCGTATCGAGGCCGTCTACAACGACCGCGCCAAGCTGACCCCCGAGCAGCAGCGCCTGACCTGGGTCTACTGGAACCAGTTCGTCCGCGCCGGCGCCAAGCTGTCGCCCGACGCCAAGAAGCGCGTGGCGGCGATCAACCAGGAGCTGGCCGGCCTGTTCACCAGCTTCAGCCAGAACCTGCTGGCGGACGAGACCGATTACGTCCTCTACCTGCGCAGCGAGAGCGAACTGGCCGGCCTGCCCGACGACGTGCGCGCCGCCGCGGCCGCGGCCGCCGACGAGCGCGGCAAGAAGGGCGAATGGGCGATCCTCAACACCCGCTCTTCGATGGACCCGTTCCTGACCTATTCCAGCCGCCGCGACCTGCGCGAGAAGGTCTGGCGCACCTACTACAGCCGCGGCGACAACGGCGACGCCAAGGACAACAACGCCAACATCAAGAAGATCCTGAAGCTGCGCTACGAGCGCGCCCAACTCTTGGGCTTCAAGACCCACGCCCACTGGCGGCTCGAGAACGCCATGGCCAAGACCCCCGAGGCGGCCATGGAGCTGATGACCCGGGTCTGGCCGTCGGCGATCGCGCGGGTGAAGGAAGAAGTCGCCGAGATGCAGGCGGTCGCCGACAAGGAGCGCGCCAACCTGAAGATCGAGCCGTGGGACTACCGCTACTACGCCGAAAAGGTGCGGGCCGCGCGCTACGACCTCGATATGAACCAGATCAAGCCGTACATGCAGCTGGAGAAGCTGCGCGAGGGCATGTTCTGGGCCGCCGGCCAGGTCTACGGTTTCGAGTTCGCCCAGATCTCGGGCGTGCCGGTCGCCCACCCCGACATCCGCGTCTGGGAGGTCAAGAAGGCCGGCAAGCACATCGGCCTCTGGTACTTCGACCCCTACGCTCGCACCGGCAAGCGCTCGGGCGCCTGGATGAACGCCTATCGCCGCCAGGAGAAGTTCGACAAGCCGATCACGACCATCGTCTCGAACAACTCGAACTTCGTGAAGGGCGCGCCCGGTGACCCGGTGCTCATCTCGTGGGACGACGCCGAGACCATGTTCCACGAGTTCGGCCACGCCATCCACGGCCTGAACTCGGACGTGAACTACCCCTCGCTGTCGGGCACCGCGGTGCCGCGCGACTACGTCGAGTTTCCCAGCCAGATCAACGAGCACTGGCTGCCGACCAAGCAGGTGCTGTCGAAGTACGCGCTGCACCACAAGACCGGCGAGCCGATCCCCCAGGCCCTGGTCGACAAGCTGGAAAAGGCCAAGACCTTCCGCCAGGGCTTCGACGTCACCGAGTACCTGTCCTCGGCGCTGATCGACATGAAGCTGCACCTGGCGGGCGGCGCCGACATCGACCCGGACGCCTTCGAGCGCGACGAGCTGGCCAAGCTGGGCATGCCCAGCGAGCTGGTCATGCGCCACCGCACCCCGCAGTTCGGCCACGTCTTCGCATCCGACGGCTATTCGGCCGGCTACTACAGCTATCTGTGGTCGGAGACCCTTGCCCTCGACGTCGTCGACGCCTTCAAGGCTTCGCCCGGCGGCATGTACGACAAGGCCATGGCCAAGAAGCTGCACGACAACGTCATGGCGGTCGGCAACTCGATCGACCCCGCGGTCGGCTATCGCACCCTGATGGGTCGCGACGTCGACGTGAAGGCCTACCTGCGGGACAAGGGCTTCCCGACCGCCTGATCGGAAGCGCCCTCGGGCGCCTGGATCAGTCCAGGCGCCCGTAGTCACCGTCGCCGATGGGCATGCCAGGCGGAACCTGCGGCCGCAGCTTGGGCGCCGACAATTCGGCCAGCAGGCTCTTGTCGGCGAGCAGGGCGGCCAGCCGCTGGCGGTGCGCCCTGTCGGCCGGATCGGCCCCGCCCTTCAGCCGCGCCGGCAGCGCCGCGAGCCGCGCCGTGATCTCGGACGCCGCTGCGGGCGACAGCTTGGGGTCGCGCTCGGCGTTGGCGAGGTTCAGCACCAGCCGCGTCTGCACACGGCGGGCGATCTCGGCCTGGCGGCCGACGGCCGGTGCGAAAGCCGTGTCCAGCAGCCGGTCAAGCAGTTCACCCGCTCCGAGCTGGCCCGGGTCGCGGCGATGCTGGTCGACCAGCCGCGCCATCCGGTCCGGAGCCAGCAGATTGTCGAGGGTCAGGCTGGCCGCCGCCTCGGCGGCGACCAGCGGGTCGAACACCGGCCCGCCGGCCGTCCCGAAGATTTCGATCGCATACTGGCGGTCGGGATCGCCGGACTGGGCCGAGGACAGCAGGGTCGTCAGGCTCTCGGGCGTATCCAGTTCCTTTGGCGCCAGGGTCGCCAGCAGGGCGGCGAGCGCGGCGCGCTGCTGGGCGGCCGGGACCGGCGGCGAGGTCTCGCGCCCGTCGCCGATCACCGAATAGGCGAAATCCACCCCGCCCACGAGCTTGCTGGCCGCCTCGAGCTGATAGCGGTGCAGCAGGTAGATCGGCACGTACTTGCGCTTGAGATTGATCACCGGCTCACCCGGCTTCAGGGCGCCCAGGCCGAACTGGTCGATGGCGACGCGGCGCACCGCCATCATGCGGTTCAGCTCGGCGACCGGATCGGCGCCGTCGTCCCACAGGCTGCCCCAGGGTTGGCTGGTCCCGATCGGCCGGGAATCGACGTCGGTGACATAGCGCTGGCCCGCGTCCACCGACGCTTTGACCTTGCGGAGGGCGACCTCGCCATCGGCGCCATAGAGCCAGTCGACGGTGAACCTGTCCCAGACGCCGATCCCGACGCCATAGGCGTCAGACAGGTCGATGCGGCCGTCCTTCAGGAGAATGCGCGGGGCCGGATAGTCCATCACCGAGGCGCGGTCCTGGGTCGAGCCGGCGAAGTTGTGCGCAAAGCCGATGGAGTGGCCGACCTCATGCGCGGAGAGCTGGCGCAGACGCGCGAGCGCCACCTGCACCGGATCGTTCGGCCCGCCCTTGTTGTTCATGTGGGCGCCGACGAGGCCCTCGAAGATCAGCATGTCCTGACGTACGCGCAGCGCGCCCAGCAGCACCGAGCCCTTGACGATCTCCCCGGTGCGCGGGTCGGTGACCGCCTGGCCGTAGGACCAGCCGCGGGTGGCGCGGTCGACCCAGTTGATGACGTTATAGCGCACGTCCAGCGGATCGGCGCCCTCGGGCAGGACCTTCACCTGGAAGCCGCCGACGAAGCCGGCCGCGTCGAAGGCCTGGCTCCACCACGACGCACCCTCGACCAGGGCCGTGCGGATCGGCTCGGGCGCGGCGCGGTCGACATAGAAGACGATCGGCTTCTTGACCGGCGAGCGGGCGGCGGCCGGATCGGTCTTCTCCAGCCGGAAGCGGTTGGCCAGCTGGTAGACGATCTCCTCACCCAGCGGCGCGGCGTAGTCGAGGACGGTGGTCGAAAACGTACCCGTGCGGGGATCGAAGCGGCGCGGCTCGTAGCCGGGTTCAGGCAGCTTCACCAGGCTGTGGCGGACCTGCAGGGTGATCAGCTTCGGGTCGGGAGCGATGTTGCGCACCTCCGGCCCCGGGGTGTCGGAGGTGAAGGTCTGGCGCGCCTCGAACTCCAGGTTTTCAGGAAACACCTTCACCGCGGCCGGGTCGGCGGCCGAGAGGTCGGAGACCAGCTTGTAGCCGGCCTCGCCGGCTTGCTTCAGCGAGTCGGCGACGCCGATGACGTCGCGGGTAAGGAAACTGCCGATGTCGACCAGGATGCGGCCGTCCGGGGCGGTCTCCAGCACCTCGCCGGCCCAAACGGTCGACGTGGAGAAGGCGTCGCGGGCGGCGGCCTGCTCGTCGGCGGGCGCGCCTTCGGCCCGGAAGCGATGGTTTTCGAACTCGGCCATCACCTTCCTGCCGATACGGCGGAAGGCCAGCACCTGGGTGTCGCCGATCCGCGCCCGGTCAAGCCCGACCGGAGCCGAACCGAGACCGGTCTTCAAGGCCGTGACATAGAGGAAGCGCCCACTGACCCCCTGCGCGTCGGGCGCCGGCAGCGACAGCAGGATGCGGCCCTTGGCCTTGTCCACATAGACCGGCAGCAGCCCGTCCTGTCGGCTCGCGCCGGCGGTGGCCGAAACAGGCTTATCCTGTGGCGCCGCCGCCAGGGCCGGATGGGAGAGCGACAAAGCCGCCGCCAGCGCCGCCGCCGAAGCTGCGGACCAAAGACCAAATCGAACCATGGAGAACGCCCCTTTCGGCGCGCAGGCTAAGGTTGCGCGGGGGCGCAGGTCCAGGGGGCGAGGCCCGGTTTCTCGCCAGTCGCACGGAGCGCCTGGAAAACGAGCGCCGCACGTTCAAGTTACCAGCGATCACCTTGACGTAAACGGAAGCATCGACTTACGGTGTCAGCCAATGGAGGAGCCGGTGTTCCATCGGTTCACGCTCGGGATTTTCAATGTCGGGCCCGAAGCGACCTGGGATCGCGTCGAGCTCTGGGGAGGACGCCGCATGCACGCTGACCTTCGCCGGCCCAACCGCACCTTCACCATCCGGCAGTTGTGCATCGAGTTCAAATGCACGCCGCGGGCCCTGCGCTTCTACGAGGACAAGGGTCTGCTGTCGCCGGCGCGCGACGGGCTGAACCGGGTCTATTCCTACAAGGACCGCGCGCGGCTGCAGCTCATTCTGCGCGGCAAGCGGGTAGGCCTGGCTCTTGCCGAGATCCGCGAGATCCTCGACCTCTACGAGTTGGACGACGGCGGGGCGATGCAGAACGCCAAGTCGTTGGTCAAGTTCCGCGAGCGCATCGTCGCCTTGGAGGCCCAGCGCGCCGACATTGACCACGCCATCGAGGAGCTGCGCCGCGGCTGCGACGCGCTGGAGCGGCACCTCGCCCAGACTCGGCCCGACCTGCTTCCGCGCGCCGCCGACTACGACCAGGTGTTGCGTGAACGCCTGGGCGACCTGGAACACGCCAAGTAACCAGCCGTCGCCGTGAGCGGCCGACCGAGCTAACCTCTTTCTCAAGGGCCCGCGGCGTCGCCGACGGGCCTTCTCGCCGTCATTGGAGCGGACATGCCCTATCAGCCCCCCGTACGCGACCACATCTTCCTGCTGCGCGACGTGCTGGAGATCGAGAAGTACGCCAACCTGCCGGCCTTCGCCGACGCGTCGATGGACGTCGTCGAGCAGATCGTCGAGGAGGCCGGCCGCTTCACCGGCGAGGTCCTGGCGCCGCTGAACCCCATCGGCGACAAGGAAGGCTGCACCTGGAGTCCCGACCACACGGTCAAGACCCCGAGCGGCTTCAAGGAAGCCTACGCTCAGCTCGTCGAGGGCGGCTGGCCGGCGCTGGGCGCCGAGCCGGCCTATGGCGGCCAGGGCCTGCCGCACGTGGTCAACCTGTCGTTCTCAGAGATGAGCTCGTCGGCCAACATGGCCTTCTCGATGTATCCCGGCCTGACCCACGGCGCCTATTCGGCGATCCTCAACGGCGGTTCAGACGCGCAAAAGGACCTCTATCTGCCCAAGCTGGCCTCCGGCCAATGGGGCGGAACCATGAACCTCACCGAGCCGCACTGCGGCACGGACCTGGGTCTACTGCGCACCAAGGCGGTTCCTCAGGCCGACGGCAGCTACAAGATCACGGGCGGCAAGATCTGGATCTCGGGCGGCGAGCACGACATGGCCGAGAACATCGTCCATCTGGTCCTCGCCCGGATCGAGGGCGCGCCGGAGGGCACCCGCGGCATCAGCCTGTTCATCGTGCCGAAGTTCATCCCCGACGCCGAGGGCAAGCCGGGCGCGCGCAACAACGTCTATTGCGACGGCCTGGAAGAGAAGATGGGCATCCACGGCAACGCGACCTGCGTGATCCGCCACGAGGAGTCGACCGGCTGGCTCGTGGGCGAGGAGAACAAGGGCCTGTCACTGATGTTCGTGATGATGAACGAGGCGCGGATCGGGGTCGGGCTGCAAGGCGTGGCCCAGGCCGAGGCCGCCTATCAGGCTGCCGCGACCTTCGCCAAGGAGCGCCTGCAGGGCCGCTCGCTGACCGGCCCGAAAAACCCGGACGGCCCGGCCGACCCGATCATCGTCCACCCGGACGTGCGCCGGATGCTGATGGACTCCAAGGCCCTGATCGAAGGCGGCCGCGCCTTCCTGTTCTGGACCTCGCTGCAGGGCGACCTCGCCCGCGCACACCCGGACGAGGCAGTGCGCCAGAAGGGCGCCGACTACATGGCGCTGATGACCCCGGTGGTGAAGGGCTACCTGACCGACAAGGGGCTGCAGGTCTGCTCCAACGCCGTTCAGGTGCATGGCGGCTCCGGCTTCACCGAGCACTTCCCGGTCAGCCAGTACATGCGCGATGTGCGCATCGCGCTGATCTACGAGGGCACCAACGGCGTCCAGGCGCTGGACCTGGTGGGCCGCAAGCTGGCCTCCCAGGGCGGCCGCGCGGTGATGACCTTCTTCGCCGAGATCGACGCCTTCGTGGAGGCGAACGCCGGCGACAAGGCGCTGAAGCCCTTCGTCGAGGGCCTGGCCGGCGCCAAGGCCCAGCTGCAGGACGCGACCATGTGGCTGATGCAGAACGGCCTGGCCAATCCGGACAACGCCGGGGCGGCCTCGACCGACTACATGCATCTCTTCGGCCTGACGGCGCTGGCCTACATGTGGGCCCAGATCGCCAAGGCGGCGGGCGCGAAGATCGCGGCAGGCGAGACCGACCCGTTTTATGCCAGCAAGCTGGTGGTCGGTCGTTATTTCGTCGAGCGCCTGCTGCCCGACGCCGGCGCGCATCTGGCCAAGCTGAAGACCGGTTCGGAATTGATGATGGCCCTTCCGGCCGAGGCCTTCTGAAGCTGGGCCTTCGCGCCTATATCGGGGGCTCCGCGCACATCTGGAGGGAGCCCCCATGGCCGCCTACACCGCCGACGTCGCCTGGAGCCTTCGCGATGGCGAGGACTTCGCCAAGGGCCGCTACAGCCGCGGCCACGTCCTGAGCTTCGACGGCGGGCTGATCGTCCCGGCCTCGGCCTCGCCGCACGTCGTGGGGAAATGGGCGGTGGAAGAAGCGGTCGACCCCGAGGAGATGTTCGTCGCGGCCCTTTCCAACTGCCACATGCTGACCTTCCTGCATAAGGCGCGGCTGGCGGGCTTCGTGGCTACCAGCTACCGCGATCACGCCAGCGGTACGATGGAGGAAATCGCCCCCGGTCGCCTGGCGGTGACCAAGGTGATCCTCAAGCCGCAGATCGAGTGGGACGGCGCCGCGCCGGACGCGGAGCAACTCGCGGAGCTGCATCACCAGGCGCACGAGGAATGCTTCATCGCCAATTCGGTGAAAACCGAAGTGACGGTGGCCTGAGGCGCGCCGTATGGCGGGATAGTCGCGTATGGATCCGAGCCGGCTTTCCTTCTCCCCTTGCGGGAGAAGGACAAGGCTCACCGGCTAAGCATCCGCTCCAGCCGCGCCTTCAGCGCCGCGGCGTCCTTCAGGTCGCATTCCCAGATGGTCTCGACGCGCCAGCCGGCGGCGGCCAGGTCGGCCGCGGTGCGCGCGTCGCGGGCGACGTTTCGGGCGACCTTGGCGGTCCAGTACTCGCGGTTGGCCTTGGGCACGCGCGACCCGCGCGCGCAGTCGTGGCCGTGCCAGAAGCAGCCGTGCACGAAAATCGCCAGCCGACGTCCGGCCATGACAATATCGGGCGAGCCGGGCAGGTCCTTGCGGTTCAGACGGTAGCGGACGCCCAGGCCGGTCAGCGCCTTTCGCACCTTCAGCTCGGGCGAGGTGTTCCTGCCCTTCACCCGGCGCATCACCGCCGACCGCTTTTCGGGAGTGAAGACGTCAGTCATGGCCGCAGGCTCCGCGGCCCGAAGCCGAGCCGCAGGGTTCCGGTCAGCACCCGGGCGGCGATGTAGCGCCCGCCCGGCGCCTTCGACAGCGGCGTAAAAAGCGTGTCGCGCACGAACGGCCCGATCCGGCCGCCCGACTGGAAGAGCGGCGTCAGCCAGCGCGACATGAACTGATAGAGCCCGGCGTGGCGGCGGCGCGAGGCCTGGAAGCCGCGGACGGCGCGCGGAACCTCGCCGTCCATGCGCTGGGCCAGCTCCACAGCGTCGATCAGGCCCATGTTCGCGCCCTGGCCGAGTTGCGGGCTGGTCCCGTGGGCGGCGTCGCCGATCAGCACGAAGCGACCTTGCGACCAGCGGCCGATCCGCACGTCGCGATAAGTGGCCCGCGAGAACGCCTGCGGGTCGTCGAACTGCGCCACGACTGGGGCCAGCTCGGGCCACATGCCCAGCACACGGCGCCGCCAGTCGTCCAGGTCGCGGGCGAAGAACTCGTCCATCTCCGCCACCGGCAGCGACCAGAAGAAACTGACCAGATCATGCACGCCGTCCGACCCCCGGCCGATCGGCAGCACGCCCATCATGGTCGAGGCGCGGTCATAGCGCTGGCGCAGCGCCTTGCTGAACGCGCCGTCGACGTCGCGCGCATTGGCCCAGACCGCGCCCCAAGGATAGACTGGGGCCCGCGCCTTGGGCCGCAGCAGGCCGCGCAGGCGCGAGGCCGAGCCGTCGGCGACCACCACCAGCTCGAACGGCCCATGGCGTCCGCCGCCCGCATCGATCAGCAGGGGCCGCGCATCATCCTCCCAGCCGATCACCTCGACGCCGGTGCGGACCTCGACCGCGCCCAAACCCCCGTGCAGCACGTCGAACAGGGCCGCCCGATGCACGCCGACCCCGAAGGCGTCCCGCCGCCAGTCGCCGTAGCGCATGTCCATGATCCGCCGGCCCGCCAGGTCGCGGCCATCGAGAGCCTCGACCCGCGCGCCGCGCTCGATCACCTCGTCCTCCAGGCCGAGCGCCCGCAGCGCCGCCAGGCCCGAGGGCTGCAGCAGCAGGCCCGAGCCAAGCGGGCGCGGCTGGTCGAACGCCTCCAGCAGCATGACCGCGTGACCGCGGCGCGCAAGCGCGCGGGCGGCGGCCATGCCGGCCACGCCGCATCCGACCACGGCGACCTTCATGCGATGGGCTGGACTCAGAGGCCTTCGAACAGCGCCGTCGAGAGATAGCGCTCGGCGAAGCTGGGGATGATCGCGACGATCAGCTTGCCGGCGTATTCGTCGCGCGAAGCCAGGTCGAACGCCGCCGTAAGGGCCGCCCCCGACGAGATGCCGACCGGAATCCCCTCTTCCTTCGCGATGCGGCGCGCCATGGCGAAACTGTCGTCGTTGGAGACCTGAACGATCTCGTCGATCACGCCGCGATCGAGGATCGAGGGCACGAAGCCTGCGCCGATGCCCTGAATCTTGTGCGGCGCCGGCTGGCCGCCCGACAGGACCGGCGAAGCTTCCGGCTCCACCGCGACCATCTTCAGGCCGGGCTTGCGCGCCTTCAGCACCTGGCCGACGCCGGTGATGGTGCCGCCCGTACCGACGCCGGAGACGACAGCGTCGACCTTGCCGGCGGTGTCGTTCCAGATCTCCTCGGCGGTCGATACGCGGTGGATAAGCGGATTGGCCTCGTTATCGAACTGCTGGGGCATGACCGCGCCCGGTGTCGCCTCGACCAGTTCCTTGGCGCGCGCCACAGCGCCGGCCATGCCGCGCTCGGCCGGCGTCAGTTCGAGCTTGGCGCCCAGGATGATCAGCATCTTGCGGCGCTCGATCGACATGCTCTCGGGCATAACCAACGTGATCGGATAGCCTTTCGCCGCGGCGACGAAGGCGAGCGCGATACCGGTGTTGCCGCTGGTCGGCTCGACGATCGAGCCGCCCGGCTTCAACCGTCCGGTCGCTTCAAGCCACTCGATCATGGCCACGCCGATGCGGTCCTTGACCGAGGCCAGCGGGTTGAAGAATTCCAGCTTGGCGACGACCTCGCCTTTGGGCTTCAGGGCCGCCGTCAGGCGCGGCAGGCGCACGATCGGAGTGTCGCCGACCAGATCCAGGACCGAGTCGAAGATCTTGCCGCGGCCGGAGCGCTGGTAGCGGGCGGCGTCGTATTGGGCTTCGGCCATGGGGTCCTTCCGTCGTGGGTTGGCTTGCGTGGCGCTAACCTATTCGCCCCGGTCGGATTTGGAAGCGTACTTCTTCTGGCGGAAAGCCGAGCCTGGCTATTCGGCGGCCACCGCACGGGGGGCCGCCAGCAGCGGCTCCAGGATCTCACCGGCCAGCCAGCGCACCACCGGGGCGGCCACGCCATCGCCGATGACGTGCAGCGCGCCGGTCGCCGCCTTTGGCAGGCGATAGCCGTCGGGCAGGCCCATCAGCCTCGCGCCCTCGCGCGCCGAGATCAGGCGCGAGCGCACCTGACCGTTCTCGACCACCACCAGCGTCTGGCGCGAAGAGCCGCCGCGCGGGGTGCGCAAGCATCCGGCCAGGCCATCGAACCGCACCTCGGCCCGCTGCACGCGCACGCCGTCCTCGATCCGCATCCGGCGGAACACCGCTCCAACCTTGCGCCCCCCCGCCGCCTTGGCCGCTTCGATGCGGGCCAGGTGCTGGGGCGCCATCAGCGCCAGCAGGGCGCGGGTGCGGTCCTCGCCATGCCAGGTGACGGCGGCGTCCGGCTCCAGCAGGCTGGCGAGGTCGGTGTTGCGGATCGGCGGCGCCTCTCCGCGCCACCACACCCAGCGGGCGGCGAGGTCGGCGGGCAGGCGCTCGCGCGCTTGACGCACGGCGCGGGTGTGGAAGGGGCTGGCGCCGACCAGGCCCGGGGCCGGCGGCTGGCGACTGGCCACCACGAACACCCGCGGCCGGGACTGCGGGACGAAATGCGCCGCATCGATCTCCAGCGCGCCGAAGACGTAGCCCTCGTCCGCCAGGGCCCGGCAGAGGGCCGTGAAGTCGGCGCCGCCGTGCGAGGTGAGCAGGCCGACCACGTTCTCGATCACCACGATGCGCGGCGCGGCCGGGCCCAGGGCCTGGATCAACCGCCAGAACCCGAAGAAGGCCGAGGAGCGGCCGCCCGCGAGGCCGGCCCGGCTTCCCGCGAGGCTGAAATCCTGGCAGGGCGAGGAAGCCCAGGCGAGGTCGGCGCGCGGCGGCAGGCGCGAGGGCTCCACCGCCCACACGTCGCCCTCGTGCAGGTGCTCGCCGGCGTCAGCGAAATTGGCGCGATAGGTCGCCGCCTTCAACGGATCGAAGTCGTTGGCGAAGGCGCAGGACCAAGCTTCGCCCAATCCGATGCGGGCCATCCCGCCGCCGGCGAAAAACTCGTAAAAGGTGCGGGCCCGACTCATGGCGCGGCAAGTCTACCCGCCGCGCGAAAGGACGCCATCATGAGACCTGCGCTCTTCGCCGCACTCGCCCTCGGACTGGCCGGATGCCAGGCCCGCGAGGCGCATGACGACCCGCCCCCGCCGCCCGAAACAGTCGGCGAGTTTGACGCACGCGGCGACGACTGGACCGTGCAGATCCGACGCGCCCAGATCACGCTGGAACGCAAGGGCGAACCGGCGCTTGTCGTCGCCAATCCCGGCCGCATCGGCGAGGACGATCAAGGCGTCTGGTCGACCAGCGCCGGCGAGACGCCCTTCATCGTCACCCTGGTCGACGAGGGCGAGTGCCGGGACGGAACCACCGACCTGCTCTATCCGTATGTGGCCGTGGTCACGCTCGGAGAGACGACCCTGCGTGGCTGCGCGGCCAGGCTGGCCGCCCCGGCCGACACCCGATAGCGGAGAGACGAAGATGCGCGCACTGATCCCCGCGGCCGCCGCCCTGGCGCTCGCCGCCTGCCAGCCCCAGGCGCCTGACGGTTCGGTGGCCCAGCCGCCGGCCGACGCGCCGCCGGCCGCAGAACAGCCCGCCGCGCCGCCTCCCGCGCCAGCGATCCCCGCGGCCTTCCAGGGCGACATCGACGCCCACGGGACCGAGCCGTTCTGGGCGGTCGAGATCCGCGCGACCCAGATCAGCTTCAAGACGCCCGACGCCAGCATCGTCTTCCCGGCCAATACGGTGACGATCGCCGGCGGCGCGGCGGTGTGGGAAAGCAAGGCCGGCGACAAGCCGATCAAGATCACCCTGCATGAGCGGGCTGGCTGCTCCGACGGCATGTCGGACCTGAAGTACCCGCTGGCCGCCGAGGTCGCCCTGGGCGGAACCACCTACAAGGGCTGTGCGTCGAAGACGGCGGAGAAGCCGAAGGAAGGCGGCTGACCCTTCCGTAGGGGCGCCCTTGACCTCGCCGCGCCAAGGAGCGGCTAATCCTTCCTGAACAACCGGGAGGACGCCATGGAACGGGCCTATGACCTGGTGATCCGCGGTGGAACGCTGGCGGATGGATCAGGCGCCCCGCCTTTCGAGGCCGACGTCGCGGTCAAGGACGGCAGGATCGCTGCGGTCGGCAAGGTCGATGAGCATGACGCCGAGGAGATCGACGCCCGCGGCAAGCTGGTGACGCCGGGCTTCGTCGATATCCACACCCATTACGACGGCCAGGCGACTTGGGACGCGCACATGCAACCCTCGTCCTGGCACGGTGTCACCACCGTGGTGATGGGCAATTGCGGCGTCGGCTTCGCGCCCTGCCGCCCACAGGACCACGACAGGCTGGTTCGGCTGATGGAGGGGGTCGAGGACATCCCCTTCCCGGTGCTCAGCGAAGGCCTGCCCTGGAACTGGGAGAGCTTTCCCGACTATCTCGACAGCCTGGCCGGGCGGGCCTTCGACGTCGACATCGGCGCCCAACTGCCGCACGCGGCCCTGCGGGTGTTCGTGATGGGCGAGCGCGGCGCCAACCGCGAGCCGGCCAGCGCCGAGGACATCGCCGCCATGGCCGCCATCGCCAAGGGGGCGGTCGAGGCGGGCGCCCTGGGCTTTTCCACCTCGCGCACGCTGAACCACCGGACCAGCGACGGCCAGCCGACCCCGACCCTGACGGCTTCGGAAGACGAGCTGACCGGCATCGCCATGGGCTTGGCGGCCGCCGGCAAGGGCGCGCTGCAGTTCGTCTCCGACTTCGCCGACCCGGAGGCCGAGTTCGCCATGCTGCGGCGGATCGTAGAGCGCTCGCGCCGCCCCCTCTCCTTTTCGCTGGTGCAGAGTCCCATCCAGCCCAACCAGTGGCGGCTGCTGCTGGAGCGGTTGGGGCAGGCCGCCCAGGCGGGCCTGCCAATGAAGGCGCAGGTGTGCGGGCGGCCGGTCGGGGTGCTGTTCGGGCTGGAGCTTACGCTCAACCCCTTCAGCCATCATCCGGCCTACCGCGAGATCGCCGCGGAGCCCTTGGCCCGGCGGGTGGCGGCCCTGCGCAACCCCGATTTCCGCGCCCGGCTGCTGGCCGACAGCGGCGAAGCGGCGCCCGCCTTCGCCGCCAACATGACCCGCAACTGGAAGGTCATGTTCCTGATGGGCGAGAACCCCGACTACGAGCAGACGCCGGACCGCACCGTGCTGGCCCTCGCCAACGCCCGTGGGATGGATCCGGCCGAACTGGCCCTCGACCACATGCTCGCGAACGAGGGGCGCGGCATGCTCTACCTGCCGTTCCTCAACTACGCGGACGGCAGCCTCGATCCGTCCCACGCCATGCTGAGCGACCCCAACACCGTGCCGGGCCTGTCGGACGGCGGCGCCCATGTGGGCATGATCTGCGACGGCTCGTTCCCGACCTCGAACCTGACCCACTGGACACGCGACCGCACCCGGGGCGCGCGGCTGCCGCTGGAAGCCATGGTGCGGATGCAGAGCCGCGACACCGCCCTGACCCTGGGCCTTCTCGACCGCGGCCTGGTCGCACCGGGCTATCGCGCCGACCTCAACGTCATCGACTACGACCGCCTGTCGCTGCGCGCCCCGAGCGTCGCCTACGACCTGCCGGCCGGCGGGCGACGTCTGATCCAGCGGGCGGAGGGGTATGTGGCGACCCTGGTCGCCGGCGAGGTCACCTATCGCGACGGCCAACCCACCGGCGCCCTACCCGGCCGCCTGCTGCGCGGGGCCCAGGCCGCCCCTGCGGCGATGGCGGCGGAATAGACCACCGGGCGGTCACTCCGCGGGGACGGGTTCGGCGCGCCCGGCGTCGACCCGCGCCTGGCGCAGGACGCGCTGACCCAAGGCGACGATCGACAAGGCCGAGCTCGCCGCGACCACCGACACCCAGAAACCGCTGCGGGGGCCGAAGGCGTCGACGACCAGGCCGGAGACGAAGGCCCCCAAGGCCATGCCTATGCCGATGCCGGTCATCACCCAGGTCACCCCCTCGGTCAGCACCTCCGGGGGCACGCGCCGCTCAATCAGGCCAAAGGCGGTGATGAAGGTCGGCGAGATCGCCACGCCGCTGAGGAAGATCGCGCCGGCCAGGAAGGGCACGCTGCCCGCCAGCAGCAGCGGCAAGGTAGTCAGCAGGACGACGCCGAGCGCGGCCAGCAGTTGACGCTGCAGGGGAACCTTCAGGTTCAGGGCTCCGATGATCAGGCCGACAATGAAGGAGCCGAGGGCGTAGACGCCGATCACCAGGCTGGCGGCGTCCGGTTGGCCCAGCTCCCGCGTGAGGGCGACGGTGCTGACCTCGGCGGTGGCGAAGATCGCGCCGACGAAGATCAAGGCGGCGGTGATGATCTGGACCGGCCGCAGGGCGATGGCCGACGTACGCACCCGGCTGGCCGTCGCCCGGACCTTCGGCTCGGTGCGGCGCTGAAGCACGAATGCGGTCATGCCGGCGGCCAGGAAAATGGTGGAGGCGAGAAGCCCAGCTTCGGGGAAGACCGCCACGCTGAGGCCGACCGAGAGCGAAGCCCCGGCGATGTAGACCAGTTCGTCGGCGACGGACTCGAAGGCGAAGGCGGTGTTCAGCTCGGGCCGGTCGCGGAAGATCTCGGTCCAGCGCGCACGCACCATGGCCGGGATGCTGGGCATGGCCGCCGCGAGGAACGCGGATGCGAACAGGGTCCAGGTCGGCCAGTCCAGGCGGGAAGCGAGGATCAGGGCGCTGAAGGCCAGCACGGAGACCGCTGCAGTCGGCGCCAGCAGCCGGGCCTGACCGAAGCGGTCGACGAGGCGGGATATCTGCGGCGCGGCGAAAGCGTTGGTGAGCGTAAAGACGGCGGCGACAGCCCCCGCAAGCCAGTACGCGCCGAGGGCCTGGGACAGCATGGCGACGATGCCGATAGGGGCCATCGCGATCGGTAGCCGAGCCACGAAGCCGGCGGCGGCGAAGCCCTTGGTTCCGGGAGCCCGGAAAATCTCGCGATAGGGATTTGGCATGGCCCTGGCCTTTCGATGGTGGCGGCGCATGTCCCGAGGGTCTACATACGCAGCGTATGTTAGCGAGGTGGTTACATACGTCTCGTATGTCAACTGCCCGCGGTCACTTTTCGTCCGGAGCCCAGATGCCGCGAAGATCGCGCCCAGAGATGATCGCCGAAACCCGCGCCAAGCTGATCGCCGCAGGACGAAAGGCGTTTGGCGAGCGGGGCTACGCCGCCGCTTCGATGGACGACTTCACGGCCGAGGCCGGACTCACGCGTGGCGCGCTCTACCACCACTTCGGCGACAAGAAGGGCCTGCTGGAGGCTGTGGTTCGCCAGATCGACGCGGAGATGGCCGAACGGCTGAAGGCGATCTCCGTCGCCGCCGCCACCCCCTGGGAGGGCTTCGTGCTGGAGAATGTCGGATACGTGGAGATGGCGCTGGAACCGGAGATTCAGCGGATCCTGCTGCGCGACGGTCCGGCCGTCCTCGGCGATCCCTCACGCTGGCCCAGCGCCGACGGCTGCATCGCGGCGATCCGGGCCAATCTGCAGCAGCTGCAGGCGGATGGCGTGGTCAGGGACGACATTGACGCCGACGTCGCCGCGCGGCTGGTCTCCGGCGCCTCGACCGACGCTGCGCTGTGGATCGCCAACGCCCCTGACGCCGCCTCGGCGTCCCGCAAGGCGGTTCCGGCCTTCCGAGCCTTGATGGAGGGGCTGCTGCGCCGGCCCCAGGCGGGCGCCGAATAGCCGGTCAGGGCGCGAGGCGGCCCGGTGAAGCGTCCGGCGCGACGCCTTTCCCCATGGCCCTGACCGCCGACGCAGGCCATAAGCGGGGGATGGCCGCCTCCCTCGCGCCCTTGCCTTCATTCGACGACGCGCCGGACCTGGACAGGGCGCGCGAGGTCCTGCGCCGCACCTTCGGCCATGCGGACTTCCGCGGCCGCCAGGCCGAGGTGATCGCCGAAATCCTGGCCGGGCGCAGCGCCATGGCCGTGCTGCCGACCGGCGGCGGCAAGAGCGTCTGCTACCAGATCCCCGCCATGCTGCGGCCCGGCCTCGGCCTGGTGGTCTCGCCGCTGATCGCACTGATGACCGACCAGGTGGCCGGCCTGCAACAACTGGGCGTCGCCGCCGCCAAGCTCGATTCCACCGGCGATCCGGCCGAGCGCGCCCAGACCTGGGAGAAGATCGAGCGCGGCGAGCTGGATCTGCTCTACGTCTCGCCCGAAGGCCTGATGCAGCCCTGGATGCTGGAGCGGCTGTCACAGGTCTCGCTGGCGCTGATCGCCATCGACGAGGCCCACTGCGTCAGTCAGTGGGGACACGACTTCCGGCCCGAATACCGGATGCTGGGACGCCTGGCCGACATCTTCCCGGGCGTGCCGCGTCTAGCGGTCACCGCCACCGCCGACACCCGCACGCGCGAGGACATCCGCGCCGAACTGCGCTTGCAGGACAGTTGCGAGTTCGTCGCCAGCTTTGCGCGGCCCGAACTGGCGCTCAGCGCCGAGCGCAAGCGTGGCGGCGGCCATAAGCGGGTGCTGGAGCTGGTCGCGGCGCGGCCGGGCCGCTCGGGCGTGGTCTATGCCGGCTCGCGCGACGGAGTGGACAAGCTGGCCCAGGCCCTGCGCGACGAGGGGGCGCCGGCCCTGGCCTATCATGCCGGGCTCGACAAGGCTGTGCGGGCCGAACGGCTGGAGAAGTTCCTCGAGGCCGACGAGGCGGTGATGGTCGCGACCATCGCCTTCGGCATGGGGGTCGACAAGCCCGACGTCCGCTATGTGATCCACGCCGATCCGCCGGCCTCCGTCGAAGCCTATTGGCAGGAGATCGGCCGCGCCGGCCGCGACGGCGACCCCGCCGAGGGCATCACTCTCTACGGCTCGGCCGACATGGCCTGGGCGCTGCGCCGGCTCGACAGCCGCGACGTCGACGACGGCGTCAAGCAGGTCCAGGCCCGCAAGGTGCGCCAGCTCTACGCCATGCTCGACGGCACGGCCTGCCGCGCCGCCGCCGTACGCCGCTATTTCGGCGAGGAGGGCGTTCAGGCCTGCGGCCAGTGCGACGCTTGCCTGGGCGAGGTGGAGACCATTGACGCCAGCCGACCCGCCCAGATGGCGCTGTCGGCCGTGCATCGCCTGGGCGGCCGCTACGGCCGCGGACGCATCGTCGATCACCTGCTGGGCAAGACCAAGGATCCCTCGGACTTCGAGGCCGCGCTCACCACCTTCGGCATCGGCGGCGAACTGAGCGCCGTCGCCTGGCGTGACCTGATCGACCAGCTGCTGTTCGACGGGCTGCTGAGAGAGGATCCCAACGACGGACGCCCGCTGATCGGCCTGGGCGACGGCGAGGGCGTGAAGGCGGTCTATCGCGGCGAGCGGCCGGTGTCGCTGCGCAAGCCAGCCGAGCCGACCCCGGCCTCGCGTTCGCGCAGCACGCGCCGAAAGGGCGGGCGCGACGCCGCCGCCGCGCCGGTCGGGCCGCACGACCTGCCGACCTTCGAGGCTCTGCGCGCTTGGCGGCGCGACGAGGCCGCGCGCCAGCACGTGCCGCCCTATGTCATCTTCCACGACCGCACCCTGGCTGAGATCGCCACCCGCAAGCCATCCGGCCTGCGCGATCTGGCGGCCCTCTCGGGCGTCGGCGAGGGCAAGCTGGAGCGCTACGGCGTCGCCGTACTGCAGGTGCTGCGCGCAATGGACGCCTGAGGCGTCAGACCTGGTGGAACGAGTAGGCGACCGACATCTTCTTGTCGGCGTGTTCCCTCTGGTCCAGACCGCAGTGGAACATCCCCCGGTCGCCGTTGACCCAGACCTTTTCGACGGTGAAGGCGCAGTCGTTCAGCATCTTTTCGCAGCACAGCGGGTTCGGAGACAGAAATTGGTGTAGTCGCCATTGTCGCTGACGCCCGGCCGGTACTCGGCGAAAGGCTCGTCCTCGTGCTTGCGGCTGACCGCGGTCTCCAGGATGAAGCGGCCCTTGACCAGCGGCCGCAGCCCCCACAGCCCGCGGAGCATGTCCGGCAGGTGGTAGAGAACGCCAAGGCAAATCACCAGGTCGAACGGTTCCAGGCCGAGAGAGCCGATGTTGTAGATGTTGGCGTTGATGAAGTTGAACGAACGGCCCGAGAGACGCTCCATCGTGCCGAAGCCGTAGAAGTCCTTGGCCGCGTAGTCGACCGCGGTCACCTCCGCGCCGCGCGCGGTCATCATCTTGGTGAAGTAGCCGTCGGCCGGGCCGATCTCCAGCACGCGCAAACCGGTCATGTCGGCCGGCAGGTCCAGGCGCTCCAGGGTGCCGGACGGATCATAGACGCCGGGGGTGACGACGCCCGGAAAGATCTCGAAGCGGTGATACCAACAGGGCCGCTCGGCGACGATCTGCTCGGCTTCGACGGGGGTCATGTGCGCCTCGGTCTCCAAATCACCACGCGCTCGCGGCGACGCAACCATGCCTAAAGCCGGATCAAAGACAACAACTCAAGATTGGATTTGGCGGCGAGACGGTTAACGGCCGCTAAAGGCTCGCCTCCCTATCGTCGGCCACCTCTTCAGACATCGACCCGATCGCCAGGAACGACAATGACCGCCACGTCCCTAGACCCGAAGTCCGCCTGGTCGGGCGAGTTCGGCGACGACTACGCCGGACGCAATGTCGCCTCGGAGCAAGCCCTGCGCGAGCGCACGGCCATGTGGGCCCGAGTCGGCCAGGCGTTCATGGGCGACCCGCCCCGCTCGATCCTGGAGGTCGGCTGCAACATCGGGATCAATCTGCGCGCGCTGCCGCGGCTGTTCGACGCCGAGCTCTATGCGATCGAGCCCAACGCCACGGCGCGCGAGCGGGTGCTGGCCGACAAGGTGCTGCCGCCCGAGCGGCTGTTCGCGGGGTTCGGAGAAGAGCTGCCCCTGCCCGACGGCGCCGTGGAGATGGCCTTCACCTCGGGCGTGCTGATCCATATCGAGCCCGAGCGCCTGGGCGCGACCATGGACGAAGTCCATCGCGTCTCGTCGAAATACGTACTCTGCTCGGAGTACTTCTCGCCACGCCCCGAGACCATCACCTATCGCGGCCATGAAGGGCTGCTGTTCAAGAACGACTTCGGCGGCCTCTACATGGACCGCTTCCCCGACCTGGAGTTGGTCGACTACGGCTTCTTCTGGAAACGCGCCACCGGTCTGGACGACCCGACCTGGTGGCTGTTCCGCAAAAAGGCCGGCTGACGTCGTCAGCCCAGCTCCAGCCCTTCCAGTTCGCCGGCCGCGCGCCAACGCTCAAGCACCTTGACGAAGGCGACCGGCCCCTTGCCGTACGAGCCGTTGCGGGCGGCCAGCGCCGAGGGCTTGCCCTCGTTGTTGTAATAGCCGGGGGTGCATTCCTCGGCGAACTTGGCGCGCTGCAGGGCTGAGGAGACGATTTCCTCCACCCAGGCCTCTTCGGCCGCCTTCGAGGCCTCAACCACGCTCACGCCGCGCTCCTCGCAGGTCTGGAGGATGTAGGCGATGTGCTTGGCCTGCTCGTTGATCATGTGCGGGAAGTTCACCGTGAACCCGGACTGGGCGTTGCTCATGATGAAGCAGTTGGGGAAGTCACGGCTGTGCAGGCCGTGCAGGGTGGAGACGCCGTCTTCCCATTTCTGCGTCAGGGTCAGGCCGCCGCGCCCCTCGATCTCATAGCCCGCGCGGCGGGCGTACGAGGTGCCCACCTCGAAGCCGGTGGCGAAGATCAGGCAGTCCAGCTCGTACTCAACGCCATCGACCACGACGCCCTTTTCCGTAATCGCCTCCACTCCGCGGCCTTGCGTGTCCACCAGCGTGACGTTCGGCCGATTGAAGGTGTCGAGGTACCCGTCGTGGAAACAGGGGCGCTTGCAGAACTGGTTGTAATAGGGCTTCAGCGCCTCGGCGGTCGCGGCGTCTGAGATCACCGCATCAACGCGCGCGCGGATCTGCTCCATCTTCTGGAAATCGGCGAGTTGGACCAAGGCCGCCGGATCCTGCACCCCCTCGCCCGCCGCCTTGTTGCGCGCGATCATGCCGAGGTTGCGGATGATGTCGGTCCAACCGTCGGCGACCAGGTCTTCTTCGGCGAAGCCGCCGCTCACCAGGATGTTGAAGTTGTCCATCCGCGCCTGCTGCCAGCCAGGCTGAAGGCTCGAAGCCCATTCCGGGTCGGTGGGGCGGTTGTTGCGCACGTCGATCGAGGACGGGGTGCGCTGGAAGACGAACAGCTCCTTGGCGCCCTGGCCCAGGTGCGGCACGCACTGCACAGCCGTCGCCCCGGTGCCGATGATCCCGACCCGCTTGTCGGCGAGGCCGGTGAGGCCGCCGTTCGAGTCGCCACCGGTGTAGTCGTAGTCCCAGCGGCTGGTGTGGAAGGTGTGGCCCTTGAAACTCTCCACGCCCGGAATGCCAGGCAGCTTGGGCCGGTGCAGCGGGCCGTTGGCCATGCAGACGAACCGCGCCTTCATGGCGTCGCCGCGGTTGGTCGAGACGATCCAGCGGCGCGCCGCTTCATCCCACTTCAGGCCGGTGACCTCGGTCTGCATGCAGGCGTTGGAGTAGAGGTCATACTGCCGGGCGATGGCGCGGCAGTGAGCGAGGATCTCGGGCGCGCGGGTGTACTTCTCGACCGGCATGTAGCCGGTCTCCTCAAGCAGCGGCAGGTAGACGTAGCTTTCGACGTCGCAGGCCGCGCCGGGATAGCGGTTCCAGTACCAGGTGCCGCCGAAGTCACCGCCCTTCTCGATGACACGGATGTCCTTGATCCCGGCTTCGCGCAGGCGCGCGCCGGTGAGCAGCCCGCCAAAGCCGCCGCCGATCACCACCACCTCGACCTCGTCGGTCAGCGGCGCGCGAGTGAAACCCGGCTCGACATAGGGATCTTCGAGGTAGTGGGCGAACTGGCCCTTCATCTCGACATACTGCTCGTTGCCGTCGACGCGCAGCCGCTTGTCGCGCTCGGCACGGTACTTTTCGCGAAGCTTGTCGGGATCGAAACCCAGTCCGACCGCCGCCGCCGGCTCAGCCGAGTCCGCCATGTCTACCTCCCGAAACATACCGTTTTATCTAAAATGGCCCGGTATCCCCGCGGAAGGCAACAGCGATCTCCATAGTGTCGCAGTGACGATAATTCATTGCGAATAATTCGCATTCGCCTATAGAGCCGATCTCTCTTCGAGTTTCGGGGTACAGATGGCGATAGGGTTCGGCGGCGCGCGGGCGTGCAGAGTTTGGCTGGCGGCAGGCGCGAGCCTGGCGACCATGGCGGCGGCGAGCGCAAGCACGGCCCAGACCGCCGCCCTGGCCGGCGGCCCGACCGAGGTGTCCGAACTGGTCATCACCGCCGCGCGCACCGCCCTGCCGGCCAGCGCCCTGCCGCTGACCGTCAACATCGTCGACGCCGAGGACCTGGCCCAGCAGGTGGCCATCAGCGGCTCGATCGTGGATGCGGTCTCGAACCTGTCGCCGTCCTTCTCGCCCACGCGCCAGAAGCTGTCGGGCTCGGGGGAGTCGCTGCGCGGCCGCTCACCGCTGTTCGCCATCAACGGCATCCCGCAGTCCACTCCGATCCGCGACGGCTCGCGCGATGGCTACACCATCGACCCGTTCTTCATCGAGCGGGTGGAGCTGATCTACGGCTCCAACGCCCTGCAGGGCATCGGCGCGACCGGCGGGGTGGTCAACCAGGTGACGGTCGGCCCACCCAAGGCCGATGGCGTTTCCGGCAAGGTCCTGGCCCAGGTCAGCGGCGATGGCGGCCTGCACGGCGACGGCCTGGGCTGGAAAGCGGCAGGTCTGGCCGCCTGGCGTGGCGGGGCTTTCGACGCCACGCTGGGGCTCGCCTACGAGGCGCGCGGCGCCTTCTACGACGGCTGGGGCCGCCGGGTCGGGGTCGACACCACCCAGGGCGAGATCCAAGATTCAAAGAGCACCTCGGTGTTCGCCCGCTTCGGCTGGCAGATCGACGAGAGCCTGCGCGTCGACTTGATCGCCAACCGCTTCGAGCTAAAGGGCGACGGCGACTATGTCGCTCTGGCCGGCGACCGGACCAGGAATCGCCCGGCCAGCAGCGTGCGCGGCCCCGTCGAGGGTCGCACGGCCGCCAATCGCGTCGAGACCCTGTCGCTGTCGGTCACCGACGACGACCTGCTCGGCGGACGCCTGACCGGCCAGGCCTTCTACAACCGCTCGCGCGACACCTTCGGCGGCGACCGCAGCGCCACCTTCCAGGACGTGCGCCTGGCCCCCATCGGCACGCTGTTCGACCAATCGTCGAACCAGTCGAAGAAGCTCGGCGCGCGGATCAGCTACGAGCGCGAGATCCCGTTCGTGCCCGGCCTGACCGGCACGCTGGGCTTCGACGCCATGAAGGACCGCACGGCCCAGACCCTGATCCAGACCGGCCGTGTCTGGGTGCCGCCGACCGAGTTCCAGAGCCTGGCGCCGTTCGTCCAGGCCAACCTGGCCCTGTTCGACGACCGCCTGCACCTGGCCGGCGGCGTGCGGCGCGAGTCGGTCACCCTGACCGTCGGCGACTATACGACGCTCGCCGCCTATGGCTCCCGCGCGGTGGGCGGCGGCGAGCCGAGCTTCGACGCCAATCTGGTCAACGGCGGGATCGTGCTGGCCCCGATCGAGGGCCTGCGCCTCTACGCCAGCTACGCCGAAGGCTACACCGTGCCCGACGTCGGCCGCATCCTGCGGGCCGTGAACCGCAACGGGGTCGACGTCGACAGCTTCCTCGACATCAGCCCGGTGGTCTCGGACAACCAGGAGATCGGCGCGGAGTGGAAGCACGGGCCGATCGAGGCCACCGCCGCCTATTTCTGGTCCAAGTCCAAGCTCGGCCAGCTTCTGGTGCTGAACCCGGCCACGGCCGTCTATGACGTGCAGCGCCAGCGGGTCGAGATCGAGGGACTGGAGTTGAACGTCACCGCCCGCACGCCTGTGCCCGGCGTCAGCGTCTCGGCCGGCTACGCCAAGCTGAAGGGGCGCGCCGACAGCAACGGGGACGGCAGCGTGGACATCGACCTGGACGGCGCGAACATCTCGCCCGACCGCATCAATTTCGCCCTGACCTATCAGGAGGGTCCACTGGCCGCGCGCCTGCAGGTTCAATCCTATCTGGAGCGCAGCTTCGAGGGCGCCGACCCGCGCAACAGCTTCGAGGGCTACACCCTGGTCGACGCCTCCGTGCGCTATCAGGCGAGCTTCGCCGACATTTTCTTCAGCGTGCAGAACCTGATGGACGAGGCCTATGTGAGCTACGCCTCCGACACCGGCAACGCGACCGACAACCTGCGCTATTTCGCCGGCCGTGGCCGGGCCTTCACCCTCGGGCTCGAGCGGAAGTTCTGATGGGCCTGCTGCGCGTCCTGCACCGCTGGGCCGGGGGCCTGGTCGGCCTCTTCCTGGCGGTGCTGGGCCTGAGCGGCGCCCTGCTGGTCCACAAGGACGACTTCCTGCGCGCGACCCTGCCGCACGCGGCCGACGCCCAGCGCCAGGACGTGGCCAGCATCGCCCGCGCCGTCGAGACGATCTTCGCCCTGCCCGCCCCGCCGCGCTCGATCATCTTGGCCGGCGAGCGGATGGGCCTGCACCGGCTGAACTACGGCAAGGACGCCCCGGGCGGCGCCTATGCCGACCAGGCTGGCGAGATCGTCGTCGCCTGGTCGTCCAAGTGGGAGCGGCCGGAGGTCTGGCTGTTCGACCTGCACCACTACCTGCTCAGCGGCGATCCCGGCGCGATCGCGGCCGGGGTTTTCGCCATGGCGGGACTGGTGTTCGTGATCACCGGCGTCATCCTCTGGTGGTCGGCGCGGCGGCTGTTCGCCTTCCGCCTCTGGCCGGCGAATCTGTCTCGCAACGCCGTTGTCCGCCAGCACCGCGACCTGGGCGTCATCGCCGCCCCGATCCTGTTTCTCTCGATGCTGACCGGCGCGATGATGACCCTGCCGGCCGTCGAGGACCTACTGCTGGCGCCCGTCTCGCGGCCGGCCGAGATGACCGCCGCCCAGAAGCCGCCGGAAGCCAAGGGCGGACCGCTGACGGCCGGCCTCGACTGGGCTGCACTGCTCGGCAAGGCCCGCGCGCTCTATCCGGACGCGGAGATCCGCACCATCGGCCTGCCCGGCAAGCCAGGCGGGCTGATCACCGTGCGCCTGCGCCAGCATGCCGAATGGCTGCCGAACGGCCGCACCATGCTATGGTTCGATCCGGCCACCGGCGCCCTGGTCGAGCATCGCGACGCCCAGGCCCTGCCGCTGGGGCTGCGCATCGCCAACCTCGAGTATCCGCTGCACGCGGCCAAGGTCGGCGGCCTGCCCTACCGTCTGGTGATGACCGCCTCGGGGCTGTCGCTCGCCTTGCTCGGCTCGCTGGCGGTCTGGACGTTCTGGGCCAATCCCAAGACCCAGAAGCGCCGCCGGCGCGGCCCGGGCCGGACCGTCCCGGCCGTCGATGGCGCAATCAGCTCATAATCGCTCAAAATCGATCTCGATTTCATCCGGCGCTCGTGTAGCATCCCGCACTCGCATCGCAGGGAGAACACCGATGAAGGCTGGCCGAAACAGGTCGGGGGCGATTTGCGCCCTCATGGCGGCGAGCCTGCTCGGCGCCTGCGCGCAGCCGGCTGTCGGCCAGACCCCCAGCCCCGGCGAGGCGACCGAAGCCCGCATCGACTCCGGCCTGCTGCGCGGGCGGCTCGACGGCGATATCCGCAGCTTCAAGGGCGTGCCCTACGCCGCCGCGCCGGTCGGCGACCTGCGCTGGCGTCCGCCCGCCGCCCCGGCGCCCTGGACCGGCGCGCGTGAGGCCGACCGGTTCGGCTCCGACTGCATCCAGAACCGCCCCTCCTGGGACAAGACCCAGTCCACCCTGCCGACCAGCGAGGACTGCCTGACCCTCAATGTCTGGGCGCCGCGCACGGCCGCCAAGGCCCCGGTCATGGTCTGGATCCACGGCGGCGGCTTCGTCATGGGCTCCGGCGGCCAGCCGATCTTCGACGGATCGAAGCTGGCGGCGCGCGGCGTCGTGGTGGTTACCTTCAACTATCGCCTTGGACGGTTCGGCTTCTTCGCCCATCCGGCCCTGACGCAGGAAGCGGCTGGCGCGCCCACCGGCAACTATGGCTTCATGGACCAGATCGCCGTCCTGGAATGGGTGAAGCGCAACATCGCGGCCTTCGGCGGCGATCCGGCCAACGTCACCCTCTTCGGCGAGTCGGCCGGCGGCGGATCGGTGAACCAGCTGATGCTGGCCGCCCCCGCCCGTGGCCTGTTCCATAAGGCGATCGTCCAGTCCGGCGGCGGCCGCGACATGCTGCCCGCGCTCTCCGCCGAGCGCGCCGGCAAGCCATCGGCGGAGGCCTCCGGCGTCGCTTTCACCGAGAAGGCCGGCGTCAAGGACGCCACCGCCGCGGCGCTGCGCGCCATCCCGGCCGAGAAGCTGCTGGGCAAGCTCGACCTTCTGAACATGGAGGCCGGGACCTATTCCGGACCGATGATCGACGGCGTGCTGGTCAAGGAGGACGCCGACCAGGGTTTCGCCGCCGGCCGGCAGGCCCACGTCCCCTATCTGGTCGGGGCCAACAGCGACGAGTTCGGCATGGTCCCCGGCTTCCTGCGCGGGGCCATGGCCGCCGGTCCGCTGAAGGACCTCGGCGGGCCGGGCGAGGACCTGACCTCGGCCTATGGCTCGAAATCTGCCCTGGAGGCGCGGCTGGCCAGCGACGTCACCTTCGTCGAGCCGGCCCGCGAGCTGGCCCGGCTGCACGCCGCCGCCGGGCAAAGGGCCTGGCTCTACAGTTTCGGCTATGTGGCCGAGGCCAAGCGCAAGCCTCAGACCGGCGCGGGACACGCCAGCGACCTGCCCTTCGTGTTCGACACCCTGCCGGCGGCGGAGATTGCGCCCAGCCCGGCCGACACCGCCGCCGCCCGCTTGGTCGGCGACTACTGGGTCGCCTTCGCGCGCACCGGCGATCCCAACGGCGCGGGCCGCGCGCAATGGCCGGCCTATGACGCCAAGGCCGATATGCTGCTCGCGGTCGGTTCCGGCGGCGCGGCGCCGGCGCCCGCCGGCTCGCCGGCGCTGGACGCCATAGCCGCGCGGCAGGCGAAGCGGACGCGCTGAAGCTTCTCTTTATCTCGCCATGCCGCCCCCCTTCCCCAGCGGAAGGAGCCGATGTGCGCAAGTACGCATCTGACCTGCGATTCCAGAAAGGCCGGGCGCCGCTCCAGAAAAACTCCGGTCAATGTCTCTGGCAGGCGGTATGCTCACGCCGCTAAGCTGTGCGGCATGAACCCGCGCATCTATGTCCTGACCATGGTGACGTTCGCGTTCGGGTCCGGCGCCTTCATCTTCGCCGGGCTGCTGGAGACGCTTGCGGCCGACCTGGGCGTCGCCACGGCGGTCGCCGGACAGCTCCAGACCGCCTTCGTCCTGACCTCGGCCGTGCTCGGGCCGCTGGCGGCCTGGCTGTTCGGGCGCGTCGACCGGCGGATCATGGTGATCGCGGGCCTGAGCCTCAGCCTGGCCCTGCACCTGGCCTGCGCGCTCACGCCCAACTTCGAGGTGCTGCTGGTGCTGCGCGCCCTGGCGGGCCTGGCTGGAGCGCTATCGGGTCCGGCGGCCAGCGTCGCAGCCGCATCCCTGGCGCCGCCGGAGAAGCGCGGATCGGCCCTGGCCATGGTGTCGGGCGGCATGACGCTGGCTTTCGTCATCGGCATTCCGGTCGGCAGCGTAGTCGGCGACCTGTTCGGCTGGCGCGCGACCTTCCTGACCGCCGCAACCCTGTCGGGGATCGCGCTGGCCGGCGTGCTGGCCTTCCTGCCGCGCGTGCCAGCTCCGCCGCCGCGAGCCGGCGGCAGGGTGTCGTTCGGCGCGATCTGGCCGCTCTACCTGACCACTTTTCTCGCCTTCGCCGCCAACATGACCCTGAACCTCTACATCGCACCGATCGTGCGCGTCGGGGCGGGGGTCACCGGGGCCGGTGTCGGCGCATTCCAGTCGATGATCGGCTTCGGCTCGATCGCGGGCCTCTGGCTGGGCGCGCGGGCGGCGAACCTCGACCTCGGGCGCAACTGGATTCTGATCGGCTTCGCCATCCAGGCCAGCGCCATGAGCATCCATTTCGCCGCCACCCATCAGGTCGTCCCCGCTGGCTGGCCGAGCGCGGCCCTGGTCGCCCTGGGGATCTTCGTGGCGGCCACGGCGCTGTTCTCGATCACGCCGGTCGTTCAGGCGCGGCTGATCGCCATGACGGAGGGCGCGCCGGTGGCGCTGGCCCTCAACGGCTCTGTGATCTCGGTCGGCCAGGCTCTGGGCTCGGCCATGGGCGGTCTGGCGCTCGCCACCTACGGCGTGCCGGCGATCCCCGGCGCGGCGCTCGCCATGTCGCTGGCGGCGCTGGCGACGCTCGCCTTCGTGTTCCCGCGGCCGACCGCGGCGGCGGACCCCGCTGCTGCGGAAGCTGGATCGACGCGCTGAACGCCCATCGGCGACCCGCCGCAAGGCGGCGATTGTAACCAATTTCGCCTCCGGAACGATTCTGGTGGACGGCTGGGCCGGAAAGATCTTGGTAACCGAGTTCAACGAACGCGGGGGTGGCCGCGTCCAGCAGCTATCGAGGATGGTATGAAGCTCGGTCTACTTGCCGCAGGCGTCGCTGCGGCCGCTCTCATGTCCGGAAGCGCCCAAGCCGGCGTGACGGTCACCTATGAAGCCCCCGGCGTCACCAACACCACCGCAACGTTCGACGGCGGCAGCGGGGTCGAGACCTTCGATTCCCGGGCCACCGGCACGGGCGGGTTCAACTCCACCTTCGGCGGCAACGGCGTCGTCAGCGGCGTCTACAGCGCCACGACCCAGGTGCTCCCGGGCAGCCAGTACGGCGGTCAGGGCGGCAGCAACTACGCCGTGACCTTCAGCTCATCCGGCTATTCCCTGGCGCTGACCAGCACCCAGAACCCCGCCGGCGTCACCTATTTCGGCTACTATCTGCCCGCGCTCGATGGCGGCAACGTTCTGGAGCTGTGGTCGGGCGCCTCGAAGATCTTCACCTTCAGCCAGCAGACCGTGCTGAACGCCGTCTCCGGCAACTCGGCCTATTTCGGCAAGCCTGACGCGCCCTACCAAGGCCAGAACTCGGGCCAGCCCTACGTGTTCGTGAACTTCTTCGGCACGAACGGAACGACCTTCGACAAGGTTGTCTTCCGCGAGTCGCCGGAAGTGGGCGGCTATGAAAGCGACAACCACACGGTCGGCTACTACAAGACCATCACCGGCACCGGCGTGCCGGAGCCGGCGACCTGGGCGATGATGATCATGGGCTTCGGCCTGGCCGGCGGCGCGATCCGCTCGCGTCGTCGCATGGCGGGCCCTGCCGGCGCCTGAGGCCTCATCCTGAAGCTGGCGCGCCTCCGGGCCGGACCCGGGGGCGCTGCTTCCTGCCTCGACGCCTTAGACGTCGACTTCGGCGTCCAGGGCGTTTTCCTGGATGAACTCGCGGCGCGGCTCGACCAGGTCGCCCATCAGGCGGGTGAACATGTCGTCGGCGTCGTCGGCGTGGGTCACCTTGACCTGCAGCAGGGTGCGGGCGTCGGCGTCGAGGGTGGTTTCCCAGAGCTGGTCCGGGTTCATTTCGCCCAGGCCCTTATAGCGCTGGATCGACAGGCCCCGGCGGCCTGATTCCATCACCGCGTTGAACAGGTCCAGCGGGCCGCGCACGGTGGCGGTCTTGTCCTTGCGGGTAAAGGTGGCGATGCCGGCGAAGGTCTCGGCCATGGCTGCCGCGCGTTCCGACAGACGCCGGGCGTCGGCCGCATGCAGCAGCAGGTCGTCCAGCACGATGCGTTCGGACACCCCGCGCTTGGTGCGCGAGAAGGCGTAGCCGCCGGTGGCGGCGGTCTCGCCGGCCCAGGCGCCGTCGCCCTCCTCGGCATAGAGGTCGAGCCGCGCCGCGGCCTTGGCCAGATCCCCGCCGCCATCCTGCAGCAGGCCAGCCATGGCCGCCTGCTCGATGGCGAAGGCCGGGGCGCGGGTGGCGAGGCGCTCGATATTGGCCTTGGCCCCGCGAGCGCTCTGCACCAGGGCCAGCAGGTCCGCGCCGATCAGCCGCTCGCCGCTGGAGAGGTCCAGGGCCGCGCCGTCGACGCCCTCGTCCATCAGGTAGCTTTCCAGCTCCGCATCGTCCTTCAGGTACCGGGACTGGCGGTTCTTGGTCGCCTTATAGAGCGGCGGCTGGGCGATATAGAGATAGCCGCGCTCGATCACCTCCGGCATCTGCCGATAGAAGAAGGTCAGCAGCAGGGTCCGGATGTGCGCGCCGTCGACGTCGGCGTCCGTCATGATGACGATCTTGTGGTAGCGCAGCTTGTCGATGTTGAAGTCGTCGCGGCCGATGCCGGCGCCGAGCGCGGTGATCAGGGTGCCGACCTGGTCGGACGACAGCATCTTGTCGAAGCGGGCCCGCTCGACGTTCAGGATCTTGCCGCGCAGGGGCAGGATCGCCTGGTTCTCACGGTTGCGCGCCTGCTTGGCCGAGCCGCCGGCGGAGTCGCCCTCGACCAGGAATATCTCGGACTTGGCTGGATCCTTCTCGGAGCAGTCGGCGAGCTTGCCGGGCAGAGAGGTGATGTCGAGCGCCGACTTGCGGCGCGTCAGTTCGCGGGCCTTGCGCGCGGCCTCGCGGGCGGCGGCGGCCTCGGCGATCTTCTGGACGACCATCTTGGCTTCGTTCGGGTGCTCCTCGAACCAGGTCGAGATGCCTTCCGAGACCAGGCTTTCGACGGCCGGCCGCACTTCGGACGAGACCAGCTTGTCCTTGGTCTGCGACGAGAACTTCGGGTCCGGCACCTTGACGGAGAGCACGCAGGTCAGGCCTTCGCGGGCGTCCTCGCCCGACAGCGAGACCTTCTCGCGCTTGGTCGCCCCTGAGCTCTCGGCATAGCCGGTGATGATGCGGGTCAGGGCCGAGCGGAACGCGGCCAGGTGGGTGCCGCCGTCCTTCTGCGGGATGTTGTTCGTGAAGCAGAGGACGTTCTCGTGGTAGCCGTCGTTCCACCACAGGGCCAGGTCCAGCTCGACGTTGTCCTTCTTGCCGCGGACTACGATCGGCGTCTTGACCAGCGGGGTCTTGGCCTTGTCGAGATGGCGCACGAAGGCCTCGATGCCGCCCTCGTAGGACATCACTTCCTCGAACGGCTCGGCCTCGCGGAAATCCTTAAGCCAGATGGTCACGCCCGAGTTCAGAAAGGCCAGCTCGCGCAGGCGGTGCTCGAGCGTCTTGCGGTCGAATTCGATGAACGAGAACGTCTCGGTCGAGGGCAGGAAGGTCACCTCGGTGCCGGACAGCGGCTCG
Source organism: Phenylobacterium sp. (assembly GCF_041919955.1). Taxonomy (GTDB): domain Bacteria; phylum Pseudomonadota; class Alphaproteobacteria; order Caulobacterales; family Caulobacteraceae; genus Phenylobacterium. The sequence continues at coordinate 63,230 of NZ_JAYRSU010000010.1, read as the reverse complement.
CCGTTCGCACGCAGGGGCGCATCGCCGGTGATCACCAGCGGCGAGACCGCATCGCCGCGGCGGAACTCCATCTCGTGGGCCTTGCCGTCGCGATAGATCTTCAGACGCAGCCAATCCGAGAGCGCGTTGACCACCGAGACGCCCACGCCGTGCAGACCGCCCGACACTTTGTAGGAATTCTGGTCGAACTTACCGCCGGCGTGCAGCTGGGTCATGATGACCTCGGCAGCGGACACGCCTTCGCCCTCGTGGATGCCGACGGGAATGCCGCGCCCGTCGTCGGTGACGGTGCAGGAGCCGTCGGCGTTCAGGATCACCTCGACGCGGCTGGCGTAGCCGGCCAGGGTCTCGTCGATGGCGTTGTCGACCACCTCGTAGACCATGTGGTGCAGGCCCGAGCCGTCGTCGGTGTCGCCGATGTACATGCCGGGGCGCTTGCGCACGGCGTCGAGGCCCTTCAGGACCTTGATGGATTCCGCGCCGTACTCGGCTTGGCCATTGGTTTCCGGGCCGGTGTTCTCGCCTTGGGTCTCGTCGGTCATTCGGTGTCCAGAATCGCCAGGCCCGAGGCGTCCACATGGACGCCCTGGGCGCGGCCCTTCAAATCCTCGAAGAGATGCTCGTCGGTGCCGGTCAGGAACGCCTGCAGCTTGAGCGCCTCGATTTCGTCGAAGAGCGCGGCCCGCCTGCGACGGTCCAGATGCGCTGCGACTTCATCCAGCAATAATATAGGGTTTGGCGCCGATTCTGCACGCGAAAGACGCGCCGCCTGGCCCAAAACCAGGTTCAAAATCAGGGCTTTCTGCTCGCCCGTGGAACATTCGGCGGCCGGACGGTCCTTTTCGGCGTGGATCACCGCCAGATCGCCCCTGTGCGGGCCGGTCAGGGAGCGTCCGGCGGCGGCGTCGCGCTCGCGCGCGGCGAGCAGAGCGCGGGCCAGCCGGGCCTCGATTTCGGCCAGTTCGACCCCTTGAGCCGCCATTCTCTCCCAGTCGCCGGTCAGCGAGAGTTTCGCCAGGGGGAACGGCCGGTCGCCGCGCCCGTCAATCTCCTCCTGCAGCGCCGCCAGGGTGCGCGCGCGGGCCTCGGCCAGCAGGGTCCCAGCCTCGGCCATGCGCGCCTCCAGGGCCGATAGCCAGGCCGGATCGGGCGGACCGTCGGTCAGCAGCCGCAGGCGCTCGCGCTGGGACTTCTCGTAGGCGCTGGCGTGGGCCGCGTGGCCCGGTTCGGCGGCGAACACCAGCCGGTCGAAGAACCGCCGCCGGTCGCCGGCGCCCTCCAGGAACAGCCGGTCCTGGGCCGGGGTCAGCCAGACCTGGCGCTGGTGGTCGGCCAGACGGCCGGGCGGCACGGCCTCGCCCTCCAGGCGCACGCTGCGCCGCGCCGCGCCCGGGGTCTCGACGCCCGTGCCGATGCGGGTCGGCTCGCCGTCCCGCTCGACCACGGCGGCGACCGCCCAGGCGCGCCCCTGAACCTCGCCCGGCAGGCGACGGCCGAGCTCGGCGCTCGCCGCTCCCCGCAGGCCGCGGCCAGGCGTCAGCAGGCTGATCGCCTCTAGGAGGTTGGTCTTGCCCGCCCCGTTCGGCCCGACCAGGAACACCGGCCGCCCATCAAGGGCGAGCTCGGCCCGCTCGTACGAGCGGAAGTCCGTCAGCGAAAGGCGGGCGAAGGCGGTCGTCACCGGCGCGTCATAGCGGGTTTCGCCGGCCGGCGCCTAACCCTGCGGATCGCTAGACCCGCAGCGGCATCAGCACGTACTGGACGTCGGCGTCGACGGGGTCGAGGACCAGGGCCGGGTCGTTGGGGCCGCCGAAGCGGAACTCGGCGGTGCCGCCGGCGATCTGGTCGGTCACGTCCAGCAGGTAGCGGGCGTTGAAGCTGAGCTCGAACGCCTCGCCGGCGTAGTCGACCTCGAGCTCCTCGACGGCTTGACCCGCCTCCATGTTGCGCACCGTCAGGATGATCCGGCCCGGCTCGATGGCCACGCGGACCGAGCGGCTCTTCTCGGCCGAGATCGTGGCGACGCGGTCGACGGCCTGGGCGAACAGCTTGTTGTCGACCAGCATGACCCGGTCGTTGTCCTTGGGGATCACCCGGCTGTAGTCGGGGAACGAGCCGTCGATGACCTTCGAGGTCAGGGCCGCGCCGTTGAAGTCGAGGCGGATCTTCTGGGCGCTGACCTGCAGGTCGACGTTCTCGCCGGCGTCCTCGAGCAGGCGGCGGGCCTCGCCGATGGTCTTGCGCGGCACGATGACGCCCGGAGCGCCGGCGGCGCCTTCCGGCGCGGCCATCTCGGCCAGGGCCAGGCGGTGGCCGTCGGTGGCCACGGCGCGCAGCTTCTGGACGCCACCCTCGACCACGGTGTGCAGGTAGAGGCCGTTCAGATAGTAGCGCGTCTCCTCGGTGGAGATCGCGAACCGGGTCTTGTCGATCAGGCGGATCAGGTCATTGACGTCGACGCCGATGCGGCTGGAGAGCCCCTCGGACGACATCACCGGGAAGTCGCCCGCCGGCAGGACCGGCAGGTTGAACCGCGAGCGGCCGGCCGCGACCGTCAGGCGCGGATCCTCGCCGGTGAAGGACAGCGACACGTCCGCGCCCTCGGGCAGCTTGCGGACGATCTCGTAGAGGGTGTGAGCGGGCGCGGTGATCTGGCCGGGCTGATCGACCTGGGCCATGGCCTCGTCGATGATCTCCATGTCGAGATCGGTGGCCGAGAAGGTCAGGCGATCGCGCTCGGCGGAGAGCAGGACGTTCGAGAGGATCGGGATGGTGTTCCGGCGCTCCACCGCGCTCTGCACATGCCCCAGCGCCTTCAGCAGCGCCGCCCGTTCGATCGTAAGCTTCATGTTCCGGTCCGAATCTCTCCATGCGCCGACGCTGACTTGCGCCGCCGCCCCCTACGCCGGAGGGACTAGGGACATTAGCCGAAAAGCCGCCGCGTTAAAGGGGGCGAAACCATCAATCCGGGGATCGCGCGCAAACCCTTCTAGGCGTTGGCGATATCGAAGCGCACGGCGGAGCGGCCGAAGTCGACGGCCACCGTCTCGAACTGGGTCAGGAGGTCGATGCCGAGCATGATGGTCGGGGTCTCGTGCAGCTCCCAGAGCTTGAAGATCGGCATGTCGGCGAACACCACCGGCACGTTTCCCAGGGTCAGGCCGCCGAGGCGCAGGAACGGCAGATAGAGCTGGTCGCCCTGGAAGGATTCGCCGGCGATGGAGACCAGGCCCACCTTGGTCGCGCGTCCGCGGGACGAGGGGTCGGCCTGCTCGATCAGGCGGCGCAGGGCGCCGTTGCCGAGCGAGAACTGCGAGCCGGAATCGATCATCGCGCTGACATCGCGGCCGCTGAGATCGGCGTCGACGATGGTCAGCTGACCGGACTTGCGGCGGGCCGGCACCACCACCCGCCCCTTGGCGCTGTCCTCGCGCCTGGACTTGGTGATTTCCAAGGTGGCGCCAGCGAATCCCATCACCAGCCGCTGCCCCTTCAGCCAGTCGATCCCGAGCACGCCGTCGATCTCGAAGGCCTGCATCGGCAGGACCGGCGCTTCGACCTTGCGACGGGTGCGCGTGCCGATGTCGAGCTGGTCGATGGTCACGCTGGGGCGGCTGCGCTTGCCGACGATGGTGTGGACCTGGAGGTCGCGGCCGCGGGGCAGGTCGAGCGCGTCGGCCAGGCCTTGCGAGACGCAGGAGACGTTGGCGCCGGTGTCGACCATGAAGCGGAAGGGGCCCTTGCCGTTGATCATCACCGGGGCGCTGATCTGGTCGAAGACCTGCCGCGAAAGCGCGACGGACGTCGGGCTATCGTCAGGTTCTGCAGCCGGACTTTCAGGAACCTGCCCGAAGGCCAATCCGGGCGCGGATACGAGGAATCCGCCGGCCGCCAACCGGCTGAGGATGAGGCGGCGAGTCTGTGACCCGACCAGCACGTTCCGCTCCCTGAACTTTTCAGCGGAGCTTACGCTCACGGCCGGAAACCGTCAATTTTTTCAAGGGAGTTAGCTGCAATTGCCGGCTGTGGTCGCTCTTGCGTTGCGGCCGGCCCGAAGGCGTTTTCCGGGCGCGCCCGGGCTCCACGGCGAAAAGCCCCGCGAAACCTGCCGGTTGAGCCTATCGGCAGGCCGGCGAAAACCTGCCGATAGGCTTCAGAAAGGCGCCCAATCGGTCACGCGTGAGCGACCAGTCCTTCATAGGCGGCGGCGATCAGGGCGACGTCGCGCGGGTCGCCGACCAGGTCGGTTCCCATCCGGTTCATCGTATAGGCGAGCGCCGCGCGCCGGTCGGGATCGACCACCACGAACGATCCACCCCAGCCCGAATGGCCGAAGGCGCGCGGCGAAGGCCCGTAGAGCCCGTCGGTGTTGAGCAGGAAACCGGCCGCCCAGCGGGCCGGAACGCCCAGCACCTCGTCCAGGCCGCTGATCCGCTGCGCCGTCGCCTGGGCGAGGGTCGCCGGCGAAACCAGGTCGCCGCGCGCATAGGCGCCGAACAGCCGCGCCAGGGAGGCGGCGTTGGAAAAGCCGTTGGCCGAGACCAGCTCGCAGGCGCGCCAGGCCGCAGTGTTCGGCAGCAGCGGCTCGATCACCGGGTTGAGATAGGCCGCCGCCTGCGAAGGGTTGAGGTCGGTGGTCATGTTCGAGGTCGCCAGCTCCGGCGGGGCGATCATCTCGGCGCGACGCCCCTCTTCCGAGACCGGCAGGCCGAGGGTGAGGTGCAGGCCCAGCGGCCCCGTCAGTTCGGCGGCCACGAAGTCGGTCAGGCTGCGCCCCTCGATGCGGCGGAAGAGCTCGCCGGCCAGCACCCCGATCGAGATGGCGTGGTAGCCCGAGCGCGAACCGGGCGGCCAGAGCGGCTCGCTGGCGGCCAGGCGCGCGGCGGCCCTGGGCAGGTCGTAGAAGTCCTCCACCACCGCCGGATCGCGGAAACTGCACAGGCCCGCCTGATGGGAGAGCAGCATGGCGATGGTGACGCCGTCCTTGCCGTGGACGCCGAACTCGGGCCACCAGCGGGCCACGAGGTCGTCGTAGGCGCAGAGGCCGCGGTCGACGAGCATGGAGAAGCAGAGGGCGTTCACCGCCTTGGTGGTCGACCAGACATTGACCACCGAGTCCGCCGCCCAGGCCTGGGTGCGGGCGGCGTCGCGCCAGCCGCCGTGCAGGTCGAGGACGCTTTGGCCGTCGATCACCAGGGCGAGCGAGGCTCCGACGTCGCCGCGCTCGGCGAAGTTGTCGGCGAAGGCGTCGGCCAGGGCCGAGAAGGCCGGATCGGCCGAGCCGTGGATCGAGACGCTCATTGGAAAGCCTTGGAGACGGTGAAGCCGAAGGTGCGCGGCGCGCCGTAGACGCGGAAGCCAACGCCGAGGGGGAGGTTGTTGACGCCCTGGGTGACGTATTGCTCGTCGGCGAGGTTCTTGCCCCAGACGGCCACTTCCCAGTCGTTGGGCAGGGCGAGGCTCGCCCGAGCATTCCAGACCCAATAGCTGGCCGTGGCGATCAGCGGGTCGTTGATGGCGTCCTTGAACATATCGTCGGCATAGCGGCCGTCGATCTGGAAGCGGCCGGTGGTGTTCTCCCCGAGCTCGACGCTGTAGGCGGCCGAGACCATGAAGCTGACCTCCGGGGCGTCGGGCATCTTGTTGCCCTTCGCCACCGGACCGTTCGAGGAGGCGAAGGCGCCCAGCTCGGTCTTCAGCAGACCCAGGCCCGCGGTCAGCTCGAGACCCGGCAGGTCGGGCGGCGACCACATGGCGTCGAGGTCGAGGCCGTAGATCTTGGCCTCGTCGACATTGCCCAGGCGCTGGATCGGCAGGCCGCCCGAGGTGTCGCGGATGAAGGTCTGCACGTCGGAATAGTCGTAGTAGAAGACGCTGCCCGACCAGGAGAGGCCGAGGCTGGAGAGCCGCTGCTTCACCCCGACCTCGTAGTCGATCAGGGTCTCGGGCTGGTAGGGCTGGAGCTGGGCGGTGGTGGTGGCCACGCCCGAGAAGAAGCCGCCGCTCTTCACCCCCTGGCTGATCGAACCGTAGACCAGGGTGGTCGGGTTGGGCTTCCAGTTGAGGCCGAGCTTCCAGGACCAGTTGGTGTCGTCGATGGTGGTGTCGATATAGGCCAGCGTCACCGGACCGGCGCCGCAGGGGACCAGCGAGAGGAAGCTGGCGGGGCAATTGCTGACCAGGTCCAGGTCGCCGCCGACATTGGCCTTCTTCTCCCAGGTGTAGCGCAGGCCGGTGACCAGGCTGAGGGTTGGGGCGAAGCGCCATTCGAGGTTGCCGAACACCGCCGCCGACTTGGAGGTCTGGTCGGTGAAGGTCAGGAGCTTGGTGTTGAAGAGGTCCTGCAGCGAGCCGTCATAGGTCATCCGCACCCGATCGCGGGAGGCGAAGACGCCGACGATCCAGTCCGTCGCCTCGGTCGCACCCGAGAGCCGCAGCTCCTGCGAGATCTGGGAGATCTTGTCGCGCTCGACGAAGTCGGTCTGGCGGTAGGGGCCGCCGTCGGTGTCGGCGCCCCACTGGCGCTTGAAGTCGACATAGCCGGTCACCGAGGTCAGATCGGCCCAGCCGAGGTCGTAGGTCAGGCGCACGGTGGCCGCGCGCTGGTCGACGTCATAGGTCGGATCGACCGACCATTCGCCGGCGAAGGGGTCGCCGTCGGTGTCGGTGTAACCCTTGAAGTCCATGCAGCCGGAGGAGCCCGGGCAGACCAGGCCGGCCGGGGCGCCGGGCGGTTTCAGCAGGCCGAAGAATTCCGGCCCGCCGACCTCGGAGCGCGACTTCTGGACCTCCAGCTTGACCAGGGCCTCGAACTTGTCGGTCGGCGCCCAGAGGGCCTGGCCGCGGACCAGCCCGACCTCGCGCCGGCCGATATCGCGGCCGATCAGGCGATTGTCGAAGAAGCCCTCGCTCTGCTTCACGCCCTTGCCGGCGAAACGCAGGGCCAGGGTGTCGGAGACGGGGATGTTGATCATCCCCTCCAGCTCGGAGGTCCTGTAGTTCCCATAGCCGGCGGCCAGTCGGCCCTGGAGCCCGCCGAAGCTCGGCTTGGCGGTGACGATGTTGATGGCGCCGGCCGTTGAGTTGCGGCCGTAGAGCGTACCCTGCGGACCCTTCAGCGCCTCCATCCGCTCCAGGTCGAAGAGGTCGAAGTTCATCAGAGCCAGCGAGCTGAGATAGACCTCGTCGACATAGACCCCGGCGCTGGGATTGTTGGTCGCCGAGAAGTCGTTGAGGCCGACGCCGCGGATGGTCACCACCGGCAGGATCCCCGGCATGTTTTCCTTGATGTCGACATTGGGCGTGAAGGCGACGAGGTCGCTGACCTGGCCGACCCGGCGGTCCTGAAGGTCCTGGGCGCCGACCACGGCGACGTTCAGGCCGACGTCGAGCGTGTCCTGGGTCCGCTTCTGGGCGGTGACGGTGATCGCCTCGATCTCCACCGTGGCCGTGTCGGCCGCCCATGCCGCGCCGCCGCACAGCACCAGGCTTGCCGCCCCAGCGCCGCACATCAGGCTTAGAGCGAAGCGCGATCCGATTGAATCGGACTTCGCTCCGGATTCCTTGAGTTCAACGCATTTTCTTCGCCGAACCGGCGTCCACGTCGGCTGAAAATGCTTGGGCCGCATCGAAGTCCGCATCGTTTCGCTCCCCGTTCTCGTCGCGGCGTCGTTGCGCGCCGTTTTTCGACATTTGAGTTTGCGTGGATAACGACACGACCAAGCCAGGCCGTCAAGAAACTTCGACACTTGCGTATGCGCGGTGTACTGAACGACGATAACTCGCGATAAGGCGCGATAAGGCGCGAGGACGCGCGGAGGACCGATGGCGGCGAGCGGGGAGCAGACGAGCGGGGAGCGGGCTGGCGGCAAGCCGGCGCGCAAGCGCGCGGCCAAGCGCGACCTGCTGTTTGCGGAGGCCGCCCGCGAGATCAACGCCATGGGCGCCGGCGGCATCGTCATCAACGACGTGGCCGAGCGGGTCGGGCTGTCGCGCAACGCCCTGTACTACTACGTCGCCGACCGCACGGACCTGGTGTTCGGGGCCTATCAGCGCGCCTGCGAGGCGATGACCGACGACCTGGTCGCCGCCGACGAGACGAGCGCAGATCCGGCCGTAAAGCTGACGGCTTTCGTGGAGGCCCAGCTCGCCTATGAGCGCCCGCCCCAGGCGGTGCTGAGCGACGTCGACTTCCTCCCCGACGCGCAGCGCGCGGTGATCCGCGAGATGCAGGGCCGCAACGTGGCGATCCTGCGCGGCTGGCTGGAGGCAGGCGCGCAAAGCGGCGCCTTCCGCGCGTGCGACGCCGAGATCACCGCCCAGTCGCTGCTGGGCATGATCTCCTGGGGCCGGCTGTCGGCCGGGTGGCTGGGCTATCGCGACGGGCGCGCGGCCCGCCGCCGGATCGCCGCGGCGATCAACGGCCTGATGCTGCACGGCTTTTCGACCGGCCCGCGCGACGTCCCGCTCTGCGCGCTCGACATGGAGGCGCTGACCGCGCGGTCCTACAATCCGTTCGACCGGGCCCAGACCAACGAGGTCAAGATCGGCCAGCTGATCGCGGCGGCCTCGCGGCTGTTCAACCAGCGCGGCATCGACGGCGCCTCGCTGGACGACATCGGAGCCGAGGTCGGGGCGACCAAGGGCGCGGTCTATCACTATTTCGACGACAAGGCCGACCTGGTCACCCGCTGCTACCGCCGCGCCTTCGAGCTGTTCGACCTGATCATGGACACCGCCGTCGCCCAGGGGCGCGACGGGTTCGAGCGGGCGATGATCGCCCTGCATCTGAACGTCCAGGCCCAGGCCGGGCCTTCCTCGCCGCTGATGCTGCAGCCCGGACGCCTCGCCCTGGCGGACCACGACCGCGCGGCCTTCGAGCGCGCCAGCCAGCGGCTGCGCATGACATCCAACCGCAGCCTGCGCCAAGGCATGGCCGACGGCTCGGTAAGCCCTTGCGACACGGTGTTCGTCGGCCAGGTCTCGGCGGGGATCTTCCTGTGGCTGCCCAAGTGGCTGCCGCGCGACGCCGCCCAGAGCCCGCGCCAGATCGCCGAAGCGGTCTGCGACGTCGTCGCCTACGGCCTGGTCCCGCGGACCTAGGGCCGGGTCAGGCGGCCGCGGCCCCGCCGATGCGCAGGCCGAAGGCCGCGGCGGCGAGGCTGGCCATGGCCGCCGCGGCGATCCAGAGGGCCGCGGCGCCGAAGGTGGTGAAGGCCAGGGCGCCGAAGGCCGCGCCCAGCACCAGCCCGAGCCAGAGAAGCAGATAGGGCGCCCAGGCCAGGCGGTCGCCGCCGGTCAGGGCGGTGGTGATGCCCTTGCCCAGCTTGACCAGGGCGCCGGTCATGTAGGTGAGGCCGACGCGGACCTCGCCGTCCTGCGCGAAGACGGTGTTCTCGGCCCCCATCGCGAAGGCCAGCAGCAGCAGGCCGGCGAAGGCGAAGGGCCCGCCAGCGAGCACGGCGGCCAGGGCCAGGACCGAGGCGACCAGAATCAACACGGCCGGGGCGCGGCGCGGGCCCGCGCGGCGTCCGACCAGCGAGCCCAGGACGACGCCCGCGACGAAGGCGCCGATCAAAGCCAGGGCCACGGCGGCGTAGGGCGCGCCCTCGGCGAGGCCAACCGCGAGCCGGGTGGAATTGCCGCTCATGAAGGAGACGAAGAAGCCCCCGGTCATCAGGAAGCCGACCGCGTCGACGAAACCGGCCACGGACGACAGGCCGTAGGCCGCCAGCCGGATGCGTCGGTCGTAGCGTCTCAGCGGTCAGCCCCCCGGCTCATGGTCAGGCCTTGGTGTCGACCGAACCGCCGGCGTCCTCGTCGTGCGGAGCGTAGGGGTTGGCGGCAGGGTGCGGCTCAATCGCCGGCTCGCCGGTCGAGCCCTTGGCGGCGACCACGACCATGGCCGGGCGGATCAGGCGGCCCAGCAGTTCGTAGCCCGGTTGCAGCACCTGGATGACGGCCCCGGCGCCGACCTCGGTCGAGGGCTGCTCCATCATCGCCTGGTGCTGGTGAGGATCGAATTTCTCGCCCTTCGGCGGGTCGATCTTCTTCAGGCCGTTGTTCTCGAAGGCGCTGATCAGCGACTTCTGGGTCATTTCCATGCCGACCACGAAATTCTTCACCGCCGGGTCGTCGACCGGCGCGGCCAGGGCGCGGTCGAGGGTGTCGGCGACGGCCAGCAGGTCGCGGCCGAACTTCTGGATGGCGTAGGCGCGCGCATCGTTGGCCTCGCGCTCGGCGCGGCGCTTGGTGTTCTCGGCGTCGGCGGCGACGCGCAGGACCTGGTCCTTCAGCGCCTGGATCTCGGCCTTCAGGGCGATGATCTCTTCGGCCGCCGCATCGGCGATGTCGTTGAAGTCTTCGGCCGGCGTTTGATCGTCGGACATGTTGTTCACTTCCTCTACGCGTTCGTCACCTGGGACAGGACCCGGGCGGTATAGTCCACCAGCGGGATGACCCGGGCATAGTTTAGGCGGGCCGGACCGATCACGCCGATCGCGCCCAGCACCTTTTGTCGGCCCGTCATATAGGGCGCGGCGATCACGGCGGAACCCGAAAGGGAAAAGAGTCGCGTCTCCGCGCCGATGAAGATGCGTACGCCCTGGGCCTCGCGCACGTCATCCAGCAAACCGATAAGCTGCTCCTTTTGTTCGAGATCGTCGAACAGCATGCGCACGCGCTCGAGATCGTCGAGGGTGTCGCGGTCGGCCAGCAGGTTGGCGCGGCCGCGGACGATCAGGGCGCGATCGCCCCCCTCGCCGCCGCTCCAGGCGGCCATGCCGTCCTCGACCAGGCGCGCGGCGGCCTGGTTCAGCTGGCGGCGGGCCGCGTCCAGCTCGCTGCGGATCTCGGCGCCGGCCTCGGACAGGGTATGGCCCCGCAGGCGAGCGTTCATGAAGTTCGACGCCTCCTGCAGCGAGGAGGGCGTGACGCCGGCGGCCAGGCGCATGATGCGGTTCTCGACCACCCCATCCTCGAAGACCATGACCGCCAGGGCCTGGTCGGCGGACAGCGCCACGAACTCCACGTGCTTGACGCCCGCGTCGCGCACCGGGGTGACGACGATGCCCGCGCCGCCGGCCAGACCGGAGAGGATCGCCGAGGCCTCGTTCAGGGCCTCCTCGAAGTTGCGGCCTTTGGCCGACAGCCGCGCCTCGATCGCCTTACGGTCGTCCTCGGCGACGTCGCCGACCTCCATCAGCCCGTCGACGAACAGGCGCAGGCCCGCATGGGTCGGCACCCGGCCGGCGCTGACGTGCGGCGCGCCCAGCAGGCCGAGCTGGGTCAGGTCCTGCATGGTGTTGCGTATCGAGGCCGGCGACAGGTGCACCCCGCCCTTGGAGAGCGTGCGCGAGCCGACGGGCTCGCCGGTCTCCAGGTAGCCTTCGACCACCCGGCGGAAAATTTCGCGGGCGCGCTCGTCGAGTTCGGCGAGCGACGGCCCGGGGGAAAGCAGCGGGCTGGTCACGACGGGCGGCGGTGCTCGGTCAGGGCCATGGACGGAACCTCTCTCATCTAGGATAAGCCGCCCGACGCAAGACGCCAGACCCCCCGGCCCTCAAAGGACTCCCATGCGCCCCTCCGACCGCACGCCCGACATGCTTCGCCCCGTCGTCCTGGAGACCGGCGTCAACCGCTATGCCGAGGGATCCTGCCTGGTCAGCTTCGGTCACACCAAGGTGCTGGTCACCGCCAGCGTCGAGGAGCGCGTGCCGGGCTTCATGCGCGGTCGCGGCGTGGGCTGGGTGACAGCCGAGTACGGTATGCTGCCGCGCGCGACCCACACCCGCGGCCGGCGCGAGGCCTCGGAAGGCAAGCAGTCGGGCCGCACCCAGGAGATCCAGCGGCTGATCGGCCGCTCGATGCGCGCGGTGGTCGATCCCGTCGCCCTGGGCGAGCGTCAGATCTCCATCGACTGCGACGTGATCCAGGCCGACGGCGGCACCCGCACTGCGGCCATCACCGGCGCCTGGGTGGCGCTGCGGCTGGCCACGCAGTACCTGCTGGACGAAGGGGTGATCACCACCGACCCGATCGTCGACCAGGTGGCGGCGATCTCGTGCGGGGTGTTCAACGGCACGCCGGTGCTGGACCTGGAGTACGAGGAAGACTCCAACGCCGAGGCCGACGCCAACTTCGTGCTGACCGGCAAGGGCGACATCGTCGAGATCCAGGCGACCGGCGAGAAGCGGGGCTTCACCCAGGACGAGTTCGAGGCGCTGTTCGCCCTGGCCCGCAAGGGCATCGGCGAGCTGTGCGCGCTGCAGCGGGCCACGGTCGGGGGCTGAGCCGCCGATGATCCGCATCCTGTCGCAGGACGAGGCGCAGGCCCGGCGCGAGGCGCTGGTCGACGTGCTGATCGACTGCGTCGAGGGCGGCGCCTCGGTCAGCTTCATGGCGCCGCTGGACCGGGCGAGCGCCGGCCGCTTCTGGGACGGGATCGCGCAGAGCGTGGGCGCCGGCGAGCGGCTGTTGATCGTCGCCGAAGACGAGGGCGGCGTGGTGGGGACGGTGCAGGTGGTGCTGGACCAGCCGCCGAACCAGCCGCACCGCGGCGACGTCTCCAAGATGCTGGTGCACCGGCGCGCGCGGCGCCGCGGCCTGGGCGAGGCGCTGATGCGCGCGGCGGAGGACGCGGCGCGGGCGGCCGGCAAGACCCTGCTGGTGCTGGATACGGCCAGCGCCGAAGCCGAGCGGCTCTACGAACGCTGCGGCTGGACGCGGGTCGGGGTGATCCCAGGCTATGCGCTCGATCCCGACGGGACGCCCTGCGACACCACCTACTTCTACCGCCGTCTCGACTGACCCCGGAATCAAAAGCGCCGCTCCGGTGGGGCCGGAGCGGCGCTCAGGATCAGCGCCCCCTGGGGGTGGGGGGAGGATCGGGGGCGTTGAAGGTCAGAAGCCGTTCAGCAGATAGCGGAACGACGACGCCGGCATGCGGGCCAGCTCGCGGGCGAAGGGCCCGACCAGCCAGTCGATGAAGCGTTCGAAGGCGCGAGCCATGTCCATCTCCTATGTTGCGCCGCACAAAATGTTGCAGCGCATATAGGCCGGTGAGGGACGGACCGCAAGTCCTAAGGGCGAAAATTATCGCCATTCAGGCCGATCAATGCCGATAAATGCCTATTTGTCGCAGGTTATTCGGCAAACAATGACCGGAATGCTGCGCAAAATGCGCAAACTTCGTTCCCGTCAGTCCATATCCTCGTCGAGCCCGTCGTCCGGGCCCGGTTCGTAGATCAGCAGGTCCCCCGGCTGGCACTCAAGCTCGCGGCACAGGGCGGCCAGGGTCGAGAAGCGCACCGCCCGTGCCTTGCCGGTCTTGAGGATCGACAGGTTGGCGATGGTGACGCCGACGCGGTCGGCCAGTTCGGTCAGCGACATCCGCCGCTGGAGAAGCACCCGGTCGAGGTTCACGCGGATCGGCATGGCTAGATTGTCAGCTCCGCTTCGCGGCGCAGGCGGGCGCCTTCGCGGAACACCTCGGCCAGGACAAAGACCACCAGCACCGAGAACCAGGCGGTCGGGCTGAATTCCGGCTGCTTTATCTCGGCGCCAGGCAGCGCCCAGACGCCGACGGTGTAGACGACGTAGCGGCCGATCTCGAGGCCGGCCAGCACCAGGCCGATCACCCGCAGGCGGCGGACATTCTCGGGGTGGAAGGGATCGCCGGCGGTGAGGGTCGAGAAGATCCGCCGCAAGCGCTCGACGATCACCAGGACGCCGGCGAGATAGAGGCCCGCGGCGGCCAGTCCGCCCAGCAGCACCGGGCCTCCAGCCTGGATCTCGTTGCTGCCGGTGCGGATGGTGATGTCGTCGATCAGCTGCGGATTGAAGGAAAAGAGGATGGCCGCGAGCATCATCAGCGTCACGGCGCCGAGGCCGATCCACAGGGCGATGAAGACCACATCGAGGATGATCTTCAGGAAGCTCGACACCGAGCCCGGCCCCAAGGCGCGCATCGCCATCCCTCCGTTCCTCCGCAGCCTACGGAGTTTAGGCGAAAGCCCCGCCCGTCACCAAGGCGGCGATCGGCAGGGCGGCCATCAGGACCGCAGCGATCATCAGGGTGCGGTCGAGACCGTTCATCATGGACACAAACATGGAGACATTCCTTTGTTCTTATGTTGCAGCGCACCATAGATGGCGCGTCAGCTTGGCTATTCAATAGCCCCGCATCGCTTTTCGATCAAACGAAACATCGAAAAACGATATTAAACTTTTGCAATGCAACATGAGGTCGGCCGATCTATGGTCCGCCGCCCTCGTTCAACGGCAGGTTTTCCATGGCTCTGAAGCTCGAACCCGGCGCCAAGCTGGTGGTCGCCACCCACAATCCCGGCAAGGCGCGCGAACTGGCCGCGATCCTCGACAACCGCTTCGAACTGGTCACGGCCGGGGAGCTGGGCCTGGGCGAACCCGAGGAGACCGAGGCCACGTTCGAGGGCAACGCCCTGCTCAAGGCCCGCGCCGCGGCCAAGGCCAGCGGCCTGATCGCCCTGGCTGACGATTCCGGCCTGTCGGTGAGCGCGCTGGACGGCGCGCCCGGCATCTATTCGGCCCGCTGGGGCGGACCGGAAAAGGATTTCAAGGGCGCGATGGACAAGGTCCGCCAGCGGCTGGAAGAGGCCGGCGCCGAGGACTACTCCGCCTGGTTCACCTGCGCGCTCGCCGTCGCCTGGCCGGACGGGCCGGCGGTGGTGGTCGAGGGCAGGGTCGATGGCGCCCTGGTGTTTCCGGGCCGGGGCGAGCGCGGCCACGGATACGACCCGATCTTCGTCGCGGACGGCCACGACATCACCTTCGGCGAGATGGACCCCGACGCGAAGGACCAGATCAGCCACCGGGCGCGGGCCTTCGCCAAGCTGAAGGCCGCCTTGCTTTGACGCCGCCCCTCGCGCCGCTCGGGGTCTATATCCACTGGCCCTACTGCGCGAAGATCTGCCCCTATTGCGACTTCAACGTCTATCGCGACCGCGGGCGGCGCGAGGAACAGGCGGCCCTGGCCGCCGCCATCGCCGCCGACCTGAAGGCGCAGGCCGCCCTGACCGGCGGGCGGGAACTGGCTTCGATCTTCTTCGGCGGGGGCACGCCGTCGCTGATGGACCCGGACTGGGCCGGCGAGCTGATCGCGCTCGCCAAATCGCTGTGGCGGCCGGCGGGCGAGGTCGAGGTGACGCTGGAGGCCAACCCCACCGACGCGGAGACCGAGCGCTTCGACGCCTTCGCCGCGGCGGGAGTCGGCCGCCTGTCGCTGGGCCTGCAGGCCCTGGAGGACGCGAGCCTGACCTTGCTCGGCCGCAACCACGACGCGGCCGCCGCGCGGCGGGCGGCGGTCCAGGCCGCACGCAGTTTCCCGCGGCTTTCGGTCGACATGATCTACGCCCTGCCCGGCCAGACCGTCCAGGCCTGGCGCGAGGAGCTCTCCAAGGCCGTCGACCTGGGGGCCGAGCACGTTTCGCCCTATCAGCTCACCATCGAGGCGGGAACGGCGTTCGATCGGGCCGTACGCCGTGGGCGCATCGTCCCGCCCGGCGAGGACCTGGGCGCCGAGCTGTTCGAGACCACCCAGGCGGTGCTGGAGGCCGCCGGCTTCGACGCCTACGAGGTCTCCAACCACGCCCGGGGCGCGGCCGCGCGCTCGCGCCACAACCTCGTCTATTGGACCGGCGCGGACTATGTGGGCGCCGGCCCGGGGGCGCACGGCCGGCTGACCGTGGCGGGCGCGCGGACCGCGACTGTCGCCCATGCCAGGCCCGCCGACTACATCGCCGGGGTCGAGGCCGCCGGGACCGGTATCGCGACGCGCGAGACCCTCACGCCCCGCGAGGCGGCGCAGGAGCGGGTGCTGGTGGGCATGCGCATCGACGCCGGCGTCGGCTATGACGAGGTCGCAGCCCTCGGCCTGTCGCCGCAGCACCCGGAGGTCGTGGAGCTGACCGCTGCGGGACTGCTGGTCGCGGACCCGCAGCGCCTGCGCGCCACCCGCGCCGGGCGGCTGCTGCTGGACCATGTGACGACGAGGCTTGCAGCCTGAGCGATTACCGGCGAAGCCTTGCCCATGTCGCGACACCCTCCCCCGCCGGCCCTTTCCGACGCTCCGCTGGAGCCGGGGCTCTATGTCGTCGCCACGCCGATCGGCAACCTGCGCGACATCACCCTGCGGGCGCTGGACGTGCTGTCCGCCGCCGACCTGGTGCTGGCCGAGGACACCCGGGTCGCGGCCAAGCTGCTCTCCGCCTACGGACTTTCCAAGAAGGTGGAGCGCTATGATGAGCACTCGGCCGAGCGCAGCGGGCCGCGGGCGCTGGCCCTGCTGGCCGAGGGCGGGCGCGTGGCCCAGATCTCCGACGCCGGCACGCCGCTGGTCTCCGATCCTGGCTTCCGGCTGGTGCGCGAGGCGATCGCCCAGGGCTCGGCGGTGCATCCGATCCCCGGAGCCAGCGCCCTGCTGGCCGGGCTGTCGGTCGCAGGCCTGCCCACCGACCGCTTCCTGTTCGCCGGTTTCCCGCCGCCCAAGAGCGCGGCGCGGCGGGCCGCTTTCGAGGAACTGGCCGGGATCCGCGCCACCCTGGTGTTCTTCGAGGGCGGGTCGCGGCTGGCCTCGAGCCTGGCCGACATGGCCGCGGTGTTCGGCCCGCGCGAAGCGGCCGTGGCGCGCGAACTGACCAAGCTCTACGAAACCGTGACGCGCGGCCCGCTGGACGTGCTGGCGGCCGATCCCAGGATGGACTTTCCGAAGGGCGAGTTGGTCGTGCTGGTGGGGCCGGGCCGCGAGGAGGCGGCGACCGCCGCGGACGCCGACGCCGCCCTGACCGACGCCCTGACCCGCCTGAAGCCGGCCGACGCCGCCGCCGAGGTGGCCAAGGCCCTGGGCCTGCCGCGCCGCGATCTCTATCGCCGCGCCATGGAGTTGAAGGCGCGGTGAGCGGAGGCCGCAGCCTCACCGGGGCGGCCGCGCGGCTCGCCGGGCGGCGCGCCGAGGTGTGGGCGGCGGCCTGGCTGATGCTGAAAGGCTACTGGATCCTGGGGTTCCGCCTGCGCACCCCCCAGGGCGAGATCGACCTGCTGGCCCAGCGCGGCGGGGTGCTGGCGGTGGTCGAGGTCAAGCATCGCGCCAGCCTGGAGGCCGCCCTCGAGGCTGTGACCCAGACGCAACGCGAGCGGTTGCGTCGGGCGGGGCGTGCAATCGCCGCACGTCGGCCAAGCTTGCAAAATCTCGCGGTTCGGCTCGATCTGATCGCGCTCGCGCCAGGACGCTGGCCGATGCACAGTCCCGACGCCTGGAAAGGCGGCTGAATCGCTTGAGGCCATGACCCAGACCGAAGCCGAAAAGGTGCTGCGCGAGGCCGGGCAGGCTGGCGACTCGGCCTTCCCCCTGCTGGAGGCGGCCATCGCGTGCGCGGTGCACGAGGACCCCACGCGCGACGGTCAGGCCGCCTGGGAGCTGGCCAGCGCCGGCGTCGAGCGGCTGTCCGAGCGCCTGGCCAAGGAGAGCCCCGAGGAGGCCCTCGCCGAGACCCTGGCCGGGGATCTCGGCCTGACCGGCGACCTCTTCACCTACGAGCACCCGGACAACGCCTGCGTGGTGGCCGTCGCTCAACGGCGGCGCGGCCTGCCGGTGGCGCTGGGCGTCTTCTACCTGCATGTGGCCCAGCGCTGCGGCCTGACGGTGCAGGGCGTCGACTTCCCGGGCCACTTCCTGCTGCGCATCGAAACCCGCGAGGGGCCGCTGGCGCTCGACCCGTTCAGCGAAGGCCGGGTGGTGCTGCCTTCGGAGCTGACCCGGCGGGCGCTGCATGCGGGCCTGACGCCGAATGTCGCCGACCGCCTGGACCAGCTGATGGCGCCAGCCACCGACCGCGCCGTGCTGATCCGGCTGCAGAACAACGTCTTCGCCCGCGCCGCGGCGGCCAAGGATTATGGCCGGGCCGAGCGGGCCGCGCTGCGCCGCGCCCTGCTGGACCCGCTCGACCACCGCCCATGGCTGGACGTCGCCGCCGCGCGCGAGGGCCAAGGCGCCCTGGCCGGGGCGCTGGAAGCCCTGGCCAAGGCCACGACCCTGGACGGCGGCGCGGCCCTGGCCGCCCGCGCCCAGCGCGAGCGGGTTAGGCTGCGGCTGAACTAGCGGCCCGCTCGACGCTGGCGCTCGCGCCTCGCGCGGCCTATCTGAGACGCCTTGGCTGTATAAGGAAGTCGTCATGCACCTGAAGGTCGCCGTCCAGATGGACCCGCTCGAGGCCATCAAGATCGAAGGCGATACGACCTTCCTGATGATGCTGACCGCCCAGGCGCGCGGTCATTCGCTGTTCGTCTACACTCCCGACCGGCTGGTGCTGGAAGAGGGTCGGGTGCTGGCCCGCGGGCGGCCCGTCACCGTGCAGGACGTCAAGGGCGAGCACGCCCGCTTCGGCGACTGGGCGCTGAAGGATCTGTCGGAGTTCGACGTGGTGCTGCTGCGCCAGGATCCGCCGTTCGACATGGCCTACATCACCTCCACCCACTTCCTGGACGTGGTCCATCCCAAGACCCTGGTGGTGAACAATCCGACCGAGGTGCGCAACGCGCCCGAGAAGCTGTTCGTGACCGGCTTCCCCGGCGTGCAGCCGCCGACCCTGATCACCTCGGACGTGGAGGCGATCTATGATTTCCGCGCCCGGCATGGCGACATCGTGCTGAAGCCGCTCTACGGCGGCGGCGGATCGGGGGTGGCGCGGCTGCTGGCCGACGACCCGAACCTCGACGCCCTGCTGGACCTCCACCGCATGATCGGCCGCGAGCCGGTCATCGCCCAGAAGTTCATCCCTGCGGTCAGCAAGGGCGACAAGCGCATCCTGCTGGTCGACGGCGAGCCCGTCGGGGCGATCAACCGCGTCCCGAACGCCGGGCAGATCCGGTCCAACCTGGCGGTCGGCGGCCGCGCCGAGGCGGTGGAGCTGACGGCGCGCGACAAGGAACTGTGCGCCATCATCGGCCCGGAGCTGAAGAAGCGTGGCCTTATGTTCGTAGGCATAGACGTGATCGGCGACTACCTGACCGAAATCAACGTCACGTCTCCGACCGGGGCGCGGGCGCTCGAACGCTTCACCGGCGTCAATGCGACGGCGATTCTCTGGGACGCTATTGAGGCCGATCGGGCCAAGGCTTAGGTTGCGACTCCAAGAGACACGCACAAGTCGCGGAATCGTCTCACTTTCTCAATAGGTTCTATTTTTGTTCTTGATCCGGCCCGCCGGACATGCTGGGCTTGTGGATAAGTCGAGCAGTTTCCGGGGGTTGGATATGGCGTCGCGCGTCGTGACCGTGGCCTTCCAGGGCGTGGAGGCCCGGCGCGTGGACGTGGAGGTGCAGCTCGCCTCCGGCGAGGTCCGCTTCATGCTGGTCGGCCTGGGCGACAAGGCGGTGGCCGAGAGCCGAGAGCGCGTGCGCGCCGCCTTCGCAGGGCTTGGCCTGGCCATGCCCAGCCGGCGGATCATCGCCAACCTGGCCCCCGCCGACCTGCCCAAGGAGGGCAGCCACTACGACCTGCCCATCGCCCTGGCGGTGATGGCCTCGATGGGGGTGCTGCCGCCGGACGCCCTGGCCGAATGGGCGGCGATGGGCGAGCTGTCGCTGGACGGCCGCATCGTCGGGGTCGCGGGCGCCCTGCCCGCCGCGGTGGCGGCCGGCGGCATGGGCCTGGGGCTCATCTGCCCCGAAGCCAGCGGTGCGGAGGCGGCCTGGGCCGGGGACGTGCGCATCCTGGCCGCCCCGTCGCTGGTGGCGGTGGTCAGCCGAGCCAGACGAAGCATCTCGGACCTGGCGAACCTCGTACCCAAGACCGCGCTGGTCGAAGAGGCCGGAGAGATCCGCACCGTCCAAGCCGAAGTCCTGCAAGTCGGCGAGATCATCCTGGTGCGGCCCGGCGAGCGGATCGCCGCCGACGGCGAGATCATCGAAGGCGCGGGCGACATCGACGAGGCGCCGGTCACTGGCGAGAGCGTGCCCAAGGCCAAGGTCGCGGGCGATACGGTGTTTGCCGGAACCATCAACACGACCGGCGTCCTTCGCATCCGGGTCACGGCCGCAGCGGCCGACAACACCATCGCCCGGGTCGTGCGCCTCGTGGAGGAGGCCCAGGAGAGCAAGGCGCCGACCGAGCGCTTCATCGACCGCTTCTCGCGAGTCTACACGCCGTTCGTCGTGCTCTTTGCGGTGCTCGTCGCCGTGGTTCCGCCATTGGCGGTCGGCGCGCCCTGGCAGACTTGGATTTATCGCGGCCTGGCCGTGCTGCTGATCGGCTGTCCCTGCGCTCTGGTCATTTCGACGCCAGCGGCCATCGCCGCGAGCCTTTCTGCCGGCGCTCGACGTGGCCTGTTGCTGAAAGGCGGCGCGGTCCTCGAGGGCTTGCGCCACGTGACGGCCGTTGCCTTCGACAAGACCGGAACGCTGACCCAGGGCCGGCCGATCGTCACCGACATCGTGGCGTTCGAGCGCAGCGAAGACGTCGTCCTGGCCATGACCGCGGCTTTGGAGCGCGGCTCGACCCATCCGCTGGCGGTGGCCATCCTCGACAAGGCGAAGGCGCAGGGGGTTTCGATCCCTCCGGCTTTTATGGCGAAGGCCCTCGCCGGCGAGGGGATCTCGGGGAACGTCGCTGGCGAAACCACCTTCTTCGGATCGCCGAAAGCCGCAGTGGAGCGCGCGCCGATCAACCCGGCCAAAGCCGCCAGGATCGAGGCCCTCAACGCCGAAGGAAAGACGGTTTCGGTGTTGGTGGTGAACGGTCAGGCTGTCGGCCTCGTCGCGCTGCGCGATGAGCCGCGTCCTGACGCTCGCAAGGGACTGAGCGCCCTGACCGCGAGGGGTGTCCGCACTGTGATGCTGACCGGCGACAATGCGCGAACAGCTGCAGCGGTCGGCGACCGCCTCGGCGTCGAGGTGCGCGCTGAACTGATGCCGCAAGACAAGCTCGCCATCGTGCGCGCGCTTCAGGCCGAGGGGCTGACGGTCGCCAAAGTCGGGGATGGGATCAACGATGCGCCGGCGCTCGCCGCCGCCGACATCGGCATCGCCATGGGCGGCGGCACGGACGTTGCCCTGGAGACGGCGGACGCAGCGGCGTTGCACGGCCGGGTGTCGGACGTCGCTGACATGATCGCGCTTTCGAAAGCGACCATGCGCAACATCTATCAGAACATCACTGTCGCGCTGGGCCTGAAGGTCGTCTTCCTGGTGACGACGGTCATTGGCGTGACGGGCCTCTGGCCGGCCATCCTGGCCGACACCGGCGCCACGGTCCTGGTCACCCTGAACGCGATCCGGCTGCTGCGCTGGCGCCCTGTCTGACGTCGGGGTCTCAGCGACAGAGCGGGCAGAGGCCGCTGGCCTCCAGAACCACCTGTTCGATGAGGCAGTCTTGAGGTGCGCCCGCGATGGCGGCGGGGCGAGCATCTGGCAGGTGCTCCACCGCATGGCAGCAGCTGCAGACCAGTAGCCCGGCGGCGCAGTCTGTCGCCTTCGGGCACGCCACGTAGGCGCCCAGAGTGACGACCTTCCTCACCAGGCCGATCCCCATCAGCAGATCCAGGCTTCGGTAGACCGTCGGCGGCTTTGTTGCGCGCACGCCCGCGCCGAACTGCTGGATCAGGTCATAGGCCTTCACCGGCTTCCCCGCGCTGACCAGCAGCGCGTAGGTCCGGCGCCGAGGCTCCGTCCAGTTCTCGCCCGCCGCTTCGCACCGTGCGCGCGCGGCATCAAGCGCGTGTTGGACGTGCGCCGCGTCTTGGGGCTCAGGATGACTGTGAGGGCAGGGACCGCTCACGCGACCGTGGCGGCTTCAGGTTCGGCGTGATCGCCTTCGCAAAGCTCGTGGTTGCTGAGCACCTCGATCACCCGGCAATCGGAGACGTGCCCGTGGCAGGCGGCCGACACGACCCGCTTGAGCTCGCCGCGTAGCGCCTCAAGGCGGGCGATCTTGCTCTCGACCGCGGCCAGTTGCTCGGCCGCCAGGGCGTTGGCCTGGTCGCAGGGTTGGTCAGGGTCGTCGGCGAGCTGCAACAGCGTACGAATGGCGTCGACCGCGAAACCAAGCTGTCGGGCGTGCTTGATGAAGGCCAGCCGCTTCAGGGTCCGCTCATCATAGACCCGCCGGTCGTTCGGCGCGCGAAGCGGCTCGGGAAGCAGGCCAATCTGCTCGTAGAAACGGATGGTGGTTACCTTGACGTCCGTGGCCTTGGCCAGCGCGCCGATGGACAGTTGGGACATGGAAGCCTCTCGCGATCTTCGGAGAAGATAGTGAGCTACACCTCCAGCGGCTAGAGCTGCGACAGCGTCGCGCGTATTCCCGCTGGCGCCCAAGTGGGACGCGGGCCACCCACATGTGATGGCTCACCAAGCATGCAGGCGGTCCATTCCCATGGCTTTGTCATCGACGACCTGCACCCGCCACGGGCCGCGATCTGCTGGAAAATAGGGCTTGATCCTCCAGGGTCTGGAGGATGTAGACCAAGCCCATGACGTCGCCCACGACCAGCAATCTGTCGGGACACGCCGGTCGCAAGACCGGGCACGCGCGTAACTTTGTAACGCGTTCCCCTGACACGAGAGTCTGGCTATAGGGTCGCGCATGTCGGGGCTTTTTGCATCATGGCGCAGCTTCGGAGCGGTCCTCGCCGCTCTGCTGATCGCCGTGCTGGCCCTGGCGCCCAGCCTCGACAAGTTGATCTGTCGCGACGAGGCGCCCGTCGCTGTCGCCGAAGTCTCACTGGATGGCAAGGCCTCCCACTTGGACGCCGCTGGCCAGGACCAGGACGGCCACGCCGATCCGGACATCTGCATCCACGGTCATTGCCATCATGGCGCGCCATACCTCTCCGCGCCGATCGGCGAGCTAGCGATGCTGGACGCCCTGCCTGACCATCACGAGCTGACGCTTGGCCGTGTTTCGGCCAGCGACCGACAGTTCGGCCTGGACCGGCCCCCTCGCGCCTGACGACCGCCGCGCCTTGCGCGCGCCCTGTCGTCATTTGCGAGAAGGTCAATGCTCCCCTCAGAATTTAGGCGGCCGCTTGTTGCGGCCACCCTTGGGCTCTCCGCCCTGGGCGTTTTCGCGCAACCGGTTTCGGCTGCGCCAGCCCCCTCTTATCCCGATCTCTTGGCCCGCGCGCAAAGCGCCGCGCCGCGCTTGGCCGAAGCCCAAGCCGGGGTCGCCCGCGCCGAAGGCTTGGCGCGTCAGGCCGCCGTCATCCCAAACCCCGCCCTGACGGTCGATCTCGAGAACTTCTCCGGGTCGGGCCCCTTCGAGGGCACGAGCCAAGCTGAAGCGACCTACTCGCTGCAGCAGACGCTTGAACTTGGCGGCAAGCGCGGGGCCCGTGTCGCCGCCGGGCGCGCCGAGGTCACCGCCGCCCAGGCGCGCGCCGGCCGAACCCGGGTCGATTTCGCGTTCGACCTGGCCATGGCCTACGCGGAGGCCGAGGCGGCTCAACGACGCTTCAAGCTCGCGAGCGACGTCCTCGGCCTCACCGAAGAAGACGCCCGGATCTCGACCGCGCTCGTCGAGGCCGGCCGCGAAGCAGACCTGCGACGGATCCAAGCCCAGGCCGCTGTCGAAGCGGCGCGGGCGTCGCTGGCGGAAGCGCGTGCGGCGCAGGAAACGGCGCTGGCCAACCTGACTAGCCTTTCCGGATCGTCGGAGCCGATCGACTCGATCGACGTCAGCTTGCTTGACGCCGGAAGCGTGGTTGCCAGCAGCTCTGAAGCGGCCGCCACGCTCGGCGTCGTCGCGGCTCAGGCCGAGAAGGCCGCCGCCGAGCGCCTGCTGGTTCTCGAGCGCCGCAAGGCCATTCCCGATGTCGACGTGTCCGTCGGCGTGCGGCAGTTCAACGGAGACGACGCCACCGCGCTGGTCGCCGGCCTCTCAGTGCCTCTACCGCTGTTCAACCGCAATCAAGGCGCCGTCGCTGCAGCGCGGGCTGACCTCTCGGCCGCTGAGGCGCGAGCCAACGCAGCCCTGCTCGAGGCGCAGGGGGCGATCAGGTCCAGCACGGCCCGTGTCGCAGCTTCCGAAGCCCGGCTCTCGGCTGCAAACCAGGGCGAGGAAGCTGCGCAGGAAGCCTACCGCCTGGCCCGTATCGGCTACGAGGCCGGCAAGTTGCCGCTCGTTGAACTCGTCAATGCGCGCAGGGCTTTGGCCGAGGCGCGTTCTCAATCCATCGCCGCCGCCGTCGAGCGCGCTGGCGCACGCGCCGCCCAGGCGCGGCTTGGCGGCTTTGCCGCCCCGGGAGTCCAACCATGAATTCGAGCAAGGTCCGCCTCTACGGGGCGGTTGCGGCGGCGGTGCTGCTGGCGGCGGCGGGCGGCTATGGCCTGTCGACGCTGCAAAATAGGGGCGCCGGGGCCGAGGCTCCGGGCCACGCCGCCGAGGCCGAACACGCGGAAGAAGGCGGCGAGGCAGCGGGCGGAGACGTCGTCGAGCTGACCCAGGCGCAAATCACCGCCTCCGGAATCAAGCTCGCCAATGTCGCCCGCGGCGGCGGCGGCGAGGTGCAGTTGGCGGGGCGCGTCGAGCCGATGGTCGATGCTCGCGCCAGTGTCGGCGCCACGGTCGGCGGTCGCGTCGAGCGGGTCCTGGTGGCGCCGGGGCAGTCGGTCAGCGCCGGCCAGCCATTGGCGGTTCTGGTTAGCGGTGAAGCGGCCAGCTTCAGCGCCGACGTGGAAGCCGCCGCTGCGGCGGCCGATGCGGCTCGCAAGTCCTATCAGCGCGACCAGCGCCTGGGGGACCAGGGCGTCGTTGCGCGCCAGGAGGTCGAAGCCTCGAGGGCGCAGGCGGTCGGCGCTGAAGCAGCAGCCCGCGCGGCGCGCGCCAAAGCCGCGGCGGCAGGCTCGCCCAACGCCTCCGGGCGTCTCAGCGTCACCAGTCCGATCGCCGGCGTCGTGACCGCAGTCGCCGTGGGACCAGGCGGCTTCGTCGCCCCTGGGACCATCGTGGCTGACGTCACCAACCCGTCCCGGGTGGAACTGGTCTTCAACGCGCCGCCGACCCTGGCGGCGGCGGTCAAGCCCAACGCTCGCATGCATGTGCGTGGCCCGACCGGCGAGTTCGAGGCGGTGATCCTCGGCGTCGCGGCGGGGGCTGGCGCGGAGCGTGGCGCCACCATCATTCGGGCCCGCGCCACCGGCGATCTGTTGCCGCCGGCTGGTACAGCGGTGTCGGGTTCGGTCGTCGCGGGTGAAGACGCCGGCGGCATGACCGTACCCAGCGAGGCCGTGCAGACGGTCGAGGGCGGTTCCGTCGTCTTCGTCGCAGTCCGCAACGGCTTCCGAGCGACCCCTGTGCTCGTCGGCCGTCAGGCGGGCGGGCGCACCGAGATCCTTCGCGGGTTGACCGGCGATGAGCGCATCGCCGCGGCGAACGCCTTCCTCCTCAAAGCCGAGCTCGCCAAGGGCCAGGCCGAGCACGGGCACTAGGGGGCGAGATGTTCAAAGCAATCATTGAGGCGTCCGTCCGCTTCCGCTGGTTTGTGGTCCTTGCGGTCGCAGTCGTCTGCGGCTGGGGGCTGCTCGAACTGACCCGTCTGCCGATCGACGCGGTTCCCGACATCACCAACCGCCAGGTCCAGATCACGACGGTCGCTCCGGCGCTGGCGCCCGAGCAGATTGAGCGGCAGGTCACCTATCCGCTTGAGACCGCGCTGGCGGGCATTCCTGGTCTGACCAGCACGCGCTCACTCTCGCGCAACGGCTTTAGCCAGATCACCGCGATCTTCACCGACCAGACCGACATCTACTTCGCTCGCCAGCAGGTGGCCGAACGGATGCGGGCCGCCCAGGAAGGTCTGCCGGAAGGGGTCGAGCCGACCCTGGCGCCGGTGACGACCGGTCTTGGCGAAGTCCTGATGTGGACGGTCGACTACGAGCCGTTCAACGCCAAGAAGACGGCCAAGCCGGGCGAGCCAGGTTGGCAGCCCGACGGGTCCTATCTGACGCCGGAGGGGGATCGTCTCACCACGCCCCAGCAGCGCGCCACCTACCTGCGGACGGTGCAAGATTGGATCATCGCTCCGCAGATGCGCTCGACCCCCGGCCTGGCCGGCGTCGATACGGTCGGCGGCTACGTGAAGGAGTACGCCGTTCGGCCCGACGCGGCCAAACTCTCGGCCTACAAGCTCAGCCTGAACGACCTGGTGACCGCGCTGGAACGCGCCAACACTCAGGCCGGAGCCGGCTTCATCCAGCGAGCAGGGGAATCCCTGGTCGTGCGCGCCGATGCGCTCGCGGGTTCCGTCCAGGATTTGGCTCAAGCCCCCGTGGTCAACCGCGATGGGCTGGTGGTCCGGGTCGCAGACGTCGCGAACGTGGAGATCGGCCAGGCGCCGCGGCTCGGCGCCGCCAGCCGTGACGGCCACGAAGCGGTCCTCGGCACGGCTCTGATGATCGCCGGCGGCAATAGCCGCACCGTCGCACAGGCGGCGGCAGAACGCCTGTCGGTCGTTGATGACTCGCTTCCGCCGAATGTGGTCGCGATCCCGGTGCTCGATCGCAGCGAACTGGTGAACTCGACGATCAAGACGGTCGCCCGCAATCTGACCGAGGGCGCGCTGTTCGTGATCGTGATCCTCTTCCTGCTGCTCGGGAATATCCGCGCGGCGACGATCACCGCCTTGATGATCCCGCTCTCGTTCCTGTTCGCGGTCATCGGCATGAACCGCTTCGGGATCAGCGGGAACCTGATGAGCCTCGGCGCGCTCGACTTCGGTCTCCTGGTCGACGGCGGCGTGGTGGTGATCGAGAACACCTTGCTGATGCTGACCCGTCGGCGCGCAGAGCTGGGCCGTATCCTGACCCGGCACGAGCGCCTGGAAGTCGCGGTGCTCTCGGCCCGGCAGATGGTCAAGCCGGCGGCCTTCGGCCAGCTGATCATCCTCTTGGTGTTCGCACCGCTGCTGACGCTCGAAGGGGTGGAGGGCAAGACCTTCCATCCGATGGGCGCCACGGTGATGCTGGCCCTGGTGGGTGCGTTCATCTTCTCGTTCACCTTCGTTCCGGCCATGGCGGCGCTGCTGGTGCGCGATCCCAAAAGCGTCCACGTCGGCCCGGATGGCGAGGTCGAAGAGCACGAGACCCGCATCATCCGCTTCGCGCGCCGCTACATCGGTCCGGCCATCGAAGCTGCAGTCGGTCGCCCCAAGTTGGTGGTCGCTGCTGCGCTCGGGGCCTTGGTGATCGGCGGGATCTCGTTCGCGACGCTCGGCCGGGAGTTCATCCCGACCCTGGACGAGGGCGACATCGCCATGCAGGCGCTGCGCGTGCCGTCCGCCTCGCTGGAGCAATCCGTCGCCATGCAGATGGCGCTGGAGAAGGCGATCAAGGCTCAGCCTGAAGTCGAGACCATGTTCTCACGAACCGGGACCGCGGAAGCGGCGGTCGATCCGATGCCGCCGAACATTTCCGACAGCGTCATCATCTTGAAGGACCGCAAAGACTGGCCCAATCCGCGGCTTCCCAAGGAGGAGCTGATTGCGCGGATCGAAGCCAAGGCCGGCGAGCAGATCGGCAACAACTTCGAGTTCAGCCAGCCGATCGAGCTGCGGTTCAACGAACTGATCTCCGGGGTCCGGACCGATCTGGCGGTGATGGTCTACGGCGACGACTTCGCCGTCCTGCAGAAGACCGCCGACGAGGTGGCCGCCGCCCTGCGCAAGACCCCGGGGGCTGCGGACGTCCGCGTCGAACAGGCCTCTGGCCTGCCGACCCTGACCGTCAGCGTCGACCGCTTCGCCGCCGCTAGCTACGGGCTCTCCGCAGCCGACGTCAGCGAGGCGATCCAGGCCGGCGTCGGCGGCGCCGAGGCCGGGCGCATCTTCGAAGGCGACCGCCGCTTCGATGTCGTTGTGCGCCTACCCGATGAAGCGCGTAACGATCCGGCGGCGCTGGCCGCTCTCCCGGTCGTCTCGGCCACGGGTAACGTCGTCCCGCTGTCCTCTGTGGCGCGGATCGAAACCGCCGAGGGGCCAAACCAGATCAGCCGGCAGAACGGCAGCCGGCGGATGGTGGTCCAGGCGAATGTCCGCGGACGTGACCTCGGCGGCTTCGTCGCCGACGCCCAAGGCGCGGTCGCGCAGGTCAAGCTCCCGACCGCCGTCTACTTGGATTGGGGCGGCCAGTTCGAGAACCTGAAGCGCGCCGAGCAGCGACTCTCGGTCGTGATCCCCATCGTCTTCGTCCTGATCGGCATCCTGCTGTTCATGGCGCTGGGATCGTTCGCGGAGGCCGCGCTGGTCTTCGCCTGCGTCCCCTTGGCGTTGGTGGGCGGGGCGCTCGCGCTCCTGTTGCGCGGCATGCCGTTCTCGGTCTCCGCTGCCGTCGGCTTCATCGCCGTCTCCGGCGTGGCGACCCTGAACGGTCTGGTGCTCATGCAGGCGATCCGCGAGCGGCTGCAGGAGGGGCTCAGCGCCCATCGCGCAGCCATTGAGGGCGCGTCGAGCCGACTGCGGGCGGTGCTCACCACAGCCCTGGTCGCGATCGTCGGCTTCATTCCAATGGCGATCGCCAGCGGGGCGGGGGCCGAGGTTCAGAAGCCGCTGGCGACCGTGGTCATCGGCGGCCTGCTGACCGCGACGGCCCTGACCCTGTTGGTGTTGCCGACTTTCGCCGCCCAGGCGGTTCGGCATCGCAAGAGTGAGGGGATCGAGGACTAGTTCGATCCCAGCGTAGCGCGGCAGGCGGCGGCAAGCCGTCGCCTGCTTCGTCCAACCCGTATCGAGGTCCGCGCGTTGCGGGCTTCATCAGGAGGTTCGGCATGATCAAGACGCTGCAACTCGACATCCCGCTGGTCCTGCCGGAGGTCCATGACGGCTCTGACGCCTGCGTCAAGCGGCTCACCGATGAGATCGGCGGTCGGCCCGGCGTGACCAAGGCCCATGTTGTGGAAAAGGCCGAGGGCGCGCACCTTTGTGTCCACTACGACCCCGACGTGATTTCGCTCTCCCGCTTGCGCGAGCTTGTGACCGCAGCCGGCGCGGCGATCACCGAACGCTTTGGCCATGCGGTCTGGCAGGTCCGCGGCATTCAGCACGAGCGGCGCGCCCGCACAGTCACCGAACGCCTGGCCGCCACCCCAGGCGTGCTGGAGGCTGACGCCACCGGCGCGGGCCTGGTCCGGGTCGAGTTCGACCGCACCGTGGTTTCGCAACAAGACGTCCTCAAGGTCCTGGCCGGACTTGGCGTGTCACCCTTGGGCAAGCCGCTGGAACCTCACGCTGAACACGGCCAACCAGGTCACGTTCACAAGGAGGGAGAAGGGCACGACCACGCGCACGGCGGACCGCTCGGCGCGAACAGCGAGCTGATCTTCTCGCTGCTGTGCGGGGGACTGCTGGCCGCGGGCTTCCTGATCGAGAAGTTGGTTCCGGCCGCACCGTCCTGGCTGCCGACCGCACTCTATGTCGGCGCTTACGGCTTCGGCGGCTTCTTCACGGTTCGCGAAGCGTTCGACAACCTGCGCCTCAAGCGCTTTGAGATCGACACCCTGATGCTCGTGGCGGCCGCCGGCGCGGCAGCCCTGGGCGCCTGGGCGGAAGGCGCGCTGCTTCTCTTCCTGTTCAGCCTGGGCCACGCCTTGGAGCACTACGCCATGGGCCGCGCCAAGCGCGCCATCGAGGCGCTGGCCGAACTCGCGCCGCGCACCGCGACGGTCCGGCGCGATGGCGAAACGAAGGAACTGGCGGTCGAAGACCTCGTGGTCGGCGACGTCGTGATCGTCCGACCCAACGAGCGCCTTCCGGCCGACGGCTTCGTGGTGAAGGGCGCTTCCAGCGTCAACCAGGCCCCAGTGACGGGCGAGAGCATCCCGGTCGACAAGCGTACGGTGGACGATCGTGCTCGCGCCCGCGCCAAGCCCGACAGCGTCGACGCCGCCTCGCGGGTCTTCGCCGGCACCATCAACGGGGCCGGGGCCATTGAGGTGGAGGTGACGCGGCTGTCGACCGACTCAGCCCTGGCCAAGGTCGTGCGCCTGGTCAGCGAAGCCGAAACCCGCAAGTCCCCGACCCAGCGCTTCACCGACAAGTTCGAGCGCATCTTCGTGCCGGCGGTCCTGATCCTGGCGTTCGTGCTGCTGTTCGCCTGGGTGGTCATCGACGAGCCGTTCTCGGCCAGCTTCTACCGGGCGATGGCGGTCCTGGTCGCCGCCAGTCCGTGCGCGCTGGCGATCGCCACGCCGAGCGCCGTGCTCTCGGGCGTCGCCCGGGCGGCCAAAGGCGGCGTGCTGGTGAAAGGCGGCGCGCCGCTGGAGGATCTCGGCTCGCTACGCTCCATCGCCTTCGACAAGACGGGCACGCTCACCGAAGGGCGCCCCCGTATTACGGATGTCCTCACCACGCCCGGCGTCGCTGAGAACGAGCTGCTGCGCGTTGCGGTGGCGGTCGAGATGCTGAGCGATCACCCGCTCGCCGAGGCGATCGCCCGGGACGGACGTGAGCGCCTTGGCCCTTCAGGCAATGCGATCGGCGCCGCCAGCGACTTGAAGAACCTCATCGGACGCGGCGTCGTCGCAGAGCTCGACGGCGAAACGGTGTGGATCGGCAAGGCGGAAATGTTCGGCGCCGACGGCGTGCCTGCGCTGGGCGCTGAGGCGGCCAAGGCGATCGCGGGCCTGCGGGATCAGGGCCGAACGACGATGGCGGTGCGCAAGGGCGAGCGCGACCTCGGCGTCATCGGACTGATGGACACTCCCCGCGAGGCCGCGCGCGAGGCTCTGGCCGCCCTTCGGAAGCTCGGCATCACCCGGATGCTGATGATCTCCGGCGACCACAGCAAAGTCGCCGAGGCGATCGCTAAGGACGTCGGCCTCGACGAAGCGTGGGGCGACCTCATGCCCGAGGACAAAGTCGAGGCCATCCGCAAGCTGCGCGCCCAAGACAAGGTGGCGATGGTCGGCGACGGCGTGAACGATGCCCCGGCCATGGCCAACGCGACCGTCGGGATCGCCATGGGCGCCGCCGGATCGGACGTCGCGCTGGAGACCGCCGACGTGGCCCTGATGGCCGACGATCTGCGCCATCTGCCGTTCGCCGTCGGCCTCAGCCGTCGAACGCGGTCGGTCATTCGTCAGAACGTCTTCATCAGCCTGGGGGTCGTCGCGATTCTTGTACCCGCGACGATCCTCGGGCTCGGCATCGGGCCCGCGGTTGCGATGCACGAGGGCTCTACCCTCGTGGTCGTCTTCAACGCCCTGCGGCTGCTCGGCTACCGCGATCGCAGCGCCTAGCGCGGCGTCTTAGAAACTCCCTCCTGCTGGCCACGCCCCGGCCAGCAGGCAGTGGAGGCGCCGGCGGCCTATCCCCCGTTGAGGCCGCCGGCGCACACCTTCGAGCCAGGCTCGGGCCAGCACCCAAAGCAGACATTCCAAACTTCGGCTAAGAGCTCAATGGGGTCGATCGCTAAGGTTTGGAAAGCGGACGGTGCGGAGCAACGGGCCCCTGCTTGAGGGCACTCTAGCCCCTTGACGGCACAGGCACGCCTCCGCTTGGGCCGAGATACCCGCCTTGGACCTTGATGCGGGGAGCGACGCCTTTGGGGGTAGGCCGGACGTCGGCCGCAACTCTGGCCTTCGCGATGAGGCTGAGCCGGTATTTAGGTTCCGGCGCCGACTAAGCGGCAAACGCTGCCTTGGCCACCCCCAAGCTTTCTGGGAGGACCACGACACCATCCCGGAAGGCATACAGAGACTTCACCCTTTCTCCATCCCAAGCGAACCGGAAGTGATCGCCCTGGATCGCCCGCCCAAGCGCCTGGCCCCTTAGAATCGAGATCCCCGTGGCGCTGGGACGCTCTTCAGGTCGAAACAGAAGACCATCCGCCTGCTTCTCAAGAAGCGCCCGGCCGGCCCTCCAGCGAACTTCACGGTCGGGCTCGACGCCCCTGCCGCGACAGTCGGCAAAACGCCCCGTCACGCGCCGAACGAGGACGCGCATGTCCAGGCCCATCGGCACTTCGTTGGTGCTGCTCAAAAACGCTTCGCGTTTGCGGACCGAGACCGCCAAGGCGGTCTGCAGTTCATCGAACAGCTCAAGGGCGGCCGTCGCCGGCCCAAAGAACCGCGTGCCGTCCGGGTTCGGATACGTGAACGGCGCGTGGTTCCAATTCTGCAGATGCGCGGGCTCTGTCTCGCCGGGACCAGAGCCGCCGACCAGCCGAGCCTTCTCCCGCAGCCTGGGGTTGGTGAGCGCCTCAACCTCTTTGAACGCGGCATCGTGCTCAGGATCGTTGGCGATCCGCTCGTACAACTCGATCGGCGGAAAGCGCGAAGGGATCAGAACGTAATACTCCTGATCGACCTCCACGATCGGCAGATCATCCTCGCTGGGCGTCGAGGTACTGTCTGACTCGGTAGATATCGACAACGTCCCCTCCAAGCATAACGTCTAGCGCGGATCGTTCACCAAAGTACTTACTTGGCCTTTTAATCCACGTATCGGCACTTTCTTCGTTTGGAATAAGAATCTGAAGCGCTTTGTATATGCTAACTAGGTGAGACACTCGCTCCACCGCATCTCTCGGGAGGGAACCTCCATCCTTTTTCCACTTGAAGAAGGTTGATCTTCCGGGAGAGCCGAGAAGCTTTATCTGGTCATCTGTTCCTATACTCCAGGCCTCGGCGATTGCCGTGAATGTCTCCATTGCTGCGGGAATCGTTGAACGCCCGTCGCCCGCGGGGGCGACAGGCTGCGTGGCTGGCATGCTCCATCCTCCGTTTGGTCCAAAATGGGACTTGAACCGTCAATTAGTCCAATGATAGACGGTCTATATCCGGACTCCAGGGCGATTCTAGTCCAGTTCGGACGCCTCGGCAAATCGAGGTCGCATCGCAACGGAGACTGAAATGGCTGGTAAGCCGAAAACCATTGAACTGGACGTCAACGGCGTCCGCTATGAAATCGACGACGACGACCCGAGCGGGCGCGACGTCCGGGCCGCCGCGGGCCTCAATCCTGCGAGCAGCTTCGTTCTGATCCACGTTCGTGACCGCGGATCGACGTCGGTTGGCCTGGACGACAAGCTCGACCTGAAGGCCGGGAAAGTTGAGATATTTCGCGCCTTCGAGAGCGACCGCATCTTCACGTTCACCCTAGACGAGCGCGCTTTCGAGTGGGGCGCCGATCCGAAACTCGCCCCGCTGGCGTATGAACGACGCACACTCCTCCTCGAACTGCGCGTCGTAGGGCCTGTCGATTTGCCCCGACAGAAGCCGTGCATTGGCTAGCCAGTGGCCGCTTGCCATCGCTCTGTCGGTGACGACCGTGAAGATGATCCCCTGACGCTGCTCGGCCCAAAGGCGCGCTGCTGCGAGCGGAGCCTGGAGCTGTGCTCGGGCCCGCATCAGGTCGGTGCGCCGCTTGACCTCGACCACGGCGCTTCGCCAACCGACCCCAGCATCCTCCCCCATCTCGATCACGAAGTCCGGGGTGTAGCGGCGGCGAACACCTCGCCTCACATCGTAGAAGTGCAGCACAAGCTGCTGGGCCATGACACGACGTACGCGGTGATCCGTCCGGCAGAACGCCAGGAAATCCCGCTCGATGGACGACTCGAAGGCGACGTGCGGTCCGCCGGGCGGGACCGCTATTGCCCCTCGCGTGGCGCTGACTGCTCGCGGCGGAGGTGGTGTTTCAAGCCATTCGGCCGAGACATCGGAAACCAGAGACGCCCACTTGTTCCACTTGCTAAGTGGGGACGCGAACTTCGTACCTAGAGACATCTACTTTGGGCACTTTTCGTTGGGGCTGGAGCACTCGCAGGGCCATTATCTTGGTGGGGTTCACAGGCGGCCTGCGTGTGAAGCCGGGCGAGGTCTCCCTGGCTCACAACGGCGTCCTGTTCCTGGACGAACTGCCGGAATTTTCGGCGCAGGCCCTGGATTCGCTGCGCCAGCCGCTGGAAAACGGCGAGGTGGTGGTGGCCCGCGCCAACGCCCATGTGCGCTATCCGGCGCGCTTCCAGCTGGTGGCCGCCCAGAACCCTTGCAAGTGCGGCCTGGGCGGGGCCGGGCGCGGGGCCTGCGGGCGCGCGCCGCGCTGCCAGACCGACTATCAGATGAAGGTCTCGGGGCCGTTCATGGATCGCATCGACCTGCAGGTGGACGTGCCGCCGGTCACGGCCGCCGACCTGGCCCTGCCGCCGCCGGCCGAGGGAACGGCGCAGGCCGCCGCACGGGTCGCGGCCGCGCGGGCGTTGCAGGCGCAGCGCGCCGGCGAGGACGGGCCGGGCCTCAACG
Organism: Phenylobacterium sp.; assembly: GCF_041919955.1. GTDB lineage: Bacteria > Pseudomonadota > Alphaproteobacteria > Caulobacterales > Caulobacteraceae > Phenylobacterium. Next base: position 28,969 of record NZ_JAYRSU010000010.1, on the reverse strand, counting down.
CCCGGGCCGAAGGCGATTTCCTGGAGAAGATCGCGCAGCTGGATCCGGCCGCCCGCGCCCTGCTGGCCAAGGCGGCCGAGGCCGGCGGCCTGACCGCGCGTGGCTGGACGCGGGCGCTGCGGCTGGCGCGCACCATCGCCGACCTGGAGGGCGGCGGGCCGGTGCGGCGGGTGCACGTCGCCGAGGCCCTGGCCTATCGCCGCGCCGGACTGGCCGTTCCTGCATAGCCCGCGCGGCGGCGCATCATCGCGCGCCAGTGCAGGTGCGCGCCCACGGCCAGGGTGATCAGCACCAGATAGCTCCAGAGGATCAGCGCGGTGATGTAGGCGCGGGCGCGCACGCCGTCGTCGGCGATGATCGCGGCATGGGTGACGACGCCCAGGAGCTGGAAGGCGGCGGCCGGCATGATCCAAAAGCGATCCGTGCGCACCACCAGGACCAGCAGCACCCCCAGGAACAGCACGTCGACCGTGAACATCCCCCATTGGGGATCGACCCAGTTGGTGCGGTTCTGGACCGCGATCGTCGCCACCCAGGCGATCACGTTGGCGACCGCCACCGCTCGCTCGACCCGCCCGCCCCGCCACCAGGCGTAGGTCGAAACGATGAGCATGGCGACGGCCCAGATCTGTTCGGGAGCGGAGCGGAGCACGAAAACGGGGCCCTCAAGGGTCGAGGGCCCCGATACTGCGGCTTGCGCCGCAGGATGCAACTTCGACGATGACTTAGCTGGCGATCGCGCGCAGCGAACGGCCGACGAGCGCAGCCTGGGGCGGCTTTTCGGCGCCGCCGTACATCACCGCGCCCAGGCCGATCTGGGTCTTGGCGACGTCGAGCTCCTTATGCGTCTCGCAGATGGCGCGGCGCGCCTGAGCGAGCAGGGCGATCGCCTCGCTGGCCCGCTCAACCGCGCCCTGGCCGACCAGGGCCGACAGGCCGGCATCGGCGCGCAGGCCGGGCATCACGCCGGCCAGGCCGGCCGTCTTCGCCAGGGCGGCGTCGATGGCGGCCTCGGCCTCGAACAAACTCGCCGCGACTTGATCGGCGATCATACGACGTTGCTTGAGCATGAGGGGTCTCCTGGCGCGCGGCCAGGCGCCGGCGCCTTCTGTGCTTGAGAAGTGTTTGGGAGGTAGGGCTAAGGCCCCGTTCGCAATCAGGATTAAATTAGGCTCTGGAGCGCGTGGAGCCCGGCGAGCAGCGCCCCGAAAGCCAGGGCGGCCACGATCGCGATCAGGCCCGTCAGCCCCAGACGCGCCAGCGGCCCTAGGGGCTGGCCGGCGAGTCCAGTTCCGGCTGGAAGCCCTCGTCCAGCAAGGCCCAGCTCATACAGAGGATTTCCCGCAGGACCATTTCCGGCGGCTTGAACTGGGACATCTTGCGCAAGGCCGAAACCAAATCCTTGGCCATGGCCGACTTCACCGGCGAATCCGCCAGGTCCGCGAGCTGGCGCTCCAGCTGGGTCCAGGTAAAGGCCGGGACCGCCTCGCCCTGCTGCGGGGTCGGCCAGCGGCGCTCGAACGCCGCCACTTCGTTGCGCACCCGCATCGCCTGGCCCACCGCGGCCCGGCGCCCGTCGGGCTGCCGCTCCGGGTGCAGCGCCACCACCTTGGCGTCCGTCAGTTCTCTCAACCAGTCGCCCATCGGCCTCGTCTCCTTGCTGGGCTCCATCAGCCCATGAGACGGGGGCGTCGTCTGTCCTGATCGCGTCGTGTCCCGATCCGATCGGGACAAGGGTTTCGGAGTCGGCCAGGGCCCGCGCGGCGGCGTAACGGTCTGAAACGCCGAGCTTTCGCCGGGCGCGGTCGCAATAGGTGTCGACCGAGGCCTTCGACATGCCCAGCTCGCGGGCGATCTGCTTGGAGGACAGGTGGCGGTCGACCAGCCGCAGGCAATCGCGTTCCCGCGGGGTCAGAAGCCCGATCGAGTCCGCGACTGTGTCCGGTGGCGCGCGCATAACTTGAACAAGTTAGCGACTCGCGTTGGCGGCCGTCTACTTGTTATGGTGTCGCTGGGTTAACGCCCGCGAAAGAAGTTCGTGAAGAGCGGGGAGGAATTGATGCCCCTCGATGACGCCCTGGGACCTGATCCCGTCGATATCGCCATCGGTGCGCGCATGCGCCTGCGCCGCAAATCCCTTGGCATCAGCCAGGGAATCTTGTCGGAACGCGTCGGCGTGTCCTTCCAGCAGATCCAGAAGTACGAGCGGGGAGCCAACCGCGTGTCGGGCTCGATGCTGGTCTCCATCGCCGCCGCGCTCGACACCAGCGTCGGCTGGCTGGTCGGCGAGGAGGGCGGGCTGTCCGAAGCCGCCGACGAGGTGGTGCGCGCCCTGGCCCTGACCGGCGCGGTCGACCTGCTGGAGGCCTTCGCAGCGATCCCGCGCGCCTCGGCCCGCGCCGCCCTGGTCACCCTTGCCCAGGAAATGGCCGGCGGCTGAGCCCGGTTTGACCGCCCGTTAAGCGGTAGGGGCATAAACCATAGGGCGATGAACGATCGCCCTATCCGTGACGCCCGCGTCAGCGCCGAACAGCTCGCCTCGCTGAGCCACGAGTTCCGTACGCCCCTGAACGGGGTGCTGGGCATGGCCCGGCTGCTGGAGGGCACCCGCCTGACGGACGAGCAGCGCGCCTATGTCTCGGCGCTGCGCGAATCCGGCGAACACCTGCTGGGCCTGGTCAACGACGTGCTGGACTTCGCGCGGCTGGGCGCGGACAAGATCGAGCTGCACCCGACCCGGTTCGAGGTCGAGAGCCTGCTGCGCTCGGTCTGCGAACTGCTCTCGCCCCGGGCGCACGAAAAGGGGCTGGAGATCGCTTGGGCGGCTCCGGCCGGGATCGGCGCCATGGTGGCCGACGAGGGCCGGTTGCGGCAGATCCTGCTGAACTTCGCGGGCAACGCCATCAAGTTCACCGCCGAAGGCGGGGTGCTGGTCACCGCCGCCGAGACGCCTGCGGGCCTGCGCTTCACCGTCGAGGATTCGGGGCCCGGCGTCAGCGAGCAGGCGCGCGAGAAGATCTTCGACGCCTTCGAACAGGCCGATCCGCTGCGCGACGTACAGTTGGGCGGAGCGGGCCTGGGCCTGGCCATCGCCCGCAAGCTGGCGAGCGCCATGGACGGCGCCGTCGGCGTCGAGACCGCCGCCCTGGGCGGAGCGGCGTTCTGGTTCGAGGCCCGGTTCGAGCGCGCGACCGGCGAGGCCGAGCGGTTGCTGGCCCGCCGCACCGTCGCGATCGCCAGCGCCAGCCCGGTCACGGCCGAGGCCGCGCGCCGCCAGGTCGAGGCGGCGGGCGGCAAGGCGGTGACGGCGCCGACCCTGGCCGACGCGCTGGCCGCCAGCAGGAGCGCCGACGTGATCCTGGTCGACCGCGCGCTGGCGGGCGACGCCGCGCCGGCGGGACGCACCGCAATCGTGCTGCTGACGCCGGAGGAGCGCGGCCAGATCGAGGCCCATCGCGCCGCTGGCTATGCAGGCTACCTGATCAAGCCGCTGCGCCGCTCTTCGGTCGCCGACCGGGTGCTGGCCGCGCGGCGCAAGGCCGACCAGGCCGCCGCCGTGGACGACCGCATCGCCCCGGCCGCCGCCCCAGGGCGGCGCGTGCTGCTGGTCGAGGACAATCCGATCAACGCCCTGCTGGCCCGCACCCTGCTCACCCGCGAGGGCTGCGGCGTCGACCAGGCCGGCGGCGGCGAGGAGGCCCTGGCCGCCCTGGCCGTCGGCGAGTACGACCTGATCCTGATGGACATGCGCATGCCGGGGATCTCGGGCCTGGAGGCGACGCGCCGCGTACGGGCGCTGGGCGTGAAGACCCCGGTGGTCGCCCTGACCGCGAACGCCTTCGAGGAGGACCGCCACGCCTGTCTGGCGGCCGGCATGGACGACTTCCTGGTCAAGCCGCTGACGCCCGACGCCCTGCGCGCGGCGCTGGCCCGCTGGACCGGCGCCCCCGACTGGACGGAAATGACGGAGCGCGCCAAGGTCGGCTGACGCCGGGGGCGATCCCCGCGAGGGGACCGCCACGATGACCACCGAGAGCCAGGCTTCCGAGCCGGCCGCCAAGAAGCCTGGAACGCTGGCCGCCCTGGCGGTCTATCTGGAGCGCCGCTCGCTGGTCATGCTCGCTCTGGGCTTCGCCTCGGGCCTGCCGAACCTGCTGATCTTCGACACGCTGTCGGCGTGGCTGCGGGATGCGGGCCTGTCGCTGGAGGTGATCGCGTTCTTCGGCCTGGCGACCCTGGCCTATTCGCTGAAGTTCCTGTGGGCGCCGCTGGTCGACCGCGCCAAGATTCCCCTGCTGACCAAATGGCTGGGCCATCGGCGCTCGTGGATGCTGGTCTGCCAGGCGCTGATCGTCGTCGGGCTGTGGGCCATCGCCGGGGGCGATCCGGCGCGGGGGCTCGGGCTGATGGCCCTGTTCGCGGTGTTCGTCGGCTTCGTCTCGGCCACCCAGGACATCGTCATCGACGCCTGGCGGATCGAGGCGGCGGTGACGGAGAAGCAGGGCGCGATGGCCGCGGCCTATCAGTGGGGCTACCGCATCGCCATGATCGTGGCCGGGGTGCTGCCGCTGGCCCTGTCGGAATACGCCGGCTGGAACACCTCCTACGCCATCATGGCGGTGCTGATGCTGATCGGCGTCTTGGGCGTACTGGGCGCGCCGCGCGAGGCCCAGCACGAGATCCGCGCCATCGACACCGGCGACATTCCCGCCGCCCCGGGCCGCGACCTGGTCGAGTGGATCGTGCGCCTGGCGCTTTTCGTGTTGGGCGCGCTCGTGCTCGGCTCGGGCCTGGCGGGCAACGCGACCCTGCTGTCGAGCGGGCTGTCGGCGCTGGGACTGGGCGGCGCGGGCGAACAGGTCAAGGCGCTGTGGGAGGCCAAGCCCTGGGGCGCGGCGGCCCAGGTCGGCGGCGTGGTGCTGGGCGCGCTGGTGATCTATTTCGCCGCCCGCCCTGCGCCGGGCCTGCAGACCCGGCCGGGTCGCTATCTGAGCGTCGCGCTCGGCGCGCCGCTGGCCAATTTCTTCGCCCGCTACGGCCAGGCGGCGGGGCTGATCCTGGCGCTGATCTGCGTCTATCGGCTGAGCGACTTCGTGCTCAACATCATGAACCCGTTCTATCTCGACATGGGCTTCTCCAAGCTCGAGATCGCCGAGGTGCGCAAGGTGCTTGGCGCGGTGATGTCGGTGCTGGGCGTCGGCCTGGGCGGCTTTTGCATCGCCCGCTTCGGCTTGATGAAGTCGATGGTGGCGGGCGCCTTCGCCGGGCCGACCTCGAACCTGGTCTTCGCCTGGCTGGCGACGCAGGGGCCGCAGCTCTGGGCGCTCAGCGTCGCCATCGGGGTCGACAACGTGGCGTCCGGATTTTCCGGCACCTGCCTGATCGCCTACATGTCCAGCCTGACCGGCCAGGGCTTCACGGCGACGCAGTACGCGCTCTTCTCCTCGCTCTACGCCCTGCTGGGCAAGCTGATCGCCTCGCAGTCCGGGAGGATCGTCGAGGGCGCGGCCGCGGCGGCCGACGCCGGCGGCGCCTTCGCCGCCTTCAAGCCGCTGTTCGCGAACCTGCCGGCGGAGACGTTCGCCAGCGCGGTCGAGAAGTCGGGGGTCAGCGCCGCGGCCCTGGGCGCCGGCTATGTGACCTTCTTCATCTATTCGGCGCTGATCGGCCTGATCGGTATCGCCCTGGCCTTCGCCGTGGCGCGGCTGAATCCCCAGCCGAAAGAAATCTGAAGAGGCGCTGACGCCGACGGAGGGAGCGCGCGCAGCGGCGTCTCCCTCACCGCCGGGTCGGCCCGTTTCGACCCGGGGTCAGGCCAACTGACCGAGCCGGGCCGATCGACGGCGCAGCGCCGCGCCCGCCAGGCCGAACCCGGTGATCATCATCGCCCAGGTCGCAGGCTCGGGCACCACCGCCATGTTGTCGCGCACCAGCAGATTGGAAATGGCCCACGCTTCGTCATCCATCCCCTGGTCGATCCCGGTATAGACGAAGGTCAGGGAGTTCTGGCCTTGGCGGAAGATCGCGGGCAGGGAGAGCGAGGCGGTCCCCCCTTCGCCGAGCGCGCCCGAGGTCGCGGACACCGCAGCGCCGTTCGGTGCGAAAAGCACCAGATCGACGCCTTCGCCCCCCATGCGAAAGCGACCCTGAAACAGGTCATTGCCGTTCAGGATCAGGGTGAAGGTGTCGTCGCAGAGATTGGCCCCGCAGACGGCGCCTTGGCCGTCGATCGTGCCGCGTCCCACGAGACCGAAGCTGATCGTGCCGGCGCCTTCCTCCGTGGCGTCGAAGAAATAGCTGTATGAGCCCGGCGAGGGCCGGAACTGAGAAACCCCCGGCTCCGAGAGCAGGACGGCGGCGGACGCAGGCGCGCCGGCCCCAAAGGCGAAGGCCCCGACGGCCAGGGACAGCGAAAGGCCGGTAAGCAACTTGGACATGAACCCCTCCGGTTCGGCGGCGCCGCTCCTCGGATGCAGGCGACCGCCAGTTACGACAGATGGCTTCATTCTAACGGCCCGCTAAGCTTCACCGAGCCGCGGCGGCGTACCGGTACACCGCCGGCGGCGGGCTCAGGTCCGCCCCACAAGGGCGCGCATCTGGGACTCGTAGGTGCGGCCGACCCTGACTTCGCTCCCGTCCGACAGCACCGCCACCAGCGCCGCGAAGGGCCCTGGCCGCACCTTCACGATCGCCCCGCGGCGCACGATCGCCCCACGGTGGATCCGCACGAAGGCTTCGGCGTCCAAACGCCGCTCCAGCGAGGCGAGGCTCTCCCGATAGAGGTAGTTCGCGCCGGCCACGTGGATCCGGACATAGTCGCGCTCCGCCTGAAACCGCACGATGTCGCCCGCGCCGACCCGAAGGTGCTCGCCGCGCGCCCTGACCCAGAAATCCACCGGCGCGCGCGACTGCTCGCCCAGCGCGCCGCGCAGCGCCGTCACCGTCTCCTGAAGCTCGGCGATCCGCTCGTCGCGCGCCTGAAGGCCGGCCAGCCGCCGCGCCCGCGCCATCGCCGCCCGGAAGCGTCCAGGCTCGATGGGCTTGGTCACATAGTCGGCCGCATTGGCCTCGAACGCCCGCAAGGCGTGGTGATCGAAGGCGGTCACAAACACCACCGCGGCGGGCGTCTGCGCGATCTGATCGAGCAGCTGGAAGCCGTCGCCGCCCGGAATCTGGATGTCCAGCAGCACGATGTCGGGGCGCAGCACGTCGGCCGCCCGGCAAGCTTCCGCCAGGTCGCCCGCAACCTCGATCCGGCCCAGCCCTTCCTCCTTGGCCAGCAGCCGCAGGATGCGCCGCCGCGCCAGGGGTTCGTCGTCGACCACCAGCACCGACAGGCCGCTCATGCGAACCTCAAGGGCAACTCCAGCGACGCGCAATAGCGGGTCGGCGTAATGCGCCCGGCGTCGAACCGCCCCTCCCCCTGGAAGCGCGCACGCACCCGTTCGGCGACATTGCGTTGACCGATGCCCGCCCCGGGCCGAGCCGGCCGTCCGTCATGGGCCCATATGTCATTCTCAATCGAAATGCTGAGCCGCTCGGCCTTGCGCCGGGCCCGGAGCACGATCTCCACCGGACCGGCCGTCGCGCCCACCCCGTGCTTCACCGCATTCTCGACGAGCGGCTGCAGGATCAGGCTGGGCACCAGCGCATCGCGCACCGCCTCGGGCACGTCGATCTTCACCGACATCCGGTCACTGAAGCGTTCGCGCTCGATATCCAGATACTCCGCCTGCAGCGCCAATTCCTGCGCGAGGGGCACGTCCTGCATCGGGTCCAGGGCCAGGCTGGCGCGCAGGAAGGTGGACAGCGACAGCACCATCCGCTCGGCCCTCACGCCGGCTCCCTCCTCGATCAGGGCGCCGATGGAGTTGAGCGTGTTGAACAGGAAGTGCGGGTTCACCTGGTAGCGCAACGCCCGCATCTGCGCGGCCAGAGCCTCTTCGCGCGCGGCCGCCAGGCGCCGCTCGCGGTCGACCACCTCGAAACTGTAGAGCATCGCCACGAACAGGCTCGACCACGCCAGGAAGATCGCGCCGCCGTAGATCAGCGCGTAGCCGAAATTCACGGGGTCGAAGGGGAACGGTTTCGGATAGAGGCAGATGACGCCCATGGCGAGGTCGATCAGCGCAAACAGCGGCGCGCCGACGACCGCCAAGCCGGTGCAGGCCGCCGCCTTCTGGATGAACGACAGCCTCCGCGCACGAAACAGCAGCAGCGACATGCCGAGCGTGATCATGGCCGACAGCCCGTAGAGGGCCAGCTTGGACCCGATCATTTCGAGGAGATCGGCGTGCATCAACACGGCGAGGACGCAGTCTCCGGCGAACATCACCGGCCAGAAGATCGCGCTCAGCCGCAGGGTCGCGACGAGGGTCGGACGCCGGAACGTCCGATCCGCGGGCCTCGCCTCGTCCATCCAGGAAAGACCCGGCGCCGGAACGCTCGTCATCGCGTCATCGCCATTCGTCGAAAACCTCTGCGGTTCATCGCCGCCTCGCAACGGCCGGGAGGATCGCAGGATGAAGGCCGACCCGGCCAGGCGCTAGGTTTCCGTATCATGTCGCTCGCCTCCCCCGTCCGCACCGACGCCAGCGTGGCGCTCGTCGCCGTCCTCGATCCCGACGATGCGGCCACGCTGGCCAAGCTGCGCAAAATCCTGCCCCCGGGCGCGCTGCGCCGGATGCGCCTGCCGGACGACTGCGAGCCGCCGCCCCCGCCGCGGCTGACCGAGCGCCAGGCGGCGATCCTGCCGCTGCTGCTCGGCGACATGTCGAACAAGGAGATCGCCCGCCGGCTGGCGATTTCGCACTTCACCGTCCGGAACCACATCTCGCAGATCCTCCGCGCCCTGGACGTGCCTACGCGCCAGGCCGCCAAGGCTGCGCTGGCCAGGACGCATACGCCCGCCTCTCCGAGCCGATAGCCGCCTGCGCCATAGCTGTCATCTTCCGCGGTGTACCGGTACGGGCCGACGAGGGAGGGCCTAGGACGTCTTCATGCAGATCACCTGCGCGACGCGCAGGTCGCGGCGCAGGGTGTCGGCGACGCGACCGTAGTTGTCGGTGGTGATCGGCTCGCCGACCGCGAACTTATCGGCCCGCTGGTGAGTGGCGGCGAGCGCGCCGAGCACGGTCTCGGGCGCGGCGGTGTAGATGCGACCGCGGCGCGGGCTTTCGGCGACCGTCACCCCGATCACCCGGCCGGCGCGGTCAAGCACCGGCGAACCCGACAGCCCGGCCAGCGTGCCCTTAAGCCCGTCCGTACGGCCGGTTTCGGCCCAGACCAAGACGGACTCGGTGCGCGCGCCGCGGCCGCGCACCTCCAGGTTCTCGCGGCCCAGCAGGCGCGAGGTCGCCTCCCCCGGCTCGCCCTGGGGGAAGCCCGGATGGAAGGCGCGGTCGCCGCGACGCAAGGTCTGGTCGAGGCCCAGCGGCAACGGCGGGGCGCCGCCCTCGGTGACCAACACGGCCGCCTCGCCACGCGGGTCGATATGCACGGTGGCTTCGACCCCGCGGCCCTCGGCCACGACGATGGCGGTCTGGGTGCAGCCGTCCACCACGTGGCGCGCCGTCACCCACACGCCGCTGTCCGAAACCGAAAACGCGGTGCCGACGCCAGGCTCCGCCTTGCCCGGCACGTCGACCACTACCTGGGGATCGAAGGGCGAGGCGGGTCCGAGCGGCAGGCCCTCGCCGCCCGCGACCGGCGGCGGCGGGGGCGGTGCGTCGGCACGCTCCTGCCGACCCACGGCGGCGATCAGCAGCGCCAGCACCACCGCCGCATAGACCAGCCAGTCGGGGAGCTTGGGGAAATGCATCGGCTCCCGGCCGTCAGCCGGCCATGGCCGAGGCGATGATCAGGGCGGTGGCGAGCTTGGCGCCGACCAGCAGGGCGGCGGCCGCGACCTCGCCCTCGGCGATCCGCTGCGGCAGGCCGCGCAAGAGCAGATCGACCAGCCGGAAGACCAATAGCTGGAGAGCCACGCAGGCCGCGCCCCACATGCCGATCTCCAGCGCCGAGGTCGAGCCGGCCAGCGAGGCCGAGAGCGGGATGGCCAGGCCCACCAGAACCCCGCCCAGCGACAGCGCCGCAGCGGAGTTGCCCTCGCGGATCAGGGCGATCTCGCGATGCGGCGTCAGCAGGATGTAGATCAGCACCCCGGCGAACAGGATCGCCACCGTCACGCCGATATGCATGAGGGCGATCGGGAAGCCGTTGGCGAAGGCCTGGATCTCCGGCGACTGCAGCTCTGGCGGCATGGGCGTCCCGTCGGTGAAAAAGTACTGGAGCGTGATAGCCGAAAGTGGAAGCCGCTTTCGGCGGCCGTCACGCTCCCGACTTTTAGACTAGAGCCCTTTTCACGCTTTGGGTGTCACCACCCAAAGCTAAGGGCTCTGGGCCGAATGGTTAGCCGGGCGGCGGCGGCCTAGGCAATGGCCTCGCCGGTTTCGGCCGCCTGCTTGCGCCGGGCGCTGGCCCGCAGCTTCTCGCTCTCGCTCTTCAGCTGACCGCAGGCGGCGAGGATGTCGCGGCCGCGGGGGGTGCGGATCGGCGAGGCGTAGCCGGCGCGATTGAGGATCGCCGCGAAGCTCTCGATGGCGCCCCAGTCCGAGCAGCCGTAGTTCGTGCCAGGCCAGGGATTGAACGGGATCAGGTTGATCTTGGCCGGGATGCCCTTGAGCAGCTTGACCAGGGCCTTGGCCTCGGCCGGGCTGTCGTTGACGTCCTTGAGCATCACGTACTCGAACGTCACGCGGCGGGTATTGGAGAGGCCGGGATAATTCCTGATCCCCTCCATCAGCGTGGCGATGTCGTACTTCTTGTTCAGCGGCACCAGCACGTCGCGCAGATCATCGTTGGTGGCGTGCAGCGAGATGGCCAGCATGGCCTGGGTGCGCTCGCCCAGGGCCTTGAGCTCGGGCACGACGCCGGAGGTCGAGACGGTGATGCGCCGGCGCGAAATGGCGATGCCCTCGCCGTCGGCGATGATGTCGATGGCGTCAGCGACGTTGTCGAGATTGTAGAGCGGCTCGCCCATGCCCATGAAGACGATGTTCGAGAGCCGGCGGTCTTCCTTGGGCGAGGGCCATTCGGCCAGATCGTCGCGGGCCACCTGCACCTGGGCGACGATCTCGGCGGCGGTCAGGTTGCGCACCAGCGCCTGGGTGCCGGTATGGCAGAAGGTGCAGTTCAGCGTGCAGCCGACCTGGCTGGAGACGCAGAGCGCCCCCGAGCGGCCGACGTCGGGGATGTAGACGGTCTCGACCTCGATGCCCGGGGCCATGCGAATCAGCCACTTGCGGGTGCCATCCTTGGAGACCTGCCGCTCGACCACCTCGGGGCGGTCGAGGCTGAAAGCCTCGGCCAACGCCGCGCGGGTTTCCTTGGCGACGTCGGTCATGGCCGCGAAGTCGGTGACGCCATAGTGGTGGATCCAGCGCCAGAGCTGGCTGGCGCGCATCTTGGCCTTGTCCGGGCGCACGACCTCGGCGGCCACGAGGGCCCCGGCCAGGCCTTTGCGGGTGAGGCCCGAAAGGTTCGGCTTCACGACGGCTGGCGCGGCCGGGCCGCGCGAAAGATCAAGGGTGACGCCCAAGGGATGCTCGCTGTCTGGAAGCCCACGAATATAGGGCAGAGCGGCGTTTATTCAAAATGGACGGGGTGCGGCCTTTACAGCGGACCGTGCTGTTCCTTCTCCCCTTGCGGTAGAAGGACGCAAATGGACCCCGGCGTGGGACTGAACCGATCAAACAAATGTTCGAAACGCCCCTTTCGCCGGCCCCTCCCCTGCGTTAGCGTCCGCGCCAAATCCATTACAGACGCGGGAGAGCGACATGAAGGCGGTGCTCAGCAAGGTTGTCGGCGGGCCGGAAACCCTGGTGGTCGAGGACATTCCCGCGCCGGAGGCCAAGCCCGGCCACGCGGTGGTCGCGGTCAAGGCGGTGGGGGTGAACTTCCCCGACGTGCTGATGATCGAGGACAAGTACCAGGCCAAGCCGCCGCGCCCGTTCTCGCCGGGCGGCGAGCTGTCGGGCGTGGTCAAGGCCGTGGGCGAAGGCGTGACCAATGTGAAGGTCGGCGACCGCATCCTGGCCAACACCGGCTCGGGCGGCATGGCCGAGGAGGTGCTGCTGCCGGCCAACCGCCTCTGGCACATCCCGGAGTCGATGCCGCATGACATCGCCGCGGCCTTCATCCTCACCTACGGCACCAGCTGGCACTCGCTGAAGGACCGCGCCGACCTCAAGGCCGGCGAGACCCTGCTGGTGCTGGGCGCGGCCGGCGGCGTCGGCCTGGCGGCCGTCGAGCTGGGCAAGGCGATGGGCGCGCGGGTCGTGGCCGCCTGCTCCAGCCAGGAGAAGGTCGACCTAGCCATCAAGCACGGCGCCGACGCCGGCGTGGTCTATGGCCGCGGCCCGTTCGACCGCGATGGCCAGAAGGCCCTGGCGGCGCTGTTCAAGGAGGCCGGCGGCGAGCATGGTTTCGACGTGATCTACGACGCCATCGGCGGCGACTACGCCGAGCCGGCGCTGCGCTCGATCGCCTGGGAAGGCCGCTACCTGGTGGTCGGCTTCGCGGCCGGCGACATCCCGAAGATCCCGCTGAACCTGGCGCTGCTGAAAGGCTGCCAGATCGTCGGCGTGTTCTGGGGCAACTGGGCCGCGCGCAATCCCGAGGCCTTCTCCAAGAGCATCGACGAGCTGCTGGAGCTCTACGCCCAGGGCAAGGTGAAGCCGCACGTCTCCGAGCGCTTCCCGCTGGAGCGCGGCGCTGACGCTATCGCCCACCTGGGCAGCCGCAAGGCCATGGGCAAGGTCGTCGTCACCGTCGACTGATCGGCGAGCCAGACACGAACACAGACGCCCGGTCGCTTATGCCGCCGGGCGTTTTGCTGCGCGCGGGACTAGGCGTCGGTGTGGTTTTGGTGTTTGTCGAAACGCGTCTCGACGCCGCGTGAGCCGAACGTTAGTTATCGCTGATCATATAACTCGCAGGGAGCGAAACATGGCGGGGCGTCTGGACGGCAAGGTGGCGGTGATCACCGGCGGGGTTTCGGGGATCGGGCTGGGAACGGTCGAACTGTTCGTCGCCGAGGGCGCGCAGGTCGTGGCCGCCGACATCCAGGACGAAAAGGGCGCGATGCTGGAGAAGCGCTTCCCCGGCAAGGTCGTCTACGCCCACTGCGACGTAACCAGCGAAGCCGAGATCGAGGCGATGCTGCAAAAGGCCAAGACCGAGTTCGGCGGCCTGGACATCCTGTTCAACAACGCCGGCATTTCGGACCGCATGACCTCGATCGGCGAGATCACCGCCGACGGCTGGAGCTGGATATTCGACATCCTGGTGCGCGGCCCGGCGCTGGGCATGAAGCACGCCGTGCCGCTGATGCTGGAGCGCGGCGGCGGCTCGATCGTCAACACCGCCTCGATCGCCGGCCTGCAAGCGGGCTTTGGACCCATCGCCTATTCGACCGCCAAGGCCGGCGTGATCCACATGAGCCGCGTCGCCGCCGCCCAGCTCTCGCCGCAGAAAATCCGCGTCAACGCCATCTGCCCGGGCCTGATCGCCACCTCGATCTTCGGCGCCTCGTTCGGCCTGCCGCGCGAGATGGCCGACCAGATGGCCGCGCGGGTCGCCGACAACGCGGCGGGCGCCCAGCCGGTGCCGAAGGCCGGCATGCCGGAGGACATCGCCCAGGCGGCGCTGTACCTGGCTTCCGACGCGGCGGCCTTCGTCTCAGGCACGCACATCGTGGTCGACGGCGGCATCACCGTCGGCGGGCGCCATTCTTGGGACGCCAACATGATCTCGCCGTTCGCCACCATCCTGGGCGACCTGGCGCCGGTCCAGCCTTGAGCCAGCCGGCGGGCGAGCTCTACCTGGCGACCGGCCTCGAGCCTGCGCGCCTGGCCGAGACGTTCGCCCGCCACGGCCGCCTGCACCTGCCTGGCGTCCTCACCGCTGCCGACGCTCAACTCGTCGGTGCGGCCCTGGCCGGCGCTGTCCCCTGGCACAAGTCGATGCATGTCGGCGGCAAGAGCTACGACTTCCCGCTCGACGTCCTCGCGGCCATGCCCGCCGACAAGCGCGCGGCGCTCGACACGGCTCTCGTCGAGGGCGGCAAGAGCGGCTTCCAGTACCAGTTCGACGCCTGGCGGCTGTCGGACGTCGTCGAGGGCGGCCAGCGCAAGGGCGGGCCGCTGGCCCCGATCGAAGCCGTCTACGACCTGCTCAACAGTGCGCCGTTCCTGGCCTTCATCCGCGCCCTGACCGGCGACTCCCGCGCCGCCTATGTCGACGCCCAGGCGACGCGCTATCGCCCCGGCGACTTCCTGACCGCCCACGACGACGATGTGGAAGGCAAGAACCGACTCTTTGCGTATGTGATGAACTTCACGCCCGCCTGGCGCGCCGACTGGGGCGGACTGCTGGCGTTCCATGACGCGGACGGCCACGTGGCCGAGGCCTATACGCCGACCTTCAACGCCCTCAACATCTTCCGCGTGCCGCAGGTGCACGCGGTGACCCAGGTCGCCAGCTTCGCCGCCGGCCCCCGCCTCTCGATCACCGGCTGGATACGTGAACGCAGACCCTAAGCCCGCCCGACCGCCCCTGGACCACAATGTCGAAGGTGCGCTGTGGATGGTCGCCTCGGCCCTGGCGTTCACGGCCATGACCACCCTGATCAAGTTCCTGGGCGACGATTATTCCGCCTCGCTGCAGACCTTCTATCGCCAGCTGGCCGGCTTCATCGTGCTCCTGCCGATCATCATCCGCCGCCGCGGCGCGGCCTTTGCGACGACGAGGCCGGGCATCCTGATCTTCCGCTCGGCGGCCGGCACGCTGGGGATGATCCTGTCGTTCTACGCCTTCCAGAAGATGCCGCTGGCCGACGCCAACGCCCTGTCCTTCACCCGCACCCTGTGGCTGGTGCCGCTGGCCGCCCTGGTGGTGCGCGAGACGGTCGGCCCCCTGCGGATCGGCGCGGCGGTGGTCGGCTTCGTCGGCGTGCTGATCATGCTGCGGCCGGGGGTCGGGGGCGAGTTCGCCATCGGCTGGCCGGCCCTGGCCATGCTGGCCTCGTCCTTCCTGTTCGCCCTGACCATCACCGGCATGAAGGTGATGACCAAAGATCACTCGCCCACCGTGCTGCTGGTCTGGGCCGCGACGCTGGGCCTGGTCATGGCCCTGCCTGGCGCCTTCCTGGCCTGGCGCTGGCCTGAACCCATCGACCTGGTGCTGCTGGGCGCCATGGGGGTGCTGGGGACCGTGACCCAGGGCTGCTACATCAAGGGCATGGCCATCGGCGACGCGGCCGCCATGGCGCCGATCGACTACACCCGGCTGGTCTTCACGGTGATCGTCGGCCTGACCCTGTTCCACGAGATCCCCAACGGCTGGACAGTGGCCGGCGCCGGGGTGGTCGTCGGCTCGACCCTGTTCATCACCTGGCGCGAAGCCCAGCTCGCCAAGGCCGCCAAGACGGCCACGGTCGGCGACGAAGCCGCGGGCTAGTCCTCTTCGCGCGCCATCCGGTCCAGCACCTGCCGGGCGTCCTGCTTGTGGCGGGGCTTCAGGTGGCGGCCGACAATCGCCAGCATGGCGGCGAACACCGCCGCATCGTCGGTGAAGCCGATTCCGGCCAGCACGTCGGGAATGGCGTCGACCGGCAAGACGAAATAGGCCAGCCCCGCCATCATCAGCGCCTTGGCCTGGGCAGGCGTCTCCGGATCCTTGGCGCAGAACCAGACCGAGAGCGCATCGCTGGCGAACGGGATCTTCGCGGCGGTGCGCCGAATCTTCGGCCAGAAGCCGCGCGCGACGCGACGTTCGTTCACCCGGGCGACCGCCGGAACCATCGCCCGCGAGGGGTCCAGCTGCGCCTTCGCATCGAAAGCCTCAGCGTTGACGCGGGGTGACGCTTTTGAGTTCGCGCTCATCGGGCTAAGCCTTGACCAACAAGACCCATTAGACGTGAACGGGAGCCAAGCGTCCATGAAACTCGATTCCTCCATCGCCGCTGTCGTCACCGGCGGCGCCTCCGGCCTCGGCGAGGCCACGGTCCGCGCCCTGGCCGCGCAAGGCGTGAAGTGCGCCATCTTCGACATGAACGAAGCCAAGGGCGAGGCCGTGGCCAAGGAAGTCGGCGGCGTCTTCTGCAAGGTCAACGTGACCTCGGAAGAGGAAGTGGACGCGGCCTTCGCCAAGGCCCGCGCCGCCCACGGCCAGGAGCGCATCCTGGTCAACTGCGCCGGCACCGGCAACGCCATCAAGACCGCCAGCCGCGACAAGCAGACCGGCGAAGCCAAGCACTTCCCGCTCGACGCCTTCAACCTGATCATCCAGATCAACCTGGTCGGCACCTTCCGCTGCATCGCCAAGTCGGCGAAGGGCATGCTGGACCTTCCGCCGCTGGAAGACGGCGAGCGCGGCGCCATCGTCAACACCGCCTCGGTCGCGGCTGAGGACGGCCAGATGGGCCAGGCGGCCTATTCGGCCTCCAAGGGCGGCGTGGTCGGCATGACCCTGCCGATCGCCCGCGATCTGGCCGGGGACGGCATTCGCGTGAACACCATCCTGCCGGGGATCTTCAACACCCCGCTGATGAACGCCGCCCCGCCGCAGGTGAAGGAAGCCCTGGCCGCCTCGGTGCCGTTCCCCAAGCGCCTCGGCAACGCCGAGGACTATGCGTCGCTGGCGCTGCAGATGATCACCAACGGCTACTTCAACGGCGAAGACGTGCGCCTCGACGGCGCAATCCGCATGGCGCCGCGCTAAAGCGCAAGCCCGGGGGTCGCGCAGGCCGCGGCCCCCTCGTCGCGCTTTACCTCGCGACCTTTTAGGCGTTCCGTAGTCCCACCGTTTTCGTGGGGGGTCTGACGCGCCATGATGGGATCGTGGGCGCAGCGGTTCGTCACCGCCATCGAGCGCCCGATCATCGCCGCAGCGGCCGTGCTGGGCTCCGTCGCCGTGGCGGCGGGCCTTCGCGTCGTCGTCGGGCAGTTCGTCGATCCCCCGCCCAACTACATGACCTTCTATCCGGCGGTGCTGTTCGCCAGCCTGCTGACAGGCGCGCGGGGCGGCATGCTGGCCACCGTGGTCAGCGCCGCGCTGGTCGCCGCCCTGTGGCAGACCCAGGCCTGGGAGATCTATAGCGCCGTCTTCGTCGTCACCGCCGCGGCCACCGTGCTGGTCGGGCGGGCGATCCGCATCGCCGTGCTGCGCGGCGCGCAGGCCGAGGCGCGGTTCAAGATCTTCCAGGAGCACGCCCTGGACGGCTTCGTCATCCTCGAGCCGGTGCGCCGGAACGGGCGGCTGGTCGACTTCCGCTGCGCCTATTCCAACCCGGCGGCCGCGCAGATGGCCCCGGCCAGTTCGCCCGGCCTGACCGGCTACACCATCCACCAGTCACTGCCGGCCGAGCACGCCGAGCTGATGTTCGCACGCCTTGCCGAGGTGTTCCGCAGGGGTGAGGCCGACGACGTGGAAGTGCGCCGCGTGATCGACGGCCAGCCGCGCTATTTCCGCTCCAGCGCGGTTCCGGTGCCCGAGGGGCTGGCGGTGACCTTTCGGGACGTGACGCTGGAACGGATGTCGGCGAACGCGCTGCGGGCCGGCGAAGCGCGCGTCCGAGCGCTGGTCGACAGCCTGCCCCAGCTGATCTGGTCGACCCGGGCGGATGGGACGGTCGATTATCTTAGCCCGCAGTGGATCGCCTTCACCGGCGAGCCGCCCGAGACGCATTTCGGCGAGGCCTGGCTGGCGGCGGTGCATCCGGAAGACCGGGACGCCGCGGCCGAGAGCTGGCGCCAGGCGGTGAGCGGCGGCCTGCCCTATCACGTCGAATACCGGCTGCGGCGCAACGACGGCGCCTGGCGCTGGGTGCAGGCGCGGGCGACCGCGATCTACGGCCGCAATGGGCGCGTGCGCCGCTGGTTCGGCACCTGCAGCGACATCACCGAAATCGTCGAGGCCCGAACCAGCCTGGAAGCGCGGGTCGCCGAGCGGACCCAGGAGTTGGAGCGCAGCATCGCGCGGCGCATTGAGGCCGAGGCCGCCCTGGCCCAGGCCCACCGGCTGGAGACAGTGGGCCGGCTGACCGGCGGGGTCGCCCACGACTTCAACAACCTGCTGACCGTGGTCATCGGCGGGCTGGACATGATCCTGGCCAATCCGAAAGACACCGCGCGGGTGGTGCGGCTGGCCGAGGCGGCGCTGGGCGCCGGGCGGCGCGGCGAGCGCCTGACCCGCCAGTTGCTCGCCTTCTCCCGCCGCCAGGAGCTGAAGCTGGAGGCGGTGGACGTTCAGGCCCTGATCGAGCAGGTCGAGCCGCTGGTGCGCCGCGCGGTCGGCGAGGCCATCAGCCTGACCGTGCGCTGCCCAGAGCCGGTGGGCGCGAGCCGCCTGGACTCGGCCCAGTTCGAGGCGGCGCTGCTGAACCTGGTGGTCAACGCCGCCGACGCCGCGCCGCAGGGCCACGGCGATATCGAGATCGCGGTCGAGCGACAGGTGCTGACCGAGGGCGAGACCCCAGGGGCGGCCGCCGGCGCCTATGTGGTGGTCAGCGTCTCCGACAACGGCGCCGGCATGAGCGCCTCGACCCTGGAGCACGCGTTCGAGCCCTTCTTCACCACCAAGGATATCGGCAAGGGCACGGGCCTGGGCCTGGCCCAGGTCTATGGCTTCGTCAAACAGGTCGGCGGGGCGGTGACGATCGAGTCCTCGGTGGGCTTCGGCACCACGGTGCGGCTGTTCCTGCCGGCCGCTGCGCTGGAAGCGCCCGTGGAAGCGCCGGCCCATCCAGGCGAGCCGCACGCCTGGGGCAAGGGCGCGCGGGTGCTGCTGGTCGAGGACGACGCGGCGGTGCGGGCCGTCACGGAGAGCCTGCTGACCGACTTCGGCTGCGAGGTCGAGGGCGCGGCGGACGGGCCGAGCGCGCTGGACCGCCTGCGCGCGGGCGAGCGCTACGACCTGCTGATCTCGGACATCGTCATGCCGGGCGGCATGAGCGGGGTCGAACTGGCGCACGCCGCCCAGGCGCGGGACGCCCGCCTGCCGATCGTGCTGACCACCGGCTACGCCGGCGAGCGGCTGTCACAGGGGGCCGATGATCTGGCCTGGCCGCTGCTGCGCAAGCCGTTCCGCGCCGAACAGCTGGGCCTGGCCGTCCGCGAGGCGCTGGAGCGAAGCCGGGAAACGGCGGTCTAGGGCTCGCCGCCGACGCCGCCCCAGAGCGGAAGCGTCGATCCCGCCTCGATCCCGTCGCGTCGCAAGGTGCGGGCGACGAGGCGGCCGGCAGGGGCGGGCCGCAGGAGATCGGCCTCGGGCCGTGACAGGGTCAGCCAGTCCAGACCGGCCTCCGGCGCAAACGTGACGATCTGGCGGTCGTGATAGGGCGCGATGTCGGGCCCTGGCGCCGTGGTCAGCAGCGAGAAGCAGCCCTCCTTGACGATCCCGGCGATCCAGAACCAGGTCTCGCCCGCCATGGTGAACAGATGGCGGTCCTTCAGCTTCACACCCGCCGACTTGGGAGCCGTGTATTCAAAGAAGCCGTCGGCCAGGACCAGCACGCGGTCGCTGCGCGAGAAGTCGCGCCCCTCCGAGCGGAAGTTGAACACCGGCGCGCCGCGGGGGCCGGGCCACGCCCAGGTCGTCATCGACCCTTCCAGCGCCCCGCCGGCCAGCCGCACCACGAAGGCGCTGTCGCGGATGCGGACCGAGGGCTGGGCGTCCATGTTCGACACCAGGCCGTCCCGCCACTTGAACAGCGCCAGACCCCGGCGGTCGAACTCTTCGATCGCGTCCTTGAGCTGCTTGTTGCGCTGGAATTCATTGCACATGGGCCGAGCCTAACCCGCGGCCGGGCGGGTGCAACGCCCATCCGGCGCCGGCCGTTTAACGGCCATGACGCTGCATCGCGCCCTCGACGCCGCCGGCCGGCTCTTCTCCCATCCCGGAGCCCTGTTGGCGATGGTCGCCTTCGTAGCGGCCTGGGCGGTGTTCGAGCGCGAGACGCTCGACTGGCACGGGGTCGCCACCTTGATCACCCTGGCCATGGCGGTCGTCATCGAGCGCAACGCCCGACGCGACACCGCCGCCCTGCAGGCCAAGCTGGACGAGCTGATCGTAGCGACCGAGGGGGCGCGCAACGAGCTGGCCGCAGTCGAAGAGCGCCCCACCGAAGAGATCGAGGCGGTGCGCAGAAAAACGAAGGGCGGCCGCGTCGCCGCGACCGCCCTCGTCAAGAACGTCAAGGATGAAGGGGCTTAGGCCTCTTCGGCCGGCGCCTCTTCCTTCTTGGACAGGTCTTCGCCGGTCTCCTGGTCGACGACCTTCATCGAGAGGCGGGTCTTGCCGCGATCGTCGAAGCCCAGGAGCTTGACCTTCACGGCCTGACCTTCCTGCAGCACGTCCGAAACCTTGGCGACGCGCTCGTTGGAGATCTGCGAGACGTGAACCAGGCCGTCCTTGGCGCCGAAGAAGTTCACGAAGGCGCCGAAATCGACGATCTTCACGACCTTGCCGGTGTAGATGGCGCCGATTTCCGGTTCCGAGGCGATCGACTTAATCCACTCACGGGCCGCATCGATCTTGGCCTGCTCGGCGGCGGCGATCTTGATGGTGCCGTCGTCGGCGATGTCGACCTTCGCGCCGGTCTTCTCGACGATCTCGCGGATCACCTTGCCGCCCGAGCCGATGACTTCGCGGATCTTGTCGACCGCGATCTTCATGGTCTCGATCTTCGGCGCGAACTCGCCCAGCTCGGCGCGCGGGGCTTCCATCGCCTTGGCCATTTCGCCCAGGATGTGCTTGCGGCCATCCTTCGCCTGAGCCAGCGCCTGCTTCATGATCGCTTCGGTGATGCCGGCGATCTTGATGTCCATCTGCAGCGAGGTGATGCCGTCTTCGGTGCCGGCGACCTTGAAGTCCATGTCGCCCAGGTGATCTTCGTCACCCAGGATGTCCGACAGGACCGCGAAGCCGTCCGATTCCAGAATCAGACCCATGGCGATGCCGGAGACCGGCTTCTTCAGCGGGACGCCGGCGTCCATCAGGGCCAGCGAGGAGCCGCAGACCGAGGCCATCGACGACGAGCCGTTGGACTCCAGGATCTCGGAGACCAGGCGGATCGTGTAGGGGAAGTCCTCGTTCTTCGGCAGCATCGGGCGGATCGCGCGCCAGGCCAGTTTGCCATGGCCGACTTCGCGGCGGCCCGGAGCGCCCATGCGGCCCGTCTCCCCGACCGAGAACGGCGGGAAGTTATAGTGCAGCATGAACTTCTCGTAGTACTTGCCTTCCAGCGCGTCGATCAGCTGCTCGTCGTCGCCGGTGCCCAGGGTGGCGACCACCAGGGCCTGGGTCTCGCCACGGGTGAACAGGGCAGAACCGTGCGCGCGCGGCAGCACGCCGACTTCCGAAACGATCTGGCGGACCTTGTCGACGGTGCGGCCGTCGATGCGGATGCCGGTGTCCAGAATGTTGCGACGAACGACGTCGGCTTCCAGTTCCTTGAACACGCCGCCCAGCTTGGAAGCGTCGACGCCAGCCGGGTTCTCATCGGACTTGGCGAACTTCTCGGTCGCCTTGGCCTTGGCGGCCGAGACCGCATCGTGGCGCGGACCCTTGGCGACGATCTTGTAGGCCGCGGCCAGGTCCTTGCCGATCAGCTTCTTCACTTCGGCCTTGATGGCGTCGGTGTCGTCCGGGGTGAACTCGAAGGGTTCCTTGGCCGAGTGTTCGGCCAGCTCGATGATCGCGTCGATCACCGGCTGAATGCCGTTGTGGGCGAACATGACGCCCTTCAGGACCTCGTCTTCGCTGAGCTCCTGGATCTCGGACTCGACCATCATGACCGCGTCGCTGGTCGAAGCGACGACCAGGTCCATGGCCGATTCCTTCATCTCGTCGAGCGTCGGGTTCAGGACGTACTCGCCGTTGATGTAGCCGACGCGCGCGGCGCCGATCGGGCCCATGAACGGAGCGCCCGAGATCACCAGGGCGGCCGAGGCGGCGACCATGGCGACGATGTCCGGATCGTTCTCGAGGTCATGCGCCAGCACGGTGGTGACGACCTGGACTTCGTTCTTGAAGCCCTTGACGAACAGCGGGCGGATCGGACGGTCGATCAGGCGCGAGGTGAGGGTTTCCTTCTGGCTCGGCGCGCCTTCGCGACGGGGGAAGGAGCCGGGGATCTTGCCCGCGGCGTAGAATTTTTCCTGATAGTTGACGGTCAGGGGGAAGAAGTCCTGACCCGGCTTGGCGCTCTTGGCGTAGACGGCGGTGGCCAGCACCATGGTCTCGCCGTAAGTGGCCAGGACCGAACCGTCGGCCTGGCGGGCCATGCGGCCGGTTTCGAGGGTCAGCGTCTTGCCGCCCCACTCGATGGTCTTGCGTTTGATATCGAACATTTTGCTTCTTTCTATCCCGCGGGCGTATTCCCAACGGGGGCGGACAGGGCGTCGGACTTCCGAAATCCTCTCCAGACAAACAGGCGGGTGAGGATTTCTGTGGAACCCTCGGCGTGTAGCGGACGCCCCACAAGGGCCGTCCGGATCGCCGCTTTGCCGTTCCGGCCTGTTACGGAACGAGCGACGCTATAACGACAGCCTGATACGCAAAGCCCCCGGTTTCCCGGGGGCTGACCTCTCGGTCCTAGCGGCGCAGGCCCAGCTTTTCGATCAGAGCCTGGTAGCGGCCCTCATCGGACTTCTTCAGGTGATCGAGCAACGAACGACGCGCGGAGACCAGCTTCAGCAGGCCGCGACGCGAGTGGTTGTCTTTCTTGTGGGTCTTGAAGTGCTCGGTCAGGTTCGCGATCCGCTCAGAGTAGATCGCCACCTGCACTTCGGCGCTTCCGGTGTCACCGGCCGAACGGCCGTGGGTCTTGATGAGCTCAGCTTTGCGCTCGAGAGTAATCGACATCGGTTAGTCTCCGCTCTTTTCCAAGTGAAAGACCCGCGAGGGCTCGAGCTTGCCCGCGCGCATCTCGCAGAGCGCCACCATCACCCCGTCCGCCATGGCTGAAACGGTTCTGGCCCCGGGGGTTAGCCGGGCCTTCAGCGCTTCGACCTGTCGGGGAACGAGAACGATCGGCCGTCCCTGCTTCAGCTTGAAAGCGTCTTCGGCGGTCACGGCCAACTCCGGGATGTCGTCCAGGGCGGTCTCGACCGGAAGCAATGCCTCCAAGCAGCGGGCCTTATGGCCCAAATCTTCCAACAATTCCAGCGTTATCGCCGAATCCTCGCCGAACGGCCCGACGCGGGTCCGCCGCAGGGCGCTGACATGCGCGCAAGCCCCCAGCTTTTCGGCGATGTCGCGCACGATGGCGCGTACATAGGTGCCCTTTCCGCACTCCACCTCGATCTCGATGTGATCGGGGTCGGGCGCGTCGACCACCCGGGCGGCGTAGATCGAAACCTCGCGGGGTTTCAGCTCCACCGTTTCGCCGGCGCGGGCCAGGTCGTAGGCGCGCTCGCCATCCACCTTGATGGCCGAAAAGGCCGGCGGCACCTGCTGAATGTCGCCGACGAAGTCCGGCAGCACGGCCTCGACCTGTTCGCGCGTCGGGCGCACGTCGGAAGTCGCGGTCGTGGCGCCCTCGCGGTCGAAACTGGCCGTGGTGCGGCCCCACTCGATGGTGAAGCGGTAGGCCTTATCGGCGTCCATCAGGAACGACACGGTCTTGGTCGCCTCGCCCAGCGCGATCGGCAGGACGCCGGTGGCGAGCGGGTCGAGCGTGCCGGCGTGGCCGGCCTTCTGGGCGTTGAAGATCCAACGGACCTTGCCGACCGCCTGGGTGGACCCGAAGTCGTAGGGCTTGTCGAGATTGATCCAGCCCGAAACCGCCTCGCCCTTCTTGCGGCGCGCCATCAGTCCTCGTCCTTCCAGGAGTCGGAAGGCGGCTGCGGGGTCAGGTCCTGGCGCACCTTTGGATCGTCGAACAGGCGGCCGATCCGCTCGGCCTCGTCGAAGCTCTCGTCGTGCAGGAACTTCAGGTCCGGCGTGAACTTCATGTCGATCGCCCGGCCCAGCCGGCCGCGGAGGAATTTCGCGTGCCGGTTCAATCCCTTGACCACTTCGGGCGCATGCTCGCCGCCGAGCGGTTCGACGAAGCAGACCGCGTGCTTCAGGTCGGGACTCATCCGCACCTCGGTCACCGTCACCGAGACGCCGGCGAGGTCGGGGTCGTCGAAATCCTCCTCGCGGAGGATCTCCACCAGTGCGTGGCGCATCAGTTCGCCGGCGCGAAGCTGGCGTTGGGTCGGGCCGGCCGCGGCGGCGTGGCCCTTGGACGTCGTGCGTTTCATTGAACTTGCCTCATACGACCTGGCGCGCGGGTCGGACGCGGCGGCTCAGGGGAAGGGCGGGCTTCTAGAGCGTGATCCGGCGGAAGTCCACCGGCAAGCGCGCTCAGCCCGCCCCGGTTCGCTCCCGGAAGAAGGCCAGGACCCGCTGTTCGGCGTCTTTCGTGGGCCCGTCCTCGGCCAGGTTCACCGTCAGCACCGAGTGCGGGTGCTTGAGCCCGCCGGGCCGGGCGTGCTTGGGGTCGATCTCGATGGCCTCGAACTTGTCGCCGAACTCGCGACGGTAGGTGTCGAAGCGCGCGTCGGGCACAAAGGGATCGCCGAAGAACCGAAGGCCGATCATCGACAGCTGCTCCTCGTCGAACCGCTTGCGGGCGCAGGCGATCTCGGCCTTGGAGGCGCCGATGCCGGCCGCGCGCTCGGGCTTGCTGGCGCCGAGCGGCAGGGACGGCTGGGACAGCACAGGGGCCACGACCGAGGGTTCGGTCATCATCGACAGGGCGAAGCCGCCGGTGAAACACATGCCCACTGCGCCGACGCCCTTGCCGCCGCACTCCTCGTGCGCCTTGCGCGAGAGGGCCTTCAGCCAATCGACGATGGGGCTCGACCTGTCGGCGGCCCAAACGTTGAACTCGCGCCGGATGCAGATGCCGCCCAGCATGGTCAGCGCTCCCAGCGGATGGTCGGCCGGGCGGCCCGGCTCCCCGAACAGGTGCGGGCAATAGGCGGTCATGCCGGCCTGCGCGATCCGGTCGGCGAAGCGGATCACCAGCGGGTGCAGGCCCGGCATCTCGTGGATGACGATGACCGCGGGCCCCGAGCCGCGCTTGTAGACGTTGCGCGTCCAGCGGCCGTCGTCGAACGCGAACTTCTCGTAGTCGGCCAGAGCCGCTTCGTACCCCATCGCTCCCTCCCGTAACAGCGTTTGGCGGGAGCTTACGCCTATCGGGACTTGGTGCGCAGCATCGAAAGATCGCCCTCGAAGCCCGAGAGCCGCCAGGTCCCTGCGTCCTGGGTGAAGGTCAGCAGGCAGGGGCCGTCCTTCTTGCGGGTGGCGCAAACCTGGCCGTCCGAAACCGCCTTGAGCTGGCTGCCGATGACCAGGGCGTTGGGCAGCGGCGTGGCGGCGTCGTAGCCGTAATAGGCGGCGACCGAGCGGAATACGCGCGGCCGCAGCAAGGCGTCGCCGGCGACGTCGGCCAGGGCCGGCGCCAGTATCGCGCCCAGCGCGGCCAGGCCGTCGTTCGCCCCGGCCTTGCGCGCCTCGCCCATCATCCTCGCCTCGATCTGGCGCTTGAGCGCAGGCCGGTCGATGTGAGCTTCGAACGCCGCCTGGTCGTCATCGCGGATCGAGACCAGCAGGGCGTGGACGTCGTTGGCCGCATCGTACCGCTGGGCGGTGGCGCAGCCGGTCAAGGCCAGGACCGCGGCCGCCAAGGGGATCAGTCTCTTCATGGGCCGGTTCCTGGATGTTGGGTGTAGCGAAGCAGGTCGGTGTCGTAGCCCAGCTGTTCGACCCGGGCGAGGATGTGCAGGCGCTCGGCCTCCGGCGGCCGCGGCTGGCGGGTGAGCAACCACAGGAAGCGCCCCGAGCCTTCGCCGACGATCGCCCAGCTGTAGTCGTCCGCCCTATCGAGCACCCAGTAGTTGGTCAGGATTGCGGGGCCGAAGAAGCTGACCTTGAACTTCGCGCCCAGCCTGTCGCCGGCCGGGACGGCGACGCCGTTGGAGGACTTCAGCGGCCCGCGAACCGACGACTGCCGACAGCTGTTGAGAACGCCGACCTTGCCGTCCGGGCGGAGCGCATACTCCGCCGTCACCGCCTCGCAGTCCTTCTCGAAGCCGTTCTCGTAGCGCGCATATTCGTACCAGAGCCCCTTGTAGCGCTGCAGGTCCACCGCCTTGGCGGGCTCGGGCACGTCGTCGTTGCCGACCGGCCCGCCGGCGCAGGCGGCGATGACGAGGCAGGCGGCGACGATCGGAAGGACGCGCATCGGCAAGGCTCCCGGAACGAAGAAGGGCCCCGGTCTCCCGGGGCCCTGGAACGATCTTACAGGATCGCGGCGCCTTAAAGGCTGCGCTTGACCTCTTCGAGGTTGAAGCACTCGATGACGTCGCCTTCCTTGATGTCCTGGAAGCCCTCGAAGAACATCCCGCACTCCATGCCGGAGGTGACTTCCACCACCTCGTCCTTGAAGCGCTTGAGCGTCTTGAGCGTACCGAGTTCGAGGACGACGATGTCGTCGCGGATGATCCGCACGCGGGCGCCGCGGCGCACCACGCCCTCGGTGACCCGGCAACCGGCCACCCGGCCGACCTTGGTGATGTCGAACACCTGCAGGACGCGCGCGTTGCCCAGGAAGGTTTCGCGTTGTTCCGGCGCCAGCATGCCGGAGAGCACGCCTTTGATGTCATCGATCAGGTCGTAGATGATCGCGTAGTAGCGAATCTCGACGCCTTCGCGCTCGGCCAGGGTCTGGGCCTGCTTGGAGGCGCGGACGTTGAAGCCGATGATCGGCGCGCCAGAGCCCTTGGCCAGCATGACGTCGCTTTCGCTGATCGCGCCGGCGCCCGACAGGATGATCCGCGCGCGGACCTCGTCGGTGGCCAGCTTGTCCAGCGACCCGACGATCGCTTCCGCCGAACCCTGCACGTCCGCCTTGATGATGACCGGCAGCTCCGAAATCTTCTTGTCCTGAAGCTTGGCCATGAAGTCGGCCATGGTCACGCCTGCGGCGACCGGCGAGCCGGCCTTTTCACGCTTCAGGCGGGTCCGGTACTCGGTCAGCTCGCGGGCGCGGGCCTCGTTCTCGACCACGGCGAAGGCTTCGCCAGGGGTCGGGGTGCCGTCCAGCCCGAGGATCTCGACCGGAACGGACGGCCCGGCGGAGTCGAGCTGTTCGTCGCGCTCGTTGAGCAGGGCGCGGACGCGGCCGAAATTGGCCCCGGCCACGACGATGTCGCCGCGCTTGAGGGTGCCGCGCTTGACCAGCACGGTCGAGACCGCGCCGCGACCGCGGTCGAGCTTGGCCTCGATGACCGTGCCGTCCGCGGTGCGGTCCGGGTTGGCCCGCAGGTCCATCACTTCGGCTTGCAGCAGGATGCCTTCGATCAGGTTCTCGAGGCCTTCCTTCTTGAGCGCCGAGACTTCGATCGCCTGGGTGTCGCCGCCCAGGCTTTCGACGACGATCTCGTGCTGCAGCAGCTCGTTGATCACGCGCTGCGGATTGGCGTCCGGCTTGTCGATCTTGTTGATGGCCACGATGATCGGAGCCCCGGCCGCCTTGGCGTGCTGGATGGCCTCGATGGTCTGCGGCATGACGCCGTCGTCGGCCGCCACCACCAGGACCACGATGTCCGTCACATCGGCGCCGCGGGCGCGCATCGCCGAGAACGCTGCGTGGCCCGGAGTGTCGAGGAAGGTCACCGCCTGGCCGCTGGCCAGACGCACCTGATAGGCGCCGATGTGCTGGGTGATGCCGCCGTGCTCGCCCCCGGCCACATCGGCCGAGCGCAGCGCGTCGAGCAGCGAGGTCTTGCCGTGGTCGACGTGGCCCATGACCGCCACGACCGGCGGACGCGGGACCAGGTTCTCGTCGGTGTCTTCCTCGCCGATGAAGCCTTCTTCGACGTCGGCCTCCGAGACGCGCTTCACGGTGTGGCCGAATTCCGTGGCCACCAGTTCGGCGGTGTCGTTGTCGATGACGTCGTTGATCTTCAGCATCACGCCCTGACGCATCAGGAACTTGATGATCTCGACGCCGCGGGTGGCCATCCGGTTGGCGAGTTCCGCCACGGTGATGACGTCGGGAATGACGACTTCGCGGGCGGCGCGGGCCTGTTCCTGGGCCCCGCCCTTGCGCTTTTCGCGCTCACGCTCGCGCGCCCGGCGGACCGAGGCCAGCGAACGCATCCGTTCGACGGCGCCCTCGTCGTCACCGGCCACCGCCTGAATGGTCAGGCGGCCTTCGCGGCGCTGGGCGGCGCCCTTCACACGGCTGATCGCCTTGTTCGGGGCGTTGCTCGCCGCATTGCTCTTGCGGCGGATATCGTCTTCCTCGTCCGGACGGCGGTTCTCGCCGCCGGGCCGCGGGGCCTGGCGAGTGGCGCGCTGGATCTCGGGCGTCGCGGGCGGCGCGTTGGGCGCAGCGCCGCGCGGCGGGCGCGGGCCGCCGGGACGGTCGCCTGGACGGCCAGGAGCCGGACGCGGCGCGAGCGCCGAATAGCGGACCGGTTCGCCGCTGGGACGCTGACGGTCGCCGCCTTGCGGACGCTGGCCCTGCGGGCGGTCGCCTTGCGGACGATCCGGACGCGGGCCGCGATCGTCGCGGGGCGGACGCGGGCCGTCGGCGCGCGGGGCGCGCTGACCGAAGTTCACGTTTTCGTAGCGGCCGCCGGCCGGGCGCTCGGCGCGGTCCGGACGATAGGTGGTGGTGGTCGGGCGGTCGTCGCGACGCTCACGCGAGGGCTCGTAGGTGCGGGTCTGGCCCGGCGCGGTCGGCGCGCGGTCGTGACGCGGCCCCTCATGACGCGGGCCCTCGTGGCGCGGAGCCTCATGACGCGGGGCTTCGTAACGCACGGTCTCGGCGCGCGGCGCGGCCGGGGTCGGCGCAGGCGCGGGGGGCGGAGCCGCCGGGGTCGGGGCGGGCGTCGGCGCGGCG
>NZ_JAYRSU010000009.1:0-137979 GCF_041919955.1 Phenylobacterium sp. | reverse complement strand
GGATAGGCCTTGGTCAGGCCCTGCATCTGGAAAATATACTGCTGCGCCATGAGGCGTCCGCGCTCGCTCTGCCGAAAAGATCAGGGAATTCGGGGAGGGAGATAGCCGCGCGGGGCGAAAGGCGCAATGCGGCGGTCACGAAGTGATGAACCGCCTTCGTCGCCCGGACCGCCCACTCCATTCAGCGCACAGCGGATCATACCCGTCATGGTAGCATGTGGACCGGCGCCAAGGTTAAGCTCGCGCCAGCGGAGGAATGATTCTTGGATATGAAAGCGACCCTGATCGCCATTGCGATCGCGGCTGCCGCGGCGACGTCGCCGTCGAGCCATGCGAGCGCAACCGTCGTTGCGGCCAACTCCTCGGCCCCCCGGGTCCAGGCAATGGTTGACGACTTCTTCTCGAAGCTACGCGACGGCAAGATCGGCGAGGCTTACGCCGGCGCCTTCACTCAAACTTTGGTAATGAAGAAGCAAGCCGACGTTGAAAACCTGATCGGACAGACCGAGACGGCGCTCCGCTACTATGGAAAGATTCGAGACTGGGAAGAGCTTGAAGAAAAGCGAGAATCTGAAAACTTGATCTTCAAGCGATACCTCCTCCGCACCGCGGTCGGCCCATTATATTTCAAATTTACGATCTACAATAATGGCGACACTTGGATGATTGTAAATCTGTTCTTCACCGATCGCTTCGACCAGTCCGGCATATAGCAGAAAAACACGCCGCCCGCCCCGAGCAGGAACGGGCGGGCGGCGCGGCGCCGTCTACTTCGCGGCGAGTTGGCTGTCGGTGCGGTTTTCGGCCGCCAGCCGGTTGCAGGTGGCGACATTGCGGTCGGTGAGTTCGCGGCCGCGGCTCGCATAGCCGGCCAGCGGCCCGACCGCGGCCGAGACCTTGCGGCATTCCTTCATGAAGGAATCCAGGCCGGCCTTGCGGTCGGAGGTCCCCACGCAGGTGTCGCCGTCACACTTCCATTCCACTCCGTCGACCACGACGGTCAGCGGAGTCGACGCCGGGGTCGCCAGCTTGGCGGTTCCCCGGAAACCCTCGGCCAGGGCGGGGCCGGCCAGCAGGACGGACGCGGACAGGAGGGCGGCGGAAAAAGCCTTCAATTGCATGACGGGCTCCAATTGCTTAAAAAAGGCACGATCGGTCACTAATGCCAAAAGAGCACGGTCGGTCACTTTTTGTCAAGCAGCAGGGAGAGCTTGGCTTGCGGAAGGGCGACGCCACCAAGGCGCGTATCCTCGACGAGACGGCTCGACAGGCCGCGATGAAGGGGTTCGGCGCCGTCAGCCTGAACGACGTGGCCGAAGCCGTCGGCCTGTCGAAGAGCGGTCTTTTCAAGCACTTCGAGTCCAAGGAGGCGATGGAGCTGGTCGCCCTGGACCGCGAGTTCGATCGCTTCGTCGATTTCGTCTGGACGCCGGTCCTCGACCTGCCGCAGGGTCGCCCGCGGCTGGAGCGCATCTTCGAGCTGTGGCTAAACTGGTCGGAGGTGGAGCGCGCGGCTGGCGGCTGCCTGATCATGGCCGCCAGCATCGAACTCGACGATCAGCCCGGCCCGCTGCGCGATCTCCTGCAGAAGAAGGTGCGCCAGTGGCGCAAGACGCTCTCCAGGGAGATCAAGAAATTGCGTGACCCGGAGCTGACCGACGAAGACGCGGCGATCTTCGCCTTCCAGATGAAGAGCTACGTCCTAGGCCACAACGACGCACGGCGGCTGCTGGAGGATGCGGGCGCGCGACGCATTGCGACCGCCTCTTTCGCCGCGCTGATGGATCGCGCCGCGACTGAATAGGAACCCGACCCGCGCTCTCCGCGTACTCCCTGCCGACACGGCAAAGGAGTTCGTCATGCACAAGGACACCATCAAGGGCGCCGCCAAGGAAGCCGCCGGCTCGATCAAGCAGGCGGCCGGCAAGGCGACCGGCAATGAGCGGCTGGAAGCCGAGGGCGCGGCCGAGAAGGTCGGCGGCAAGGTCCAGCAGGGCGTCGGCAAGCTGAAGGACGCCGCGCGCGACGCGCTGAAGCACTAGCGGCCGAAACGACGGCCACGAAAAACGCCGCCGGCCCAAAGCCGGCGGCGTTCTGCATTGCAGACGGGATCAGGCCGCCGCGGCGACGCGGCGACGCGACGAGCGGACCATGGCGCCGGCCGCGCCGAAGCCGATGATCATCATCGCCCAAGTCGCCGGTTCGGGCACGGCCGAGCCGGTGAGCGACAGGCTCCAGCCGCCCAGATTGCCGGCGTCGGCGCCGGCGTCGTCATAGATGCGCAGCACCCAGTCGCCGGCAGCCGACATGCCATTGAAAGCGGCCAAGGCCTGCAGCGGACTGTAGGTTCCGGGGCCGGCGCCGATCGAACCGACGCTGGTGGCGGCGGCGTCGTCGAAGCCGTAGTCGCCGAACGCATCGGTGCTGCCGCCGTTTTCGTCGGTCAGGAAGACGGTCACGCCGTTGTGGGTCAGGCTGATGTCCAGATCAGCCCAGTAGGTGTGGAACAGCTGGCTCAGGCCGACATTGACGTCGCTCACCGAAAAGCCCTGGCCGACCGTGATGGTGCTGGTGAAATTGACCCGGTCCGGCAGCGCCCCGCCGGCGCCGTTGAACACCGTGGCGGCCTGGGCCGAACCGCCGAACGCAAGGGCGGCGAACGCGGCCGCAGCTACAAAACTCTTTTTCACTGAACTCTCCAACTCCCACATCGGGCCACAACTCGGCCGTTACCGCCGGTTACAATGAGTCATTGCAAATTGAGAACCATTCTCGTCTAGCGGGCGATCTCGCCATTCATGCCCGGTGAACGTGATGTCGCCGCGAGCACGTCGAGATTTCGCCGCACAGCGCGCGCCAAGCTCAACCGTCGCAACCAGACAGCGGGGTCCGCCATGTCAGTTCCCAAGACTTTGCGTAGCGCCTCCCTCCTCGGTCTCGCCGGCCTCGTCGCCGCCTCGGGACCGGCCGCTCCCGTCTTCGCCCAGCCCGCCGTCCGCGACGGAACCCCATCGCCCGCTGCTTGCGAGGCGCTGGGCTTCCCCAACTACGGCGACCGGGAAGATCGGCGGGTTCCACGCCGCGCCGGCTATATGCCGGCGCCGCCGGCGCCGCCTCCCCCGCCGTCACCGCTGATCGCCCAGATCCCGCCCCTGCCGGTCCCGCCGGTCGAGAAACGCATCCAGACGCCGGAAGCGCCACGCGCGGCGGCCGACGCGCGGATAGAGGAGTTGGTCGTTTCCGGCGGCCGGGTTCGGTCGTTGCCCGGCCCCATGCGCCCGTCGCCGCTGCAACCGCGCATGGAGACCGAGCGCTATCCGGACGCCCAAAGCAACCCGATCAAGCAGGTCGCACAGGAGCCGGTGTCGACCTTCTCAGTCGACGTCGACACGGCGTCATACGCCAACGTGCGCCGCTTCCTGAACGAGGGCCGCCGCCCGCCGTCCGACGCGGTGCGGGTCGAAGAGCTGGTGAACTATTTCGACTACGGCTATCCGCGCCCGACCGACCGGGCCGAGCCGTTCCGGCCGTTCATCGCGGTCACGCCCTCGCCCTGGTCGCAGGAGCGCCAGATCGTCCACATCGGCCTGCAGGGCTATGACGTGCCGCAGACCCAGCAGCCTCCGCTGAACCTGGTGTTCCTGATCGACACCTCCGGCTCGATGTGGAGCGAGGACCGTCTGCCCCTGGCGATCAAGTCGCTCAACCTGCTGGTCGATCAATTGCGTCCGCAGGATCGCGTCTCCATCGTCGCCTACGCCGGCTCGGCCGGGGCGGTGCTGGCGCCGACCGACGGCCGCAATCGGCTGAAGGCGCGCTGCGCTCTGGGCGCCCTGCGCGCGGGCGGATCGACCGCCGGCGGCCAGGGCCTGACGCTCGCCTACGACCTGGCCCGCCAGAACTTCGACCGGCGTGCGGTCAACCGCGTGATCCTGATGACCGACGGTGACTTCAACGTCGGGGTCGCCGACCCGGCCAAGCTGAAGGACCTGGTCGCCGATCGGCGCAAGGACGGGGTCTACCTGTCGGTCTACGGCTTCGGCCGCGGCAACTACAACGACGTCATGATGCAGACCCTGGCCCAGAACGGAAACGGGACGGCCGCCTATGTGGACTCGCTGAACGAAGCGCGGAAGCTGTTCCGTGACGACTTCTCGTCCTCGCTGTTCCCGATCGCCGACGACGTGAAGATCCAGGTCGAGTTCAACCCCGCTGCGGTCAGCGAGTACCGGCTGATCGGCTATGAGACCCGGATGTTGGCCCGAGAGGACTTCAACAACGACAAGGTCGACGCTGGCGAGGTCGGATCCAAGGCCTCGGTCACCGCGCTCTACGAGATCACTCCAGCGGGTGCGCGGCCGTCCAGCGACCCGCTGCGCTATCAGAGCGCCCGGCCCTCCGCCGCCCCGCGGCCGGGCCGCGAGCTGGCCTATCTGAAGATCCGCTACAAGCTTCCGGGCCAGCCGGCGTCGCGGCTGATCGAGCGCCCGATCGGCCCCGGCGACGCCTATTCCAGCGTCGCGGCGGCGCCGGAATCGACCCGCTGGGCCCTGGCGGTGGCGGGCTTCGGCCAGCTGCTGCGCAACGATCCGCGCATCGCTTCCGGTTTCGGTTGGACCGACGTCACCCGCCTCGCTCAGGGCGCGCGCGGCGAGGATCCGTTCGGCCTGCGCGCCGAGTTCGTCCAGCTCTCGCGGGCGGCGGGAGAGTCTCCGCCGCTCAGCGACTGAAGGCCATAAAATTTCGTCTGGGGCGGGAGTTTTCGCCAGAACCAAACCCCCGCCCCGTTCGTTAGCTGAGAGTCGTAATTAGAGGGAGGCGGCGAGTGTTCGACGTCACCGACTCGCGCACGCATAATCTCATTCGTCTGAACCCGTCCGAGGCGCCACATTTCGGGGCGCCGGGACGGACTGGTTTCCACCTGATCGACACCACTATGATGTATGCGCCCCGATCAGGCGGGGTGAAGCGCTACCTGCTGCAAAAGCGGGACTGGCTGACTCGCCGACGGCCGGACATCGGCCACACGTTGGTCGTGCCTGGCGCCACGACAGGCCTCTCCTCGCACGGGATCGTCACGGTCGCTGCGGCCCGGCTGCCGTTTGGCGACGGCTATCGCATGCCGGCTTCCACGACGAAGTGGGAGACCGTCATCCGCATGCTGGAGCCCGACATCATCGAGGCCGGCGACATGTTCGTCCCCGGCCACGCGGCGCTGGAGGCCGGAGAGGCCCTGGGCGTACCAGTGGTCGGCTTCTGCCACACTGACGCGGCGGCCCTGGCGGCGCTCCACTTCGGCGACTGGGCCGAGGCGCCGGCCATGAAACACTGGGCGGCGACCTTCCAACAGTTCGACCGGGTGGTGGCGCCCAGCCGGCATATCGCGCAGCGTCTCGGTGAGGCCGGGGTGGAAAAGGTCAGCGTCCAGACCCTGGGCGTCGACACCGAGCTGTTCCATCCGAGCCGGGCCGATCCGGCGCGCCTGAAACGCCGCCTGGGCCTGGATCCTTCGGCGCGGCTGCTGGTCTTCGCCGGGCGGCCGGCCCGCGAGAAGAACATCGACAGTCTGATCTGCGCGGTCGAGCGCCTGGGCGATCCCTACTACCTGCTGCTGGTCGGCGCGGGTAAGGACGCGCACTACTCGCCGCGGGTCGTGCCATTGAGCTACGAGCGCGATCCGGTGAAGCTGGCCGGGGTGATCGCCAGCTGCGACGCGCTGGTGCACGCCAACGAGAATGAGCCCTTCGGCCTTGTGGTGCTGGAGGCGCTGGCGGCGGGCCTGCCGGTGGTCGGCCCGTCGCGTGGCGGCATCGCCGAGCTGATCGACGAGCAGGTGGGCCAGCGGGCCGTCAGCGTCGATCCGGCCGGCATGGCCGAGGCGATCGAGGCGCTGTTCGCACGCGACCAGCAGCCGATCCGCGAAAACGCCCGCCGCAGGGCAGAGATGCGCCACCGTTGGGACACGACCTTCGAGGGGCTGACCCGGCTCTACAGCGAGTTGGTGGCCGGTCGCGCCGCCGGCGAACCGGCGGCGCTGCGGGCCTAGCGCAGGCCTAGCGGCCCGTCGGCATGTCCTTGAACGGCACGTCCTTGTCGACGCGGATGTCACCGGGCAGGCCCAATACGCGCTCGGCGATGATGTTCTTCAGGATTTCGTCCGTACCGCCTGCGATCCGCAGGCCCGGCGCGAACATCACAGACGAGTGGAAGCCGCCGTGCAGCGGGGCCAGGTCCGGGTCGTTGATGATCCCGTACTGATCCAGCATCTCGATGGCGGTGTTGGCCAGGTCCTGCATCTGGACCGCCGAGATGATCTTGCCGATCGAGCTCTCCGGCCCCGGCGTCTGGCCGCGCGACAGCGCGGTCATGGTCCGGTTGCGGGTGTGCTTCAGCCCCTCGGCCTGGACATACCAGTCGGCCAGCTTCTCGCGCAGGGCCTGATCGGACAGGGCGGTGGCGCCGTCATGGCTCGGCGTCTTGCGCGCGACGTCCATGAACTGGCTCCAGCCCGCGCCCGACGCGCCGCCGACCGCAAGCCGCTCGTTCATCAGGGTGACCAGACTGACCTTCCATCCCTCGCCCTCGGCGCCCAGCCGCTGGCTGTCCTTGACACGGACGTTGGTGAAGAACACCTCGTTGAAGCCCGACCCGCCCGACATCTGGTGGATCGGCTTGACCTCGACCCCCGGATCCTTGAGGTCGAGCCAGAACATGGTCAGGCCCTTGTGCTTCGGCACGTCTGGATTTGTCCGAACGATTACAATGCCATAGTCCGAAAACTGGGCGCCCGTCGTCCACACCTTCTGGCCGTTGATCACCCAGTCGCCTGAGCCGTCATTTACCCGCTCGGCTTTGGTGCGGGAGGCGGCGACGTCCGAGCCGCCGGACGGCTCGGAGAACAGCTGGCTCCAGATTTCCTCGCCGCGGATGGCCGGTCCGACAAAGCGCTTCTTGGTCTCCTCGTCGGCGAAGGTCATGACTGTCGGCAGGCACATGCCCAGGCCGATCTGGAACGGGTTCCCGGGAATCGGATGCTTGGCTTCTTCCTGGTTGAAGATCACCTGTTGGACCGGAGTGCCGCCCTGCCCGCCCCATTCCTTGGGCCAGGTGATGCAGGCGTAGCCGGCGGCGGCCTTCTTGGCCTGCCAAGCCTTCGAGGCGGCCATGCCGTCGCCGCCCTCGGGATCAGACGAGCCTTCCCGCTTCTTGGGGGCGTTGGCCTCAAGCCAGTCGCGGACCTGGGCGCGGTAGGCGGCTTCTTCGGGGGTGTCGTTGAAATCCATGATCCTGCTCTCCCCTTAGGCGGCTTCGACGTTGCGGCGTTCGAGGTGGCTGACGAGACGCTCTTTCCAGACCCTCGGCGCGCCCGCGACGAGGGACAGCTGGCGCGAGCGCCGGTAATAGAGGTGACAGTCCATTTCCCAGGTGAAGCCGATGCCCCCGTGGGTCTGGATGTTTTCCTTCGAGGCGAACCAGAAGGCCTCGCTGGCGGCGATGCGGGCGGCGCTGGCGGCGACCGGCAGCTCAGGCGCGTCCGTGTTGAGCGCCCAGGCGCCGTAATATGCGTTGGACCGCGACAGCTCGTTCTTGACGTACATGTCGGCCAGCTTGTGCTTGATAGCCTGGTACGAGGCGATCACCCGGCCAAAGGCGTAGCGTTCCAGCGCATACTCCTTGGCCATCTCCAGGCAGCGGTCAGCCCCGCCGGTCTGTTCGAAAGCCAGCAGCACCGCGGCCCGATCGAGGATCTGCTCCAACAGCTCGAAGCCTTCACCAACATTCCCAAGCCGGCGCACGGGCGTATCCTTGAAGGTCAGCTTGGCCGCATCGCGGGTGGGGTCCAGCGTCTTGACCGCCTCGCGGCTGACCGAGCCGTCGGTCAGGTCGGCGATGAACAGGCCGGGCTTGCCGTTCTCCTTGGCCAGGACGAGGGCGACATTGGCGATGTCGCCGTCGGTCACGGGAATCTTCACACCGGTCAGCTTGCCGTCGGCGACGCTGGCCTGGAGACTGGCAGGCGTCAGCACGCCCGGACCTTCAGACGTGGCGAGCGCGCCGATGATCTCTCCGGCGGCGATCTTCGGCAGCAGGTAGGACTTCTGCTCTTCGTTTCCGGCCAGCATGACCGCCTCGGCCACGATGTAGACCGTCGAGGCGAAGGGGATCGGGGCGACCGCGCGGCCGAGTTCCTCGGCGATCACGCAAAGCTCCAGGTGACCGAGGCCGAGGCCGCCATGGGCCTCCGGAATCGCCGCGCCGAGCCAGCCCTGGGCCGCGACCTGCTTCCAGAGTTCCTCGTCATAGGCCTTGCCGTCGTCGTCGAGGACCTTGCGCACCCGTGTGGTCGGGCAATTGGCCTCGAGGAACTTGCGCGCCTCGTTCTTCAGGAACTTCTGATCATCTGAAAAATCGAAATTCATTTCCGCCCATTCCGCCGGTTTTTCGGCTGGTTCGATACGTCCTTGCGCCCACCATACGCGTCGCGCGCGCCTTGGAAAGATTGACCTCACGTCAAGAAATTCCGTGTCTTATGGGCGGCTGGACGACGGGCTCACGAAGGCGCACGCATGGCCAAGGCGATATTCCAGCGAAACCAGAAGGTTTGGGTCGAGAGCGTCGGCGTATGGGCCAGCGTCGAGAAGATCGTGCCGGTCTGGGCCCGTGGTTTCGACGAACCGGTGCGTGTCACCTACGACGTCGGACTGGGCCGCGAATTCCTGGCCCACGAGCTGAAACCCGAGCAGGACAGCGGGGCGGACGCGGTCGGCGACGGCGCACCGGCGTGGCGGCTGCTGCGCGCGCGCAACAAGTGGCAGACCGAGGAGGACTCCTCCCACCACCCCTATCCGGGGACCTATCCGGTGGTGGTCACCGACGCCGCGGACTGGGGCGGCTGGCGGGTGCCGGGCGCCGAGTATGACCGAGACCCGCACAAGATCGAGTTTCAGGCGCGGCTGATCACCTGCGCGCCGCGGATGCTGGCCCTGGGCCGAGCCCTGGTGAAGCTCGTCGACGAAAGCGCCGGCGACGCGCCGCCCGAGCTGCAGCGCATCGCCGAGGAGTTCGCCAAGCTCGACCGGCATTTCCGGGAAGCGCCGAGCGCGACCTCCACGCCCACCCAGGCCCAGGTGGCCTGACCACCGCCCGCCTTCGGCTGAAGCGGCCACGCACCAGGCGTGACCGCTTCTCCGTGAGGGACGTCAAGCGAAGCGCTGACCCGCGTTACGGCGCCGCGCAAGACCGCCCACCAGACCAAAGCCGACGATCATCATCGCCCAGGTTCCCGGCTCCGGAACCCCGCCGGTAATCGGCGAATAGGTCGAGCGGAACTCCCAATTGACAATGTCATGGTTCGCCGCCGCGGCCCCTGTGCCGGAGGTGAAGCCGACAAACGCGTTCGGCGTCCCCAGTACGCCCGCAAGGTTGACATTGTAGGACAGGAGCGCCGCGGCCGGGCGTATGTTGTTGCTGGCCAAGCGCACCTCAAGAAGGTTGGAGGCGCCATTGTAGTCGACCCAGGCGGTGAGATCCTGCCCACTGTCGAGGCCGAAGGGCGACGTCGCCTGAAGCACCGAAGCGACAGAACCGCCGAGGTCGACGCCGACATGGTTGTCGTCGGGGTCGCCCACGGGCCAGTTGTACCAGTTGTCGAACTCGATCCCGACGCTGTTGGTCACGCCCTCATAGCCGATACCGCCTCCCAGACCGCCGACATTGTTGGAGTTCGTCTGGACGGTGAAGACGATCCCGTCGGCGCCGCCGCCCAGCTGATTGTTGAAATTGAAGGTGAAGCGGGTCGAGAAGCTGACGTCCGCCCCGAGTGTGATCGGGTTGG
The DNA here is from genome assembly GCF_041919955.1 of Phenylobacterium sp. Taxonomy (GTDB): domain Bacteria; phylum Pseudomonadota; class Alphaproteobacteria; order Caulobacterales; family Caulobacteraceae; genus Phenylobacterium. Next base: position 128,144 of record NZ_JAYRSU010000009.1, on the reverse strand, counting down.
TGCTGAAAACCGATCCGGCCTGGTTGTAGTTGGACGGCGTGACCCGCAGCACCGTGCGTGAACCGTCGTTGACCGCCGCCGCGGCGCCGTTCAGCTGAAGCCCCGCCGTCGAGCTGAAATCGTTGAAGACGATCGTCGTCGCCAAGGCAGGCGACGACACAAACGCGGCGGCCACGGCCGCCCCGAGCAATCCGACCCTCATCTCTATTCTCCTGTTCGGCGCACGCCGAACCCTCACTATCCGAGCGCCATGCCGCTCCGCGGCCGGCCGAACGAGGCGGAGACCGCCTCCGCCAAATTCGAGCTCGGCGATGGCGGCGTTGAACAGCCCGTTCGCCAAGAACATTGCGGCCGCCCGAGCGCGGCTCAATAGTGCAGATGCTCTATGAATTGGAGAACGGGTGGCCTCCATGGGCGACGACGGAGCGGCGGGCGGTGTTCTGAACACGCTGATCGCCGGCATCTATGCCGGGGTGCTGGAACTGCCGTACGCCGACTTCAAGGAGCGCACCCTGGCCGGGCTGACCGCCGCCATTCCATTCACCTCCGGGGTCTGGGCTTCGGGCGCCTACAGCAGCAACACCATGCACAGCGTCGCCCTGCTGAACCACGGGCCCGAGATGCTCATGGACTATGTCATGCACTGGCAGGAGAACGACTTCGTCCGCGCTGCGGTCGTCGGCAAGCCAGGCAAAGCGCACCGCAACGAGGACGTGATGCCCCTGGCCGAGTATCACCAGTCCGCGATCTACCTCCAGTTCTCCAAGCCCGCCGGGCTGGAACACGCGCTGGGCGTCGTGCACGCCGACTTGGCGAGCGACCTGGGGGAGCTGCTGTTCCTGTTCCGCGACGATCCCGACCAGGCCTTCACCGACGACGAGGTGCGGCGGCTGGAGTTGCTGCTGCCGCACCTGACCACGGCCTGGCGACAGCGCCAGGCGTTACATCGCTACGAAACCGGCAGCCCAGCGGAGTTTCAGACCAGCGGGCTGGCGGTGATCGACGACCGGGGATTGTTGTGGACCGTTGAGCCGCGGTTCAGCGAGCTGCTGCGCGAGGCCTTCCCGCGGTGGAAGGGACCGCGCCTGCCCGCAGATGCGGTCCGCGCCCTGCGAAGCGAGACGGCGCGGGCCGGCAATCTGGAGTTCCATGTCACCCGTGGCGAAGGCCGCCATCTGATCTCCGTCCGCCGACTTGGCGACGACGGGCTGACTGCGGCCGAGATCAAGGTGGCGCGGCTGTTCGCCGGCGGTCGTTCCAATCGCGAGGTGGCTGCTGGGTTGGGCGTCAGCCCGGCGACGGTGCGCAACCAATTGGCCTCGATCTACCGCAAGCTCGACATCCATTCGAAAGCCGAGCTCGCGCGCCTCTTCCCGACGGGCTAGACGCGCCAGCCCCGCAAAGAGCAGTTAGAACTTGTAACCGACGCCCGCCGAGACGACCCACGGATCCAGCTTCACCTTCGTCTTGAGCGCGCCGTCGTTGATGCTGGCGTCGGTCTCGAAGAACACTTTCTTGACGTCGAGGTTGGCGCTCCAGCGGTCTTTCAGAGCCACATCGACCCCAGCCTGCAGCGCGTAGCCGAAGCCGTCGTCGATATCGACCTTGAAGCCGTTCCGGTCCTTGCCCCTGTAGAACAGCATGTAGTTCAGGCCCGCCCCGACATAGGGGCTGATCCTGGCGTCGGGCGCGAAATGATACTGCAGCGAGACCACCGGGGGCAGCACCCAGGTCTTGTGCACCGTCACATCGACGCCTGGCCCCACGGCCTTGACCTCATGCTGAGTGGTCCCGGCGATCGCTTCGACCGCAAGATGGTCGGTGAAAAAGTAGGTCAGGCCGATCGTTGGCATGACGTCGTCGCCGACCTTGGCCTTGAGGCCGCTGTCGGCGCCCACGGCAGTCCGGATCGATCCGTCGGCGTCGGTCAGCACCCCGCTGGCGCGGACGTTCAGCATCACGAGACCTTTCTGCTTGGGCTGGAAGTCCTGCGCGGTCGCGGCGCCTCCCATCAGCAGAACAAGCGCGCCGGAAAGGAGGAAACGGGCGGCGATCATGATTTATCCCCAATTTTGTTATGGCTATTGTGCCGCCGTCCATATCGCGCAAAGCCAACCGCACAGCTTTGACCGACCGCAAATCGGCCGCGGCGATCACCGGACGCCCTGGCGAAGGCCGCGCGCCGTGGCTAAATGCCGACCATGCGCACAGACACGCCCCAGCCCATCCGGCTCGCCGACTACGCCCCGCCCGCCTTCCTGATCGACGATGCCCGTCTGGACTTCGACCTGGCCCCCAACACCACGCGCGTGAAGGCCAGGCTGAGCATCCGGCGCAACGGCGAGCACGGCCAGCCACTGGTGCTGAACGGCGAGCGGCTGAAGCCGATCTCGGTGATGGTGAACGGCCGCGCGCTGGGCGAAGGCGAGCGGACGATCGACGACGAGTTCCTGACCGTCCCGGGCGTGCCGGACGCCTTCGTGCTGGAGACCGAGGTCGAGATCGACCCCGAGAACAACAAGGCCCTGGAAGGCCTCTACATGTCCGGCGGCCGCTTCTGCACCCAGTGCGAGGCCGAGGGCTTCCGCAAGATCACCTGGTATCCCGACCGACCCGACGTGCTGTCGCGGTTCACGGTGCGGATCGAGGCGGACAAGTCGTTCCGCCACCTGCTGTCGAACGGCAACCTGATGGAGGCCGGCGAGTTGCCGAACGGCCGCCACTTCGCCGTCTGGAACGACCCGTTCCCGAAGCCCGCCTACCTGTTCGCCCTGGTCGGCGGCGAACTGGATGTGCTGGAGGACAACCTGGTCACCATGACCGGGCGCACGGTCGAGCTGAAGATTTTCGTCGACACCGGCATGGCCCCGCGCGCGGCCTACGCCATGGACGCCCTCAAGCGCTCGATGAAGTGGGACGAGCAGGCCTTCGGCCGTGAATACGACCTGGACCTCTTCATGATCGTCGCGGTGCGCGACTTCAACTTTGGAGCCATGGAGAACAAGGGGTTGAACATCTTCAACTCCTCCCTGCTGCTGGCCGACCCGGCGACCGCCACCGACCTCGACTACGAGCGCATCGAGAGCGTCGTGGCGCACGAATACTTCCACAACTGGACCGGCGACCGCATCACCTGCCGCGACTGGTTCCAGCTCTGCCTGAAGGAAGGCCTGACGGTTTTCCGCGATCAGAGCTTCTCGGCCGACATGCGCGGCCACGCTGTGCAGCGGATCAAGGACGTGAAGGCCCTGCGCGCGCGGCAGTTCCCGGAAGACCAGGGCCCGCTGGCTCACCCGGTGCGCCCCAGCAGCTATCTGAAGATCGACAACTTCTACACCGCGACCATCTACGAGAAGGGCGCGGAGGTCATCCGGATGCTCAAGACCCTGATCGGCGCGGAGAAGTTCCGCGAGGGCATGGACCTCTATTTCGAGCGCTGGGACGGCCATGCGACGACGGTCGAGGCCTTCATCGACTGCTTCTCCGAGGTCACCGACCGTGACCTGAGCGACTTCTTCGCGTGGTACGAGCAGGCTGGCACGCCGCGCGTGTCGCTGAAGCACGACTACGACCCCGCCAACCGGACCCTTACCCTTGAGCTGACGCAGGACACGCCCCCGACGCCGGGCCAGCCGAACAAGAAGCCGCTGCCGACGCCGGTCGTCGTCGGCCTGCTGGACAACGAAGGCCGCACCCTGGCGTTCGAACGCGACGGCGCCGCGGTGGACGAGACCCTGATTGTGCTCGACGGCGCGAGCGCCAAGATCACGTTGACTGGCGTCGACAGCGCCCCGGTGGTCTCAGCCTTGCGCGGCTTCTCGGCGCCGGTGGCGCTGACCACTGACGCGAGGCCCGCCGCCAGCTACGTGCAGATGGCCGGCGACCCCGACCTCTTCAATCGCTGGGAGGCCGGGCAGGAACTGGCCCGCGCGCTGATCGTAGCCCGGGCCAAGGGCGCGCCCGACGAGGTCGGCGAGGAACGCTTCGCCGAGGCCATGGGCCGCGCGCTGGCCGATCAGGCCAGCGACCCGGCCTTCAAAGCGCTGCTGCTGTCGCTGCCCAGCGAGCCCGATCTGGCGCTGGCGCTGCAGCCGGCCGATCCCGCTGCGATCCACGAGGCGCGCGAGGCCCTGCGCCAACGCCTGGCCCTGCATCTGGAAGAGGACCTGAAGCGGCTGCACATCGGCCTGCAGGAGCTGGGCGAATTCTCGCCCGACGCCGCCAGCGCCGGACGCCGCGCCCTGCGCAACGCCGCCCTCGACCTGCTGGCCGCCAACCCGCGCGCAGAGATCGGTGAACTGGCCGACGGCCACTATCGCGGCGCGGCCAATATGACCGACGCCATGGGCGGGCTTTCGGCCCTGATGCTGATCGGCGGCGAGCTTTACGAAAGCGCCTTGGCCGACTTCTTCGCCCGCTGGAAGTCCGAGCCCTTGGTCATCGACAAGTGGTTCGCTCTCCAGGCCCGCGATCCGGACGAAAGCGCGCTGGGCCGCGTCATGGGCCTGACCGCCCATCCCGCCTTCGACCAGAAGAACCCCAACCGGCTGCGGGCGCTGGTCTCGACCTTCGCCAACTTCAATCCGGTCCGCTTCCACGATCCGAGCGGAGCAGGCTATCGCTTCCTCGCCGACCAGATCCTGGCGGTCGACGGCTTCAACCCGATGACGGCGGCCCGCCTGGTGGACGCCCTGGGCGGCTGGCGGCGCTACAAGCCCGAGTTGGGGGCGTTGATGAAGGAGGAACTGGCCCGGATCGCGGCGGCAGAGGGCCTGTCGAAAAACGTCTACGAACTGGTGGGCAAGGCGTTGGCGGACTGATCCGCCGCGCCTTGGGGCGAACCGAATCTTTACGCCAATTCAGTAGCTTGCGATCAGGCCGGATGCTTGGGAGATTGCGCGATGTCCGTCTCGCTCGCACGGCTGCGCTTCCTGGTCGTGGACGACAACACCCACGCGGTGAATCTCGTCAAGACCATGCTGCGCGGCTTTGGCGCCGACCGTCTGCACGACGCCCAGACCGTAGCCGCGGCCAAGCAGCAGATGACCGCCGCCCCTGCCGACATCGTCATCCTCGACTATATGCTGGGCGGCGAAGAAGGCGTGACTTTCGCCCGCTGGCTCCGCAACGCACCGGAGAGCCCGGCGCCCTACGCCCCCATCATCCTGCTGACCGGCCATGCGGACCGCGCGAAGCTGATGGCCGCCCGCGACGCCGGGGTGAACGAGTTCTGCGTCAAGCCGGTCACGCCAGCGGACCTGATGAAGCGCATCGCCTGGGTGATCGACAAACCCCGCCCGTTCGTCCGCAGCCCGGACTACTTCGGGCCTGATCGGCGGCGCAAGGATGACCCGAACTACAAGGGTCCGGAGCGCCGTGGGGACCGACGACCGAAGACCTGAGCCCGCGTCGAAACGCGACATGACTGCGGGTGACGCGACGGGTCAGCTTGCGTAGACTCCCCGTTAAGGTGAATCGGGGCGCAAGGGAGCAGCGGGGCTTTGGCCAAACGCGGTGGCAAGGACACGGCCGATAAACGGCCAGGCCAGCCGCGTGGCGCATCGGCGCCCGATCGGCGCCTTGCGGCCAATCAGACCTTCGTACGGGCCGCCATTCTCGCGACCCTGTTGCTGCTTGCGGTCTATACCGCCGTAGCGGTGGCCCGGATCGGCAGTCAGCCCCAGGTGGCGACTCCGCAGAACGCCGCCCTCCCGGCCCGGACCGAAGCCTTGGCCAACCGCCTGGACGCCGAAGGCGCGGCCTTGCGAGGCGGGCTGCTGGTCTCCCGCGAGATTCTCCAGCGCCGCTCCGAGCCGCTCGACGCGGCCGAGGCCGGGTTGAGCGCGACCGCCGGCGCGGCCGTCGCTGTCGCGATCCTCGATGAAAAAGGGGCCGTCGCCATCGCCGGCAAGGCGCCCGGGATCGATTGGCGCAATCTCGCCGCCGGGGCCGGCCGCGGAGAGTACTGGATCGGCGCGGTTGACGCCCCGGCGTCGACCATCGCCGCTTCGGTCACCGCTGTTACCGCCAAGGGACCGCGGCGGATCGTGGCGATCGGCGATCCAGTCCGCCTCGGCGCTGCTCTATCGGCCGGCCAGGCGATCGCCACCACCGACGGACGAATGATCGCGCCGGCCAGCGGCCAGGTCGCCGAAGCTTTCGGCGCGCCCGCCTCGCAGCTCGCGCGCCAGGGCTTGGCGAAGGGCGTAAGGCCGGACGGCGGCAGCCTGGACCTCAGCGGACGTCCGGCCCTCGGCGGCGCGCTGATCGCCATCACCTCGACCCCATCGAGCGGACGAGAGCTCAGCACCACCGCAACGCAACTTGTCTGGCTCACGGCGCCGCTCGCAGCCGCCTTCGCGCTGGGCCTGCTGCTGCTGCGCCAGAGCCGCAAGGTCGAAAGCGCCCAGCAGGCTTTCGTCGATTCCGAGCATCGCTTCCGCCTGGCCGTCGAGGCCGCCCGGTGCGGCATCTGGGAATGGGACCTAAGCACCGACCAGATGTTCATGTCGGACGTCACCGGCGCGATCTTCGGATGGGGCGGAGGAGGCGTCGTCTCGGGCCATGAGGTCCTGGAGCGAGTGTCTCCCGACCATCGCGAACGCGTCCGCCAGGCCTTGTCCACCGCCGCCGTATACGGCGGCTTCGACGTTTCCTTCCGTGTGCCGGCGCCTCAGGGCGGACGGCCGATCTGGATCGACGCGCGCGGCCAGGCCTTCGGCCAACCGGGCCACGAAGGTTATACGCGGATCATTGGGGTTGCTCTGGACGTCACCGAGGAGCGCATGGCCCAGGCGCGTGCACAAGCGGCCGAAAGCCGGCTGCGGGACGCGATCGAGAGCGTCTCCGAAGCCTTTGTGCTATGGGACCGCCACGGGCGCTTGCTGCTCTGCAACCAGAACTTCCGCAGCGTCTTTTCGCTGGAACCGCGACTGCTGAAGCCCGGCGCGACGCGCGATGAAGTCAACCGCTTCGCCCAGCTCGCCATCCAGCAGGAGACGCCCAGCGCCGACGGCAAGCGCGGCGTGCGCGAGGCCGAGCTCGTCAACGGTCGCTGGATTCAGATCTCCGAGCGCCGCACCGCAGAGGGCGGCCTAGTCATGACCGCCGCCGATATTACCGCGATCAAGACCCAGGAAGAGGCCCGCCGGCAGAACGAGGAACAGCTGCAGCAGGCCGTCGTGAATCTGGAACGCAGCCAGGAGCAGCTCTCCGAGCTCGCCCGCAAGTACGAGATGGAGAAGGTCCGCGCCGAGGGCGCCAATAAGGCCAAGAGCGAGTTCCTGGCCAATATGAGCCACGAACTGCGCACGCCGCTGAACGCCATCAACGGCTTCTCCGAGATCATGGTCGGCGAGATGTTCGGTTCGCTGGGCGACCCCCGCTACAAGGGCTACGCTCAGGACATCCTTTCGTCCGGCCAGCATCTGCTGGCGCTGATCAACGACATTCTGGACATGTCGAAGATCGAGGCCGGCAAGATGAGCCTGAAGTTCGAGCCGCTGTCGCTCGAGGAGGTCACGGAGGACGCGGTGCGCCTGGTCCGCAACCGCGCCGAGGCGGCCGGCTTGACGCTCTCGATCGCATTCCCGCACCTGCCAGAGGTCGAAGCCGACTATCGCGCGGTCAAGCAGGTGCTGCTGAACCTGCTCTCCAACGCCATCAAGTTCACCCCGCGCGGCGGGCGCATCACGGTCATCGCCGAGGGCCGCCGCGACCCGCTGGGCGAGCATGTGCGGGTCAGCGTCCAGGACACCGGCATCGGCATCGCTCAAGACGACCTCACGCGCCTGGCTCAGCCGTTCGAGCAGGTGGAGAACCAGCACTCCAAGACCACCCAGGGCACGGGCCTGGGTCTGGCGCTGACGAAGTCGCTGGTCGAGATGCACGGCGGACTGCTGGACATGCAGAGCGCGCCCGGGGAGGGCACCCTCGTCAGCTTCAGCATCCCGGTGCGCCGCGAACCGGCGCAGCAGCAGCGCGCCGGCGGCTTCGCCGCCTAACGCTCGCGCCGCTCTCCGGGCGGGCCGCCACGATGCGCGGAGAGACCCCGCGCCAGCGCGGCCCGGTCGGCCGGCGAGAGTCGATCGGCGAAGTCCACCACTCCGTCTTCGATCCGCCCTCGCGCAGCCGCCTCCTCGGCGCGGATGCCAGCCAAGCGCGCCTTGGCGGCCTTGGCGTCGAACGGCTCGTCGCCGAGCGCGCGCCAGGCCGCGAGCCGCGCGGCCCGGACCGCATGCATCTCCTCGCGCGCGGCCCTGCCCTGGTCGCGCAAAGCCTCGCGATAGGCGCGGGCCTGCTCGGGCGGCAGCACGTCCGCCGCACGCCACAGCGGCGGCGGACCGCGGCCAGCGGGCGGGCGGTCGTCGCCGCGGACTCTCTGCCCCACGACCAAGCCGCCAGCGACGGCGCCGATGAGGAACAGGTTGAGCGCCAGGGAGGCGAACAACGCGATCGACAAGGTTCTGCGGCTCACCACCCTAGGCCCCTTCTCCGCTGACCAGCCCCGAGAGGTCGTCGTAATTGCCGAGCGCCGCGCTGACCGTCTCGTCCGCCCGGGTCGGCGCCACCGATTCCGACAGCATTACGCCCACCACAAGCCCCGCCGCACAGGCCACGGCCAGCCCCGCACCTGCGCCGGCGCGCCAGAGCCAGCCGCCCAACCCACGACGCAGGCGGTGCTCGGGCGCAGCTGCGATCACCGCTTCGCGCAGCCGATGAGACGCCTGCAGCGGCGCCCAGTCGTCCAGCGCCGCATCGAGCCGCGCCGCCTCCGCCAAGATCCGCGCCGCCAGATCGCGTTCGCGGGCGGCGAACATCGCCGCTGCGTCCCAATCGGCGCTAGGCCAGCGCGCCATGTCGCCGCCATAGGCCTCAGCCAACGCCTCGAACCTCTCCGGGGTCATGAGCCTAATCTCCAACCATATCGGCGAGCGCGACGCGCAGCGCGCGCCGCCCGCGCGAAAGCAGACTTTCCAGAGCCTCGACGCTGACGCCCATCAAGGCCGCCGCCTCGATGTTGGAAAGCTCCTGATAATGACAGAGCACGATCGCCTCCCGTTGCCGCTCGGGAAGCGCCTGCATGGCGCTGGCGACCCGCGAGCCGGCGTCCCGCGCCTGAAGGCCGCGATCGGGTCCGGGCGCATCGTCCGCGACGTCGGGCGGAGCATCCGTGACCACCTCGCGTCGGCGGCGCAGGCGGTCGTAACAGAGATTGAGGGCGACCCGGTGCAGCCAGGTGTCGAAGCGGGCGAGGCCCGGCTTCCACGACCGCGCCTGTTTCCATGCCCGCACGAAGGTCTCCTGGGCCACGTCCTCGGCCTCGGCGGCGTCGCCCAGCATCCGTCCGGCCAGCGCCAGCAACCGCGGCAGCTTGCGAGCGACGAGCGCGCGAACGGCCGCGGGATCGCCCTCGCCCACACGCGTCAGCAGAGCCTCGTCCGGATCGCCCAAACCTCACCTCGCCTGCGGATGCAAGCTGCCGATATCGTTCAAGTTTCGCCACGACCTCTCGTCCAGCGCAACCTGCACTCCGGCTCTTGTTGAGCCAAAGCCAGTTGCGTCATGAAGACCTCTCCAACGCCCCATCGCCCCTTGAACGGGCCAGGCGCCCGGAGTCCGTCGCTGATCAATCGCCGACGATCGCCAGATAGGCCGCGCGCGCGCTGCTGCGCGCGCCGTCCAGCCGCGTCCGCAGCGCCCGGAAATCGCGCGCCCCGCCCGCGCGCGCCAGCAGCGCGCGGAACGCCTTTGGCTCGTCGGTCGGATCGCTCTGATCTCCCAAGGCGACCTTCAGCAGCTGGGTCAGGTTCTGTTGCAGCGTCCAGGCCTTTCGGAGCGCCGCCAGCGGCTCGGCCGGCGCCAAGCCCTCGAAGGCGGCCAGGGCTTCGGCCGTGTTCTGCCGCAGCGGCCCGCCCTCCGCGGCATGGGCCAGTTGCAGGAACTGGGCGGCGAACTCGATGTCGACCAGGCCGCCGGGCGACAGCTTCAGATCCCACTCGCCCTTCGGCGGGCGTTCCTCCTCCAGAAGACGGCGCATGTCGCGCACGTCGGCGGCGGTGCGGGCACGATCTCGCGGGCGGCGCAGGGCCGCCTCTATGGCGGCCGAGGCGTCTTCGGCGAACTGCGGACTGCTGGCCCAGACTACCCGTGCGCGGGTCAGGGCCAGCAGCTCCCAGGTCTCGGCTTCACGCGAATAATAATCCTCGAACGCGGCGAAGCTGACGGCGACTGGCCCCTTGGTGCCCGACGGCCTCAGCTGCATGTCGACTTCGTAGAGCTCGCCCTCGCCGGTGGGCGTGGAAAGCGCCGCGATCAGCCGCTGGGTGAAGCGGCCGTAAAAGACGTCGGCGCTCCATTCCTTGATCGAGGACACCGCGCCGGGCTCTGCGGGCCGGTAGAGCGTCATCAGGTCGAGGTCGGAACCTGCGCTCATCTCACGCGAGCCGCACTTGCCCAGGGCGATCACCGCGACCTGACCGTCGAAAGCGCCGCCGATCCGCTCGGCTTCGGCCTTGGCGGCCGGGGCCAGAACCTCCATGCAGATATCGGCGAGGTCGGCGAAGGCGCGGCCGGCGACCTCGGCGCTCGCCGCCCCGCTCATCACCTGCACGCCGACCCGGAACGCCTGCTCGCGGTGTACGCGGCGAACCGCATCCATGATCTCCTCGAAGCCTTCTGCGCGGCGGACGGCGATGGCCATCACGTCGCGGTCCTCGCCGCGGTCGATGTCGGCGAAGAAGGCGCCGTCGAGCATGGCGTCGAGGGCCGCGGGTCGTCGCGCCAGCGTCGAGGCCAGGCGCGGGGCGAAGGCCATCACCTGAACGGTCAGTTCGAACAGCTTCGGCTGGGCGAGGAAAAGGGACTGCAACTGCACGCCCGACGAGAGCTTGGAAAAGAACGCCTCGAACCGCGTAAAGGCCGCGTCCGGCGCGCCCGAAGCCTGGGCCGCGTCGAGCAGCCGCGGCGCAAGCCGGGTGAAGAGCTCGCGACCGCGCTCGGTGCGCGTCGCCTGTATGTGGCCATGGTGCCAGCTGCGGATCGTCTGCGAGATCGTCGCCGGATGCGAGAAGCCCATGCGCGACAACGTCGCCAGCGTTTCCGGGTCGTCCTCGACCCCGGTGAAGATCAAGCTGCCGAAGCGCGACGATAGCTGTTCCTCATCCGGGAACAGCTCGCCATAGCGGCGGTTTACGGTCTTCAGGGTCCGCTCGATCGCGGCGTCGAAGCTGCGCACGCGATCGTAGCCGCTGAGGGCGGCGACACGCTTGCGCTCGCCGTCGGATTCGGAGAGTCGGTGCGTCTGCTCGTCGGCCAACATCTGCACGCGGTGCTCGGCGCCGCGCAGCTGTCGGTAGGCCTCGATCAGCTCTTCGGCGGCCTCGGGCGATACGTGACCCGCCGTCTCCAGGGCCCGCAGGGCGTCTATCGTACGCGGAGAGCGCAGTTCGGGATGGCGACCGCCCAGGATCAGCTGCTGGGTCTGGGCGTAGAATTCGATCTCGCGGATGCCGCCGCGCCCCAGCTTCAGGTCCACGCCCTTGGCGGTCAGGCGCTCGTCCACTTTGTGCACATGGATCTGACGCTTGATCGAATGGATGTCGGCGATCGCGGCGAAATCGAGGTTCTTGCGCCAGATGAAGGGAGACAGCTCCGCCAGGAAGGCGCGTCCGCGCCCGATGTCCCCCGCCGCGGCCCTGGCCTTGATGAAGGCCGCCCGCTCCCAGTTCTGGCCGACGCTCTCGTAGTAGTCGAAGGCGGCCGGCGCCGGCACCGCGGGTGGAGTCGACGACGGGTCGGGGCGCAGACGCAGGTCGACCCGGAACACATAACCGTCGGGCGTGCGGTCCTGCATCATTTCGGCCAGACGGTGAGTCAGCCGGACGGCGAAGGCCTGCGTCTCCACGCCCTCGGTCAGCGGCAGGATGTCGGGCTCGTAGAAAACCGAGATGTCGATGTCGCTGGAATAGTTGAGCTCATAGGCGCCGTGCTTGCCCATGGCGATGCAGAACCACCCCGGCACGGGCCCCTCCTCGCCCGCGCCTAGTCGGGTGAGGCGGCCCGCCTCGAGCTCTCCGCGCGCCGCGACCTGCAGCGCCGAGGCGAGCGCGGCGTCGGCGAAGCGAGTCAGGGCGCCGGTCACCGCGTCCAGGTCCCAAACCCCGCCCAGGTCGGCCAGGGCGATCAGCAGATGCGCCTCGGCCTTCAGCTTGCGCAGGCCCGCCTTGGCGCTCTCCCAGTCGCCGTCGGCCTGCGCCGCCGTGCGCGACAGCAGGTCGGCGAACCGCACGTCCGGGTCTGATTCCAGCAGCGCGCGCAGCCGCGAAGGGTCGCGCCGCGCCAGACTGGTGAGATAGGGCGAAGCGGCGAACACCGGCGCCAATATCGGCCAGGTCTCGTCCAGCAGCGGCGTCCAGCCGTCACGCCCCGCCGCTTCGGCCAGAACGTTGCGCGCCCGTTCGGCGGCCTTGGGGTCTGCGATCGGGCCGCACGGCCGTGCGGCGTCCTTGAGCTGAGTCATCCCGGTGACATTAGCGGGCGATGGACTTTTCTCCAGGGACGAGGTGAAGCTTCGCCACCGGGAGGAGAGCCATGCATCCATTGCTCAACCTAGCGCCCCTGTCGCGCGGCGCCGACCTTGCCCTGATGCTCGTGCGTCTGACGCTCGGGGCGTTCCTGATATACGGCGTGTGGGACAACATCGTCCGCGCCGAGCGCATGGATGAATTCACCGGCTTCCTCGCCAAGTTCGGCTTTCCGGCGCCGGCCTTCATGGCTCGGCTGTCGGTCTGGGCCCAGTTCCTGTGCGGGGCGGCCTTCGTACTGGGACTTGGGACGCGCTGGGCGGGTCTCGTCTGCGCCTTCAATTTCATCGTGGCCATCGCCATGGTCGATCACCACCAGGGCGTCCGTGGCTCGTTCGCCTCGGCCTGCCTCGTGGTCGTCGGGCTCTATCTGGCCACCCACGGGCCCGGGCGCTTCGCGCTGGATCGTCTCCTAGACCGGCCGCGGCAGGATCAGGGCCACGCGTAGGCCAGGGCCCATCTCGCCGACCTTGCCCGGGCCTTCGGAGAGCTCCAGCCGCCCGCCGTGCGCCTCGGCCACCGCGGCGACGAGCGAGAGGCCGAGCCCTGAGCCGGGCTCGCTGCGGCTGTTCTCCAGGCGTACGAAGCGCTCGACCACGCGCGTACGGTCCTCGTCGGGCACGCCCGGTCCGGTGTCGGTGATCGAGAACTCGACCTCGCCGGACGAGCGGCGGCGCACGCGGAACATGATCGCACCGCCGGCCGGCGTGTATTTGATGGCGTTGTCCAGCAGGTTGGCCAAGGCCTGCGCCAGGAACTCGCGATTGCCGCGGATTTCCAGGCCTTTGGCCAGTTCCGAGCCGAACTCGAGCCCCTTGTCCTCGCAGGTCGGCTCGTAGAGCTCGGCAAGGTCGGCGGCCAGCTCGGCTGGATCGAACAGATTCTGGTCGGGGGCCTGCCCCGCCGCCTGCAGACGGGCGATCGCCAGTACCGCAGAGAAGGTCTTCAACACCCCGTCTGTGTCGTCCAGGGCCTGCGCCAGGGCCTCCTGGGCGTCGCCTTTGCCGGCCTCGACGTCGAGATAGGCGGTCTCCAGCCGCGCCCGCAGCCGGGTCAGCGGCGAGCGCAGATCGTGGGCGATGGCGTCGCCGGCGTGGCGGTGTCCGGCCATCGAGCGCTGAAGGCGGTCGAGCATGTCGTTGATGCCCTCCGACAGCTCGTCGAACTCATCGCGCGCGCCGCGCACGCTCGCACGAGCGTCGAAGTCGCCGTTCCGCACCGACGCCACCACGTCGTTCAGCGCGCCCATGCTGCGCGAGACGTTGCGGCTGACCAGCACCCCGCCGGCCAGACCCAGCACGATGACCAGCGCCCCAGCGCCCCAGAGGGCCCGGACGATCTTCACGACATAGGCCTGATCCTCGCTGATGTCGGCGCCGACGAACAGGATCTCGCCGCCGCTCAGGTGCTCCTGCACCCCGCGCGCTGGATGCTTCACCAGCCGTCCTTCGCTGTCGTAGTCGGTGACGGAAAAACTGGCTCGGGAGGGCGCCCCCGGTGTGCTGTCGATCGGCGACTCGGCGATGGAGCCGGAGATCCGCGTACCGTCGGGCTTCATCAGCAGATAGAGGAACGGCCGTTCGCTGGCCGCACGCTCGATCAGCGATTGGTTGACCGCATCGACACCAGCCCGGTCATAGGCGGCCACCAGCGAACGCATCTCGCGGATGATGTTCTGATCGGTGCGTCGCTGCGCCTCGCCCGCGGTCGCCAGGTAAATATAGGCCAGGAAGGCGCTCGCCGCCGCGGCGAACAGCGCCAGGAACAGCAGCGTCAGCCGGAACGGCGTGGTGCGGAAAAGCCGCGGCAAGCGCATGGCGTGCGCCCGATCCTACGGGTCGAGACGATAGCCCGCGCCGCGCACCGTCTGCAGCATTGGCCGATCGAAGCCCTTGTCGATCTTCGAACGCAGACGCGAGATGTGCACGTCGATGACGTTGGTCTGCGGGTCGAAGTGGTATTCCCACACCTTCTCCAGCAGCATGGTGCGGGTCACCGACTGGCCGGCGTGGCGCATCATGAACTCGAGCAGCTGGAACTCGCGGGGCTGGAGGTCGATCTCCTTGCCCTGGCGGTGAACCGTGCGGCCGATCAGGTCCATTTCCAGCTCGCCGACGCGCAGCAGGGTCTGGACCGAGCCGGTCTCGCGACGGCGGCTCAGCGCCTCGACGCGCGCGATCAGTTCGGCGAACGCGTAGGGCTTGACCAGATAATCGTCGCCACCGGCCTTGAGGCCTTCGACCCGGTCGTTGATCTCGCCCAGGGCCGACAGGAACAGCACCGGCGTCTGATCGCCGTCGCGGCGCAGGGCCTGGACCATGGAGACACCGTCCATCCGCGGCATCATCCGGTCGACGATCATCACTTCGAACTCGCCGGCCTGGGCGGCGGAAAGGCCCTCCTCGCCATCGGCGGCGCGTACGCAGTCGTGCCCCGCCTCGGTAAGCCCGCGGTCCATGACCTCGGCAGCCTCGAGGTCGTCTTCGACAATCAGAATGCGCATCGCGACTCAGGCCCCCTAAAAGTCGGAGCGTGACGACCGGCGGACCAGGTGTCCACTTCGGCCGCCACGCCCTCTGTCCGACGCAGCCTAGCCGGAAATCTTCAGCGGCAGGAACGACGTGCGGCCGCCGCGATGGATGCCGACGAGGATGCTCTGGCGACCGGCCTTCTTGGCCGCGGTCACCGCCGCGGAGAAGTCCGCCGCAGTGGCCACCGGCTCGCCATTGGCCTGGACCAGGACATCGTCGCGGCGCAGGCCGCGCAGCGCTGCATCCGAGGATTGGTCCACGCTGGCGATCAGTACGCCGCGCAGGCCCGCATCCAGGTTCAGGCGGCGACGCGCCGCCTCGTCGAGCGGCGCGAGCGCCAGACCGAGCACGACCGGACGCTGGGCCTGGGCGCCAGGGGTCTCGCCGCCGCCGCGACTCTGGCCACCCTGGGTGTTGTCGTTGGCCGCCAGTTCCTTTTCGGTGGGACGCACGCCTGAGCGCACCTCGACCATGCGGCGCTTGCCGGCGCGCAGCACCTCCAGCCGAAGCGCGTCGCCGGCCTTGGCTTTCGCGACTTCGCGGGTGAGCTCGGACGAGGTCTTCACGTTCACGCCGTTGACCGCAACCACGATATCGCCCGACTGCAGGCCGGCCTTGTCCGACGGACCGCCCGGCGTGACGTTGGCGACGATGGCGCCGCGCTGGGAGCCGAGGCCCTGCGACTCGGCCATCTCGGCGGTAAAGTTCTGGATCGAGGCGCCGATGTAGCCGCGGGTCACCTTGCCGCCCGAGATCAGCTGCTTGGTGATGGAGTCGGCCACGTCAGCCGGAATGGCGAAGCCGATGCCCACCGAGCCGCCGGACGGCGAGAAGATCGCGGTGTTGACGCCGATCACCCGGCCGTAGACGTCAAAGGTCGGTCCGCCCGAGTTGCCCCGGTTGATGGGCGCGTCGATCTGGATGTAGTCGACGAAGGTCTCGCCGATGTCGCGGCCATAGGCCGAAATGATGCCGGCGGTCGCCGTGCCGCCCAGGCCGAACGGGTTGCCGACTGTGATCACCCAGTCGCCGACGCGCGGCTTGCCGGCGTTCTCGAAGTTCACATACGGGAAGCCCGAGCCCTTGACCTTCAGCACGGCCAAGTCTGTGCCTTCGTCTCGTCCGACCACGACCGCGTCAAGCTCGCGCTCGTCCTTGAGCACGACCTTGATCTCCTTGGCGTTCTCGACGACGTGGTTGTTGGTGACGATGTAGCCGTCGGCCGAGATGAAGAAGCCGGAGCCCGAAGATTGCTGGCTGGGCAGGCGCGGCTGGCGCCCCTGCGGCGCGCCCTGCCCGCCCTGGCCGCCTTGGCCGCCCTGGTCGTCGTTGTCGTCACCGCCGCCAGGCGGCTGGCCGCGCGGCACGATATCGAACGGGAAGTTCTCGAAGCCCGGTACGCGGCGCAGGGCCGAGGGATCGACGTCCGAGGTGACGTTGATCGAGACGACCGCCGGCGAAACCTTCTCGAAGATGTCCGCGAAGGACAGCGGCGCGCCCGGCGGCGGCGCGAAGATCGGCGACATCGATGTCTTCATCAGCAGGCCGCGCTGGCTGGTCTGCTCGGCGCGCGGCTGATCGCTCAGATTGGCGCCCGCCAGGGCCGCCGTGGCGACGCCGACGCCAGCCAGGGCGCCGAGGAGGTAACCGGTCTTCTTCGAGGTCATAAGCCTTCAATTTCCCTGTGGGCGTCCGCGGTCACATAACACGGGCACGTTCCCGACAACCTAAGTGCGATGCCCGATAGCGCAACGTCTCTCAAGTTACGTTTAGGTCACGCTGCGTACTTCTTAGCGCTCATTGTTTGGCGCAATCTTGTCATGCCCCTCAATCCTCGGACAGGCGCCTGACCTGCGCCTCTTCGTCGGGCGTCAACGCCTCCTCCGCCGCTCGGTTGCGGAAGTTCGCGGCCAGCAGGAAAAACCCGATAAGCACGACCAGCGCCGGCGCGCCCCACAAGGCGGCGTTGCCCCAGGAAAAGGCCGGCTTCAGCAGCACGAATTCGCCGTAGCGGTCGGTCAGGTGAGCGCGAACCTGCTCGTCGGTCTTGCCCGACTTGATCTCGTCGCGCACCAGACGGCGCAGGTCGGCGGCCAGCTCGGCGTTCGAATCGTCGATCGACTCGTTCTGGCAGACCAGGCAGCGCACCTCGCGGAACAGGCCGCGAGCGCGAGCCTCCTGGGCCGGGTCGGGCAGCCGCTCGGCCGGATCGGAGGCCGCAGCGATGCAGAAGACCGCCGCGAGGATCGCCAGGACGCGCTTCACGCGCTCGCCTCCGCCTTGCGCCCCGCCGCCAGTCTCAGGCGCCGGTCGCTGAGCGAGACCACCCCGCCCAGGGCCATGATCCCCGGCCCGATGAAAATCAGCAGCGCCCAGGGATTCCAGTAGGCGCGGACCAGCCAGACCGGCTGGCCGTTCGCCTCGCGGCGCTCGCCCAGCACGACGTAGAGATGGTCCAGGCCGAGGGTGCAGATCGCCACTTCGGACGTGGTCTGGCCGCCGGCTGGGTAGAAACGCCGCTCGGGCGCCGGGGCGCAGATCTGGCGCTCGCCTTTGAAGGCGCGCAGCTGGCCGCGCTCGGCCTCGTAATTCGGGCCTTCGACGCCACGGATCTCGTCCAGCACCAAGTTATACTCGCCCAGCGACAGCCGCCCGCCGACCGGCAGGGTCTCGGCCGCCTCCAGTTTCCAGCCGGTCTCGAAGCAGGCGCCCAGCACGAAGACGCCCAGACCGAGGTGAGCCAGGGTCATTCCCCAGGCGCCGCGTGGCAGGCCGGCGAGCCGCCGCCAGGTTTCCCCCAGCGAGGTGCGGAAGGCGCGCGTGCGTTCGGCCAGCTCGACCAGCGCGCCGATCACCAGCCAGGCGCCCATGGCCACGCCGGCCGCCGAGAACGCTTTGCGCGGACTGATCAGGGCGAAGGCCAGCAGGCCGCAGCCGATGGCGATCAGCGCCGCCCACCACAGCCGCTGGACGACGCCCGGCAGGTCGGCGCGCTTCCACGCCAGCAGCGGCCCGGCCGGCAGCAGGATCGCCAGGGCCGCCATCAGCGGCGTGAAGGTCAGGTTGAAGAAAGGCGGACCGACAGAGATCGCCTCGCCGCTGGCGGCCTCCCGCATCAGCGGATAGAGCGTGCCCAGCAATACCGTCGCGGTGGCTGCCGCGAGCAGGATGTTGTTCAGCACCAAGGCGCTCTCGCGGCTGACCGGCGCGAACACCCCGCCCCGTTTCAGGGCCGGCGCGCGCCAGGCGAACAGCGCAAAGCCTGCGCCCGCGGTCACGCCGAGGATGGCCAGCAACAGTACGCCACGCGTGGGATCGACGGCGAAGGCGTGGACCGAGGTCAGTACGCCCGAACGCACCAGGAAGGCGCCCAGCATCGAGAAGGTGAAGGCGGCCAAGGCCAGGAACACGGTCCAACCCGCCAGCGCGCCGCGTTTCTCGGTCACGATCGCCGAATGCAGCAGCGCCGCGGCGATCAGCCAAGGCATGAAGCTGGCGTTCTCGACCGGGTCCCAGAACCACCAGCCGCCCCAGCCGAGTTCGTAATAGGCCCAGAACGAGCCGAGGGTGATGCCCACCGTCAGGGCCGCCCAGGCCGCCAGCGTCCAGGGCCTCACCCAGCGCGCCCACGCCGCGTCGACCCGCCCCTCGATCAGGGCCGCGACGGCAAACGAGAACACCACCGACATCCCGACATAGCCGAGATAAAGGGCCGGCGGGTGGAAGGCGAGCGCCGGGTCCTGCAGCAGCGGGTTCAGCGAGCGGCCCTCGATCGGCGGCTGCACCAGCCGCACGAAAGGGTTCGAGGCGAAGACGGTGTAGGCCAGGAAGACTACGCCCAGCAGCCCCTGGACCGCCACGGTCAAGGCCTTCAGCCCGGCCGGCAGGTCACGGCCGAAGGCGGCCACCGCCGCGCCGCAGCCGGTCAGGGCCAGGCACCAGAGCAGCATCGAGCCCTCGTGACTGCCCCAGGTTCCGGCCACGCGGTAAAGGAGCGGCTTTTCGGTGTGGGAATTAGCCGCGACGTTGGCGACCGAGAAGTCGGACGTCACGAAGGCGTACATTAGCGCCGCGAAGGCGACGAGCAGCGCGACGAACGCGCCCAGCGCCGCCCCCTGCCCGGCCCCTGCCAGCACGGTCGAGCGGCGCAGGCGGCCCAGGCCCGAAAGCAGCGCCTGCGCCAGGGACAGCGCCAGGGCCAGCGCCAGGGAATACGCCCCAATCTCGACGATCATGGATTGGCCGCGCCGGTCTGGTAGCTGGGCGCAGGAGCGCCTTCGCCGCGCCATTCGCCCTGTTCCTTCAGCGCCTTGGACACTTCGCGCGGCATATAGCGCTCGTCGTGCTTGGCCAGCACCTGCTTGGCCTGGAACTCGCCGTCGTCTCGCAGGGCGCCCGTGGCGACGATCCCTTGCCCCTCGCGGAACAGGTCCGGCAGGTCGCCGGAATAGTGCACCTTCATCGTCGCCTTCTGGTCGGCGACAACGAAGTCGACGCGGCCGTCGGCATGCTTGTTGACGCTGCCCGGCTGAACCAGCCCGCCGAGCTGGATCGAACGGCCGGCCGGAGGCTTGGCCTCGACCGCCTGGGAGGGGGTGTAGAAGAACGAGATCGAGTCCGAGAGCCCCCAGAGCGTAAGGCCGACGGCGAGCGCGAGCACCGGTGCGATTGCGGCGATCAGGTAGAGGCGGCGGCGCGCCTTCGGGGATTTCGGCAACCAGCCGCTCATCGCATCGGCTCCGTCTTCGCCGCCAGGTCCAAAGCCTTCAGCACATCGGGTTGATCGGCGTAGCGCGCCTTGGCTTTTGTCAAAGCCTCGTCCCGTTTCGCGCCATCGCCCAGGACTGCGTATGACCGCACCAGCCTCACCCAACCCTCGGGATCGTCAGGCGCGGCTTCCAGGCGCGCCGCCAGGGTGGCGACCATGCCTCGTACGGCGGCCAGCTGGCCCTCGCCGAGTTGGGGCTCGGCCAGTTGCGCCGGTTGCGACTGCGCCGTCGCGATCGCCCGCTCAACCGCCAGGCGCCGGCGATCGCCGGCCGGCAATTCAGCGGCCAAGGCGCGCCAAGCGGCGAGGCCAGCCTCGCGCTGGCCGCCCTCGACCTGCGCGCGCGCCAAGTGGAACCGGGCGCTGACCGCCTTCGGGTCGAGCTTGACTGCTTCCTCGAAGGCCTTGCGGGCCTGAGGCGTGACCTCGCCGTTCGCCTGGGCGAGTTGCACCTCGCCCAGCGCTTCCCAGAGGTCGGCGCGCTCGGGCGCGAGTTCGATGGCCCGGCGCAGGGCGCGCATGGCGCCATCCGGATTGTCGGACGCCATCTGCGCCTGCGCCAGATAGCCGTAGGCCTCCGGATCGCCGCCGCGCTCCTTGATCAGCGACTGCAGGACCACGGCCATTTCCGGCGCAGTCAGGTGTTCCGGATCGGCGGCGCGCCAGCCGGCGACCCGGGCCTTGAACGGCGCATCGTGCATGCCCGGCGAACCGACCGCGAAGTAGAGGCCGAGGGCGAGCAGCGGGGTCAGGCCCGCGGCGATCAGCGACCAGCGGCGGCGCGCCGGATCGGCGGTCCAGGCCTGTACGGCGGCGCCTGACGCCGACAGCAGGCGGCGGGCGGCCTCGGCATGGGTGACGGCGCGCTCGCTCTCGGGGATCAGGCCGCGATCGGCAAGGTCGTCGATCTCGCGCAGCTGGCGGCGATAGAGACTCGCCGTCGGATCGGCGTCGCCGGCTGCGGCGGCCCGGGCCGAACTCCACAGGATGAGACCGGCGCAGAGCGCCGACAGCACCCCCGCAACCACCCAGAACGCGATCATGGCGCGCGTTTAGCCGAAACCACGGTCCAGTTCTACATGCCCGATCCGCGCATGGCGCAAATCTAGAGCGGCTTGGCGGGATCTTCCCAAGCCGCGCGCGGCGCCTTGTTGGCGCCGAACGCCGTTGCGGCGCGCCGGCGTACGATCTCGCTCGCCCGCGGCTCGTAGATAAGCCCGGCGAAGTCGGCGGCGATCTGCAGGAAGCGCGCGGCGATTTCGCGGTCCGGAACCTCGCCGTCGCGGACCAGCGACAGCACGTCCTCGACATACTGGTCGAGAGTCTCGCCTGCCGCCTCCATCACCTTGGCGCGGGTCGAGGCGAAGCCGCCGTAGTTGGCGCTGGCGCGGATGCCCTCGCAGAAGTTCAGCAGGCTGCGGCAACGCTCGACCTGACGCGCATCGGGCTCGAGGGTCAGCCGCGGTTCGGTGACCATGGCGCGGGCCACCCGCACCTTGTGGCTGGGCAGCGCCGCATTCTGAATCTTCGCCAGTTCTCGCAGCCGCCCTTCGACGACGTTGGCCAGAGACTGCTTCTGTTTCTGGATTCGCCCGCCCCAGCCGCCTTCGCGCGCCAGATCGATCGCCCCTTCCAGTTCGCTGATCTGGTGGGTCAGGGTCTCGACGGTCGCCGCTGCGTCCATGCCCGCCTTCGGCCCGCCGTTGAGGTCGAAGGTCGCCACCGCCCGCAGGTTGACGTCCACCGCGTCCATTAGTCGAGTGGCGAACATCGCCAACTCCGAGCCGGACAAATAGCTCTCGGCAGGATGGTCCATGACCGCCGAGACGATGCGCAGGATCGTCCAGCGCTCGGCCAGCTGGCCGCTCAGCATCTCGAAGAAGCGCGGTCCAGCATCCTCGCCGGCGCGGCAGGCGTCGCGATAGGCTACCCGGGCCGCCGCCGCCCGCTCCTGGGTGGTGCGACTGATCCACTCGGGCAGCTTCAGGGTCGCGCGCCGGACCACCGCCGCCATCGAGAGGCACGACAGCAGCACCTCGCGGCCGTCCGGCCGCGCCGCCTCTATCAGTCCCAGCGCGGCCATGACGTCGCGCTGATCGCCGATCTCGATCTCGTCGGCCAGGCGCTGGACCAGACGATCGAAAGGCTCCGCTGACGACACGCCTGGCTCGTAGTCGGCGTAGACCACCGCTGCATGCGCGACGTCCTGGGGCGCGAGCACGCGCAGGCCGCGCCACAAAAGCGGCAGGGCCGCGGCCGGAAAGCAGAGCCGCTCGCGGTCGCGCCCGTCGCCGACGAACAGCGGCGCCACCGGTTCCAGGACCTTGTTGCGCAGGTTGCGGTCGGCGACCTCCGCCTCGACCACCCGGCGCACGCCGGCCAGCGCCGTGTCGCCGTCCGCGGCGACCAGGGCGCTGCGAAGACCGCTCACTACCTTGTCCGGCGCGCCGGCCACCAAGGTGCGGACAATCTCGATCTTGTCGTCGGGCAGGCCCGTCATACAGGAACGCTCCGTGCGCGGGGGCGCACAAACTCAGCCCGCAGCCTGCCTGCGCCGAGTTAAGGCTTTACCAAAAGCCCTTTGGAATCAGGCCTCAGCGCGCGGCAGGTCCATCTCAACCAGAAGGCCGCCCAGCCGCGCCTCGCCCAACCGCAGCGTGCCGCCATAGGCGCGCGACAACTCGTCGATGATCGAGAGACCAAGACCCGATCCAGGGGCGCTTTCGTCCAGCCGCGCGCCGCGGCGGACCACCGTCTCGCGCTCCTGAGGGGTCAGGCCCGGGCCGTCATCCTCGATCGAAATCCTCAAGCGTTCCCCTGGAATCGCAACGGCGCGGACACGAACGCGTCCCCTGCACCACTTGCCGGCGTTCTCCATGGCGTTGCCCGCCCGCTCGAGCAGGTCCTGGCGCTCACCGAGGAAATAGAGGTCGTCGTCGGCGTCCCAGTCGATCTCGACGCCCTTCTCCATAAAGATGCGCTCAAGGGTCCGCGACAATTCGTCCAACACGTCCGCGACCGAGGTCCGCTCGCCCGAGCCCTGGGTCCGGGCGGCCGCCCGCGCCCGGCGCAGGTGATGGTCGACCTGCTGGCGCATCGCCTCGGCCTGGGTCTCGACCACGTCGGCCAGGGCCCCGCCGGTCTGGCGCGCCTCGGTCAGCATCACCGACAACGGCGTCTTCAGGGCGTGAGCCAGATTGCCGACGTGGGTGCGCTGGCGCTCAACGACCTCCTGGTTGTGCGCCATCAGGGCGTTGAGCTCGTCAGCCAGCGGCGCGAGCTCGCTGGGATATTCGCGCTGCACGCGCTCGGCCTTGCCGCGACGGACCGACGCGACCTCGCGCCGCAGGGCGAACAGCGGGTTGAGCCCGACCCGCACCTGGATCACCACCGCGGCGATCATGCCGACCGCCAGCAGGGCGAAGGCGATGGCGGTGGCGGTGATGAAGCCGCGCACATCGCGGTCGACCGGGCTGCGGTCTTCGGCGGCCATGAACACCACCGGTGCGGCGCGGCCCGGCAGCTTTGCCTGGGTCGCCATCGCCCGCAGCGGCTCGTTGAGCGGCCCGGAGGTGTCGTAAGAAACCGGCTTGCCCGGCTCGGCGTCCAATCGGCGCACAATGTCCGGAGGCGACTTCAGTTCGCTGTCCCAGAGGGACCGGGAGCGAACCAGGACGTGCAGCCGCCCCCCCTCCACGGGCTCGGCGATCTGCCAGTACTTTCCGGAAAAGGCCCGCAGCGCGCGAAGGTCGGTCAGAGCCGGGGCGACCACGTCGCCCTTGTCGGCGATGGTGGCGCCGGCGATCAGGTTGTCGACCAGCTCGGACAGGCCTTGGTCGAACCGGCGCAAGGCCGCCTGCTGGAACAGCAGGGCCAGGACCATGGCGCAAACCACCAGCACCGCCAGGCTCCAGCCGGCGGCCAGGATGACCAGCCGGCGGACGAGCGACGGCGGCCCAAGGGCGGGCATGCTCACGAACCCTGCGCCTCGCCTCCCATTTCCTCGGCAGGCGCAGTCAGGCGATAGCCCAGGCCGCGGACGGTCTCGATCCGGTCGGCGCCGATCTTCTTGCGCAGACGGCCGATGAAGACCTCGATGGTGTTGGAATCGCGGTCGAAGTCCTGGTCGTAGAGATGCTCGACCAGTTCCGTGCGGCTGATCACCCGGCCCTGGTGCATCATCAGATAATGTAGCAGCCGGTACTCGAGCGAGGTCAGGCGCAGCGGCTCGCCATTGACGCTCGCCCGCGCGGCGCGCGGGTCCAGACGCAGGCCGCCGAGCGACAGGTTCGGCGCCGCATGGCCCGCCGAGCGACGCAGCAGCGCCCGAAGACGGGCCAGCAGCTCCTCGGTATGGAACGGCTTGGTCAGGTAGTCGTCGGCGCCGGCGTCGAAGCCGGCCACCTTCTCGCTCCAGGCGCCGCGGGCCGTCAGGATCAGCACCGGCGTGGCCACGCTCTCGCGCCGCCAGCGCTCCAGCACCGACACCCCGTCGACCTTCGGCAGGCCGAGGTCCAGGATCACGGCGTCATAGGGCTCAGTCTCGCCCAGGAACTGGGCCTCCTCGCCGTCGGCGGCATGATCGACTGCATAGCCGGCGTCGGCCAGGGCGGCCTTCAGCTGGCGCGACAGGTCCGGGTCGTCCTCGACCAATAGAATTCGCATGGGTCTCCTTACCCGCCCTGGCGCGAGATGATCTGACCGCTCTGGGCGTCGACGACGAAGATGATCACGCGGCCGTCGTTGGTCTGCCACTGGACGAAATAGGCGGGCCGGCCGCCGGCGTCGCCCTGGGTCGTATTGAGCTGTCGGCCCGGCGTGCGCGAGGCGATGTTGGCGATGACCTGAGACAGCGGAACCTGGCGCCCGCCCCGCACGGCGTCGCGCGCGGCGTCCTGGTCGCCTCGGCCGCCGTAGGCCGGACGTCCGTAGTCCGGATAGGGCTGGGCGGAGACGGCCGCTGGAGCGGCCGCCATCAGCGCGGCGATGACAAGAAGACGTTTCATAGGCGCCAGCATTAGAGCCAGATCACTGAACCGAGCCTGAATAGCGGGTTTATGAATGCCGGCGCCGATCCTGTCACGAGGCGGCCGGGTCTTATTTCTTTCTCGCCTTGTAAGGCCGTTCCTTACGCCAGCGTTCGGCGAAGCTCTCCAGCTCGGCGTCGGGCTTCTCCGGCAGCATCAGGATGATCCGCGCCAGAAGATCGCCGCGCTTGCCCCGGACATCCGACAGGCCGCGCCCTTTGAGCCGCAGCGCTTGGCCGCTGTTGGAGCCTTTCGGCACGGTGAGCGTCACCGGACCATCCGGGGTGCGCGCCTCGACCTTTCCACCCAGCACGGCGTCGGGAATCGAGACCGGCAGATCCATCACCAGCACCTCGCCCTCACGACGGAAAATGGGGTGCGGCTTGATCGACAGTTCGATGAAGGCGTCTCCCGGACCACCACGCCCAGGGGAGCCCTGGCCCTTCAACCGTAGGGTCTGGCCGTCCTCGGCGCCTTTGGGAATGGTGACGTCGATCGTGCGGCCGTCGGAGAAGGCGATGCGCTTCTTGGCGCCCTGGATCGAATCCTCCAGGTCGATATCCAGCTTGGCGCGGACGTCGGCGCCGCGCTGGCTAAAGCCGCCGAACCCGCCGCCGCCCCGGCGGCCGAGGATCTCGCTGAACAGGTCGCCGAGGTCGGCGCCTTCCATGGTCTCGCCCGGCCTGCCGCCGCCGAACCCGCCCTGGCCGAATGGGCCGCCGCCGCCGAACCCGCGCATGGTCTCGCGGCCGTCGGCGTCGATCTCGCCGGCGTCGAACTTCTTGCGCTTCTCGGCGTCGCCCAGGATGTCGAAGGCCGCGCTGACCTGCTTGAACCGCTCCTCGGCCGCCTTGTTGCCCGGGTTGGTGTCGGGATGGTGCTGCTTGGCGAGCTTGCGGAACGCCTTGCGGATCTCGTCAGCGCTCGCGCTGCGAGAGACGCCCAGCTCCTGATAGGGGTCGCGCGCCAAAAACTACCTCTCCAACTTCACGAAAATCTCGGGTCATCAATTAGGCCGTTTGCCGGCCGGCGCAAGCCTTCATGTGACATATTTATCACATGACTAGCAGGTCAGTCCCTGCCCCGCTCCTCCAGCAGATCCCAGGCCGCATAGTCGATGGCGTCCTCGGGATCGTCCAGCGTCTCCTCGCTGATCGTCTCGCCGCGGATCGAGACCCCGGCGGTATGCACGCTTTCCGGATCGCCCGAGATCAGCGGATGCCAGTCGGCCAGGCCGCGCCCCTCGTAGATCCGGCGATAGCCGCAGCTCAGCGGCATCCAGCGCAGGCTCTCGATATTGCCGGGCGTCAGCTTGATGCAGTCGGGCACGTGCTTCTTGCGCTCGGCATAGTTGGTGCAGGTGCAGCGCTCGGGATCGAACAGCTTGCAGTGCACGCGGGTCGGGAAGACCTCGCCGCTGTCCTCGTCCTCGAAGCGGACCAGACAGCATAGGCCGCAGCCGTCGCACAGGCTCTCCCACTCGCGAACAGTCATCTGTTCGAGAGACTTCGTTTCCCAGAAAGGCCTCGAAGCCATGCTACAGGCGTCCTACACAAACCAAACCACGCCGCCCCAGATTATCCGTGACCGACGAAAACAACGAGCCCGACCGTCCAGAAAGCCCGCAGGGCGGGCTGCGCCGCGGGCGGCCGCCAGAGCCTGAGCCGGCCCTGGAAGAGCCGTTCCGCGCCGACCTGCCGCCTGAGCGACGCAAAGGCAAGGGCGGCGGAGGGTCGCGCCGCTGGCTGGGCGTGCTGAAATGGCTGGCGGCGATCGTCGTGGTTCTGGTCCTGGCCGGCGCGATGGCCGCCGTCGCCGCCTGGAACTATGTCAGCGACAAGTACCTGCAGGATCTGCCGCCGGTGCCGAGCCGCGAGCAGCTCTACGCCTCGACCCGGGCGCCGGCGATCAAGTTCTATGACATGAACGGCGCCTTCGTCGCCTCGCGCGGTCCGCAATACGGCGAGCGGGTCGAGCTCGGAAAGCTGCCCGACTATGTGCCCAAGGCGTTCCTGGCGGCCGAGGACCGGCGCTTCTACCATCACGGCGCCGTCGACCCCTGGGCCATCGGCCGCGCGGCTTACGCCAACCACAAGGCCGGCCGGGTGGTCGAGGGCGGCTCGACCATCACCCAGCAGTTGGCCAAGGGGATGTTTCTCAGCCCCGCCCAGAACATCAAGCGCAAGGTCCAGGAGGCCGCCCTCGCCTATCGGCTCGAGGAGATGCTGACCAAGGACGAGGTGCTCGAACTCTATCTCGACCGCATCTATTTCGGGGCCAACACCTTCGGGCTCGACGGCGCCTCGCGCACCTATTTCGGCAAGCCGGCCAGCCAGCTGAACCTGTCGGAAGCCGCCCTGCTCGCGGCCCTGCCCAAGGCTCCCTCGCGCATGGCGCTGCACCGGAACATGGACAGGGCGCTCAAGCGCCAACGGCTGGTGCTGGAGCGGATGCGCGGCGAGAACTGGATCAGCGAGGCCGAGATGCGCTCGGCCTTGGCCCGCCCGCCCCAGCTCGCCTCGACGGCTCTCTCGGACGAGGGCGACTATGGTTACGTCGTCGACTACGCCCAGGCCGAGGTGCTGAAGATGGTCGGCGAGGCTTCTCCCGACCTGATCGTCACCCTGACCATCGACCCGCGCCTGCAGAAGGCCGGGGCCGAGGGCCTGCGCCGCGTGATCGAGGCCGATGGCAAGGCGATCGGCGCCAGCCAGGGCGCGCTGGTGGCCATGGACTCGACCGGCGCCATCCGCGCCCTGGTCGGCGGCACGGACTACACCAAGAGCGTCTTCAACCGCGCGGTCCAGGCCAAACGCCAGCCCGGCTCCAGCTTCAAGCCGTTCGTCTATGCCGCCGCGGTCGAAAAGGGCGTGCTGCCAACCGACACCCGCGTCGACGAACCGATCAAGATCGACGACTGGGAGCCCAAGAATTTCGGCGGCAAGTACGCGGGCACAGTGACCATCGAGAACGCGCTCGCCCGCTCGCTCAACACAGTGGCGGTGC
The DNA here is from genome assembly GCF_041919955.1 of Phenylobacterium sp. Lineage (GTDB taxonomy): Bacteria > Pseudomonadota > Alphaproteobacteria > Caulobacterales > Caulobacteraceae > Phenylobacterium. The sequence continues at coordinate 100,228 of NZ_JAYRSU010000009.1, read as the reverse complement.
AGCTCGGCCAGGAGGTGGGCGCCGGCGCAGTGGCCAACCTCGCCATGCGGTTCGGGATCACCAGCCTGCCGCCCAATCCCAACCTGTCGATCTCGCTAGGCGCCTATGAAGTCCCGCTGATCGAGATGACCAGCGCCTACCAGGTCTTCCAGCAGGCCGGGAACCGGCTGACGCCCTACGTCGTCGCCGAGGTCCGGACCGCCGACGGCCAGGTCGTCTACACCCACCAGACCACCTCGCCGGTTCCGGCCTACGACGTCCACTGGGCCAGCATCATGGTGAAGATGATGCAGAAGGTGGTGACGAACGGCACCGGCACGCGGGCCAACTTCGGGCGGCCGGCGGCGGGCAAGACCGGCACCAGCCAGAACTTCCGCGACGCTTGGTTCATCGGCTTCACGCCGGACTTCGTGGCCGGGGTCTGGGTCGGCAACGACGACGACAAGCCGATGAACAACGTCACCGGAGGCGAGGTCGCGGCCCGCATCTGGAAGGATTTCATGCTCACCGCCCACATGAACCTGCCGAGCCGCGACTTCGACTGGCTGCTGCCCGATCCGCAGGCGATCTACGAGGACGACCCGCGCAACAGCTTCTACGAAGGCCTGGCGCAGGAATTCGGCGAGGCCGAGCGCGAGGCCGATCCCGACCCCGTGCGCATCACGCCGCCCGACCCGGACCCGCCCGAACAGCACCTTGAGCCGGAGCCGAACTGAGACGCGCTTTGCATCGAGGCGCGCGGATCGCTATGTGCGTGCGCCGATGAAGCCCCCCGTTCTCGCCCTTAAGGACGTCCGCCTCGCCGACGGACCCAAGATGCTGTTCGACGGCGTCGATCTGGCCGTGGAGCCGCGCTCGCGCGCCTGCCTGGTCGGCCGCAACGGCGCGGGCAAGTCGACCCTGCTGAAGATCCTCGCCGGCCAGATCGCCGCCGACGAGGGCGAGCGCACCGTCCAGCCCTCGATCCGCATCGCCTATGTCCCGCAGGAGCCGGAGATCGTCGGCGAGACCTTGCTGGACCACGTGATCGCCGGCGGCGCGGAGCCGCATCGGGGCGAGGCGGCGCTGGAACTGTTCGGGGTCGATCCGGCCAAGCCGGCCCGGGGCCTGTCGGGCGGGGAGATCCGCCGCGCCGCGCTCGCCCGCGCCTTCGCCGAGGAGCCGGACGTCATCCTGCTGGACGAGCCGACCAACCACCTCGACATCCTGGCCATCGAGACCCTGGAGGCCGAGCTCGCCAACACGCGCGCAGCCCTGGTCATCGTCAGCCACGACCGCGCCTTCCTGGAGCGGGTCACCAACCGCTGCTTCTGGCTCGAACATCGCCAGGTCCGTCGCCTCGACAAGGGCTTCTCGGCCTTCGACGAATGGGTCGAGCGCATCCTGGCGGCCGAGGCCGAGGAAGGCCGCCGCCTCGATAAGCAGCTCGAGAAGGAAGAATACTGGCTGCGCCGCGGCGTCACCGGCCGTCGGGCTCGCAATGAGGGCCGCCGCCGCGCGCTGATGGCCCTGCGCCAGACCAAGGTTGAGCGGATGCGCGAAGTCCGCGGCGAGCTGTCCATGGGCCTGGCCTCCTCCGGGCTGTCGGGCCAGCGCGTCGCCGAGGTGAAGGGCGTCTCGAAGGCGTTCGGCGACCGGGTTCTGGTCAAGGACTTCTCGACCCGCATCCTCCGCGGCGACCGCGTGGCCATCGTCGGGCCGAACGGGGCCGGCAAAACCACCCTGGTCAAGCTGCTGCTGGGCGAGCTTGCGCCCGACTCCGGCAGCGTGAACCTCGGGGTCAATCTGGAGATGGCCTATATCGACCAGGGCCGCGCCGACCTGAAGCCGGACATGACCCTGCGCGACGTGCTGACGCCCGGCGGCGGCGACCAGGTGATGGTCCGCGGGCAACCCAAGCACGTCGCCGCCTACGCCAAGGAATTCCTGTTCACCGACAACCAGTTGCGCCAGCCGGTCCGCAGCCTGTCGGGTGGCGAGCGCAACCGCCTGCTGCTGGCCCGGGCTCTGGCCACGCCCGCGAACTTGCTGGTTCTGGACGAACCTACCAACGACCTCGACATGGATACGCTGGACCTCCTGGAGGAACTGCTGGCCGACTACGAGGGGACCCTGATCCTGGTCAGCCACGACCGCGACTTCGTCGATCGCCTTGCCTCGTCCACCATCGCCCTGAACGGCCACGGCAAGGTCGTCGAGACCCCCGGCGGCTGGCAGGATTTCCTCTCCCAGAACCCCGGCTTCTTCAAATCGGTCGCGGCAGGCGCGGCCGAGGCGCCCCCGCCCAAGCCCACAGCCCCAAAGGTCGAGGCGCCCAAGCAGGCCAGCAAGCTCTCCTACAAGGACCAGCGGCGGCTGCAGGAGTTGGACGGCCTGATCCACGCCCTGCCCGGCAAGATCGCCAAGCTGGAACAGGATCTTGCCGATCCGAACCTCTATAGCCGCGATCCCGCCGGCTTCTCCCGACTGAGCGGCGCGCTGGAGGCCGCCAGGGCCGAGCTCGAGGCGGCGGAGTTGGAGTGGCTGGAGCTGGAGGAGCGCCGCGAGGCTCTGGCGCGCTGAGCGCTAGCGAAGGTTCGGCTCCAGCCCGGCCTCGTGCATGATGTAGCGGTACTCCGGCGAGAACGCCCACGCCCGGCCGCCCAGCAGCTCGACCTGCCGGAACAGGCGGAACGGCAGCACTCCGTCGAGGTCGGCCAGCACGTCTTCGTCCAGCACCTGCAGGACCGCGGCCTCATCCAGCCGCGGATCGACGCGCCGGACGAGCTCGACCAGTTCCTCCAGCAGCGCGGGCTCGCCCAGGGTGCGCAAGGCGCAGGAGACGACCACCACCGCCGACATCGCTGCGTCATGCCGCCCTCGCCCGCCGCGGATCGGGAAGGCGACGACGTTGCCTCCGTCCGGCATCAGAACTCCTCCCAACCGTCAGGCTCGGCCGAGTGACGGGCCGCGGCCAGCGCGCCGCCGCCCCGGACCGGCCGAAGCGACGCACGCGCAGAGGCCCGCCCGGCCGGGGACGCGGCGACGGCCGGAGCGCCGGTGTCGAAGCGACCCACCAGGCCGGTCAGGGCCAGAGCCTCGTCAGCCAGGCTCGCCGCCGCCGCGGTCATCTCCTCGACCATGGCCGCGTTCTGCTGGGTGACCTGGTCCATCTGGTTCACGGCCGCGTTGACCTGGCCAATGCCGGTCGCCTGCTCCTGGGACGAGGCGGCGATCTCGGCGATGAGCCGGTCGATGTCGCTGACCCGCCCAGCGATGGCCGACAGCGCGGTCCCGGTGTCGCTGACCAGCCGCACGCCACGCTCGACCTGCGAGGTCGAGAGCGAGATCAGGGCCTTGATCTCCTTCGCCGCGTCGGCCGAGCGCTGGGCGAGCGCACGGACCTCCTGGGCCACGACGGCGAAGCCCTTGCCCGCCTCGCCTGCGCGGGCCGCCTCGACCCCGGCGTTCAGGGCCAGCAGATTGGTCTGGAAGGCGATCTCGTCGATCATTGCGATGATCTGGGTGATCTTGCGCGAGCTCTCTTCGATTTCCCCCATCGCGTCTACAGCGGCCTGCACCACCTGGCCGGACTCCACCGCCGCAGCCTTCGCGGCCCCGGCCTCCGCGGAAGCTTGGCCTGCCCCGTCGGCGCTGCGAGCGATGGTGGCCGCGATCTGTTCGAGGGCTGCAGCGCTTTCCTCGAGGCTCGCCGCCTGCTGCTCGGTCCGCCGCGACAGGTCGTCGGCCGCGGTCGAGATCTCCCCGGCCCCGGTCTTCAGCCCGCCCGTGGCCGACGAGATCGAGATGATGGTGTCGCGCACCGCGCCGACCGCGGCGTTGAAGTCGTCGCGAAGCTGGGCGTAGGCGCCGTCGATCTCCGATCCGACCTGGGCGGTCAGGTCGCCGTTCGAAAGCCTGTTCAAGGACGCGGCCAGAGCCGAGACCACCGCCTGCTGCTTGTCCGCCGCCGCCTGCAATCGTTCCTGGGCGGCCGCCATCGCGTGCTCGACTGCAGTGACGTCGGTTGCAAACTTGATGATCTTGAAAGGTGCGCCCTGTGCGTCGAGCACAGGATTGTAAGAGGCTTGGATCCAGACCTCGCGGCCGCCCTTGCCCACGCGGCGGAACTTGCGCGCCACGAACCGGCCTGCCTTCAGCTCCGCCCAGAACGCGGCATAGTCAGCGCTGGCGGCATCCTCAGGCGGCAAGAACATCGCATGGCGGCGGCCGACCACCTCTTCGGCCTCGTAGCCCATCGCCGACAGGAAATTGGCGTTGGCGCGCAGGATCGTCCCGTCCAGGTCGAATTCGATCACCGCTTGCGAGCGTTCCATGGCGGCGATCTGCGCTTCGGCGCCTTGGATCGCCGCTAGATTGTATTGCTCTCGCTTAAAACCTTTAAAGAACATCTTCGCTCTGCGTCGTTTATTTACTACGCAATCGCGAAATGCCGGTTAATCAGCAGTTAAACTAGCGAACAGCGTTACCCATTTTGGGGATTTGCGCGATGAACTTCGCTAATTCTGACAAGTCTGCATGAAATTTTACAATTCTATACAGTTCCAGCCAGCCGCGAGACCTATCGAATAAAGCAGTCGCCCTTCATTGCGGCGCAGAAGGCTTGCGCCTCGGAACGGGTCTGAAATCCGGTGATCAAGGCGCGATGGAACGTCTTGCCATCGACCACCACCGTGCGGACGTCCGGCGACAGCGGGGCGACGATGCGGCCGCGAAGCTTGGCCAAGGCCTGGCGCGCCTGAGCGTCACTGGAGGCCGCCGCGATCTGCACCGCCACCTTGCCAGGCGCCCGGGGCCGCGGCGGCGAAGCAGCCGGCGCGGCCTTCGGTGATGGAGCCGAGGCCTTCTGAACCGGCGGCGCGACAGGCGCAGGCGCGTCCTCGGCAAGAGGCGTTTTCGACGGAACGGGCGCGCGACCGGCGCGGGCGTCCAGAGAGGTCCGCAGCGGGCCGTCGGCGTCCGGCGCGGCGGCCGTCGTTCGCAGTTGGGGCTCGGGCTCGATCGGCTTCACCTCGGGCGTCGCCGCCTGCCGCGGCAGGGCCGAACAAACGGCGCGGATCACGTCGGACAGGTAGGCGTCGGGCGAGGGCTGCACCCATCCGCCGGGCACATGGCGGTTGATCGCCACGCCCTTGGCGGCCGGTTCGGTGAAGACCGTCATCTTCACGACCATGTCGCGGCGCCGTCCGCAGTCTATGTTCACGGTAGAGCGCATCGAACGATAGCCGACGAACTGCGCGGCCTGGGCCGAAACCACCTCGCCCTGCAGCACCACGCCCTCGACCACGCCGCCGCCCTGGCTGAGGGCGCCGCGGCTGCGGATCGCCACCACCATGTCCGACTTGACTGAGACGACCGAGGTGCGTGGCAGGCCGCTGGCGGTGATGGCGCGCTGCTCAGCGGCGCTGAACGCCTGCGCCGACGCCGCACTGCAAGCCAGGCTCAGCATCGTACCGACGCCAAACACAAAGACCGTCCGCCCGAGCAATTCCAATCCCCGCCGCCTATCTTCCCGGCCCGCATAGAGCGCGCCGACCAGGCAAGGTTAACGGTATTCGTCCGCAGGCGTCCCCAAGCGCGAGCATTCCTGTGGATAATTTGAAGGGCCTTGCCGGTGAGGCGGCTACACGGTGCGGTCCTGGAACATCCACACACGGCCCACAGGATAACCAAAGGCTGTACACACGACTTCGGCGCGGAATGGTTGCGTCATAGCTGAGCCGGTGGGAACGTCAACCCGCCGAGAGGGACTGCGGCGCGGGCGGAGCGGGAAACCGCAAGGCCAAGCGGGCGGAAGGTTCTTGCGAGGATGGGGACCAGGGTGACCCGGAACCTTCCCTCCAGAGGACATCTGGACGGCGGCCGGAACCCTGTGGGGAACCCCCACACTCGCCGCCGCCCCAATACCTCGGGCGCAGATTCCGCAAAGGATCTGGATGAGAGGGCGACGTGGCGGGCGACCGCGGCGTCGCCCTCTTGCTATGCGGCCCGCCTCCTCCGCCGGCCTGCGACATACTGTCCGGCGGCAAGCGCCTTAAGCCTTTGGTTCCAAAGACCGCGCAGGATTTCGGCTTACCTGCCGGAAGGCCTCGATGACCGCTCGGACCCCTCGGTCGAACAACTTGGCGCTCAGCGTCGGCCTCACCGTGGCCTACGCCGTGTTCGCCCTGTTCAGCTTGACCCTCACGCGTGAGAGCGCGGGGATCGCGACCGTGTGGTTGGCGGGCGGAATTCTGGCGCAGGCCTTCCTGCTGCTGCCCTGGCGCTGGGGCCTTGGCGTCGCGGTCGCCTGCTACTGCGCTCAGTTCGGCTACAACCTCATAATCGGCAACCCGCCCTCGGTGGCCGCGACCTTTCCCTTGCTGACCTGCGGCGAGGCGTTCGCAACCGCCTGGCTGGCGCGCCGCGTCTGCGGCGAGACCATGCGCCTCACCAGCCTGGCCCGGGTCGCACGCCTGCTGGTCTTCGCCATCGCCCCGGCGACGGCGGCCAGCGCGGTATTGGCCGCCGACGTCTTCACGGTCTATGGCCGCAGCTTCGACGCGGTGCTGACCAACTGGTTCTACGGCCACGCCCTGGGCATGGCGATCGTGCTCCCCGCCGGCCTGATGGTTCTGCGGCCGGACATGGTCCGCGACTTCCGCCGTCCGGTGCTGGAGCAGATCGCCGTCTACGGCCTGGTCGTGGCGATGAGCCTCGCAGCTTTCGCGCCGGTGCGCTTTCCGATGGCGCTCCTGCTGTTCCCGGTCCTGACCTTCGCCGCCTTCCGGCTCGGTCCGCGGGGCGCCTCGGTCGGGGCGCTGATCGTGGCGGTGATCCTGTCGTCCCTGGTCGTCGTGGTTCCGGTGTCCCGCTACAACGAAACCTGGACCTTCGTGGAGAAGGTCCGCAGCATGCAGTTTTTGATCGCCCTGGCGTTCTTCACCAGCCTGGCGACCGCCATGGCTATGTCGAGCCAGAAGCGCATGAAGCGCCTGTGGGCGGGTCGCACGCGGGTCGCCCGCTCGGCTCAGGTCCGCGCCGTCGCCGCGGGCGAGGCCAAGACCCAGTTCCTGGCCACCATGAGCCACGAGATCCGCACCCCGATGACCTCGATCGTCGGCTTCACCGAGGTGCTGCTGAAGCGCGACGATCTGCCCGAGGCCGCTCGCCGCCAGCTGGCGCTGATCGACCGTGCCGGCGCCTCGCTGCTGACAGTGGTCAACGACATCCTCGACTTCTCGAAGATGGAGGCCGGCGAAGTCGAGCTCTCGCCCGCCCCGGTCTCTCCGCGCCGTATCGCCCAGGACGCTATGGCCATCGTCGCCGAAGCGGCTCGCCGCAAGGGCCTGGAGATGCAGCTCGGCTTCATCGGCCCGGTCGAGACCGCGGTGCTGATCGACGACCTGCGCGTGCGCCAGATCCTGCTGAACCTCCTCTCCAACGCGATCAAGTTCACCGCCGAGGGCCGTGTGGCGCTCGACGTCCAGGCGATCGAGTGCGCGGACGCCTTGAGGCTGCGATTCAACGTCCATGACACCGGCCCCGGCGTGCCGCCCGAACAGACGGAGCGGCTGTTCAAGCGTTTCAGCCAGGGCGACTCCTCGATCAGCCGCACCCATGGCGGCACCGGCTTGGGCTTGGCCATCTGCCGCGGCCTGACCGAGTTGATGGGCGGAAGCATCGGTGTCGACTCCAAGCCCGGCGCGGGCGCGACCTTCTGGTTCGAGATCCCGGCCCCGCGGGCCGACGCCCCGGTTGTCGCCGAGGACGCCGGCGCCGACGATGCTCCATTGGCCGCCCGCGTCCTGTTGGTCGACGATCACCCGATGAACCGCGAATTGGGGGCCACTGTGCTGGGCCTGTTGGGCTGCGACGTCGTGCTGGCCGAGCACGGCGAGGAGGCGCTGGCGGCCGTCCAGACCCAGGCCTGCGACCTGATCCTGATGGACGTGCACATGCCGCGCATGGATGGGCTGGAGGCCACGCGGGCCATCCGCGCCCTGGGCGGGCGGCACGAGGCCACCCCGATCATCGCGATGAGCGCCGACGTGATGCCTGAGATGGAGGCCGCCTGCCTCAAGGCCGGCATGAACGCCGCGGTCGGCAAGCCCATCCAGATTCAGGCTCTGCACGACGTGCTGGCCAAGTGGCTGCCGCCGGGAGGGCGGCGCGGCGCGGCGGCGGCCTGATCTTCGCCTTTTCGGCGTTTCGGACATTTGCCGCCGCGATAAACGGTTCTAGGCTCCCGGCCGCTTTCTAGTCTGGGGGATGTCCATGAAGGTCCTGCGTCTCGCCGCCGCTCTGCTTGCGGTGCTCGCCTGCGCCTGTTCGCCGGCGAAGAAGGAAGAGGCGGCGAAGGGCGCCGAGGGGCGCACAGTCATCCGCTTCGCCACCGACTGGCGCGCCCAGGCCGAACAGGGCGGCTTCTATCAGGCGGTCGCGACGGGCGAGTACGCCAAGCGCGGCCTGGACGTGCAGATCGTCCAGGGCGGTCCCGGCGTGAACGTGCCGCAGTTGCTCGCCTCCGGCGCCGTCGAGGCCGGCATGGGCTCAAACAGCTTCATCGTCATGAACCTCGCCAAGGAGCAGATTCCGGTGAAGGCGGTGGCGGCGATGATGCAGAAGGACCCCCAGGTCCTGATCGCCCATCCCGACCAGGGGCTCGAGAAAATCGCGGACCTCAAGGGCCGCCCGATCCTGCTTTCCGACGCCTCGGTCACCGCCTTCTGGGTCTGGCTGCGGTCCAAGTACGGCTTCACCGACGATCAGATTCGCAAGTACACCTTCAACGCCGCCCCCTTCCTGGCCGACAAGCGGGTCGTCCAGCAGGGCTATGTGACCTCTGAGCCCTACACCATCGAGAAACAGGCCGGGTTGAAGCCCAAGGTCTTCCTGCTCGCTGACGAGGGCTATCCCGGCTATGCGACCATGGTCCTTGTCCCCGACAGCCTGATCGCGAAGAACCCCGCGGCGGTGAAGGCCTTCGTCGAGGCCTCGGCGGCGGGCTGGAAGAGCTATCTGCACGGCGACGCCGCGCCCGGCGACGCCCTGATCCGCAAGGACAACCCGGAAATGACCCAGGACGTCCTCGACCAGGCGCGCGAGAAGCTGAAGGCCTACGGCATCGTCGAGTCCGGCGACGCCCAGACCGCGGGCATCGGCGTGATGACCGACGCCCGCTGGGCGGAGTTCTTCAACGTCGCCTCGGCCCAAGGCGTCTACCCCAAGGACATGGACTACAAGCGCGCCTACACCCTCCAGTTCGTGGCGCCGGCGGCCAAGTGACCGTCGCGGCGCTGGAGAAGGTCGAGGTCGACTATCCCGGCCGGGGACGCGCGCTCGGGCCGATCGACCTGGCGGTGCAGGCGGGTCAGATCCTGGCCCTTGTCGGTCCGTCCGGCTGCGGCAAGTCGACGGCCCTTCGCCTGCTGGCCGGGCTGGAGGGGCCGACCCGCGGCCAGGTCCAGCGCGCCGCCGGCCGCGGCGAGACCGCGGTGGTCTTCCAGGCCCCCACCCTCGCCCCTTGGCTGAGCGCCCGCGCCAACGTCGCCCTCCCGCTTGAACTGTCGGGCATGGCGCGGCAGGCGGCGGCCCAGCGCGCTGATGCGGCCCTGGCCCGCGTGGGCCTGGCCGGCGCGGAGGCCGCTCGGCCGGCGACCCTGTCCGGTGGTATGGCGATGCGCGCCTCGCTCGCCCGCGCCATGGTCACCGAACCGAAGCTGCTGCTGCTCGACGAACCGTTCGCCGCCCTCGACGAGATCACCCGCCGCACCCTGGCCGACGACGTGCTGAAGCTGTGGCAGACCGCGCGCCCGGCGATCGTGTTCGTGACCCACAACGTCGAGGAGGCCGTCTACATGGCCGACCGCGTGGCGGTGCTGACCCGCGGCCCCGGTCTGCTGGCCGGCGTCGCCGAGGTCGAGGCGCCGTTGCCGCGCCCGACCGGATTTCGGACCTCGAAGGTCTTCCGCGAGGCCGTCGAGCGGGTCTCGAGCCTGCTGGCCCAGGGCATGGGCGCGCCGGCATGAGCCGCATTCTCGCCCCGCTGCTCCTGGTCGCGTTGCTGCTGGCCGCCTGGGAAGGTGCGGTCCGCGCGCTCGGCGTTCCAGCCTATTTCCTGCCACCGCCGTCCGGCGTGGCGCTCGCCCTGGTCAAGAACCTGCCGGCTCTGGCCGCCGCGGCCTGGATCACGCTGTCGACCGCGCTGATCGCCCTGGTCGTCGCCAGCCTGGTCGCCGTGGGCCTGGCGGTGATCGTAGGGCTCAATCCCTTGCTGGAGGCCGCCGTTCGCCCCCTGGCGTCGGTGCTGCAGGTGACCCCGGTCGTAGCCATCGCGCCGCTGGTGTTGATCTGGGCCGGCATCGACCATCCCGAGCGCGCCATCGTCGCCCTGGCGGTGCTGGTCGCCTTCTTCCCGATTTTCTCAGGCGCGGTCACCGGCCTGCGCGCCGCCGATCCGGACCTGGAGCGATTGTTCGACCTCTACGGCGCCTCGCGCTGGCAGCGGGTGCTGCGGCTGCGCCTGCCGTCGGCCGTCCCGTTCCTGCTGGAGGGTCACAAAGTCGGCGCCGGACTGGCCATCATCGGGGCCGTGGTCGCCGAATTCGGCGCGGGGTCGGGTGGCGTGCGGGGGCTCGCCTGGCAGATTCTCGACGCCGGCAACAAGCTGCAGACCGCGCGGATGATCGCCGCGTTGGTGGTGCTGGGCCTGATGGGCGTGGCCCTGCACGCCCTGCTGGACCGGGCCGAGCGGGCCGGTCTGACATGGTGGCGCGGACGTTAGGCTTAGCCGTTAGGCGCGAATTAAGTCGCGCGGGGTTAACGCTGCACGCATGCGCGTCGCTCTCGCCATCGCCGTCGGGCTCGCATGTCCATCCCTCGCCGGGGCGCAGGCCGCCGGCGACCGCTATGGCCCGCCCTCGACGATGCAGCTGACCGCCGTCGCCGGCGAGGCGTGGCGCGGCCCGGCCCTGGGCTGGGCCAACAAGCCGGCCGCCGCCCCGACGCCCCAGAACGCCCTGCCCGCCGCGCCCTCGCCCTATCGCGAGGCCCGCGTCTACGCTCCCTTCCAGCCGCAGGTCCCGCTGCCCCTGCAGCGCAGCCCGCCGCAGCCCGCCGCCGCGGCCGCCCCGCACGCCGAGGCCCGGCCCCTGCCGACCAGCCTCTATTCGCCCGCTCAGTCGGCGCCTGTTCGTCCGCCGGTCTCCGCGGTCCAGTCCGCGGCCACGACGCCAGCCCCGCCGCCGCCTCAGCGCATGGCTGCGGTCACGCCGCGCCCGAACGGCGGAGCGCCGCGCTTCTACTCCGTTCACCGCGGCTATGGCCTTGAGCCCGACGCCATCCCGGAACCGCCTGCGGGCTCCCGCTACGTGCTGATCGGACCGCCCGATGCTCCGGCTGAAAAGCCGGACGTGCGCGACGACGACAACGCGGGCGACCGCTCCGACGCCTTCTGAAGACGACGCTTTCATGGCCCGCAGCAAGCTTCACGACCTTATCGAGATGGCCCGCGAACCGTCCAGCGAGCGGCGGCGCGAGCTGCTGCGCGGAGTGACGGACCTGTTCTTCTCCAGCGAGGACGTGCGCGGCGAGGAGATGGAGCTGTTCGACGACGTGCTCAGTCAGCTCGCCGGCGAGATGGAGGAAGCCGTCCGTCTCGAGCTCGCCCAACGGATGTCGGGCGCCGAAGCGCCGCCCCGCGGGCTGCTGCGCGACCTTGCCCGCGACACCTCGATCGAGGTCGCCCGCCCGGTGCTGGAAAACTCCCGCGCCCTGACCGACGACGACCTCCTGTCGGTCGCCCGCACCCGCGGCCAGGATCACCTGCGCGCCATCTCCCAGCGTCCGACAATCTCCGAGGCGGTGTCCGAGGCGATCGTCGAGCGCGGCGACGACGCGACCGTCGGACTGCTGCTGGCCAATGACGGGGCGCGGATGTCTCGTGAGACCCAGGAGATGGTTGTCGACCGCGCGGTGGAGCGCCCCAGCCTTCATTCGGCGGTCGTGCGCCGCAAGTCGCTGCCCGTCGACCTGCTGAACGAGATGTACTTCGTGGTCGAGGCCCGGCTGCGCGGCGAGATTCTGGCCCGCAACGAGGCGGTCGATCCCGCCGAGCTGGACGCCGCCCTCGCCGCCGGCCGCAAGCAGCTGGCCGCCCGGGACGGCGCCCTGCCCACCGACTACGCCGAGGCCGAGAAGCAGGTCCGCATCCTACGGGCCCGCGGCGCCATCACCCCGCAGGTGCTGGCCGGCTTCCTGCGCTCGCGCGAGACCACCAAGTTCCTGGTCGCCTTGTGCGAACTGGCCGACATCGACTTCCACACCGCACGCCGGATTCTGGAGCGCCGAGAGCTCGACGCGCTCTCGATCGTCTGCAAGGCCGCGGGTTTCGAGCGCTCGCTATACCTGACCTTCGCCGTCCTGATCCTAGACCGCGACGCCAACGCCATGGGCCGCGCGCGCGAATACGGCGAACTCTACGAGAACCTGCCCCGCGAGGCCGCCCAGCGGACGATCCGCTTCTGGCGCATGCGCCGGAAGGCCGGCGACATGGCCGCGGCCTAGGGCTTGGCCGCAGAGGGGGTCGGCGCCGCGTCGGGCATGTTGTAGCGGACTGGGACCCGGATCTTGCCGCCGATGGTCGGCACGCCTTCCTCCGTCCAGGGACGGATGCGGAAGCTCTTCGAGAGCGCCATGCCCGCCTCGGCGAAGCCCAGTCCCGCCGGCTCCTCGCTGCTAACTGCGCAATCCTGAAGCCTGCCGCCCTCGCCCGCGGTGCACAGCATCACCACCCGCGCCGTCGCCACGCCAGCCTCGATCGCCTTCTTTGGATAGCCCGCGCTGAAGGCGTCCCCGCTCGGCAAAGCCGCCCACTGGACCTTGCTGGTCAGCCGCTTGGCCGGATCCAGCATGTCGGGCGCGAATACGAACGGCACTTGGGTCATGGAGCCCTTGATCGGTCGACCGTCCGAGAACTGGGTCGGCCCGACGAACTTGGGAATTAGCGAGCGGGCCGCCGCCGCGAAGCCCAAACCCTTCGGCTCCTCGGTAATCGCGCTGCACCCGCCTAATCTGCCCTCAGACATCATGGTGCACTTCAGCGTCACCCGCCCGCTGGCGCCGCTGGCCTTGGCCTTCTCGGGATAGGCAGCCGCGACGTCGTCATAGGACGGCGCCTGGTTCCAGACGAGATTCGAAACGACCGTCCGCGTCATCGGAGCGAGGCCTGGGGCGTCCCTTCCCGGAATGTGCGTACCAGTCCCGGTATCGGGTTGAGTAAAATTGATCGGGATATCGACCTCGCCCTCGACCGGCTTGCCGTCCCGGGTGGCGGGCTTCATGAGGAACTGCGGCGTCAGGGCGATGGCTGCGGCCCCAAATCCCATCCCGGCCGGCGTTTCCGAGAGCACCCTGCAATCGTGGAGCGCCCCGCGGACGCTGACGGCGCAGGCGATCTTCGCCCGCCCTCCAAGGCCCCGCTTGAGCGCGTCTGTCGGCCACACGGCGAAGAGCTGTTCCGGCGTTGGCCTCTTGAGCCAATCCGCCTCGGTTTCCGCGGCGACAGCCGCTCCAGCCGTCGCAGCGACGGCCAGCGCCATCGATAGACCAAACCTGCGCATGCACTCCCCCCGGCTGCTCGCGCCAAGCTGGCGCAAGCCACCATGGGTTGCAAGCTTGCTAGTAGGCCGGGCGCGTGTTCGTAGCGGCGCCCGCCAGCCGCTCCAGCGCGTCAGCCGCGACGATGCTGAGTGACCGCAGGCCCAGCTCCGCAAAGACATCCAGGGCGCCGTTCAGGGCCATGGCCGCCTTGGCCCGCTCGCCGCGATCCTGGCCGGTGATGTCGACGCGGGCTTCATAGAGCCGCGCCAGATTGACCTGCAGCAGCGCCCAGGCGGCCGGGTCGCGTCGCGCCGAAATCGTCGCCAGCTCGATCTTGAAGGCCGCTTCGGCCGCATCCAGCACGGTCAGGTCGCCCGACAGCTCGGCCGAGCGCGCCAGGCAGAGAGCGCGGTTGGATGCGCCGAACGCCCGCAACGACAGACCCGGCGCGCTCTTCAGCACGTGAGCGGCGCGATCATAGCAGGTCACCGCCTGCTCATAGGCGCGTTCCGAGGCGCCGGCCTCGCCGAGCGCCTGGAGTCCCTGCGCAAGCGCGGTCTGCACGCGCGCCCAGTCCAGCGGACTGTGGTCGCGCGACAGCTCTCCCACCACATCGGCCAGGCTGGTCACCGCCTGAGCCAGCTGGTCCACCTCGCCGGAAACCTCGCCCAGCAGCGCCATGGCCTGGCCGCGCAGGGCCGACGCGCGCGCCCAGCTCAGCGGCTCGTAGGCGCTGTCCAGGCCCTCGGCGGCGCGGGTCGCCTCGTCGCGGGCCATGGCCAGGATGTCCATGTCGCGCAGCCGCGCGCCCCAGCCGATCATGATGTCGGCCAGCACCAGCCGCGCCTCGACCGCCAGCAGCCGCGCCGCCCGGCAGCGGCGCGTCAGATTCTGCAGCCCGATGATCGGCGCCGAAAAGCGCTGGAAGGCGGCGCGTGCCGCGCTGGCGTCGCCGACGCCCATCTGCTCGCGCGCCTCGATGGCGGCCACGCCGATATCGGCCAGCGGCATGGCCAGCCCGCCTCGGGCGGCGGCGCGGGCGTCGCGGAAGGCGACGTCGGCGGCGGCGTTCAGCCCCTCGTCGCCGAACAGCTCGGCCCCCAACATGGCGCAGAAGGCCTGCTCGCAGCGCGCGCGCGCCCAGCCGTCGGGGCGGCGATCGCGCCCGAAGGCTTCGGCGGCGGCTTCGGCGGTGGCGGCGGCCTTGCGCAGGATCGCCGCGTCGCCCGAACGGCGGGCGACCTCGCGCCACACGATGGCCGCTTCCAGCCGGCGCTGGGCCTTGTCCTTGGCGCCGACGCGGCCGGCCGCGATGTCGGCGGCCCGGCCTTCCTGGGAAATCATGCGCAGGTCGAGCAGTTCCAGCAGCGAGGCGTCGCCGCCGGTCAGCCCGTCGCGCGGCGCCTTCACGGCCTCCGCCCCGAACAGGCGCTTCAGCTCTCGACCGAACTCGAACATTCGACGGCTCCGATCACCCATGGCGTCTCATCGCGAGACGCCCCCGGAGGGTTCAGATCGGAAACAGCAAAGCCGGAGCCGAGATCGTAAACAAGTGGTTAACGCGCCCGTTATGGTTAACAAGAACTGAATATTTTGTGTTCGGCGCGTGATCGGGACTGGCGCAAAACTTGCTTAACGGCTGTTAAGCACGTTCCTTGGAGCGCTCGAAGCCGATCTTCGGGAAGCGCTCGCCCACATAGCCGATCTCCCAGCTCGACTTGGCCAGGAACACCGGCTGCTCGTCGATGTCGGCGGCCATCGCGCCCTTGTGCTTGCTGGCGAAGTCCTCGACGTCGGCCTTCTCGCCCGACAGCCAGCGCGCCTCGGCATAGGGCGCCGGCTCGAAGATCACCTCCAGCTGGTACTCGTTGGCCAGGCGGTCGGCCATGACCTCGAACTGCAGCTGCCCCACGGCGCCGACGATGAAGTCCGAGCCGATCACGGGGCGGAAGAGCTGGGTCACCCCCTCCTCGGCCAGGCCTTCCAGCGCCTTCTTCAAGTGCTTGGCCTTCAGCGGATCCTTGACCCGCACCCGCTGCAGGATCTCCGGAGCGAAATTCGGCAGGCCCGCGAAGCGCAGGGTCCCGGTCTCGGACAGGCTGTCGCCGACCCGCAGGACGCCATGGTTCGGAATGCCGATCACGTCGCCGGCGAAGGCTTCCTCGGCGAGCTCGCGGTCGGAGGCGAAGAACATGATCGGCGCATTGACCGACAGCTGCCGTCCAGTGTTCTGCACCTTCATCTTCATGCCGCGCTGGAACCGGCCAGAGGTCAGGCGAAGGAAGGCGATGCGGTCCCGGTGGTTGGGGTCCATGTTCGCCTGGACCTTGAAGACGAAGCCGGTGACTTCCTTGTCGCCTGGGACCACGTGGGTCGGCTCGCCGCCGCGCACGGCGGCCACGGCCTTCGGCGGGGGCGCGTAGGCGCCCAGGCCGGCCAACAGCTGGTCGACGCCGAAGTGACGCAAAGCCGAGCCGAAGAACACCGGCGTCATGTGGCCTTCCAGGAAGGCCTGCGGGTCGAAGGGCTTGGACGCCTCCTGCACCAGCATCGCGTTCTCCTCCAGCTCGCCCTGCTCGTCGGGGTCGAGATAGCTGACGATCGCGTTGCCCTTGAACGCCACCGCGCCCGGATGGCCCTCGTCGCCGTCCGAGCCCTTCTTGGCGAAGGGGAAAAACTGCTCGTTGCGCAGGTCGAGCATGCCCTTGAACCGCCCCCCCGAACCGGCGGGCCAGAACAGGGGCGCCGGGTCCAGCGCCAGCTTGGAGGCGATCTCGTCCAGCAGCTCGATCGGGTCCTGCGCCTCGCGGTCCATCTTGTTGATGAAGGTCACGATCGGGATGTCGCGCAGGCGGCAGACTTCGAACAGCTTCAGGGTCTGGGGCTCGATGCCCTTGGCCGCGTCCAGCACCATGACCGCGGCGTCGGCGGCCGTCAGCGTGCGGTAGGTGTCTTCCGAGAAGTCCTCGTGGCCCGGCGTGTCCAGCAGGTTGAACATCAGGCCCTGATGGTCGAACGTCATGACCGAGGCCGAGACCGAGATCCCACGTTCGCGCTCGATCTTCATCCAGTCCGAACGGGTGCGGCGGTTCTCGCCGCGGGCGCGAACCGCGCCGGCCGCCCGGATCGCCCCACCGGCCAGCAGCAGGTTCTCGGTCAGGGTCGTCTTGCCGGCGTCAGGGTGCGAGATGATCGCGAAGGTGCGCCGGCGCGCGGCCTCGGCGGCGGGAGAGGTGCTCATGGGCGGCTGGTAGCGCAGCCGCGCGGCGCGGGGAAGCCCGCGTTACGCCGCCAGGCGTCGCCAGACCTGCCGATCGGTCCAGACGGTGTCGAGCTGGCCCTCGTCCTGGCGCGTCGAGAGCCGGGCCATCACCTCGAAATCGACGTTGGCGTAGCGGATGGTCACGTCCTCGGGCGCACAGCCATAGGCCGGGGCGACGAACAGGGCCGCGTTGATCGAAGGGGCCTTGGCGATGATCAGGGTGGCCAGCCGCTTGGCTCGCTCGGGCCGGTCGAAATGCAGCAGCGGATCCTCGGCGTACAGCTCTTGGCCCAGCTTGCTGACGATGTTGAACGGCAGCGCCTTGAACCTCTTCCCGGCCACCTTCGGCGAAAGCTTGGCGCCGGCGAGGTTCAGGACGACGTCGTTCAAGAGAAAGAGCATACCGAGGCAAGCGCTCACGTTCACGGGACGGCAAGCCTTGCCATGGACGTGCTTTAGGGCCCGTTGAAAGACGCGGTGAATTCCCCGGTAAGGGTGAATTTCAGCCCTGCTCGACCGGTTCGGTCAGGAAGTGGCGACCTTCCCGATCCTCGATCTCGACCACCCAGACGTCGGGATCGATGCGCGCCGCGCGCTCGATGTAGCGGTCCAGGTCGGCCTCGGCCTCGGATGCGGCCGGCCGCATCCAGACGCGCTCGCCGTCGCCGCGCGTGGCTTCGGCGTAGATCCGGCTGGTGCCGTCGCCGCGATTGAGCACCTTGACCAGTACGCTGCCGGCCCGCGCGTCGCCCTTGCGCGCCACCACGGCGAAGCCGCCGCCCAGTTCCACCCGGCGGATCAGGGCCGCGACCCAGATGTCGGTGGAGAGCAGCATTCAAAAATCCTCGTTCGTATACGGAAGCGAAAGGCTGACCGGCTAGGATCGCCTCAAAGATCTCGCACCTATACGAGAAAAACAAAAAGCATGACGAGTACGCGCAGAACCGCGCGGCGCGTCGTGTGTGGATGGATGGGGCTGGCCGCGGCGGGGGGGCTTCTCGCTGCGCCCGGGGTTTCGACGGCTGCGGCCGCCGACCTCTTCTACGAGCGCACGGTGATGACCGCCGCCGACGCCCGATGCGGGCTGTTCGAGCCGCCCATCGGCGCGGCCCTGGCCGCTGGGCGGATTCAGGCGCGCGGCGCGGCGATCCGCGCGGGCGCCGACAAGACCGCCCTGGCCCGGCTGGAAGGCCGCGCAAAGGCCAAGGCAGCCGCCACCGACTGCACCTCCAGCGACCTGAACCTGGCGGCCGAGCGCGTCCGCGACGCCTACGCAGGCTACGCCCAGATGGCGCGCATGACCTATCCGGGCGAGGTGGCCGAATGGCGCGCCGACCGCACGGCCGGGGTCGCAGCCCGCTGGCGCCTGCAGCAGACGGCTCGCTTCGGCTGGGATCAGATGACCTTCGGCCTGGCCGGCCGCGAGGGCGCCAACGCCCTGATGGCGGTCGCCACCTTCGCCGACGGCGGCTCGCCTTACGCTGCGCGGCTGGTGCTGCGCGACGCCTCCGTCACCCTCGGCCCCTATCTCGACGCGCGCGGCCAGTCGCTGGCGGACCTGCCGCTCGCCCGCCGCCTGCCGCCCCCCGGCGGCCGCGAGGCCTTCACGGCCGAGGCGCGCAGCACCGCCGGCGTCGATCTCCTGCCCAAGGGCGCCAAGTCGGGCTGGGCCTTCCGCTTCCCGGCCGCGGCGGCTCACGCCCTGGCCGGCCTCGATCCGCGCGAAGCGGTGGCGGTGGAGTTCATGTTCGCGGGCAGCTCCGGGGATACGATCCGCCGCGCCTATGTCGAGGTCGGCGACTTCGCCGCCGGCCGCGCCTTCCTGCAGGTCGCGGCCCGCTAGGGTGCTCTAGGGCGTATTCGCCGCCGCCGGCGTCTCGATCACCGGCAGGCGGACCGTCACCGTGGTGCCTTCGCCCAGGCGGCTTTCGATCGTCATCTGGCCGCCGTGCAACTCGGCGAACGAGCGCACCAGCGACAGGCCGAGACCTGTGCCGGCCGCCTTCTGCGTCGCCTCCCCGGCCTGCTCGTAGGGCCGGCCCAGGCGCTGGAGGTCCTCGGGGCCGATGCCGACCCCGGTGTCCGAGACCGTCAGTTCCAGAGTCCGTCCGTCGCGAAGCACGCTGACGGTCACCGCGCCGCCCCGCGGCGTGAACTTCAGCGCATTGGAGATCAGGTTCAGGGCGATCTGCTTCAGGGCCCGCCGATCGGCGACCACGTCCAGCGCGTCCTTCGGCAACATCCCGCGCAGTTGCACCCCCGCCCGGTCGGCCTGGCCCCGCATCAGCCGCAGCACTCCGGCTACCGCATCGCGGACGTCGAATGGTTCGCGCGCCAGCTCGAAGCGCTCGGCCTCGATCTTGGACATGTCCAGCACGTCGTTGATCAGGTCCAGCAGGTGCCCGCCGGATTCATGGATCAGCTCGGCATACTCGGCATAGCGGTCCGAGATCGGCCCGAACAGGCGCTGACGCATGATGTCCGAGAAGCCCATGATCGCGTTCAGAGGCGTGCGCAGTTCGTGGCTCATATTGGCCAGGAAACGCGACTTGCCCGCGTTCTGGGCCTCGGCCTCGGCGCGCGCCTGCTCCAGCTCGGTCTCGCGCACGTGGGCGGCGCGGGCGTCGCGCAGCACGGCCATCAGCCTCGGCCCGCGGCGGCGCAGCTCCAGCACCACCCAGCCCTCGGCTTCGCCGGCCGGGACGAAGGCGACCTCGGCCTCGCCCTCGTCGCGCGCTCGCGTCAGGGCCGCATTCACCAGGTTCCTGCTCGCCGGCATGGCCAGGCTGGTCAGCGGACCGCCCT
This sequence comes from Phenylobacterium sp., assembly GCF_041919955.1. GTDB lineage: Bacteria > Pseudomonadota > Alphaproteobacteria > Caulobacterales > Caulobacteraceae > Phenylobacterium. The sequence goes on along the minus strand of NZ_JAYRSU010000009.1, from coordinate 80,580 downwards.
CTCGCACCTCGACGCCGAACGGCGTGCGACCCCACGCGCCGATCAGGTGGTCGGCCTCGTCGACCGCCAGCAACAAGTGCGGCTGGTCCTCCAGGGCCTGGCGCAGCCGCGTCTCCACGACGCGGCGGCGCTGGGCGTCGACGCCCACGCTGCGCTGGAGCACGACCAGCCCCGCGGCCAGTCCGAGGATGATGGTGGTCAGGGCCAGCACGCCGAGGACCGCCTCATAGGCCGGGGCCAGGGCCAGGCCTTGCAGTGTCAGCCCGCCGAGCGCCGCCACGCCCGCCGCGCCCAGCGAGACCGCCGCGCCCAGGGCGAGGCGGTCGATCCGCCCCATCACCGCGGCGGCGGCGACGGGCGCCAGACACCAGACGCCGAACGGGCCGGCGACGCCGCCTGTCGCGCTGGCGGCCACGGCCGCGCCGACGCCCAGCCCCACGATCGTCAGGATCGCAGGCAGGCCGGCCGGTCGCGCCGTCGCGCTAGTCCTGGCTGGCTGGCTTTCGATCACCTTAGATTCGGCGCTCCGTAGTCGTGCGTTTCGCGCAGAACCTAACGGCGCCAGTGAGTCCCTGCGAGGGCGCTCGCGTCGCACGCGACCCCTGAACTGGGGGCGGCGTGCGCCTTTCTGTTGATCGAAACCAAATCGTAAGTGGCGCGGCGTTAAGCCTTCAACCGTCCGAGACCGCGAGGCTTTCGTCTTCTTATGGCCCATGCGGCGTCCAGTTCCCGACCTTCGTCGCCCGCCCCCGTGGCGACGCCGGCCCCGCGCTCGCGCCGGGACCCCGTCCAGGAGGAGGCGCGCCGATCCTTCCTGCGGATGGTCAGCCACGAGCTCCGCACCCCGCTCAACTCCATCCTCGGCTTCTCCGAGATCCTGCATTCCGAGCTCTACGGCCCGCTGGGCGCGCCGCAGTACAAGGAATACGCCGGCATCATCCGCACCAGCGGCGCGCGGCTGTTGCGCCTGGTCAACCAGGTGCTCGAGATCGCACGCCTGGAAGGCGGCGCGATGGATTTCGACCTGCGGGCGGAGTCGCTGGACCACGCCCTCGACGACGCCATCGACAGCCTGGCCGAGGACGTCGCACCGCGTCACCTGACCTTCGACATCCGCCGCCAGGGCGCCCTGCCCGCCGTCGTGGCCGACGCGCGGGGCCTGCGCAACCTTCTGGTCAACCTGCTCCACAACGCGATCGTCTTCTCGCCCGAGGGCGGCGTGATCGAGATCTGGACACGCACGACCGACGCCGTCGTCGACATCGCGATCGTCGACCACGGCCCCGGCGTCGACCCGCTCGACATTCCGCGGCTGCTGCTGCCGTTTGAGCAGGGCGAGAACGCCTTGACCCGCCGCAGCGAAGGCGCGGGCCTGGGGCTGCCCATCGTCCAGCTCCTGTGCGAGGCCATGGGCGGCCAGTTGAAGCTGAGCTCCGCCTCCGGACAGGGCCTGACCGCGATCGTTCGGCTGCCTGCGGCCTGACGCCGGTTGCGCAAAGGCTGCAAGGCCCCTAAGTCGCACCTGAAGATGACCACGATCGATCAAGAGCTGACCGACCTCGCCGAGGAGTTCGACCTTCTGGGCGACTGGGAGGAACGCTATCGCTACGTGATCGAACTTGGTCGCGAACTCGCGCCGCTGGCCGACGCAGAGCGGAACGAGGCCAACAAGGTGCGCGGCTGCGCCAGCCAGGTCTGGCTCGTCACCGAACCCCAGGCCGACGGGACCGTGGTTTTCCGCGGCGATTCCGACGCCCACATCGTGCGCGGCCTGATCGCGGTGCTGCTGCGGTTGTTCTCCGGCAAGACGCCGCAGGCCATTTCCGCCTTCGATGTGAAGGCCGCCTTCGACAAGCTGGGACTGGCGGGCCACCTGTCGGCCCAACGCTCCAATGGCCTGGCCTCGATGGCCACCCGCATCCGCCGCGACGCCGAGGCGCTGGCGGCCGCCTAGGGCCTCAGGCCGCGCGGATGCCGCTGGCGGCGGTGTCGCCCTGCACGCCCACGACCGCATCGTAGCCGAGGATCATATCGACATCCTTGCCGTTCGAGGCGAGCGGCAGGCGCAGCCACAGGATCGAGATGTGCGCGGCTCCGCGCCAGGCCAGACTGTGGACCCCGACCGCCGGGCGGCGTTCCTCCACCACCTTCACCAGCTCGCGCCGCCAGTATTCGGCGGCCCCGGCGTTGTAGACGTCGCCCAGCCGCCGGCCGGTGATTTCGCGCCCGTACACGCCGTAGAGCCCGGTGCCGGCCAGCCGCAGGCGGAAGTCAAGCGGTTCGCCGTCGACGTCGATCAGGCTGATGGTCGGCAGCAGCCGCTTGAAGTCGTCCGGGCGGATATCCCCGCGTCCGGGCAGTTTTCCGCCCTGCCGCAGCCGCGCCCAGTAGGCGTACAGCTCTTCGTGCGCGCGCGCGGCCGCCGCGGAAGCCCCCATCTGTGCGGCCATGTTCAGATTCCTTAACAACCCCTTGGAATCACGACGAATCACTTATCGCCCGAAGGGTGATTCTCGGGCAAGGGCAAATCCTAACCCGCGGCAATAAATCAGGCCGAAAGGTGGCGTAGCTGCGCCGTGGAACCTTCACCCGCAAAGCAAAACGCCCGCCGTCACCGGCGGGCGTTTTTTCGGAAGATCGTAGATGCGGACTACTTGGACGAACGCTTGCGCGGCGCCTGGCGGCCGCCCTGGCCCAGGCCCATCTGCTTGGCCAGGTCCGAGCGCGCCTTGGCGTAGTTCGGCGCGACCATCGGATAATCCTTCGGCAAGCCCCACTTCGCGCGGTATTCTTCGGGGCTCATATTGTATTTCGTGCGCAGGTGCCGCTTCAGCGACTTGAATTTGCGGCCGTCTTCCAGGCAAACCAGATGATCTGGCGTGATGGAGCGGCGAACGGGAACCGCCGGTTCCTTCGGCGCGGCCTCCTGAACGTCGGAGCCGGTGGAAATACCCGCCAGCGCACGGTGGACGCTCTGGATCAGATTGGGAAGATCGGCCGCGGCGACCGAATTGTTCCCGACATATGCGGAAACAATATCCGCCGTCATCTCAATGACTTCCGATTTCTCGTCCATATTTCTCGGTTCCGTGAGTGCGGTTGCACCAAGCTGGGGGATGACTGATTCACGACATCAGTGGTCGCGTTAATATCTGGAACCCAACTCTAACACAAGAGTCGTGTAGCCGCCTGTTCTTCATCGAACATGCGTATCGTCAAGTCTAGGTGCTGCACTGCACCAATCGGTTGAACGGCTCGCCACTATTCCGAGACGCCGAAACGTCACAACCGGAAGTGATCAGGCGCGGAAGTCCTTGGAGAAGGCGAGCATCGCTGCGCGTTGAGGCGTCGAGTATTCGTCCGCACCGTCTTCATCGCCATCACGGATCGCGCGTAGCAGAGCCGGAGTCAGGGCCGAAGTAAGCGACCAGTTCCAGTATCGCAGCACCGTCTGGGCCCGATCCACCGCGATCATGTCGTAGGCGATCAGCGCTCGCTCCAGGACTGGAGCCAGCGCCCCGCTTGCGTCGGTCTCGTCGCGCTTCAGGCCCCGCCACAGGGCGCGGATAGCCTGTTTCGGCAGGCCGGTGGCCTTGCAGAGGATAGCCAGCGGCTCGCCGCCCGAGTCCGTGAAGATCTTCGCCCCGGTCATCGGCTTGAGACCCGACAGATACGATATCTCCTCGGCGATCTCGCGGGTCAGGCCGTGCTGGGCGGCGGCGACGGCCGCCTCCAGGCTGTCGAAGGGGCTCTTCTCGATCGCCGCGCGGTTGCGCTGGCGTCGCTCGATGAACTGCAGAGCCTTGCGCGACAGCGAGTCCTGCCATTTCTCGGCGGCGGCCATCGGAAAGATGTCGCTCGCGGCGTCCTGCAGCACCTCACGCGAGACGGCGAAGCGCTGCAGGATGATCTTGCGGGCGTCGGCGTCGGCCCACCAGAACAGGACATAGGCGTGGGCCGGGCGAAGTTCGGGCCGGCGCAGCAGCAGCGTCGTCAACCGCGGGTCGCCGCGGGTCAGCGCCACCACCGCCTCGATGCCGCCGTTCGAGAACCGCGCCTCGTCGTTTTTCAGCAGGCATTCGAGCACCAGCACTTCGCCGAATTCGATCAGGACGTCGCAGAGGACCTCGCTGACCCCGCGGCGCAGGGCGATCAGCCGCCGGTGCTCCAGGTTCATCATCCGCGCGCAGTCGAGCAGGTCGGAGTCCGACAGGCACGCCGCGTTGAGCAGCAGTTCCTCGGAGATGTCGACCTCGTCGCGCAGCAGCAGCCGCACCAGGCTGTTCGGGATTTCCGTCAGTCCGGCCAGGCGGCGCGCGACCTTCCTGCGCTCGTCCGGCTCGGCCTCGCGCAGCATGTCGACCAGCAGGTCGGCGGTCATCGCCCGCTCGAAGGCGTTGACCCGCGAGATCGGCAGGCAAACGACGTCGGCCAGCCGCTTCAACAGCGCCGCGCGCGCCCGCGAGGGAGGCGGAAGGTCCGGGCTCTGCTCTGGCGACGGCAGGTTCATGCGATACCGGTGGTGAATACCTGCCGATATCGAATCACACGCCGCTTAACCGGTCGTTCACTTGAACGTCGGCGCCGTCCAATGATCCCAGATGTTCGGCAGATCGCTCGAAACCTTGTCCGGGAAGGCCGCCGGACGCTTTTCGAGGAACGAAGTGACGCCCTCGCGCGCGTCGGCCATCTTCCCCCGCTGCTGGATGCCACGGCTATCGGCGCGGTGCGCCTCCATCGGATGCGAGGCGCCGGCCATCCGCCAGATCAGTTGCCGGGTCAGGGCGATTGAGACCGGGGCGGTATTGTCGACGATCTCGCGCGCCAGGGCGCGGGCGGCGGGCAGCAGCTCGTCCGGCGCGTGCAGCGAGCGGACCAGGCCCTTCTCGAACGCCTCCTGAGCCGGGAACACACGACCGGTGTAGCACCACTCCAGGGCCGTCTGGACCCCGACCAGCCGCGGCAGGAACCACGAGGACGCCGCCTCCGGATTGAGCCCGCGCCGGGCGAACACCAGGCCGAACCGCGCCTCGGTCGAGGCCAGGCGGATGTCCATTGGCAACTGCATGGTCACGCCGACGCCGACCGCCGGGCCGTTGATCGCTCCGATCACCGGCTTGAGGCTGTCGTAGATGCGCAGCGAGACGAGACCGCCCCCGTCCCGATGCACGCCGTCCTGCTGGCGCGCCGCCTTGTCTTCGCCGCCGCGCGCGTCGTAGTTGAACGTCTCTCCGCCAGAGGAGAGGTCAGCGCCGGCGCAGAAGCCGCGCCCGGCCCCGGTCACAATCACCGCCTTCACCGCGTCGTCCGCATCGGTCACGTCGAAAGCCGCGATCAGGTCCTTCATCATCTGGGTGTTGAACGCGTTGAGCTTGTCCGGCCGGTTCAAGGTGATCGTCGCCACCCCGTCGGTCAGGTCGTAGGCCAGGGTTTCGAAGTTGGGCGCCGCCATCGGATCCTCCGCTGATTTTCCATCATTCCGGCCCGCTTGACGGACGGTCCGTCAAGGCCCGCATACTCGCCTTAACAACGATAACTTTGGGAGGACGGTCGAGGCCACGAAGAGGGTCAGGCCGCCGCGAGGAAGAGTTCATGCATCCAGCCACGCACGCTGCGACCAACCCCGACCGCGCCGCCTACGTCATGGCGGGCTCAGGCGAGACCGTCACCTATCGACAGCTCGACGAGCGGTCCAACCAGGGCGCGCAGCTCTTCCGCTCGCTGGGGCTGAAGACCGGCGATGTGATCGCCATTCTGATGGAGAACCATCCGCGGTTCTTCGAGATCGCCTGGGCCGCCCAGCGCGCCGGGCTCTACTACGCCTGCATCTCGTCCAAGCTGACCGCCGGCGAGGTCGAGTACATCATGAAGGACTGCGAGGCCAAGCTGCTGGTCACCTCGGCCGGCGTCGGCCCGGTGGTCGACGAGTTGCCTGCCCTGCTGCCGGGCGTGAAGCTCTACATGGTCGGCCAGACCCGCGGCCCCTACGAGAGCTTCGAGGCCGCCCGCGATGCGCAACCCACGACGCCGATCGCCGACCAGAGCAGCGGCGCGGACATGCTCTATTCCTCCGGCACCACCGGCCGGCCGAAGGGCATCAAGCCGCCGCTGACCGGCGCCCCGATCGACGCGCCCAACGCGCTGGCCATGATGGCCGAGGGTCTGTTCGGCTTCCGCAACGACAGCGTCTATCTCTCGCCCGCCCCGCTCTATCACGCCGCCCCGCTGCGCTGGTGCATGAGCGTCCACCGCTTGGGCGGCACGGTCGTGGTGATGGAGAAATTCGATCCGGAAGAGGCTCTGGCGCTCATCCAAAAGCACCGGATCGACGTCGGCCAGTTCGTGCCGACCCACTTCGTGCGGATGCTAAAGCTGCCCGAGGACGTGCGCGCGAAGTACGACGTCTCTTCCATGCGCTCGGCGGTGCACGCGGCCGCCCCCTGCCCGATCCCCGTCAAGGAGCAGATGATGGCCTGGTGGGGCCCGGTCATCCACGAGTACTACGCCGGCAGCGAAGGCAACGGATTCTGCTACATCGGCCCGCACGACTGGCTGACCCACAAGGGCTCGGTCGGCCGCGGCACGACCGCCGAGGTCAAGATCGTCGGCGAGGACGGCGAGGCCCTGCCCCCGCGCAGCGAAGGCGTCGTCTACTTCGCCGGCGGCACGCCGCTGACCTACCACAACGCCCCCGACAAGGTGGCCGAGAACACCAACAAGTACGGCTGGACCACGCTGGGCGACGTCGGCTGGCTGGACGAGGAAGGCTTCCTCTACCTGACCGACCGCAAGAGCTTCATGATCATCTCGGGCGGGGTGAACATCTATCCGCAGGAGATCGAGAACCTGCTGGTCACGCACCCGAAGGTCGCCGACGCCGCCGTGGTCGGCGCCCCCGACGAGGAGATGGGCGAAAAGGTCGTAGCGGTCATCCAGCCGATGGACTGGAGCCAGGCCGGCGAGGACCTGCGGGCCGAACTCGCCGCCTACTGCCGCGCCAACCTCAGCCACGTGAAGTCGCCGCGCCTGATCGAGTTCATGGCCGAACTGCCGCGCCACCCGACCGGCAAGCTCTACAAGCGGCTGATCCGCGACGCCTACTGGGGCAAGGAAGGGTCCCGGATCGTCTAGCTTCCCGCCAAGGTCAGGATCAGGCTGACCAGGGCCGCGCTCATCAGGTTCGCCAGCGAACCGCCCAGCACTGCGCGCGGCCCCATCTGGGCGATCAGCGGGCGCTTCTCCGGCGCCAGCCCGCCCAGCACGCCCATCTGGATGGCGATGGAGCTGATGTTGGCGAAGCCGCAAAGCGCGAAGGTCACCACCGCCTCGGTGTGGGGGGTCAGCGTCGACTTCATCTTCCCGAAGTCGAGATAGGCGACGAACTCGTTCAGGATCAGCTTCTGGCCGAACAGTTCGCCGGCCTTGCCCGCTTCGCTCCACGGCACGTTGAGCAGGAACATGACCGGCGCGAAGATCACGCCGAGGATCTTCTGGAAGGTCAGATCGGGATAGCCGAACATCCCGGCGATCCCGCCCAGCAGGCCGTTCAGCAAGGCGATGAAGGCGACGAACACCACCAGCATCGAAGCCACCGCCACGGCCAGCTTCACCCCGTCCTCGGTCCCGTTGAAGATCGCCATGATGATGTTGGCCGGCCGCTCCTCGGGCGGCGGCGCGGAGGCTGCGGCGACTTCGGCCAGCGGCGTCTCGCGACTGCCGTCGGGCATCAACAGCTTGGCCATCAGGAGACCGCCTGGCGCCGACATGAACGCCGCGGCCAGCAGGTACTCGATACGCACGCCCATCTGGGCGTAGGCCGCCAGGATCGAGCCGGCCACCCCGGCCATGCCCGTGACCATCAGGGCGAAGACCTGCGGCTGGGTCAGGGCGTGCAGGTAGCCGCGGACCACCAGCGGCGATTCCGACTGGCCGACCAGGATGTTGGCCGCGGCGTAAAACGCCTCGACGCGGTCCACGCCAAGCACCTTCTGGAGGAAGCCGCCGACGATGCGGACCACCAGCTGCATGATCCCCAGGTAGTAGAGCACCGAGACCAGCGCCGAGAAGAAGATGATGATCGGCAGCACGTTGATGGCCAGGCTGGCGACGCCGTTCACCTGGGTCAGCCCGCCGAACACCATCTCGATCCCGGCGCGCGAATAGCCGAGCACCGTCTCCACGCCGCTGGCCGCGCCGTGGATCGCCGCCTGACCGGCCGGCACATAGAGCACGAAGACGGCGATCGCCGCCTGCAGCAGGAAGGCGGGTCCCACCACCCGCAGGCGGATGCGCCGCCTGTCGGTCGAGGCGAGCACCGCGACGGCGAGGATCAGCACGATCCCCGCCAGGCTGATCAGAATCGGCGACACCCCGCCCTCCCCAGATGTCAGGCGAGCCTCGGCGCGTCGCCGCCTGGCTTCAAGGCCTAATAGGAGCGGCCGATCAGGATCTCTTCGACCCCGGGCTGGCCGGTGAACACGCAGGGCCCGAAGCTGGCAGGCTGGTCGGCCGGCGCGTTGCGCAGGGTCAGCTTCAGGGCCTTCAGCCGCTCGACGACCTTTTCCAGCTCATCGCCGGTCGGACGCGACCAGGAGGCCCGCACCCAGCCCTTGAAGGCCGAGGTTTCTTCCTCCTCGTCCGAGACCTGGCCGAAGTATTCGGCCACCTGCTCGAAGGTGCTCAGGTCGCTGCGGATACTGGCCTCCAGGCGGGCCTTGGCCTCGTCGAACAGCGCCTGCTGGATTTCGGCCAGCAGGACGGGCGCATTCGCCACGAACTCGTCGCGCGGCGCCTGGTGCGACTTGACCTTGTCGCCGTCGCGCAGGGCGTCGCGGCGCATGTAGCTGACCTGGCCGCCGGCCGCATCGCGCGGCCCGAGTTCGATGATCACCGGCGCGCCGCGGCGCACCCAGTTCCAGCGCTTGTCCGCCGACTTCTGGTCGCGGTCGTCCAGCAGGGCGCGGATCGGCTCGCCGAGTGCGGACTGGGCGTTCAGGTCCTTAACCAGCGCCTTGGCGAAGGCCAGGACCGCCTCGTCCTCCTCCTTGCCGCGCAGCATCGGCACCACCACGATCTGGCGCGGGGCGATGGCCGGCGGCAGGCGCAGGCCGTCGTCGTCGCCGTGGGTCATGATCACCCCGCCGATCATCCGGGTCGAGGTGCCCCAGCTCGAGGTGTGGCAGAACTCCATCTCGCCGCCGTCGCTCTGGTAGCGGATGTTCTGGGCGCGGGCGAAGCTGGTGCCCAGATAGTGCGAGGTGCCGGCCTGCAGCGCCTTGCCGTCCTGCATCATGGCTTCGATCGAAAAGGTGTTGTCGGCTCCGGGGAACCGCTCGTTCTCCGGCTTTTCGCCGGCGATCACCGGCATGGCCAGCACGGTTTCCGAGAACTCCCGGTACATCTCCAGCGCCTGCAGGGTCGAGGCCAGCGCGTCCTCGCGCGTCGCATGGGCGGTGTGGCCCTCCTGCCAGAGGAACTCGGAGGTGCGCAGGAACAGGCGCGTGCGCATCTCCCAGCGGACCACATTGGCCCACTGGTTGATCTTCAGCGGCAGGTCCCGATAGCTCTTCACCCAGCGCGAGAAGGCGTCGCCGATGATGGTCTCCGAGGTCGGACGGACGATCAGCGGCTCTTCCAGCTTGGCGTCGGGATCGGGCTGCAGCTTGCCGTCGACGGCCTTCAGGCGATGGTGCGTCACCACCGCCATCTCCTTGGCGAAGCCGTCGACGTGCTCGGCCTCCTTGGCGAAGAAGCCCAGCGGGATGAACAGCGGGAAGTAGGCGTTGTCGACGCCCATCTCCTTGATGCGGCGGTCCATGGTCTGCTGGATCCGCTCCCAGACGCCATAGCCCCACGGCTTGATGATCATCGAGCCACGGACCGGGCTCGACTCGGCCATGTCCGCCTCGCGGACGATCGCCTGGTACCAGTCGGGGAAGGTCGACTTGTTGCCGGTCATCCGGCTGACGCTGAGAGCTCGTTGCATGGGGCGCTCTTTAAAGTTCCTGGCGGCGACGTAAAGGCGTTGCTCGCGCCTATCGAGATGCTAGACCTCGAACATCTGTTTCAATCGAATTGGGAGCAAACGATGAACCCGGTGGAGTTCAAGGACCTGCCCGGACTGGTGGGCCAGGAAGTCGGCGTGTCGGACTGGCTGGAAATCACCCAGGAGCGCGTCAACCAATTCGCCGAAGCCACCGGCGACCATCAATGGATCCACGTCGACGTGGAGCGCGCGACCAAGGAAATCGGCGGCCCGATCGCCCATGGCTACCTAACCCTGTCGCTGATCCCGTTCCTCGGCGCCGGCATGCTGCCGATCAAGGGCGTGACCCGCGGCATCAACTACGGTTCGGACAAGGTGCGCTTCATCAACATGGTCCGCGTCGGCAAGCGCGTGCGCATGCGCCAGAAGCTGATCGGCGCCGAGCCCAAGGCCGGCGGCATGCAGCTGAAGAACGAGTGCACCATCGAGATCGAAGGCGAGACCAAGCCCGCCTGCATCGCCGAGACCATCTCGGTCGTCTACGGCGGCTGATCCCTAGGCGGTCAGGCTCGCTGGGGCCTGGCCGCTCTTACGGCTCACCGCGCCTGCTGCGGACGGCCTGAGCCGCGAAACCTAGGCCGGCAAACGCCACCGCGAATGCGGCAACCGAATAGAACAATGCTGAAACGATCAGCGACGCCATGTCGTCGAACGCAATCCTGAACGTCGGCTCGACCGTCGCCATCGCAGGAGAAGCACCTTTGAGCCGCGCCCGGAGCACGTAGATGCTCCGTCGATCCAGATCGACGGAGCCCAGGCTGCGGCCGATGATGTCGCGGCTATACTCACCGAAATGCGGGCCAAACGCCTCCCATTTGGCCGGCCTGCCATTTTCCTGCAGACTCCATTCGAGTTGTCCTGAACCATAGCCTGTAGGGCAATCTGGTCGCCGCCCCGGCTGCCCGCTATCGGGATCGGGCGCACCGACATCCGCCAAGCATTCCATCACTTCATAGGGAAAGCGGCGCTTCAACTCGAGTGATACTCGATAATTCCCTGTCGTTTCCGGTCGGAACGGCGCGCTCTGCGCCCAGGAGCCGTCTTGCCGAAGATTCAGAACTATTGCGACTCCATCATCACGCGAGCCGAAGCCTTTCGTGAACCAGAGGAGCGCGGCGAGACCGAAAGCCGCGCACGCGAAGAGGGCCCAGGTCCTGCTTTTCGTGAAAGCCTCTGCGATGCTCATGCCCCAAACCTAGCCACAACGGCCAAGCTTGACCAAGGCTAAGCCTACTGAGGCGAAACCGCCTCCTCGGCCGAAGCCGCCCTCGCGCCCGCGACCGGCTCAACATGCGCCACAGTCACCGGCGCCAGGGGGTTGTCCATCAGGGCGATGGTCTCGCGGATGTACTTGGCGTGGGTGACGATGCCGATCTCCAGTCGCTCGTTGTTCAGCTCCACCTGCTGGGTCAGCAGGCCGGCGATGAACTGGACGTCCTGACCGTTCTCGGTCGCTCCGACGCGGCGCCGCGCAGCCTGCGACATGAACACTGGCCCGCCCGAATTGCCCGGGAACACCGTGAAGTCGAGCAGGAAGGTCGGGAAGCTCTTGGCCGGCGCGACGGGGAACGAGGCCACCCGGCCCGAGCGCAGGATCGGGAAACCGGCCTGGTTGGCCGCCAGGCCGCGCGGAAAGCCCAGCGCCATCATCTCGTCGCCCGCCCCGACCTGATTGGTCTGGAAGGTGTCGTCCTGTGCCAGCCAGTTCAGCGGGATCGCCGCTTTGGCGAACGGTTCCGGCGCGGTGATCGACATCACCGCCACGTCCCGGGACGGATGCTGGGTCCACAGCTTCTTGCCGTCCGCGTCGCGGATGGTCAGCTTCTGGGGCGAGTAGCTCCAGCTGCCGTCGGCGTTCTCGATGCGGTAGCCGATGCGCGCCTCTGCGCCCGGCATCTTGGAAAAGACGTGTCCGGCCGTGACCAGCACGGTCCGCGGCGAACCATCGGGCGCGATCTCCGAAATCAGGAAGCCGGTGCCGACGGTGCGTGTGCCGTCGCCCAGCGGCTGCTCCAGCTGGACAGTCGCGTGGATCAGCTCAACAGCAAGATCCCAGGCCATGGACGCCCCTACTCAGTAAAACTCGTACGCTCCCGACATGCGAATAGTTGAACCCCGCTTCGGGTTAACGCAACGCAATTGGTTCCCTGCGACAGCTGCGCCCGATCGCCGCGTGTCTTCCGGGCGACAGTGCTGGTGCGATGGCGCCTTGAGGCCGCGCTCGCCACATCGCATTTAGCAGGCATGAGCGCTCCCAAGCCCCCCGCCGCCCGCCGCGACCCCAAGGTCATCGAACAGCTCGGCCGCACCCGCACCGACGACTATGCCTGGATGAAGGACGACAACTGGCGCGAGGTGCTGCGCGACCCCAAGGTCCTGCGCGCCGACATCCGCGAGCACCTGGAGGCCGAGAACGCCTATACCGGCGCCCTGTTGGCCGGGACCGAGGCCTTGCAGGCGCAGATGTTCGCCGAGATGAAAGGGCGCATCAAGGAAGACGACTCCAGCGTCCCGGCCTCCGACGGCCCCTGGGACTACTACGTGCGCTACGAGATCGGCGCCGAGCATCCGCTGCATGGCCGCCGCCCGCGCGGCCAGGCCGACGGCGAGCAGATCCTGCTGGACGAAGAGGCGCTCTCCAAGGGCAAGGCCTTCTTCCAGGTCGGGGCGGCCAGCCATAGCCCCGACCACCGGCTCTACGCCTGGGCGGCCGACGAGCAGGGTTCGGAATACTACGCCATCCGGGTCAAGGACCTGGAGAGCGGCCAGACCCTCGACCACGTCATAGACAGCGCCTACGGATCGTTCGTCTTCTCGCCCGACAGCCAATGGATCTTCTGGATCTGGCGCGACGAGAACGCCCGCCCGTCCAAGGTCTTCCGCCGCCCGGCCAGCGGCGGCGAAGACGTGCTGGTCTACGAGGAGGCCGACGAGGGCATGTTCCTCGGCGTGGGCCTGGCCTCCGACCGCAGCCATGTGATCATCCATGTCGGCAACCAGGAAACCACCGAGATCTGGCTGATCCCGGGCGCCGACCCGACCGCGGCCGCCGTGGTCGCCGAACCGCGGCGCGAGGGCGTGAAGTACGAGCTCGACCACTGGTCCGACCGCTGGGTGATCCGCACCAACGACGACGGGGCGGTCGACTTTAAGCTTATGCAGTCCCGCTCGGCGGTCCCGGCCCGCGCCACCTGGACCTCGCTGGTCCCGCACGAGCCCGGCCGTTTCATCACCGGCTTTGCCGCCTATGCCGGCCACCTGGCCCGGCTGGAGCGGGTCGACGCCAACGACCGCATCGTGGTGATGGCCCGCGACGGCGCCACTCACGAGATCGCCTTCGACGAGGAAGCCTACGCCCTCTCGCTCGAGGGCGGACTGGAATACGAAACCACCCTCGCCCGCTTCGTCTACCAGTCGCCGACCACGCCGCGGCAGTGGTTCGACTACGACCTGACCACGCGCGAGCGGACCTTGCGCAAGACCCAGGAAATCCCGTCCGGACACGACCCGGCCCGCTATGTGGCGCGCCGGCTCTATGCGACCGCCCAGGATGGCGAGCAGGTGCCGATTACGGTGCTGATGCTGAAGGACACCCCTCTCGACGGCTCCGCGCCGCTGCTGCTCTACGGCTACGGCTCCTATGGCCACGCCATGGAGCCGACTTTCTCGATCCGAAATCTCAGCCTGGTCGACCGCGGCTGGATCTGGGCGGTCGCCCACATCCGCGGGGGCTCGGACAAGGGCTGGGGCTGGTTCCTGGACGGACGCAAAGAAAAGAAGACCAACACCTTCACCGACTTCATCGCCTGCGCCGAGCACCTTTCGGCCAACGGCTATGGCAAGGCCGGAAAGATGGTCGCCTATGGCGGCTCGGCTGGCGGCATGCTGATGGGCGCAGTGGTCAACATGCGCCCCGACCTCTGGAGCGGCGTCATCGCCGCCGTGCCGTTCGTCGACGTGCTGAACACCATGAGCGACACCTCCCTACCTCTCACCCCGCCCGAATGGCCTGAATGGGGAAACCCGCTGGAGGACGAAGCCGCCTACGACCGCATCGCCGGCTACAGTCCCTACGACCAGGTGGACGCCAGGCCCTACCCCCCCATCCTGGCCACGGGGGGCCTGTCCGATCCGCGCGTCACCTACTGGGAGCCCGAAAAGTGGGTGGCCAAGCTGCGCGAAAAGACCACGGGCGAGGCCCCCATCCTGCTCAAGATCAACATGGAAGCGGGGCATGGCGGCGCCTCGGGCCGTTTCGACTTCCTCAAGGAGATCGCCCTCGACTACGCCTTCGCCGTCTGGGCGCAGGAGCGGGGTTGGGAAAAGTGATCGTCAGGCCATCCACCGCGCAGGACGCGCCGGCGCTCGCCGCCATCTACGGCCACCACGTGCTGCACGGGTTCGGCACCTTCGAGGAGGTTCCTCCGACCGCCCAGGAGATGGCCGCCCGCCGCCAGGCCGTCGTCGAGCGCGGCCTGCCCTATCTGGTCGCCGAGGACGCCGGCCAAGTGCTGGGCTTCGCCTACGCCGGCCCGTTCCGTCCCCGCGCGGCCTATCGCTACACCGTCGAGGACAGCGTCTATGTCGCGCCGGCGGCGGTCGGGGGCGGGGTCGGCAAGGCCATGCTCGCCGCGGTGTTGCGCGAGTGCGAGGTCTTCGGAATCCGGCAGGTCATCGCGGTCATCGGAGATTCGCAGAACGCCGGCTCGATCGGCCTGCACGCCTCGCTGGGCTTCGAGCACGCCGGCGTGGGCAAGGCGCTGGGCTGGAAGCACGGCCGCTGGGTCGACATCGTCTGGATGCGCAAGGCCCTCAACGGCGGTGACGCAAACGCCCCTGAGGCGACCGGCATGATCCTGGGCGGCGCCTGAGAAAACCTGCCGATCGACCCGCACAGATAGGGGCCCGAAAGCCCAAGGTTGCAAACTTCGCAGCGCGCCGACTGCAACCGATTTTCTCGGGAACTCAAACGGTTGACCGCGCTTTGCAGGTACAGCCGGCGGCGCGCCCCGGCGGCTTGTCCGGAAACGTGAGATGCCGATGCCGGGTTCATCGCCAGGAGCCGCTCCCTTCGCCGATCCGCCGTCCGAACGGCCGGACGAACTGGCCGCGCTCTACCGCTTCACCGACCGCCTGTTCCGGGCTCAGTCCCCCCAGGACATCTACGACGCGGCGCTGAGCGCCATTGCCGACGCGCTCAAGTGCGAGCGCGCCTCCATCCTGCGGTTCGACGAGGCGGGGCGGATGCGATTCGTGGCTTGGCGGGGCCTGTCCGATGACTATCGCCGCGCCGTCGACGGTCATACGCCCTGGACGCTCGGCCAGGGCGACGCCGAGCCAATCCTCGTTTCTGACATCCTCGACACCGACGAACCCGAGCCCCTCAAGCAGGTGATTACGGCCGAGGGCGTGCGGGGTCTGGCCTTCATTCCGCTCAGCATCGGCGGCGGAGTGATCGGCAAGTTCATGCTCTATTTCGCCACGCCGCATCGCTTCACCGAGCACGAGGCCGAGCTCGCCCTCACCATCGCCCGTCAGCTTGGTTTCAGCCTTGAGCGGCTCGAGGAGGCCGAGCGCCGCCGCCGCGCCCAAGCCCGTCGAGACCTGCTGCTGCGCGAGATGGACCACCGGATCAAGAACCTGTTCATGCTCGCCGGCAGCCTCGTGGGCATCAGCGCCCGCGGCGCACGCGACCCCCAGGAGTTGGCCCGTATCGTCCGCGAGCGGCTGACCGCCCTCGCCCGCGCCCACGCCCTGACGCTGTCGAGCAGCGGCGGCATGAGCGCCACCACCCTGCACAGCCTGATCGCGACGATTCTCGCCCCCTATGACGGCCCGCCCGAGCGCGTCTCGATTCGCGGACCGGACGTAGAGGTGCGCGGCGAAGCGGTCACAGCCTTGGCGCTGCTGCTCTACGAGTTCGCGACCAACTCGGCGAAATATGGCGCGCTTTCCAGCGAGTCCGGGCGAATCGACATCGACGGCGAGGAGGCAGACGAGACCTTCACCCTCCTCTGGACCGAAAGCGGCGGTCCACCTGTAGCGGCGAAGATCATCGAAGGCTTCGGCTCACGGCTGATGAACGCCACAGCCGCCGACCAACTCAGCGGCCGCATCTCTCGCGAATGGCGGCCGCACGGCCTGACGATCCGCTTAACCGCCGCGCGCAAGCGGCTGAATGGAGACTGATGCTCTAACGGGGGAGGAAGTGGCTGGGGAACTAGGACTCGAACCTAGAATGACGGTACCAAAAACCGCAGTGTTACCATTACACCATTCCCCAGCAGGAACGGCTCGGAGGAGCATATCCCCCGCGGCGAGGGCGTGGAGATAGCTCAGCGCACCGGCGGATGCAACACCCCAAAAAAGGTGTTTCAAGGCCGCTTGCGGGGTCGTCGGGTTGCCTCTATAAGGCGCCCTCCCAAGTCGGAGTGTGGCTCAGTCTGGTAGAGCACCGCGTTCGGGACGCGGGGGTCGCAGGTTCAAATCCTGCCACTCCGACCATTCATTCCCCCGCTAACGCGGGGTGAATTTCCCGCCAGAGAATACCTGCGAGACGTCCGCCGCTTAGGCGGATGATCCGCCCTGCGTCCGGCTCTCCAAGAGCGGGTCTGATTGCCCAAGTTTCGCCTTTTCGCCCGCCGCTCCGTGGCCCTGCTCCAGAAGTGCGCCCTTAGCGCGACGGCGCCATATGTTCTTCATTTGTTCTATACATCGAAGACTGATCGTGGGATGGTAGCGGTGGATCAACGCTAGGAGTTTGAAACTTTAGAGCCTGGGCGGTGATGCAGCTTGGGCGCGCATTGTGGCGGCGATTCAACTTTCATGGATAGACATGATGGCAAGAATGCCTCGCGGAGAACCGCGAAGCGTGCCGGACCCTGCCGGCGAATCGTATGACGGGAAAATGGCCGAGATCAGAGCTAAGCGGAAAGCTGAGGATCAAGGCCTGCGCTCACCTTTCGACATGGCGCAGGACGCCCTGGAGGATTTCCAGAACGGGCCCAAAATCCAGCGACCAAATCTTGCGGAGTCATTCATTCCCGTTGTCGGCCCCGCGTGGGACGCGGCCGCCGACCTTCAGGATGGAAACTATGGAGGCGCCGCCTTCAACGCCGCCCTGGCTGTTGGAGACGTGTTGCCGGTCGGGGCCGTGGTCAAGGGCGCCAGGGCAGCCACGAAAGGCATAGGCATCCTCAAGAAGGGGTCCGTCACCGCCGGCGCAGCCGCCAAGCAGATTCGCAAGGCCGGGCTGGCGGGCAAGGGAGAAGAAATCCACCACACCATCCCACTTAACGGGAAAAGCCGGTCGGCACAGGACCCGAGAAACCACTACGCCCTTCTCAAGGCGCTGCCTCAGGAAACCCATCGCCGCCTCACCGGCAGTTGGAACGGCAAGCGGCGTTTCGATCCTATTCGACGCGTCTGGTACGGGACGACAGACTGGCAGAAGTCCGTTCCGACGGCCATCGGATCCTATGCGGCCGACGCTTGGGAGAACGTCACCAAGCCGTTGGCGTCGCCTCCGCCTCCTGCGAAAAAGCCGCGCTAGCGGACGATCATTCGATGCACGCGTTCTTTCGGGAGACAGCGACATGAAATCAATTGACGTCAACTTCCAGTTCCCCGTCCTCGCATTCACTCCTGATCGCGAGAATTGGGGCTTTCCGGACATGGATAGGCTGACGAGGTGCGGGCCACGCACCCTCAAAGAGAACATGCAGGACGGTATGGAGTTGATTGAAGCCGATGGACGGCGGTGGCGTGTGCTGAGCATCCACAGGACTGGCAGGGCGGGCTCGATCTTGTCGCTGGTGCCCGGTTTTGGCCCGCCACAATCGCGCATCGAGCAGGAACTCGAGGAACTACCCAGGACTTCGCTGACGGAGGTACAGCAGAGGGCGCGAGCGTCCGTGGAAACATTCCGAGCCGACTATACTGGCTTTGACGGAGACGGGGCCGAATACAGGTCACTACTGGAGAGGATTAGCCAGACACGTTCAATCGCAGAACTCTATAAGTTGCTCCAACCCGATACGTTTGAGCCCTACTGAACTCCATTGGAGAAACGTCGCCATAGGGCTACATCGGCGACCATTCACCCCCCGCTAACGCGGGGTGAATTTCCCGCCAGACAATACCGGCCAGACGTCTGCTGCTCGGGGGGATGATCCGCCCTGCGCCGGGTGCTCCGAGCGCCAACTTAGGGCGCAAATCGCCCGCCTCGTCCCTGCTCTCTAGCCCCAAGTCAGAAATGCGCCTTCGCCTGCTTCTGGAAATGAAGGGACGATGACGGAACAAGCAAACTCAGCGACAGCAGTCCGGACCGCGATGGGCGTGGGCGGCCCTGCGTAGCGCAGACTGCGCAGGCTTTATCCGGCGCCTTCAGCGCCGCCCGCGGCGCAGGGCGCCGGGCGGAACGCCGAGATGACGTTTGAACGCGCGGCTGAAGGCCGGGCCGGATTCGTAGCCCATCCGTCCTGCCGCCTCGGAGATGCTGAGCCCCTGCTCCGTCAGCATCATGCTGGCCAGGTACATCCGCCAGCGGGCGACGTACCTGGCCGGCGAGAGACCCAGAGCCCGGGAGAAGCGCTCGGCGAACAGCGAGCGCGACAGCCCCGCCACCCGCGCCAGGGCGTCGATGGACCAGGGCTGAGACGGGTCCTGGTGGATCGCCGCCAGAGCCCGGCCGATCTTTGGATCGCGGATCGCCGCCATCCACCCCTCGGCGTCCTGGCCGCCTTCGTGCACCCAGGCGCGGATCAGACGGGTGATGACCACGTCCGCCAGGCGCGAGAGCACAGTGGCCGCGCCGATCTTGGGGTTCAGCACCTCGTCGGCCATGGCGGCCAGCACCGCGGCCAGGGTCGCGTCCCTGTGCGCCCCCTCCACCGCAATCACCGGCGGCATCAGTTCGAGCAGCGGGTTGAGGCAGGGCTCGCGAAACCGGACGCTGCAGCAGGCGAGCACCGTGGCGCCGGCCGGCGCGCCATCCAGCCTATAGACGCGGTCGCCGACCGACTGCAGCGGCATGTCGGTGATGCAGGTGACCGGGCCGCCCAGCTGGTCGCTAAGGCAATGGGTCGCCGCGCGAGGCAGCAGCACCGCGTCGCCGGCCTCCAGCCGCAGCGGCTCGTGACCGTCGATCCGCAGCCAGCAGCCGCCTTCGATGACGACATGAAGCCTCGCCGTACCGTCTCGCGGGAAGTTGACGCCCCACGGCGCGGCGAGCCGGCACGAACCGTAGGATACGCCGACAATCCGCAGGTCACGCAGGATGCGGCTCAGCGGATCTTCGTCGAGCGCCGCCTGCAGGTCAGGGGCGGGACTGGCCAGGGCGTTCATCATGGCAGTGCAGAAATAGGCTCGCCCTGCGGAAGAACCATGCCTCCCTGGCCGGAAATCTTAGCCGATCGTCCGGTGTTCACGCCGCACAGACGGCCGCCGCCCGGCGCCGGCGATGCAGGACGCCGGCCACCAGCACGACGCCAGCCAGGCAGGCGACGCCGCAGTAGGCCGGCGCGCTCAACACGCCGAAGCGGTCGACGACCAGGCCGCCGATCACCGCCCCGCTAGCGATCGCCACTTGAAACGCGGCGGTCAGCAGGCCTCCGCCAAGCTCGGCGCGGTCGGCCGCGTCGGCGACCATCCAGGCCTGAAATCCGACCGGCAACATCGCGAACGCCATGCCCCAGAGCGTCAAGGCCGCTCCCGCCAACCAGGGCGACGCGCCCAGGCCGATCATCGCCAGCATCGCCGCAGCGACCAGCCCCGCGCCGGTGATGACAGCGAGCTTCGGGTCACGCTCGGCAAGGAATGCGCCGGCGAAGTTGCCGATGAAGCCGGCGCCGCCGAACGCCAGCAGGGCCAGCGAGATCGCCG
This sequence comes from Phenylobacterium sp., assembly GCF_041919955.1. GTDB lineage: Bacteria > Pseudomonadota > Alphaproteobacteria > Caulobacterales > Caulobacteraceae > Phenylobacterium. Next base: position 60,653 of record NZ_JAYRSU010000009.1, on the reverse strand, counting down.
CGGCGCCCAGATGCGTCACCTGCTCCAGGACGGGGCGGATGTAGGTGAAGCCTGCGAAGTGCCCGGAGATGACCAGGATCACCCCGGCCAGCACCAGCTGAACCCGTCCGCGCGCCGCCACTTCCAGCAGGTCGCCCATGGCGGCCGCGCCCGTGGAGCGCATCTTCGGGAGCGTGAACCAGACGGCCAGGAACGCGATCACCCCCACCACGCCGGCGATGACGAAGGCCGCGCGCCATCCCAGCGCCTCGCTGACATAGGCCCCGACCGGCGCCGCCGAGACGGTGGCGACCGAAACGCCGGTGAAGACGATCGACATCGCCCGTGGGAAGAGGGTCATCGGGACCAGCCGCATGGCCGTCGCCGCAGCCATAGACCAGAAGCCGCCGAGGCTCGCCCCCAGCATCACCCGCGCGACCAGCAGGACCGGCAGGCTGGTCGCCACCGCGGTCAGCAGGTTCGACAGGCCTAGCAGCAGGAGCAGGCCCAGCATCACATGGCGGCGATCCCAGCGACTGGAGACCACCGGCGCCAGCAGGGCCGCGAAGGCGCCGACCACCGCCGTCGCCGTCACCGCCTGACCGGCCGCGCCCAGGCTGACCTTGAGGTCGGCGGCCATCGGCGTCAGCACGCTGGCCGGCAGGAACTCGGCGGTGACCAGGGCGAAGACGCTGAGCGACAGCGCCAGGACGCCGCCCCACGCCGCCGGTTCGGAGGCGGGCGGGGTGGTGGTGGAAAGCTCTGCGGCTTCGGCGTCGTACATGGAAGGTCTCCAGGGTGTCGCGCCGAGGTAGGCGTCGGCCCTTGGCGGCTCAATGTCGGAATCGCCGGAACTCTTGCCCGTCCGTCCGGCCCGGATATATGTTCAATGAACACTTATCGAGGGAGCGCCCCATGGCCGCCATCCGCGCCGTGATCGTAGACGCCGACCGTCCGGAGCGGCTGGTCATCGGCGAGGCCCCCGCCCCGCCTGGGGCGCCGCTGATCCGGGTCCACGCCTTTTCCCTCAACCGCGGCGAGGTGCGGACGGGGCTCTCTGAGGCGGCGACGGGAACGCGGCTGGGCTGGGATATCGCCGGCGTGATCGAGCGGCCTGCCGCCGACGGATCGGGTCCTCCGGCCGGAGCCCGCGTGGTCGCCGCCACGATGGGCGGCTGGGCGGAACTGGCCGCCGCGCCCGTCGAGCGCCTGGCCGCAATCCCAGACGACATAAGCTTTGCGCAGGCCGCCTGCCTGCCGGTGGCGGGCCTGACCGCGCGGGCGGCGCTGAGCCGTATCCCCAGGCTCGAGGGCGCCAGGGTGCTGGTCGGCGGGGCCAGCGGCGGGGTCGGAACCTTCGCCGTTCAACTGGCCAAGGCCGGCGGCGCCTTTGTCGTCGCGGCGCTGCGCAATGCGGACAACGAAGCCTTCGTGCGCAGCCTGGGCGCCGACGAGGTCGCGGTCGGGCCCGACCTCGAAGGCGCCGAGCGCCACGGCCCCTACGACCTGGTGCTGGAATCGGCCGGCGGCCCATCGCTGGCCCGCGCCATGACGCTGCTGGCGCCCGGCGGGACCTGCGTGCTGCTCGGCGCGTCAGGCGAGGCCGGCTCGGCCATCGACACCAGCCGGTTCCGCATCGGGGGCACGTCGCTCTACGGCCTGGTCATGGGCTACGAGTTCCAGCGCGAGCCGCCTGCGGTCGGACTGGCGGACCTGTTGGCCAAGGTCGTAGCGGGCCGGCTGGCGCCCGTCATCGGCGTCGAAGCGCCCTGGACCAGGATCGCCGAGGTCGCCGCCGACCTGATGGCGCGCCGCTTCCACGGCAAGGCCGTGCTGCACATCGATGGTTAACGCGGAGCCGAAAGCCCTGCGATTACAATGCGTTCCAGCGAATCGATCAACTGCCCTCTCTCGACCCACGGGAAGTGCGGGCGGCTGATCAGCAGCGAGACTGCGCCGTGGCCGACGAACCAGAGGATCTGGGCCGCCGTCATCGGGTCAAGGCCGCCGAGAGGCTCAGCCGGCGTCAGGGCGGCCAGGTGATCGCGGAACCGCAGGAAGCTGCGGGCGCCGGCCTCCTGGGCGTCGAAGGGGCGGGAGAAGTCCTTCTCGATAGGCGCCAGGGCGTCCGGACTGACCGTGAAAGTGAGCTGGTATTCGGCAGGTTTCGCCAGGCCGAAATCCACATAGCTGCCGATCAGCGCCGACAGCGCCTCGCGCGGCGTCGAGGCCCCCGCGACCGCCGCATCGAACGCCGCGGTCATCGCCTCGTGCGTCGCGTCGCAGATCGCCCGGAGTATCTCCTCCTTGGTGTTGAAATAGAGATAGAGCCCGGTCTGCGAGATCCCGACCCGCTCGGCCAGCGCCCGCGTCGTGACCCGGCCATAGCCCTCGGCGGCGAACAGCTCAGTGGCGGCGGCCAGGATCTCGCCGCGGCGCTCCTGGCCCGAGCCCTTGGGCTTGCGGACGCCCTGTCGCCGGGTCTTGGCCGGAGTGTCGGTCATGTCGGGTCCTGTCGGCGGCGCGAGCCGCGCGCCCTTCCCTTTCTCTCCACGTCCGGCCGCCTGCGCAAGATGTCCGCATTGCCGAGATGTCGCTCGCAGGATATATGTTCATTGAACATATATCGGGAGAGAACGCCATGACGGACACGACAGGACGTCCCGGACGGCGGCGGGTCCTGACCGCCGGACTACTGGGCGCAGGGCTCGGCGCAGCCGCGGGAGCCGCCGGAGGCGTCGCCCTCGCCGCAGCGCCCGATGCGGCCCGCACACGAGTCGAGGGGCGGCGACGGTTCGCCGGCAAGGCGGTGCTGATCACCGGCGCGACATCCGGCATCGGAGCTGCGGCCGCGGCGATGTTCGCCGCCGAGGGCGGCAAGGTCGCCTTCTGCGGACGGCGGCAGGACCGCGGCCAGGCCGTCGAGCGCGCGATCCGCGCGGCCGGCGGCGAGGCGCACTACATCCCGGCCGACGTGCGCGAAGAGACCGATGTGCGCCGCTTCGTCGACGAGGCGGCCGCGCGGCTGGGCGGGCTGGACGTCTGCTTCAACAATGCGGGCGTCACCCTCGAAAAGCCGCTGCACGAGTACAGCCTGACCGAATGGGACGACGTCGTGCACACCAACCTGCGCGGGACGTTCCTCAGCCTGAAGTACGAGATCCCGCACCTGATCAAGCGCGGCGGCGGCGTGGTGCTGGTCACCGCCTCGTCGAACGCCATCGCCACCTCGGCCAAGCGCAGCGCCTATACGGCCTCCAAGCGCGGCCTCGTCGGGCTGGTGCAGTCGGCGGCGCAGGACTATGCCGAGCAAAACATCCGCATCAACACGCTGATCCCCGGCACCACCAACACCGAGCTGGTGCGGCGCTCGGCCGGGATGATCGACGCTCCAGACGCGGCTTGGAACGCCATGGCCAAGGTCTGGGCCAAGTCCAACGTGGCGGTCGCCCGGCGCATGGCCGAGCCCGAGGAGATCGCCGCCTTCGCGCTCAGTCTGGCCTCGGACGAGTTCCCCTATCTCAACGGCGCCCAACTGGTGATCGACGGGGGCAAGACGGCCCACGCCTGAGGGAGACCTCCCCTCCGTGGGGCGGCCCCGGCCGCCCCACGTCTTTTTCTAGGGCTTGGCCGCGACCTCGGCCGCCTTCAGCACGCGCAGGAAGTTGCCGCCCCAGATCTGGTCGATCTGCGCCTGGGTGTAGCCGCGCGCCACCAGTTCCCTGGTCACGTTCGGCGCCTCGCTCTCGTCGGCGAAGCCGGGCACGCCCGAGCCGTGGTTGAAGTCGGAGCCGATACCGACGTGGTCGGTCCCGATCCGCTTGGCGATGTAGTCGAGATGGTCGACATAGTCCTTGACCGTGGCCTGGGGCGAGAGCGCCCGATAGGCGACGAAGAACGCCTCCTTCTTTTCCGCCGGCAGGTCGTCGGCCCCAGCATAGCCCGCCTTATCGGGGTCGAGGCCGTACTGCCCGCGCAGCGCCTTCAGCCGCTGGGCGTAGTCGGCCGGCTGGGCCTTCAGATAGCTGTTGAACGGCACGACCTGCACCACCCCGCCGTTCGTCTTGATGGCGTCCAGCTCGGCGTCCGAGAGGTTACGGGTCACGTCGACCAGGGCGCGGGCGTCGGAATGGGTCGCCACCACCGGCGCGCGGGTCAGGGCCAGGGTCTGCGCCACGCCCTTGGGCGTCAGCTGCGAGACGTCGATCAGCACGCCGAGATCGTTCAGCCGCCCGACCGAGGCCTTGCCGAGGTCGGAGAGGCCGCCGTGCTCTTCGCCGGCCCCCTGCTGCGGGCGCGAGGAGTCGGCGAAGGCGTTGTTGCCGGCATGGGTCAGGCCCGCGACACGCACGCCGGCCTTCTGCAGGCGGTCGAACTCGGCCACATCCGGCTTCAGCGAATAGGCGTTCTGGAAGCCGATCAGGATGGCGATCTTCCCCTGCCCCACGATCTTGCGCACGTCATCGGCCGAATAGGCGATGGCCACGTCCCTAGGGTTGTCGGCGGCGATCTTGCGGATCGCGGCCAGCTTCTCGTCGGCCTCGGCGCGGGCCGCCTGGTAGCCCTCGTCCGAGCGCGGCCCGGTCGAGACCGCCACGGCATAGACCAGCGCATCGACCCCGCCGGCCTTCAGCTTGGAGACCTCCGAGAACGACTTGCCGTCGGGCGCGAAGTAGCGGGCGTTGGTGGTGGGCAGCAGGACGTCGACGTGGCTGTCGAGCGTCAGGGCGTGACGATGAGCATTGGCCGCGTCAAGCGCCGAGGCGGGTGCGGCGATCGTCAGGACGCCGAGGGTCGCGAGCAGAAGTTTCGCCGTATGGGCCGGGCCGGTCATGGCAGTCTCCGATGGACCGGCGGCCGCCCCAACGCAGCCGCCGCTTCATTCCCATCTTTTTGATAGGAATTAATGTCTCAACGGAGATTTTCTGCCGCAGCTACCAGAAGGCCGCAGCCGGCGGTCAGGAGGACTTGCCCTCCCAGCCGCCGCCCAGCGCCTTGAAGAGGGCGATCTGATTGCTGGTGACCTGGGCGTCGGACTGGGCGAGCTGGGCCTCGAGCTGCGCGAGATTGCGTTCGGCGACCAGCACGTTCAGCAGGCTGTCGGCGCCCGCCTCGTGCCGCAGGCGCGAGAGTCTGGCGGCCTTCTCACCCTCGTCACGGGCCCGCTTGAGGGCGGCGCGACGATCGAGTTCCCGGGCATAGGCGTTGAGCGCCGTCTCGGTTTCCTGCAGCGCCGTCAAATTGGCCTTCTCGAAGCTGGCCAGCGCGCCCTCGGCGCTCGCCCCGGCCTGCTTGATGCGGGCGCGGGCGGCGACGATGTTCGGGAAGTTCCAGCTGATCAACGGCCCGACATTGAAGCGGTAGTCGTCGCCGAGATCGCCGGTCCGCGCCGCGCTGGTCGAGAGCGAGCCGCCGATGGTCACCGACGGATAGAGCGAGGCGGTGGCCACCCCGATCCGCGCCGTAGCGGCGGCCAGCTCGCGCTCGGCCTGGCGCACGTCCGGACGCCGGGCCAGCAGGCCCGCGCCGTCGCCGACCGGCAGGGCCTGGGCCACCTGCGGCACGGTCTTGCAGCTCAGCACCGCCTGCGGCGCCTCCGCCGGGGTTTTGCCGGTCAGCAGGGCCAGACGGAACAGGCCCGCCGCGCGCTGCGCCTCCAGCGACGGCAGCGCCGCCTTGGAGGTTTCGAGCTGGGTGGCGGCGCTGGCGGTGTCGGCCGCCGTGCCGCGGCCGGCGTCGAGCTGGCGGACCGTCAGGTCGTAGGTGTTCTGCTGCAAGTCGATCGTGCGCTGAGCCACGGCGATCTGAGCGTTGGCGGCGCAGATGTCGGCATAGGCGCGCGCAGTCTCGGCCGCGACCGAGATCCGCACGACGTCGAGCGCGGCCTGGGCGGCGGCCACGTCGGCGCGGTTCGCCTCCAGGCTGCGGCGGACGCGGCCGAACAGGTCGACCTCGTAGGACATGTCGAAGCCGGCCCGATACTGGTCGGCCTCGCCGAAGCGGCCGCTGGTCAGGTCCTGGTCGCGCACGCGCTGGCCCGAGGCCGAGACCGTGGTCGAGGGCAGCAGCCCGCCGCGCGTCTCGCTCAGCACCGCGCGCACGCGGCTGAGGTTGGCGGCGGCGACGGCGATGTCCTTGTTGGCGACCAGCGCCTCCTGGACCAGACCGTCCAGGGCCGGGTCGTTGAACAGCCGCCACCAGTCGCCCGGAGGGGCGTCCGGGGTGGCGAGCCCCGCTTGCGCCGAGATGAAGGCCCCCTGCCCGCTCGCGACCGGGGTCGGGAGCTTGTAGCTCGGGCCGGCCGCGCAGGCGCTGAGCGCCGTGGCGGCCAGCAGCAGGGCGGCGGTGGACTTAAGGCGGATCACTTCGCGCCTCCTTCGTACTCGATCGGACTGTGCGGGGTCCCGCCGCCGGTGGTCGGATAGGTCTTCTCGTCCTTGCCCTTCGCCCGTGGCAGGCGCGCCGAGAGCTTGCGGCAGATCACGTAGAAGACCGGCGTGAAGATCAGACCGAAGAACGTCACCCCGAGCATCCCGAAGAACACCGCCGTGCCCAGCGCCTGGCGCATTTCCGCGCCGGGACCGGTGGCGATGGCCAAGGGGAGCACGCCCAGGATGAAGGCGAACGAGGTCATCAGGATCGGCCGCAGGCGCGTGCGGGCCGCCTGGACCGCCGCCTCGAACCGGTCGACGCCCTGGTCTTCCTCCGCCTGCTTGGCGAACTCGACGATCAGGATCGCGTTCTTCGCCGCCAGGGCGACCAGCACGATCAGGCCGATCTGGGTCAGGATGTTGTTGTCCTGGCCCCGCAGATTCACACCGAGGATGGCCGCGAGGATACACATCGGCACGATCAGGATGACCGCCAGCGGCAGGGTGAACGCCTCGTACTGGGCCGCCAGCACCAGGAAGACGAACACGACGGCCAGGACGAAGATGATCGTCCCCGAATTGCCGGCGGCCTTCTCCTGGTAGGCCAGTTCCGTCCACTCGTAGCTGAAGCCGGACGGCAGGACCTTGGCGGCATGCGCCTCCATCGCCTTCAGCGCTTCGCCGGAGGAGACGCCGGGAGGCGCCCCGCCCTGCACTTCCGCCGCAGGGAAGAGGTTGTAACGCACCACGCGGATCGGGCCGGTGTCGTCCTTCACCGTGGCCAGCGAGCCGAGCGGGACCATGCCGCCGGACGCCGAGCGCACCTTGATGCCGGCGATGTCGGACGGATCGTCGCGCGCATCGGCCTCGGCCTGGGCGGTCACCCGGAAGGTGCGGCCCAGCAGGTTGAAGTCGTTGACATAGGTCGAACCGAGATAGGCTCCCAGCGTGTCGTAAACGTCGCTGGGCTGCACGCCCATGATCAGGGCCTTGTCGCGGTCGATCTCGGCGCTCACCCGTGGCGAGCCCGTATTGAACTGCGAGAACACCCCGACGGTCGTCTCCGGCGTCTGGGCCGCAGCGCCGACCAGGCCGTTGGCGGCCTGTTCCAGCGCCTTGTAGCCGGCGCCCGAGCGGTCCTGGACCATCATCTTGAAACCGCCGGCGTTGCCCATGCCCTCGACGGGCGGCGGCGCCAGGAAGAAGATGTTGGCCTCCTCGATGCCCGACAGGCGGCCCATGACCTGGCCCGCCATGGCGTCGGCGGTCAGTTCCTTGCCGCGCTTGGACCAGTCGTCGAGCTTCACGAAGAACACGCCGCCGTTCGACATGGCCGAGAAGCTGGCCCCGTCGAGGCCGGCGAAGGCCGCGACGCTCTCGACGCCGGGCGTGTCGAGCACGATGGCGCTGGCCTTGCGGACCACAGCGTCGGTGCGTTCGAGCGAGGCGCCCGGCGGAAGCTGGACGACGCCGATCAGGAAGCCCTGATCCTGCTGCGGGATGAAGCCGCTGGGCGTGGCGGTCATGCGCCAGCCCGTCAGCGCGATCAGGCCGGCGTAGATCACCAGCACGATCATGGTGGCGCGCACCAGGCGGCTGGTCAGGGCGCCGTACTTGTCGCTGATCCAGTCGAAGCCGCTGTTGAACTTGTGGCCGGCCCACTTGAGAGGACGCAGCCAGCGCGGCCCGCTGTCGAGGGAATGCTCCTGGTGCGGCTTCAGCAGGATCGAGGCCAGAGCCGGCGACAGGGTCAGGGAGACGATCAGCGAGATCACCGAGGCGGCCGAGATGGTCACCGCGAACTGGCGGAAGAACATGCCCGGGATGCCCGGCATGAACGCCGTCGGCACGAACACGGCCAGCAGCACCAGGCCGATGGCGATCAGCGCGCCGGACACCTCGTCCATGGTTCGATAGGCGGCCTCTCTTGGCGTCATGCCCAGCCGCAGGTTTCGCTCCACCGCCTCGACCACGACGATGGCGTCGTCGACGACGATGCCGACCGCCAGCACGAGCGCGAACAGAGACAGCGAGTTGAGCGAATAGCCGAGCCCGAGCAGCACCGCGAAGGAGCCGACGAGGGCGATCGGGATCGCGAGAATGGGAATGATCGCCGCGCGCCAGGTCTGGAGGAAGACCATGACCACGATGACCACCAGGATGACGGCTTCGAGCAGGGTGCTCTTCACAGATTCCACCGAGGCCTGGACGAATTCGGTGGGGTTATAGGGAATGGTGTACTGCACGCCCTGGGGCATGGACGGCTTCAGTTCCTCGACCGTCTTCAGCACCTCGGCGGCGGTGGCCAGGGCGTTGGAGCCCGGCTGCTGGATGATGGCCAGGCCGATGCCGCGCTCGCCGCTGAAATAGCCGCGCATGCCGTAGTCCTGCGACCCCAGCTCCACGCGCGCCACGTCGCGCACGCGGGTCACGCGGCCGTCGGAGTCGGTGCGGATGACGATGTCGCCGAAGGCTTCCGGATCGGACAGGCGGCCCTGGACCTGGACGGGCAGCTGGAAGGCCGTGCCGTTGTCGGCCGGCGCCTGGCCCAGCGCGCCGCCGGCGGCCTGGACGTTCTGGGCGCGCAGGGCGGCGACGATCTCGGCGGCCGTCAGGTTGCGGGCCGCGGCCTTGCCGGGGTCGATCCAGACCCGCATCGAATAGAAGCCGCCGCCGAACACCTGCACGCCGCCCACGCCCTTGATCCGCAGCAGGCGGTCGCGGAGCGTCGAGTTGGCGTAGTTGCCGACGTGGTCGAGGTCGACATTGGGGTCCTTGGAGCTCAGGCCCACCAGCAGCAGGAAGCCCGAGAGCTGCTTGTTCACGGTCACCCCGACCTGGCGCACCTGCTCTGGCAGGCGCGGCTCGGCCAGCGACACGCGGTTCTGGACCAGCACCTGGGCGGCGTCGAGGTCGGTGCCCGGCTGAAAGGTCACCGAGATCTGCGCGACGCCGTCGGCGGTCGACGAGGAGGTCATGTAGAGCATGCCCTCGACGCCGTTGATCTCCTGCTCGATCGGGGCGGCGACCGTCTCGGCCAGGGTTTCGGCCGAGGCGCCCGGATAGGAAGCGGTGACCGCGATGGTCGGCGGCGCGATGTCCGGATACTGCGACAGCGGCAGCAGCGGATAGGCGAACAGCCCGATCAGGGCGATGAACACCGAGACCACGCCGGCGAAGATCGGGCGGTCGATGAAAAAGTGCGAAAGGCGCATGGGTCCCGTCCCTGGCTCGGCCCCTTAGCGGGCGCCGGCGGGCGTGGCGCTGGAGGCCACGGGAATGGTCACGGTGGAGGTCGCCTTGGCGGCCGCCTTGGGTTCGATCTTCACGGGCTTGGCCTGGACCTTCATCCCCGGCGCCATCAGACGGACGCCGCCGTTGACGATCACCTTGTCGTCCGGACGCACGCCCGAGCGGATGACCCGCAGGCCCTGGGTCACCGGGCCGAGTTCGACAGGTTTCAGGGTCACGGAGCCGTCGGCGTTGACGACATTGACCGCCTTGCGCGCGCCGTCGGCGAAGATGGCGTCTTCGGGCACCAGCAGGGCGTCGTAGGCCTGGCCGCCTTCGACCTTGGCCTTGCCGAACATGCCCGGCTTCAGGAAGCCGTTGGGATTGGCGACCACCGCGCGCATGCGCACGGCGCCCGACGAGGCGTCGATGCTGTTGTCGGTGAAGTCGATCTGGCCGGTCCAGCGATAGTCGGCCTCGTCCTGCAGCCGGATCTGCACGCGCCCGCCCTTGCCGCTCTCGCGCTGGTTCTTCAGCAACTGGGCCTCGGAGGCGTCGAAGACGAAGTGGATCGGGCTGGTCGAGACGATGGTGGTCAGCACTTCGGCGCCGGCGCCGCCCCCGCTGATGACGTTGCCAGGGTCGACGCGGCGGTCCGACACGACGCCGGAGGTCGGCGCGGTCACGCGGGTGAATTCGAGGTCGAGGGCGCGGGCGCGGACGCTCGCCTGGGCGATGTCGTTGGCGGCGCGCTTGCCGTCGTATTCCTCGCGGCTGATCGCCTGGATCTTCAGCAGGCTCTCGGCGCGCGCCAGGTCGGCGGCGGCCTGCTTGGCCTGGGCGCGGGCGGCGGCGAGCTGGGCCTCGGCCGGGCGCGGGTCCAGGGTGAAGAGCAGCTGGCCCTTCCTCACGTACTGGCCCTCGCGGAAGTGGGCCGCCTGCAGGAAGCCGCTGGCGCGCGCGCGCACTTCCACCCGTTCCGGCGCTTCGAAGCGGCCGGTGAAGTCGTCCCAGTCGACGACCTTCTGCTGCAGGGGCGTCGACACCGACACCTGAGGCGCGGGCATCTGCTGAGGCGCCTGAGGTTTGCCGCATCCGGCCAGAACCAATGCAGCAGCGGCCGTTGCGATGAACGGCGCAAGAAACTTTCGCATGAGATATCCCAGGGGCGGGGGAGCGCCCAAGTCAACAGTTGATGACTTTAAACTCGACCTCTCCTACATATGTCAACACTCGATGACAACAAGGGAGCGAAACCGAATAATGTCAGGCACCCCGGCGCCGGCGCGGACACGCAACGCTGCGGCGACAAGGCAAGCGATCCTCGACGCGGCGATTAGTCGTTTCTCCAGAGAGGGTTACGATGGCGCGAGCCTGCGCGAAATCGCGTCCGACGCCCGCGTCGACGCCGCCCTGGTGTCCCGGTGTTTCGGCTCCAAGGAGGAGCTGTTCGTCGAGGTCCTGAACTGCGGGCCGGACGCTTCCGAGCTGTTCCAGGGCGAACTGGCGACGTTCGGCGAACGTGTCGCAGACCGCCTGATGGACGACCCCGACACCCAGGACGGCCTCGACCAACTGCTGATCATGCTCCGCTCGGCCTCCTCCCCCGCCGCGGCCGGGCCGCTGCGCCGCTCGATGCGAAGCTGGTTCCTGGCGCCCTTCGCCGCCTATCTCGGCGGGCCGGAGGCCGAGGTGCGCGCCCGCCTGGCCGGCGACCTGATCATGGGGGTGGCGATCTCACGGGCGATCACGCCCGACCACGACCTCGACGAGGCGGGGCGCGCAAGCCTGCGCAAGCGGCTGGCCGGCGTGATCCAGACGGCGGTCGAGCCCTAGATCGCGTTCCAGAGCGGCAGGGTCGCGCCGAACTTCACCCGCCGGCGCACCAGCATGGTCTCAAATCGGGCGACGCAGGGATCGGCCGCGATCTCGATGTCGGCGAAGGTGTTGAAGCTCTCGATGTTGTCGAACATCGTGATGCACATCAGGTCGTAGCCGCCGGCGATCTCCATCACGACCTGCACATAGGGCGAGCGTGACAGGCGGCTCCGCACCTCGGCGACCCGCGCAGGGCCCTGCTGGGCCAGCTGGATGAGCAGCACCACGGAGATATGTCCGCCGGTCAGCTTCGGATTCAGGACTGAAACATCGGCGGTGATAACGCCGGTCGTCCGGTACTGCCGTATGCGGCGCTGTATGGCCGAGGGCGAAAGCGGCACCCGATCGGCGAGCTCCTGCGCGCTCGTCTGGTTACTGATCTGGAGTGCAGACAGAATCTGCATGTCCAGACGATCAAGCTGCGACTCCATACTTCGCCCCCTAGCGAAACAACGTGGGGCAGGTTTTCCCGGCTCTCCACGCATGTCACCGACTTCGCGACCAATCGCGACGTCGACGCGTCAGAGCCTGAACGGATGCAGCGAACGTGCAAGTTACATCATTGAAATGTGAAGGGGCGGCGGATCGCTCCGCCGCCCTCCAGATCAGATCGACCGGCGGTTAGAACCGCAGCTTGATCTGGCCGAACGCGCGCCGGCCGATGACGTCGTAGGTCGACGGATCGGTGCCGGACTGGGTGTTCGGCGCGTACAGACGCGGATCCTGGTCGGTCACGTTGTTGACGCCGATCTTCAGCTCGACGTTGTCGGTGATGCCCCAGGTCGCATCCAGGTCGACATAGTAGGTCGCCGGGACGTTGGACGGCACGCCGGCCGTGCCGAGGAAGGTTTCGCCCGGATATTGGCGGAACTGGCGGTTGTCCATGTCGCCGACGTAGCGGACCCGGGCGCCCAGGCTGACCGCTTCGGTCTGATAGCCCATGAACCCGATGCGGCCGAGGTTGAACCGGGTGTTCAGGGTGGCCTTCCATTCCGGGAAGCTCGTGCCGAGGCCCGCGCCGAAGTACGAAATGGTGCCGGTGTAGTCGACCGGCGGCAGGCCCTGGCGGTCCGACTGCTCGTAGTTCAGGACGTGGGTGACCAGGATGTTGGCCTGGAACGCGCCCATCCATTCCGGAGCGCCCAGCCAATCCCAGTCGAAGCCGTACTCGAGCTGGAAGTCGATGCCGGAGGTCTTGATGATCCCGCCGTTCTCGAAGAGCCAGGCGTTGTTGGTGCCCGGCGCCGCGTTCGGGTTGTTGATACGGGCGTTGGTCAGGTTGCCGCCCGTCCGCTGCATCCCGGCGCAGTAGAGGTAGGTGTTCGAGTAGGTCGGATTGGTGCCGAAGTAGTTGAAGCAGGCCGCGATCGCCGTGTTCGTGTCGAACGTGATGATCGGGTCCTTGATTTCCAGGTTGTAGTAGTCGACCGAGCCGCGCAGGCGCTGCAGCCACTGGTTATCCCAGGGGGACGACAGCACCACGCCGAGGGTGATGGTGTTCGCCTTTTCCGGGTTCAGGTTGATGTTGCCGTTCAGGAAGATGTTGGCCTGCGAACCGGGCGAGGTGGTCGCGCCGGTGGCCGGCACGCCCTGGGCCGCGCAGAGGCCGCGCAGGGTGCCGGCGCCGGCGCCCGAAGCCTTCCAGGCCGCGGTGAACGCCGAGCAGGGGTCGAAGATCTGCGGCGCCGAGGCGGTGCCGACGAACAGTTCCTGGAAGTTCGGCTCACGCACCGCGCGCTGGAACGACGCCCGCACGCGGGCCCAGTCCATCACTTCCCAGTTCAGTTCGGCCTTGTAGGTCGCCGAACCGCGGGTTTCGGTGTGCTGGCCGGTCAGCTCGTTGCCGAAGCGGGCCCACGAATAGCGGGCGCCCAGGCCGATCTCGAACGAGTTGAAGAACGGCTGGTCCTTGACGATCGGGATCAGCGTTTCGGCGAAGATATCGTTGAACGAGCTGGTGCCGGCTTCGGGATCGCCGACGGTGAAGCCGGAGAACGGCCCCGGCGTCGACAGGAAGCGCAGGCTGTAGTCGAACTCGCGATGCTCGGCGCCGACGACGATCGGCACCGGGCCGGCCGGAACCTCGAACAGGTTGCCGCTGACGAAGGCCTGGGCGATGGTCTGGGTATAGAGCTCGCGGCGGGTGACCGGCGATTCCAGCGCGGTGCGGCAGGACGCCAGCAGCGGCCGGTCGCCGAAGAAGTTCTGGTTGGCGCAGGCGGTGTTGTTGTTCGGGCTCTGGGTCGGGTGAGCCAGGATGTCCGACAGCAGCTGGGTGTTGATGTTGCCATACTGGGTCCGCAGGATCTCGGTGCGACCCTGCGAGATGTAGGCCTCGCCCTTGAAGTTCTCGCCGATCGGGAACTTCACGCCAGCCATGTACTGGACGACGGTGTTCTTGAATTCCGAGATCCGGGCGCCGAAGCCCAGCGGACGGAAGGCGAACAGGAAGGGTTCAGTCGCGCCCGAGCCGACCAGGGCCGGGTCATCACCGGTCCGCGCGGCCAGCAGCGTCCGCAGGTCGTTGGGGATGAAGGGGTTGGTGACGGGCACGATGAGGTTGGTGCCGACGTTGGCGCCGGGCGTCACGAGCGCCGAGGAGACCTGCAGATTGGTCGCCGTGCCGGGGGCGGCGGTGACCACGGTCGGGATCGGCGTCGGGGCCAGCGCCTGGTTGGCGGTGTATTCGGTCCAGCCGGCCTGCGTGAACACTTCCACGCCGTTGTCGAACTCGTAGCGCAGGTTCGACATGAACGAGTACCGATCCAGCGGAAGGGTCAGCAGGTTCGGGGCGTCGAAATTGTAGCTATAGAAGTCGGGGTAGAAGCGGGTGTTGACGTTGACGTCGACCGGATACTTGAAGTTCTGGACCTGAAGCGTCGGGTTGTTGCCCACGCCGCCGTAGAACAGCGAGCCGTCGAGGTTGAAGCCCAGCGAGCCCGAGCCGTTGCCGACCGGCGCGGTGATGCCGTAGCTCTGGAACAGAGCCTGGACCGCGGCGAGCGGAATGGCGTTGGTGGCGTTGTAGCGGATCGCGCCGGCCGGCGGGGTGCCGGTGGTGGAGGTCGCCAGGGCCGAGAACGGACGCTGCCCCTTCGTCACCGGCTCGCGGTACGAGCGGTCGAAGCCGAAGATGGCGTTACCCTTGCCGTCGGAGAAGTTGCCGCCGACGACCAGCGAGAACTGATATTCCTTGGCGTCGTGATATTCGGTCGCGTCCGTGTAGCTGGCGCGGAAGTCGACGCCTTCGAAATTGCGCTTGAGCTTCAGGTTCACCACGCCGGCCACGGCGTCCGCGCCGTAGGTCGCGCCGGCGCCGCCGGTGATGACTTCGATGTTCTCGATCATCGCCTGCGGGACGGTGTTGAGGTCGACCGTCAGGGTATTGTTCGACACCATCGGGCGACGGCCGTCGACCAGCACCAGGTTACGGTTCGAGCCGAGACCGCGCAGGTCGACGGTCGACTGGCCGTTGTTGCCGGGGTTGTTGGACGTCGACGACGCCGCCGGGCTCACCTGCGGCAGCGTGTTCAGATACATGTCCAGGGTGACGTCGGCGTTCGCGGTCGCCTGCTCGCCGGTGACCGTCGCGATCGGGCTGGCCGCCACATAGTCCTGGCGGACGATGCGCGAGCCGGTGACGACCACTTCCTGGACTTCGCCCTGCTCCTGGGCCTGGGCCGCGCCTGCGGCGAACACGACGAACGCCGCGCCGCAGATCATGGAAGACGCCAACAGGCGCTCCCGCGTGGATTTGATGTTCAAGGTCTGGCTCCTCCGACGGCGCCGCCTGTGCCTGGCGCCGCACCCCACAAGAATCCGGCCCCAACATGGCGCCGTTACCTGGGTGTTACGCGACCGAAGAAATTTCGGTCAACACAACGAAGGTATAGGTTCGCAAATACCCCAACAAATGTCTCGGATATGACACAACTTTCAATTTAGCTACTTGCAACTATTTTGATTACACAAGTGCAATTACATAGAGAACTACCTGACGATAGAGATCGCTTCGCGAATAATCCCGTCCAGTTTTTCGCGCACCGCCCGCCCCGCCGGTGTCAGGTGCAGCACGCGGCTGCGCCCGTCTTGGGGATTGAGGAACGCCTCGATCAGGCCGCAGGCCGGCGGCCGCGCCCACTCGGACCCCTCCGGGCCGAAGGAGCGGATGCTGCGCGAGGCGGTCGGCTCGGTCATGCGCGACACATAGGCCAGTTCCTGCACACTGAGGCCTTCGTTCTCACAGGTGTAGAGGAAGGTGATGATCTCGTTGACGGTGATGGTGGGATTGAGATCCCGGAACAGCGCCAGGGCCTCCAGCAACGAATCTCTCGGACGCATGCGGCGTCAGGACTCGAGATAGGCGTTCAGGCGGCCGGTGCCCGCTCCGGGGGGCATGGCGCGGACCACGGGCGTCGAGCGGCGCTGGCGGCGCTCGCGCATCGCCAGGGTGGCGTCGGGATAGGCCTGCTGGACCTGCCGCAGGATGTGTTCGAGGCGCTTCTGATGGTCAGCCGCTTCAACGTAGTCGCCGACGTTCAGCTCGATCGAAATCTGCCCCCACAGCTTCATGGCTCGCTCCAAATTTGATTGCTCGGACGAACGCAAGCGTAGACGCCGGCGCATGCACCGTTTGCGCGTTCGCACGCTTCATCGCGCCGCTTGACCGCGTTGTTCATCGCAATTCGCCGTTTCGCCGCGCCGCGTCGGGGCGATGATCGGGGCCATAGGCAACCCTCGGAGACCTCGTCTTGCGCAAGCGAAGCGCCGTTCTGGAGGCCCTGGAGCGTCTGCGCGACGTCAATCCCGGCTTCACCCTCGGCCAGATCATGGCCCTGCTCTACGTCGCTGACGAAGAACAGCCCCTGCCCCTGGTCGACCTGCGCAGCCGGCTGGACATCAGCCCCAATCTCGCCTGGCGGACAGCCGAGGCGCTGCGAGGGGCCGACGGCGAGACGGCCGCCCTGATCGAGGCCGCGCCATGGGGCGGTCGCAAGGCCGGCGCGCTGCGCCTGACCGCGGCGGGCGAACAACTCGCCCGGCTGCTGGACGACATCATCGCCGACGCCCAGCCCATCAAAGAAAAGCCGGCCGGCCCCTGGGGGCCGGCCGGCGTTGCGTCCGAATTGTCGATCGCGTCCTAGAAGGACTTGCGGACGCTGACGTACCAGTAGCGGCTGTAGGGCTGATACAGCGACCCGAGGTAGCCGTTCTCCGATTCCACCGGCGGCTTCTCGTCGGTCAGGTTGCGCACGCCCAGGCGCAGGCGGGTGTTGGCCGCCAAGCCCTCGGTGAACTCGTACTGCCCATAGAGGTTGGTGGTGATCTGGGAGTCGACGATCCAGGCCTGACCGGCGCTGTCGCGCAGGCCGGTGTCTTCGACGTCGCCGATGTACTGGGTGAAGGCGCCCACGGTCCACTGGTCATAGGACCAGGTCGCCGAAGCCGACCACTTCCACTCCGGACGGCCATCTTGGCGGACCTGGTCGCCGCCGCCGGTGATGGTGGTGCCGGGGTTGATCTTGCCCGCCTCACGCGCCGCCAGCAGCGCGCCGATTTCCGGCGACGGCGAGCGGTAGAACTTGATGAGGTGCGCAGCGTTGAAGTTGACGCTGAAGTCGCCCCATTCGGTTCCGCGCAGGTTCCACATGACGCCGATGTCGAGACCGCGCGCTTCCTGCGGCTGCAGGTTGCGGTACTGGTCTTTGACATACAGCACCTGGCCCACCGGGGTCAGGCCGGTGCCGGCGAACATGGCGATATCGTCGGCGGTCGCGGCGGCGCGAACGACGTCAGGGTTCGACGAGCCGTTCAGACGGGCCAGATAGTCCGCGGTCAGGGCGTTGCCCTCGCCGAACAGACCCACGATGCCTTCCTGCTTCACGCGCCAGTAGTCGACGGTGAAGGTGAAGCGGCCGAACTCCTCCGGCACGAAGCGCGGCTCGTAGACCACGCCCATGCCCCAGGTTTCCGATTCCTCCGGCTTCAGGTCCGGATTGCCGGCCCGCTGGGCTGTCGTGCTGCCCGAGCGCGAGCACGCGGCGAAATTGGCGATCCGGCCGGCACGCAGATCCGCCTCGCAACGGATCCAGTCGGTGCGAGTGTTGGAGCGAGTCACCAGGGTGGCGTTCACCTGCTCCAGGTTCGGCGCCTTGAAGCCCTGGGCCCACGAACCGCGGAAGCGCAGGCCGTCGATCACGTCCCAGGCGAAGGCGAACTTCGGCTTGGCCACCTCGCCGGCGTCGCTGAAGCTCTCGTAGCGGCCGGCGAGCTGGGCCTCCAGGTTCCGGACGAACGGAATTTCCATGTCCGGCGAGACAATCGGGATCGCGAACTCGGCATAGGCTGAGGTCACGGTGCGCGAGCCCTTGGTGTCGGGCGACGGGCTCGAACCGATCAGGTCGTTGCCATAGGTGACGCCGGTGACGATGTCGGTGAACTTGATCGTTCCGTCGAGGCGCGCGTCCCGGTCGTCCTTCTGGGTTTCACGACGGAATTCGACGCCGGCCGCAAAGCCCAGGTCGCCGCCCGGCAGGGTGAAGAGATCGACCTTCGAGACCTTGAAGTCCGCCAGGGCCAGCGAGCTGGTGTTGCGGCGGATGGTGCGAACCTTGATCGCGTCGATCGCAGCCTGCGAACTGGGCGTGGCGTCGCCCACGCTCGGATTGTTCAGCGAGCCGCCATTGAACGGATTGTAGGCGTCGGGCGTGGACAGGGCGAGCTGCTTCTGGAGCAGGGTCGCGCTGATGCCGTCCGACTGGTCTTCGACCTCGGCCTTCGAGTAGAGCAGCGCGCCTTCCCACTTGAAGCCGAACTTCTCGCCCTTGAGGCCGGCGAGGAAGCGCCACTGGTTGTTCTCGACGTCAACCTTGGTCGGCCCGACGTCGGCGAAGTTGTACGAGGTGATGGTGACCGGCGCGCCCGCGGCCGAGATGTTCAGGCCCGGCAGGCGGTTCGGATTAGCCTGGCCGTTGGCGAACACGGCCTGGCCGAAGGGATTCCAGTAGTTCGAGGTCGGCACCGTGATCGGCAGCGACGACAGGGTCGCGGTCGAGGTCTGGGTCGCATGGGTGGTGGCGGTGTAGTAGCCGACCTCGCCGAAGAACCGCAGGTTCTCGGTGATGTCGTACTTGCCGGTCAGGAACAGGTTCACCCGCTTCAGCTCGGGAATGACCGTCGTGTTCCAGGCGTTGGTGTCGAAGCGGAGGTCACGATCGGCGCCGCTGACCGCAGCCGAGCCGTCGTCGAGGCAGGTCCCCGAAACGAACGCCACCTGGCAGCCGCTGAAGCCCGCGGGTTGGACGTGGAACGCGCCGGCGCTGGAGGTGATGGCCACGCCGTTCTGACGCACCGTACCGACGCCCGTGGCGGTGAAGTTGCCCCACGGGTTCTGCGAGACGCGGCCATCGAGCGACGCTGCGCCCTCGAAGCGGGTGCCGATGAACAGCGGACGCTTGTCCGCCGAGGCGGTATAGTCCTGATCGAAGGCGTTCAGCGCCGTTCGGCTCGTATAGTTGGCGAACAGGCTGATGTTGCCGCGGCCTTCCTGGAAGTTGCGGCCCGCCTGGACGTTGATCTCGCCCTCGCGCAGGTGGGTGCCCTCGGCCCCGCCGTACTGCGCCTCGACCGTCAGACCGTCGAAGTCGTCCTGCAGCACGGTGTTGACCACGCCGGCCACGGCGTCCGAGCCGTAGAGCGCGGCCGCGCCGTCGCGCAGGACTTCCAGGCGCTTCAGGCCGTTCACCGGGATGGCGTTGGTGTTGTAGGTCAAGACCGGCACCAGGAAGTCGTCGGCGCGGCTGGTCGGGTGGGCGACGACGCGGCGGCCGTTGAGCAGCACCAGGGTGTTGCCGACGCCGAGGTTGCGCAGGTTCACCGAACCGACGTCGCCGCGAGCGCTGTTGCTGGAGTTGGGCAGGTAGCTCGAGTTGAAGCTGACGTCGCCCATCTGCGGGATCGAGCGGAAGAGGTCGTCGCCCGAGGTGGCCGCGACGCTGTCCAGCTGGGCCGCATCGACCACGGTGACCGGCAGGGCGGCCGTGACCTTGGCGCCTTCGATCTGCGAGCCGACGACGACGATTTCCTCGACCGTGCCGTCTTGGGCGGCGGCCGCGCCGCCGAAGGACAGGGCGCCGAGCGCCGAGGTCGCGAGCATGGCGTTGCGCCAGGACATGCGAGATTTCATAGAGGACACCCCCACAACTATTGAGTGCATATTATCCAGATGCGCCAAAACTACTCAGGCCTGGAATTGCGCGCCAAACACACGATACGCGACGCAACGTCATCTGAATAATGGCTCAGGAACACTAGAATAACATCAACTGTGTCAATTAAGACACCCATCGAAGGAATGCCGCCGATGACGCGCGATGAACTATACAATTACTTAAGCACGACCGATCACGCCCGCAGAGCGAGCGCGATCGAAATCGTTCACTTAGGTCCGACCGCCGAAGCAGTCAGAAGAAGCTGACGTTGTCGATCTCGACCCACATCTTCGCGCCGGCCGGTCGGCCGCCATCGATGGTCACTTCCAGCACGTCGTCGCCCGTCCACGGGCCGGCGCCGGCCCCCCCGCCGGCGCCCCGCGTGAGCGCAGCGAACGGGACCTCGACCGTCTTCCATTCCGCCGCAGAGCCGACCTGGGCTTCCCAGCGGCCGTTCAGCGTGTTGACGCCGAGGTCGTAGGCGTCGCCGTCGCCCCGGATCTCGAAGCGCACGCCCTTGAAGGCGCGCACGTCGACCGGCTCGACCGAACCGCGGCTGAGCGGGATGACGACGCCTGCGTTGGCGTTGTCCTTGGCCGACATGCGCGCCGCAATGCTGAGCGCGTGGTCGGCGGCGGTGCGGTTGATGACCTGCGCGACCTGCACGGTGCGGTCGATGCCGCCGTCCATGTCGTCCATGCGCAGGGTGTCGTAGTTCGAGCGGTCAGCTTCGAAATCGTCGATCATCGCGCCCTTGGCCTGGATCACCGGCATCGACTTGGCGGCGTTGGCGGCCGGCAGTTTCGTACCCGGGCCGTGCACCTGTACGCCGTCCACAAAGACCCGGTCGGTCTTGCGCACGTCGCCGATGGTCTTCCACGGCTCGCCGGCGATGAGCACGATGTCGGCGCGCTTGCCCGCCTCGATCGTGCCGCGGTCGGCGAGTTCGCCCAGCACCTTGGCGCTGCTCGCGGTGCCCGCGATCAGGGCCTGCGACGGCGTCAGGCCGGCGCGGACCAGCAGTTCCATCTCGCGCAGGGTCGAGAGGCCGTGCGGCGTGCCGGGCATGCCGGCGTCGGTGCCGAGCGCAATGGTCACGCCCGCGTCGTGCAGCGCCTTCACGTTGTGAAGCGCGTAGCCGAACTTCACCTCGCTGCGGCGGCGCGCCTCGGCGCTCATCGTCCCGTCCTTGGCCGGATCGTAGACCGCCAGAGTCGGGGCGTAGGCGGTCCCGCCGGCCTTGATCGCATCGATCGTCGGCTGGTCGATCTCGCGGTCCTGCAGGCTATGGGCGATGACGTCGACCTTGGCGCGGCCGGCGATCGCCCCGCGATCGACCGTGACGGTGTGGGTCAGGACCTTGAGGTTGTTGCGGTGCGCCTCGTCGACCAGGGCGCTGAGCGTACCTTCGTCCATGCTGGTGTTGTCGGCCGAGGCGCCGTAGCGCCAGCCGTCGGCGAACGCCTTGATGAAGTCGGGCTTGTACGGAACGAGCGCCTTGACCTCCATCCGCGCGCCCTGAGGCGAGTTCACCCACTTGGTGGTGGCGCGGTCGGCCCAGTCGGCCCCGTGGCCGCCCGGCGTGCTCATCCGCGCCACGAAGTTCACATGCGGCGAAGCCATCGAGGCGATCCAGCGGCGGCGCGGCTCGAACGATTCCGGCTGCTGGTGGAAGTCGTTCACGGTCGTCACGCCGGCGGCGATGTAGGCGTTCGCGATCTCCGGCGAGATGCGCGGGGTCCCGCCCGGGGTCCAGTGGGTATGGACATCGAAGAAGCCCGGCAGCAGCGCCTTGCCCTTGGCGTCGATGACCACCGCGCCGCGCGGCGCCTTCACCGACGGCCCGGCCGCGGCGATGCGCCCGTCCCGGATAACCACGGTCCCGCGATAAGGCGCAGCGCCCGTCGCGTCGAATACGACAGCGCCGACGATGGCGACCGGCTTGTCGGCGGCGGCGGCGGGAAGCGCGGCCAGAATCGCGCCGCCGAAGGCCAGGATCGCCGCGGACGGCGGGAGGGTACGCTGTGAACTCAAGACATGCCTCGGATCGAAATTCTTGGCGCCCGGCGCGCCGACGCACTGCGGGCCTATGTGGCCAAGACGCAGTCCGCCCATGATCCCGCACTCGCCGCGGAATCTTTTTTTACATGCCGGGACAGTGCGCCCCCTCGACAGCGCCGCGGGCGACTGCGATGGGCTCCCCAAGGTCTTCATTCCAACTCAACTCGCGCCCATGTAGCCTAGGCGCGCACTCCCCTCCGGCGGATCTTCAATGAAGCAATTCCTCACCACCATGGCCGGCGTCTTCGCAGGCCTGGTGCTGTTCCTCATCGGCGTGCCGTTCCTGCTGATCGTCATGGCCGCCGGAGCGACCAAGCCCGCCCCGACGCCGGCCCACGCCGTGCTGGAACTGGACCTGCGCGATCCGCTGACCGACCAGGACCCGGTCAACCCGTTCGCCTCGATCGGCCGCCGCTCGATGTCCGTGATGTCGGTGATCGAGACCCTCGACCGCGCGGGCAAGGACGGCAAGGTGAAGGCGGTGCTGGTGCGCCTGCCCGAAGGCGGCATGGCACCGGCCTCGGCGGACGAGATCCGGCTCGCCCTCAAGAAGTTCCGCGCGACCGGCAAGGCGGTCTACGCCCACAGCCAGGGGCTCTATCCCTCCGGGATCGTGACCTCCACCTATATGGTCGGCGCGGCCGCCGACGAGTTCTGGATGCAGCCGGGCGCCTCGCTGCAGGTCACCGGTATTTCCAGCGAGGACGTGTTCCTGAAACGCTTCTTCGACAAGTACGGCGTGAAGGTCGATTACGAGCAGCGCTACGAGTTCAAGAACGCGGTCAATCCGTACCTCTACAACGACTACACGCCCGCCCACCGCGAATCCCAGCTGTCCTGGATGGGCTCGGTCTATGGCGCCAGCCTGCTCAACGCCGCCGGCGACCGCAAGCAGGAGCCGCAGACCCTTCGCGCCAGCCTGGAAGGCGGCCCCTACCAGGCCGAGGACGCGCTGAAGCTGAAGCTGATCGACAAGGTTGGCCAGGTGAAGGAGATCGAGACGGCCGTGCTCGCCAAGGCCGGCAAGGGCGCCGAGTTGGTCGAGTTTGAGAAATACATGCGCTCCAGTCGCGAGCGCGTCGCCAAACCCGGCCCCGCCATTGCGATCGTCGAGGGTGAAGGCGCCATCGTCACCGGCCGCGACGGCACGGCCAATCCGTTCTCCTCGTCCTCCTCGATGTATTCAGACGACATCGCCGAAGCGCTCTACGACGCCATCGAGGACAAGGACGTGAAGGCGATCGTCTTCCGCGTCTCCTCGCCCGGCGGGTCCGATACCGCGTCCGAACAGATCCTTGCCGCCGTGCGCGCCGCCAAGGCCGCCAAGAAGCCGGTCGTGGTCTCGATGGGCACCTATGCAGCTTCCGGCGGCTACTGGATCTCCAGCGAGGCCTCGGCGATCGTCGCCCAGCCCACCACGCTCACCGGCTCCATCGGCGTGTTCGGCGGCAAGTTCGCCTTGGGTCCGGCGCTGGAGAGGTTCGGCGTCGACGTGCGCCAGCTGAATGTCGGCAGCGACTATGCCGGCGCCTTCGGGACCGGCAGCGAGATGACCCAGGCCCAGCGCGCCGCCTTCGCCGGTTGGATGGACCGCATCTACGAGAATTTCGTCGCCCGGGTGTCGGAAGGCCGCAAGCTGCCGGTCGAGCGAGTCCGTGAGATCGCCAAGGGCCGGGTCTGGACCGGCGTCCAGGCGCGCGAGCTCGGCCTCGTCGACGAGGTTGGCGGCTTCTACCAGGCGGTCGATAAGGCCAAGGCCCTGGCGAATCTCTCGGGAGATGTGCGGCTGAAGCGCATGACCACCCAGGTCTCGCCGTTCGAGGCCCTGGAAAGCGCCTTCGGCGTTTCGGCCACCTCGATCCGCACCCTGGCGGCCGCCGCCTGGCTCATGGGCGACCCGCGCGCGCAGAGCGTGCTGGACCAGATGGCCCAGGAGCGGATGCGCAGCTCCGGCGCGATGGTCCTCGCGCCCACGCCGGTCAAGTAGCGCCGCGGCCTATCCCGGGCGACGCAATGCCCGGGACGGCGTGCGGAACAGCACCCGCCGATTGGCGAAGTCGAGCTCGATGGCTTCGAAGTGCCGCATCACGTCGATCCCGATCAGGATCGCCGGGCGGTCGTTGAGCTCCCAGAGCTTGAAGATGTGCAGGTCGGCGAACACCGCCGAGAGATTGCCGACGCTGAGGCCGCCCATGCGCAGGGGCGGCACGGTCGACAGTTCGCCCTGGGCGCGCTGGCCGGTGGCGCTGATCAGTTCGACGATGGAGACCTGGGCGGTCAGGGCGAAGGGCGTGACCTTGAGCTGCTCGTGCAGCTTGAGATTGCCCACGGTGTTCTGCGAGCCGGAGTCAAGGAAGGCCGTCACCGGCACCCCGCCCATGTCCGCATCGATGATGATGAGTTGGCCGAACCGATAACGGGCCGGGACGATCACGACGTTGTCGATCGCCGCGAAGTCTGCAGCGTTGTCGCGGATGCGGCTGTCGGAGGCGTTGCGGTTGGTGCGCGCCTCCTCGTCCGGCTTGCCGATGGTGAAGGTGTTCTGGCGGAAGTCCATGGCCACACGCCGGTTCTTCAGAACATCGACACCCAGCAGCCCGTCGGCGCCCAGCCGGGCGCGTTCGAGGACGGGGGCGCGGAGGCGTGCCGAGGTCACACGGCCGACGTCGAGCCGGCCGATGAGCACCGTCTCGGACGGTTCGACCCCGGCGATGCCATGGATCTGCGCCTTGCCCGCCGCCGGCATGGCCAGGGCGGTCGCCAGCTCCCGCGACACGACCGTGCGATTGGCGCCGGTGTCGATGACGAAGTCGAAAGGGCCGTGACCGTTGATATGGACCGGCGCCGTCATGCGCCGCGCCGAGTCCGCCGCCGACCCGAGCTGGGCGGTGTCGTCGGCGGCGGGCGGCGCCTGATCGGCAAGATTGACGAGAACGGGCGGCGCGAGCCGTTCGATCGTGGTCGCGCAGCCGGCGGCCAGCCCGGCCCCGATCACGGTGATCGCACTACGGCGATTCAGTCTTGCGTTCACGAAAGTCTCCCCTGTCCCGAGATGCCACGCGGACAGCTCGGCGCAAATCGAAAACGCCGTGCACTGAGGTCGCGCGAGACGCTAGAACAGCGCCATGAGCATTACCTACGACCAGCTTCTCGCCGCCGCCGAACGTGGCGATCCGGCCGCCCAGGACCTGCTTGCCCAGGTCTGCGAACAGAACGGGCGCCTGGACGAGGCTCTGGCCTGGTGGATGAAGTCCGCGAAGGCCGGCTTTCCTGCGGCGCACGCCAAACTGGGCCTGTGGCAGCTGGTGGGCTTCAAGATTCCGCAGAACCTTGCCGACGGCGTGGCCCGCATCGTCGCGGCCGCGAACGCCGGCGACGAGTTGGGGCTGCGCCTCGCCACCGTCATCGACGCCGGCGGGGTCGGAACAGCGCGCAACACGCCGCGGGCTCTGTCGTGGCTGGTCAAGGGCGCCAAGGCCGGCGACGCCCATGCGGCCTGCCAACTGGGCCTGCTGACCGGTCTCAAGGGCCCCAACGCGCCCCTCGCCCAGGCTGCGATGGCGGTCGCCGCGGCCGACGAATTCGAGCCGGCGCGGCGCATTCTGGGCCACGCGCCCGCACGCCCCTCCAGCGTGAACTGGGACGTCCTGGAAACCACGGCTGACCTGTCGGTGTTCGAGGCGCCTCTGCGGCGCGAAGTGATCAGCGACGCCCCGGCGATTTCGATCGTTCACGATCTCCTGCCCGGCTGGCTGTGCGACTATGTCGTCGCCATGGGCGAGCCCGCCCTGCAGCGCGGCATGATCGTCAATGAGACGGGCGGCGAGAGCGTCGAGGACGTGCGCTCGAACCGCGTCATGCACTTTGGGCTCGCGGACAGCGACCTGCTGCTGGAACTGATCAATCATCGCCTGGCCGAGGTCGCGGGCCTGCCCACCGAGAACGGCGAGGGATTGGGCGTACTGCACTATGCGCCCGGCGAGCGCTACGCGCCTCACGTGGACTACATCCCGGAAACGCCGGCCAACGCGCGCCACCTTGCCGAACGCGGCCAGCGGATCCGCACCGTCCTGGTCTATCTCAACGAAGACTTCGAAGGCGGCGCGACCGAGTTCCCGCGGCTGGACCTGAAGTTCAAGCCCGCCAAGGGCTCGGCGCTGGTCTTCGACAGCGTTACGGCCGACGGGTCGGTCGATCCCATGACCCTGCATACCGGCGCCCCGCCGACCAGCGGCGAGAAGTGGATCATCTCGAAGTGGTTCCGCACCCGGGCCCTGCGCCCGACGTCCGCCGGCTGAACGCCATTTCCATCGGGCGGGCGAGCCGGTAATCCAAGACACTGAACCTACGGAGGATATCGTGCTCGCGGCGAAGGTGATCAGCAGGCCCGACACCCTGGGCGCCGAGGTCCAGCGGTTCTCCCAGACGCCGCTGCGCCAGACCGCGTTCCTGAACAGCGTGCCCAAGTGCGGGACGCACCTGCTGCGCAACATCGTGCGGATGTTCGTCCCGGCTCAGCAGCACTACGACCGCGAGTTCCTCCAGATCCCGAACCTGGAGCAGCACAAGGCGGCGCTGCATCCGCAGCGCCCCATGTTCAGCGTCGGACACATGCTGTTCGCGGACATGTCTCTGATGGCGCTGAAACACGCCAACAACGTCGTGCTGGTCCGCGATCCCTATGACTACGTGCTGGCCCGGACCCGATTCAACCTGTCCGACCAGTTCGACCACCCGCACCAGAACCACCTGAAGAACGGCGCAGTCAGCGTCGAGCAGATGATGAATCTGGTCATTTTCGGAATCCCCGGCCGCGGGCCGGCGCTGCGCGAGGTCTTCCTGTTTCACGCCGTGGCGTGGATGGGGACCGGCGTCCACGTCGTACGCTACGAGGACATCGTCGCCAACCTGAAGGCGTTGGATACGCCGGCGGCGGAAATGTTCTTCGCCCAGTTGCTCGCCGCGTTCGGCATAGCCGCCCTGCCCGCCGACTGGCGCGAGCGGGTCCGGATCGGTTCGGATCGCAAGCACAGCGCCACCGCGCGCGAGCACCTGTCGAGCGGCCAGACGATTCCGGAGATCCTGCCGGATACGCAAAAGCAGCTGGTCGATCACATGGCTCCGGGCCTGCGAGACCTGCTCGGCTACGCCTGAGCCTCTCAAGACGTTCGATATGACGACGCGCGGTCTGCGGGCCGCGCGTTTTTCTTTGCGCCTGACAGCAAAAGGGCGGCGGACCGAAGTCCGCCGCCCCAGAGCCGTTAGGGTTCAGGCTGTTCTTAGAAGCGCAGCTTGATCGCGCCGAACACGCGACGGCCAACCACGTCGTAGGTCGACGGATCGGTGCCCGACTGAACGTTCGGGGCGTAGACTTCCGGCTTCTTGTCGAAGGCGTTGTTCAGGCCCAGCTTCAGCTCGACATTGTCGGTGACAGCCCAGGTGCCGGCGAAGTCCCAGTACCAGACAGCGTCCACGCCCGTGAACTCGGTCTCGCCCGGGAACTCAACGTCAAGACGGTTGTCCATGGCGCCGATGTAGCGGCCACGGGCGTTGATCTTGAAGTCCTGGAACAGCGACCATTCGGCGTTCACCGTCGCCTTCCACTTCGGGAAGCTCGTGCCGAGGCCGGCGCCGAAGTAGGAGATGGTGCCCGCGAAGTCGAGCTCCGGCACGCCGGCGATCGGATCCTGCTGCTTGAACTCGATCACGTGGGTGATCAGGGCGTTCACACGGACCGAACCCCACTTGGAGTCGGCGCCCAGCCATTCGGCGTCGAAGCCCCAGTCGAACTGGAAGTCCAGGCCGCTCGACTGCTGCTTGCCGCCGTTGCTGTTGGCGAACAGACCGTCCGCATCAGCCGGGTTGTAGACCCACAGGATGTCGCCGCCGCCACGGAAAGGCCCTTGGCAGTTCGCGTTGTTGATGTCGTAGGTCGGGTTGGTGCCGTAGTAGTTGAAGCACGCGGCCACGATCTGGTTCGGGGTCGGGGTCAGGATCGCCTTGTCGATCTTGATGTTATAGTAGTCGACCGAACCTTGCAGGCGCGACAGCCACTGGTTGTCCCAGGGCGAGCGCCACACGATACCGGCGGTGAAGGTCTTGCCTTCTTCCGGCTCGAGGTCGAGGTTCCCGGTCAGGTCCACGCCGATCTGCGAACCTGGGGTCTGCACGTAGTTGCCAATGGCGCTGGCGCCGACACCCTGCGCGAGGCAGAGGGCGGTGACTTGAGCGGCGTTGGCGCCCTTACGAGCCTGGCTGGTGACCGAGCAGGGGTCGAAGTACTGCGGCGACGAGCCGCCGCCCGCGAACAGTTCCGAGAAGTTCGGCTCACGCACCGAGCGCTGATAGGACATCCGCGCGCGCAGCAGGTCGTTGATGGTCCAGTTCAGTTCGCCCTTGTAGGCCCACGAACCGCGCGGACCGACCGAACGGCCCGTCAGCTTGTCGGCGAATTCGGCTTCCGAGTAACGGGCGCCGAGCGACAGTTCCAGGTTCTGGATCCAGGGTTGATCCTTGACGATCGGGATCAGGACTTCGCCGAACACGTCCTTGAACGAGTTGGTGCCCTTGTCGGGATCCTGGGTGTTGGCGCCCGAGATCGGGCCGGAAGCCGCGCCCGGATCGAAGTCGTATTCGAAGCCGCGGTATTCGACGCCGAGCACGAAGGACAGGTCGCCGGCCGGCAGTTGGTAGATCGGGCCAGTGACGAACGCCTGGGCGATCTGCTGCTTCATCTCGGTCGACAGCGTCGTCTGGGCGGCCAGGTACTCACGGCAGGACGCCGAGATCGGCTGGCGGCCGAAGATGTTGAAGCCGCCGTCGCAGACGCTCTTGCCGCCGTCAGCGGCTTCCAGGAGGCCTTGCAGACGCTGGGTGTTCAGGTTGCCGGTCTGGGTTTCGTCGATCTCGGTGCGGCCTTCGGCCACCGAAGCTTCGAAGGTCAGGCCGGTGTCGCCGATCGGGCCACGCACGCCGGCCATGAACTGGACGACGGTGTTTTCGAAGCGCGATTCACGCAGGCCAAGATCCAGCGAGCGCTGACGCATCAGGAACGGTTCGGCGGCGCCGGCGCCAACCAGGCGAGGATCGTCGCCGGTCCGCGACGCCAGCAGCGTGCGCAGGTCGTTCGGGATGAAGGGGTTGGTCAGCGGAACGACGATCTGCTGAGCGATCTGGCAAGCCGCGTTCGGGTTCGTCCCGGTCGGGCAAATCGTGTTGACCAGGGCGGACTGAACGTCGGTGGAACCAGCGGTCGTCGGGTTACGCGTGTTGACGGTCGGGAACGGCGTCGGCGCCAGGGCGGTGACGGCGGTGTATTCGGTCCAGCCGGCGTTGACGAAGAACTCGATGCCGTTGTCCAGCTCGTAGTTCGTCTTGAACATGAACGAATAACGGTCCATCGGCAGGACCAGGATGTTCACGTAGTCGAAGTTATAGCTGTACAGATCCGGGTACAGCGACTGGTTCACCGCGCCGTCGATCGGATACTTGAAATTCTGGACGTCGAGCGGGTTGTTGAACACGCCCTTGTAGAACAGCGAACCGTCCATGTTGAAGCCGAGCGTGCCGGACCCGAGGCCAATCTTGTTCGACGCGACGCCGTAGCCGGCGAAGACGGCGTCCAGGGCAGCCTTGGTCGGCGCGTTGCGCGCATCCCAGAACAGCGCGCCTTCCGGCAGGAAGGAGGTCGTCGAGGTGGCGTTCTGCGAGAATTCGCGTTGCGACTTCAGCAGGCTTTCACGGAACGAACGGTCGAAGCCGAACACCGCGTTGCCCTTGCCGTCAGCGAAGTTGCCGCCGACCACGAGCGAAAACTGGTATTCCTTGGCGTCCCAGTTTTCGGTGGCGTTCGAGTAGTTGGCGCGGAAGTCGATGCCTTCGAAGTTCGTCTTCAGCTTGACGTTGACCGCGCCGGCGATGGCGTCGGCGCCGTAGGCCGCACCGGCGCCGCCGGTGATCACTTCGATGCCCTCGATCAGGGCCTGCGGAATGGTGTTCAGGTCGACCGTCATGGTGTTCGCGGACACCATCGGACGGCGGCCGTCGACCAGGACGACGTTACGGTTCGCGCCGAAGCCGCGAAGGTCGATGTTCGACTGGCCGTTGTTGCCGGGGTTGTTGGAGGTCGAGCTGCCCGCCGGGTTAACCTGCGGCAGGGTGTTCAGGTACATGTCGAGCGTGACGTCGGCGTTGGCGACGGTGGCGTCGCCGGTGACGGTCGCGATCGGGCTGTTGGCCACGTAGTCCTGACGGACGATACGCGAACCGGTGACGACGACTTCCTGGACTTCCTGTTGGCTCTGCGCGCTGGCCGGGGTGGCCGCGATGGCCGCAAAGGCCGCACCGCAGATCATGGAAGACGCCAGAAGGCGTTCCCGCGTGGTCATGGTTTTCAAGGTCTAGATCCTCCAGCGGCCCACCTACCGATCGGCGGCGATGCCAGCTCCCCACAAAAGGTTCGGTCCCGGACTCGTGGTGAACCCGGTTACGTCGGAGTTACGGGTCATACGTCAGAGGGGTCAACGCTGATTAAACTCTCGCAATGTTGTGGACGCCAACCTGTCGCATTCTGGTCACAGATTGTGCCGCCAGAGGGCTGCGGCGCACGTTTCTTCCCTTTTTGAGCAACAGGTTTGACGCCGGAAATCTCCATCCGATTAAGGCGTCGGTAACACATGCCGTATCCCGGCGCCGCAGCCGGCTCCCGCCCGGCGCGCGGGTTTTTCCCTGCCCGCATAAGTAGATAGTCTCAATTGCAACCAAACCGGGGGGCGGATCCGGTCGCAGGCCTCGGCCGCACGCCGAGGCGGTGAAGACGTCCGGACGGAGGGAGCCGACGAACGAGGTCGGACGATCCGCTACGCCATTTTTTTGCGCGCCTTTCGCCATCAGGCGGTTGCGACCGGCTGCGAGGCGGCTGAAATCCGCAGTTGCCGAGGCCCGGCCGCCCCCTATCAATAGCCAAGTTCAAATCAGAGGTTCCGCAGGATGCACATTCCTTCACGCGCGCTGCTCGCCGCCGGCGCGGCTCTCGCCTTGACGGCCGCCGCCGCTTGCGCAGGGGCCGAGGAGCGGCCGGCCATGCTGAAGAGCCTGATGGACTGCAAGACCAAGACCGATTCCGCCGAGCGTCTCGCCTGTTACGACGCGGCCGTCGGCGCCCTCGATGTCGCCGAGCAGAAGGGCGACATTGTCGTGGTCGACCGCGAACAAGCCAAGGCTGTGCGCCGCCAGGCCTTCGGTTTCACCCTGCCGTCGCTGGCCATGTTCGAGCGCGGCGAGAAGACCGAGGACCTGGACAACGTCTCCCTGGCGATCGAGCGCGCCTATCGAGGCGGCGACGGGAAATGGACCTTCGAGCTGGAGGGTGGCGCGGTCTGGGCGCAGAACGACAACGAGGCCCTGTTCCGCGAGCCGAAGAAGGGCGCCAAGGTCGACATCCGCAAGGCGTCGATGGGCAGCTACTTCATGAATGTCGACGGTCAGCGCGCCATCCGCGCCCGCCGCGTAAAGTAACCCGTATCTAGCAGGCCGCCCCATGACCGAATTCCGCCGCGTCACCGATCAGCTCTCCGTCTCGCCCCAGATCGCCCTGGACGACCTCGCCCGCGCGGCCGGCGACGGCTTCAAGCTGGTGATCAACAACCGCCCCGACGGCGAGGAACCTGGCCAGCCGACCAGCGCCGAAGTGGAGGCCGCCGCCCGCGCCGCCGGGCTGGACTATGTCCACATTCCGGTCCGAGGCGGCCCGACCCCCGACCAGGTCGAAGCCAACTACCGAGCCGTCGAGGCCGCAGGCGGGCCGGTCCTCGCCTTCTGCCGCTCAGGCACCCGTTCGATCGTCACCTGGTCGCTAGGCCAATTCCAGGCCGACGAGCGCACACGCGACGAGCTGGTCGAGCTCGGCGCCCAGGCCGGCTACGACCTCTCGGGCGCCTTCCCGCGCTAGACTTCCGAATCGGTACTTGACGGTACCGAAATTCCTGCGGCCGGATGGGTACCGATGGGTACTCGAATTGAAATCCGGCCGGTCGGGCGGCCGCGCAACGATGAAGCGACCGGGGCGATCCTTTCGACGATGCTCCGGCTGCTGGCCGAGCGCGGCTATCACGGCGCCAGTACAGGCGCGCTTGCGGCCGCGGCACGGGTCAGCAAGGCGACGATCTATCGTCGCTGGCCAAGCAAGTTCGCGCTGGTGGCGGCGGCGATCCAGCACGGCCTGGCCCTCTCCGCCCATGCGGTTCCGCTGACCGGCGACGTCCGCGCCGATCTGGTCGGCGTGATGAGCGCCAAGATGGCCGCGCTGGGTCAAGGCCTTCTGGGCCCAGCCATCCGGGCCGTGGTCTCCGAGGCGGCGCAAGAGCCGGAGCTCTCGACCGCCCTGCGGCGCATGACGGACCAGCTTCGTGACGCCGGCCCGCTGCACGGGCTTGTCGTGCGCGCGCGCCACGAGGGCCTGCTGCCCCCGGATGCGGACATCGGCCTGACGCTCGACCTGCTGCTCGGCCCGCCGTTCTTCCAGTTGCTGGTGCTCCAGTCGCCGCCCCACCCGCAACAGGCCCGGGACCTGGTGGACCGCGTCCTGCTCCCTCGTCCTCACGTCGCCTGAAGGAATCCCGCATGTCTCTTCTGCGCCTCGCCGGCCGCACCGTGCTTGTCACCGGCGGCGCCCACGGCATCGGTCTGGCCCTCTCTCGCCGGCTGCTGGACGAGGGCGCCGAAGTCGTCGCCGTCGGCCGCAACCGCGAACGCGTCGCCCGCCTGGAGGCGCAGTTTCCAGGCCGCGCGCACGGCTGGATCGCCGATCTGTCGAAAGCAGCGGAGGTCGACGCCCTGGTTCGCGACCTGCCGGCCCTCCATCCGAACCTCTCGATCGTCGTCAACAACGCCGCAGTCCAGACGCAGACCGATTTCCTGAACGACGCGCCCGATGACCTGCGGGACCCATTGCAGTCGGAGATCGCCCTCAATTTCAGCGCTGTGGTCGCGCTCTCGACCGGCCTCCTGCCGGTCCTGAAACGGCGCCCGGCTCCGGCCATCGTCAACATCACCAGCGGCCTGGCATTGGCCCCCAAGGCCGGGGCGCCGGTCTACTGCGCGACGAAGGCCGCTGTGCGCAGCTTCACCAAGGCCCTGCGTTACCAGTGCGAGGACCGCGCGCCTCACGTTCACGTCGTCGAGGCGGTGATGGCCCTGGTCGACACCGACATGACCGCCGGACGCGGGCGCGGCAAGATCACGCCCGAACGGGCCGCCGCCGAGGTGGTCGAGGGCCTGAAGGCCGGACGCTCGGAGATCTACGTCGATCGGGCCAAGCTTCTGCGCACCTTGATGCGCGTCGCCCCCCGCGTCGGCGAGAGGCTGATGCGCGGCGGCTAGCTCGCCCGGCGCTTTGAGGGCTATCGGACCCGAGCGCCCTGGGTTACCGCTTCTGCTCCAGCGAAATCCGCGCCGCGCCCATGGCGACCGGTTCGGGCTCGCAGCTCGCCACGGCGAGCACCAGTTGCGCCGCCAGGAGACACAGCAGAGCAAAGGCCGCCCGCTGGAGCCGTTTTGATACATAAATCGCCGTGTCCGCCGCCATGACCGACCTCGCTCACCAATTTAAGGGGCGTAGCAGCAAGGCGGGCGCCGTTTCAGGATAGTCCCGATGATCCCTTATGTTCGCGAGATCCATTTCGAGTACGGCGCCTGCGACCAGGTCTCGCCGCTGATCCGGCGGGTGGTGGCCAACAATCCCGGCCCATTCACCTATCTGGGCACCGGCACCTACATCATTGGCAGGGGCGAGGTCGCGGTGATCGATCCCGGTCCCGATCTGCCCGAGCATCTCGACGCGCTGATGGCGGCGCTGGAGGGCGAGACCGTCACGCACATCCTGGTGACCCACCACCATTCCGACCATTCGCCGCTCGCCCGGCCTCTACAGGAGAAGACGGGCGCGAAGATCTATGGCTGCGCGGTCGGCGCAAAGGCCGGGGACTCCACCGTCATCACCGAGGCGGGCCACGACCTCGACTTCACGCCCGACGTCGACATCTGCGGCGGGGGGGCGGTGTTCGAGGGGCCCGGCTGGACGCTGGAGGCGGTCGCCACCCCCGGTCACACCTCAAACCACATCTGCTTCGCCCTGAAGGAAGAAAACGCCCTGTTCTCCGGCGACCACATCATGGGTTGGTCCACCACGGTCGTCTCGCCGCCGGACGGCGACATGACCGCCTATATGGAGAGCCTGGAGAAGGTGAAGGCGCGCGGTTTCGACGTCCTGTGGCCGACTCACGGCCCGCCGGTGCTCGAAGTCGCCCCGTTCATCGACGCCTATATCGCCCACCGCCGCGCCCGTGAGGCTCAGGTGGTGAAAGCGGTCGGCGAGGGCCACGGCCGGATCAAGGACATGGTGCCGGTGCTTTATGCCGAAGTCGACAAGCGCCTGTGGCCGGCGGCGGCGCGCTCGGTGCTGGGCCACATGATCGACCTGGTCCGCCGCGGGATCGTCGCCACCGACGGCGAGCCCGGCCTGGATAGCGACTATCGCCTGGCGAGCTGAGCCTCAGCGGAGCGCGAGCGCCGCCTGGGCTTGGGCCTGCTGCGCCGGGCCGTGCGCCTCGCGCTCCCAGACATAGGCGAACAGCGTCGCCGTGGTGATGACCAGGGCCAGCAGCGCCCGCAGCCAAAACCGCGAAAAGCCCGCGATCAGGGCGACCAGCACCCCGAACACGCCGGCCGCAACGCTGCCCAGAGCGATCTGGGGCGCGATGTCGAGCGCCAGGACCTGCACGGCGTAGGGATCGCGGAACAGGCCGAGGCGAGGCGCGAGCAGGCCGAGCGCGACCAAGGCCCCAGGCGCCAGAGCCATGGCCGTAGCAAGGTGCAGATAGATGTCGGCGAAACTGTGCGACACGGGTCGCCCGGCCGCGCGCCCTTTCGAGGGCGCGGTCGACGCCGCCCGAGCCGCGGCAGGCGGCTCAGCCGCTTTCAGCTCCGCCGAAAAGGGCGCACGGCTTCCGCCGGGGCCTCCCCTTGCGGGGGGCCAGTGCGCTTGGCGCTCGCGCCGCGATCCAGCGTCTGGTCGGGGCCCGGCGTCCAGTGCAGCCATGCGCCGTCGTCGTCGTGGTCCGGGTGCACGGCCGGCGCCGGCTCGGGCGCGTAGATCTTGGGCTCTGGCGTGGCCGCCAGGGGGACCGCGCTGGCCGCGGGGGCGGCCGGCAGGACGTAGTCCTTCATTCGGTCGCGGATCAGCTTCTTGTCGATCTTGCCGGTCGCGCCGAGCGGGATGTCGTCGACGAAAACCACGTCGTCCGGCGTCCACCACTTCGCGATCTTGCCTTCGAGGAACTGCAGGAACTCGTCGCGGGTCGCCACTTCGCCAGGCTTCAGCTTGACCAGCAGCAGCGGACGCTCGTCCCACTTGGGGTGAGCCACGCCGATCACCGCGGCCAGTTCAGCCTTCGGATGGCCGGCGGCGATGTTCTCGATCTCGATCGACGAAATCCACTCGCCGCCCGACTTGATCACGTCCTTGGCGCGATCGGTGATCTGCATGAAGCCGTGCTCGTCCAGCGTCGCCACGTCGCCGGTGTCGAAATATCCATCCTCGTCGAGGATCTGGCCGCCCTCGGCCTTGAAGTATTGGCCGACCACGAACGGACCGGAGACCTTCAGGCGGCCAAAGGTATGGCCGTCGTGGGGCAGCTCCTTCTCCTCGTCGTCCACCAGCTTGAGCTGGATGCCCAGGGGCGCGCGGCCCTGCTTCAGCTTGAATTGCAGTTGGGCCTCTGGGTCCATCTGCTCGATCGCCGCGTTCGGCGTCGCCTGGGTGCCGAGCGGCGAGGTCTCGGTCATGCCCCAGGCGTGGGTCACATCGACGCCGAACTCGTCGCGGAAGCCGCGCACAATGCTCTCGGGCACAGCCGAGCCGCCGATGACGACGCGCTTCAGGGTCGTCAGTTTGCCCTTGCTGGAGCGCAGGTGCTGCAACAGCATCTGCCACACCGTGGGCACGGCGGCCGAGAAGGTCACGCCTTCTGTCTCGAGCAGTTCGTGCACGGACGCGCCGTCCAGCTTCTGGCCCGGCATGACCAGCTTGGCGCCCACGGCCGGGGCCGAGAAGGCCAGGCCCCAGGCATTGGCGTGGAACATCGGCACCACCGGCAGCACCGTGTCGGTCGCCTTGATGCCCAACACGTCGGACCCCATGGTCACGAGCGTGTGAATGAAGTTCGAGCGGTGCGAATAGAGCACGCCCTTGGGATTTCCCGTGGTGCCCGAGGTGTAGCAAAGGCCCGCGGCGGTATTCTCGTCGAATCCGCCCCAGTTGGCATGAGGCGAGGCGTTCGACACCAAGGTTTCGTAGGCCAGGGCGCCGGGGAACTTGTCGCCCAGCGTCGCCTCGTCGGTCATGACGATGAAGTGCTTCACCGTCGGCATCTTGTCCCGGTTTTCCAGCAGCACCGGCAGGAAGGTCAGGTCGGTGAAGATCACCCGGTCTTCGGCGTGATTGATGATGTAGCAGAGCTGCTCTGCGAAGAGCCGGGGATTGAGCGTGTGGCAGACCGCCCCGATGCCCATGATCCCGTACCAGGCTTCGATGTGGCGGCCAGTGTTCCAGGCCAGTGTGGCGACGCGGTCGCCGGGCTGAACACCCAGGCCGATCAGGGCGTTGGAGACTCGCTTGGCGCGCTCGTGGATCTGCGCATAGGTCGTGCGCACGATCGGTCCCTCGACCGAGCGGCTCACCACTTCGCGGCCGCCATGCCAGGTCTTGGCGTGGTCCAGGATCTTATCGACCGTCAGCGGCCAGTCCTGCATCAAGCCTTGCATTTCAACTCCTCCCGACACGGCTTTTTATGAATGGCCGCAAGCTAGATTCACCAAGTGTGCAATGCAACGCGACGTAAACTGTCTGCGAGCGTTTGCATATCGCCGTTCGAGTTGGGGCGCGGCTTCCTAGCGATCCACGATGACGCCGCCGCGACGGCCCGGCGACGGATCCTCGCCGGGGCGCGCCTGCGTTGACTTTGCGCGCCTGGTCCTGTCGATGGGCCGGCTCTTCTGCGGGGCTTCGGAGATCGCCTTGGACCAGTTCGACGTCATCGTGATCGGAGCGGGCGCGGCCGGCATGATGTGCGCCATCGAGGCCGGCAAGCGCGGCCGCAAGGTGCTGGTGATTGATCACGCCGATGCGCCTGGCGAGAAGATCCGCATCTCCGGCGGCGGTCGCTGCAACTTCACCAACGTCAACGCCGCGCCGGCCAATTTCATCTCGGCCAATCCGCATTTCGCGATCTCGGCCCTGCGTCGCTACACCGCCAAGGACTTCGTCGCCTGGGTCGAGCGCGAGGGGATCGCCTATCACGAGAAGACCCTCGGCCAGCTGTTCTGTGACGGCTCGGCGAAAGAGATCATCGCCATGCTGACCCGCGCGATGAAGGCGGCTGGCGTGACCCTGCGGCTGAAGACCACCGTCGAGCGGATCGAGCAGGAGGACGAGGGCTTCTCGCTCGCGACTAGCGGGGGTCCGCTCGCCTGCGCTTCTCTCGTCATTGCGACCGGGGGCAAGTCGATCCCGAAGATGGGCGCCACCGGCTACGGCTACGAGGTCGCCCGTCAGTTCGGCCTGAACGTGGTCGACACACGGCCGGCCCTGGTGCCCCTGACCTTCGAGGTCGGAATGCTGGAGCGGCTGAAGCCCCTGGCCGGCGTCTCGACCGACACGGTCGTGAGCAGCGGCAAGACGAAGTTCGCCGAGGCCATGCTGTTCACCCACCGCGGCCTCTCAGGCCCGGCGATCCTGCAGATCTCGTCCTACTGGCGTGAGGGCCAGGCGATCACGGTCTCCATGGCCCCCGGCGTCGACATCGCCGCGACCTTGAAGACCGCCCGCCAGACCCGCGGCAAGCAGGCGGCGATCACCGTGCTCTCCGAGCACCTGCCCCGCCGGCTGGCCCAGATGATCCTGGAAGACGCCGCAGCGCCGGCCAACGCCGGCGACCTCTCCGACAAGGCCATCGGCCGCATCGACACCGCGGTGAACGCCTGGACCGTCAAGCCGGTCGGCTCGGAAGGCTACCGTACGGCCGAGGTCACCCTCGGCGGGGTCGACACCAATGGGCTCGACTCCAAGACCCTGCAGGCCAAATCCGTGCCTGGGCTCTACTTCATCGGCGAGGTGGTGGACGTCACCGGGTGGCTCGGCGGCTACAATTTCCAGTGGGCATGGTCGTCCGGCTGGGTCGCTGGACAAGCGGTTTAAGGCAGCGGCGAGCCGCCGTGCTCGATCGACCAGGCCTCGGCCGCGTCCTGGGCCGGGCCGGACGCATCGACGCGGACCCAGTCGATCGGGCCGACGTCACGGTCGAGCTGCATGCGCAGGGTGGCGACCGTGGCGTCCGACGCGTCCCCTTCCCGCCCCTCGATGCGCTTGGCCAGCACCTCGGGCGCCGCCTCCAGCCAGACGCCGTGGAACGGTACGCCTGCCTCGCGGGCCAGAGCTTCCGCCCGGCCGCGCAGTTCGGGTTGGATGAAGGTGGCGTCGACCACCACGGCCCGGCCCGCGTCCAGCAGGGCCCGAGCGTCGGCGAAGAGGGTGTCGTAGACCTCGTTGTAGAACGACGGCGAATAGACGCTGACCGGCAGCGAGGCCTCCGGCGGCACGCCCAGCAGGCGCTTGCGGATTTCGTCGGTGCGCAGCACCACCGCACCCGGAGACGCGCCCAAGCCCGGCGCGATCAGCCGCGCGAAGGTCGACTTGCCCGAGCCCGACAACCCGCCCACCGCGGCCAGCTTCGGCGGCTGCGGGGCAAGGTGGCGCAGGCCGGCGTCGAGATAGGCGCTGGCGGCTTCGATGTCGCCGCTGTGTGCCTGGACATGGGTGCGCACGCCCGCGCGCACCGCCATCATCAGCGGCAGGGCGGCGAGCCCGTTCAGCAGGCCGCGGTCGAACCGGCGAAGGCCCTCGTCGATATAGGCCGACAGCACCCGCACGGCCGCGTCGCGGCGGCGGCGGAAATCGAGGTCCATCAGCAGGAAGGCCAGATCGTACTGGATATCGATGTCCGACAGGATGTCGTTGAACTCGATACAGTCGAAGAGGACCGGCTTGCCGTCCTCCAGCAGGATATTCCCCAGGTGCAGATCGGCGTGGCACTGGCGCGCGAAGCCGGCGTCGCGGCGCGCGTCCAGCAGCGCCTCGCAGCGGAAATACTCTGCGTCGGTGGCGGCGATCAGCGCCTCGACCCGTTCGTGGCCCAGCTTGGGCGAGAGCTCGCGGATCAGCTTGGCGTTGGAATCGATGGTGTATTTCAGCGCCTTGCCGCCGCCGCCCTGCGGACGCAGTTCGGCCCGGGCGTGGACCGAAGCGACCTCGCGCCCCATGGCCTCGGCCAGCTTCCCGTCGACCGCCCACGGCTGGGCCGCCAGCACGGCGCCCTCGTCGAAGCGGCGCATCTCCAGCGCGTACTCGACCGTCGCGCCAGGGCCGTCCAGTTCCAGTCCGCCGCCGCCGGCGCGGGTGATCCTGCGCACGGCGCGATAGATGTCCGAGGTGGCGGCGCGATTGAACCGCAGCTCGCGCTCCAGCGCCCAGAACCGCAGGTCCAGGGTCGAATAGTCCAGGAAGCCCAGGTCGACCCGCTTCTTGACCTTGAACGCCGTCTCGCCCGCCAGGAACACCCAGGCGCAGCCGGTCTCGATCTTACGTTCGGCGGCGCCTTCCAGCCAGGCGACGACCTCGGCCTCTTCAGCGTCGGTCAAGGATAGAGGCGCTGGGTGGTCCAGCCCTCCCCGACGCGGGTGAAGGTCAAACGCTCGTGCAGGCGGAACGGCCGGTCGCGCCAGAACTCGATCACCTCGGGCTGCACACGGAAGCCCGACCAGTGCGGCGGGCGCGGCACCTTGCCCAGGCCGAACTTCAGCCCGATCTCGGCGATGCGCTTCTCCAGCGCCAGGCGGTCAGGCAGCGGCTGGCTCTGCTCGGACGCCCAGGCGCCGATCTGGGCCGGCCGCGCGCGGGTCGCGAAATAGGCGTCGGCCTCCTCCGGCGTCGTCGGGGTGACGATCCCGCGCACGCGCACCTGGCGGCGCAGGCTTTTCCAGTGGAACAGCAAGGCGG
Source organism: Phenylobacterium sp. (assembly GCF_041919955.1). Taxonomy (GTDB): domain Bacteria; phylum Pseudomonadota; class Alphaproteobacteria; order Caulobacterales; family Caulobacteraceae; genus Phenylobacterium. Next base: position 20,814 of record NZ_JAYRSU010000009.1, on the reverse strand, counting down.
CCTTGGGATTGGCCGCGAGTTGCCGGCCCTTTGCGCTGCCCAGATTGCTATAGAAGACAAAGCCGTCCGGCCCAGCGTCCTTCAGCAGAACCATGCGCACGTCGGGCATGCCGGTGTCGTCGACCGTGGCCAGCGCCATGCCGTTCGGATCGTTCGGCTCCTTGGCGACGGCGTCCTTCATCCACTCGGCGAACAGCTCGAACGGATCGGTCGCCGACAGCAGGGGCGGCGGCTCGGCCGCGGTCACCTGGCGGACATAGTCATCCTCGCTCGGCGAGGGGGGGATCGCGGCCTTGTCGCTCATGCCGCCGATATAGCGCCTATGCGCGCGCTTGCCATGTTTAACGCGCCGTTGACCATGCGCCGTTCACAGTCGCCCGATGACCGCGCCCCTCGCCCCTTCGATGGACAGGAAGCGGGCGCGCGCGATGCTGGGCGTGTCGCCGGCCGCCACGCCAGCCGAGCTTCGCCGCGCATTCCGCGAGGCCGCCAAGTCAGCGCACCCGGACGTTGGGGGCGATCCGGAACGGTTCCGCGAGCTGGTCGAGGCCCACCGCCTGCTTAGCGAGCCTGTTCCTGCGGGCAGGATCGTCCAGCCGCCCGCCACCGTCAGGAAAACCACCGCCGACCACAGCATCCTGCCGATCACCGCCCTTCTGGCGCTCAACGGCGGCGTTGTGCTGCACGAGACCGCCGACGGCCGGCGGCTGAAGATCACCCTGCCGCCCGGCCTGCGCACCGGCGACGGCCTGCGCGCCGGGTCCGATCACTTCGAGATCGCCGTGCGCGGCGACGGCGAGGTCATGGTCCGCGGCCACGACGTGTGGCTGACCACGCCGCTGCACCCCAATGTCCTGGCCCAGGGCGGGCGCGTGGCGCTCGATACGCCGCTGGGCCGCCGGGTGGTCTGGATCACCAAGAAGGCGGCCGAGCGCGGCCTGATCCGCTTGGCCGGCCAGGGCCTGCCGGCCCGGGGCGATCACCCGCAGGGTCACCTCTTCCTGCGCCTGACCGAACAGGCCCGGACCACCGACAGCGCCGCCCAGACCCTGCGTCGCCGCTTCGCCGCCGCCTGGGCGGCCTAGACCCTTTCGGGTTCAGAGAAAATCATCTGACCGGATAAAAAAGGTCTATCTTCAAAAGTTTAGAGGGTGACGGTCGCTTCAACCGCCTTCCACTTGAGGCCGTCACGCTCTAGCCTTGGCGCGGCCGCGGCTTTAAGAACCCCGCCATGTCGCACAACACCTTCGGCCATCTGTTCCGCGTGACCACCTGGGGCGAGAGCCACGGGCCCGCTCTGGGCTGCGTGGTCGACGGCTGCCCTCCCGGCGTTGGCCTGACCGCCGAGGAAGTCCAGGTGTGGCTGGACCAGCGCCGTCCGGGCCAGGGCAAGTTCGTCACCCAGCGCCAGGAACCGGACTCGGTGAAGATCCTCTCCGGTGTCTTCCAGGACGAGCGGACCGACGGCCAGGTGACCACCGGCACGCCGATCTCGATGCTGATCGAGAACGTCGACCAGCGCTCGCGCGACTATGGCGAGATCGCCACCCAGTTCCGTCCCGGCCACGCCGACTACACCTATTTCGCGAAATACGGCGTGCGCGACTATCGCGGCGGCGGCCGGGCCTCGGCCCGCGAGACCGCCGCGCGCGTGGCGGCCGGCGCAGTGGCGCGCAAGATCCTCGACGGCGTCACCATCCGCGCCGCCGTGGTGCAGATCGGCCCGCACGCCGTCGATCGCAGTCGCTTCGACTGGGACCAGCGGCACGAGAACGGCTTCTGGTGCCCCGACGCGCAGACCGTTCCGGTTTGGGAGGAGCACCTCGAGAAGGTCCGCAAGGCCGGCTCGTCCACCGGAGCGATCGTCGAGGTCGAGGCGACCGGGGTGCCGGCCGGTTGGGGCGCGCCGATCTATGGCAAGCTCGACGCCGAACTGGCTGCGGCTCTGATGTCGATCAACGCGTCCAAGGGCGTGGAGATCGGCGCCGGCTTCGCCAGCGCCGCCTTCTCGGGCGAGGAGAACGCCGACGAGATGCGGATGGGCAATGACGGCGAGCCGCTGTTCCTGTCCAACAGCGCCGGCGGCATCCTGGGCGGCGTTTCCTCGGGCGCGCCGGTCGTCGCCCGCGTCGCCTTCAAGCCCACCTCCTCGATCCTCACCCTGCGCCGCAGCCTGAACGAAGCCGGCGAGGAGGTCGATCTGCGCACCAAGGGCCGCCACGACCCCTGCGTGGGCATCCGCGCCGTGCCGGTGGTCGAGGCCATGACCGCCTGCGTGCTGGCCGACGCCTATCTTCGCCATAGGGCCCAGACCGGCGGCGGCGCCTTCGTCCCGGGCGGATCGGGCCGCCGCTGAGGCGAACGCCCGCCGATCGCCGTTTTCCGGCATTGACCATGCAACTACCCCGCAGCTAACAAAGGTTATGGCGGGGCGGGAGAATCGCGCTTCCGCGCCCCTGTTCGCGTGAAGCCGTGCGCCTCGATCGACTGAAGATCCTGATCGTCGACGACAACAAACACACACGGCTGCTGCTCGCCCAGATTCTGCGCGCGGTCGGCATCACCCAGACGTTCGAGGCCAGCGACGGGGCCGAGGGGCTGCAGGCCCTGCACAACCACGCGGTCGACATCGTGCTGACAGACCTGGCGATGGAGCCGGTCGACGGGATCGCCTTCGCGCGCCTGATCCGAACCGCGCCCGAAAGCCCGAACAGCATGGTCCCGGTCATCATGATCACCGGCCACGCCACGCTCAAGCGGATCGCCGAGGCGCGCGACGCCGGGGTCAATGAGTTCATGGCCAAGCCGATGACCGCCCGCGGCGTGCTGGAGCGGCTGCAGCTGGTCATCGACCATCCTCGCCCCTTCATCCGCAGCGACGACTATTTCGGTCCCGACCGCCGCCGGCGGACCGACCCGAGATACGACGGCCCTTGGCGGCGCGCCGGCGACAAGGGCGAGGTCCTCTCGATCCAGCTCTAGCTCCGCCACCTTTTGGCGATCATCGCTCCCTAAAGGTGAAAGGCCTCAGGAGCTCAACGCACATGTCGCCTCTTCACACCGCCGCGCGCATCGCGCTCCTCGGCGCGCTTGCCGCCTCGCTGGCCGGCTGCATGGCCATGGCGGTGGGCGGCGCGGTGGCCGGAACCGCGGTTGGGGTGGCCGGCACGGCGGTCGGCGTCACCGCCAAGGGCGTGGGCATGGCCGCCGGCGCCGTCATACCGGACGGCGACAAGGATGAAGACAGGCGTCGCTGAGGCCCCTTGCCGCCCGCCCCTTCATGAAACACATGATGTTTCATGAGACGCGACAGCCGACTTTCCGGGGTGCTCCACGTGCTGCTGCACATGGCCGAGCACGACGGGCCGATGACTTCCGAGGTCCTGGCCCAGGCGATGAGCACTAATCCGGTGGTGATCCGGCGCGTGATGTCGGGCCTGCGCGACCAGGGCTATGTGAAATCTGAAAAGGGCCATGGCGGTGGCTGGACCCTGGCCTGCGACCTGGCAGCCGTCACCCTGCGCGACGTCTATGAGGCGCTGGGGCGGCCGTCGCTGCTGGCCATAGGAAATCGCTCGGACGCGCCGGAGTGCTTGGTCGAGCAGGCCGTCAACTCGGCGCTGGATCAGGCCTTCGAGGATGCCGAGGCTCTGCTGCTGGCGCGGTTCGGCGAAGTGACCCTAGCCGCCCTGAGCGCCGACTTCCACGCCCGCCTCACCGCCAAGGGCGTCTCGCGCGTTGAGGACGCCCACGCGTCCTGAGACGCAGGTCTCAGGCGATCGTCATCGCGCAGCTCTCGCCGATGGTCGGGCGCGAGACGACGACGCGTGACAGCCCGGGGAAGCCCGGCTTCAGCCGCTCTGCGAAATAGAGGCAGATGTGCTCGAGCGTGGGCCGCTCCAGCCCCGGCTTCTCGTTGAGCAGCCCATGGTCCAGTTCGGCGGCGACCGCCTTCAGCGCTCCGTCGAGGTCGGCGAGGTCGACCACCCAGCCGATCGGCTCGGCCGGCGCGCCGCGCACGGTCGCCTCGACCTTGAACGAATGGCCGTGCAGGTTGCGATAGGGCCGGTGCTCGGGCCCTTCGGGGAAGTAGTGCGCGGCGTCGAACGTCGCCGCCTTGGTGATTTCGAAGACAGGCTGGGTCATCTGGGAGGTCTTGGGGGGTCCGGCCGCGCTTGGCGCGCGTGTCACGGAATGCCGAGATACTTATGAGTTTGGACGCTTAAACGCCACCGCGGGTGCGCAAGGCAATAGGCGATCGCTGCTTGCGTGTTTTCGACGCGCGCCGGGCCATCCATGGGCTGGAGCAGAAAACGCTCGAAATCCATCTGCTCGAAGCGGGCCGGATCGACCCCGGGCTGCGGATAGACCAGCTTCAGTTCCTGGCCGCGGGTCTGGATGACCGGCGCATCGGCCTTGGGACTGACGCACACCCAGTCGATCCCCTCCGGCGCAGGCAGGGTGCCGTTGGTCTCCAGGGCAATGCGGAAGCCGCGCGCATGCAAGGCGTCGATCAGCGGGCCATCGACCTGCAGCAACGGCTCGCCGCCGGTGCAGACCACCAACCGGTGCTCGGACCCGCCCGTCCAGGCCGCCTCGATCGCCGCGGCAAGGTCGCCAGCCGTCTGGAAGCGGCCGCCGCCCTCTCCGTCCATGCCCACGAAGTCCGTGTCGCAGAAAGTGCAGACCGCGCTCGCACGATCCTCCTCCCGCCCGGACCACAGGTTGCAGCCTGCAAACCGGCAGAACACCGCCGGCTGGCCCGCCTGCCCGCCTTCGCCCTGGAGCGTCAGAAAGATCTCCTTGACCGCGTAGCTCACGCCGCCAGCCCCGGTCGCCCGGCCGCCACCCACTCGTTCCAGCCCTTGCGGCGCAGGTCGCAGGCGGGGCATTCACCGCAGCCGTGGCCCCAGTCGTGACGGGCGCCGCGGGTCCCGCGATAACAGGTGTGGCTGTCCTCGACGATCAGCTCGACCAGCGCTTCCCCCCCTAGCGAAGCGGCCAGTTCCCAGGTCTGGGCCTTGGTCAGCCACATCAGAGGGGTCTCGACGACGAAGTCCTGCGCCATGCCCAGGTTGAGCGCCGATTGCAGCGCATCAAGGGTGTCCCTACGGCAGTCTGGATAGCCCGAGAAGTCGGTCTCACACATACCGCCCACTAGAAACCGCAGCTTTCTTCGGTCCGCGAGGGCGGCTGCGTAGGTGAGAAAAACCAAATTTCGTCCAGGGACATAGGTATTCGGCAGGCCCTTTTCCGTGAGCTCGAACTCACGCTCGGCCGTCATGGCGGTGTCTCCGACCGCGCCGAAGCCGCGCATGTCCAGGACATGATCCTCCCCCAGCCGGGCAGCCCATTGCGGAAACTGCGCGCGGATCGCGTCGCGAACCACAGAACGTTGTTCCATTTCGACAGCGTGGCGCTGGCCGTAGTCGAAGCCGACCGTTTCGACATGGGCGTGACGCGCCAGCGCCCAAGCCAGGCAGACACTGGAGTCCTGACCGCCCGAAAACAGGACAAGGGCGCGCGATTGGGGGGAGGCCTCGCTCATCGCCCCCATATGCGCGCTACACGGCCAAAGCGAAAGCCCGGCGTCTCGCCGCGGAGGACGGTCAGCCGTACCGGAGTCCAAGAATGAGGCGCTTCGGAGGCCGTTCGCAACCGCAACATTTCGATTACTTCAAGCACCACAGTTCTCGCACATGCAGCACACCGCGGCTACTCTGAATTGATGGTTTTCGATTGTTTGGTATTTACGCCACAGCAAGCTGTCGGATTCGACATAATCACCGATAACTTATCGTCGTCACGTTGACAGACTCCACAACTAGGGCTGAGCCTTGAAACGTTGGGGGAATAGCCGCGCACCCTGAACGAAACCTGAGGCGGCGATGCTGGCGTACCGGGCCGGGTTTGTAGAGAGCCTCGGGCGCCTTGGGAGGAATCTGGAATGTTGCATACTCTGCGTTTGCGGAGCCTGTTGGTCGTGGGCGCATCCGCCGCCGCGCTCACGGCGGCCGCGCAGCCCGCCTCTGCCCAGTCAGTCATTGAAGAACTCGTCGTCACCGCCCAGCGGCGTGAACAGGCCCTGCAGGACGTCCCCGTGGCCGTCTCCGCCTTCTCCGAGGACACGCTGAAGACCCAGCGCCTCGACGGCGGCCAGAACCTGCTCCAGGCGATTCCGAACGTGAATTTCTCCCGCTCCAACTTCGGCGGGTACAACTTCTCCATCCGCGGCATCGGGACCAAGGTGGTCGGCACCGGCGAGGCCGGGGTCAGCTTCCACCAGAACAACAGCCCGCTCACCTCCAACCGTCTGGCGGACGCTGAATTCTACGACGTGGAACGGGTGGAAGTGCTGCGCGGCCCGCAAGGCACTCTCTATGGCCGCAACGCGACCGGCGGCGTCGTCAACATCATCACCAACAAGCCCGTCGTCGGCGACGACAAGATCAGCGGCTGGCTGACCGGCGAATACGGCAACTACAACACCACCCGCGTGCGCGGGGCGGTGAACATCCCGCTCGGCGACATGATGGCCGTGCGCTGGGCCGGGGCCTATATCAAGCGCGACGGTTAAGGCGAGAACACCTACACCGGCAACGACGTCGACGACCGCGACATCACCTCCTCGCGCCTGTCGTTCCGCATCAGCCCGAACGAGTGGCTCGACGCCACGGCGATGTGGGAGCACTTCAACGAGAAGGATCATCGCTCGCGGATCGGCAAGCAGCTTTGCATCACCGACCCCGGCCCCGCGACCATCGGCGGCGTGGCCACCGGTCCGAACCGCAACTTCTTCAGCCAAGGCTGCCTGCCCGGCTCGCGCTATCAGGCCGCGGCCTATGGAGCAGTCAACTCGGTCGCCACCCTCGGCGGCCTGCTCGCCCAGCTGGGCGGCCTGTCCAACGGCGACCTGAACGCCGGCAAGGTCCAGGACCGCGACCTTCGCAACATCGAGTCCGTGACCGACCCGATCTACCAGGGCCAGCAGGACTTCTTCCAGATCGACGTCAACATCAAGCTGAACGAGGCCCTGACCCTCGCCTCGCTGACCAGCCTCAACTACAACGAAGGCTACAGCTACGCCGACTACAACCGCATCGTCGGCACCCGCGGCTTCGCCCCGACCGGCGCCATGGCGCTGGTCGCGCCCGGCGGCTTTGTGAACGACCCGCAGGTCGGCCGCGACAATAAGCTGCGCTCCTTCGACCTCGGCAACCTGGACAGCAAGGAATTCACCCAGGAAGTCCGGCTGTCCTCGGCCTATGACGGCCCGCTGAACTTCAGCGCCGGCGCGATCTACACGAAGTACCAGTCGGTCACCGACTACTACGTGTTCTCGAACTCCCTGACCGCCTTCGCCCAGCTCAACGACCTGGCCGGCATTCCGAACGTCTTCCCGTTCTATGTCGACCCGAACTTCCCGCCTTCGGACAACGAGGGCCGCAACTACTACGACTCCCGCGGCCGCAACGTCGTGAAGTCGAAGGCGATCTTCGGCGAGGTCTACTGGGACATCACCGACACCCTGAAGCTGACTGGCGGCCTGCGCCGGACCAGCGACGAGAAGGTGCTGTTCAGCACGCCGATCACCCTGCTGGCCGGACCGACCAAGGTCGCCCCGCCTCCCGGCACCGGCGTGATCCCCAACCCGAACTTCACCGGCGGGCGCGGCGCGGCCCCGGCGGTTCGCGTCGCTTACGAGAACACCGCAACCACCGGACGCATCAACCTGCAATGGTCGCCCGACCTCGGCTTCACCGAGCAGTCGATGTTCTACGCAAGTTACTCGCGCGGGTATAAGGCGGGCGGCTTCAACACTCCCTGCGACACCACCACGCCGGGCTGCGGCGCGGTGACCAGCAGCTTCGCACCCGAACAGGTCGACGCCTTCGAGATCGGCACCAAGAACGCCCTGCTGGGCGGCAGCCTGATCCTCAACGCGACCGCGTTCTACTACAACTACAAGGGCTATCAGATCTCCAAGATCGTGAATAAGTCCTCGCAGAACGAGAACGTGGACGCCAAGATCAAGGGCGCCGAGTTGGAGAGCATCTGGGAGCCGGTTCACAACCTGCGCTTCAACCTGAACGCCGGCTGGCTCGACACCCAGATCGAAAGCGGCTCGTCGATCGACACTCTCAACCGCACCCAGGGCGACCCTGGCCTGGTGGTGGTGAAGGCCAGCGACGGCTCGAACTGCGTGGCCACCACCGCCGGCGTCGCCGCCCTGCTGACGGTCGCCCCGACCGCGGTGCTCGGCATCTGCTCAGGCCTGCCGGCCGCCCTCGCCGGGCCGATCGGCATCTACAACTACGGCAGCAACGTCCAGACGGCCCCAGCCTTCGTGAACAACTCGCCGGCCCCCAACACCGTCGCCAACATCGGCCAGGGCATCGCGGTCAACCTGAACGGCAAGAACCTGCCCAACGCCCCGGAATGGACGCTCTCCTTCGGCGCCCAGTACACCATGGAGTTCGGCAACGGCTGGGAAGCGGTGATCCGCGGCGACTACTACAAGCAGGCCGACAGCTATGCGCGGATCTTCAACACGGTCAGCGACAAGCTCGAGGGCTACCAGAACATCAACGCCACCCTCACCCTGTCCAACAAGGACTGGGGCCTCGACGTGCAGATCTACGGCAAGAACCTGACCGATGAGATGCCGATCACCGACCTTTATCTGACCGACGACTCGTCGGGCCTGTTCGTGAACACCTTCACGAGCGAGCCCAAACAGTACGGGATCGCGATCACCAAGAAGTTCTAGTGCAGTAACAGCCAGACGTACCAACTCGAAGGGCGGCGGGGCGACCCGCCGCCCTATTTCTATGCGCGGGCGTCAGATCGGCTGGAACGCCTTTCCGCATGATCGGTATGTCGCTGCGGGATAGCGCCACCTTAGAGAGCCCTTATTTCCTTTTGATTCACGAACGGGTCAAAGAACGGCGGTCAGTTTTGTACCGCCGATTTGAAAACGCGGTATTTCCGCCACAGGCGCGGAAAAGCTCCACAGATAATCCGCCAAGAGAACAGCGATCACATTGACGGAGCCTGTGCGGGGGGCGGAGGTTCCGCCCACCTTCGGCGCCTCCCCGCGCCGGATCGCACACATCATGAGGGCGGAACACAGAGGGCCGCGAGCCCCCGCCCTGGGAGGATACCTGATGTCTAACCACGCCCCGCGTCTGCGGACCCTGCTGGCCCTCAGCGCCTCGGCCCTGTCGCTGACCGCCGTCTCGGCGCCCGCCCTCGCCCAGGACTCCGGCGACACCTTCCAGATCGAGGAACTGGTCGTCACCGCCGAAAAGCGCGAACAGGCTCTGCAGGACGTGCCGGTCGCCGTTTCCGCCTATACCGCCGAGCAGCGCGACGTGCGCGGCATGACCGGCATCCAGGACTTCGTGAACTTCACTCCCGGCATGAACTATTCCGGCACCGACCGCGTCTCGCTGCGCGGCGCCGGGCGCAACACCTTCTACATCGGCAACGACCCGGGCGTGGCCACCTACACAGACGGCTTCTACTCGGCCTCCTCGTCGGAACTGTTCAAGAGCTCGCTGTTCGTCGAGCGCACCGAGATCCTGCGCGGCCCGCAAGGCACGCTCTATGGCCGCAACGCGATGGGCGGGGCGCTGAACACCATTTCCAAGCGTCCGTCGCACGAGTTCTCGGGCGAAATCCGCGCCGGCTGGGGCAATTTCGAGCGCAGCAAGATCGAGGGCGTGGTCTCCATCCCGGTGGCCGACAACCTGCGCTTCAAGATCGGCGGATCGCAGGACTGGCAGCGCGAAGGCTTCATCGACAATGTCGGCGGCGCCAACGACGGCGGCACGATCAAGCGCACCTTCTTCGAGATCCAGGCTCAGGCCGAGCTCGGCGACAACATGGACGTCTGGGCTCGCTACGCGCGCACCAACTGGGACGACACCATGGGCGTGGGCGACCGCCTGGCCAACCTGGTGACGCCTTATGACGCCACCCGCCTGTTCCAGCCGATCGGCGGACTGGTGCCGAACCCGCAATACGGTCAGACCACGGCCAATCCGGGCGTCAAAGACCCCTACACCATGTCGACCAACCGCAACGGCTATGGCCAGCTGCGGGGCAATCACCTGTTCACGACCACGGTGAACTACGACCTGGGCTGGGCGGACCTGAAGTACATCGGCGGCTTCCAGCAGTACAACTACCAGACCGGCGGCGACTACGATCAGACCAACCGCACCGACTCGTACCTGGTGAACGGCGTGCCGGTGTTCAGCGATCACACCACCGACTTCGACGAGCACAAGCGCTACTACTCGAACGAGATCAACCTGTCGTCCAAGGGCGACGGGCCGTTCAACTGGATCGTGGGCCTCTACCAGTACAAGGAAGAGTACAAGCAGCGCATCCAGCTGGCGAGCAAGCTGCAGGCCCAGCTCGAACGTCCGCTGTTCCACTACGGTTCGGTCGACGGCGGCGCGCCCGGGGTTTCGGGCGCCGGCCAGCAGGCCCTGAACCCCAGCCGCAACTTCGCCGACAACTACGCCGAGCTGACCTCCAAGGCCTGGGCGGTGTTCGGCCAGGGCACCTACAAGTTCAACGACCAGTGGGCCCTGACCGCCGGCCTGCGCTACACCAAGGACCAGAAGGACGGCTACGAGACCCAGCGCCTGGTGCTGTTCAACCCGGCCGGGCCGTTCGGCGGGGCCGCGGTCGACGTCTCCAGCGACATGGACGCCAAGACCCCAGGCGTGCAGAACTTCCGCTACCTGTCGGACGAGTGGAGCGCCGTCACCGGCACCGTCAACCTCGACTGGACGCCGAACGACGACACCCTGGTCTACGCCAAGTACAGCCGCGGCTATAAGTCGGGCGGCTTCCTGCTGGGCACGCTCGCGCCCAAGCCGACCGCCGACGAGGAAACCGTCAACGCCTACGAAGTGGGCCTGAAGCAGACCATCGGCGGGCGCCTGATCCTGAACGCCTCGGCCTTCTTCAACGACTTCCAGGGCCTGCAGCTGAACCTGTCGCAGTTGAACGCGGCCGGCACGGCGGCCTCGAACAACTTCGTCAACGTCGACGCCGAAGCCTATGGCCTGGAGCTGGAAGCCCTGTGGCAGCCGATCCAGCCGCTGCAGATCTCGGCCTCCTACGGCTACCTGCACACCGAGATCACCAAGGGCTGCTGCTTCTATGACCCGGCGGACCCCAGCGCGCTGAAGTCGACGGCCCGTCCGTCCGGCGGCACGGCGACGACCAACGGCGTGCTGCTGGTCTTCCAGGACCTGGCCGGCTCGAAGATCTATCAGTCGCCGGAGAACAAGTTCGCGCTGAACGCGAACTACACCTTCGACTTCTCCGCCGGCTCGCTGATCCTGTCGGGCACCTACACCTGGACCGACGAGACCACCTATCAACCCTTCGACAACCCCGACTTCGCGGTTCCGGCCTATGGCGTCGCCGACCTGCGGGTGCTGTGGAAGGACGCGGGCGACCGCTACTCGCTCATCGGCTACGTGAAGAACCTGACCGACGAGGAAGGCTTCACCTCGACCTCCTCGACCAACCCGACGGCCGTGTTCGGGAACCCGAATCCGGGCCTGGTGGTCGGCGGCACGACCTATCTGCGCCAGACCGGCACCGCGATCACCCGCGGTCTGATCCAGCCGCGCACCTACGGCATCGAGCTGCAGTACCGCTTCTAGTACAGGGTCTGGCGGAAACCACGGGGCGGCGGGAGCGATCCCGCCGCCCTTTCTTTTTGTCGGCTCGTCGACACGTTTTTTTGGCGCCGGCGCCAAACATGCCTAACCCACGGTGGAATTTAACGTCTCCGCAAGCGCTTAGGCGCATGGTGAGCATAAGTTCTTCCTGGACCCAGGCGTTAATGTCCCTGCCCGAGTTCTTCTACGAGCGCGTGACGAGCGAAATCCATCAGCAGATGGAGGGCGTTCTGGCGCTCGCCGAGCGCCTGGCCCGCCAGCCGATGGGGGCCGACGCCCAGGCCTGCGTCGCCGGCGTAGTGGAAGCGGCGCGCACCGTGCGCCAGATCCTCGCCTCCTCGGACGATCTGAAGGATGCCGCGACGGACGGACTGACCTTCACGCCTCAGCCCAAACGCGCCGCCGACCTGGCGGACGAGGTCCAGGCCCGCTGGGAAGCGCGCGCCAACGACAGCGGCGTGACGCTGCTTGTCTCCTATGACGGCGATCCGGACGCCCTGGTCCTGATCGACACCAGCCGCGTGCAGCAGGTGTTCGACGCCTTCATCGCCCAGGCCCTGGCCGGCGTTCGACGCGGCGCGGTCGAGGCCACGCTGAAGACCATCGTCAACGGCGAGACCACGCGCCTGGAAGGCCGGGTCCGTGGGGGCGGCGACCGAGTGATGGGCGAACGCGCGCTCGACATCCGCGAGATCGAGGCTCTGTTCGGCCTGGAGACGGCGCTCGGCGTCGCGCTCGGCGGCAAGATCATCGAGGCGATGGGCGGCGAAGTCCATTCCGAGGTCAATGTCGGCGCCGGCGAAACCCTGGTCTTCGCCTTCAACGCCCCCAGCGTGCACGAGGCGGCCCCGCCAGAGGAAACCCTGGGTCAAGCCGAGCGCGCCGCCCACATCCTGGTGGTCGACGACAACGCCACCAATCGCATGGTCGCCGAGACTCTCTGCGAGATGTTCGACTGCACCTCGGAATCGGCCACCGACGGCGTGGAAGCGGTCGAAGCCGCCCGCACCGGCCGCTTCGACCTGATCCTGATGGATATCAAGATGCCGCGCATGGACGGCGTCACCGCCACGCGCGAGATCAGGGCCTTGCCGGGCGCGCCTGGCCGGGTGCCGATCATCGCCTTGACCGCCAACGCCGACCCCGAGGACGCCGCCGGCTACCTCAAGGCCGGGATGAACGGCGTGGTCGAAAAGCCGATGAAGCCCGAGAACCTGCTGCGCGCGCTGCAGGAGAACCTCGCCAGCGACGACGACGCCGCCGCGGCCTGAGGACTGGCCGGCTCGGCAAAGCTGGGACATCGTCAATCATGGCCAGTTTCTACGATCGCAGAATCCTGCCGGCGCTCCTAACCTGCGCCTGCTCCTCGCCGCCGATGATGAAGCAGCGCGCCAAGGTCGTGCCCCAGGCCCGCGGGAAGGTGCTCGAACTCGGCGTCGGCATGGGCCTCAACCTTCGCTTCTACGATCCCGACAAGGTCGAAAGCGTCGCCGGGGTCGATCCGGCCGCCGAACTGCGCGCCCGCGCCGAGGCCGCGCCACGCGACCCGCGCCTGACCTTGTCGGTCAGCGACGGGACCGCCGAAGCCCTGCCGTTCGAGGACGCGAGCTTCGACACGGTCGTGTGCACCTTCACGCTGTGCTCGGTCCACACGCCCCGTGCGGCGTTGGACGAGGCCCGGCGCGTGCTGCGCCCCGGCGGCACATTCCTGTTCTGCGAGCATGGCCGTTCGCCCGACGCCGACGTGGCCAAGTGGCAGCGGCGGGTCGAGCCGGTCTGGAAACGCCTGGCCGGCGGCTGCCACCTGACCCGCCCGATCGCCGACGCTATCGCCGACGCCGGCTTCCGGCTTGAGCGGGTGGAGAGCATGTACGTGCCCGGCACGCCGCGCATCGCCGGCTGGAACGAATGGGGTTCGGCCCGAACGTAAATCGTTTCGCAAGGCCGCTATCGCTAGCAGTATGAGAATCCGGAAGCCGGCGTGATCGCCGGACGCCGGGCCGTGGACGCTGTCGGTCAGGGAGTGCGCGTAATGGCTTTTGAGTCGGACGGCGGCGCGCCGCACGCCTATCTCAACGCCGACGCCCGGGGCGGCACGGTCGGCGGCAAGGAAAGCTACACGATCGCCGAGGCCGCCAACCAGATCATCCGCGGCGAACCGGGTTGGTCGGCCGCGCTCGGCATGCCGGCGACGGTCACCTACGCCTTCCGCGCCAACGCTCCGACGACCATGCCGGACGACACCAGCGGCTTCTCGCGCTTCAACAGCGCCCAGATCGCCCAGGCCGAACTGGCCCTGGCCGGCTGGAGCGACGTCGCCAAGATCACTTTCGTGCGCGTCGGGACCGGGTCGTTCGGCGAGGCCGCCTACAGCGATCAGGCGACCATCCTGCTCGGCAACTATTCGGCCGGCAATGACGACGCCACGGCCTTCGCCTACTTCCCGGGATCGACCGCCGCGTCCTCGCGCGCCGGCGACCTCTGGGTGAACATCACCCTGGGAACCAACTCTGCGCCCGCGATCGGCAACTATGGCGCGATGGTGCTGGTGCACGAGATTGGCCACGCCATCGGCCTGGACCACCCAGCCGACTACGACGCCGACGGCTCGCCCACCTATGCGGCCGACGCGATCTATTACGAGGACTCTCGCCAGTACACGGTGATGAGCTACTTCAGCGAGAACAACACAGGCGCCTATTTCGGCGGACGCTATGCGGCCGCACCGCTGTTGGACGACATCGCCGCGGCTCAGCGCGAGTACGGCGCCAACATGGCCACTCGCACGGGCGACGACACCTACGGCTTCAACTCTAACGCCGGCCGGCCCTGGTTCGAGGCCTCCAGTTCCGCTTCGAAGCTGATCTTCGCCGTCTGGGACGCAGGCGGCGTGGACACATTCGACTTCTCGGGCTTTTTCAACGCCCAGCTCATAGACCTGCGCGCCGGCTTCTTCTCCGATGTCGGCGGGCTCACCGGCAATGTCGCCGTGGCGGCTGGCGTGGCGATCGAGAACGCGATCGGAGGCTCGGGCGCTGACACCATCAACGGCAATGACGGCGCCAACACCCTGACCGGCGGGGTGGGCGACGACGACCTCTATGGCGGAGCCGGGAACGACAGCCTGGTCGGCGGCGACGGCCAGGACTTCCTGCGCGGCGAGGCCGGGAACGACTATATCGTCGGCGGCGCGGCCTTCGACGACATCCACGGCAATATGGGCGAGGACACCGAGTACGGCGGCGAGGGCGACGACTGGGTCGTCGGCGGCCAGAACAACGACCTGCTGTACGGCGAGAACGGCGCCGACATCATGTACGGCAACATGGGCGACGACACGATGTACGGCGGCGCCGGCGCCGACCTCATGCGCGGCGGCCAGCACAACGACATCATGCATGGCGACGACGGCGCGGACTGGATGTCCGGCGACCGCGGGGACGACACGATCTGGGGCGGCGCCGGCGGCGACACCTTCTACGCCTTCGCGGACTCGGGCCTCGACCGGATCATGGACTTCAATCGCGCCGAGGGCGACCGGGTGCAGATCGGCGAAGGCGCGACCTACAGTTTCTCCCAGTCGGGCGCGGACGTCGTGGTGTCGGTCAGCGGCGGCGCCCAGGTGGTCTTGGTCGGCGTCAGCCTGACCACCCTCACCGACGGCTGGATCTACGCGGGGTAGCCCGGCCTAGAGCTGGTTGAACTCGCCGCAGCGGCACTTCACGACCACGTCGCGCAGATCGCTGCTCTCGCGGCCGGTCAGCACGACCTCTTCGCAGGCGCCGCAGATGAACGCGGAACCGGCGGCCTGCGCCTGCTCTGGCGGGACTTCGACAGCTTGGATCACTTCGCGACGGCCAACGAACAGGCCAGGGAAAACACGCATCGACGTCATGATCATCGGAACTGCCTCATTCTGACCCGAACTGGGCCTACGCAACTGTGCACTTGCAAAATCGAGGTAGCCTTATTCTGCTGCGATGCAATGACGGATTGATGTCGGGGTTCCGGAAAAACGCCTTGCGGCGCCCTCCGGGTCAGATTGGAACCCCCGCCCCGCGCCTTCGTTCAGTTGAGGTCCCCTTTTTGTGGAGGCGCTTCTGCGCCCGGAGTTCGGAGAGCCAGCATGACCAACGCCTATGGCACGAACGGCGACGCACGCGATGCGGTGCGCGCGGCGGCCGAGACCTTCGAAGACGCGGCGGTCGACGTCCGCACAGAGACAAAGCGTGCCGCCAAGCGCGCACAGAAGAGCGCCATCGCCGCTTCCGGCGCCCTGGCCGAGGCCGCCACGACCTTCGCCCGCGACGCGCGCACGGCGATCGGCGAGAAGGCCGGCAAGGCTCGCGCCGAAGCCGACCGCCAGTACGGCCGACTCAAGGTCCAGGCCAAGGAACGCGCCGAGCAGGCCGACGTGTTCGTACACGAACGCCCCTATGTGGCGCTCGCGGCGGCCGCTCTCGCCGGCTTCCTCATCGGCCACCTGCTGAGCACCGGTCGCTCGAACGTCGTATATCTGCGCGACGATCGCTGACGAGGTCACCCGTGGCGCCGATCCTGCTCCCGGAGCCTCAATTGCTCCGGGTGAGGATCAGATATGGACAAGACCGCGCCGCCGCCGGCCTATGAACTGGACGTCGCCCCCGACGGCGACCGCTGGCGTTATCGCAAGCGCTGGACCAGCGGCCTGCGCCGCTTCCTCCCTGCACTGTGGCACGCAACCGACGACGCAGGCCTGAAACTGCTGCGCCAACAGGAGCGGCGATAAAGCCGTCCCAAAAGGGTATCGAAGGATAGGAAAAGACAGCCGCCGTTCGGCGACGGAAGGCTGGTGGCGGGGGGCGGGATCGAACCGCCGACCTGTGGGTTATGAATCCACCGCTCTAACCATCTGAGCTACCCAGCCGCCGGGCCTTTCGGCGAGGCGCGGTTTATAGATTGGGTTTTTCGCATCTTCAAGCGGCTTGGATGCGACCTCTCGACCAAAAGCGGATTCCGTTTTTTCGCGACCCCCATTAGGGTCGCCGCGGCATGAGCGTCCTGCATCTTCTGGGAACGGCCGGCGAAGGCGGCGCGGAGACCTATTTCCTCGATCTGGTCGCGGCCCTGGCCAGCGACGGAGCGGCTCAGGTCGCCGCGATTCGCGCCAACGCCAACCGCGAGGCGGCGCTCTCGCGCCTGGGCGTTCCAACTGGGATCTTCCGGTTCGGGGGCCCGCTAGACATACTGACCAAGCCCAAGCTGAAGGGCTTTGCGGCCAGGCACGACGTGAAGCTGGCCCTGGCCTGGATGAACCGCGCTGCGCGCCACACGCCCGCCGGGCCGTGGGCGCGGGTCGGACGCCTCGGCGGCTACTACAACCTCAAATACTACAAGGGCTTCGACGAGCTGGTCGCCAACACCGAGGACATCGCCGACTGGGTGGTGGGCCAGGGCTGGCCGGCCGGCAAGGTCCGCTACATTCCCAATTTCGCGCTGGCCCCGCCGGACGCCGCCCCCGCCGACCGCGCAGAGTTGCAGACGCCCGAGGACGTCCCCCTGCTGTTGGCCATGGGCCGCCTGCACGAGGCCAAGGCCCATGACGTGGCGCTAGAGGCCCTGGCGCAAGTCCCCGAGGCCCATCTCTGGATCGCGGGCGCCGGCGCGCTGGAGACCAAGCTGCGAGCCATGGCCGACGCCCTTGGCGTCGCTTCGCGGGTGCGCTTCCTCGGCTGGCGGACCGATCCGTCATCGCTCTACCGCGCGGCCGACATCTGCGTCTTCCCGTCCCGCTACGAGCCGCTGGGCAATGTGGTGATCCAGTCCTGGGCCCATGGCCTGCCCGTGATCGCCGCCGCCAGCCAAGGCCCCGCCGCCCTGATCCGCAACGAAGAGGACGGCCTGCTGGTCCCCGTCGACGACGCGGACGCCCTGGCCGGCGCGGTCAACCGCCTGATCGCCGATCCGATGCTGTGCATCCGCATGGTCCAGAACGGCTCGGAGCGCGTGGAGGCGCAGTTCTCGCCCGCCGCCGTCGTCGCCCAGTGGCGGCAGTTGTTCGCCGACTACGGAGCCGCCTGATGTGCGGCATAGCCGGCGTGCTCGGCCCAGGCGGCTCGGCCCGCCCCCTGATCGCCGCGCTCGAGCACCGCGGTCCCGACGGCGTCTTCGTCGAGGAGACGCCCGGGCGCTCACTTGCCCATGCCCGCCTGTCGATCATCGACCTGGAGGGCGGCTGGCAGCCGCTGCACGGCGCGGGCTCCACCGTCATCGGCAACGGCGAGATCTACAACTATGTCGAACTGGCCGAAGAGTTCGATCTGAAGGACCAGCTCGCCACCGGGTCGGACTTCGAGCCCCTGCTGCACATCTACGCCCAGGAAGGCCCGGCCGCCTTCCAGCGCCTGCGCGGCATGTACGCCTTCTGCCTGGTCGGGGGGGACGGCCGCACCTGGCTGGCGCGCGATCCGTTCGGCATCAAGCCGCTCTATCTGCTGGAGCACGAAGGTTCCGTCGCTTTTGCATCCGAGCCCCGCGCCTTCCTGGCCGCCGGCCTGATCGGCGCCGAGCTTTCGGAGGACCGCGCCCGCGAGTTGCTGGCCTTCAACTACACGCTGACCGAGGAGACCATCTTCCAGGGCCTGCGCCGCCTCGCGCCGGGCGAGATTGTGGAGATCGTGGACGGCAAGGTCATCCCGCGCGAGACCCGCCCGTCGGTTCCCGCAACCCCGCCTTCACGTAGGGGCGGCGAAGACGATCTCATCCGCCGCCTGGACGCGGTGCTGCAGGACAGCGTCAAGGTCCACCAGCGCTCGGACGTGCCCTACGGCCTCTTCCTGTCGGGTGGCATCGACTCCGCGACCATCGCCACCCTGATGGCGCGGCTGAACGAGCGGCCCGTCACCGCCTTCACCTGCGGCTTCGACGCCCCGGGCGCCCGCGACGAGCGCGCGGCGGCCGAGCGGGTCGCCCGCGCCCTGGACCTCGACTGGCGCGAGACCACGTTCGACGAAGCGGACTTCTGGCGGATCGCGCCGCAGGTCGCCTGGGCCATGGACGACCCCACCGCCGACTACGCGACCCTGCCGACCTACAAGCTGGCCGAGGCGGCCAAGGGAACCCTGACGGTGGTCCTGACCGGCGAAGGCGGCGACGAGCTGTTCGGCGGTTACGGCCGTTACCGCCGCGCCCTGCGGCCCGCCTGGCTGGGCGGGCGGCCTGCCGAGCCGCGCACGGACGACCGGGCCGTGGTCGAGCGCTGGCGCGCCATGGCCAAGGCGCCGCGCGGCCTGACGCCGCTGCAGCAGTCGCAATGGGCGGACATCGCCACCTGGTTGCCGAACGACCTCTTGCTCAAGCTGGACCGATGCCTGATGGCCCACGGGCTGGAGGGCCGCACGCCGTTCCTGGACCCCCAGGTCGCCGCCTTCGCCTTTCTGCTGCCCGACCGGATGAAGGTGCGCGGGCGCTTCGGAAAGTGGCTGCTGCGCCGCTGGCTGGAGCGCGCCTGCCCCGCCGCAGAACCCTGGGCGCGCAAGCAGGGCTTCACGGTGCCGGTCGCGGCCTGGATCGCTCCGCGCGCCGAGACGATCGCCGCGCGGATCGGTCAAGCGCGCGCCGTCCGCCAGGTGCTAGGAGCCGAAGCGGCCGGGCCTGCGTTTCTCAGCGACCCGGCCCGCCGCTGGCCGATGCTGTTCCTGGCGATGTGGTCGCACATTCACCTCGAAGGCGCGGCGCCCGCCGACGC
The DNA here is from genome assembly GCF_041919955.1 of Phenylobacterium sp. Lineage (GTDB taxonomy): Bacteria > Pseudomonadota > Alphaproteobacteria > Caulobacterales > Caulobacteraceae > Phenylobacterium. The sequence continues at coordinate 1,377 of NZ_JAYRSU010000009.1, read as the reverse complement.
CTTGGCCGCCGTCGCCGGCCCGATCTGATCCGACTGGAGAGTCCCATGCGCCGCCTGATCGTTCCCGCCCTCGCCGCCCTGCTCGCCGCCTGCGGCGGGTCCGAAGGGGTCGCCCAGTCCTCGTCCTCCAACGCCGGGGTCGAGAGCCGCCCGCCCAACGCCACGGGCCAGAAGCCCGCCTTCGCCGGCCAGACCCGCGCGCCGGCTGTCGCCTCCAACGTCGCCTATGAGGTCCAGGTCGTGGCCGAGGGGCTCAACAAGCCCTGGGCGCTCGCTTTCCTGCCCGACGGCCGCCTGCTGGTGACCGAGAAGCCGACCGGCGCCCTGCGCATCCTGGGAGAGGACGGCAAGCTGTCGGCCCCGCTCGCCGGACTGCCGGCGGTGGACGGCCGCAATCAGGGCGGCCTGCTGGGCCTGGCCGTCGATCCGGCTTTCGCGAAGAACGGCCTGATCTATTGGAGCTACGCCGAAGCCAAGGGCGACGGGACCAACCACACCGCCGTGGCGCGGGGCAAGCTCGCGGACGGCAAGGTCGAGAACGTCCAGGTGATCTTCCGCCAGTCGCCCTCGCTCGATTCCACCCTGCACTTCGGCGGCCGCCTGGTGTTCGCGCCGGACGGCACGCTGTTCGTCACCACCGGCGAGCGCTCGATCCTGCCTGGCCGCGTCCAGGCCCAGCAGCTGGACGGAACCCTGGGCAAGGTCGTGCGCATCAACGCCGACGGCTCCATTCCCAAGGACAACCCCTTCGTCGGCAAGGACGGCGCGCGGCCCGAGATCTGGTCCTACGGCCACCGCAACATCCAGGCCGCCGCCCTCGATCCGAAGACCGGCAAGCTATGGGAGGTCGAGCACGGCGCGCGCGGCGGCGACGAGCTGAACCAGCCGGAAAAGGGCAAGAACTACGGCTGGCCGACCATCACCTACGGCCAGGAATATTCCGGCAAGCCGATCGGCGAAGGCATCACCGCCAAGGCGGGGCTGGAGCAGCCGGTCTATTACTGGGATCCGGTCATCGGCCCGTCGGGCATGGCCTTCTATGAGGCCGGCCTGTTCCCAGCCTGGAAGGGTAGCGTCTTCATCGGCGGCCTGGCCACCAAGGATCTCGTGCGCCTGGTGCTCAAGGACGGCAAGGTGGTCGGCGAGGAGCGCCTGCTGAAGGACCGCGGCGAGCGCATCCGCGATGTGATCGTGGGTCCCGAAGGCGCCCTCTACCTCCTCACCGACGCCGACCAGGGCAAGGTGCTGAAGGTGGTTCCGAAGGGGTAGGGCTGATCAATTCCTCCCCCTTTGGGGGAGGTGGATCGATGCGCAGCATCGAGACGGAGGGGGCCTGCTGAGTCAATGTCCCCCTCAGTCAGCTTCGCTGACAGCTCC
>NZ_JAYRSU010000008.1:0-164154 GCF_041919955.1 Phenylobacterium sp. | reverse complement strand
TCGTGCTGCAGCAGGCGCTTGGCGATGGTCCAGCCGCCGTTCAGCGGGCCGACCAGGTCCTTCTTCTCGGCGCGCGCGTCGGTCAGGAAGGTTTCGCAGAAGGGCGAGTTGCCGGCGATCAGCGGGATCGGACGGACCTCGACGCCCGGCTGGTGCATGGTGAACAGCACGAACGAGATGCCCTCGTGCTTCTTGCTGGTGTCCGTGCGGACCAGGCAGAAGCACCAGTCGGCCCACTGGGCGCCCGAAGTCCAGATCTTTTGGCCGTTGATCAGGTAATGATCGCCCTTGTCCTCGCACTTCGTCTGAAGAGAGGCAAGGTCAGAGCCGGCGCCCGGTTCCGAGAAACCTTGGCACCACTGAATTTCGCCGCGGCAGATCGGCGGAATGTGCTCTTTCTTCTGATCTTCCGTGCCGTATTCCAGCAGGGTCGGGCCGAACATCATCACGCCCATGCCGCCGATCGGGTTGTAGGCGCCCGCGCGGCCGAATTCCTGCTGGATGATCCGGCCCTGGGCCGGGGTCAGGCCGCCGCCGCCGTATTCGGCCGGCCAGGTGGGGGTGCCCCAGCCCTTGGCGCCGACCGCCTTGCGCCAGGCGTCCTGGTCGGGGCTCGGGTTCGAGCGCTCTTCGCGCATCATCGGGTTCGGCTTGCCCTTGAGGGCGGCCGGGAAGTTGGCCTCGACCCAGTCGCGCACTTCCGTTCGGAAGGCGTCGAGGTCCGTGGCGCCAAAATCAGCCATTGAAATCGTCTCCTGAAAAATAGGGTCGTCTGAAAAGAGGCTTCACCCTAGCGGCTCTGGGTCAGGTCGGGGAGACCCAGGATCCGCTTGGCGATGATGTTGTTCTGCACCTCGTTCGAGCCGCCGTAGATCGAGCCGGCCTTTCCCGACAGCCAGGTGCGGACCGCGGCGCGCTCTTCGGGGGTGAAGTCGTCGCCCTCCCAGCCCAGGCCCTGGTGGCCCATGACCTCCAGGGTCAGTTCGGCGTGGTCCTGCGTCGCCTTCATGAAGGCGTTCTTCATGATCGAGGTGGCGGCCGAGGGACCGGAATTGCCCTTGGCCTCCAGGGCCGCGCGCACGACGGTCTGCTGCACGGCGCGGCGGTCGATCTCGTTCATGATGATGCGGGTGCGCAGGTCGCTGTCGGCCAGCCGGCCGGCCTCGTCCTCGCCCACATACTTCTTGGCCAGCGCGCCCAGGGTCACCGACGACCCGCCGCCGGCCCGCCCGCCGTTCATGCCGCTACGCTCGTGCTGCAGCAGCCGCTTGGCCACCGTCCAGCCGCCGTTCAGCGGCCCGACCAGGTTCTCCTTGGGCACCTTCACGTCGGTGAAGAAGGTCTCGCAGAACGGGCTGTTGCCGGCGATCAGTTTGATCGGCCGCACCTCGACCCCCGGCTGGTGCATCGAGAACACCACGAACGAGATGCCCTCGTGCTTCTTGGTCTGGTCGGTGCGGACCAGGCAGAAGATCATGTCGGCGTGCTGGCCGCCGCTTGTCCAGATCTTCGACCCGTTGACGATCCAATGGTCGCCCTTGTCCTCGGCCTTGGTCTGCAGGCTGGCGAGGTCCGAGCCGGCGCCCGGCTCGGAAAAGCCCTGGCACCAGCGCACCTTGGCGGTGGCGATGTCGGGGATGTACTTCCGCTTCTGTTCCTCGGTGCCGTATTCCAGCAGGGTCGGGCCGAACATGCCCACGCCCATGCCGCCGATCGGGTTCACCGCCCCGATCTTGGCCATCTCCTGGGCTAGAACCCGCGCTTCGGGGGCGCTCAGCCCGCCGCCGCCATAGGCCTTGGGCCAGGTCGGGACGCCCCAGCCCTTGGCGCCCATGCGCTCCTTCCAGACCGCCAGGTCGCCGGTGGGCTTCTCCGGACTCATCAGCGCAGCGGTCTGACCGGCCACGTCCTTGGCCAGAGACTTCGGAAAATTCGCCTCGAGCCACTCGCGGGCTTCGGCGCGGAAGGCTTCCAAATCGGGGCCGCCAAAGTCAGCCATGAAAAATCTCCCTAATATTCATTGTCTTGGCGCGATCGTAGCTCGCGCTCCCAAAAACGGGCAGACGACATGAAATCACTTGGGATCGGGCAAGCCCAGCACTCGTTTTGAAACGACGTTCAGATTGATCTCCGAGGTGCCGCCTTCGATGGAGTTGCCCTTCGAGCGGAGCCAGGTGCGGACGGCCGCCAGTTCGGGCTCTTCGAAGCCGTCGCCACTCCATCCCGTCCCGGCCGTGCCCAGCGCCTCGACGATCAGTTCGTTGCGGTCCATGGCGACCTTGGCGCCGGCATACTTCATGATCGAAGTCGCCGCAGAGGGGCCGTTGCCGGCCTTCGCCTCGTCGGCCGCGCGGCGCACGGTCTGCTGGAAGGCCTGGGCCTCCATCAGGTGCTCGGTGACGCGGCGGCGCAGGTCGGCGTCGGCCAGGCGGCCGGTCTCGTCCAGGCCGACATAGTCCAGCGCGGCCTGTTTGACGGTCAGGGCCTTGACCGGCGCGCCGATCGAGCCGCCGCCGAGGCCGGCCGAGATGTTGTCGCGCTCGAACTGCAGCAGGCGCTTGGCCACTGTCCAACCGCCGTTCAGCGGGCCGAACAGCTGGTCCTTCGGCACGATCACGTCGGTGAAGAAGGTCTCGCAGAACGGCGAGGTGCCGTTGATCAGCCGGATCGGCCGCACCTCGACGCCCGGGCTGGTCATGTCGATCAGCAGGAACGAGATGCCCTCGTGCTTCTTCGAGGTATCGGTGCGCACCAGGCAGAAGCACCAGTCGGCGAGGTTCGCGCCGCTGGTCCAGATCTTTTGGCCCGACACCACATAGTGGTCGCCCTTGTCCTCGGCGCGGGTCTGCAGGCTGGCGAGGTCGGAGCCGGAGCCCGGCTCGGAATAGCCCTGGCACCAGCGCACGTCGCCGCTGACGATGCCGGGCAGGTGCTGGCGCTTCAGCGCCTCGGTCCCGTACTCGATCAGGGTTGGGCCGAACATCATCACGCCCATACCGCCGATCGGGTTGCGGGCGCCGATCTTGCCCATCTCTTCGTGCAGCACGCGGGCCTGCTTCACCGACAGGCCGCCGCCGCCGTACTCCGCCGGCCAGGTCGGCACGCCCCAGCCCTTGGCGCCCATGGCCTTGCGCCAGGCGCGGGCGTCGTCGCTCTCCTCGGCGCCGCTCATCTTGGCGACCTGGGCCGCCGGATCGGCCGCCAGGGCCTTGGGGAAGTTGGCTTCCAGCCACTCGCGCGCTTCCGCGCGGAAGGCGTCCAGGTCGTCGCCGCCGAAATCAGCCATGGGAAATCTCGCTTCGAAAAATGCAGTCGGAACGGCGCGGCCCGATGAAAAGGGGCCGCGCCGCTTTGGGGGCTACTTGGGGTCGGGCAGGCCGAGCACGCGCTTGGCCACCACGTTGAGGTTCACTTCCGAGGTGCCGCCCTCGATGGAGTTGCCCTTCGAGCGCAGCCAGCCGTGGGTGGCGGTCAGCTCGTTCGGGGTGAAACCTTCGCCCTCCCAACCGAGGGCCTGGGCGCCCATGGCCTCGACCATGAGTTCGGAGCGCTCCTGGGCGAAGGTCGCGGCGGCGTATTTGATGATCGAGGTGGCGGCGCTGGGGCCGTTCGAGGCTTTCGACTCCGCCGCCACGCGGGCGATGGTCTTGTAGAAGCAGTCGAAGTCCATCTTGTTCTTGGTGATGCGCGTGCGCAGGTCGCTGTCGGCCAGGGCGCCGGTCGCATCGATCCCGACATAGCCCTTCGCGATCTGGGCCAGGTCGCCGGCCATGCCGCCCGCGCCGCCGCCGCCGCCGAAGCCGCCCGAGATGTTCTGCCGCTCGTACTGCAGCAGGCGCTTGGCGATCTCCCAGCCGCCGTTGATCTTTCCGACCAGCGCGTCCTTCGGGATCTTCACGTCCGTGAAGAAGGTCTCGCAGAACGGGCTCTCGCCCGAGATCAGCTGGATCGGCCGCGTCTCCACGCCCGGGGTTTTCATATCAATAAGGACGAAGGAAATGCCTTCGTGCTTTTTCGAAGTATCGGTACGGACTAGGCAGAAGCACCAGTCGGCCTTGTTGGCGTAGGAGGTCCAAATCTTTTGGCCGTTGATCAGCCAGTGATCGCCCTTGTCCTCGCACTTGGTCTGCAGGCCGGCGAGGTCAGAGCCGGCGCCCGGTTCCGAATAGCCCTGGCACCAGCGGATCTCGCCGCGGACGATCTTGGGCAGATATTCCTGCTTCTGCGCCTCGCTGCCGTATTCGAGCAGCACGGGGCCGAGCATCCAGACGCCGAACGAGGCGAGCGGCTGGCGATAACGGCCAGCCGCCAGTTCCTGCTCCAGCACGCGGGCTTGGTCGCGCGAGAGTCCGCCGCCCCCATAGGCCGCCGGCCATGTCGGGGCGGTCCAGCCCTTTTCGGCCATGCGATTCAGCCAGACGATCTGCGGATCGCTCGACCCCTCGAAGGCGCGGCCGCCCCAGACGGCCTCGGGATCGGTCTTAGCCTTGGGATCGCGCAGCTCGGCCGGGTAGTTGGCTTCCAGCCAGGTCTTCACGTCGCCGCGGAACGCGTCGAGATCGCCGCCGCCGAAGTCGGCCATGGAATCCTCCCTGGATACGGTACGCCTTTTGCGCCGCCACATTAGCGCCGGTCGACCCAAGAGCAAGGGAAACAAAACGCTTGTTTGAAGCTGCGCCAGCGTCTGCCCAGCTGGCAAATCACGCTATATAGCTGGCGCGTCGCGGGCGGCGTTTGGAGGTCGGATGAGGTTTTGGCGCGAACTCAAGCCGGCGGCCTTCGCCGCGGCGCCGTCGACGGCCGCGGTCCTGGCTCTGCTCGCCGGGATCATGCTGTTGGCCTCGGGCGCCACGCCCACCATCCCCGACCGCTTTTTTCAGATTTACGAGGTCGCCCCTGTCGTTCTGATCGAGGTCAGCCACTTCCTGTCCAGTATCCTGGGCCTGGTGCTGGTGCTGCTGGCCTTCGGCCTGCGCGCGCGGCTGGACGGCGCCTGGTGGGCGACGCTCGTCACCCTGCTGATCGCCAGCCCGCTGGCCCTGATCAAAGCCTTCGCCTGGGAAGAGGCGACGGCCCTGGCGGCGTTCGCGGCCCTGCTGCTGCCCTTCCACGGCGCCTTCCCACGCAAGGCGCGCCTGGCCCGGATGGAGGTCACGCCCGGGTGGCTGATCTCGGCCCTGGCCGCGGTGATCGGCGCAGGGCTGCTGGGGCTCTGGTCATTCCAGCACGCCGACTACGGCGACAAGCCGTTCTGGGCCGTGATGGCCGACGCGGACGCGGCGCGCGCCATACGCGGCTGGGCAGGGGCGGCGGTGCTGCTGCTGGCCTTCGGCGTCTGGCGGCTGTTTGCGACGGTAGCGACGCCCAAGGTGGTCGGCGAGAGCGATCCCGAGCTGGGGCGCGTGCGCGCCATCCTGGCAAGCGCCGAGGAAGCCGAGCCGGGTTCTAACCTGGCGTTGTTGGGCGACAAGCGCTTTCTGTTTTCGCAATCAGGCGAGAGCTTCCTGATGTTCGGCGTCCGCGGCCGTTCCTGGATTTCGCTGGGCGCGCCGGTCGGGCGTCGTGACGAGCAGATGGAGCTGCTTTGGCGGTTCCGCGAACTGGCCGACGCCCATGCGGCGCGGCCGGGCTTCTACGGCCTCGACAGCGAGGACCTGCCCGATGTGGTCGAGCTGGGTTTCGCCATCGCCAAGGTGGGCGAGAGCGCGGCGGTCTCGCTGGACACGTTCACCATCGAGGGCACCAAGCGCGGCAATCTCCGTCGCGCGTGGCGCCAGGCCGGAGAGGCGGGCGCCACCTTCGAGGTCGTGCCGCCAGAGAAGGTCGGCGAGATCATGCCCGAGCTCCAGCGCATCTCGGACGCCTGGCTGGTGCATCACGCCGGCGGCGACAAGAGCTTCTCGATGGGCGGCTTCTATCCGGCCTATGTCGCGGAATTTCCGGTGGGGATCGTGCGGTTCGAGGGGCGGATCATCGCCTTTGCGACGCTCTGGATCACCGCCAACAAGAGCGCCTTTTCGATGGACCTGATGCGCTACATCGAGGAAGGGCCGCGGCGGATCATGGACTTCTTGTTCGTCGAACTGATCGAATGGGGCCGCAAGGAAGGCTACCAGGCTGTGGAGTTCGGCATGGCCCCGCTGTCGGGCCTGGACGACCGGCCGCTGGCTCCGGTGCTCTCACGCGTTGGAGCCCTGATCTTCGAGCGGGGCGAGGACCTCTACAATTTTCAGGGCGTGCGCGCCTACAAGGGCAAGTACGATCCGGTCTGGCGGCCGCGCTACATCGCCGCCGCCAACAAGTGGGCCATTCCGCTGCTGCTGGCGGATATGGGGCTGCTCACCTCCGGCGGGGTGGCGGGATTGGCCAAGCGGCCCAAGAAGACCGACGAGGCGGAGGCGAAGCCTAACGGCCGGTCGTGACCCCCAGCAGGTTCACGATGTGGACCATCATGAAGAGGGCGAAAGCCGAGGCGGTGACCATGATCAGCCGCCACGGCATCATCCGCGGTCCCTTGGCGGGGTTCGGCGGCTTGCCGCCGCGCCAGCCGGCGAAGGCCGCGATGGCGAGCAGCGCGACGAGAATGGCGGCGGTCAGCTCCAAGGGCATGACCGCGCCCTAGCCGATGCGCGTCGGGCCGGCAATGGGGCGGCCGGTCACGGGCGTCCGCGGCAATGCTCTTCGCGCGCCTCGCGGACCAGTCGCAGGGTGCTGTCCGAATCCAGCGCGGTGGCGCGGCCGCCGCGCGCGAGATGGCCGAAGATCCGTTCGACCTCATCGTAGCGGCCGCAGGCGTCGGCCTTGCGGCCGGCCACGACCTCGACGTCGCCGAGCATGGCGAGCGACATGGCGTAATCGCGCAGCCGCATGGCCTCGGCCGGATGCTCCTGCCAGAGCGCTCGCCGTTCGGCCACGCCCTCTCTCAACAGGTCGGCGGCGCGCGCCGGCTGGCCGAGAGCGGCCAGGGTCTGGGCCTCGGCGTCAACGATGATCCGGTGCATGCGCGCAGCGTCCGCGTCGGCCAGGTCGGCTTCGGCGATGGCGCGGCTTTCCTGCTCGCCCAGACGGAGCAGGCCGAGAGCCTCGCGCGGGCGCTCCAGGCTGAGCAAGGTCGTACCCAGCGCCCAGCGCGAACGCGACAGCCGACGGGTGATGGCCGGATCGCCCGGCCACTGGCGAGCCGCCGCGGCCAGTATGTCCATCTGCCGCCTGTAGGGCGCTTCGGCGTCCGCTTTCCGTCCGTCGTAATAGATGCTCTCGGCCAGCAGGTCGTACAGCGACGCCTCGATCAGCCGCGCCTCCTGAGGCTTGCTTGCGGCGGGCGCGGTCAGGCCCGCATGGGCCGCGGCGATCGACTCGCCGTAGCGCCCTTGCCACTGACGCAGGGCGGCGAGTTGCTGGAAGTAGCGGGCGCCGAGGCCGTCGGACGCGGTCAGCGGGTCGCCGATCAGCCGTCGGGCGTCGGCCAGCAGCCGCTCGGCGCTGGGCAGGTCGTTGTCGACCATGGTCGCAATGCACGTCTGCTCCAGCCGCACCCGCGCCGCCAACCGTGCGCCTTCCGCTCCTGGCAACCCAGCCGCCAACGCGTAGGCGCGGCGTAGGTTCGCCTTGGCCGCGACGGGCTGGCCCAGGTTGGGAGCGCCTGGCTTGCCCTGTCGCTCGGCCAGGCGAAGGAGGCCCTCGACCGACTCCCGCGTCAGCCCCGGCGAGCGCTGAGAGCCGGCCAGGCGATCCAAATAGGCTTGCGAGACCTGGGCGACTTCAGCGCGCAGCGGCAGGGACTGCGGCTGGCGTTCCAGCCGATCGGAGAGATCGAACAGCAGGTAGCGGGCGACGCCGTGCAGGTCGTCGAAACGGCGCGTCGCTTCGGCCCGGGCCGCCTCGGCGGCCAGGTAGTTGGTCGTCGCGACGCCGGCGACGCCCGCCAGAGCCAGCATGGCGGCGGCGGTCGCGCCCACCCCCAGTCGGTGGCGCGCCAGGAACTTGCCGGACCGGTAGCGGAAGCTGTCGGGACGGGCGGCGACCGGATAGCCGCCTTTCCACCGATCGAGGTCGATGAGCAGGGCCGCGACGCTGCCGTATCGCGCCTCGGGGGCGTCGGCCCGCGCCTTGGCGGCGATGGCCGCGATATCGGGGTCGCCCGCCGCGCCGACCAGCTCGCTCAGCAGCACGCCGAGCGAGAAGACGTCGTCGGCGACGCCTGGAGAAGCGCCGGCCCGCCGCGCTGGACTGGCGTAGCCCTCGGTCATCGGCGTCGGGCGAGAGGGCTCCTCGTCCTCGGCCAGCAGCCGGGCGATGCCGAAGTCGAGCAGCTTCACCCGGCCCTGGGCGTCGACGAAAATGTTCGAGGGCTTCAGATCGGCGTGGACGATCAACCGCTCGTGCGAGAACTGCACCGCGTCGGCGGCCTGGGCGAACAAGGCCGCACGCTCGATCAGGCCGAGGGGCCGGGCGGCCAAGTCGATGGGCGCGCCGTCGATGTACTCCATCACCAGATAGGCTGCGCCGTCCTCGGTGACGCCGCCGTCGATAAGCCGCGCGACATTGGGATGCTCCAGCTGCGCCAGGATCTGGCGCTCACGCACGAAGTGCGAGGCGGCCAGCGGCGCGAGGTGGGCGTGCAGCAGCTTGACCGCCACCCGCTGTTCATAGAGCCCGTCGTCGCGCACGGCGCGCCAGACTTGGCCCATGCCGCCTTCGCCGATCTGTTCGAGCAGCCGGAAGGGGCCGACCCGGTCGGGCGCCTCGGCCGCCGGTGTCGCCAGCACCGAGGCCACAGTCGGCAGGGCCCGTCGCCCGGCGGCGGCGCTGCGCTCCAGCGCCTCGATCCGCTTGACCACGGCCTCGGGTTCGCGCCCCAGCAGGCGGCGGCGGAAGCGCAGGTCTCCCGGGCGCTCGCTGAGCCGCTCGTAGAGCCGCAGAGCGCGGCGCTCGACCTCAGGCCGTTGCGGATCCAAGGCCCGGGCTCAGATAGTCCTGCAGCCAGGCGCGAGCGGCCTGCCACCGGCGCTTCACCGTGCGCTCGGGTACGCCGATCGCCCGGGACGTTTCCTCGACCGTCAGGCCGAGGCCAAACCGCAGCTCGACCACGCGGGCGTGTTCGGTCGAGTAAGCGTCGAGGGCGGCGAGGGCCCGGTCGAGGTCTTCCAGATCGACCAACTGAGGGGCCGGCCCTTCTACCCACTGGGTCAGCAGCGGGGGGCGACGCTTGGCGGCGGCTTGGCGACGGGCCTCGTCGATCAGGATGCGGCGCATGGTGCGGGCGGCGAGCGCCAGCATGTGGCCTTGGTCGGAGACGGTGTCGGGCGAGGATTGGATCAAACGCAGCGCCGCCTCGTTCACGAGGTCGGTGGGCTGCAGCACCAGGCGCATCTGGTCGCCGGCGATGATCCGCCGCGCCACCCGGCGCATGTCGTCGTAACAGGCGGCGATCAGCGCTTCGGCCGCGCCGCGCCGCTGCTCCGCCGGCGCATGCGCCGTCTCGTCCTGGTGAAACCCCGCCGACATCGCCCGCCACCCAGAAACCGTCGTTCGACGATACACCGCTCGGTGGCGCGCGGCCACGCTCGTCGCGCGGTGGGCGAGCAGGGGACCGAAGGAGGCGGCGCGGGACATGCAGGGCTCAGGCGACGCGCGCCGCTCGCAAGGCGCGAGCGGCGCGCGTCGATCATTGGATCGATCGGTCAGGCCGCGTTCAGACGGTGACGACGGCCGCGCACGCTCGCCCCGACCAGGCCGAAGCCGGCGATCATAAGGGCCCAGGCCGAGGGTTCCGGCACGCCGCTGGAGACCTGCTGGGCGAGGTCGAGCGAGACGCCGCCGGTGTTGTCGCCATACGGGTAGTCGATGATGAAGAAGCGTACGTCCTGGGCCGCGGCCAGCGTGAAGACGATCGGACCGACCAGCGGCGAATAGGCGGCCGGGTTGCTCGCCTGGGCCAGCGGGGCAAAGGCGTTGGGACCCGCCTGCCACGCGGCCAGCGCCTTGGCGGCGGTATCGACATTGCCGCCGTTATGGCCGTAGTTGAAGCCGGCGCCGCCGCCGAGGTCCATGGCGAACGAGACGTTCCAGCCCATCGAGCAATGAGCTCCGGCCGCGTCGCAGCCGCCGACTGCGCTCCACGGGTTCCAGGCGTCGTAGGCGCCGCCGCGGGTCACGCCCACTGGCTTGAGCGTGTAAGTCCCGGCGCCGAGGGAGACGGTCACGCCGGTCCCGCTCAGCGAACTGATGTCAATCACCGCCGCCTGGGCGGCGTCGACGGCGCCTGCGAGGCTCGCCGCCGAGGCCAAGGCCGCGATCCGCAGCCAAGTCGAAGTCTTCATGCCGTGCTCCTTTGCAAGCCCCCGTCCGGCGACGCGCCCGGACCCCAATGACGGGACTTCAAGAACCAATGCGCAGTCGCCAGGGAAAGCGGGCCATGGCCGGGGGACTTAATTTGCAGGGGGCGAAATCACCTTCCGGGCGAGCAGGTAACCGGTGGTTAACCATAAGGCGGCTTGGGTCCTCGCGGGCGGATGCGACAAATCCACAGGCTTTCGCACTGGACGCAATATCTAGTGTTAACGGTCCGTTTACACACCAAGGATCGGTGGTAGCGTCCAGAATGGGCTGGGAGAACGATTCGATATGACCTCGGGTGCGCCCTGGAGCGTCAAGGGGATCGACCCTAAGGCGAGGGAGGTTGCGAAGGACCTGGCCCGCCGTTCCGGCATGACGCTCGGAGAGTGGCTCAACCGGATGATCCTCGAGGACGAGGGGCCGGAGGAGATCACCAGCCAGTCCTATTTCGACGAGCGCCCGCGGCCTGAGGCGCAACGTCCGCACGTGCTGGAACGCCGCCCCGAGCCGCTCGTTCCGCCGCGCTACGAGGCTCCTGCGCATGTCGGCGACGAGTTGGACCGCGTGGCCTTGGCGCTGGACCGGTTGAGCCGGTTCGAGCGTGACCCGCGCCCGTCGCCGGCGGCGCTGGCCGCCGAGCGGGTGATGGCCGACGCCATGGCGCGCATCGAGGCGGCCGAGCGCGAGGCGGTGGCGGTAGCCGCGCGCTTCGAGGGCGCGGTGCAGGAAGCGCGGGCCGAGAATTCGCGCCTGGCCGACCGCCTGCGCAAGATCGAGGCGGAGGCGGCGGGGCCGCGCTCGGTCGAGGCGCTGCGATCGCTGGAGGCGGCGCTGGGCCGCGTGGCGAGCCACCTCTATGAGGGCGAGAGCCGCACCCAGGAGACGATCCGCGCGGTCGAGCACCGGATCGACGAGATCATCGCCAAGGGCGTGGACGATCCCGCCGGCCTGATCGAGGAAGTGGTCAATCGGGTCGATGCGCGCCTGGTCGACGCCGAGGCCCGCACGGAAGAGACGCTGAGCGCCCTATCCGGCGCCTTCGCCGCCCTTGAGGCCCGAGTGGCCAGGACCGAGGGCGGCCTGGGGCCGGATATCGAGGGCCGGATCGCCAACCTGTCGGCCGAGCTGACTCGTCGCCTGGAGGAATCGCGCGGCGAGATCGCCCGCCAATTGCAAAGCGATGTGGACGGCCGCTTCGACCGTATCGAAAAGCAGATCGGCGAGATGGCGCAGGGCGTGCGCCAGGCCGAAAAGGTCTCGGCCGACGCTGCCGAGAAGATGGGCCGCGAGGTCCTGGCCATGGCCGACGCCCTGAACCGCCAGGTTCAGGCCGCCGAGCATCGCAGCGCCGACGCGCTGGAGCAGGTGGGAGGCGAGGTCGCCCGCATCGCCCAGGCGATGGAGAGCCGGCTGGGGCGGTCCGAGACCGCCCACGCCGAGGCGCTGGAGAAGCTGGGTGCGGAGATCGGCCGCATCACCGACCGCCTGACCGAGCGGATCGGCAGTTCCGAGCGCCGCGCCGCGCAGGCGATCGACGATGTGGGCGAGCAGGTGGCGCGCGTCAGCGAGCGGATCAGCCAGCGCCAGGAACGCTCGGTCGAGGACCTTGCCGAGCGCATCCGTCAGAGCGAGGAGCGCACCGCGCGGCTGCTGGACGAGGCGCGCGAGAAGATCGACCGCAGCCTGGCTGAATCCCAGCGCCGCATCGGCGAGCAGGCCCTGGCCGCCGTCGCCGCCCCGCGCATCACCCGCGAGGAGCCGCCGCCCTCGCCCTTCTCGCAAGATCCGTTCCGCGATCTCGGCCCGGCCGAGCCGTCCGCGGCGCCCCTGACCCTGCAGGCCTTCGCGCACGAACCTCGCGAGGAGATCGAGGCCGAACCGGAGGCTTTCGGACCCGACCCGTTCGCCGAGGCGACGGCGTCGGCCGAGGAATTCCCGCAGACCGCCGAGCCCCCGCAGTTCGGTGTCGAGGACTTCGAGGCGGCCGACGGCCTGCCGCCGCTGCCTCAGGCAGGTGTGATCGAGGACGCCGAAGCCCCGGCCGCGGCTGCGCCCCAGCCCGAACCGGAGGTCGCGCCGGTCGCCGAAATCGAGCCCGAGACGCAAGCTGCGTCCGAGGTAGAGTCCGATCGGCCTCGGAGGATCGAGCCGCTGATCGCCGAGCCTGAGCCGGAAGCCGAGATTCCGGCTCCGACCCTGTCGACCCGCGAAGTGATCGAGCAGGCCCGCGCCGCGGCGAGGGCGGCCGCCGCCGGCGACGCCAAGAAGGCGCCGACCGCACCCAGCAAGGGCGGCAAGATCGAGAAACTGCCGAAGGAACGCGGCAAGTCGCTGTTCTCGGGGCTCAGCCTGCGCAAGCGTGGCGCGGGCGGCTCGCTGCAGACCGCCTTGCTGGTGGCTGGCGGCGCGGCGTTCCTCAGCCTCGGCGCGGCCAGCTATTTCGTCGCCGAGGGCGAAGCCGGCGGCGCGCCGCCCAAGCGTGTGGCCGACGCGCTCGACGTATTCGCCAAGGACCAGGCCGGCGAGATCAAGGGCGGCGAAGCCGACACGACGCCGGCGATCGAGACCGCGCGGGCGGCGGTCGCCCTGGCGCCTCAGACCCTGCCGCCCCAGCCGACCAGCGAGAACGCCGAGGCCGCGGGTCTCTATGCGAGCGCGGTCCGTGCGCTGGAGGTCGGCCAGGCTGGCGGATTGGAGGCTCTTCGCAAGGCCGCCAATCTCGGCCACTCCCCGGCCCAGTTCTATCTGGCCAAGCTCTATGCCGAAGGCGGTGCGGGGCTGAAGAAGGACCTCGCCGAGGCGCGCCGCTGGACCGAGCGGGCGGCCGAAGGCGGCAACCGCGCGGCCATGCACAACCTCGGCATCGCCTATGCAGACGGTCAGGGCGGACCCGAGAACGCGGCCATCGCCGCCCAGTGGTTCCGTCGCGCGGCCGATCTCGGCCTGGTCGACAGCCAGTACAATCTGGGCGTCCTCTACGAACAGGGCCGCGGCGTCGGCCAGAACGCCGCCGAGGCCTACAAGTGGTACCTGATCGCCGCGCGCAGCGGCGACGAGCAGGCCCGCAAGAACGCCGGGCGGGTGCGCGCCAGCCTGTCGGCCGAGGGCCGCGACGTGGCCGAGCGTTCGGCCCAGGCCTTCCGGCCCACTGCGCCGAATCCGTCGGCCTATGTCGAGGCCGAGGCTCTGTCGCGCGCCGACGTGGCCACCGCCCAACGGGCGCTTTCGCGGCTCGACTACTACCAGGGACCGACCGATGGCTCGGCCTCGCCGGCGCTCGCCATGGCCATCGCCGCCTACCAGCGGAATGAAGGCATGGCGGCGACCGGAAAGCTCGATCAACTGACCCTTTCGCGCCTGAAGGTCTTCACCCAGTAACGCGCGCCAGGTAAGGGGCGCTCTTGGATTTCTATCTGCCCATCGCGGAAGTCTCGGTGAACGCCCCCCTCCTGGTGGCGCTCGGGGCGGCGGTCGGCTTCATTTCCGGCCTGTTCGGCATCGGCGGCGGCTTCCTGATGACGCCGGTGCTGGTGTTCCTGGGCATCCCGCCGGCAGTGGCGGTGGCCAGCGAGGCCAACCACGTCGCCGCCTCCTCGACCTCCAG
Organism: Phenylobacterium sp.; assembly: GCF_041919955.1. GTDB lineage: Bacteria > Pseudomonadota > Alphaproteobacteria > Caulobacterales > Caulobacteraceae > Phenylobacterium. Next base: position 150,212 of record NZ_JAYRSU010000008.1, on the reverse strand, counting down.
CGTAATCTCCTACACCCGGCGCAAGGCGGTGGATTTCCGTATGGGCGGGGTGCTGGCGGCCGGCGGGGCGCTGGGTTCGCTTGCGGGCGTCGAGGTGTTCCGCTGGCTGAGGCTGCTGGGCCAGGCCGACCTGGTGGTCTCGCTGTCCTATCTGGTCTTCCTGGGCGTGATCGGCGCGCTGATGCTGTGGGAGTCGCTCGGCTCGATCCTGCGCCGCCGACGCGGCGAGGCCCCCAAGCCGCGCAGGGATCGCCGCCCGCCGTGGCTCTACGGCCTGCCGTTCAAAATGCGCTTCCCGCGGTCGCGGCTCTATATCAGCGTCATTCCGCCAATCCTGCTCGGGGTGTTTGTCGGGATCCTCTCGGCGATCATGGGCGTCGGCGGCGGCTTCGTGCTGGTGCCGGCCATGGTCTATATCCTGCGCATGCCGGCAGGGGTGGTCGTCGGCACCAGCCTCTTCCAGATCATCATCACCACCTCGCTCACCAGCGTGCTGCAGGCTGGCCGCAACCAGACCGTGGACGTGGTGCTGGCGACCCTGCTGCTGATCGGCGGGGTCCTGGGCGCCCAGGTCGGGGCGCGCGCGTCCTCGCGCTTCCGGGCAGAGGAACTGCGCGCGCTGCTGGCGATCATAGTGCTGGCGGTCGGGCTGCGCATGGGGCTGGGTCTTTTCTTCACGCCGGACGAGCCGTTCGTTCTGATGGCGGGGAACGGCTGATGGTCGACGCCGCACTGCCGCCGGCCGCCGTCTCCGCCGCCCTGACCACGACCAATGTGCGGGTCACCTCCAGCTTCCGGGGCGCGCGCATCGTGCTCTACGGCGCGGTGTTCGACCCGACCACGAGGCCGAGCGACGTGGTGGTGATCGTCCGCGGCCCGGACGCGCCGCTACGCCTGGCGCGCAAGTCGAAGGTCGCCGGAGTCTGGGTTAATTCGCGCCCGGTGGTGTTCGAGGGCGCGCCCGGCTTCTACATGGCCGCCTCCACGCGACCGCTCGACCAGATCGCCAGCTTCAGCACCCTGCGCAAGCTGGGCGCTGGGGTCGACCACCTGCGGATCAACGCACCGATGGAGCAGCGGACCGAGACCCGTTACGGCGTGCGCGACGTCGTCGTCAGCGGCCTGGGCGCGGACTACCTCGACTGGCGGCGCGCGGTGGTGCGCCTGAAGGAGGCGGCCGGTCTCTACGCGGCCGACGAGCGTGGCGTGAGCTTCGTCGACCGCGGTCTCTTCAAGGCTGAGATCGACCTGCCAGCGTCAGCCCCGATCGGCGTCTATACCGCCGAGATCCTGCTGTTCCAGGACGGCAAGCCGGTGTCGCGGCGGATCCGTGGGCTGACGGTCGAGAAGGCCGGCGCCGAACGGGCGCTTTACCTCTTCGCCCACAACAGGCCATGGTCCTACGGCATCGCGTCCGTGGTGATCGCCCTCGCCGCCGGCTGGGGCGCTTCCGTCGCGTTCCGGAGGAACTGACGCTTGGATCTGCACGCCGAGACCCATGTCCATGCCGAGGCCGTGACGCCCGCCCCGCTCTGGGCGATCGCCCTGATGGGCCTGGCGCCGTTTCCGATCTCAGCGCTCGTCTATCTCTACGGCCCGGCCGATCTCAGCGGCCCGGCGCTCAGCGTCCTGCTGACCTGGTCGGCGATCATGCTGGGCTTCCTGGGGGGAATTCGCTGGGGCCTGGAGAGCGGCCGGGCCCAGCCCCGCTGGACACGGCTGGGGCAGTCGGTCCTGTCGCCGATCGCCGGCTGGTCGCTGCTGTTCTCGCGCGGAGCTCTCGAGACGAGCTGGCTGCTCGGCGGCCTGATCGCGGCCTTCATCCTGCAATGGCTGTACGATCACACCGCGCCCGACGTGCCGGCGCGCTATCCGCGGCTGATGACGACCCTCACGCTCGGCGCGTGCCTCTCGCTGGCCCTGGCGCTGGAGCAGGCGCTGCGCCTGTAGTCAGTCCGCCTTGATCGACCGCCAACCGATTGCGTGGACGCGGCCAGCGCCCAATGCGCCGCAGAGCGGGGCGCGGGCGAACAGTCCGGCGAAGGCTTCGTCCCGGATGCTGAGGCCGCCCGCATAGGCGCCGAAGGCGGGGACCACCATCCGCGCCCCGTCGGTCACGAAGCAGCGCCGCCGCACGCTGCCGCTGGCGGCGACGATGCGGGCGCAGGGGTGCAGATGGCCGGCGACCTCGCCCGCCTGCGGTCCTTCGGTCGGTTCGTGGCGCAGGATGAGGCTTTCGACCGCGATTTCGTCCAGAGTCTCGCCGGGCAGGTCGCGCGGGCCGTCGGAGTCGTGATTGCCGACCACCCAGATCAATCGCGTCATGCCCGCGAGGGCGCGCAGCGCGGCGGCATCGTCACGCGCCAGGCGATCTTCGGACTTACGGTCGTGGAAGGTGTCGCCTAGCAGGACCACGGCCTGTGGCGCGGCGGCGATGATCTCCCCCTGGAGCCGGCGCAAGGTGTCGCGCGTGTCATAGGGCGGCAACATCTGGCCGCGCGCCGCATAGGCGGAGCCTTTTTCCAGGTGCAGGTCGGCGACGACCAGCATGCGGCGGGCCTCGATCCACAACGCCCCGCTGGCGCGAAGGGTCACCGTGGTTCCGTTGAGGTCGGTGCGCAGGCCGCCGCATGGGCTGGCGGCGAAGGCGTAGGCGGCGGACGAGGCGGGCAGGGCGCTCACGGCTTCATGCTCAGGACAGAGCCTCGGCGATCAGGTCTTCCTCGGCCTCCGCAAGGATCAGGTCGGCGGCGCTGCCCGGCGAGCGTTCCTTGCCGATCTCCAGCAGGATCGGGACCGAGAAGGGCGACAGGCGCCCCAGCGGCGAATGGCGGATGCGGCCGGCGATCCGCGCCAGCATCTGGGAAAGGCGCGCCACATCGATCATGCCGGTGGCCGCGTCGTCCCGGGCGCAGCGCAGCAGCAGGTGGTCGGGTTGGTGTCGGCGCAGCACGTCGTAGATCAGATCCGTCGAAAAGGTCACTTGGCGTCCGGATTTCTCATGCCCCGGGAATCGCCGCTCGATCAGCCCCGAGATGATCGCACAGCCCTTGAAGGCGCGCTTCATCATGAAGCTCTCGGCGAGCCACGCCTCCAGGTCGTCGCCCAGCATGTCCTGCGCGAACAGCTCGTCGAAATCGAGGCCATCCATCGGCTTTAGCGCCCAGATCGCCATAGCGTAGTCGTTGCAGACGAAGCCCAACGGTCCGACCCCGGCCCGCTCCAGCCGCCGGGTCAGCAGCATGGCCAGCGTGGTGTGGGCCAGCCGCCCCTCGAACGGATAAACCACGAGGAAATGTCGCTTCCCGTGCGGGAAGGTCTCGAGCAGCATGTCGTCGGCGGGGGGGATCAGCGACAGGTCGCGCTGGGCCTCCAGCCATTCGCGCACGTCGGGCGGCAGCACGCTCCAGTGCGCCTGGTCGAACATCAGTTCGCGCACGCGCGTGGCCAGGAACGTGGACAGCGCGAACTTCGACCCGCCCCAGGATGGCATCTTCGGGTCCTTGTTGGTCGCCGGGCTGACCAGCACCTCGGTCCCGGTGACGGCGACCAGGGCCCAGACCTGACCGGCGAAGACAAAGGTGTCGCCGGGATCGAGCATCTCCAGCATGCCTTCCTCGACCTCGCCGATCTTGCGGCCGGCCCGGCCCTTTCCGATCGAGACCCGCACCGCAAGCATGGCGGGCGAGACGATGGCGCCGACATTCAGGCGGTGGCGCTGCGCGGTCTCGGCGTTGCGCACGGTCCAGCGGCCGTCCAGCATCTTCACGATCCGGCGGAAGCGGTCATAGGTCTTCAGCGCATAGCCGCCAGTCGAGACGAAATCGACGACCTGCTCGAAATCCTCCCATGAGAGGTCGCGATAGGGACCGGAACTGGTGATCTCATCGTAAAGCGCCAGGAGGTCGAAGGGTTCGGAGCAGGCGCAGCCCATGACGTGCTGGGCCAACACGTCGAGCGCGCCGATCCGGCTGAGCTCGCCGTCGAAGCGGTTCTCGGCGATGGCCTCGCGGGCGGCTTGGCACTCCAGCATCTCGAAGCGGTTGGCCGGCACGAAGAGGGCGCGGCTCGGCTCGTCCAGCCGGTGGTTGGCGCGGCCGATGCGCTGGACCATGCGGCTGGCGCCCTTCGGGCTGGCCAATTGAATGACCAGGTCGACGTCCCCCCAGTCGATGCCGAGGTCGAGCGTCGAGGTGCAGACCACCGCGCGCAACTCGCCCCTGGCCATGGCCGCCTCGACCTTACGCCGCTGTTCGGCGGCCAGGCTGCCATGGTGCAAGGCGATAGGAAGGTTGTCCTCGTTCAGCCGCCACAGCTCCTGGAAGGCAAACTCGGCCTGGAAGCGGGTATTGACGAAGACGAGCGCGGTTCGCGCCTGCTTGATGGCGTCGTAGACCTCGTCCATGGCGTGCTTGGCGGTGTGTCCGGCCCACGGCACGCGGCCTTCCGACAGCAGCATGTCGACGATCGGCGCGGCCCCGCCTGGGCCACGAACCAGGGCGACGGACTCATGTGGGGCGGTCCCCCGCCCACAGCTCAGCCATCGACGGATCACGTCAGGGTCGTCGACGGTCGCCGAGAGGCCGACGCGGCGCAGGTTGGGGGCGAACTGCTGCAGGCGCGCGAGGTCGAGCGCCAGCAGGTCGCCGCGCTTGGAGCCGTGCAGAGTGTGGATCTCGTCGAGAATGACGCAGGAAAGATCCTCGAAGTAGAGCCGCGCGCCCTCCCAGGCGCAGAACAGGGCGAGCTGTTCCGGCGTGGTCAGCAGGATGTCCGGCGGCTTGACCCGCTGACGCTGGCGCCGCGCAGCGCCCGTGTCGCCCGTGCGGCTCTCGGCCACGATCGGCAATCCCATCTGGAGAATCGGCGCCATCAGATTGCGCTCGACGTCGACGGCGAGCGCCTTGAGCGGCGAGATGTAGAGGGTGTGGATTCCGCGCGGCGCATTGGCCGGCGGTCGCTCCGCCAGCTCGATCAGGCTGGGCAGGAAGCCGGCAAGCGTCTTGCCGCCGCCGGTCGGGGCGATCAGTAAAGTGTCGCGGCCTTCGCGCGCCTTCTCGATCATCTCCAGCTGGTGGGCGCGCGGGCTCCAGCCGCGGCCTTCGAACCAGGCGGCGAACTTCGCAGGCAGGAGATCGGGCGGGAACGCCGGGCTGTCGGCCATGGCGTCATATGATGTTCGCGTTACGTTTCGCGCAAGCGCCTTGCGATCCTAGGTCGCTGGTCGCCGCCGCCCAGCGGCGCCATGGTGGCGGCCTGCAACTCTGAGAAGGATCCGGCCATGACCGAGACGTACCAGGGTGAGTGCTTCTGTGGTTCGGTGAAGATCGAGGCGGCCGGCGCGCCGCAGGCCATGGGTTACTGCCATTGCCGATCATGCCGATCCTGGTCCGGCGGCCCGGTAAACGCTTTCAGCCTCTGGCGACCGGAGGATGTGAAGGTGATAGCAGGCGCCGACAGCCTGGCCACCTACGCCAAGACGGAGATGAGCGAACGCCAGTACTGCACCAAGTGCGGAGGCCACCTGATGACCAACCATCCTACGTTGGGTTTGGTCGATGTGTTCGCCGCCACGCTGCCGGGCCTCGACTTCCAGCCCGGCGTGCACGTCAATTACGCCGAGACGGTGCTGCCGATGCGCGACGGCCTGCCCAAGCTGAAGGACTTCCCGGCCGAGTTCGGCGGCTCCGGCGAGGCGATCGCCGAGTGAGCGCGACGCGCCGGTAAAGACTGAGCAACCGTCGCAATCGCGCCCCAATCGGCTCGGAGCTTTCGGCTCGGCCAAGGCTGGGGAGCAGGCGCGGTGGCGGGGTTTCGTATCTATGGCGCGGGCGCGGTCCTGCTGGGCGCGGTCTGTCTGATCTTCCGCGACTTCGCCCTGCAATGGCAGCCGGTCCCGCGCGGCTGGGCGGGGCGCGAGGCGATCGCCCTGCTGAGCGCGGCCGGTTTCGTGGCGACGGGCCTGGCGATACAGGCGCGGCGCTTGCGTGGGATCGCGGCGGCGGCCCTGGCCGCAATGTTCGGCCTCTGGATCGTGCTGCACACCCGGGCGGTCATGGACGCGCCCGCCGACTTCGGAGCCTGGAACGGCGTGGCTGAGAGCCTCGCCCTGGCTTTGGCCGGTGCGGCGCTTTGGCTGCCGACGGCGGGCGCCCGCAGCGCCGGCGGGCTGGCGGTCCGCGCCTTTGGTCTCTGCCCGCTGGTGTTCGGGACGGCCCATTTCGCCTATGCCGACTTCACCGCTTCGATGGTCCCGGCCTGGATCCCGCCAGACCAGCATTTCTGGGCCTATGCGACGGGAGTCTGCCACCTGGCTGCGGGCTTGGCGATCATCTCCGGCGTATGGGCGAGATTGGCTTCCCGGCTGCTGGGCATGATGTTCGCCGGTTTCGTACTGCTGCTGCACGTTCCGCGGATCCTCGCCGACCCGAACAGTCAGCTGGAATGGACCATGACCGCCGTTGCGCTCTGCCTGACTGGCGCGGCCTGGAGCGTGGCCGACCAGATCGCCGCACGCGCGCCTTCCGCGACATCGTTCGCGTTCCGTTTCGGGGGAAAAGCCGCTAAGCCGAACGGGTGAACGCGCTCGCCCCGAGTCTCGATCTTGCGCCCGCCCTGGTGGTGCTGCCCGGCCCGAGGGCGGCGGCGGCCGATGCGGCCGGCGCCCAGGCGATCCGCCCGCCCGATGCGCGCGACCTGATGCAGCAGGGGCCGGTCCTGGTCGCCCACGCCTCGATGACCGCGCGGCGGTTGGGGCTGAACGCCCCGCCGCGCCTGCCCGGCCATTTCGACGCCCTGGAGCTCTACGCCTTCGTGCGGCCGGCCACCTTCTGCGCGCCGTCGGCGGTGGGGTTGGCGCAGGCGCTGGGTATGGCCGAGCCGAAAGGGGCGCAGGCCCAGGCCGAGGCGCTGCGCGAGGCCTGCGCGCGGCTGCTGGGCGAGCTGGCCGAGGCTCCACAGCCGAGCCGCGAGGAGGCGCTGGCCATCGCCGAGACCTTGATGCGGGCCGGCTGGGCTTGGGGTCCGGCCTGCGTGGCGGCCTTGCGCTCGCGTCCGGTCGGCAACCAGTTCCGGACCTCGGGCCTCGATGTCTGGACCCGCATCATGGAGTGGGAGGACCAGGCGCCGCTCGGCGAGGCCAGTTCCAAGCCGGTTGCGCCGGAGGAGGCGGCCCAGCGTCTGGCCGAACTGCTGCAGCGGGCGGGGCTGGACGAGGCGCGGCCCTCCCAGGTCGAATATGCCGCCGAGGCGGCTTTCGCCTTCCAGCCGCGCGAGCGCGAAGGCGAGCCGCGTATGATGCTGGCCGAGGCCGGCACCGGGGTCGGCAAGACCCTGGGCTATCTGGCGCCGGCCTCGCTGTGGGCTGAGGCCAACGGGCCGTCGGTCTGGGTCTCGACCTACACCCGCGCCCTGCAGCGGCAGATCGAGCGCGAGAGCCATTCGATCTTTCCCGACCCCAAGGTGCGCGCCAAGAAGGCGGTCGTGCGCAAGGGGCGCGAGAACTATCTCTGCCTGTTGAACTTCCAGGATATGGCCAACACCGCCCAACTCGGCGGGGCGGACCTGGTCGGGATCGGTCTGACGGCGCGCTGGGCGCGGGCCAGCCGTGACGGCGACATGACCGGTGGCGACTTCCCGGCCTGGCTGCCGACCCTGTTCGCCGTGCCGGCCGCGGGGCAGGCGAGCGCCGGCAACCTCGTCGACCGGCGCGGCGAGTGCATCCACACTGGCTGCCAGCACTATCGCGCCTGCTTTGTCGAGAAGGCGATCCGCGGTTCGCGCCGCGCCGACCTGGTTATCGCCAACCATGCCCTGGTCATGACCCAGGCGGCCTTCGACGGTGCGCGCGCCGCCCGTGGCTCGAAGGGCGACGCCGAGACCACCCAGCCGCGTCGCATCGTCTTCGACGAGGGCCACCACCTCTTCGACGCCGCCGACGCGGCGTTCTCGGCGGCGCTGTCGGGCCAGGAGACGGCCGAGCTGCGCCGCTGGATCCGCGGGCCGGAAGGGCGGGGCCGGCGCGGCCGCGGGCTGGAGGCGCGGCTGATGGACATGCTGGGCGACCGGGAGGAGGCGCGCATGGCCCTTTCCGACGCCATCCAGGCCGCCTCGGCCCTGCCGGGCGAGGGCTGGTCGGGCCGCATCGCGCCGCCGAACGGCGAGGTGAACCCCATCGGCCCGATCGAGGCCTTCCTGGTGGCGGTGATCGAGCAGCTTCGCGCCCGCGCCGCGCCCTCGGACGTCGGCATGGAGTGCGCCGCGCGCCCGGCGTTGGACCTGGTGCGCGCCACCGCCCGCGATGCGGCTGCGGCGCTGGCGAAAATCGAGGCGCCGCTGCTGGCGTTGGCCCGCGCGCTGGAAGACCTGCTGGATGAGGAGGCGGCCCAGATCGTCACCAGCGACCGCGGCCGCATCGAGGGCGCGCTGCGGGGTCTGGACCGACGCTGCCGCATGCTGCTGCCGGCCTGGCGCTCGATGCTGCGGGCCATCGACGAAGACGCGGAGGATGACCCGGATTTCGTCGACTGGTTCGACGCCACCTTCCTCTATGGCCGGGTGGTGGACGCCGCCTGCCGCCGCCACTGGGTCGACCCGACCGAGCCCTTGACCAACGCCGTCATCGCCCCGGCCCACGGCGTTCTGGTGACCAGCGCCACCCTCTCGGACCCGACTCTGGACGACCCCTTCGCCCTGGCGGAGATGCGCACCGGCGCGGCGCGCCTGCCCGACCGGCCCAAGACCTTGAAACTGGCCTCGCCCTTCGACTACGCGGCAAATGCGCGGGCTTATGTGGTCACCGACATCGGGCGCGACGATCCCCGCCAAGTGGCCGCGGCGATGCGCGAGTTGTTCCTGGCGGCGGGAGGCGGAGGGCTGGGCCTCTTCACCGCCATCCGCCGCCTGCGCGCGGTGCATGAGAAGATCGCCGCACCCCTGGCCGACAAGGGGCTGGCGCTCTACGCCCAGCATGTCGACCCGCTGGAGGTCGGCGCCCTGGTCGACATCTTCCGGGCCGAGGAGGACGCCTGCCTGCTCGGCACCGACGCGGTGCGCGACGGGGTCGACGTGCCGGGGCGCTCGCTGCGGCTGCTGGCCTTCGACCGCGTGCCCTGGCCGCGGCCCGACATCCTGCACAAGGCGCGGCGCACGCGCTTCGGCGGCAAGGTCTATGACGACAATGTCGCCCGCGCCCGCATCTCCCAGGCCTTCGGCCGCCTGATCCGTCGCGCCGACGACAAGGGCGTGTTCGTCATGCTGGACGCCGCGGCCCCGACACGCCTGTTCTCCGGCCTGCCCGAAGGCGTGCGCGTCGACCGCCTGAGCCTGGTCGAGGTGATCGAGGCTGTGAGCGAATTTTTGGGACCTCCGTCCGACTAGCGGGAAACCGGATCGGCGACAGATCCCATCAGCAGCGGCGCCTTCGACTCAATTTCGCGAAGTACGAAGCCGAACGGACGGTCGGCTCGGAAGGTGAAGGGTGGAGGCGGCGGGGTAGGATCGGTCGCCGCGGCGGCCGTATCCGCTTCGGTGACGGCGGCCGCCTCGACGCCTTCCTCGTCCATCAGGAAGACGACGTCATGCGCGATGGCCCCGATTGTTAGCGGTTGAGCGGCGATCCCGGGAAAATCGGGCGACCGGCTGAGCGTCTCGGTCAGGCCCATGCGCCGTAACGGGTCGATTACACCGGCCCGTATGCGCAGATTCAGGCGCGGGACGATCACCTCTCCCTCGCGAAGCTCCCAATTGGTCTCGTCGGGGCCTAGTCCAGCCAGCGCCGAGGTCGCCCATTTTGGCGGCAGGCCGGGTTTGCGCGGCAGGACGAGCACGAGCTCATAGCGGAAGTCCGCATAGGATAGCGCTACGGCCTGAAGCTGTGACGACTCGAAGTACCGATAGAACGAGTTCCGGCGCATCAGCGACGTCATGATCTTAGAGCCGTCCGCTCGCGTGAACGGTTCAGTCCGGGTTTCCGATTTTTCGAAGGGCAGAAGCCAGCCGCCCTTGAAATAGAGCGTGTTAACGAGCGTCGCCAGTTGGTCGCCGGGCTCTACGGAGCTGGAAATCAGCCCCTTTGTGGCGCGCTCGACAAACGCGTTGATCTGCCTCGCCGTCGCCGGGTTCGAAAGGTCGGCGCTTTCAATTCGCGCGTCGAAGGCCTTTGCCTGCGTCGCGCGAAACGCTGGAGCGAGCGTGAGCGCGTCGTCGATCCAGAGACCGTTCGCCGTCAGAACGGTGGCTGGAACCGGTGCGACGCGGTTCGGGGTGGAAACGAGACGCGAGCGGACCGATGCATATGCTTCGCCGACCGCGCTCAACGTCGACCCGGCTCGATCGAGCCTGAGCACGGCGGCGATCTCGGCGGCCGTTCGTCCCCGAGCGCCTTGTCCTAGCATCGCCAGAGTGGCGGCGAGGTTCAGCGGAGAGACGACCTGGGTTTTGGAGGGGCCCTGCTGCTGCAGCAGGTCAATCAGCGACTCCCCGAAAGACGTGGCGCTCTCGCAGAAGCTGACGGCTTGGCCAGTGGGGTCCGGCAACGGCGACAAAGGGGCGGCTTTGGGCGCAGGCTCTTCCGACGGCTGGCGGCGGTCCCCGCAGGCGCTCAACAGGGCGCTGCCGATCATCAAACCGAGCGTCTTTCGCCGCGAAAAGCGCCGCATGCCGCAACCTGTCACGTCCTAGCCTGGGTGCAGCTTGAGTGCGTATCTCCCCCGTGGCAACATCCTAAGATTGTGTCGCGCCCCTTCAGTGCACGGCGCTCTTGGAGAAGAGATTGATCACCAGCACGCCTGAAATGATCAGGCCCATGCCGGCCAGGGCCGGCAGGTCGAGCCGCTGCTTGAAGGCGACCCAGGCGATGGCGGTGATCAGCACGATGCCGACGCCCGACCAGATCGCGTAGCCGACGCCGACCGGCACCGTCTTCATCGAGTGGGACAGGCAGTAGAAGGCGATGGCGTAGCCGATCGCCGTGACGACCGAGGGCAGGAGGCGGGTGAAGCCCTCCGAGGCCTTGAGCGTCGAGGTGCCGATCACCTCGGCGACGATGGCGATGGCCAGCCAAGCGTATCCATTCATCCGCATCTCCCGTTACGAACACGATGGCGTGTTTCGCATGGCGCGGCCAAGCCTTGCGCTGCGGGCTTCTCGGGTGGAAGCATAGGAACCGGTCGGGGTCACATGCGCCCGCTCCCAACGAGGCGGGCGCCTCTAGAGCTTGGGAGGGCCTGCAAATGGGCAGACCAGGTTCCGGTTCCGCACGCGCCATCGCGCTGGTCGGCGCGGCGGGATCCGGCAAGACAACCCTCATGGAAGCCATGCTGTTCGCTGCGGGCGCGGTCCCGCGACAGGGCGAGGTGGGCTCCACCAGCATCGGCGACGCCACACCCGAGGCCCGCGCGCGAGGCCAGAGCGTGGAGTTCAACGTCGCCGGCTTCGAGTTCATGGGCGACCGCTATTCGGTGGTCGACTGCCCCGGGTCGCCGGAGTTCGCCGGCTGCGAGGACTATGTGCTGCCGGCGGTGGACCTGGCGATCATCGTCGCCGATCCGAACCCGGGGCGAGCGGCTCTGCTGCAGCCGATCTTCAAGGAACTGGAGCAGCGACGCACGCCGCACGCGGTGTTCGTCAACAAGATCGACCAGGCGCACGGGGGGCTGGACGAGCTCTTGACCGCCATGGCGCCCGCGTCGGGGAACCGGCTGGTGGCACGGCAGATCCCGCTCGTCGAGAAGGAGCACGTGACCGGCTTCGTGGACCTGGCCCTGGAGCGCGCCTTCGTCTACCGCCCCGGCCAGCCCAGCCAGCAGGTCGACCTTTCCGGCGATGTCGCGACCCTGGAGGCCGACGCGCGCTTCCACATGCTGGAGCAACTGGCCGACTTCGACGACGCGCTGATGGAGCAGCTGCTGTCGGATCTCAATCCCAGCCAGGATACGGTCTTCGCCGACCTGGTGGCGGACCTGGCCCAAGGCCTGATCACGCCGGTGTTCTTCGGCTCGGCCATGAACGGTTTCGGCGTGCGCCGGCTGCTGAAGGCGCTGCGACATGAGACGCCGGACGTGATGGCGGCCGCAGCGCGCATGGGGATCGAAGGGCCCTGCGCCTATGTCTTCAAGACCTCCTACGCCGGCCAGGCGGGCAAGCTGGCCTTCGCCCGGGTGATGTCCGGCGAGATGGCCGACGGTGCGGAGCTGACCTTCGGCGACGGCGGCAAGGCGCGCGCCGGCGGCTTGACTGTCTTCACCGCGCCGAACGGCAAGAAGACCGACCGGGCGCGTGAGGGCGAGGTCGTCGCCATCGGCAAGCTGGACGGGGCATCGACCGGCGCGCTGCTGTCGCTGGACGGCAAGCCCCGAAGCTGGGCCGACGGCGCCCGACCGCCGGCGACCCTCTATGCAATGTCGATCGCAGCCAAGGACCGCAAGGACGACGTGCGGCTGTCGGCGGCGCTGCTGAAGCTGGCGGAGGAGGACCCGGCGCTGGCCATCGGCCAGGATCCCGAGACCCACGAGACCATCATCGCCGGGCGCGGCGAGGCGCACCTGCATGTGGTGATCGATCGCCTCAAGCGGCGCTTCAATGTCGAGGCGGCGACCAGCCGGCCGAAGGTCTCGTACCAGGAATCGCTGCGCAAACCGGTCACCCAGCGCGGCCGCCACAAGAAGCAGACCGGCGGCCACGGCCAGTTCGGCGACGTCGTGCTGGAGATCCGCCCGCGTCCGCGCGGCGAAGGTTTCGCCTTCTCGCAGAAGATCACTGGCGGGGTGGTCCCCAAGCAGTGGATTCCTTCCGTCGAGCAGGGGGTGCGCGACGCCATGGAGCGCGGCGCGCTCGGCTTTCCGGTGACAGACGTCGAGGTCGTGCTGGTCGATGGCTCCTACCACAGCGTCGACTCCTCGGAGATGAGCTTCCGCGCCGCCGGGCGCTTGGCCATGAGCGAGGGCCTGCGGGCTGGCGCGCCCTACCTGCTGGAGCCGGTGGAGAAGATCGTCATCCATGCGCCCCAGGCCTCGACCTCGAAGATCACCCAGGCGGTGACGGCGCGACGCGGCCAGATCCTGGGCTTCCACCCGCGCGAAGGCTGGGCCGACTGGGACGAGATTGAGGTCTGCCTGCCCCGGGCGGAGCGACAGGACCTGATCGTCGAACTGCGAGGCCTGACCCAGGGCCTGGGCGAGTTCACCGCGGAGTTCGACCACATGGCCGAGCTTCCAGGACGGCTCGCCGAACAGGTGGCCAAGGGCGAGCAACCGGCGGCGTAGCCGCGAGCAGACGGACGGACGTCAGTGCTTGCCGCGGTCGCGGCCGAAATTGGGCTCGGCGCTTTCCTGGCCGGCTGCGATGATGCCGCGGCGGATTTCGCGGGTGCGGGTGAAGAGGTCGAACAGCTTGTCGGCCTCGCCCCAGCGGATCGCCCGCGACAGAGCCTGGAGGTCTTCGGTGAAGCGGCCGAGGATCTCCAGCACCGCCTCCTTGTTGGCGACGAAGACGTCGCGCCACATGGTCGGGTCCGAGGCGGCGATGCGGGTGAAGTCGCGGAAGCCGCCGGCCGAGTACTTCATCACCTCGGCCTGGGTGACCTCCTCCATGTCGGCGGCGGTGCCGACGATATTGTAAGCGATCAGGTGGGGCAGGTGGCTGGTGACGGCCAACACCAGGTCGTGGTGGCGGATATCCATCTGCTCGACGTTGGCGCCGAGCGCGCCCCAGAACTCGGCGAGGCGCGCGGTCGCCTCGACATAGGCGGCGTCCTCTCGCGGCTGCGGCGTCAGGATCACCCAACGGTTCTGGAACAGTTCAGCCAGGCCCGCGTCGGGTCCGGAATGCTCGGTGCCGGCGATCGGGTGGCCGGGAATGACGAAGACATTGTCCGGCAGGGCCTTGGCCATGGCGTCGGCGACGCTGCCCTTGACCGAACCGACGTCGGTGACCGTCGCACCCGGCTTCAGCGCCGATGCGGCGGCGGCGGCGGCTTCGCCCATGGCCAGCACCGGCACGGCCAGCACCACCAGATCGGCGTCCTTGACCGCTTGCGCGATGTCGCCTGTCACCTCGTCGGCGTAGCCCAGCTCGACGACGCGCGCCCGATGGGCCTCGCTGGCGTCGGCGACGAACACGTGGCCGACCACGCCGGCCTCGCGGGAGGCGCGGATCACCGACGAGCCGATCAGGCCGCAGCCGATCACGGCCATGCGCGGATAGATGACGCTCACGCCGCCGGCCCCTTCATGAATTCGGCCAGGGCCTCGACGATGGCGCGGTTATCGGCTTCGCGCCCGATGGTGATGCGGATGTGGTCAGGCAGGCCGTAGCTGCCGACATAGCGGATGATCAGGCCGCGGGCGCTGAGAAACGCCTCGGCGTCCTTGGCCGTGCGGCCCGGCGTCTTGGGGAAGCCGACCAGGACGAAGTTCGCCGCCGATGGCACCGGCTCCAGCCCCAGGCCGCCGAGTTGCTGGGTCAGCCAGGGGCGCCACTGCTCGACCAGGTCCAGCGAGCGGCGCTGGAAGTCCTCGTCGGCGAGGGCCGCCTTGGCGGCCAGCTGAGCCGGGATGTTGACGTTGAAGGGCAGGCGGATGCGGTCCATTGCACTGGCCATTTCGGCGGTCATGTAGCCCCAGCCGACGCGCAGCGCAGCCAGGCCGTGCAGCTTGGAAAAGGTGCGGGTGACGACGACGTTCTCGAACTCGCGGACCATCGACAGGCCGTCCTCGAAGCGCGGATCGCTGCAGAACTCTGCATAGGCGCCGTCGAGGCAGAGGATGACGCTGGGCGGCAGGGCCGCGTGCAGGCGACGGATTTCCTCGCCGCTCAGCCAGGTGCCGGTCGGATTGCCCGGATTGGCGACGAAGACGATGCGAGTGCGCGCATCGACCAGCTTCAGCATCTCGTCGACGTCGATGCGATAATTCGGCTCCTTGGCGAAGCGCGGCTCCGCCTGGCAGGCGCGGGCGCTAATCGCATAGGCGCCAAAGCCGTATTCGCCCTGGACCACGTTGTCGCCGGCTTCGAGGAAGGTCTGGCACAGCAGGTGGAAGATCTCGTCCGACCCGCACCCCATGATCAGGCGCTCGCGCTCCAGGCCGAAGTGGTCGGCGATGGCGTCGCGCAACTCGTTGGACTGGCCGTCCGGATACATCTGCAGCTTGTCGAAAGCACCGGCGAAGGCTTCGCGGGCCTTCTCGCTGGAGCCGAGAATGTTCTCGTTGGCAGATAGCTTCAGCGGATGCTCGATCCCTTCGACCTTGGACTTGCCGGGCACATAGGCGGCGATTTCCAGGATTCCCGGCTTGGGCATAGGGCGCGGGGCGGCGGCGCGGTCGAGGCTGATGTCGGACATGGCCCGCGGCTTCTACACGTCGAGCGGGGCGGGCGCAGCCCCGATGACGCCGGTCAGGCGGCCGGGCGCGCGGGCAAGGCGCGCATCGTCTGGCTGGTAGAAGCCCATCAACGCGAAGAGCTTGAGGCCGCCGGCTTCGGCGATCAGGTCGCCGGCCACGCCGTCGCGTCCCAGCGCCGCCTCAATCGCCTCGGCCGAGCCGCCGGCGTCGGTGACCCAGAAGGTCAGGTCCGCCCCGGTGGGTTCGACCTCGACCTCAGCCACGGCGACCGCCGCGCGCGGACCCCATGACGACAGGCACGGCAGGGCGGCGAACACCCGCAGCTTCGGCTCGACCAGCAGGCGGCCCCACCAGGGCGTTTCCGAAGCGAGCGACAGAACGGCCACGCCCCCCGGCGTCTTGGCTGCGGCGATGGCGTCCTCGGGCTTGGCGACCTGGCGCAGCGGCGGTGCGGCGCCGAAGCGCAGGCGCGCGCCCTCGACCGCACGGCCGCTGTCGCGCCCGCCATAGACCGAGATGTGGAACGCGCCCTGGCGCGAGAGACTGTCGCCGATCAACTCCCGCCAGATGCGCACGACGAGGCTGGGGCGCGCAGCGTTGCGGGGGGTGTCGAGAAGGCGGCGCAGCAGCTGGGCTTCGCGGCCCGGGCGCAGGGCGAACTTGTCGCCGTCGCCCGCGGCGGCCTTGGCCGCAGCGACCTGGACGGCCAGTCCCGCCCGCTCGTCCACCAGCGCCAGCAACTGGGCGTCGATCGCATCGATGCGCGCACGCACGGCCTCGAGGCTGGGCGCGGCGGTCTTGGGATCGGCGTTCGCCATACTTTCCCCCGAAAACGAAGGTTCGGCGCTTAGGTCATTGCGGGCGAGGGTGCAATAGGCCCCGTCGCCGCAAAAAAGTTGCATCCGATACCGGTTCGCGGGGCCAGGCGCCCGCTCGCCTACTTCGGTTTGCGGAACACCAGGATGAACTGGTCGGTCTTGCCGCGGATCGAGGCGTCGAACACGCTGGCCGTATGCGGATCGGCGGCGTTGGCCAGCAGCTTGCTCTCGCTCTCCAGCTTGAAGCCGGCGGCGGTCAGGTCCTTCTTCACCGCCTCGGGATCGATGCGGTGCAGGCTGTCGGCGGCGCTGGTCCCCGATCCGGCGACCGCCTGGTGGTCGACCACCAGGAACACCCCGCCCTGCTTCAGCGATTTGAAGAGCTCGGCGTCCACCTTGGCCGCGGTGCCGACCGGGAACGGCTTCAGATAGAGGTCGTGATAGTTCTGGACGGTGATGATCGCGTCGAGCCCGTCGGGCAGGTCCAGGGCCTGGAAGCTGGCGTCCAGCGGAGTGACGTTCTTGTAGGCGCCGGCGACCTTTTTGAGGTTCTCGCCGTACGAGGCCTGGTAGGCGATGAACTCGGCCGGCTGGTAGGCGTAGACATGGCCGGTCGGTCCGACCGCCGCCGAGAGGATGCGGGTGAAGTAGCCGCCGCCGATCACGAAGTCGGCGACCTTGGCGCCCGGCTTCACGTTCATCAGCGCCAGCAGGTCTCCGGGCTTGCGCGCCGCGTCGCGCGCGACGTCCTCGGCCGGGCGGGCGGGGTCGGCCAGGGCAGCCGTAACATTGGCCGGCGGCGCGGCCGAGGCGGCGCTGGCCATGACGATCGCGCCCGCCGTCAGCGCCAGCAGTCCCTTGAACTTCAGCATGGGTCGTCCTCCCTTGAGGGCCTTTCGAGGCCGCCGGCGCGCCAGGTGAAATCTCGCCGGATTTGCAATTGAGCGTAGATCGAAACGCGCTCAAATACAGCCCAAGCGGCGCCATAGGTCCCGCAAAGTTCCGGGGAGAGAAATATGAGCGTCAATCGCAGGGCCATGCTGGCGGGCGTGGCGGGCCTGGGTCTGAGCGCCGCGGCTGGCGGCATGGCGGCGGCCCAGGTCGAGGGCCTGACCAGGATGACCGCCGGCGCGGTTCCGATCTCCCAGGCCGAGCGTTTGGCGCGGGTGGCTAAGGCCCAAAGCCTGATGAAGGCCCAGGGGCTGTCGGCGGTGGTGATCGAACCGGGCGCCTCTCTGACCTACTTCACCGGCGTGCAGTGGCGCCGCAGCGAGCGGGTGACGGCTGCGGTCATTCCGGTCGAAGGCGATCTGCTGATCATCACGCCCTTTTTCGAGGAGCCGTCGGTGCGCGAGAGCCTGGCCGTGCCCGGCGAGGTGCGGACCTGGCAGGAAGATGAGGATCCGGCGGGGCCGGTCGCCGACTGGCTGAAGGCGCGCAAGTTGGCGAGCGGCAAGATCGGGGTTGAGGAAAGCGTCCGTTTCTTCGTCAGCGATGGCTTGGCGCGCAGGTTGCCCAACGCGACGTTCGTGCCAGGGGCGCCGGTGATCCGCGGCTGCCGGATGATCAAGTCGCCGGCCGAGCTGGCGCTGATGCAGATCGCCGCCGACGTCACCATCGCCGCCTATCGCTACACCCATTCGAAGGTCGAGCGCGGCATGAGGCCGAGCGACATCGGCGCGATAATGAGCAAGGCCACCGCGGCGTTGGGCGGCAAACCCGAGTTCTCGATGGTGTTGCTCGGTGAGGCGGCGGCCTATCCGCACGGGTCGGGCAAGCCGCAGGAAGTGCGGGACCGGGAAGTCGTGCTGATGGACTGCGGCTGCACGGTCGAGGGTTATCAGTCCGACATCTCGCGGACCTTCGTGTTCGGCGAGCCGACGGCCGAGCAGCGGAAGGTCTGGGGCGAGGTGGCCAGAGGGCAGCAGATCGCCTTCGAGACGGCGAAGGTCGGGACGGCCGCCGGCGCGGTCGATGATGCGGTGCGCCGGTACTACGAGAGCCTGGGCTATGGTCCTCGCTACGGCCTGCCGGGTCTGTCGCATCGCACCGGCCACGGCATCGGGCTGGAAGGCCACGAGCCGATCAACTTCGTCCATGGCGAGGCGACGAAGCTCGCGCCGGGCATGTGCCTCTCCAATGAGCCGGGTCTCTACCTTCCGGGCAAATTCGGGGTGCGGCTGGAGGATTGCATCCACATGACCGACGCCGGGCCGAAGTGGTTTTCGAAGCCGCCGCCGTCGATCGACAACCCGATGGGCTGACGCCACGCTGCTGACAGGTTTCGGCGCCGGAATGGGCCAGGATGCGCTCATTCCCCCAGCCGGAGCCGACCTATGGGCAAGCACATCGCCTTCATCCTCATCGACGATTTCGCCGACTGGGAGCACGCGCACATGAGCGCGGCCCTGCGGGCCTATTTCGGCGGCTCGACCTCGTTCCACACGCCGGGCGGCAAGCCGGTCGCCTCGATCGGCGGCATGGTCGTGCATCCGGGCGGCGCGATCGAGGCGCTGAAGCCGGCCGATTACGACGCCCTGGTGGTGGTCGGCTCGGACAAATGGTCGGGGCAGGGCGCGCCGGACGTCTCGGCCGAGCTCCGGGCGGCGGACGGCGCCGGCAAGGTGGTCGGCGGCATCTGCGCCGGGACCCTGGCGGTGGCGCGCGCCGGCCTGATGGACGCTCGGCGCCACACGTCCAACAGCCTGGAGTTCCTGCGCCAGGGCGCGGGCGGCTATCGCGCCTGGGATCTCTATGCCGACACGCCGGCGGCGGTCCGCGACGGCACGCTCGTCACCGCGCCCGGCTCGGCGCCAGTGACCTTCACCGTCGAGGTGCTGGGCGCGCTGTTGCCCGAGGCGAGCGAGGGCCTGGCCCAGTTCAAGGCGATGTGTGCGGCCGAACTGGCCTAATAGACCTTAGGCGCGGGTCCGATCGCCACCGGACCCAGCGTCGTCTGGCCGGCCTGGAAGGTGATGTTGGCGCGGGCGACGTCGTTGGAGCCCTGGCGGGCCATGGCGACGGCCGAGGCCGCCATCGCCGCTTCCGGCCGGATCGTCCCGGTCTCGGCCATGGCCCCGAGCGCCTTGGGCGCCTCGCGCAGGGTGACGTCGAGCGAGCCATTCAGCCGCCCGTCATAGCCGACACTCAAGGTCCCGCCCTGGGCGCCGATCACCGCTTCGCCGGCGGTGATCCCGGCGTTGCGTACGGTCATGCGCCCGCCCGCCGTCGACCAGGCGCGCACCGTGGCCGGCCAGTCGCGGCCCTTGAAGCTGCTCACCTTGGAGAGGATCGAATCCCAGGTGATCGAGATCGGCTTGTCGCCGGCGATGCGGGCGAACAGGCCCGAGAGCCGCGCCTTGCCAGCGTCGACCTTGAAGAACACGGCGGCCTGGTCGTCCGGGCCGGGACGCAGGTGGAACTCCACGCGGTCGGCGGCCGAGAGCGCAAAGGGCTGGGCGCCTGCGGCCGGGACGAAGGAAAGCTTGGTCCCCTCGAACGAGAATTTGGGCAGGGGCTTGTCCAGGCCCGACAGGCTGGCGTGGATCACATCGCCCTTGACCTCGACTGGGCCGCCGATGGGCCGCACGAAAGTCAGGCCCTGAGGCGTGGCGATCACCCAGGTCGACAGGCCATGCAGGAAGGCCTGGCTCTCCAGGCTCGGCGCCGTCAGCGCCCAGCCGGACGGCTCGCGGATGCGGGCGTCCTTGAGGGTGACGTTCAGGCGGAACGGATAGCCGCCGATGGTTTGCTCGCTCCAGGCCACGTCGTAGCCGGCGTTGCGCAGGGCGGTCGCGCCCAGATCGATCTGCTTGGCCGCCTCGCCGCGCGCGTAGAGCCAGAAGCCGCTCCAGGCCACGGCGACGACGCCGGCCAAGACGAACGGGGCGTACAGCGCTTTGCGTCCAGGTTTGCGGTCGGGAGCGGGATGAGGCACAGGGGGGGCAGGCGGGGCGGAGTTGTCGCGGCGGGCCATGTCGGTTGAACGTTGGATCTTCGGTTACGGGTCGCTGATGTGGCGTCCGGGGTTCGAGTTCGTCGAGCGCCAGGCGGCCACCCTACACGGGCGGCGGCGCGCGTTCTGCATCTATTCGGTGCACCACCGCGGGACCTACCAGCGTCCGGGCCTGGTGCTGGGCCTGGCCCCCGGCGGAGCGGTTCGCGGGGCGGCCTATCGCGTGTCCGAGGCGCACTGGGAAGAGACCTACGCCTATCTGCGCGAGCGCGAGCAGCCGACCGAGACCTATATCGAAGCGCGCGCCAACATCCGCCTGGCCAATGGGCATCGGGTCGAGACCCTGGTCTTCCTGTCCGACGTCCACCATCCGCAATGGGCCGGGGCGCTGAGTCTGGAGCGACAGGCCGAGCTGATCTCGGGAGCCGCCGGGCTGTCGGGCCGCAATGTCGATTATCTGCGCGATCTCGTCGTGCACCTGCGCGAACAGGGCGTCCACGATGCGGCGATGGAAAAGCTGCTGGGCATGGTCGAGGCCCGCGAGTTGGCTGCGGGGTGACGGATCTTCCTCCCCTGGAGAGACGTAGAGCCTACAACGGCAGCAGGGCGTTGGAGGCGGTCTCGATGCGCTCCTGCAGCGTGCGCATGAATTCAGCGCGCTTGAGGCCCGGCTGAATGGGTTCGAGATATTCGAAAACAATGGTGCCCGGCTTGCGCAGGAAGCCGTGCTTTGGCCAGTGCACGCCGGCGTTGGTCGCCACCGGGTGCACCGGCACGTCGATCTCGCGATAGAGGGCGGCGATGCCGGGTTTGTAGTCGGGCGGAGCGCCGGGCGCCACGCGGGTGCCTTCAGGCGCGATCATCACCTGGCGGGCGTCGGCGAAGCGCTCCTGGCTGTCCTTGACCAGCTTGCGCAGGGCGGCCGAATGGCCCCCGCGATCGACGACGATCATCTTCGCCTTGATCGCGTACCAGCTGAAGAAGGGAATCCACATCAGCTCCTTCTTCATCACGAAGCAGGCGTCAGGCAGCAGGGCGAACTGGGCGAAGACGTCGAACATGGTCTGGTGCTTGGGGGCCAGAACCGCCGCGCCGGTCGGCATGTGCTCGCGCCCACGAACCTCGACCCGGATGCCGCAGACCGCGCTCAGCAGGAAGATGATGCCCCTGGCCCACAGCCGCATCATCTCCATGGTCCAGCGGCGCGGGGCGGGCAGGCAGATGGGCGCGGCGCCGACCGCGATGATCACCGACCACAGATAGAACAGGGCCACGAAGAGAAGGGAGCGTAGAGCGGTCAAGGAGTTCAGCCTTTCTTGGCGACGGTCGCCTCGGCGTCGGCGCGCGGGCCGAGGCTCAGCACGGCCTCGCGGCCCAGGATCGCCAGATACTTGCAATACTCCAGCACCATCAAGCGCGCCGAGCCGCTGGTCCGCCACCAGCGGGCGGCGTTCATGACCGGCGTCTCGACAGGATAGGCGACCAGCCGCTTGCCCGGCATGGCGCCGCGCAGCTCGAGCATGGCGCGCGGGATGTGATAGTCGGCGGTGACGATGATCAAGCGGTCATAGCGCATGGCCCGCGCCCATTCCTCGGTCTCGCGTGCGTTGCCGAGGGTGTTGGCAGCGTCGAAGCCGAGGTCGACGCAGCAATCGTAGAGCCGGCGAGCGGCGCGGCTGACCACGCGGATGTCTTCGCGCGAGGCCTCTCGGCTGACGCCCGAGACCAGCATGCGCCGGCCCTTGCCGTCTTCGAGCAGGGCCATGGCCGCGGCGATGCGGGCGTTGGAGCCCGCGCCGGTCAGCACAACGATCCCTTCGGCCTGCTCGGGCTCGGCCGCAGGGGTCGAGCGCTGCACCCGCTCGGCGAAGGCCAGCAGGCCAGCCGCCCAGATGGCGACGACAACCAGCAGGGCGGCCAGTCCCCTCACGCCAGCTCCCGGATCAGCGCCTGGGCGGTGAAGCGCGCGGCGATGGCCGCGACGCCGGCCGCCGCCAGCGGAGCGGGGATCACGAAGAGCAGGTCGGTCCAGGCGATCGGCAGCACCGGCGTCAAACCTTGGCCTCCCCCCGCCAGGCGAAAAACGGCGCCCATGATCGCCGCGCCGCCCGCGCCGAACAACCCCGCCTGCGCCGCCATACGCGCGAACCTGAGCTGGAACAGCCGGGCGATGAAGCCGTCCTCGGCGCCGGAGAGGTGCAGGACCTCGACGACCTCGCGCCGGGCGGCGAGGCCGGCGCGGGTGGCGAAGCCGATGACCGCGGCGGCGGCGACGGCGATCAGGGCGAAGACCGCAAGTCCCGCCAGGCGCGCCCAGCGCGCGGCTCGCTGGATATCGGCCATCCAGGCCGTGTGGTCGTCGACCACAGCGTCCAATCCCTGGGCCTTCAGCGCGCGGTCGAGGGCGGCCGCATTGGCCGGGGCTTCGGCGGTGAGCTGCACGGCCACCAGACGCGGAATCGGCAGGTCGGAGAGGTCCGCATCGCCCAGCCAGGGCGCGATCAGCGCCTCGGCTTTTTCCGGCTCCAGGGCGCGGGCCTCGGCCACGCCGTCGACGCCCGCCAGGGTCTCGGCGGCGCGGGCGGCGGCGCCGTCCGGGGTTTCATTGGCCTTGGGGCGTACGATCACCGTGGCCTGGCCTTCGAGCTGACGGGTCCAGTCGCGTGCGGCGCGGTCGGCCGAAAGCAGGGCCAGCAGGGTGAGGCAGGCGAGAAAGCAGAGCACCGCGACCACGAAGGTCAGCGAGCCGTCGCGATCGTCGGTCTCGGGCAGGAAGGGGGCGGGCCGCCAGGCGGCGACGTCGAAGTCGCTCATGGCCGCGCTCCAGGCTTGGTGAGGCGGCCGCCGGCCAGGTGAAGCACCGGCATGCCCGAGCGGGCCACCAGATCCTCGTCATGGGTGGCGAACAGCACGGTCGCGCCGAGACGGTTCAGTTCGACGAACAGCTTGAGGATGCGCAGCGCCATCTCGGGATCGACATTGCCTGTCGGCTCATCCGCCAGCAGGATCTCGGGCCGGTTGACCACCGCGCGGGCGATGGCCAGGCGCTGGCGCTCGCCGCCGGCCAGGGTCGCCGGCATGGCGTGCATGCGATGCTTCAAGCCCACCCAGGCCAGCAACTCGGCCACGTCGTCACGGTAGTCGTCCGGCTTACGGCCCTCGATGCGCAGGGGCAGGGCGGTGTTGTCGAACACCGAGAGGTGATCGAGCAGCTTGAACTCCTGATAGACGACCCCGATCCTGCGCCGGAGGAACGGCAAGTCCTCGCGCGCGACGGTGGAGACGTCTTGCCCGAACAGGTGCAACAATCCCTTCGACGGCCTGGCCGCCAGGAACACGAGCTTGAGGAGCGAAGTCTTGCCCGCGCCGGACGCGCCTGTGACGAAGTGGAACGAGCCGGGCTCCAGGGCGAAGGTGATGTCCTTCAAGGTCTCGGGGGCACGGCCATAGCGCATCGATACATCATCGAAGCGGACCACGGCATGATCGGCGCCGGTCGCGCCTGGGGCGTTCGGGTTTCTGGACATGGGGGCCGAAATCGGCGACCTCGGTGGAGGTTGCTGGAGCGTCCGATTCGGCCGTCATGATACTGACCTGTCCAGACTGCGCCACCAGCTATTTCGTGGACGATTCCAAGATCCCCGCGGAAGGCCGGCTGGTGAAGTGCGCAAGTTGCGGCGCGCGATGGACCGCGACCGCCGAACCGACCCTGGAACTCCACGCCTCGGACGACGAGGGCGCAGTGGCGCGCGAGCCGGCGCCGGCCGAGATCGACGACAAGCCGGCGCGCGACCTGACCGGCGAGGACCTGCCCAAGGCGTTCCGCGCCAAGGCCGACACCGAGCGGCGTGTGCGCGAGGCCGCCGCGACCGGCGTGATCTGGGCCGGCATGGCCGCCGCGCTGGTCCTGATCATCGCGTTGGGCATTATCTTCCGCGTGGACGTGGTGCGCCTGTGGCCGCGCACGGCCAGCGCCTATGCGGGCGTCGGCCTGCCGGTAAACAGCCTGGGCCTGGTGATCGAGGGCGTTCGGTTCGAGCCCTCGTTGCAGGACGGCCACGCCGCCCTGGCGGTGTCGGGCATGATCCGCAATATTGAGAACGAACCGGTGGTGACCCCGCCGCTCCGCATCAGCCTGTTGGACGCCGAGGGCAAGGCGGTCGCCACCAAGATCGCCCGTCCGGCCGACGCGCGCATCCCGCCTGGAGAGACGCGCCACTTCGCCATCGCCCTGCTGGACCCGCCGGCCCGCGCCAAGGAGCTGGAGGTCGCCTTCGCCCCGCGCGAGCCGCTGGGCGTAAAGGTCCAGCAGTCGGATCCCGCGCCCGCCGCCCGTTCAGCCGTTCCGGCCCTGCGTCCGGCCACCGCCCCGCCGGTTCCGGCGCCGATCGAGGCCCAGCCGCTGGCCCCCGGCAGTCCCGACGCTCTTCCTGCTCAACCGGCGCCCGCCCATGACTGAACCCGCCTCCGACCGCGTCCCCGACGTCCTGCTGACCGAGCAGGAGGTGGCCGGGCGCGTCGAAGCCCTGGCCCGCCGGATCGCCCCGGCGATCGACGACGAGACGGTGGCCGTCTGCCTGCTGACCGGCGGGCTGTGGTTCGCCTCGGACCTGACGCGCGCCCTGGCCCGTCAGGGACGGTTCGTGCGGTTCGACGCCCTGTGGTTGGCCTCCTATGGCGACGAGCGGGCCAGCCTTGGCCGCTGCGAAGTGCGCGCCGACCTGCAGCGCCCGCTGGCGGGACGCACGGCGCTGATCATCGACGACGTCATCGACACCGGCCTGTCGCTGTCGGAGGCCCACCGACTGGTCAACGACGCCGGCGCCAGCCGGGTGCTTACGGCGGTCTTCGCGACCAAGCCGTGGCCGACGCCGCGCGCCATCGTTCCCGACTTCGTGGCCTGGGAGGCGCCGGCCCGGTTCCTGGTCGGCTACGGCATGGATGCGGCCGGCGCCCTGCGCGGCCTGCCTTTCATCGGCGCGCTGGACTAGGACGCGACCTGCAGAGCCTGCTGACGGCCGAGCGCGGCCACTGCATGGATCAGGTCGGCCGGCTGGATCGGCTTCGGATGGGCCTCGTCGAAGCCCAGGGCGACCAGCCGCTCGCCCTCGCCGGACATGGCGTCCGCGGTCAGGGCCATGACCGGGACCGAGCGCAGGCCAGCCTCGCCGGCGCGGATGCGCTTCAGAGCCTCGATCCCGTCCATCCGCGGCATGTGGATGTCCATGAGCACCACGTCGAAGCGCCCGGCACGCAGCATCTCCAAACCGTCCACGCCGTCGTCGGCGCAGCGCACCTGGGCGCCGGCGGCTTCCAGCACCGCCTGGGCGACGGCTTGATTGACCTTGTTGTCGTCCACCACCAGGACCCCCATGCCGTCCAGGGTGACGACCTCGCCGGCGCCGTCGGCGTCGTCGGGTCCTTCGGCGGGGGCCAGCGGCAGGCGGACGCGGAAGGTC
This sequence comes from Phenylobacterium sp., assembly GCF_041919955.1. Classification (GTDB taxonomy): domain Bacteria; phylum Pseudomonadota; class Alphaproteobacteria; order Caulobacterales; family Caulobacteraceae; genus Phenylobacterium. Next base: position 124,639 of record NZ_JAYRSU010000008.1, on the reverse strand, counting down.
GATCCCTGGCCGGGACGGCTGGAGACGCTGATCTCGCCGCCCATCATCTCGGCGAGCTGGCGACAGATGGACAGGCCCAGGCCCGTGCCGCCGAAGCGGCGGGTGGTGGAAATCTCGCCCTGCGAAAAGGCATGGAACAGACGCGCCTGCTGTTCCTCGGTCATCCCGATCCCGGTGTCGGAGACGACCAACTCGATCCCGCCGGTCGCCGACGGCCCGATGGCGACCCCCACGATGCCTTGATCAGTGAACTTCAGGGCGTTGGAGACCAGGTTGAGCAGGATCTGACGCACGCGCACCGGATCGCCTTCGAGCCACACCGGCGTCGCCGGATCGATCTCCAAGGCCAACTCGACGCCCTTCTGGCGAGCGGTCTCGCTCCACAACATGAAGAGCTGGCGGCCGATCCGCTCGATGTCGAAGGGAACAGCCTCGAGCTCCAGTTTGCCGGCTTCGATCTTGGACAGGTCGAGTATGTCGTTGAGGATCGCCATCAGGCCATCGCCGGACTGGACGATCATGTCCAGATAGTTCGATTGCTTGCGGCTGAGCCTGGTCGAGGCCAAGGCGTGCGCCATGCCCAGCACCCCGTTCATCGGAGTGCGCAGTTCGTGGCTCATCATGGCCAGGAAGGCTGACTTGGCCTGGCTGGCCTGCAGCGCCTCGGCCTGGGCCTTTTCCAGCGCGAGCGCGTTGCCGCGCAACGCGCGCGAGACGTCGACGACCGCCATGCCGACCCCGACCAGCGCCAGGATGACAACGCCCAGCCGCCAGCCGCCGACGCCGGCCAGGTAGAGCGGCGCTGACACCAGCGCCAGCAGGGGCCACGGGATCAGGGCCAGGAAGGCGGCACGGCTGAGCGCTGCGTATTTCAGCGCCTCTATGATGATGCCGAACAGAATGAGCAGGGCCGCGAACTTCATCGGCTCGGAGCCGAAGACCCAGCACGCCGCCGCCATGGACGACCAGGAGAGGCTGATGATCGTCGGCGAGATCAGGCGGAAAGCGCGCGACACTCGCCGGCCTTGGGCCTGGAGCTGAGCGAAATGCCGCTGACTGGCGGCCAGAAGGATCTCCAGAAACAGGCCGTTGGCGCCCCAGGCGAGCGCCGCGCTCCAGCCGAACTCGGCCCAGAGCAGCACGCCCATCAGCAGAGTGATCACGCGGCGGTTGACGGCGCTGCGCTTGCTCATGCGCAGCGTCGCGCCCTCGCGGCCGTCGTCCAGAATCTCGTTCAGCGCCACGGAAACCCCCGCCTTCCCTGCGACAAACTGGCAGGCGGGGGTTCAGGAATGGTTTAGCCGCCTAAACCCTACTGCCAGGGCGGCGCGGCCTCGCGCGCGAGCATGTCATCGTAGGTCGGGCGCGGCCGCACGACGGCGTAGGCGCCGCCCTTGACCAGCACCTCGGGCGCCAGCAGGCGGCTGTTGTATTCGCTCGACATCACCGCGCCGTAGGCGCCGGCGCTGAGGAAGGCGACCAGGTCGCCCGCGGCCAGCGGCGCCATCGGCCGCTCGCGCGTGAAGGTGTCGCCGGTCTCACAGATCGGGCCGACGACGTCATAGGCCACCGGCTCGCCCTCGCGGGGCTTGACCGGGACGATCTCGTGATAGGCGTCGTACATGGCCGGACGGATCAGGTCGTTCATGGCCGCGTCCAGCACCACGAACTTGCGTCCCTCAGGCCGCTCATGGATGTGCTGGACCTGGGACACCAGCACGCCCGCGTTGGCCGCTATCATGCGGCCGGGTTCGAAGGCGTAGCCGATGTCGAACCCCTTCATGGTCTTGGCGATCATGCGGGCGTAGTCGGCGGGCGATGGCGGTTCGGGCTGATTGAAATAGGGCACGCCGAGCCCCCCGCCCAGATCGAGGCGCTGGACCGACAGCCCTTCGCCGCGCAGCCGCTCGACCAGACCGCGCATCTTTTCGAACGCCTCGGCCATCGGTTCCAGATCGGTGATCTGACTGCCGATGTGGCAGGTGACGCCGACCGGGTCGAGGCCCGCGTCGTTGGCGGCGTTGGCGTAGAGCCGCTCGGCCTCGGAAAACGAGACGCCGAACTTGTTGTCGGACTTGCCGGTCGAGATCTTGGCGTGGCCCCCGGCCGAGACGTCGGGATTGACCCGGATGGCGATTGTGGCGCGCGTTCCCAGCGAGCGGGCGACCTGGCTGGCCAGTTTCATCTCCGGCTCGGATTCGACGTTGATCTCAGCGACCCCGGCCTTCAGCGCGAAGGCCAGCTCGTCGGCTGTCTTGCCGACGCCGGAGAACACGATCTTTTCGGCCGGAATTCCGGCGGCCAGGGCGCGGCGGATCTCACCTTCCGACACCGTATCGGCGCCGGCGCCGAGCGCGGCCAGGGTGCGAAGGACGGCCAGGTTCGAATTTGCCTTCACGGCAAACGCAATCAGCGGATCGCCGCCGTGGCCGTCGCCGATCCCCTCGGCGACCAGCGCGTCGCGCAGCACGGTGTAATGCCGCTCCAGCGTGGCCGAGGAGTAGACGTAGACCGGCGTGCCGACGGCCTTGGCGATGTCGGCGAGGGCCACGCCCTCGCAGAAGAGCTCGCCCCCCTTGAGCTCGAAGTGGTTCATCGCGGGTTCGCGTACGGGTCGGGCAGGGCGCCTTGCGGCGCCGGGGCGGTCGGGTTCTGGGCGGAGTCGATCGGCAGCGTGCGCGGAGGCGCCGGACGGTCGTCGCGGTTGCGCGGATCGACGGTGCGGACAGCGCGGGTGGAGGATGCGCCGGCGTCGGCGCCCGCCGAGCCCTTGCCCATCAGGGGGCCGGGTCGTTCCAGGTCGCCCAGCTTGCCGCAGCCGGCGATTGCGGTCGCGCCGATCAGGGCGATCGCCGCGAGGGGACGAAGGGTCATCACAGCATCTCCTTCCAACGCGCGATCTGGGCGCGGACCTGCTCCGGCGAGGTTCCGCCGTAGCTCTTGCGGCTGGCGGCCGACGCCTGCGGCGTCAGCACGTCGTAGACGGCCGCAGTGATCCGCGGCTCGATGGCTTGCAGTTCGGCGAGCGGCAGGCCGGGCAGGTCGACGCCCAGGCCCTCGGCCTTCTTCACCGCCGCGCCTGTGACATGGTGGGCGTCGCGGAACGGCATGTCCAGGGTGCGCACCAGCCAGTCGGCAAGATCGGTGGCCGTGGAGAAGCCCGCGCCGGCGGCGGCGGCCATCTTCTCGGCGACCGGCTCCAGGTCGGCGACCATGCCAGCCATGGCGGCCAGTGACAGCTCCAGGGCGTCGAAGGCCTCGAAAGTCGGGACCTTGTCCTCCTGCATGTCCTTCGAATAGGTCAGGGGCAGGCCCTTCATGACCACAGTGAGCTGGGTCAGCGAGCCCAGCACGCGGCCGACCTTGGCCCGGATCAGTTCGGCCGCGTCCGGGTTCTTCTTCTGCGGCATGATCGACGAGCCGGTGGTGAAGGCGTCGGTCAGCTTCACGAAGCCGAACTGCGGCGTCATCCAGATCACGATCTCCTCGGCGAGGCGCGACAGGTGGACCGCGCAGAGGCTGGCGGCCGAGAGGCTCTCCAGAGCGAAGTCGCGGTCCGAGACGCTGTCCAGCGAATTGGCGGTTGGGCGTGCGAAGCCCAGCGCGAGGGCCGTCGCATGGCGGTCGATCGGGAAGGGCGAGCCGGCCAGGGCCGCCGCGCCAAGGGGGCACTCATTCATCCGCGCGCGGGCGTCGGCGAAGCGCGAGGCGTCGCGACCGAACATCTCGACATAGGCCAGCAGGTGGTGGCCGAAGGTGACCGGCTGGGCCGGCTGCAGGTGCGTGAAGCCCGGCATCAGGGTCGCCGCGTGCGGCTCGGCCTTGGCGATCAGGGCGGCCTGCAGGGCCTTGATCTGGACGATGGTGCGATCGCAGGCGTCGCGAACCCACAGGCGGAAGTCCAGCGCCACCTGGTCGTTGCGCGAGCGGGCGGTGTGCAGGCGGCCGGCCGCCGGGCCGATCAGCTCGCGCAGCCGCGCCTCGACGTTCATGTGGATGTCTTCGTATTCGTCGCGGAACGGGAAGGTCCCGGCGGCGATCTCGGCTTCGATGGTCGCCAGGCCGCCCTGGATGGCCGCCTCGTCCTCGCTTGTAATCACGCCCTGCTTGAGCAACATCGCGGCGTGCGCGCGGGATCCGGCCAGATCCTGGGCGGCCAGCCGCTTGTCGAAGCCGATGGAGACGTTGATCGCCTGCATCAACTCGGCGGGCTTGGCGGAGAAACGCCCGCCCCACATGGCTTGGCCCTGGGCCTGGCCTTTGGCGGCGTCGCCGGTAGCAGTCGAGGAAGTTTGCGTCATATGACCGATAAGTCTGGAGAGAAAACCGCCGGCGAACCGAAGGGCTTCCCGCTGAAATGGGGCCTGTGGGGCGTCGCCGTGCTCGGCGTCGCGGCGGTTGTCTACATCATCGCCCAGGCCTCCATAACCCCCCAGCAGAAGAGCCCGCTGAAGCCGCTGGCCCGCGGTGAGATGGCCAAGTTCACGATCCCCGCCGAAGCCGCGCCGCCGCCCGCCGATAGCTTCTTCGACGCCTCGGGCGCGCCGCGGCGGATCGCCGACTTCAAGGGCAAGGTGACGGTCGTAAACCTGTGGGCGACCTGGTGCGGGCCTTGCGTGATCGAGATGCCGACGCTCGCCAAGCTGGCGGCGAGCTACGAGGGCAAGCCGGTCGAGGTGGTGGCGGTCAGCATCGACCGCCCGGCGGACGAGGGGAAGGCCCGCGCCTTCATCGCCAAGCACGCGCCGCTGGCCTTTTATCACGACCCGAAGATGGCCCTGCCATTCGCCTTCAAGCCGGTGGCCGCGGGCATGCCGACGACGATCATCTACGGCGCGGACGGGGTCGAGCGCGGGCGGCTGGCCGGGGGCGCCGACTGGTCGGGCAAGGACGCCAAAGCCCTTATCGACAAGGTGGTGGCGGAAAATTGAACCGCGTTCTCGGTTGACCGCCTCACCTGTGCGTGTGCAACACTGCGCGCCGCAATCCGGACTTGGGCCTGCGGACGTTCTTCCCCCCGCGCTTGCGGATCGAACCAACCTTCCCAGATGACTGAGATTGTTTCAGGGCGCGCCCCCGCGCGTCCTTAGCGGAACGCTTGTCAGGGAGACGAAAGCGTCATGGCCACCGGGACGGTCAAGTGGTTCAACACCACCAAGGGTTATGGCTTCATCCAGCCGGATAACGGCGGCAAGGACGTCTTCGTCCATATCTCCGCAGTCGAACGCGCCGGCCTGCGCGCGCTCAACGAGGGGCAGAAGCTGGAGTTCCAGGAGCGCGAGGAGCGCGGCAAGGTCGCGGCGGTCGACCTCAAGCCGCTCTGACGCACGACGATGTAGACGACGCGGGGGCGTCGGCCTGACCCCGGGCCGGCGCCCTCGTCGTATCCGGACCCTTAGGCCACTTCCTTCTGGCGACCGCGCTGGGCCGCGTCAGGGTCGGTCATGATCCGGAGCAGATTGACCAGCGAGGACCTGGCCTCCTGCGGAAGCCGCTCGAAGGCGCTGAGCAATTCAAGCGCGCCGGGGGTGCGCATGCGGCTCAGCAGATCGACGTCGCCATCGCCCGCGGGGGTGTCGAGGACGTCCATCAGGTCCACAACCCGGCATCGCAAAGCCCGTGCAATCTGGACGAGCCGGGAGAACGAGATGCGGTTAGCGCCGTTCTCGTACTTCTGGATCTGCTGGAAACTCACGCCACACTGTTCGGCAAGCGCTTCCTGCGACATGCCGATCGTTCGCCGCCTGATCCTCACCGCAGCGCCGAGGGCCACGTCCATGGGGTCGGGGGTCTTGTTCGAAGGCTCAGCAGACATTGTGGTCTCCTCACCCAAAACTTCTGCCGACGGAGTAAAGGCTCCGGGGTTCGCTTTGGATTCGAGGAAGTTAAGGCCGATATCTTTGCTTTGGAAAGAGTACTGATCGCCACAGGCGCGCAGAGCGTCGAGCATGTTCAGCGAACATGTTGCGCGAACGCCGAGTACTCGCATAGCGAAAGCTTCGCAAGTTCAGGAATTCGGCGCTGAAAAGTCGCTTCAAGCGGGAGCAAGCGCCATCCAGATCGCTCTGAGCGACCTGAGTTCGCTGTCTACATCATCTTTCAGGTTGTGACGTGCGGAAAATCGCACGCCCGCAAGATCGTCGCGCCGCCAGGCCAGGTTCGCGTCAAACGCGAGTCCTTGGACAATATGAAGCAGGGTGAAGCTTGCCGGCAGAACCTGGTTTGCGGGCACCCGCAACTGGGCGCCGTCCTCGGACAGGTTGCGAATTCCGCAATCCACGGAAATCACGTGACGGGGGCCGTAGCATATGCGCCCGCGCAGCAGGGTCCGCTGGCGCGGCTTGGCGCGCCGCTCCTTCCCATCGGGCGGTCCTGCGTCCATGACGCGAAGGGTGCGCTCGGATGCTTGCCGCGACGTAAAGGCCGCAGGCGGCCCGATAGGATCGATTTCGGCCACGAACCTTGGGATAGTAAGCTGGTCGCTGGGTGTGAGTGTCGCGCATGAAGATTTCGGGTCGAACCGTCGCCATCGGATGCCTGGCGCTGTTGCTGGGTGGCTGCGCCACGCGGGTGGACCTGGTCGAGAGCGGAGAGGCGCCGGTCCTGGCGGGCGGTTTCGCGCTGGCGCGGGACGCCGACGCCGAAGCTGGCGCCCCGCTGCTGACCAGGCTCGGTGCGGCGGGAATCGAGCGGGCTCAGGCAAGCGCCGCCTATCTCATGGAGATTACCAGCGGCGAGCGGCCCTGGCCTGTCGGCGCCTATTCCGGCGCCGGGACGCCGGAGGAACGCGAGGCCTGGCTGGCGCCCCCGCAGTCGCGCCCGTTGTGGGCGCCGCGGACGACCAAAATCTGCACTCTCTCGGTACGGGTGATCTCAGCGGCGGACGGCCATGAGGCCTATCGTGTGCGGGCCTCGGCCCGCGGGCGCGGACCGGGCTGCGGCCAGTCCGAGGCGCTGACCGCGGCCATCGCGGGCAAGCTGGCGGCGTCAGGCCAGGGGCGCTAAGGGCAGGGTGACGGCGAAGGTCGCGCCTTCGCCGGGCGCGCTCGAACACCTGATCTGTCCGCCGTGGCGCTCCACCACGGCCTGGACAAAGGAGAGCCCAAGGCCCACTCCGTCCACGCGCCGCTCGCCTTGTGAAACCGTTCGGCGGAAACGCTGGAAGAGGCCGGCGATCTGGGCCGTCGTCAGGCCTGGGCCCTGGTCGGAGATGGTGCAGACGACGGCAGGCCTGCCCTCGAACGCTGTGGGGGCGAGAGCGCAGGCGATGCGTCCGCCGTCTGGCGAGAACTTGATGGCGTTGTCGATCAGATTGATCAGGGCCCGGGTCAGCAGCGAGCGGTCGGCCACGATCACATGCTCGCCTTCAATGCCTGTGGTGGAAACCTCGATGCCGCGCGCCGACGATTGCGGCCAGAGGTCATCGATCGCCTCGACGAGCACATCGCCCAGGTCGAGCGGCTCGAGGGCGTACTGGTCGCCTTCGGCGCGGGCGAGGTTCACGAAGTTGTCCGCCAGGGCCAGGGTGCGCCGCGCGTAGCCCGCGATCCGATCAATCATGGCGGCCGGCGCCTGGAAGCCGGGCGCGCCCAGCAGGGTCAGGATGGAGACCTGGGGCGAGCGCATGTCGTGGGTGAGCAGCTCCAGGATGCGTTCGCGCTGGCGGCCGGCGGCTTTCAGGGCGCTGATGTCGCTGAACCTTACGATCCAGCCGATGGGCGCGCCGGTCTGGTCGGTCAAGGCGGTCCGGCGCAGGTCGAAGGCGCGTCCGTCGCGCCCGGTCAGTTCGATCTCGGCTGGGGCCAGGCTCAGGTCGGTGGCCTCGGGCGGGGCGTCAGGCGCAGCGTAGGCCACCAGCTCGGTCAGGGGCCGCTCGGTAAGGTCGTCGGGCGCACCTGCGGCGAACAAGGCGTCCGCCTCGCGATTGGCGATCAGTACGCGGCCCGCGAGGTCGGTGACCAGGGTGGCGTCCGGCAGGCCGTGGAGGGCGTCCAGCACCAGGCTGCGCAGGTCGCGGGCTCGCTCGATGGCGCTGTGCATCAGGACAACCTGGCGGTCGATGACGTCGGTCGGTGGTCCGCGCGGCCGAGATAGGGCCGACAGCAGGTCGGGTTCCTGGGAGAATGCCTGCAATTCCTGGAACATATAGGCGCTGGTCGCTTCCAGCCGCCGCCAGCTCCACAGGGGATAGACCAGCAGCAGGCCGGCCAGGGCCGCGGTCGGCGGCGCCCAGACCCGGCCTTGGAGGTAGAGCAGGGCGCTGACCCCGACGGTCGCGGCCGAAAGCGCCGCCCACATGATCAGGTTCAGCCGTGGACGGAACATCAGGAAGCCAGCCAGAGCCAGCCACAGCGGGGCTAGGGAGAAGGCGGTCAGGCCGATCGGACCGGCAGGAGTCAGGGCGCGGCCGTTCAGCAGGGTGTCGAGCAGGTTGGCCTGCAACTCGACCCCCGACATGATCTCGGTGTGGTTTGAGAGCGGGGTGGCGTAGCGGTCGCCCAGCCCGTCGCCCGTGGCGCCGATCAGCACCAGCTTGTCGTGCAGGAACTCCGGCGCGGTGTCGCCGCGCAGCACGTCGACGAAAGAGATGGTGCGGAAGTGGCCCGGCGGCCCGGCGAACGAGATCAGCAACGGATGCTCGCGCAGCAGACCCTCGCCGATGGGCGCGGCTTGAGGCGAGGGCGCGGGCAAGGCCGAGCGCCCCAGCCACGCGTCGCGCATCAGCGCCATCAGGTGCGGCCAGGTCTGGTCGCCGTCACGTTCAAGCAGATAGGCGCGCCGGATCACTCCGTCGGAGTCGAATTCGACATTGACCTGCCCCAGGCCCGCGGCCGCCGAGCGCAGGGGCTCGATCGGCGTCAGCGGATCGTAGGGCGCGCCGTTCCGGCCCGGTACGTCGAAGGTCATGGGCAGAAAGACCGGGGCGGCGCCGGCGATCGCTTTGGCCAGGGCGGCGTCCACCGCCGGGTCGGGGTCGGGCTCGACCAGCAGCACGTCGTAGGCGATCGCCCTCGGTTTCGCCTCGGCCAGTTTCTGCAGCAGCGCTTCGTGCCGCGCACGGGGCCAGGGCCAGCGCCCCAGTTCGGCCAGGCTGCGGTTGTCGATGGCGACGATGACGATCTGCGGTTCGGGCGCGCGCACGCCCAAGGTCGAGAGCGTGTCGAACACGACGTTGTCGGCGCGATCGGTCACCCGGCTGAGGCTGAGGAAGACCACCAGGGCGGTCGCGGCTAGGGCCACCAGCGTCCATTCGGCGATCACCCGGCGGCGTGCGGCGCGGTCTAGCGGGCCGGCTATGGCGCGCGGGCGGCTCAACGGCCGATTTCGAACCGCTCGAGGGGAGACCATTTCTCGACGTAGCGCCCGCCGGCGAAGGTGCGTGACATCACGCGCCAGTCATACACTCCCGGCGGTAGCTGGGTGACCGTCAAATCCTGCTGGGCGAGGCCAGCCTCGTCGATCACCGGGGCGGCTTCGCCCTGGCGGAAGAGCTGGAGGCGATAGGTGCGCTCCCCGGCGCCGCCCACCTCCCAGCGGAAGCGGTAGCGCCGCACCCCGTCCTCGACCGACGAAGCCGGGGCGGTGGTGGCCAGCGTATTGAGCCGTCGCTCGAAAGCGTAGGTGGCAGGCGCGCCGAGCAAACCGCGATCGTCCAGCGCCGCCAAGCGCAGGAAATAAACCCCATCGGGCAGATTCTCGAAGCTGACCTGCGGCGTCTCGACTGCGGTCTCGCCCAGCACCTCCAGGAAGCCGGCGTCGGCGGCCAGACGGGCGCGGTAACCGCCGGCGGCGGCCGGAGCGGTGATGGAAAAGCGAACCACCGCCTCGTCCTGCACGCGACCGGGGTCAGTGACGGTCGGGGCGGCGGCCAGGGGCAGGGGGCCGCTGGAGCCGGCCGCGGTTACGAGGGCGCCGTAGTTGGCCGCCAGCACCGTGCCCTCGTTCTTGCCGTCGACCTTGACCACGCCCTCGACGACCTCGGTCTGGGCCTTGGAGGTCGCCGGGTCGTAGGCGACGCGGAACACCGTGCCGCGCACGGCCGAAACCGACATTGGCGTACGCACGATGTAGCTGTCGCGCGGATCGCGCAGTGGGATCACTTCGGATTCCAGTCGCCCGGCCTCGACGTTCAGTTCGCGGCGGACGACGCCGGTCATCTCGACGGCGATCATGCGGCCCAGGCGTACGCGGCTCTGGGACGGGATCGACAGGCGCGTGCCGTCCGGCAGGTCGAGGCGCACGAAGGCGTTCGCGCCGGTTGCGACCACGCTGCCCTCCTTCAGCACCGCGCCCTGGGTCAGCGGGAGGTTACGTCCGGAAAGGCTGACCTGCACCGCGCCGCGATAAGCGCCCAGCCGGGCCTCGATCACGCGGGTTCGCAACAGGCGCGCGGGCACCGTCAGCCGCGTGCCGACCGCCAGCCGGCGAGGGTTGGAGATCGCATTCAGGCGCTGGACCGTCCGGTAGTCGCCGGGCCGGACGAAATAGGCTTGAGCCAAGCCGTAGAGCGTGTCGCCCTTCTTGACGACATAGACTTCAGCCGGCTCGGCGGCGCGGGCCCCGCTCGCCACGGCGGCGAAGGCCAAGCCCGAGAGGGCGGCGGCGCGCCAACTCACGATACTGCCTCCTCCGTTTCCACCCAGCCGTCGGTCAGCCGCTCCAGCCGGTAGCCGTAGCTGTAGACGGGCGCGAGCCGGAAGCCGTTCTGCGGGCGCAGGTCCAGCTTGGTGCGGATGCGGGAGATATGCATGTCCAGGGTGCGGGTCGGCAGGTCCGGATTGCGGCCCCAGATCGCCTCCAGGATATGGCCGCGGGATAGCGCCCGGTGGATGTTGCGGAACAGCAGCAAGGCCAGGCCGAACTCCTTTGCGGTCAGGGGCGCGAGCTCGCCGCGCACCGTCGCCTGCTCGGCCGGCAGGTTGAACTGGTAGTCGCCGTAGGTCTCGACACCCCCCGCGCCGCGGTCAGGATAGGACCTGCGCAGCAGGGCGTTGACGCGCGCCAGCAGCACGCCGCCCTGGACCGGCTTGACCACATAGTCGTCGGCCCCGCTGTTGAGGCCAGTGACGATGTCGGCTTCCGACGCGCGGCTGGTCAGCAGCAGCACCGGCGGACAGGGCGACAGGTTCTTCTGCGCCCAGGTCAGCACCTCCAGCCCGCTCATGTCGGGGAGGTTCCAATCCAGGATCAACAGATCGAAGGTCTCACGACGCAGAGATGCGATTAGCGGAGCGCCAAGATGAAAGCATTGGCAGCTGTGCCCGCCCCCGACCAGCAAACGGGAGATCGCTTCTCTCTGAGCGTCGTCGTCATCCAACGCCGCAATTCTCATACGCATGCTCGAACTTGACCGCACATCGTCGACGACGCCGTGCGAAATCCGGCGCCCAGCGCCACAATTACAGGGATGGCTGCGGCCAGGGTTGTAAACAAGGGTAAAGGTTCCAGTAGTTTACGCCTCCCCTCCTGCCTTTGTGGGCTACCGAGAACCAGCGTCCTTCCTCGGGAGGACGTGTCGTCCCGGTGGTCCCGAATGAGCTTAGCTGTCTTTATCTCCTGCTTTCTGGCCGTCTGGCTAGTCATGGTGGTGGCGCTCGGCCTGGCGTTGAAGAGATGTCTGGCCGCCCTGCCGATCGAACAGGTGCGCTGATGCAGCCCGCGCTCCTATCGCCACCGCTCCACGATGACGTGGCCTACTGGCTGCTGCGGCTCAGCGAATCCTTGAATCGGCTGAACAACGGTCTGCTGTGGGCGGGCTCCTCACCTGGAGAGCTGGACCGCGTCCTGGCGCCCGCGCAGCTGCGCGGCAGCGATCTGGCGCTGGACGTGATCCACGCGGCCGCATGCATGCGCCGCTTCGCCAGCGAGGTGTTCGAACCGCCGCTGCCGTCTACGCGGCCTGGCGCCTCGATCTGGGAGGACCTGATGATCGCCCTGCGAACCATGCTCGCCGCCTGTGGCCAGGACAGCGAGCTATGGGCGGCTGGCATGAATTTGGAAACCGCGCCCGAACTGGTCCGCGAGCTGCGCGCAACGGTCTATGCGATCGAGCGGCTTTGCGGTCACTTCGAGCGCGTGCACTGAGATCTCAGACCGCCTCGACCGGAGGCAGCCGGTAGATCCCTTCCAGCATTTCGGTCTTGGGCAGGTAGGCGCGCATGAACAGGGCGAAGCGACCGTCCGGCGCGGGCAGCCAGTTGCTTTCGCGGTCAGCGCCAGGATGGTCGCGGCCTATCCAGAGGTCGAGCGAGCCGTCGGGATTGTATTTCAGGCCTGGCGTGCGGTCGCCGATCGCATAGCGGTTCAGCGGGTTGTCGGCGAAGAAGAACTGCCCATCCTCGGTCGCCTCGTAGAGGCTGAGCGACCAGAAGCTGTCGACCGCCGGCAGCCGGTCCGCCGGGAAATGCAGCCGCCACAGGCGTGAACCGTCATACAGGCCGCGGGCCTCGCCCTGTCCGCGCATGTACATCGCTTCCACAGGCGGGAGGGCTGCGAGCCCAGCGAGCGCCACCGCAGCGCGATAGCCGTAGCTCTGGCCGAAGTCGCCCAGATCGGCGCGCGGATAGGACCAGCCGTCGATCCACTGGACGCCGCCGACCCCGCGGCCCCGGATCATCGTCCTGCCCTCGGCGATGCCCGCCTCGATGGCCGCCGCCTCTTTCGCGGAGAAGCGCGCCGGATCGAACTGGCCGCCGCCGAGGCCGAGCGGGGCGATGCGGCGCAGCAGGCCGAGATCGGTGGCCGGCGGCGGGTTCAGGGCCATCAGTTCATCGACGGCGGCGAAGTACTCCTGCCGGGGCGCGCTGCGGTGTGCGAAGGCCTTGGAGGGCGGCGCAGCCGGCCCTTGGGCTGAAATGCCGGACTGCACCGCGCGCGCGGCCTCCAGGTCGAACGGGCCGTCGACCAGGATACGGGCCAGGGCCCAAACGTGATTGGTCGGCGAGCGGACCACGTTGGCGCCCTCGGCCGCATCGTTCGGGCCCACGAGGCGATAGGTCGCCCCGTCCGGGCCGGCGGTGCGCGTGCCCAGGATCGCGAAGTTGTTCGTATAGGCGTCCATCAGCGCCAGCGAGATGTAGCGCTCGCCGGTCGGCGGCAGGGTGATCGTCACCGGGCCGACCGAAAGGTCGAGCTGCGCGCTTGAATAGAGCGTGTCGTTGTTGGGAGTGGTCACCGCCCGGGCCCGATGGTCGGCCAGATTGCGCATGTGGCCGAAGCTGTTGACCGCCGCTGCGGAAAATTGGCCGGCGCGCGAGCGGGTCGTGGCGACTTCGATCAGCGGCAGGCCGAAGATCCAGGCCTCGGCGGCTGCGCGCTTCAGCTCCTCCAGGGCGTTCGGGGTGCTGCTCATTGGAAATCGCTCCTGTGATCGGCCGGGCAACCTGCCTTCCGGCAGGTAGGGTGGCAATACCTGGCGTGCTCAGGTCTTCTGCAGCCAGAACGAGGCCCCGTAGAGGTTCAGGTTTTCCAGCGGCCCATGCTTCAGCGCGCCGGCGGCGCGCTGCGCGAGGGCCGGATCCTGGCCGGCGAACCAGCACGGGAACAGGATTTCGAACGCTTCCGGGCCATACAGCAGGGCGGCGGCCAGCAGGTACTGCTCGTTCCACAGCCGCCCCAAATGGCCGCTGATGTAGTCGTCAGGCAGATAGATGTCGTGAATCTGCACGATCACGCCCGGCTTCAGCCGTGGAAGGATGTCCAGGAAGAAGACTGTGACGTCCGAGCCCTGGAAGCTCCGGTGCGAGGAATCTAGGAAGAACACGTCGCCGGGAGCCAGCGCCTCGAACATCGCCGGGTCGCAGGCCTCCAGCGGCTTGCGAAGCACTTGGTCGCAGAGGCGGTCTATCTCGTTGCGCGGCTGTGGATCGATGGAGATCAGCTTGGTGTGCAGGCCGTAGCGGTCCACCGCGCGCCGCGCGAACTTTGTCGAGACGCCCGATCCGACTTCGACGAAGCGTTTCGGGTTGCTGCTGCGCAACATGTGAGTCAGGACCATGGCGTCCAGCGGTGGGAACCAGGCGTTGAGCCAGAACGGATCGGCGTTCTGGTAGCTTCCGCCCAGCGGCACCTCGGCGAAGTCGGCCTGCAGAGCACCCAAAGCGTCGACGACCGCCTCATAGCGCGTGCGTCCCGCCCCGATCTGCGCGGCGAGCTGGGGGTGTGCGGGGCGGCCGGAGCCGTAGCGGACCAGAGATCGGTAGGGGTAGTCGACCACCTTGAAGTCGTGGATCGCGCGCTCGGTTGTGAAGGCGAGGTCGACGGGCAGTGGTTCGTTCTCCTCGGTTCGAGCGTAGGCTTCGGCGGCCGCCTCAGCTTCTCCGCCGCGCCGCAGGGCGCAGGCGAGGTCGCTCCAGGCCTCGCGCGATCCCTCCGCCGCGGCTGCGCGGCGCAACAAGGCCAGGCCTTCCTCTCGCCGGTCCATCTTGAACAGCGTCACGCCCAGCAGGCGCGTGGCGACCGGATGCTCCGGGCTTGTCGCCAGCACGCGACGAAACAGCAGCTCGGCGTGGTTCAGCAGGTGTTCGCGAAGGCGCGTCGTCCCGATCGTCAGGTCTTGCTCGATGGTCGGGGCGGGGCCAGCCATGCCATGCTCGCTGTCGTTGGGCGGAGGTACGCTACGACGACCTGGAGCGATCGCGCCACCGCCGGTAGAGGCAGGCGATCACCATTTCGGCGCCGGGCGGCGGCGGTCTGCTGCAATCTGCGTCAGTTGAAGCGGAAAGGGCGCTGGAGACGCTTTCCCGCAAATCGCGGCTTGTTCGATCTGAAAACCGCGATCAAATGGCCGGGTTGATTTAGGATTTTTGCGCGAAAGCGGGAAATCTCGACGGAAAGCGGCACGCTTGGCGGCCGATAGCCCTGGGGGACGGGAATGAAGAGCATCTTGGCAACGAAGTCGCTGGCCGGCCTGCTGATGGCCAGCGCTCTGGCCGCACCGACGGTCGTGAACGCCGAGCCGACCGAAGCGATGCGGCAGGCGGCGGTGGCCGGCGTCGAAGCCCGCGCCAAGCTGTCCCAGGAGATGGTGGATTCGGTCTACAGCTTCGCCGAACCCGGCTTCCAGGAGGTGAAGACCTCCGAATATCTGACCTCCGTGCTGGAGAAGAACGGCTTCAAGATCGAGCGCGGCGTGGCCGGCATTCCGACCGCCTGGACCGCCACCTGGGGAACCGGCGGGCCGGTCATCGCGCTGGGCAGCGACATCGACGCCTTGCTGGGCCTTTCGCAGATCCCAGGCGACCCGAACATCAAGCCCCAGGTGGCCGGCGCGCCGGGGCATGGCGAGGGTCACAACTCCGGCATGCCGATGATGATCGTCGCGGCTCTGGCGGCCAAAGATGTGATGGAGAAGAACAAGATCCCCGGTCGGCTCATGCTGTGGCCGGGTGTGGCCGAGGAGTTGCTGGCGACCAAGGCCTTCTATGTGCGCGCGGGCCTCTTCAAGGACGTCGACGCCTCGATCTTCGCCCATGTCAGTCGCGACTTCTCGACCGGCTGGGGGCCTGCCGGAAATAACGGCATGGTTTCGGTCGAATACACCTTCCATGGCAAGACCGCCCACGCTGCCGGCCAGCCGTGGTCGGGGCGCAGCGCCCTGGACGGGGTGGAACTGATGGACATCGCCTGGAACATGCGGCGCGAGCACCTGCCGCTGAGCCAGCGTTCGCACTATGTGATCACCAATGGCGGCGGCCAGCCCAACATCGTGCCTGGCGTGGCGAGCGTCTGGTATTACTTCCGCGAGAATACCTTCCAGTCGATCCGCGAGCTCTATGAACTCGGCAACACCATCTCGGAGGCGGCGGCCAAGGCGACCGGCACCACCGTCGAGCATCGTGTGCTTGGCTACGCGGCTCCCAACTACGGCAACAAGCCGCTGGCCGAGGCGGCCTACGCCAATATCAAGCGGATCGGAATGCCCAAGTGGTCGGCCGACGACCAGGCCTTCGCCAAGGGCGTGCAGGAGGTGAACGGCTTCAAGCTGGAGCCGCTGGCGACCGAGGTCGCGGCGCTGTCGACCCCCGAAGGCCGCGGCCCCTCGATGGGCGGCGGTTCAGACGACATCGGGGACATCATGTGGACGGTGCCAACCATCACCGTGCGCTATCCGTCGAACATCCCGAACGCCATCGGCCACAACGTGACTTCGGCCATGGCGATGGCCACCCCCATCGCCCACAAGGGCGTCGAGGTCGGCGCTAAGGCGGTGGCGCTGACGGTGCTGGATCTGGTGACCACCCCGACCCTGATCAAAGAAGCGAAGGCCTACTTCAACGACGTCCAACTGAAGGACCAGAAGTACGACCCGGTGCTGGCGCCTACCGACAACCCCGCGATCCACCTGAACAAGGAGATCATGGAGCAGATGCGGCCGAAAATGGAGCCGTATTACTACAATCCGAAGAAGTACAAGACCTACCTGGATCAAATCGGGGTGAAGTATCCGACCACCAAGTAGGCCTCCCGCGTATCGGGGGTGTGGAAGGGGAGGCGGGAACGCCTCCCCTTTTTCGTGGTTAGTCGACGTCCTGGAAGACCACGGGCGGGGCGACCCGGCGAGCCACTTCGCGCATCACGAAGCTGGATCGGATCTTGGCCACATGCGGCAGGCGCGACAGTTCGCGCCGATAGACGCGGTCGTAGTCCTCGAACGACTGTACGTGCAGCATGATCAGGAAGTCGGTGTCACCCGAGACGAAGCCGCAATAAGACACCGAAGGACACTTCACGACCTCGCGCTCGAACTCGTTCAGCGCCTGCTCGGCCTGGGAACTGAGCTCGATCGCGACGAACACCACCACGCCGAAGCCCAACAGCGGCATGTTGAGGTTGGCGGAGTAACTGGCGACCGCGCCGCGCTCCTCCAGGCTTTTGCGGCGCCGCGCGACCGCCGTGCTGGAGAGGTTGATCTGCTCGCCCAGCCAGACGTCAGAGGCGCGGCCGTCAGCGCTAAGCTCCTTTAGGAGCCGATAATCGACATCATCCAGGTCCAGATGTTCGGATTTCGGCATTGCCTGACAGGCTCCGTGCATAAATCGGCAGCAGAAGGACATTTTCAGCGCTGAAATCCCGCTTCCGGCAAGTCATCGCTTCGCGTCCGATTAATGTGGTCCCAGTCGGGGGCGGGCAAGTACGTCACGCAAAAAAAGACGTCTCCTGAGCTCTTCACACGCGTTGCGTGCCGACTCTGCTTCGCCGCGCCATGCGGTGAGCAAAGGGGGGAGGCGAGTGCGGAAAGGCACGGCGGATATTCCGTCGTGAGCTGAGGGCGTGTCCGCTTTTGCAGTCGAACATTTTGCTGGGGATCAAAATGAACCTTTCTATTCGTCATAAGATGCTGCGGAACGCCCGGCGATACGCCCTCGCAAGCGCCAGCATCGCGGCGCTGTCGGCGTCGCCCGCTCTGGCCGAGGACGAGGCCGCCGGGGCAGGCGATCTTGAGGAGGTGGTCGTCACCGGGTCGCGCATCGCGCGCGACGGCTACGACGCGCCCACGCCGGTCAATGTGTTGGGGGCGCAGGAGATCGCCGCCTCTGCGCCGGCCAACATCGCCGATTTCGTGAACACCTTGCCGTCGGTGGCGGGCAGCATCACCGCCGCCAACTCGTCCGGTTCTCTGTCGAACGGGGCTGCCGGGATCAGCGCCCTTAACCTTCGCTCGCTCGGCACCGGCCGTACTCTGGTGCTGTTCGACGGCCAGCGCTCGGTGGTGTCGGCCGCGACCGGCCAGGTGGACACCAACACCTTCCCGCAGTCGCTGATCTCTCGGGTCGAGGTTGTGACTGGCGGCGCCTCTTCGGCCTATGGGTCCGACGCGGTCGGCGGGGTCGTGAACTTCATCCTCGACAAGACCTATACCGGCGTGAAGACCTCCCTCGAATACGGCGAAACCACCTACGGCGACGGCGAGAACTGGAAGTACAACATCACCGCAGGCGGGCCGTTCGCGGGCGGCCGCGGCCATGCGCTGTTCAGCGGCGAATGGGCCAGCCAATCGGGCGTGCAGACCATCGACCGGGATTGGAACAAGAGCGGCTACTTCGCCGTGCGCAACACAGACACCTCCGCCGGCGCGCCCTACTATATCCTGTCGAAGAACGTCGGCATCGGCAGCTATACGCCGGGCGGCCTGATCACCAACACCGCGCTGAAGGGGACCTATTTCGGCGTCAATGGCGCGGTAAATCAGCTCGCCTACGGAGCGACGACCGGCCAGTGGATGATCGGCGGCGACTGGGCCTATTCGATCTCGGACATGCTCGGGTCCAACACCCTGATCCCGGACGAGGACCGCGAGAGCTACTTCGGGCGGCTGAGCTTCGAGCTGACCCCGAATGTCGAGGTCTTCGCCCAGGCCTCCTTCGCCAAGTACGAGGGCGTCAGCTACTATATCAAGCCGACCCAGACCGGCATCGTCATTCAGCGCGACAACGCCTTCCTGCCCGCGTCTGTCCGCAACCAGATGGTCGCGCTGGGGATCACCTCCTTCACCATGGGCACCAGCAACGCCGACATGCCGGCCTCGGGCAGCGCCATGGAGCGGGAGACCGAGCGCTACGTGGTCGGCGGCAAGGGCGACTTTTCCGCCCTCGGCCTCGATGTCGACTGGGACGCCTACTATCAGCACGGCAAGACCACGACCCACGAGCAGCTGACGCCGACGTGGAACAACGCCCGCCTGGCGCTCGCCACCGACGCGGTGGTCAATCCGGCCAACGGGCAGATCGTCTGTCGCTCGACCCTCACCAACCCGACCAACGGCTGCGTGCCGCTGAACCGCTTCGGGGAGGGCGTCGCGAGCCAGGAGGCGCTGAACTACGTGCTCGGCACGCCCTATCGCGACCAGCACTTCACCCAGGACGTCGTCGCCTTCAACCTGACCACCAACAGCATCCAGGGCTGGGCCGGACCGATCTCGCTGGCGGTCGGCGCCGAGTACCGCAAGGAGAAGATGGGCGGCTTCGTCGAGGCCCAGTACGGCGCGGGCTGGAAGTACGGCAACTTCCGCGTCACCTCGGGCGAGTACGACGTGAAGGAAGCCTATATCGAAGCCCTGGTGCCTATTTTCGACGGCCTCGACTTCAACGGCGCCTATCGGATCACCGAATATTCGACCTCGGGGACCGCCAAGACCTGGAAGGCCGGCCTGACCTATTCGCCGATCGAGGACGTAAAGTTCCGCGCCTCGGCGTCGCGCGATATCCGGGCGGCGAACATGAGCGAGCTCTACGACGCCGGCACTGCCCGCTCGAACTCGGTCAACATCAACGGGATCTCGACGCCGTTCGTCCAGAACCTGCAGGGCAACCCGAACGCGGCGCCCGAGGTCGCCGACGGCTTCGGCGTCGGGGTGGTGGTCTCGCCGCGCTTCCTGCCCGGCTTCCAGGCCTCGATCGACTATTACGATATCAAGGTCGAAGGAGTGATCAGCTTCGTCACCGCCCAGCAGGTGGCCGACTACTGCTACGTCCAGAACGTCGCCTCCTACTGCAGCCAACTGGTCTTCTCAGGCGGCGTGCTGCAGACCATCAACCTATATTACGACAACCTCAACAGCATGACCGCCAAGGGCCTCGACATCGAGGTTTCCTATCGCAAGGCCCTAGCCGATCTCGTCTCGTGGGGCGCGGGCGACCTGACGCTGCGCGGCATGTTCACCCACTATATCGAGAACGTCACAGACGACGGGGTCACGGCCATCGACCTGGCGGGCTCCAACACCGGCAGCACGCCGGACTGGGTGTACCGTCTGACCGCCAGCTATGATCTGGAGCCCTGGTCGTTCAACCTGACCGCCCGCGGCGTCAGCAACGGCGTGGTCAGCAACGCCTACACCGAGTGTACGTCCGCCTGCCCGGCCAGTGTCGCGCCCTATTATACGATCAACGACAACAGCGTGGACGGAACGCTCTATGTCGATGTCTCGGCCAGCTACGACTTCACGGTCGGGCCGGTGGGCGGCGAGGCGTTCGTCTCGATCAAGAACCTTTTCAACACCGATCCAGTGCTGGTCGGGAACCCGGCGAACCTTGGGGCGGAGAACACCCCCGGCTATCCGCAGACCAACCGCAGCCTCTATGACACCAACGGCCGGACCTTCCGGGTTGGGCTTCGGGTCGACTTCTAGTTGGCCTCCGCGGCGCCTTGCTCCACCTTGAGGCGGGGCGCCTGCAACCTCGGCTTGCCCCTTTGCGAATATAATGACACGATTAGTGTCAATATAAAGCTGGGAGGCGAGGATGAAGCTGTCGAGGTGGCTGGGCGCCAGCGCGCTCGTGCTTGCGGCCGGACTGGCCGTGGCGTCGGCGAACCGCACGACGATCCTGTCGATGATCGCCCGGGCGCAGATGCCGCCCGTCGAGGACAACAGGCCGGTGGCCTGGGCGCAGGGCCCGGCTGCGCCGCCGGCCGGCCAGCGACCGCCGAACGTCGTGTTCATCCTGGCCGACGACCTCGGCTACAACGACATCACCTTCAACGGCGGCGGAGTGGCGGCCGGCGCCGTGCCGACGCCGAACATCGACTCCATCGGTCGCGAGGGGGTGGTCTTCGACAACGGCTACGCGGGCAACGCCACCTGCGCCCCGTCGCGCGCCGCCATCCTCACCGGCCGCTATCCGACCCGCTTCGGCTTCGAGTTCACTCCGGCGCCGGTCGCCTTCGAGCGCATGGTCGGCACCGAGGCCGAGCCCGGCGCCCTGGTGAAGCCGAAGTTCTTCCCCGAGCGCATCAAGGACATGCCGCCCGGAAGCACCGCGCGCAATCCGGCCGCGGTCAACGAACTGAGCGTGCCCTCCAGCGAAATCACCATCGCCGAGGTGCTTAAGACCCGCGGCTATCACACCGTCCACCTGGGCAAGTGGCACCTGGGCGGCAAGAAGGGCTCGCGGCCCGAGGACCAGGGCTTCGACGAGAGCCTGGGCTTCATGGCCGGCGGGTCGATGTACCTGCCGGAAAAGGACCCCACGGTCGTCAATTCCAAGCAGGATTGGGACGCGATCGACCGCTTCCTGTGGCCGAACCTGCCCTATGCGGTGCAGTACAACGGCTCGTCCATGTTCGCCCCGCGGGGCTACATGACCGACTACCTGGCCGACGAGGCGGTGAAGGCGATCAAGGCCAACCGCAACCGGCCGTTCCTGATCTACTTCGCGCCCAACGCCATCCACACGCCGCTGCAGGCCAAGAAGGAAGATTACGACGCCCTGCCGCAGATCAAGGACCACCGCACGCGGGTTTACGGCGCCATGGCGCGCAACCTGGACGCCAATGTCGGCAAGATCCTCAAGGCGCTGAAGGACGAGGGACTGGACCAGAACACCCTCGTCATCTTCACCAGCGACAACGGCGGCGCCGGCTATGTCGGCCTGCCCGACGTCAACAAGCCCTATCGTGGCTTCAAGTCGACCTTCTTCGAGGGCGGGGTCCATGCGCCGTTCTTCATGCGCTGGCCGGGCGCGATCCAGCCGGGGATGCGATACCGCTATCCCGTCGGCCACATCGACATCTTCGCCACGGCTGCGGGCGCGGCGGGTGCGGCGGTTCCGAGCGACCGGCCGATCGACGGGGTGGACCTGCTGCCCTACGTGAAGGGGACCAACGCGGCGCGACCGCACCAGACGCTGTTCTGGCGCTCGGGCCAGTACAAGGCGGTGCTGGACGGCGACTGGAAGCTTCAAGTCAATGGAGCGCGCGACAAGGTCTGGCTTTACGATCTGGCCGCCGATCCGGCTGAGCGCAACGACCTTTCGTCAGCGCGCCCGGACAAGGTAAAGGCGCTGAGCGCCCTGCTCGCCCAGCAGGACGCCCGCAGCGTCAAGCCGATCTGGCCCTCGCTGCTTCAGGGGCCGGTTTTCATCGACAAGCCGGGCGGCGTTCCCCAGAAGGCCGGCGACGAATACATCCTCTGGGACAACTGATGTCCCTGTTGGCGCCATCGACCAACGACCAGTACCGCGGCGCACGCGTCGCGGCCTGGTTCCTCGCCTTGGGGGGCGTGTTGACCCTGGTCCCGGGCGTGATCCACGCCTTCCTGCCCGACGGCGGGGCGGGGAGCATCGCCGGGCTCGACATGGGCGACCGGCGCGAACTGGTGATCGCCATCTTCGCCTGGCACGGGGCGACGCAGATCGCCTTCGGTCTGGCCATGCTCGCCGTGGCCCTGCGCTATCGCAGCCTGACGCCGCTGTTCCTGGCGCTGTTCGTGCTGGAGCGCGTGCTGCTGGTGCTGGGCGCCTGGGGGCCGGGCGCGCCAGCGCCCGCTCATCGCCCCCCCGAGCATTACGGCAGTCTGGCAGGGCTGGCGCTGGGCCTAGTCTTCCTGGCGCTCTCGCTGCGGACCCGGCGGGGCTAGAAGCCCTCGCCGGGCCGGGTGCGGATGTTGAGCTGGCCGGCCAAGCCTGCCGTGCGGTGGTGCTCTATGGCGTGCATCTGCGGCGACATCGCCATCTGTTGGAAGGCGGCTAGCGACGGGTATTCGGCGAGGGCCACCATGTCCCACAACTCCTCGACCTCGCCGATCAGCAGGCCGGTGACCTGACCGCCGTAGCGGATCGTCCCGCCCAGATCCTCCACCAGCTTGCGCACCTCGACGGCGTAGCGGGCATAGGCTTGCGCGCCCGTCAGGTGTGCGTCGGATCCGTCGGGGTACTCGGCCCTTTCCTTGAACTTCAGAAGATTGACCATGACGAACGGGCCATCCTCGGCGCCGCCGAAGAACTGCATGGCCTGTTCCGGCGGCGGATAGACGGCGTTGCGGACTTCCATTGCGCGCTCCTTCAGGCCGGGCGGGCGGCGATCACGCCGTCGATGACTTGCACGATGTCTGCGGGGCAGTCCTCCTGTAGGAAGTGGCCGCCCTTCAAGGTCACATGGGCCTGGCCGTTGGCGCCCGGCACCCGGGCCTGGAACGGCGCCTCGCCGCCGCGCGTCACGGCGTCGCCATCGCTGAAGGCCGTGACCAGCGGCCGTTCGAACCGCTCCAACACCTCCCAAGCCGACAGGTTTTCGGAGATCGAGGCATGCTCCGGCGTGACTGGCACCAAGGCGGGGAACTGGCGCGCACCCTCCTTGTAGCTCTCGTCCGGGAAAGGAGCGTCATAGGCGGCGACCTCCTCGGGCGACAGGTCGCGTCCCGTGCCGCCGTTGACGATCATGCCGATCGGCATCACCGGGATCGATTGGCTGAACTCCAGCCAAGCCTTGAAGCCGTCGGTCATGCCCGAGCCGGTCGGCAGGCCGGCATTCGCCACGACCACGCCCGCGAAGCGTTCGGGATAGGCGGCCACCAACCGCAGACCGATCAGCCCGCCCCAGTCCTGGCAGAAGAGGGTGATGTCGCGCAGGTCGAGATCGGTCAGCCACTCGCTCATCCAGGCGACGTGGCGTTCGTAGGTATAGTCTGCGCGTGCGGCCGGCTTGTCCGAGCGGCCGAAGCCAATCAGATCCGGCGCGACCACCCGGCGGCCTTTGGCGACGAGGCCTGCGATCACGTGGCGATAGAGATAGGCCCACGACGGCTCGCCATGCATCAGCAGCACGACCGCCCCGTCGCGGGGGCCTTCGTCCACATAGTGCAGCCGCAGACCGTCCTTCAGCTCCAGATAGCGCGGTGGGTATGGCCAGTCCCGCAAGCCTGCGAACCGCTCGTCCGGAGTCCTCAGAACCTGCATCGCACCCTCCCGCCGCACATTCCGCGCTGGCCATTTCCAAAACTATTGGCAATATGCGTGTCATTATATGAAGCGCGGGTCAAGCCGCGGCCATCGGGCGAGGAACGATGTCTAAGGGATGGAAGATCGCCGCGGGCGCGGCGGCGCTGATCGCTGTCGCGGGGCTGGGCCTGTGGGCGGCGCGCGAGCGTCTGGCCATGGCCGCCATGGAGAAGATCTACGACCGCGCCATGGCGCCCGACGCCTTCTCCGACCTGCCGGACGGCCTGCACGTTGGGTTGTGCGGATCGGGTTCGCCGATGCCCGATCCGGGGCGGGCGGGACCTTGCACGGCGGTCCTGGCCGGCCAGCGCCTGTTCGTGATCGACTCCGGCGCCGGCTCGACCAAGAATCTCAGCCTGATGAACCTGCCGCCGGCAAAGGTGGACGCGGTGCTGCTGACCCACCTGCATTCGGACCACATCGACGGTCTGGGCGAACTGATGCTCCAGCGCTGGGCGGGCGGCGGGGCTAGCGCGCCCGTGCCGGTCTATGGCCCGACCGGCGTCGACCAGGTGGTCGCCGGCTTCCAGCAGGCCTATCTCCTCGATCGCGGCTTCCGCATCGCCCATCACGGCGAAAAGGTCGTTCATCCCTTAGGCTTCGGCGGGACGGCGCACCCGTTCGATCCGCCCAGGGACGGGCCCGACCTGCTGCTGATCGACACCCCGGACCTCAAGGTCTTCGCCTTCCCGGTCCAGCATGCGCCGGTCGAACCGGCGGTCGGCTACAAGTTCGTCTACAAGGGACGCAGCGTGGTGGTCAGCGGCGACACCGCCGTCTCGAAAAGGGTGGAGGCGGCCGCCAAGGGTGTCGACGTCCTGGTGCACGAGGGGCTGTCGCCGGAGCTGGTCGCCATGCAGAACCGGGCTGCCAAGGCGCATGGACGCGACAACCTCGCCGCCATCACCCACGATATCCTCTCTTACCACACCGCCCCCCAGGACGCTGCGCGGATCGCGCAGCGGGCAGGCGCGCGCTACCTGCTGTTCACTCATATCATTCCGCCGCTGCCCATGCGGGCGCTGGAGGGGCCATTCCTGGGCGACTCGCGGCGGCTGTTCTCGGGCGAAATCCGCGTCGGCCACGACGGCGATCTGATCACCCTGCCGGCGGGCGGGACGCAGATCGAACGAAGGAACCGACTGGCCATTTTCCAGTGACGGGAGAAAGCCGATGAAGGACCCCATCTCGCTCTCGGGGGCGCCGGGCTCGCCCTATACCCGCAAGATGCTGGCGGTGCTGCGCTATCGCCGTATTCCCTATCGCTTCCTGCCGCCCTCGGGCCCGGCGCTGGCGGGCCTGCCGCAGCCGAAGGTCTCGCTTTTGCCGACCTTCTACCTGCCCGACGAGAACGGTCAGCTGCACGCCGTCACCGACTCCACCCCGATCATCCGGCGGCTGGAGCGCGAGCACGACGGGCGCAGTCTGATCCCTGCGGACCTCGCGCTCGCGTTCCTTGACGAACTGATCGAGGACTATGCCGACGAGTGGCTGACCAAGGCGATGTTCCACTATCGCTGGTCCTACGCGCCCGACATCGCCAAGGCCGCGGCCATGCTTCCTTGCTGGCGGGGCTTCTGCATTCCGGACGAAGAGTTGGCCGAGCGCGGGCGCCTGGTCGCCGAACGCCAGATCGGCCGCCTTCGCTACGTCGGCTCCAACGCTGCAACCGGGCCGGTGATCGAAGCGAGCTATCGCCGCTTTCTCGAGCGTTTCGAGGATCATCTGCGCGGCCAGCCCTACTTGCTAGGCCGCCGCCCGGCGGCCTGCGATTTCGCGGTGTTCGGCCAACTCACCCAACTGGCCGAGTTCGATCCGACGCCCATGGCCCTGACCCTGCAGGTCGCGCCACGGGTCACCGCCTGGGTCGGGATGATGGAGGACCAGTCGGGGCTGGAGCCCGGCGAGGGCGACTGGATCGACCCGGCCGCCCCGCCGCCGACCCTAAAGCCGCTGTTGGCTGAGATGGGCCGCACCTACGTCCCCCTCATGCTGGCCAACGCCGCCGCGGTGATGAGCGGTGCGGAGGAGGTGAGCGCCGAGGTCGATGGCCAAGCCTGGAGCCAGCAGCTGTTCCCCTACCAGGCCAAATGCCTGGTCTGGCTGCGGCAGGCGCACGCCGCCCTGCAGGGCTCAGCGCGCCAGGCGGCGGATGATCTGCTTGCGCAAACCGGCTGCGAGGCGCTCTTCGACTCTGGAGCTTGAGGCGCTCTGGCCTTAGTCAGGGGGCGTGTCGAGTACGGGGCGTAGCGTGACCAGGACCGAACAGCCGGCAGAAGAGACGGACGGCCGCCGTCGCCGTGGCCAGGACAATCGCGCCCGCATCGTCGCGGCCATGCTCGAAATCATCCGCGACGGCGAGGTCTCGCCCGGCGCCGAGCAGGTGGCCGAGCGGGCGGACGTGGGCCTGCGCACCGTCTTCCGGCACTTCAAGGACATGGACAGCCTCTATCGCGAGATGTCCGAGGTCATCGAGGTCGAGATGCGGGGGATCGCGGGCCAGCCGTTCCAAGCGGAGGACCCGCACGAACGGGTGGTCGAGCTGGTCGCCCGCCGCGGGGCGGTGTTCGAGAAGATCGGTCCGTTCAAGCGCGCCTCGGACGTGCTGCGCCACCGCTCCCGGTTCCTGGACGACGACGGCGACCGGCTGGTGGTCGCGCTGCGCGAGATCCTCCAGCTGGTGGCGCCGGAGGCGATCCGGCTAGACGCCGACCGCTTCGAGGCGCTGGACCTGCTGCTGAGCTGGGAGAGCTGGTCGCGGCTCCGGCGTGAACAGAACCTCAGCCCAGAGGACGCCCGCAGGGTCCTCGAGGCTGCGGTCCGGCGGGTCATGGACGCCGACTGACGCTGTTTTCGGTGACGCAGGCGAAGCTGGCCGCTTCGTCGGTCGACCCCTTGCCGTCCCAGCGCGCGGTCTTGGGCCAGGCGCAGATGGGGCGCGTCCGCACCGGCTTGGCCGGGAAGCCGAGGAAGCCGAACAGGTCGTTGTCGAACTTGGTGGCGATCATCTGCTCAGGTGCTGGACCGCCGCCGCGCCAGGCGTCCAGGGTTCCGAGCGCGTCGAAGACGTTAGGGCCGGGGCCGCCCAGGCAGTGCGACATGCCCGGCATCAGGAACATCCGCACGAAGTCGCCGCCGGTCCGGGCTTCCAGGGCTTTATAGTACTCGATCGTGCTGCCGGCCGGAATCGCTGCATCCGCCCAGCCGTGATAGAGGATCAGCTTGCCGCCCCGGGCCTTGAAGGCGGAGAGGTCGGCGTTGTCGGAGTCCAGCGTCCCGCCCTGCCGCGCGCGGGCGGTCTTGAGGTCCCGCTCGGCGTCGAAGGTCGCTGGATTCCAGCTCACGTCGTCGAACACCATGTTGCGGAAGAACTCGGTCGAGAACTTCGCGTGCTGGCCGTCCGGCTTGACGATCCAGCTGTCCCAGGCTCCGGGAACCGCCTCGCCGCCCACCGGGAAGCCCGGATAGAGCGAGCGGCCGCCGCGCGTCGTGGGGCCGGAATAGATGCGGCGCAGAGCGGCGATCTGTGCGGGCGTCAGGCAGTCGGCGGCGTCACCCGTCTTGCACTGCACGGTCTTGGGATCGAAGCGGCAGGCGTCCGGGTTCTCCAGCACTCCGTCGGCGACCCCATCCTGCTTGTCGCACTGCGCCATGACGGCGTTCTGCACCACGGCCAGCTTGGCCGCCGGAATGGGGGTGGCGGCCACGGTCTGGGCGTTCCAGGCGAAGGCGGTCATCAGTCGCGTCCACGGCGCAGCCGGGGCCCCGGCGATGATTGCGTCATAGTCATCGGGGAAGCGGCTGGCCTCCATCAGCGCCTCGCGCCCACCGTCCGAGCAGCCGTGGAAATAGGAGAGCTTAGGCGCGCCCCCGTAATAGGCCGCGATCAGCGTCTTCGCCGCGCGTGCGGTCAGATGATTGGCGCGATAGCCGAAATCCTTGATCTTCTCAGGCTGACCCAGGGCCCAACTCGCGTCGGTGTCGCTCTTGCCGGTGTGGCCCATGTCGGTGCCGGCCGCGGCGAAGCCCTTGGCCACGCCGCCCCGCATCATCAGGAACGGGCCCATGAAGCCGCCGCCGTAGCCGCCGTTGCCGGCGCCGAGGAATTTGCCGTTCCAGGCGGCCTTCTCGGGCAACCAGACCTCGACCCCGATGTCGGAGCTCGCGGTTGGCTTCAGCCGCACCTTGACCCGGCAGAAGGCCGCCGGAGCGGGCAGGCCGGGCATCGAACCGCCGAGCGCGATGGAGTCGCTGGCCGCGGTCGGCGTCGCGCTCTCGACCACGCCGTCGGGCAGCTTCACGCCGGCCAGGTCCTCGCAGGTCGCGGCGGCGGCCGGGGCGGCGACGAGCGCCAGGGCGGCGAAGGCGGCGCCGGACATCAGGGTGTGGAAGGTCATGGAAAGCGCCTTTCGATCAGGGTTTCAGCAGGCCGAGGCCGCGCATCCAGGCGGCGACCTTCTGCGGCCAATCGTCGGTGGTCGCGCCGCGCTTGGTGATCCCGAAGCCGTGGCCTCCCTTGGGGTAGGTCAGGAGTTCGCTCTTCGCGCCCGCGGCGCTCCAGGCGGCGGCCAGGCGTTTGGCATCGCCGATAGCGACTTGGTCGTCCTCGGCCGCCATGACAAACAGCGGCGGAGCCTTGGCCGGCGGCGTCAGGTCCTGCGGCAGCAGGCCCGGATAGACCGCGACTGCGAAGTCCGGCCGGCTGTCGGCGTGGCCGGCCAGCAAGGTCCAGACCGTCACCGCACCGCCCGCCGAGAAGCCCAGCATGCCAACGCGATGGGGATCGACCCCGAAGGTCTTGGCGTCGCGGCGCACGACGCGCACGGCCTGTTCGCCGTCAGCGGCGGCCAGCGGGCGCAGCGGGGCCAGCATCTCCTGCATCTTGGCCGGCGAGATCAGGCGGGCGAAGAGCTGCTGCTGGAAGTCGTCGCCGGTCGGGGTCAGGCGGTACTTCAGCACGAAGGCGGTGACGCCCAGGCTGTTCAGCCAGCGGGCGACCTCGGTCCCCTCGCTGGTCCAGGACAGCAGGTGGAAGCCGCCACCCGGCGCTACGATCACCGCGGCGCCGTTGGCCAGCTTCGGGTCGGGCCGGAAGACGGTCAGGCTTGGCTCGGTCACGTTCCGCACGATCTGCTCGGCGCCGCGCGTCTGGGTGACCTCGGCGCTGGCGCCCGGCAGCGGCGCGCCGGGCGCGCCATCGGGCCAGAGCCGCAGGGTTGCGGTCTGGGCCTGGGCCGCGGTGGCGCTCAGCGCCAGCACGGCGGCCGTGCGGGTCAGGGTTGCGATCAGGCTCACCGCCTACTCCTCAGTTCCAACCGATGGTTTCAAAGACGAATGCTCCAGCGCCGACTGCATAGATCGCATGGCCGGCCTCGCGACGGATGAGCTGCGCGCCTGGCGGGGCGCGGACCTCGCCGGCGCCCAGGGGAACCCAGATTTCGCCGCGCGCGGCGTTCGGGATGGTCGCCTCGAGGCGCAGGTTCGCGCCTTCGCGCCGCCAGCCGGCCTTGGCGGTCCCGCGCGGGGTTTCCATGCTCGCGGCGGCTTGGTCCAGCCCCCTGGGCACGGCCGGGCGGACTAGGACGGTCGCATAGCCCGGTGCGCCGGGGCGCAGGCCGGCCAGTCCCTGGTGCAGCCAGTCGGAGACCGAACCGAAATAGTGGTGGTCGCGCGAGCGTGAGCCGAGGCTCCAGGTCTCGAACATGGTCGAGTGGCCGTTCTCGATCCACCAGCCCCAGCTCGGCTCCTTGGTGTTCGACACCAGGCGGAAGGCGAGGTCCGGGTAGCCGTAGTCGCCCAGCAGGAAGAGCAGGTAACGGGTCGAGAAGACGCCGGTCTGCAGCCCGCGCGCGTCGACGTCGGCGGCCAGGTGGTCCGCAACCCTCTGTTCGGCGCCGGCCGGAACCATGCCGAAGGCCAGCGGCAGCACGTTCTGGACCTGGGCGTAGGCGTTGGCCTGACCCTTGGCGTCGAGGGTGCGGTAGAGACCCCGTTCGGCGTCCCAATAGCGGCGGTTGTAGGCGGCGCGCACGTCGTCTGCGAGCGCCCGGTAGCGCGCCGCGTCCGCGCTCTTGCCCAGCAGCTCGGCGCCGCGGGCCAGATGATCGACCTCAAGATAGAAATAGGCGGTGGTGACCGCGCCGACCCCGCCGCCGCGGGCGTTGACGTAGTCGGAGGCGCCCGGCGGGCTCCACTCCGACAGCCCCTTCTCATGGAGATACTGGGGGGCCTTGAAGTAGGTGGCGGTATAATCGACCAGCCGCTTCTGGGTCTCGTACATCCGCGCCAGGATGCGGGTGTCGCCATAGGTCTGGCGCATCTCCCACGGCAGGATGAAGGTCGACGCGTCCCAGGGCGTGGTCGGACCCCAGATGGCGTTCCAGCCCGGGGTGTCTTCATAACCGTAATCGGGCGTGGTCGGGACGATTTCCGGGATCTCGCCCTTGGGCGACTGGGCGTCGCGGAAGTCGGCCAGCCACTTGGTCCAGACCCGCGAGACGTCGAAGTTTCGCGCCGCCGCCCCGGCCGAGGCTTGGGCGTCGCCGGTCCAGCCGTTCTTCTCCAGGGTCGGGGTATCGGTCTGCATCCCGTGCATGTTGTTGAGGATGCTGGCGCGGGCGGCCGCGTCGATCTTCTCCAGCAGCGGCAGGCTGGAGGTGAACCGGCCGGTCCGCGGGACCGCCGAATGGACCACGCGGCCGCTCAGGCTCTCCAGGGTCGGAATGCCCGGGAAACCCTCGACCTGCACGTAACGGAAGCCTTTGTAGCCAAAGCTCGGCTCCCAGCTTTCCTGGCCGCGACCGGCCAGGATGTAGCGGTCGGTCTGCAGTTGCGCGTCGATCAGGCCCGACGCGGGGTTCACCTGGCCGTCCTCGCCCGTCCGCTCGCTGTGGACCAGCGAGACCGCCGAGCCCGCCGGTCCGCTGACCGAAAGCCGTGTCCAGCCGGCGAAGATGCGACCGAAGTCATAGATCCAGACGCCCGGCTTGACCTCGCGCAGCGAGATGGGCCGAACCTCCTCGACGGGGGCGATGGGCTCGAGATTGGCCGCGACCAGGGCGCCGGCGGGTCCGCGCGCCACTGTTGCAGGTTTCCATTGGCGGGCGTCGAAGCCGGGGAGCCGCCAACCGGCTGGCTCCACCCGGGCGTCATGGCGCTCGCCCCGATGGATGGAGTCGCTCAAGGTCGGTCCGTCGGCGGCGCGCCAGTCCGCGTCGGTGGCGATCACTTGCTGCTCGCCGTCGGCATAGAGGATTTCGAGTTGGGCCTTCAGGACCGGCGCGCCGTGCCACGGCGCCTGGTGGAAATACCATTCGTTGGGATCGGTGAGGCCGTACCAGCCGCGGCCCAGTTCGGCGGCGATCACGTTCTCACCAGGCCGCAGCGCGGCCGTGACGTCGTAGGCGCGATAGAGCGTGCGCTTGCCATAGTCGGTGAAGCCGTCGGCGATGGCCGAGGCGCCGACCGCCTGCCCGTTGAGGCTGAGTTTGGGAAAGCCGCCGGCGGCGGCATAGAGCCGCGCGCGGGCGACCGGCTTGTCCTTGGCCTTGAACGCTCGGCGCAGCAGGGGTGCAGGGCTGTCGATCGGCAGGACGACGTCGATATTGGGCAGGACCGTCAGGCCCTGCGCCGACACGCGGCCGCCGGTGAACGGGTTGTCGTTGAGCGCGAAGGCGGTGCGGAAGGTTGCGTGGCCCTTGGCGGCGACCTCGACCGAATGGACGCTCGCCGCGTCGGCCGCGCGAGCGGAGAAGCCGACCGTGCCGTGGGCGTGGGTCGCATCGCTCAGCACGTCGACAACCTTGCCGTCGATCGCGGTGGTGATCTGCTCGCCCTTGGCGGTGATGGCGATGCTGCGCCGTCCGGCGCCGGTCGCCAGCGGCGTGCGCTTTATGATTTTGGTCGTGGTTTGGGAGCTGGAGCCCCCCGGATAGCGGCGTACCTGCTGGATCAGGACCGGACGGCCCTCTTCCGTGGTGAAGGTCCAGACATAGGCTTCGCCATAGGTCTTGCCGACCGGCCGGGCGCGGAACAGCAGGTTGAACGGCGCGGCGGTGAGGGTGAGGTCGGTCTTGAGCGTGAAGTCGGACCAGTCGTGGTCCGGGTCCTGGCGGCCGCCGATCCAGCGTCCCTGCCAGTCGTCGGGCGCCAGCAGGCCCATCTCCCACCAGTCGGGGGCGGACCAGTCCGAGGCGGTCCCTTGGGCGTCCCAACTGCGGACGCGCCACCAATAGCGGGTGCGGGCGCTGGGGGCGGGGCCTGCGTATTCGATCTGTCCGGTGTCGCCGCCCTGCAGGCGGCCGCTATCCCAGATCAGAGCTTCGCCGCGCGTCAGCGCCTCGGGCGAGGCGGCGACTTGGATCTGATAGTCGCCCTCAGTCTTGGCCGGCGCCAGCCAGGAGAGGCGCGGGCGCGCCTCGTCCAGGCCCAGCGGCCGGACCGCGTATTCGACCTTCAGCCCGGTCGGCGATGCTGCGAACGACGCCATGGGGCAGAGGCTTACCAGCATGGCGAGCGTCGCGCCCGCCCTGCTTGCACGAGAAAACCGCACCGGCGGCGACCAACGGGCGCGCCGGGGAGGACGCGCGTCCGCAGTCGTGCGCGTCGCCGCCGGTGCAGCCACCTAGAACCTCGCCCGCAGGCCGACGCTGACCAGGCGGCCGAGCGTGCTGCCGTTTGCGTAGCCGGTGCTGGTGTTCGAGTAGGGCGGATCCTCGTCGAAGACGTTGTCGACGTTGAGGGTCAGCATGAAGCCCTCGGCCGGGCCGATCCCCTTGAGGTCATAGCCGAGGAAGAGATCGACGGTCGTGAAGGACTCGATCTTGATCTGGTTGATGTAGCCGAGCACCGGATAGCTGTCGCGGAAGTTGACCGTGCCGCGGGCGCTCAGGTCGCCGTACTTGAAGCCCACCGAACCGGTCACCGCCCAGCGGCCGTAGCCGTTCTGGAGCTGGTTGGTGAAAGCGCCGCCCTTAACGGTCTGCATCTCACGGTTCAGGGCGTAGGTGCCGCCGAGGCTGGCGGTCACCGCCCCGAAGCTGGTCGGGCGCGCATAGGCGAGGTTGAAGTCCACGCCGTCCAGATTGATGGCGCCCAGGTTGTTGCGGCGCGCGTCGATCAGGATGAACGGCGAGCGGCCGACGAACAGGCTCTCGATGCTGGGCGCGCCGTTCAGCGGCAGCGAGCCGACCGCGTTCTTCACCTGCTCCAGGGTCGGGTTGATCACGTAGAAGCTGGCGAAGTTCGGATCCGTGAACATGACGGGCGAGGTGCCCGGCACGATGCCGATGACCTCCTCGAACTTCACGTTCCAGTAGGTCATGCTGGCGGTGAAGCCCGGAATAGCCGCCGGGGTCCAGTCGACGCCCAGCGACCAGGTGTCGGCGGTCTCGGGCTTCAGGTTCGAGTTGCCGCCGGCCAGCACCACGGTCGGGCGCAGCAGGTCGATCGGCGGGCTGGAGGCCGGTCTGAACGGGCTGATCGGCAGGATCTGGGCGCGGGCGTCCACCGAGTTGGTGGTGTCGGCCAGGCTGGGCGCGTGGAACGAAGTGCCGTAGTTGCCGCGGATCACGATGTCCTCGAACGGCCGATAGTTGAAGCCGATCTTCGGATTGGTGGTGGATCCGACGTCGTTGTAGTCGTCGAAGCGGGCCGAGGCCGAGATGTCGAACCCGCGCAGGCCCGGCATGCCGTTGTCCTCGCCCACCAGCGGGATGAACAGCTCGGCGAACACCGAGTTGACGCGCCGCGAGGCTTCCGCCCGGGTGGCTGAGGTGCGCACCCCGCGGCGGTCGAGCGAGACGACGCCGTCGATGCTCTCGTAGTGGTGCTCGGCGCCGATCGCCAGGCGCAGGTCGCCGCCCGGCAGAGTCATCAGGCTGCCGTCGGCCACCAGCCGGAACTCGGCCATGTCCTGGGTCGCCGCGCCGAAGTTCTCGAAGTCGCCGATGGCCGCCAGCACGGCCGGGTTCGTCGCGGCCAGGTCGTAGGGGTTCAACGCCGTGGCGGCGGTCGTGCCGGCCAGGGCGAGGGTGACAGCCGCGGCGTTGAAGGTCGCCTCGCTGACCTCGTTCTCGCTGCGGCCGAGGTTGGCCTGGGCCTGCAGACGCCAGTCCTTCCCGAAGCGGAAGGTCAGCGACGGGGTGACGCCATAGGACTCGAACTGAGCCTCGCTCTTGGCGCTGGGGCCGAAGACCTGGTCGAACGCAAAGGCGACGCTCTGGGCCGGCTCGCCCGCTATGGTGCGGAAGTAGGGGTTGGTCGCGGTGATCACGCCGCTGGTGCTGCCCTGGGCGCTGAGGGTCGTGGTGTCGCGCCGCGACCAGTAGGCGTGGGCGTCGAAGTCCAGGTTGTCGGCAATCTCCTGCTGGACGGCGGCGAAGACGCTATGCCGCTCTTCACGCGGATAGATGTCGGCGTAGTCGGTCTGGTCGCAGCGGTTCAGCGTGCCCGGCAGGCGGCCGGGCAGGGCGAAGGTCAGCGCGCCGAGCGTGATGTTGCCAGGAGCGCAGGCGGTGCTGCGCAGGTCCGTGCCGCCGCGCGGGGTATTGTTGGCGGTGACGTAGTCGCGGTCGATGCCCTGGATGTTGTCGTGCCAGGCGTAGGCGTAGGAGATCAGGGCCGAACCGCGGTCCCAGGCGTGGCCGACCGTGAGGTTGGCGTCGAAGGTCTTGTAGTTGTCGGCGACGCCGTAGCGGGCAGTGGCCTCGGCGCCTTCGAAGCGCTTGCGGGTGATGAAGTTCACCACGCCGCCGATGGCGTCGGAGCCGTAGATCGACGAGCCCCCGTCCGGAATCACCTCGACTTTCTCGACGACGCCGGGCGGGATAATGGAGGGGTCCGACGAGGTCTGCAGGACGCCGGCGCCGACCAGGCGATGGCCGTTCATCAGCAGCAGGGTGGTCGAGCCGCCCGAGCCGCCCAGGTTGCGGATGTTGGGGCGCACGATCGGGTTGCCGAAACCAGCCGAGCCCGCCGGCACGGTGGCGAAGTTACCGATCTGCGGAATCGAGGCGAGCAGGTCGTTGGACGAGGCCGCGCCCGTGGCGATCACCTCGTCGCGGCCGAGGTCGATGACGTTGGTGCCAGTCGGCGCGATCCCACGGATCAGGGTGCCGGTGACCACGACTTCCTCGACGATGTCACCATCCTTGCCGTTCTTGTCCTGGGCCAGGGCCGGCGTGGCCGCCAGGGCCAGCACGCTCGCGGAAATCATCCAGCGCGCCAATTTCCGAACAGACGGATCCACTGCGCGAAGCGCCATCTCCTGGCTCATCTCGTTTCCCCCGTAACAGCCCCTGAGATCGGGCCGGTTTGTTGATGGTATCGTTTTCATGAGCGGGCATCCGGTGTTGCGCGCTCGCAAATTGACGTTATTGATTGATCGTGATTGCGTCAATGATCAATTCCGATCACGCGTCCAGACGGTTCGATGGAGATTCCGAGGTAGCGGGCGCCGCGGCCTTGGTGCGACGATCCGGCCGGAAAGCGCGCAGCCTCCAGGAGGAAATCGTGGACACTTCGAGCGTGGTCGCTGGCGCGGCGCAGCCGCCCCTGCTGGAGCACACCATCGGCCAGGCGTTGGCTCTGGCGGCCGAACGCTGGCCCCACGTCGAGGCGTTGGTCAGCCGCCATCAGCATGTGCGCCTGACCTGGAAGGAATTCGCCGGGCAGGTCGACGCTTTCGCCGCCGGCCTGCTGGCGCTCGGCCTTGAGCCCGGCGACCGCGTCGGAGTCTGGGCGCCCAACTGCGCCGAATGGACAATCGCCCAGTTCGCGACCGCCCGGGCCGGCCTGATCCAGGTCAACATCAACCCGGCCTACCGGACTTCCGAACTCGAATACACGCTCGCCAAGGTGGGGGCGAAGGCGCTGATCTGCGCCGCCCGCTTCAAGTCCAGCGATTATCTGGCCATGACCGAGGCCCTGGCGCCGGAGATCGCCGCCTGCGCGCCCGGCGCTCTGGCTTCGCCGGCCCTGCCGATGCTGAAGAGCGTGATCCGCATCGGCGGTGAGCCGCGGCCCGGCTGGCTGGCCTTCGAGGACGTCGCAGGCCTGGCGGGCGAGGCCGAGCACGCGGCCCTGGCTGAGATAGGGCCGCGCCTCGACCGCAACGAGGCGATCAATATCCAGTTCACCAGTGGCACCACGGGCCTGCCCAAGGGCGCGACGCTGTCGCACCGGAACATCCTCAACAACGCCTACTTCGTCGGGCTGGCGATGGGCCTGCGCGAGGGCGACCGGCTGTGCATCCCGGTGCCGCTCTACCACTGCTTCGGCATGGTGATGGGCAACCTGGCCTGCTGCGTCCACGGCGCGACCATGGTCTATCCGGCTGACGCCTTCGATCCGCTGGCGGTGCTGGACACGGTGGAGGCCGAGCGCTGCACCGCCTTGCACGGCGTGCCGACCATGTTCATCGCCCAGCTCGAGCATCCACAGTTCGAGCGCTTCGACCTCTCCTCGCTGCGCACCGGGATCATGGCGGGCTCGCCCTGTCCGGTGGAGGTGATGCGCAAGGTGATCGACCGAATGCACATGACGCAGGTCGGCATCGCGTACGGCATGACCGAGACCAGTCCCGTCTCGTTTCAGACCGCGGTCGACGACGCCCTGGATCGCCGCGTCTCGACCATCGGCCGGGTGCAGCCGCATCTGGAGGTGAAGATCGTGGGGCCGGACGGCGCAATCGTCCCGCGCGGCCAGGCGGGAGAGCTCTGCACCCGCGGCTATTCGGTGATGCTCGGCTACTGGGACGACCCGGAAAAGACCGCCGAGGCCGTCGACGCCGAAGGCTGGATGCACACCGGCGACCTCGCCGTGCTGGACGAGGCAGGCTACGGCAACATCGTCGGGCGCATAAAGGACATGGTCATTCGCGGCGGCGAGAACGTCTATCCGCGCGAGATCGAGGAGTTCCTTTTCCGCCACCCGAAGATCGAGGACGTGCAGGTGGTCGGGGTGCCCGACCCGAAGTACGGCGAGGAGATCTGCGCCTGGATCAAGCTGAGGGCCGGAGAGAGCGCGAGCCCCGAGGAGATCCTCGCCTTCTGCAAGGGCCAGATCGCCCACTACAAGGTTCCCCGCTATGTCCGCTTCGTGGACGCATTCCCGATGACCGTCACCGGCAAGATCCAGAAGTTCGAGATCCGCAAGGCGATGGTCGAGGAACTGCATCTGATGGAAGCCAAGACCGCCTGAGACGAGCGTGGACCCGGCCCGGAGGACAGACTGCGCCCACGTTTAGATAAAAGCAGTCTTGCCTGCTTGTAAATTGCTCTTCAGTATCCGCCGCCGAAGCCAGGAGGGGGAACCATGCGTGCGCTGTCGGCAACTGTGATCGCAGGATACGCGGTGCTGGGCGCTGCGAGCGCCACGGCGCAGACGTCGGCGCCCGCCGATCCGCTGCGCGCCTATGTGCCGAGCACCGTCTCGCCGGAAGCTGCGGCGCTCTACGCCCGCTACCGGCCCTTCGTGCTGACCGCGGATCAGCAGATCGCCCGCACCCGCGCCGAGATCGAGGCGCGCTACCTGGCTGGGGAGAAGGCGGCCGACGCAGGCAATGCGCCGCTGACGGCCCTGGGCCTGACCACGACCGAGCAGGAATTGGGCGGGGTGAAGGTGCTGGAGGTGCTGCCGCGCGACTATCGCGACGACGGTACGGCGCTGATCTACCTGCACGGCGGCGGCTTCATCTACGGAAGCATCCATTCCAGCCTGCGCGGCGCGGCTATCATGGCGCACGCCACTGGCCGGCGGGTGTTCTCGATCGAGTACGCGGTGGCGCCGAAAGGAAACTGGAAGATCGCCACCGACCAGGTGGTCGCGGTCTAT
Organism: Phenylobacterium sp.; assembly: GCF_041919955.1. Lineage (GTDB taxonomy): Bacteria > Pseudomonadota > Alphaproteobacteria > Caulobacterales > Caulobacteraceae > Phenylobacterium. The sequence goes on along the minus strand of NZ_JAYRSU010000008.1, from coordinate 87,092 downwards.
CGCGCCCTGTTGGCGCAGGGCCGCAAGCCCGCTTCGATCGGCATCTTTGGGGAGAGCGCCGGTGGCAATCTGACGGCCGCGGCGACCCTGAAGCTGCGCGACCAGGGCCTGCCGATGCCGGCCGGCCTGATCCTGATCTCGCCGGCCACCGACCTGACCCGCGCCGGCGACACCTACGTGACCCTGGCCCAGGCCGATCCGGTGCTGCCGCCCGGCAATGTCCAGCCGGGTTTCGACCTCTACGCCGACCCGGCCGACCAGAAGAATCCTTACGTCTCGCCGGTCTATGGCGATTTCTCCAAGGGTTATCCGCCGACCCTGATCCAGGGCGGCACCAAGGAGATCCTGATCAGCGACATGGTGCGGCTGCATCGCGCCATCCGCGCTGCGGGGAGCGAGTCGCGCCTGGAGCTCTACGAGGGCATGCCGCATGCCTTCCCCGGCATGATGGTCATGGCCGGGGCGCCCGAGGGCAAGGCGGCGATGGACGAGGCCGCGGCCTTCTGGCGCGAGCGGCTGAAGGGCCGCTAGAAGCGAAACAGGCGCTCGATTTCTGTCTTGATCCGCAGAAGGAAGATCAGCGGCGCCATGCGGCGCTCGTGCCAGTCGAGCACCGGCTTGCGGAAGGCGTGGCGGCTGGCCGATGTCTCCGGCCCGAACACCATCACTTCGTCCTTCCGCGGCTCGTAGGCGGGCCAGGGCGCAGCGCCCGCCATATTGGGCGAACCGGTGCGCGCGAAAGCGACCCAGCGAGCGTGCATCTCGGCCGCCAGCCTGCGGTCGGCCTCGGAGGGCGCAGGCGGATCGAGCGGTTGCAGGCCGAGCGTCTGGAAGACGTAGTAGATTTCCGCTCCGTGGGCGGCGCGCTCGCGCCGGGCGCGGTCGGCGGTGTCGACGTGATCGAAATAGTAGACATAGGCGGGTGCATGCTTCGACCAGCGCTTGCCGACCCAGCGGGCCGGCGCCGCCAGCAGGCCATCGCTCAGGCTGTAGCGGATGGCCATTTCGTCCTGAGACGGATCGAGCTTGTAGACCTTGCGCAGCTTGGCCAGGTCCTTGGCCTTGGTCGCCGCCTTGGCGCGAGCCATGCCGCCGCCGTAATCGAGCAGAGAGTCCTCGCCGCTGTTCGAGCCGATCATCAGCGGCACGGCCGCATGGCGTCCGGCGTCCACGGCGATGGTCTGGGGCTCGGGCAGCAACGTCTTGTCGGGATAGGTCTGGGCGTCGCCGGTGGCGGCCGCGACCGCCCTGGCGTCCAGGGCGCGCAGCTGCTGGGCGCTGGCGTTCGCCGGGGCGCCGGCCGCGCGGGCCACCGCTTCACCCGCCGCCTCGATCTGGTCGGCCTTGCCGAATGGCGGGTACCAGCCGCCGCCCGACTGCACGATGGCCTTGTGGAACAGGCCCTTCGCCGAGGGCATGACGGTCAGGGTCAGCACGCTGATGCCGCCCGAGGACTCGCCGAAGATGGTCACGTTCCTCGGGTCGCCCCCGAAGGCGGCGATGTTGCGCTGGACCCATTGCAGGGCAGCGACCTGGTCCATCAGGCCGTAGGCCCCCTTCGGCCCGTTCTCGCGGGTGATGGCCGGGTGGGCGAAGGCGCCCAGGTGTCCGAGGCGGTAGTTGACCGTGACCAGCACCACTCCGTCGCGCGCGAAAGCCGAGCCGTCGTAGTAGGGCAGCGCGCCTGAGCCCATGCGTCCGGAGCCGCCGTGGAGCCAGACCATGACCGGCGCCGGGGACGCGGCCGCCCTGGCCGGCGCCCAGACATTGAGCGTCAGGCAATCTTCGCTGGTCGGTTCCGGCGCCGCGCCATAGGCGACAATGTCGGCGACGCCCTGCGGGCCGCGTTGCGGACAGGCAGGGCCGAAAGCGCTCGCGTCCCGCAGGCCCTGCCAGGGGGCCGGGCGCTGCGGTGCGCGCCAGCGCAGGTCGCCGACCGGCGGCGCGGCGTAGGGCAGGCCGCGATAGATGTCGATGTCGCCAGCCGAGACCCCTGCCGCAAGCCCGGTGTCAAGCCGCACCTGCGGCGCTTCGGTTCCCCAGGCCGCCCCAGCCAAGGTCATGCCCGCCGCCGCCATCCATCCCGCCCACATGCTCATCCCCGTTCGTCCCTGCTGTCGCGACATTTACAAGCAGGATATCCCGTATGTACATAGCCATTGTGCGCCGCCCGTTGTCTGCGCTGACATTGCGGGTGAAGCAGGGCTACATTGGCGACGGGCGCGGGGAATCGGATTTGGCGGGCGATAAGGCGCAGGCAGGTTCGGTGCGGGCGCGCGGGGGCAGGGCGCCGCGGCGTGCAGCCGTCGTGCGCCGAACTCAGGCGCAACGCAGCGCCGAGACACAGCGCAAGCTGATCGACGGCGCGATCGCAGTCCTGCACCGGCTCGGTTACGGCGCCACCACCAGCGGGCTGATCGCCCAGGAGGCGGGCGTCAGCCGTGGCGCCATGCTTCACCAGTATCCGACCAAGGTGGATCTGATGCTGGCTGTGGTCAGCGACGTCTATTCGCGTGAGACCAACGAATACCGCGAGCGGGGCATGAGCGCGGTCTCCCCGCGCGAGCGGTTCTACAAGTTCCCCGAAATGATGTGGGACGCCTTCACCCGCCCCTCGGCCATGGCGGTGCTGGAGATCATGATGGGATCTCGCTCGGATCCTGAACTCGCCGCCCGTTTGGCCCCCCTTCAGCGTCAGATCGAAGCGGTCTCCAAGGGGACGGTCGAGGCGATCCTGCGGGAGGCGCAGTTGCCCGACATTCCCGAATTCAACGCTATGCGGCGGCTGTTCGTCGCCGCCGTGCGGGGCCTCTCCATCGACCTCATGCTGGTCAAGGACCGCGCCGAGCTCGAGCAGTCGATCGTGCTTCTGCAACGCTTCCTGCGCGTCCTCTACGAAGGCGACCTGCCTCCGGCGCGCTGAGCCGCCGAGCCCCACGGAACCGAACCCTGCGCGATGAGCAGGCCGCGCCTCTTCGGGTACGACGCGGTGATTGAAATTGATTGATATGTAATCAATTACACTCAAAAGTGATTGTTTGTGATCAAAATTGAGGTTAGTCAGCGGTCATGAGGCCTGTCGGGCTTCAAGAAAAAGAGCGCCGCGGACGGCGCTGCGGGAAACGCAAAAAGGGGATTTCCATGCACCGACTGCTGGTTGGCGGTTCGCTCCTGGTCCTGGCGGCGAGCCTCGGCGCGCAGGCTCACGCCGAGGCCGCGCAGGGCGACGAGGTCGCCGAAGTGATCGTCACCGGGGTTCTTTCGGAAGCCAGCAAGGGCAAGTCCGCGGTCGCCGTCTCGGTGATCGGCGCCGAGGAACTGGAGCGCGCGGCCCCGGTCAGCGCCGCCGATCTGCTTAAGGCGGTCCCTGGCGTCTATGTGAACTCCGCGCTCGGCGAGATCCGCAACATCGTCTATTCGCGCGGCGTATCGGCCAACTCGGTCGAGGCGGCGGGGGGCTATTATTACGTCTCGCTGCAGGAAGACGGCCTGCCGGTGACCAATGTCACTTTCACCAACTACGGGCCTGACTATTTCCTGCGCCCGGACATCGGCCTCGGCCGGGTCGAGGCGCTGCGGGGCGGCACCGCGACGGTCACCGGTCCGAACGCGCCGGGTGGGATCTTCAACTACATCTCGCGCAAGGGCGGCGTGGAAGCTGAGCGGGAGATCCGCCTGAAGTTTGGCGCTGAGGGCGAGGGCGCCAATCCCTACTATCGCGGCGACGCCTACTTCGCCGGGCCGATCGGCGAGACCGGTCTCGCCTACAGCCTTTCGGGTTTCTACCGCCAGAGCCGCGGCGCGCGGGACCCCGGCTACGACATGAACAGCGGTGGTCAGGTCAAGGGCAACCTGACCTACGACTACGGCGCCGGCCGCATCCAGCTGTTCGGCAAGTACCTGAATGACCACAACGGCTGGTTCGAGTTCCTGCCGGCCCGCAACTTCAACAATCCGAAGGTGGTCGCAGAACTCGGCAATGACACGAGCTTCTTGCCTGCGCCCACCAGCCACAGCTTTGAGCCCTACGCCGGCGCCGGCCCGCGAACCTGGGATGGCAAGAATCTCGCCCATGCCAAGGCCGCGTCTTTCGGCGCCCGGATCGACCACGACTTCGGCGGCGGCTGGAGCCTGAGCAATTCGCTGCGCATCTCTCGCAACGAACTCGACTGGAACTCGGGCGGAGTGATCTTCCCGGTGTCGCTCACCGATCCGATCCTGGCCGCCTATGTCGGCACGACCGCGCCTGGCCTCTACACCTATCGCGACGCCAAGACCGGCGCGCTCCTGGCCCAGGTGAATCGCGTCGGCGGCACGGCGACCGTGGTCACGAACAACCTGCCGAACCAGTCGGTGCTGGCGAATGGCGTGCTGTCCCAGGCGGCGCTGTTCTACAATCCGAAGGTCGAGGAGGTGATGGACCAGGTGTCGGTCACCCGGAAGTTCGAGTCCGGAAGCCTGACCCTCGGCGCCTTCTACGCCCGCTCGGACGTCGAGAACGTCACCGGCGGCGCCGGGGTCGCGGTCTCGCCGATCGCCGACCGGCCGACCAATATGGTCGTGACGCTGACCACTCCGGCAGGCGTGATCCAGCAGGTCACCGATCCCGACGGCTACGGCTCCATCGGCAACCGCGTCTCGGCCACCTTGACCCGTGCAAAGCAGGTCCAGGCCTCGCTGTTCGCGGGCGGCGACTGGAATCTCACCGACGCCATTACACTGAACGGCGCCCTGCGCTATGAGCGCATCGAGAACAAGGGCGCCAACTGGACCAGCGCGCCCGCCGCCAGCCAGCTTCCCGGCGGCCTCGACGGCAATCCGAACACCCTCTACGACAACGTCCGCCAAGGCCTCGGCGCGCCGGTCGCCTATGACCGCAGCATGAACTTCACCTCGTATTCCGCCGCCGCGACCTATCGCTGGAACGATCAGCAGAGCACTTATCTGCGGGTCTCCAGCGGCAAGAAGGCGCCGGATTTAAGCTTCTACTCGGCCATCAACACGCCCGCCGCGGCTGCCAACACCCCTTCGATCGCCCAGGAGATCTTCCAGGTCGAGCTGGGCCATCGGATGGTGTTCGATCGCATCCAGGTCACCCTGAACCCGTTCTACAGCAAGCTCAGCAATGTCGGCTCGGTGCAGGTGTTCAACCGCGCCGACGGCAGCACCTACAACCCGGCGCCGGTCTTCGCGACCATGGAGACCTGGGGCGTCGAGGTGGACGCGGGCTGGGAGGCGACCGACACCCTGTCGCTCCAGCTCCAGGCGACCCTGCAGGACCCGAAGTCGAAGAACTTCGCCACCTGGATCGCCAACACCCCGGGCGAGGCCGACGACGTGCTGGTGCGCGTGCCGGATGGCAAGGCTGACAACAGCGCCAAGATCTCGGCCACCCTCACCACCACCTGGCGGCCGATCGACGCGGTCAGCGTCTTCGCTACCTGGCGCTACCTCGGCGACCGCGCCGCCAACCGCTACAACACGTTCGACCTGCCTGGCTTCCACCAGGTCGACGTCGGCGGGTCGTGGGACGTGACGCCGAAAGTCCGGCTGTCGGCCAACGTCAACAACCTCTTCAACAGCGAAGGGGTGATGAGCTGGGCGTCCGGCGGCGGTCTGACGTCGTCTCTGGACCGCCAGGGGTTCACGCCGGCCCGCCTGGCGGCCGATCCGAACCAGTTCCTCAACATCATCACCGTCCAGCCGCGGTCGTTCTACCTGACCCTGGACGTCAAGTTCTGACCAACCTGCCTGCGCCGGGCCTCCGGCGCATGTTTCCCCCGCGGGTCTTGGGCGGAGCCGATCGGCTCCGCCCTCTTTTTTTTGGGGGGCGCGCGCCGACCAATTTGGATGCAAATAGTTCTTAATATGAGTCTTAATCTGTCCTAATGTGATCCCGAAAGGGGTGCGCAACGGGTGACCGACGCGGGAACGAGCAACGAGGCGACGATCCGGCGCGCCGGCGAGGTCGACCGGGAGATCGGCCTGCGCCTACGCGCGCTGCGAGGGGCGGCGGCCATGACCCAGGCGGCGCTGGCGGAGGCCGCGGGCCTGACCTTCCAGCAGATTCAGAAGTACGAAACCGGCAAGAGCCGGCTGTCGGCCAGCATGCTCTGCCGCTTCGCCGAGATTCTCGACGCGCCGTCGGCCGCGCTGCTGCCGGCCGCCGCGTCGGATCCCGAGGGACGGTTGTGGGATCTGCTGGCCGGTAATCAGCGCCTAACGCGTCTGCTCGGCCGCCTCCAATCCCTGCCGCCGGCTAGCCTGGAGCGCGCGCTCGACTGGATGGAGGCAAGCGTGGAGCCGCTTGCGCCGGGCGGCGGCGCTGCCGCGGGGGATGCGCCATGACCGGTCCGCTGGACCTGCGCGCCCGCGCGGCCGAACATCTTGTCCGGTCGCTGGCGCGCTGGATCGACGATGATGTGTTGGACGATGCTGCGGCCACCCTGCTCGCCGAGCTGGCGGGAGACCTGACCTCGGAAGATCGCGCGGTGCGTGAAGCGGCTCTCGACCTTCTGACCCGGATGGACGCGGGCGACCTCGCCATTCCGCAGGCGCCTTGGCCGGGACGGCCAGTCTAGGAGCTAGGGGCTTGGCCCTTGCGCGCCCATCGCTTAGGTTTGCGGCCTGTCTGACCGTCCCCTCAGCGGGGCCGGGAATTTTTCCCGTACCGCAGGTCCTTCGAGCGCCGTCGCCGTGACGCGCGCCGCAGCGCCTGCGCTGCGGGGTTCCATCATGACCGAGATCAACCTGCGCCCCGACTGCGGGCGTTGTGCGGCGCTGTGCTGCGTGGCCCTGGCTTTCGACCGCGGCGTGCTGTTCGCGTTCGACAAGCCGGCGGGCGCGGCGTGCGGGCATCTCACGGAGGCGGGCCGCTGCGCCATCCATACCGCGCGCGCCCGGCGCGGGTTCGCCGGCTGTGTCGGCTACGACTGCCTGGGCGCCGGCCAGCGGGTGACCCAGGACCTGTTCGACGGGCGCAGCTGGCGAGGCGAGCCCGGCCTGCTGGGGCCGATGTCGGAGGCCTTCGCCGTCGTGCGGCGCGCGCACGAGCTGCTCGTGCTGCTGCGCCAGGCGCGCCGCCTGCCCTTGTCACCGGACGAGGGCTGGCGGCTGACGGAGTTGGAGGCGTCGCTGGTCGCGGCGAAGGCTTCAGCGGGGGCGGTCGGCGGTCTCGAGGCGGACGTCCGCCAGTTCCTGCACGGCCTGCGCCGTCTCGTCGGCTCCTAGCCGGCGACGATCACCCGCACCCCGGCGTCCTCACACATGCGGCGATGTTCGGGCGAAACGCCGTCGTCGGTGATCAGCACATGGATCTCGTCCAGTCCGCAGACCAGATGCCCGGCCGAGGCTGTGAACTTGCTGGAGTCGACGAGCAGGATGCGCTCGTCGGCCCGGCTCAGCAGTCGGCGCTCGGCCTGCACCAGCAGGATGTCGCTCTGGAGGATGCCGTGCCGGCCGACTGCCTCGGCGCCCAGGAACATCTTGCTGGCGTGGTAGCGGCTGACGCCGTCGTCCTCGAAGGCGCTGAGCACGATGTTCTGTTCACGGAACACCGAGCCGCCCGGAATCGCGATGCGGGTGTTGGGTTGGGGCAACAGGGCGCTGACGATGTGCAGAGAATTGGTGAGGACCTGAAGTTCCAGCGGCTCCAGGTGGCGGCACATCTGCAGGGTGGTGGAGCCGCCGTCGATGATCACCGCCTCGCCCGGATGGCATAGCTCGGCGGCGGCGCGGCCGATGGCCTCTTTCTGGGCGGTGTGGCGGGCGATGTTCTCGTGGAAGGGCACGCCGCGCAGGTGTGGGCGGTCGGCCGCGGCCGTCTCGACCGGCCCGGCCAGCCGCGCTCCGCCGCGTACGCGCTCGATGCGGCCTTCGCCGGCCAGGCGCTCCAGATCACGGCGGATGGTGGCGGGGGAAGCGTCCACCTTCTGGTCCAGCTCCTGGAACCCGATGAAGCCGCGCGCCTGCAGCAGGTCCAGTATGAGCCGTTCGCGCTCGGTGGCGTGCATGTTTCCCCCGGATGGTTCCGGCGCCAATCTCCGCCGCTTCTCGATGCGGCGCAATCAAGATTGATCAGGAAACGTCAGACGATGCCGGCGCCCAGGCCGACGGGCTTGCGCTCCTGGGCCTTCTGCTCGCGCCAGCGCAGCTCGCGATAGAGGCTGAGCGGATCGACGGCGCCGCCGGCCTCGACACGCGCCATGGCCAGGACCGGCGTCAGGTCGGTGCGATAGGCTTGGCGCAGGGCCTGGAAGCCCATCATCACGTCGTCGGCTTCGTGCGCGGCGTGCAGCGCGCCACGGTCGACCAGCACCGCCTTGGCGTAGGCGTGGGCGATGCTCTCGGCCGAGGACAGCATGCTTTCGATCGGGTCGGTGACGTTGTGCGACTGGTCGATCATATAGGCGGGATCGAAGCCCTCGCGCGGATTCAGTTCGGCCTCCACCAACTCGTTGAACACCAGGAACAGCTGGTGCGGGTTGATCGAGCCGGAGTCGAGATCGTCGTCGCCGTACTTGGAATCATTGAAATGGAAGCCGCCCAGCTTTCCGAAGCGGTGCAGTCGCGCGACGATCTGCTCGATGTTCACGTTGGGCGCATGGTGGCCGAGGTCAACCAGACAATGCGCCTTGGGCCCCAGGGTCTGGGCGGCCAGAACGCTCGATCCCCAGTCCGAGATGACCGTCGAATAGAAGGCGGGCTCGAACATCTTGTGTTCCAGCAGCATTCGCCAGTCTCCGGGCAAAGCGGCGTAGATCTCGGCGGCGGCCTCGAGATAGCGATCAAGCGAGCGACCAAGATCCTGCTGGCCGGGGAAGTTGGAGCCGTCGCCGACCCAGACGGTCAGCGCCTTTGCGCCCAGCTTCTCGCCGATCTCGATGCACTCGATATTGTGAGCGACAGCCTGGGCGCGGACCGCCGGGTCCTGGGCGCTGAGGCTGCCGCTGCGGTACGAGTGGACCTGGCCGGGTTGGTCCTGGAAGGTGTTGGAGTTGATCGCATCGAAGCCGAGGCCGAGGCTGGCGGCCTCCTCGCGCAGGGCGCCGTAGTCGCTGACCTTGTCCCACGGGAAGTGCGGCGAAACCCGGGGCGTCACCTGGCTGAGCTGCTGGACCACCGCGCAGTCGGCAAGCTTCTCATGGATGTTCGTCGGCTCGCCCGCCATGGGGAACTTGGCGAAGCGGGTGCCGCCGCGGCCGCTCCCCCAGGTTGGTAGGGCCACCGAGAACTCGGCGACCTTGGCCTTGATCGCTTCGATGTCGGCGCCGCGGCGGGCGAGCGCGCGGCCCAGGCTGTCGTACTCATCGCGCAGCGCGTCCATGCGCGCGGCGTTGTGGGCCTGAATCCGGTCGGCGGCGAGCGGCGGGTTGGTGGTCACGGCGCGGACTCCGTCGCTTAGCGGGTGAACGCCTGGGCGTTGCCCGCGTCCACGTTGATGATGTTGCCGGTCGACTTGGCCGAGGCTTCGCCCGCGAAGAACCAGACCGCCTCGGCGATGTCATCTGGAAGCACGCTGCGCTTCAGCATCGAACGTTTGCGATAGAACTCTTCCAACTCCTCCCCCGGGTCGATGCCGTAAGCGCCGGCGCGTTCCTTGCGCCAGTCGCCGTCCCAGATGCGCGAGCCGCGGATCACCGCGTCGGGGTTGACCACATTGACCCGGATGCCGTGCTCGGCGCCTTCCAGGGCCAGGCAACGGGCCAGGTGCAGCGAGGCGGCCTTGGCCGACGCATAGGCCGAGGCGTTGGGCGTGGCGGCCAGCGCGTTCTTAGACCCGATGAAGACGATCGAACCGCCGCCCTGGGCTTTCATCAGCGGGAAGGCGGCCCGGCTGGTCAGGAAATAGCCCTCGGCCAGCACGTCGTAGTTCTTGCGCCACAGGGCGACGCTGGTCTCCTCGATGGGGGCGGAGGAGGCCAGGCCCGCATTGGCGACGACGATGTCGAGGCCGCCGAACTCGCGCGCCGCGCTCTCGAAGGCGCCGGCGACCTGATCCTCATTGGTGACGTCGCAGGCGCCGGCGCGGACATGGTCCTTGCCGAAGCGCGCGGCGAGGTCCGCGCGGCGCTCCTCCAGGGCGTCGGCGCTGATGTCGGTCAGGAAGACGCACGCGCCGTCGGCCAGCAGGCGTACGGCCACTGCGGCCCCGATGGCGCCGGCTGCGCCGGTCACCAGCGCGATCTTGCCGACGAGGGGCTTCGGCTTGGGCATCCGCTGCAGCTTGGCTTCCTCCAGCGCCCAATACTCGATGGCGAAGGCCTCGCCCTCGGGCAGGCCCACATAGCCGCCGATCACCTCGGCGCCCCGCATCACGTTGATCGCGTTGGCGTAGAACTCCCCGGCGATGCGGGCGGTAGCCTTGTCTGCGGCGAAGGTGAAGCGGCCGACGCCGGGCAGCAGCACGACCACCGGATTGGCGTCGCGCATCTTGGGATCGGCGGGGCCGGCGTTGCGGCCATAGTAGGCGGCATAACCCTCGCGATAGTCGGCCAGCGCCTGAGCCAGATAGTCGCCGTCGTCGATCCGCGCCGGATCGAGCACCAGCGGGGCGATCTTGGTGCGCAGGAAGTGGTCGGGGCACGAGGTGCCGACGCCGGCCAGCCGCGCGAAGTCGCGCGAGCCGACGAATTCCAGGGTTTCGGCGTCGTCGCTGAAATGGCCGACCTTCGGGCGTTCGCCGGTCATCAGGCCGCGCAGCCGCGGCATGAGCGCCGCCGCGGTCCTGGCGCGAATCTCGGCCGGCAGGGGGGCGAGCGCCTTGCCGCCGAAGGCTGGGGCCTTGGCCAGACGCGCATTGAGGTAGTCCGCGGCCTTGGCGATCAGGTCGATGGTGTTCTCGTAGCAAGCCTTGGATGTGTCGGCCCAGCAGATGATCCCGTGCCCGGCCAGCATCACCCCGCGCAGGCCCGGATTGGCGGCCACATAGTCCCGCAACTGCAGGCCCAGATCGAAGCCCGGCCGCTTCCAGGGCAGCCAGCCGACCTTGCCGCCGAAGATCTCCTGCGTCGCCGCCTCGCCGCCGCAGGCCGCCGCCAGCGCGATGATCGCATCCGGGTGCACATGGTCGACATGGGCGAAGGGCAGGTAGGCGTGCAGCGGCGTATCGATCGAGGCTGCTCGCGGATTCAGGGCGAAGGTGCAGTGCGGCAGGTAGCCGACCATTTCGTCCTCGAACTCCAGGCCGCGATAGAGCTTCTCAAGCCCCAGCAGCCGGTCGAGATAGAGGGTCGAGAAGCCGTCCAGTTTCATCGAGCCGATGTCGCCGCCAGAGCCCTTGACCCACAGAACCTCGACGGTCTCACCGGTCAGCGGGTCCGCGCCCTTCAGCTTGGCCGAGGTGTTGCCGCCGCCGAAGTTGGTGACGGTGAGGTCGGACCCCAGCAGATTGGAGCGATAGAGCAGCAGCTCTTCCGGCGACTTCGACGCGGCGTCCGCGTCCGACCAGCGCGAGGCGGGGATTTGGAAGAGCAGGGCGGATTTTGGGGCGGTGAGGCTCGACATGATAGCGAAGGCTAACCTTCCCTCTTTCAACAATCAATCATTTTCGATAAAAAGCAGTCAAAATTGATCGATGGGGGCGACGTGGAAGACGGCTGCACCGTGGTGCTGGATATCGGCAAGACCAACGCGAAGCTGACGCTTTGGGATCGCGCCGGGCGCTGCCTTGCGCGTCATGTCCGGGAAAACGAGATCATCGAAGGCGCCGGTTACCGCGCGCTCGACGCCGCGGGCATCGAGGCCTGGATGGCGCCGGTGCTGGCTGACTTCGCCAGGATCGCGCACGTACGGGCGATCGTGCCGGTCGGACACGGCGCGGCGGCGGCTCTTGTCGCTGGCGGCAGGCTCTTCGCGCCGCCGATGGACTATGAGGACGAGGGCGGAGAGGAGGAACGGGCGGCCTATCTCGCGCGGCGCGACGCCTTCGAAGCGACCGGGTCGCCGGCCCTCCCCGTGGGCTTGAACCTCGGCTTCCAGCTGCATCGCCTCGAAACCCTGACCGGACCCTGGCCCGACGATCTCGCCATCCTGCCCTGGCCGCAATACTGGGCGTGGCGTTTCAGCGGCGTGACCGCCAGCGAGGTGACGAGCCTGGGCTGCCACAGCGACCTGTGGCGTCCGTGGGACGGCGCGCCCAGCGCCCTGGCGCAGGACGCTGGATGGGCGCGGCGTCTGCCGCCGCTGCGCCGCGCCGGGGCGGTGCTGGGGCCTGTTACTGCGGAGTGGACGGCGCTGGGACTGTCCGCCGACTGCCAGGTGCTGTGCGGCCTGCACGACAGCAACGCGGCGCTGCTGGCTGCCCGCGGTCATGCCGAGATCGCCGCCGAGGACGCCACCGTGCTCTCCACCGGCACATGGTTCGTGGCGCTGCGCTCGACCGGCGAGCAGGCCGCAGAGCGCACGGCGCTCGATCCGCGCCGCGACTGTCTGGTCAATGTCGACGCCTTCGGCCGCCCGACGCTGTCCGCCCGGTTCATGGGCGGGCGCGAGGCCGAAGTCATTTGCCAGGCGGCCGATATCGGCCCCCAGGCCGCCGACCTGGAGAGCGCCCGGCTGGTGCTCGAGGCAGGCGCTGCGCTCTACCCCACCTTCGCCCCCGGCGTCGGCCCGTTCCCTGAGGATGTGGGCCGTTGGGACCGGCGGCCGGACGACGAGCGTCAGCGGCGGGCGGCCATGGAACTCTACCTCGCGCTCATGGCTAGTGAGGCCCTCGACCTGATCGGGTCGCGCGGGCGGCTGCTGGTCGAGGGACGTTTCGCCGAGCATGAGGTGTTCGTGCGCGCTCTGGCGGCTCTGCGCGGCGGACAGAAGGTCTATGTCTCCAACGCGCACGACGACGTGCCCTACGGCGCCCTGCGCCTGATCGCGCCGGACCTGCCGCCGCCTTCGCCCCTGGTCGCGGTCGCGCCGCTTCCGTTCGCTCTCGACAGCTATGCGCGCGCGTGGCGCGCCGGCCTTTGCGTCTGATCCTATGAAGCCAGTCTCGATCTCGGACTATCGGGCGCTCGCCCGCCGCCGCCTGCCGCCCTTCCTGTTCGAGTACATCGACGGAGGCTCGTATGACGAGACGACCTTGGCGCGGAACCTCGCCGACCTGCGGGCGGTGACGCTTGGCCAGCGGGTCCTGTGCGACGTCTCGCAGATCGACCTGTCAAGCGAGCTGCTGGGGCAGCGCCAGCCGCTGCCGATTGCGCTTGGTCCCATCGGCCTGGCCGGCATGAACGCCCGGCGCGGCGAGGTTCAGGCCGCCCGGGCGGCGGAGGCCGCGGGCGTGCCGTTCTGCCTCTCGACCGTGTCGGCTTGCTCGATCGCCGAGGTGCGGGCCGGGGTTGAGAAGCCTTTCTGGTTCCAGCTCTACATGATCCGAGACCGCGCCTTCATGCGCGACCTGCTGGACCAGGCGCAGGCGGCCGGCTGCACGCACCTGGTCTTCACCGTCGACATGCCGGTGCCGGGAACCCGCTATCGCGACTACCGCTCGGGCCTTGCCGGCGCCGGCGGGATGGCGGGCGCCCTGCGCCGCGCCGCCCAGGCCATGATACGGCCGGGCTGGGCCTATGACGTCGGCCTGCGCGGCGGTCCGCACAGCCTGGGCAATGTCGCGCCGATCCTGGGGCCGCGCAGCGGGCTCGAGGACTTCTTCGCCTGGATGCGCGACAACTTCGATCCCGGCGTCACCTGGAAGGACCTGGCCTGGGTGCGCGAGCGCTGGACCGGGCCGCTGATCCTGAAGGGCGTGCTCGATCCGCGCGACGCTGTGGCCGCCGCCGATCTCGGCGCCGACGCCATCGTCGTTTCGAACCATGGCGGGCGCCAACTCGATGGCGTCGTCTCCACAGCCAGCGCCCTTCCGCAGGTCGCCCGGGCGGTGGCGGGCCGCCTGACCGTCCTCGCCGACGGCGGCGTGCGCTCGGGCCTCGACGTGGCGCGAATGTTGGCCCTCGGCGCCGACGGCGTGCTGCTGGGCCGCGCCTGGGCCTACGCTCTCGCTGCGCGCGGTGAGGCGGGCGTACGGCACGTCATCGACCTGATCGGCACGGAGATGAAGGTGGCTATGGCGCTGACCGGTTCCACTCGGCTCTCCGATCTGCGGCATGCGATCTCGCCATCGGATTGATTGAAACTAATCATTTGCGTTCACTAACAATCACGGGCAGTCTGCCCGCAAGACACGCGGCAAGCGCGGCATGGGGAGGTTCGGTATGGCGTTCGAGACACGCATCGCATCGGAAAGGGTCGCTGCGCCGTCGCTTTCGCTGCGTGGGCCGCTGGCGATCGCCATCGCCTGCTTCTCGATCTGGGGCCTGGCCTACGGCCTGCTGGACGTCCTCAACAAGCACTTCCAGGAGACGCTGAACGTTGGCAAGGCGCAGTCGACCTGGCTGCAGATCGCCTATTTCGGGGCCTACCTGCTGCTCAGCGTCCCGGCCGGCATGCTGCTGCAGCGGGCCGGCTACAAGATTGGCATCATCGCCGGGCTGCTGGTCACCGCCTTCGGCGCGCTGCTCTTCATTCCTGCCGCCCAGGCCGGCGGCTTCACCTATTTCGTCGGCTCGATGTTCGTGCTGGCGGCGGGGCTCTGCGTGCTGGAGACGGCCGCCGACACCTATGTGGCCGTGCTCGGTCCGGCCGAGCACGCGCCGCGCCGCCTCAATCTCGCCCAGTCCTTCAATGCGCTCGGCGTGTTCTGCGGCCCGCTGATCGGCGGCTTCCTGTTCTTCGCCGAGAAGAGCGAGGGCGCCAGCGATCAGGGCGCGGTCCAGGCGACCTATCTCGTCATCGCCGTGGCGGTGCTGCTGTTCGCGCTCCTGGTCTGGCGCGCCCGGCTGCCCGAGCAGGGCGACCCGGCTTTGTCCGACCACGACGACGGCGCGTCCGACGGGGCCGTCGGCAGCGTCTGGGCGCATCGCCACTTCGTGCTCGGCGTCGTCACCCAGGCCCTCTACATCGGCGCCCAGGTCGGGATTGGCGCCTTCTTCATCAACCTTGTCACCGAGACTTGGCCGGGGCTGTCTTCGCGCGGCGGAGCGTTCATGCTCTCCATCGCCACGGCGGGTTATCTGGCGGGCCGTTTCGCCACCACCGCGCTGCTGCTGAAGGTCGCGCCGCGGACCATCCTGACCCTCTACGGCCTGATCAACCTCGTCCTCTGCCTGGTGGTGGCCGCAGGGATCGAGAAGGTCTCGGCGGTGGCCCTGATCGGCACGTTCTTCTTCATGGGCGCGATGTTCGCGACGATCTTCACCCTGGGGATCGCGGGGCTGGGCGCGGCCACCAAGCAGGGCGCCTCGATGATGGTCATGGCGATCGGCGGCGGCGTGCTGCTGCCCTATCCAATGGGGCTGATGGCCGAGTCCTACGGCGTCCCGGCCGCCTTCCTGCTGCCGGCGATCAGCTTCGCAGCCGTGGCGCTCTATGGCGGTTTCGGCGCCCGCCACGCGCGGCCCTGATTTCGCACGGAGGATTTGATTTGAGTTCGTCCCCGACGCGCCGCAGCGCGCTGATGATGGCTGGCGCAGCGTTCGCCTACGCCGCCGCGCCGGCCGCAGCCGAGAGCAGAGGAGCTTCCACGATGGCGCCCGATCCCTTGCGCGAGGCCTTCCTCAATCCGCCCAACGCCGCACGCCCGCGCGTCTGGTGGCACTGGATGAACGGCAACGTCACCAAGGAGGGCATCAAGCGCGACCTCGAATGGATGCACGGTGTCGGGATAGGGGGCCTGCAGAACTTCGACGCCCAGCTCTTCACCCCGCAGGTGGTGGAAAAGCGCCTCAGCTACATGACGCCGGAATGGAAGGACGCCTTCCGCTACGCGGCCGAACTCTCCGACCAGCTGGGGCTGGAGCTGGCCATCGCCTCGTCGGCCGGCTGGAGCGAGACCGGCGGGCCGTGGGTGACGCCCGAGGAGGGCATCAAGAAGTTCGTCTGGAGCGAGACCCTCGTCGAGGGCGGAAGGCGCTTCGACGGCGTGCTGGCCGCGCCGCCCAGCACCACTGGCTACTTCCAGGACGCGCCGGCGCCGAAGGACGCCATCGCCGCCGACACCGGCAAGCCGACGCCACAGTTCTACGCCGACACCCTGGTCGTAGCCTATCCGGCGCCGGAGGGCGGCGAGCCGGCCCAGGGCAGGCTGAGTTCCAGCGCCGGGGCGGTGGATGCGGCCGTGCTCAGCGACGGGCGCCACGCCACCACGGTCGATCTGCCGGCCGCCACGAAGGACGCGGCGGCTTGGCTGCGGGTCGACTACGATCGACCGCGGACGATCAGCGCGGCCACCCTCGGACTGAAGATCAGTTCCGCGAGCCTGCTCGCCGCGCACCTGGAGGCCAGCGATGATGGAGTGACCTTCCGGCCGGCGGCGAGCTTCCCCGAGGCCGGCGTCGCGCGCCGCACGATCAGCTTTCCGCCCGTCACGGCGCGAAGCTTCCGGATCCGTTTCGACGCCTATGGCTGGATCCCGGGGCTGGAGCGGCTCGGCAGCGTGCCGGGGGCGGTGATCCTTTCGACCTTCGATGCGTCCAGGACGCCGGCGACCATCGGGGTCAGCCATTTCGCCCTGTTCGAGGCCGCGCGGGTCCACGCCGCCGAGATGAAGGCAGGCTTTGGCGTGGCGCCCGACTACTACGCGCTGGAGACCCCGGCCGGGGTCGCCGAGCGCCCCGTAGCGGCAGGGACCGTCATCGACCTCACCGGCAAGATGAGCCCGGACGGAAGGCTCGACTGGACCCCGCCGAAGGGCCGCTGGAAGGTGCTCCGCTTCGGCTGGTCGCTGACCGGCAAGCAGAACCATCCCGCGACGCCCGAGGCGACCGGGCTGGAAGTGGACAAGCTCGATCGCGCCGCAGTGAAGGCCTATATCGAGACCTATCTCGACACCTTCGAAGCCACGACCGGCAAGGACTTGATCGGCAAGCGCGGCCTGAAGGCTTTGCTCAACGACAGCATCGAGGTCGGGCCGATGAACTGGACGGGCGACATGGTCGCCCAGTTTCGCCGCCTGCGCGGCTACGATCCGGTTCCCTGGCTGCCGGTCCTGACCGGCGTGATCGTCGAGAACGCAGCGCGCAGCGACGCCTTCCTCTTCGACTTCCGCCGCACGATCGGCGACCTGTTGGCCGAGCATCACTACGGCCAGATCGCCGAGAGCGCCCATGCGCGCGGCATGGTCCATTACGCCGAGGCCCTCGAGTTCGGCCGCCCGTCGCTGGGCGACGACATGGCCATGCGCCGCCACGCGGACGTGCCGATGGGCGCGATGTGGACCTACCGGCGCGAGGACGGGCCGCGGTTCCCTTACATCGCCGACCTGCGCGGCGCGGCCTCGGTCGCCCACATCTACGGCCAGAACATCGTCGGCGCGGAGTCGCTGACGGCGGGGTCTTCGCCCTGGGCTTTCGCGCCCGCAGACCTCAAGTCGAACGTCGACCTGCAGTTCGCGCTAGGGGTCAATCGGCCGGTTATCCATACCTCCGTCCACCAACCTGTCGAAAAGAAGCCGGGCCTCTCGCTGGCGGTCTTCGGCCAGTACTTCAACCGGCACGACACCTGGGCCGGCCAGGCCAAGCCCTGGGTCGACTACCTGTCGCGCAGCGCCTTCATGCTGCAGCAGGGCCGCTTCCACGCCGACGTCGCCTATTTCTACGGCGAGGAGGCGCCGCTCACGGGCCTCTTCATCGACCGCGCCATTCCCCACGAACCGGCAGGCTTCGGCTACGACTTCGTGAACCCAGACGTGCTCCAGAACCATCTGAGCGTGAAGGATGGGGCGCTGACGACGCCGACCGGCATGAGCTATCGAGTGCTCTATCTCGGCGGGGCCAGCCAGAAGCTGACCCTGGCGGTGCTGCAGCGACTGACCCAGCTGGTGAAGGACGGCGCGACCCTGGTGGGCGAACGGCCAAGCGCCTCGCCCAGCCTGACCGACGATCCGCGCGCCGTCGCGCAGGCGGCCGATGGCCTCTGGGGCGCAGCAGGAGGCCAGGTCGGCAGGGGCCGGGTGATCGCCACCCGCGACCTCAACGCCGCCCTCGTCCAACTCGGCCTGGTCCGCGACTTCGAGGTCGTGAAGGGCGCGGCCGACGCCAAGCTGATGTTCGTGCACCGCAAGCTGGCCGACGGCGAGGTCTACTTCGTCAGCAACCGCCAGGCGCGGGCCGAGCCGGTCAGCGTCGCCTTCCGCGTCACGGGTCATCGCCCGGTGCTGTGGCGCGCCGACACCGGCGCGGTCGAGGACGTCGCCTATCGCACCGAAGCTGGGCGCACGGTGGTCGACCTGAAGCTCGACCCGGACGACGCGGTCTTCATAGTGTTCCGCGAGCCTTCGACCCAAGCCAGCCATGCGATCCCGGATGCCGCCGACCAGGAGCTGGCCGATCTCGGCGGCGGCTGGGCGGTGACCTTCGAGGAGGGGCGCGGCGCGCCGGCCAGCTTGAAGCTGGAACGGCTGGAGTCGCTGTCCAGGAACGCGGACCCCGGCGTCCGCTACTTCTCCGGCGTCTCGACCTATCGCCGCGACTTCGACCTGGCGCAGACCGGCGGCGGCATCTGGCTCGACCTGGGCCAGGTCGGCGACCTGGCGGACGTGGTGGTCAACGGCAAGCTGGTCGGCACGAGCTGGCGCCTGCCGCATCGGATCGAGGTCACCTCGGCGGTCAAGCGCGGCCGCAACAGTCTGGAAATCCGCGTGGCCAACGTCTGGGCCAACCGCCTGATCGGCGACGTCCAGCCCGGCGCGCAGAAGGTCGCCTTCGTCGCCACCCCGACCTACCGGCCCGACGCGCCGCTACGTCCGTCGGGCCTGATCGGCCCGGTCAGGCTGCTGCGCCGCGGCTGAGCCTTCCGCGACGACATGCTAGGCGCCGCGCGTGGCGCCGGACTAGCCTCTCCCTCCGGACCGACCTGAAGGGAGAGGCGAGGTGGCGCTCAAGGCCTGCATCATCGGCGCGGGGTGCTCGGGCTTCACGACCGCCAAGCGGCTGAAGGACCACGGCATCGCCTACGACTGCTTCGAGCTGTCGGACGACATCGGCGGCAACTGGTACTACCGCAATCCGAACGGCCTCTCGGCCTGTTACGAGAGCCTGCATATCGACACCTCGAAATGGCGGCTGGCCTTCGAGGACTTTCCGGTTCCCCAGGACTGGCCCGACTTCCCGCATCACGCCCAGCTGCTTCAGTACTTCAAGGACTATGTCGAGCATTTCGGCCTGAGGCCGACCATCACCTTCAACACCGCCGTCGAACACGCCAGCCGCACGCAGGACGGCTTGTGGCGGGTGCGGCTCTCGACCGGTGAGACCCGGCTCTACGACGTGCTCTTCGTCTGCAACGGCCACCATTGGAGCCCGCGCATCCCCGCCTATGACGGCGAGTTCGACGGGACGGCGTTCCACAGCCACGCCTATCGCGACCCGTTCGACCCCGTCGACATGCGCGGCAAGAACGTCGTCGTGGTGGGCATGGGCAATTCGGCGATGGACATCGCCTCCGAGCTCGCCCAGCGGCCGATCGCCAAGACATTGTGGGTCTCGGCCCGGCGCGGCGTCTGGGTGCTGCCGAAATACATGCACGGCCGTCCGGCGGATAAGGCGGCCTTGCCGTCCTGGATGCCGCGCAAGCTGGGCCTGGCCCTGGCGCGGGGGGCGATCAAGAAGGCCATCGGCCGAATGGAGGACTACGGCCTGCCGCGTCCCGACCACGAGCCGCTGGAGGCCCACCCTTCGGTCTCCGGCGAGTTCCTGACCCGGGCAGGCTGCGGCGACGTAAAGTTCAAGCCGGCGATCGCGCGGCTGGAGGGGCGCCAGGTCCGCTTCGCCGACGGCAGCGTCGAGCCGGTCGACGTCATCGTCTTCGCCACCGGCTACGACATGCGCTTTCCGTTCCTGGACGACCCCGAGCTGGTCCCCGACGCCGACCACCGTCTGCCGCTGTTCAAGCGGATGATGAAGCCCGGCGTGCCGAACCTGTTCTACATGGGGCTGGCCCAGCCCCTGCCGACCCTGGTGAACTTCGCCGAGCAGCAGTCCAAGCTGGCCGCCGCATACCTGACCGGCCGCTATCGTCCGCCGCCAGTCGCCGAGATGAGCGAGGTGATCGGCAAGGACGAGGCCCTGCATATGGGGCACTACTACCAGGCCAAGCGGCACACCATTCAGGTCGACTTCAACCTCTATGTCGCCGATCTTGTGAAGGAGATGGCTCGCGGCGAGGCCCGCGCCCGCGCCGTTGGTTTCGCACCGTCCGTCGAGGCGCGGGCCGCGTCCCAGCCCACCCCCTAACGCCGATGGCGGAAGGCCGGCGGGGACGCTACGGTCGCGCCATGATCCGCAAGCTGACCGACAAGCCGATCGCCATTGCGACCGACCATCGTGGAGTCGCCCTGAAGGCGCGGCTGAAGGCCTGGCTGGCCGCCAACGGCTATGGGGTGACCGACTGCGGGGCCGACAGCGAAGGCGAGCGAGTCAACGCCATGGACTATGCGCTGCGCTTGGCGGCCGAGCTGAAGGCCGGCCGGTCGGACTTCGCCGTGGGGATCTGCGGAAGCGGGCAGATGATGGCGATCACCGCCAACCGTTTCCCCTTCGTCCGCGCCACGCTGCTGCACACGCTGGAGGAAGCCGCCCCCGCTCGCGAGCATGGCGACGCCAACGTGCTGGTGCTGGGCGCCGACGTCACCGAGCCCGCCGTGGCCGAGCGCATCCTCGCCACGTTCCTGAGCACTGCGGCGCTCGGTGACCGTTACGCCGAACGCCGGGCTCGGTTGGCCCGACTCGACATTTCAGCGCTCTAGGGTCGCCTACTGCGCTGCGGCCTTCGCCGCCGCTTCGACGCGGTCGCGGGCGGCCAACATCAGGGTGGAGCTGGCCTTGGCCAGCACCTTGCCCTCGCCGTCCAGCAAACGGCCTTCGAAGAAGCAGGTGCGCTTGCCCCGCCGCTCGACCCAGGCCTCGGCGATCACCCGGCCGGGTCTGGCCGGCGCGAAGAAGCTGACCTTCAGCTCCAGCGACATCGGGGTGACGTCCGGGCCGGCCATGGCCATGGCCGCATGCGCCATCGCCGCGTCGATCCAGCCGGTGACGAAGCCGCCCTGCACCACGCCGCCCGAGTGGCACATGTGCATGCCGGCCTCGTATTCGATGACGGCGCGGCCTTCCGGATCCATGGAGACGCGGCGCACGAAGCCGAGGGTCTTGTTCAGGTCCTGCACGGTCGCGTCCATCAGCCCGCGAGCCCCGTCACCAGCACCTTGCCGCCCTCGCCGGGAGCCAGGATGGCGCGGCGGCCCAGCGGGTCGGTCGCGATCATTTCGCCGACCACCGCGGCGTCGTCGGGCGGCGTCATGGCGATGATCCGGGCGCCGGCGGGCGTGCGGGCGACCACCACCCCGCGCGGGGCGGGGCCGGCATAGTCGATGGTGTAGGTCTCTACCGCCGCCTCGCCGGAATAGGCCTGGTCGAGAGCCGGCGCCGCCCAGCTATCAACTTCGGCCTGCAGCGGCTTGGAATCGAACGGTGCGAAGTCGCGGGCCTTGGCCGAATAGACGCCCACGGAATATTTCGACAGGAAGCCGCCGTTGGCGCCGACCAGACCCACCGTATCCGGCTTTGCGCGCAGGCGGCGGACCATCTCGGCGATGGCGTGCATGGAGTAGTTGTTCCCTGCGCCGCCGAAGAACGGCAGGCCGCCGGTCACCGTCAGACCGCGCGGATCGGTCGGCGAGAGGCCCAGGGCGTCGCAGATGTTGAACACCGCGATCGGAAAGCAGGAATAGAGGTCGAAGACGCCGATGTCGGAAAGACGCACGCCCGCCGCGTCCAGGGCGCGCTGGACGGCGGCGGTCGAGGCCGGGCTCTTCGACAGGTCCTGTCGCTGGACGGGCGTGCGCTCTTTCACGTCCGCCCCGCCCCAAAGATAGATCCAGCGATCCTCGGGCACGCCCAGTTCGCGCGCCTTTCCGGCCGAGGTCATCAGCACTGCCGCGCCCTGGTTCGCCTGGTCGCGCGCAACCATCCGGCGGGGGAAGGGATCGCTGGTCAGGCGGTTGGGGCCGGTTACGGTCGCCAGCTCCTCGGGCGTGTAGACCTCCTGGCTCATGGCGTGGGGGTTTCCGTGAGCGACCTTGGTGAAGGGGGCGAACAACTCGCCCATCTCCAGGCCGTAGCTCGCCCGATCCTTGCCCATGCGTGCGCGGCGGGCGTTCTCGAACAGGGCGTAGACCGAGATCGGCGTGCGCGCGCCGTGGCCGGCAAGGTCGGAGGTCAGCAGCCCTTCCAGTCCGTAGCCGCGGTCCTCAAGCTGACCGCCGATCGCCTCGCTCCAATCGCGGCTCTCGCCCTGGGTCGCCAGGTGGCGAACGGTGGAGATCGCCTCGGAACCGACCATCAGCGCCATGCGGGTCTCGCCGGCGGCGATGGCGTGGGCGAACTCGTTCACCAGGTGCTGTGGCCCCTGGCCGCCGACGATCTCCAGGATCGCATGGCGCGGATCAGCCCCGATGCGGGCGGCGACCGAGCGGGGGAAGTTGTCGGCGGCGCCGAACGGCGGCTTGGCGCCGGGGCCGGAGACCTCGAATTGACGGATGGCGGCGATGACGTCGATCTGGCCGGCGATGTCGCCGGCCCCGGCGTCCTCGATAGCGGCCTTGGCGGCGCCGGCCGCGAGGGCGGCCGGCGACAGCGCGGCGTAGCCGGGCGCGCCGATCCGCTCTGAGGCCTCGCCGACGCCGATGATGACGGGAGTGTTGTCGCTGATGCTCATCTGTCCTCGCTCGGGGCGGCGCCGATCCCTCTCAGCGCCGTGTCGACCAGGTCGGTGGTGAAGGCGTCCATCTTTGCGACCATCGCGCCGCGTAAACGCAAGGGGGTGGTGGCCACGTGATTGATCACGCCGCCGACCACCAGGTCCATCAGCAGGCCCGGATTGGTCCCGCCGGCGATCTCGCCACGGGCGATGGCGCGCCGCACGATGGCGCGGCCCTGGCGAATGGTCGTCTCGACATAGGGGGCGGTGGCGCTGCGGACCTCGGGATGACGCTCGCCGTCCATCGCCATCCAGCGAGCGACGCGGGCGTTTTCGCCGGCATAGGCGGCGAAGACCTGGCGGGCCAGGGCCAGCAGGTCGCCGCGCAGGGCGCCGGTCTCGATCCTAGCCGGGGCCAGCCAGCGGGCCTCCAGCGTCTGGCGCAGCAGCTCCTGGCGGTCGCTCCAGCGGCGATAGAGCCCAGCCTTGCCGACGCCCGAGCGCCTGGCAAGGGCCTCGAAGGAAAAGCCGGCCCAGCCCGCCTCGGCATAGAGGGCGATGGCGGCGTCGAAGACGCGGTCTTCCAGTCCCGGATCGCGCGGCCGGCCCCGGCCGGCGCTCCTGCTTGCGATCACATCCGCCATGTGCATATTTTTAGACGGAAGCCGTCCGATAATCAAGGAGAGCGCGACGTGGCGAGCCTGTCGGCAGAGGAACGTACGGCGCTGAGGGATGCGGTCACCCGTCTGCTCGCCGACCGCAGCACCGAGGCGGATGTCCGCCGGACGATGGAGACCGCTAGTGGCTACGACGAGGCGTTGTGGGCCCAGCTTTCGGACATGGGGGTCGCCGGCCTGGTGATCGAAGAGGCCTATGGCGGCGCGGGGGCCGGGCCGCTGGAGCTGGAAAACGTCATGGAGGCGGCCGGCGCCAGCCTGCTCTGCGCGCCCCTGCTGGGCTCCAGCGTGCTGGCGGCCGGGCTGCTCCAGGGGTTGGACGACGCCGAGGCCAAGGCGCGGCTGCTGCCGGGCATGGCCGCCGGGACCACCCTGGCCGCCGCCGCCCTGACCGGCGACGCCGGAAGCTGGTCGCCCGAGGGCGTGGCGGTGAGCGCCTCGGCCGGGGGCGCGCTCAGCGGCCTTGCGAGCTATGTCCTCCACGGCCAGAACGCCGGCGTGCTGCTGGTGCTGGCCCATGCGCCGGACGGCCTGGCGGTCTTCGAGGTCGCGCCCGATGCGGCCGGCGTAGAGATCGCGGCCCTTCCGACCTTCGACCACACCCTGCGGCTGGCGCGGATCACCTTCGAGGAGACGCCCGCGCGGCGGCTGCAGGGCGCGGCCTGGCCGGCGGTGCAGGCCGCGCTCGACCTGGCTCTGGTCGCCCTGGCCGGAGACCAAGCCGGCGGCGCCCAGCGGTGCCTGGCGTTCACCGTCGACTACGCCAAGACCCGCTTCCAGTTCGGCCGCGCCATCGGCTCGTTCCAGGCGATCAAGCACATGGCCGCCGACCTGCTGCTTGAGAGCGAGAGCGCGATCTCGGCGGCGCGCAACGCCGCGGCCAAGCTGGCCGACGCCGCCCCGGACGCCGAGGCCGCCGTCGCCCTGGCCGCCTTCGCCTGCGCCGACGCCTATGTGCGGACCACGGCCGACGCGGTGCAGATGCACGGCGGCATCGCCTTCACCTGGGAGCACCCCGCCCACCTCTATCTGCGGCGGGCCCGCTCGGGGGCGCAGCTGTTCGGCGCCTCGAACCTGCACCGCGAACGTTTCCTTAAGGCGCTGGGAGCCTGACCATGGTGGAGACCGTCACCGACGAGGCCCTGCGCGACGAGGTCCGCGCCTGGCTGGCCGACAACTGGAAAGGGCTGCCCAAGCGCAGCGGCGGCGAGGGGGCCGGCTGGACCGTCTCGGCCGAGCAGAAGGCCTGGATGGCCAAGGTGGTCGAGGCGCGCTGGGCGGTTCCGCGCTGGTCGCCGGAATGGTCGGGGCGCGGGCTTTCCAACGCCCAGGCCAAGATCATCGAGCGCGAATTCGCCGCCGTCGGCGCGCCGGGTACGGGCCAGGATCGGACAAACCTTTGGGCCAACACCCTGCTGGCCTGCGGGACCGAGGCGCTGAAGCAGAAGCTGATCCTGCCGCTGCTGCGCCAGGAGGTCGGCATGTGCCTCCTCTATTCCGAGCCGGGCGCGGGATCGGACCTGGCCGGCATCCGCACGCGGGCCGACCGCCAGGGCGACCACTTCGTGGTGACGGGCCAAAAGGTGTGGACGTCCGGCGCGGCCACCGCCGACTACGGCATGCTGATCGCGCGCACCGATTGGGACGTTCCCAAGCACAAGGGCATCAGCTTCTTCTTCCTGCCGATGAAGCAGCCGGGGGTCGAGGTGCGGCCGCTGCGGCAGATTACCGACGAGCGCCACTTCAACGAGGTGTTCATCACCGAGGCGGTCGTCCCCGAGGAGAACCTGCTCAAGAACCTGGGCGAGGGCTGGGGGGTGCTGCAGACCGCGCTGGCCTACGAGCGCTCGGTGATGGGCGAGGGCGCGCGAGGGCCGCGCAGCGGCGCGGCGGAATCGAAGACCGAGGAACCGCTGATTGCGCTGGCGCGCGAGGCGGGGCGCCTGGAGGACCCGCTGCTGCGGCAGGACATCGCCCAGGTCATCGCCTACAAGCGGCTGAACGCCCTCAACACGGCCCGCGCCAAGGCCGACCTGGCCCAGGGCAGTTCCTCGCCGGTGATGAGCCTTGGCAAGCTGGCCATGAGCCGCATCCTGCACGAGGAGGCGCGGGTGCGCGCAGCGATCCTGGGCGCGGGCAGCCTGTTGGAAGGTCCCGATCACCCACGGGCCGAGGACGCCAACTTCCTGGCGCTCAACGCTTACTTCACCTCGATCGGGGGCGGCACAGACCAGATCCAGCGCAACATCATCGGCGAGCGGGTCCTGGGTCTGCCCAAGGAGCCGGAAGTCGACAGAGATATTCCCTTCCGCGACGTCAGGAATGGTCGATAGCATCCCAGGTCAGTCACACGCGCACCCGGCGAAGACCGGGGCGCGGACGGGAGGTGAGCGATGCCCTGGAATTTCGGAGACATTCTCGACGCCGTGGAGCCGGTCCTGCCCCAGGATCATCCGGCCTTCATCCACGGCGAGCGGATCATCACACTGGGAGAGGCGAGGGCGGCGACCAACAACCTGGCCCGCGCCCTGATCGCCCGCGGCGCGCGACCTCGCGACAAGATCGCGATCTACATGCGCAACCGGCCCGAATACCTCATGTCGGTCGCGGCCGGCTGGAAGGCGCGGCTGACCCACGTCAACGTCAACTACCGCTACACCCCCGAAGAGGTCTGGTACATCTTCGACAATTCCGACGCCCAGACGGTGGTCTACGCCTCGGAGTTCCGCGATGCGATCGAGCAGATCCGCCCGCGCCTGCCCAAGGTGAAGACCTGGGTTGAGGTCAGCAACGACGGTCAGGTCGCCGACTTCGCCGAGCGGTTCGAGGACCTGGCGGCGGAGGGCGACGGTTCGCCGCTCGGCATTGAGCGGTCGGGCGAGGACGAGTTCTTCATCTATACCGGCGGCACCACCGGCATGCCCAAGGGCGTGATGTGGACGCATCACGACCTGCGCGAGATCACCCTGGCGGCGGCCCGCAAGATGGGCTCGGTGCCGGAGACGCTCGAGGCCCTGGCCGAGCACGTTAAGGCCGTCGGGCCGCAGGGACGCGTCCTGCCCGCCCCGCCGCTGATGCACGGCACCGGCCTGCTCACCGGCATGAACGCCATGCTGGGCGGCGGCACGGTCATCACGCTCGAAGGCGTGAAGTTCGAGGCTGAGGAACTGCTGGCCGCCATCGACCGAAACCAGCCCGACACCCTGGTGATCGTCGGCGACTCCTTCGCCACCCCGATCCTCAACGCCCTGAATGCGCATCCGGGCCGCTGGGACGTCTCGTCGGTGAAGATGATCGTCTCGTCGGGGGTCATGTGGTCCTACGAGGTCAAGCAGGGGATGCTGGAGCACATGCCGCAGGCGGTGCTGTCGGACGCCTTCTCCTCGTCCGAGGCGCTGGGCATGGGCGTGTCGCTGATGGCCAAGGGCATGGAGGTGCAGACCGCCAAGTTCATGCTGGGCGAGCGGTGCAAGGTGTTCGACGAGCAGGACCGGCCGGTGGAGCCCGGCTCGGGCGTGCCCGGGATCGTCGCCATCGGCCCGCCCAATCCGCTCGGCTACTACAAGGACGAGGAGAAGACCGCGCGCACCTTCCGCACCATCGGCGGCGTGCGCTACTCGATCCCTGGCGACTGGTGCGTGGTCGAGCCGGACGGCTCGCTGACCCTGCTGGGCCGCGGCAGCGCCTGCATCAACACCGCCGGCGAGAAGGTCTTTCCCGAAGAGGTCGAGGAGGCGCTGAAGACCCACCCCAGCGTCGAGGACGCCCTGGTCATCGGCCTGCCCGACGAGAAGTGGGGGCAGGCGGTCACTGGCGTGGTGCGCCTGGCCGAGGGCGCGGCGCTGGACGAGGAGGCCTTGCGCGCCCACGTGCGCAAGACCCTGGCCGGCTACAAGACTCCCAAGCGCATCGTCATCGCCGACCGCAACCTGCGCGCGGCGAACGGCAAGGCCGACTATCCCGCCGCCCGCGCCAGCGTCGAGGCGCAGCTGGCCTAGGCGCAGGGGTTGACGGAGCTGGGCAGGAGGGGCCTCTGGAGGCGTGCGCCGGCCCCGCCTGGCCGGCGCGGATTCGGTGCGGGAGATATCCAAGGTCATGAGTTCGACCGAGGCCAAGACGGCCGAGCCGGCGCGGCGTGGGCGCGGCCGCCCGCGTGACACTGCGCTCGAAGGGCGGATCAAGGCCGCCGCCCTGTCGGTGCTGGCCCGGCACGGGTTCTCAGGCATGACCCTGGAGCGGGTCTGCGCCGAGGCGGGCGTCACCAAGGCCAGCTTCTATCGCCGCTGGGAGACCCCGACGGCCTGTGTGGTCGAAGCCTTCCTCGAAGTCTGGAACGACGCCGAGTTCAAGGACACCGGCGCGCCCGCGGCGGACCTGGAGGTCTTCGCCCACAAGCTCATCGAGCTCTACACCCATCCCCAACTCGGCGCCTGTTCGGTGGCGTTGCAGACGGAGGGCCGGGTGAACACGGAGATCGGCGCCGCGATGACAGCCGGCTCGCGGTTCCGCCGCGGTCGCAACTCCGGCGCGCTGGCCGAGGCGCTGGCGCGAATGGAGCCGCCGCCGGCGCTGCCGGCGCCGGTGATCCTAAATGTCCTGAACGGCATCGCGCGCAACTTCCTTTCGCTGAACTGGCCCGTCAGCGACGAGGAGCTGCGGACGCTGATCCAGAGCCTGCTGGCCCCGCCCGGCGCGCGTTGAATTACGATGCTATAGAGTTGACATAATAGTCGCGCAGGCCGAAACCTGCGGTGGAGGGCGGCGCTGGCCGTCTGCACGAGGCCCCGCTCGCAGCCTCGGCGGGCGGATCGTATCCAGGAGCCCGCCATGATCCACCGCCGCGTCCTGCTCACCTCGCTGTTGGCGTCCACCGCATTGGCTCGGGCGGCCACGGCCGCGCCGCGCAAGGCGGCCAAGCGGCCGAACATCGTCACCATAGTGCTGGACGACGTGGGTTTCTCAGATCTCGGATGCTTCGGCTCGGAGATCCGCACGCCGAACATGGATCGCCTGGCCGCCAGAGGCCTGCGCTACAACCGCTTCGACACCAAGGCGGTGTGCTCGACCACCCGGGCGGCGATGTTCACCGGTCGCAACGGCCACACGGTGAACATGCCCGACGTCCCCGACCTCGGCATGGTCGCCCCGGCAGGCTCGTTCCCGAAGAACGCCTTCCACATCCCGCACAACGCCCAGACCTTCGCCCAGGCTCTGAAGGGCGCCGGCTACGCCAACTGGATCGTCGGCAAGTGGCACCTGATCCCCAAGGAGCAGTTGGGCGCGGACGCCGAGCGCGGCGACTGGCCGCTGCAACGCGGCTTCGACTATTTCTACGGCTTCGCGCGCGGCTGGACGGACCAGTACAGACCCGATCTGGTCGAGAACAACGGCTACATCCGCCCGACGCTGCCGGCCGACTATCACCTGTCCAGCGACTTGGCGGACAAGGCGATCGCTCTGGTCGGCGAACATCGCCGCAAGGCGCCCGACCAGCCGTTCTTCCTGCACCTGGCGCTGGGCGTCGCGCATGCGCCGCTGCAGGTTCCGGCCCGCTACGCCGACGCCTATGCCGGGGTCTACGACAAGGGCTGGGACGAGATCCGCCGCCAGCGCTTCGCGCGGATGAAAGAGCTGGGCGTGATCCCCGCCGACACCGCCCTGCCGCCCCCTAACGAGGGCGACCGTCCCTGGACCGCGCTGAGTGAGGACGAAAAGGCGGTCTTCACCCGCTATATGGAAGTCTATGCGGGCTTCATGCAACACGCCGACGAGCAGGTCGGACGGCTGCTCGACATCCTCGACGACGACACCCTCGTCGTCCTCTTCTCCGACAACGGCGCGGCTTCGGAGGCCGGGCAAGCGGGCGAGTTCAACGGGCTCTACCGGCCCAACACCCTGGCGCCCGCCAAGCAACGCGCCCGGCTGGCCGAACTCGGCACGGCGCAAACCCAGGCGGCCTATCCGCGGCCGTGGGCCATGGCCGGCGTGACGCCCTTCCGCCGCTATAAGCTATGGCCCTATCTGGGCGGGGTGCGCACGCCGCTGATCGTCAGCTGGCCGGCGAGGATCAAGGATGGCGGCGCCGTCCGCAGCCAATATGTCGACGTCATCGACATCGGCCCGACCCTGCTGGAGGCGGCGGGCGCGAGGTTCGCCGAAGTCGTCGATGGCGAGCGCCAGTTGCCGGTGGCCGGCCGTTCGTTCGGGGCGAGCTTCGCCAATCCGCGGGCTCCGGCCCGCACCACCCAATACTTCGAGCTGCGCGGCAATCGGGCGATCACCGACGGCGGCTGGCGCGCGGTGGCCATGCACAAGTGCGGAACGCCGTTCGAGGCCGACCGCTGGGAACTCTACAACACCGAGGTCGACTACGCCGAGACGGTCGACCTGGCGCAGCGCCATCCGCAGGTGCTGGCGCGGCTTCAACGGCTGTGGGCGCAGGAGTGGGAGCGCTATGGCTCAGGCCCGCTGGCCCAGCCCTCGGACCTGCTCTGCCGCTTCGCCCGCTACTTCGACGAGTAGGCAAAAAAGAAGGGCGCGGCCTGCGCAGCGCCCGAGGGGGAAGATCGTGAAAGCCGGCTCGCCGTGGTGCGAGCCGGCCTTTTTGCGTCAGAAGTGCATACGGGCCTCGACGCCGACCCGGCGGAACGCGTCGACGGTCATGCTCTGGGTGTAGCCGGCGCCGGTGGCGTTGGTGTCCAGGAAGCCGGTGCCGATGCCCGAGACGAACTGCTCGTCCAGCAGGTTGCGCGCGAAGACGGTGACGCCGTAGCGGCCGTCCTGGCTCTTCAGCCCGACGTTCAGGTTCAGCAGGCCGTAGCCGGGCTGGACGGTGTTGGGGTCGCGGAAGGTGAAGAACACCGACGAGCGGTAGCTGTAGGAGAGGTCGGCCGTCAGGTCGAACGGGATGGATTCCAGCGCGCGGTTGTAGCTGGCGGCCAGGGTGTAGGACCACATGGGCGCATTGGTCAGGGCGCTGCCGGTGACCTCCTGGCGCCCGCCCACGCAGCCGAGCGCCGCCGTCTGGCCGGGGTAGCAGGCCGGGGCGAAGCCTTCGACGCGGGTGTCGGCATAGGCGACGTTGCCCGAGAACTGGAAGGCCTGGTTGGGGCGGTACTGGGTCTCCAGCTCGACCCCGCGCGAGCGCAGCTTGCCGGCGTTGGCCAGGGCGAAGCTGGTGGTGTTCGCATCGAAGGTCTGAGCCTGGAAGTTCTCGATCTCGGTCTGGAACAGCGTGACGTTGAAGATCACCTGGCGGTCGAACGGCGTGGTGCGCAGGCCGACCTCGTAGTTGTTCACCCGCTCGGGCGCGAGGACGTATTGGCCCGAGTTCACGGTGGCGGCGCTGAGGTTGTTCAGCAGGTTGATCGCCTGGCCCTTGTAGCCGCGCGAGTAGGTCGCGTAGGCCATGACGTCGCTGTTGAACTTGTACTGCACGCCAAGCTTGCCCGAGAGGTCGTCGTCCTTGGCGTGCAGGTTCGGGGCGTTGAGCGCGGGGCCGCCCAGGCCCGGGACCGCGCCCAAGGCGCCGGTCGGGATGGTGCGCAGGAAGCGGGCCTTCAGCTCTTCGTTGGTGTAGCGCAGGCCGCCGATCAGCCTCAGCTCGTCGGTGACGTTGAAGGTCGCCTGGCCGAAGACGGCGTAGTTGCGGGTGCTGATCGCCCGGTCGATGAAATTCTGGAGGTAGGCGCCGGCCGGCAGGACCTGGCCGAAATTGCCGCGCACCTCGGTCGTCGTGGAGACGTCCTGGTCGAAGTAGAACAGGCCCGCCACGTACTCCAGCCGCTGGCCGGTCGGGGAGGTGATGCGCAGTTCCTGGGTGAACTGGTCCTGCTTCTGGTGGGCGCTGTTGACGTTCAGCAGGGCCAGGCGGCCGCCGTCGGCGTCGTTGTTGTCCTCGACCTCGAAGGCCCGGTAGGCGGTGATCGAGGTCAGGGTGAAGGCCTCGAACTCCTTGTTCATCTCGACCGAGGCGCCCCAGGTGTTCTGGTCGTTGAAGGCGCGGCCGTCGAAGTTCGCCTCACGGCTGAAAGGGCCGACATTGACGCCGGTGAAGAGCGAGGCGCGGGTCGGGCCGGTGGGACCCAGATAACGGGTGGTCGGCAGGATCGACCGCACCGTGCTGACGCAGCAGTCCTGGTCGGCGCGGCTGTAGTCGAGGGTGGCGTAGAGGTCGAAGCTGTCGGTCGGGCTCCAGACCAGCTTGCCGCGCAGGCCGTAGGAATTGAGGCCGTTATATTTCTTGCCGTCGAAGCGGTTGGTGATGAAGCCCTCGGATTCATTGTAGAAACCCGAGATCCGTGCGGCCAGTTCGCCGCTCTTGATCGGCACCGAGACCGAGCCCTTGGCGCGAACTTCATCGAAGGTCGCATAGCTGATCGAGGCGTCGGCCTCGACTTCCGTCAGGTTGGGGCGGGCGGTGACGATGTTGATGACGCCGGCAGCGGCGTTCTTGCCGAACAGCATGCCCTGCGGCCCGCGCAGCACCTCGATCCGCTCGACGTCGTTGAAGTCGAAGAACGAGCCGGCGCTGCGGCCGATGACGACGCCGTCCAGCACGACCGAAACAGTCGGCTCCACGCCGTCCGAGAAGTTGAGCGTGCCGAGACCACGCACCGACAGCCCCTGGCCGCGGGTGTTGGCCGAGGGGGTGAAGCCCAGCGACGGCGAGAGCTGCTGAAGCTGCTGCAGGCCCGAGACGTGGCTGTCGGCCAGGGCCTGGGCAGAGACGACGTTCACCGAGACCGGCACGTCCTGCAGGCGCTCGGAGCGCTTCTGGGCGGTGACGACCAGCTCGCCGAGCGTGGTCGTGTCGTCCGCCGCCTGGGCGCCCGCCGCCGAGGCCGCGCCCAGCGTGAGGCCCGCGGCCGCGCCGGCGAACAGCGCGCGCTTCAAGGCCGAGCGCGTGAGAGCTGTGTGGATCATATCATTCCCCCCTGAAATCTGCGCCCTGCGCGGCCCTTGGGCGCGTGGGCGTCCGGCTGTGGCGCACAGCGTTATTTTGGGAGGGGATAATATGTCAACTCGAAAGTATCTTAAATGGGCCCGGCGCGCGGCGAGGACGATCGCAGGGGCGCGTCTTGCCCGCCTGGGGCGGCGCCCCTAGATCGACCTATGAGCTCGAAGCAAAAAGCGCGTCCCGGTGCGAAGCCCAGCGGCATCGAGCGCCTCGTTACGGCCGCCCAGGCGCTGCTCGCCGAGACAGGGGTTGAGGGCGTCAATTCCAACGCCGTGGCCGAACGAGCAGGCCTGACCCCGCCGACCTTCTATCACTACTTCCCCAACAAGCATGCGCTGCTGCGCGAGCTGGGCGAACGTATGCTGAGCGCCCAGAGCACCGCGATCCGCACCGACACCGGACGACGCGTCCGCACGCCGGACGACCTGCGCGCCATCTGCCGCGACATGCTCAGCGAGTCGCTGCGAATGAGCCGCGCCTTCACCGGCGGCTTCGAACTGCTCGTCGCCCTTCGCGCCATTCCCGAACTGCGCGACGTGCGCTTGAGACACCAGGAGCGCATGGCCGTCCTGTTGGTCGACTACTTCGCCGAACAGGGCCTGGCCTCTGACGGCGAGACGCTGAGAGTGCGCGCGGGGCTGGCGTTGCATCTCGGCTATGCCGCCGTCGAGATGCTGTTCGAGACCGACTTCGCCGGCGAGGCGGAAGTCCTCGACCGCACCGCCACAGCCCTCGCCGCTGTGCTCGACCTCTTCTGACGCTCAATCGAACATGGGGATGAGGAATGAGCGCTCGTAGCCCGAAAAGCACGGCGTTTCGTTGAACTTCGCTGTGGCCGCCTTGCAGGCCTCGTCCTCGGCCACCGCTACGCGATAGCGTTCGTAGGCCGCGATGTCGGGAAAGCTGAAGAGCGCGAACGCCACATCCGCCGGGGCGGCGGTTCCCAGTCCGGGAAAGCTGAAGGTCGTCGCCGGCAGAACCTCGTCGCCGGTTCCGGGTACGAAGTAGCCGTGGTGGATTCCGCCGTACTTGCGGATCAGCCCGATCCAGGCCCGCGCGTATTCTCGGAACGCCTGCAGCTCTTCGAGATCGACATGATAGCGGATGACACAGGTGAACAAGGAGGGTCTCCGTCGCGGTTGGACAGGCGCTTTGGCATGGCCCGTCGCCCCGGCCCCGTCGCATGGAGGTGAGCGTGCGGCGAGCGGCGGCGGTCCGCAACAGGCCGCGCCTCCGCGGCGAGCTTTTGAGGCCTTGCCGCGTCACACCGCCAATTGACCCCGCACAGGCTGGAACCTAGTAATTACTATATTGCGATTTGCGGGAGAGACGGACAGCCGTGGCGAGCTCATTTCTGTTTCACGGCGGCCCGATCGTCACCATGGCCGATGGCGCGCCCGGCGCGCAGGCGCTGCTCACCACAGGCGACCGCATCACCTTCGTCGGCGACCTGGATGCGGCGCGCGCGCAGGCGCGCGAAGTAGGCGCTGCGCCGGAAGAGATCGACCTGGCCGGCCGCGCCCTGCTGCCGGGCTTCATCGACCCCCACCTGCATCCGCTGCCGATGATGTTCTTCGCCGCCAATGCGGATCTGGAAGACGCGACCTCGCTGGCCCAGGTCCGCGCCAGTCTCGATGCGCTCGAACCGCGGCTGACCGACGCCGAGTGGCTGATCGGCGTTCAGTTCGAGGCCAAGCGCCTGCCGCCCGCCGAGCGGCTGGACCGCGCCGTACTGGACGTCTGGTTCCCTGATCGTCCGGCCCTGGTCTACACCCGCGACGGTCACGCGGTGATCGTCAACTCCGCGGCGCTGGCTGCGGCGGGTGTCGGCGAAGACGTCGAGGCCCCGCCGGGCGGCTCGCTCGGCCGCGACGCGCGGGGCCGGCTCGATGGGATATTCTACGAGGCTGCGACCGGCCTGCCGCTCGGCCACATGCCCGGTCCCGATCCTGCACGGATGTTCGAGGCCAGCCGCGCCTGCTTCGCCGCCCTGGCCGCCGGCGGCGTCACCTCCATCGGGGCCATGATGCAGAGTGACGAGGAAGGGCCGGGCGGCGCCTCGGCCCGGATGGAAAGCATGGTCGTCCAGATGGTGCGGGACCGCATGCCGCAATCCATCTACGCCATCGTCATCGGCAAGACCCTGGACGGCGTGCGCGCGGTCATCGACTCACCGCTGAACGATCCCGCCAAACGCACCCGAGCGCGGGCGATCAAGATCTTCGCCGACGGCACCTTCGGTTCCTGCACCGCCTGCATGAGCGAGCCCTACGCCGACAAAGCCTGCACCCATGGCTACATGACCCTGCCGGACGACGAGATCTATCGCCGGATGGAGGCCGCCCACCTGGCCGGCTACCAGGTCTGCATCCACGCCATCGGCGATCAGGGCGTCGCCAACTGCGTGCGGCTGTTCGAGCGCCTGTTGGCCGAGCATCCGCGCGACGACCATCGCCATCGCATCGAGCACGCCTCCATCGCCGATCCCCGGATGATCGCGCGGATCGCCCGCATCGGCTTGCAGGTCTGCACCCAGCCGCTGTTCATCCGCTCGGAGAAGGACTGGCTGCCCGCCCGGCTGGGGCCGGAGCGGACGCCGCACGTCTATCCGTTCCGCGACTTCCTGGCCGCCGGGATCGCGCTCGCCGGCTCGTCTGACGCGCCCATCGAGCGGCCCGACGTGATCGCGGCCATCGACTATGCGGTCAATCGCGGCGGCTTCCATCCCGAACAGGGCGTGACCCCCGAGCAGGCGGTGGCGATGTTCACCCGCAACGCCGCCTTCATCCAGTTCGAGGAGGCCGAGAAGGGGACGCTCGAGGCCGGCAAGGTCGCCGACCTGGTGGTCCTCAGCGCCAGCCCCCTGGACGTCCCGCCCGAGCGCATCGGCCAGATCGCGGTGCTGCGCACCATGATCGCCGGCGCCTTCATCCAGACGGACGCCGCCGCATGACCTGTTATTCGCAAGACTATCGCGAGGCGCGCAACCGCCTGCTCGCGGCCGCGGACGCCGCCGGCGGCTGGACGCACGAGGCGCTCGACCACCCGCAGGCCGGCGCCGACGGCGCGCCGCTTTACATGGACGTGCTCTGGCGCGGTCCGCAGGACGCCGGCCGCGTGCTGACCATCTCCAGCGGCGTCCACGGCGTGGAGGGCTTCTGCGGCTCGGCCCTTCAGCTCCAGTTCGTCCAGGACGCCCCGGACCTGCCGCCGGACACCGCCCTGATGCTGGTCCATGCGGTCAATCCCTACGGCTTCTCGCACCTGCGCCGGGTGAACGAGGACAATGTCGACCTCAACCGCAACTTCATCGACTTCGCCGCCGGCGCCCCTGCGAACGAGGCCTACGCCGCTATCGACGCCCTGTTGAACCCGGAGGAGCTGCCGGACGGCGCGCTCGCCGCCATCGCCGCCGAGCTCGACCGGATGCGAGCCCAGAGCGACTACCTGACCATGATGAAGGCCGTCTCAGGCGGCCAGTACGCCTTCCCGCGCGGCGTCCAGTACGGCGGCGCGGGCCCCAGCTGGTCGCGGCGGGCGGTGGAGGAGCTCTGGGCCCGGCGCCTCGCCGGCCGCCGCGTGGTCGTTCAGATCGACCTGCACAGCGGCCTCGGCGAAAGCGGCGTCGGCATGCTGATGATGGCCGCTGGCGACGACGAGCCGCACAAGGCCCTGACCGCCCAGTGGTTCGGCCCGATGTTCGTCACCCCGCGGCCGCGCTCGGCGGCCGACACCATCCTCGGCGGCTACATGAACGGGGCGATGGAGACGCAGCTTGCCGGCGTGCGCGTCGTGCCCATGACGCTCGAATACGGCACCGAGCCGGGGGAGGCCGTGCTGGGCGCCATGATCGAGGACAATTGGCTGGTCCATCACGGCGACCTGGCCGGCGAGCGGGGCAGGGCGATCAAGGCGCGGCTGCTGGCCGCCTTCTATCCCGCCGATCCCGCCTGGCGCGAAGCCGTCCTGGCGCGCGGCCGCCAGGTCTTCGCCCAAGCTCTGAGCGGCCTGGCCGCCCCCGATCTCGAAGAAAGGCTGACCCGATGAGCCCGCGCGACCCGATCGTCCGCATCGACCTCTATCCGCTGCACGTGCCGTTCCGCGAGGAGGTCCGCGCCGCGCTCCAGGGCGGCAGCGGCAAGGTCGCCATGAGCCTCAATGTCGACGACCACTGGCTGGGCGGCGATTTCCTGATCTGCCGCATGACCACCGAGGGCGGCGTCGCCGGCGTCGGCGAGGCCTTCGTCTGGCTGGTCGAGAGCGGCGTCTCGCCGATCCTGATGGCCGACCTCATCCGCGACCACCTCGCGCGCTTCGTGCTCGGCCGCTCGGCCTTCGACATCGAGGCGATCAACGCCAAGTTCGACGACAACGTCGCCCGCAACGAAATGGCCAAGGGCGTGCTCGACCTCGCCCTGCACGACGTCGCCGCGCGCAGCATCGGGCGGCCGGTCCATGACCTCTGCGGCGGCGCCCAGCTCGACAAGGTTCCGCTCTGCATGGTGCTGCCGCTGGCCTCGGTGGACGTCATCTGCGCCCTGGCCCGCCAGGGCCTCGCCATGGGCGTGCGCGCCTTCCGCTGCAAGCTCGGCGACGGCCTGACGCAGGACGTGGCGATCATGTCGGCCATGCGCGAGCTGGTCGGCCCCGACGTCGCTCTGCGGGTCGACTTCAACCAGGCCTATGGCCCCAACCAGGCCCTGGCCGTGCTCGACGCCATCGCCCCCTACGGGATCGACTTCGCCGAACAGCCGGTGCGCGCCGACGACTTCGCCGGCATGGCCAAGCTCCAGGCCCAGACCCGCATTCCGCTGATGGCGCACGAGGGCGCCTTCGGCCTGCGCGACCTGCACACCCTGGCCGAGATGGACGCCGTGCGCACCTTCGGCCTCAACGCCGAGCGCCCGGGCGGCATGAGCCGCGCCCTGCGCGCCATCGACTACGCCGCGGCGCGCGGCCTCGATGTGGTCCTGCACAACCAGCCCTCGGGCGTCGGCAGCGCCGTGATCCTGCACATGCACGCCGCCCGCGCGCGCAACATCCGCCACGCGACCGAGCTGCAGGGGCACCTGATGCTGGAGGACGACCTGATCCTGGACCGCATCACCTACCAGGACGGCTTCGGCCACGTCCCCACCGGCCCCGGCTGGGGCGTCGACCTCGACGACGCCGCCGTCGACCGCTACCTCACCCACAAGCCGATCAGCGTGGTGGCGTAGGGGAGTCCCCGCAACGCGCCTGGCGGCGGACGAGAGCGGCGCAAGTTCGACAGCAATGCGCCCCCATGGCAAAGCTGCTGAATGTCCAGGAGCGCTCTCGAACTTCGCCGGTGGTGGGTGATCGGCCTCGCGTACATCGTGGCCCCGGTCGTCGCGCTGACCGCGTTTTGGCTATTCGTTGCGATGTCAGCGGTCCTTTCGCCTCCTGCAGAAGACTTCGATGCGTCGAGCGCCATTGATTTATGGGTGCTGCTCCTCGTGATGGGAGGCGGCGTGTGCCTCGCCGTCGAAGCGGTGGTCATCACGCCGATCCTGGTCGGGTTCAGCCGATACCGCTGGCGATGGCTGAACGGCTGGTCTGCGCTGGCCATCGGATTTTCGCTGGGGGCGGTCCCCTTCCTGGTCGCCGGGCTATGGCCGCCCGATCCAAGCCGGCGCTACGTCGTGAACGGCGAGATGATTGTCCCCAACACGGAGCGAACCTGGGCTGACTTGCCCGGCGTGCTTGGCGGCGCTGTGATGATGGGCGGCGTCGGTCTCATCGCGGCGGCGATCTTCTGCCTGATGGCCGTCCGGCGAGCGCCGGCGAGCCAATGACGGCGGTGCGCCCGTAGCTGTCTCGGCGCAGGTCCATGACGACCGAGCTCCCCAAGGCCCGAGGTGGGCCCCTCTGCCGCCCTCGCGGCGACCGCAGCAGGCGGGCGACTTCGACATGTCCCCCCAGCTCGGCGGTTACCGCCGGGGTCTGCCCCCACTCGTTCAGCGCCGAAGGACTGGCGCCCGCAGCGAGGAGAATTTCGACCAGATTCAGGTGTCCCTGCATCGCCGCGTAGTGCAGCGGCGTATGTCCCATGTCCCCATGGGCGTTCACGTCGGCGCCGAGGCGCAGCAGGTCTTCTACGTCCCTTCGGTTCTCGCCGAACACCGCCCGATGCAGCAGGGTGTCGTCATCCACGTCACGCGCAGCGACGGAAGTGAACCGAGGCTGAGAAGCATCGAGCTCGTAGCTCGTGCTGATCTCGGCGAGCGTCCGGATGGCTCGAAGACCCGCGGCGCTCTTCTTGCCCCTCTTCATCGATCCGCCCTGACCAGAGTTTCGCTGGCGCTCATGCTTCGCGCCTAGGGATTGATTGTCCGCTAAAGGGGAGGGCGCGGCCATCGAGCGTTGCCCGACCGACAGCCGATCAGCGTCTCTTCAAGCCGGCGGCTTGTGAAGCAGTACGAACCGAACTGGTAGAATGGTGCAAACCACGTGAGCCCAGCACGCTCGACGTAAAGCGTTCCAGCCACTTCGCGGGAGCCGTATCTTGCCCAGGACCTACGAGCAGCGCCCCACAAAACCAAGCCATCTTCTGACGCGCCTTCAGTCCCTCTTTCCGATGTTCGGCGATGATGAACTCACGAGGGAAGTGCAAGGCGGCGATCGGAGCCTGCACGGGATTGTGCTGGAGTTTTCCGCCGCGTTCGGCGCGGAGGAGGCGACTCAAGATCAGATCGAAGGTCTGGCGGAGTTTGTCGAGCAGGCTGTCGCTGTTGATGACCAACTCGCAAACGCAGTCTCCACATGCTTCCTTGAACATCTTCGCCAGATCGACCGGCGGAACGTCCTCTACTCGCGGCTATCGCGTGAGGCGCGGCGGCACGTGCGCGCCTGAAACGGACATCGCGGTGTGCACAACGGACCGAAGCCCGCGATCGGCCCTTGGCCAGTCCCGCGCCCTCCGACGTCGCGCGCCGGCCCGCCGCCTGCCTCTCTCTCGGCTTGGCGTAGCGCCGAGCGTCCAAGGCCAGGCGCCGACCCCCGCCGCCAAAGTTCCGCCGCACCTTGCCGTGTAATCGATTGTATGGCCATTGAGGCGCAACAAGCGACGGTCGCCCCTGGACGGGCGGCCGCAGGGCGGAAACCATGATCGAAGCAGACACCGGGAAGGGGAGCGGGCGCGTAGCGATGCGGCAGAGCTTTACCTGGTGGTCGTTCGCCATGGGGCGCGAGATCGAGCCCGCGCCGTTCCTGCGCCAGGCCGCCGCCGCCGGCGTCCAGGGCGTCGAGATGCTGCCGCAGGACCTGCGGCCCATCGCCCGCGACGTGGGCCTGACGCTCGTCAACACCAGCGGCCACAAGCTGGAGGAGGGGTTCAACGACCCCTCGCGCCATGCCGCGCTGCAAGCCGAGGTGCGCCGCCAGATCGACGCGGCCGTCCAGGGCGGCGTCGAGGCGGTGATCGTCTTCGCCGGAAACCGCTTCGGCGACGGCGACGATGCACGCGCCATCGCCGCCTGCGTCGAGGGCCTGGCCCCGGTGGTGTCGCACGCTGAGGGCGCCGGGGTTCGGCTGCTCATCGAGCTGCTCAACAGCAAGGTCGACCATCCGGGCCAGCAGTGCGACCGCACCGCCTTCGGCGCGGCGGTGGTGCGCGGGGTCGGCTCCCCGACGCTCCGGCTGCTCTATGACGGCTACCATATGCAGTTGATGGAGGGCGATCTCAGCCGCACCATCAAGGCCAACCTCGAGCTGATCGGCCATGTCCACACGGCCGGCGCGCCGGGGCGGCGCGACCTGGACGACCGGCAGGAGATCAACTGGCGCGCCATCGCCGGTCTGCTCCGCCATCTGGGCTACGACCGCTGGGTCGGCCACGAGTTCATTCCGCGCGGCGAGCCCATCGCCGCGCTCAGGCAGGCCGTCGCGCTGTTCGAGGCGGACGGTCGCGAGGCGCAAGGTTGACGATGCAGTTCGACGCGATCGTGGTGGGGTCAGGCATCAGCGGCGGCTGGGTCGCCAAGGAGCTGTGCGAGCGGGGCCTGAAGGTGCTGATGCTGGAGCGTGGCCCGAACATCGAGCACGGGCCCGACTACAGCCACGAGATCGCCGGCCGCCTGCGCCGGTTCGAGGACCAGATCCTGCTCGAGGAGCGCCAGCTGCACTACCCCTATTACGAGGGGGTCAGCTACGCGATGTTCAACTCGAACAAGAAGTTCTGGGTCAGCGACCACGACCATCCCTACGAGACCGAGCCCGGAAAGCCCTATCGCTGGATCCGCGGCTATCACCTGGGCGGCCGCTCCCTGACCTGGGCGCGGCAGTCCTACCGCTGGGCGCCGGACGACTTCGAATCCAATCTGAAGGACGGGCACGGCGTCGACTGGCCGATCCGCTACGAGGACCTGGAGCCCTGGTACGACCACGTCGAGGCCTTCGCCGGCGTCAGCGGCGACTACGACGAGGTCCCCCAGCTTCCCGACGGCGACTTCCTGCCGCCGTTCCCCTTCAACTGCGTGGAGGAGGACGCCAAGGCGCGCATCGAGGCGGCGTTCCCGACCCGGCGCTTCCTCATGGGGCGCACCGCCAACCTCAGCCGGGTGGCCAAGCCGCAGATGGACCTGGGGCGAAAGCGCTGCGAGGGCTATGTCCGCTGCGCCCACGGCTGCCCGCTCGGCGCCTATTTCTCCTCGCTGGCCGCGACGTTGCCGGCCGCCCGGGCGACCGGCAACCTGACCGTCATCACAGACGCCATCGTCGAGAGCGTGACCTACGATCCGGTGACGAACCGCGCCACCG
This sequence comes from Phenylobacterium sp., assembly GCF_041919955.1. GTDB lineage: Bacteria > Pseudomonadota > Alphaproteobacteria > Caulobacterales > Caulobacteraceae > Phenylobacterium. The sequence goes on along the minus strand of NZ_JAYRSU010000008.1, from coordinate 45,938 downwards.
GCGTGCGCACGGTCGACCGCCTGAGCAAGCAGGGCGTGACCTATGAGGCGCGCCTGGTGTTCCTCAACGCCTCGACCATCAACACCGCCGCCCTGCTGCTGAACTCGCGCTCCGAGGCGTTCCCCCGGGGCCTGGCCAACGGCAGCGACCAGGTCGGCCGCAACCTCATGGATCACGTCGGCTGCGCGCCGCTGCTCGGGACCTATAACGGGTTCGAGGATCAGCCCTACCAGGCCGATCGTCCGACCGGCATCTACATCCCGCGCTATTCGAACATCACCGAGACCGACAAGCCTTACCTGCGCGGCTTCGGCATTCAGGGCGGCGCCAGCCGGTTCCGCCGGCCTGGCGGCGAACTCGACGACAGCGGCAAGCCGCGGCGCGTATGGGTCATGTCCCTGGCGCCGTTCGGCGAGGTCCTGCCCAATCCCGACAACCGCGTCACCCTGTCGGCGCGAGTCGATTCCTGGGGCGTGCCTCTCCCTCACATCGCCGCCGAGCATGGCCCGAACGAGAAGGCGATGATGCGCGAGGCCGCCCGCGACGCAGCCGAGATGCTCGCCGCCGCCGGCTGCGTCGACATCTCGCCGTGGGAGGAGGCCGGCGCCAAGCTGACCCCGCCGGGCGATCGCATCCACGAGATGGGCACGGCCCGCATGGGCCGCGATCCGGCGACCTCGGTCTTCAACGGCTGGGGCCAGGCGCATGAGGTCCCGAACCTCTTCTGCTCCGACGGCTCGGTGATGACCTCCAGCGCCTCGATGAACCCCTCGCTCACCTACATGGCGCTCTCGGCACGCACCGCCAACCATGCGGCGGACCTGCTCGAGCAGGGCGCGTTCTCCTAGTCCGGCGTCTTCCAGGGCCATCCGAAAAAAATTCCGCTTTACCTCAAGTGTGCTTGAGGTTTTACGAAGCTGCTCCCTGACATCATGGGAGTGTTTCGGTGGCCCCGGTTTCGCCCTGTCTATCGTTCGGCCGGCGCCGATCCGACCATGCCGCAGACGAGTTGCACGCACAGCGCGCGCAGGCTCTGCGCGTCCATGCTCCGGGCGATGGCGGTCTCATCGGCCACGCCGTGCAGGCCGTGGAACACCATCAGAGCCACCGCCAGGGGATCGCCGACCCGCCAGGCGCCGGCGTCTTCCCCGCCCGCCAGCAATTCGGCCAGACGTGTTACGAAGGGCAACTGCGCGAACTGCGGCGCTCCGTGCGAGGGCGCCTGGTGGAAGGCCACGTCGTGCAGCGCCTGCATCTCGAAGAGGGCGGTGATCGTCGCCTCGACCCAGGCGGCGAGCTTGCCGTTCCAGTCGCCCGGCGCGTGAGCGCCGACCGCCGTCTCCAGCCGCCGGTCGAAGGCGTCGATGAAGCGGTGCTGCAGCCCGCCCAGCAGGTCCGCCTTGGTCGCGAAGTAGTGGTAGAACGTGCCCTTGGCGACGCCGGCCTCGGCGGCGATGTCGTCGATGGTCACCTCGGCGGCGTCGCGCTCGACGAAGAGCTTCGCCGCTGCGTCAAGCAGGTGGGCGCGGCGCGTCTCGGAAGACCTCGGACGGGCTGGGGCTCCGACGGTCCTGACCGGCGGGCGGCCGCGGCGGCGCACGCGCCCGATGTCCTTCCTCATCATCGGTCTTTTCTAGCCCCCTTCGCCGCGCCGGCGCGAGCGACTTGACGTCGCCCCTTGAATTAATAGCTATTCGCAACAATATCGACTCTAAGTCGATTTTCTCTCCGACAAGGGGGCTCCCATGCCGACGTCTCGCAACGTTCCTGATGGCGCGCCGCGCCGGCCGGGCGGCGCGTCCAAACCCATGATCGTCGCCGGACTGGCGACGGCCGTCCTGCTGGGCGGGCTCTATGGCTGGCGCACGGTGCGCGCCGCGCCAGCCGCTCCGCCCCCCGCGCAGGCCCTGCCGGTGGTCGCCACCGTGGTGACCGCCAGCGACGCGCCGGCTGCGCTCGAGGCGGTGGGCAGCTTGCGCGCGGTGCGCCAGGTGGTGCTCAGCCCGGAAACCGCCGGGCGGGTCGTGGCCATCCACTTCGACGCCGGGACGCGGGTCGGGGCCGGCGCGCCGCTCGTGCAGCTCTATGACGAGCCCGAACGCGCCGACCGCGCCGCGGCTCAGGCCCGCGCCGAGCTGGCGCGGCTGCGGCACGAACGTTCGGTGAGCCTGATGCCGACCGGGGCCGAGCCCCGCGACCGGCTGGAGGAGCGCCGCGCCGACCTCGACCAGGCCCGCGCGAACGTGCGCCAGCTGGACGCGCGCATCGCCCAGAAGCGGATCTCCGCGCCGTTCGCCGGCGAGTTGGGCGTGCGCAAGGTCGATCTGGGACAGTACCTGAACCCCGGTGATCCGATCGCCACCCTGACCGACCTCGACACCCTCTATGTCGACTTCACCGTGCCTCAGCAGGAGCTGGCGCGGCTGAAGATCGGCGGCCAAGTCCGGCTGACCGCCGACGCCTGGCCGGGCAAGGTCTTCGTCGCCACGGTCAACGCGGTCGAGCCGCGGGTCAGCGAGAACACCCGCAACGTCGCGGTGCAGGCCAGGCTGCCCAACGCCGGGCGAATCCTGCGGCCTGGCATGTACGTGGCCGTCGCCCTGGAACTGCCGCCCGAGAAGGGCGCGCTGCTCGTGCCGGCGACGGCGATCCAGACCTCGGCGGCAGGCGAGAGCGTGACCGTCATCCGCGGCGCCAACGCGGCCAAGGGCGGCAAGGCCGAGATCGTGCCGGTGACGCCGGGCCGGCGCATCGGCGACCGCGTAGCCGTGGTCCGCGGCCTGAAGCCGGGCGACGTGGTGATCACCGAAGGCCAGCTGCGCGTGCAGCCTGGCGCGCCGGTGCAGGTCTCGAAGCTGCTGGCGGCGAAGGGCTGATCATGAAGTTCACCGACCTCTTCATCCGCCGGCCGATCCTGGCCGTGGTGGTCAGCCTGCTGATCCTGCTCAGCGGCGGGGCGGCGCTGTTCTCGCTGCCGGTGCGCGAATATCCGCGCATGGAAAGCGCGACCATCGTGGTCGACACCAGCTTCCCCGGCGCGACCCAGACCGTCATGCAGGGTTTCGTGACCACGCCGATCGCCCAGGCGATCGCGACCGCCAACGGCATCGAGTACCTGACCTCGACCTCCAGCCAGGGCCGCAGCCAGATCAAGGCCAAGCTGGTCCTCAACGCCGACGCCGACCGGTCGATGACGGAGATCCTGGCCAAGATCCAGCAGGTGAAGTACCGCCTGCCGCCGGGCGCCACCGATCCGGTCATCACCAAGATCACCGATGGGGCCGCCGCGGTTCAGTACGTCGCCTTCGTCAGCGACAGCCTGACTGTTCCGCAGATCACCGACTTCGTCACCCGCGTCGCCCAGCCGCTGGTGACCGCCGTGCCGGGCGTCGCCTCGGTCGAGATCGGCGGGGCCCAATCCTTGGCCATGCGCGTCTGGCTGGATCCCACGCGGCTGGCCGCCCGCGGCCTGACCGCCGGCGAGGTCGCCGCCGCCCTGCGCGCCAACAACGTGCAGGCCGCGCCCGGCCGGCTGAAGGGCGCCGACACCCTGATCAATATCACCGCCGCCACCGACCTGACCGGTATCGACGAGTTCCGCAACATGGTGATCCGCAGCGGCCCGGGCGGCATGATCCGGCTGTCTGACGTCGCGACCGTGGAACTGGGCGGCCAGAACTACGACACCCAGGCGATGACCGACGGACGCCGCTCGGTCTGGATCGGCATCTCGCCGACCCCCGACGGCAATCCCCTGGAGATCGTCAAGGCGGTTAAGGACCTGCTGCCCGACATCCAGCGCGTCGCCCCGCCCGGCATGAAGATCTTCAACCAGTTCGACGTGGCCCACTTCGTCAACGCCTCCATCGCCGAGGTAGTGCACACCCTGGTCGAGGCTGTCGTCATCGTGGTGGTCGTGATCTTCCTGTTCCTCGGCTCGTTCCGCGCGGTGGCGATCCCGGTGATCACCATCCCGCTGTCGCTGGTCGGCACGGCGGCCCTGATGCTGGCCTTCGGCTTCTCGCTGAATCTCCTGACCCTGCTCGCCATGGTGCTGGCCATCGGCCTCGTAGTCGACGACGCCATCGTGGTGGTCGAGAACATCCACCGCCACATCGAGGAGGGCCTTTCGCCGGTCCACGCGGCGCTGGTCGGCGCGCGCGAGATCGTCGGTCCGGTCATCGCCATGACCATCACCCTGGCGGCGGTCTACGCCCCCATCGGCCTGATGGGCGGCCTGACCGGCGCGCTGTTCCGCGAGTTCGCGTTCACTCTGGCCGGGTCGGTGGTGGTTTCCGGCGTCGTCGCCCTGACCCTTTCGCCGATGATGAGTTCGTGGCTGCTGAACGACCGCGTGTCGGAAGGCCGCTTTGCCAAGATCATCGAGCACCGCATGGGCGCGCTGACCGCCGGCTACGAGCGCCTGCTCGGCCGCACGCTGCAGGCCCGCGGCGCGGTGCTGCTGGTCGGCGGCATGGTGCTGGTGGCGATCGTCGTGCTGTTCGCCGGCGCCCGTCGCGAACTGGCGCCTCAGGAGGACCAGGGCTTCGTCTTCGTCCAGACCAAGGCGCCGCAGTACGCCAACGTCGATTACACCGCCCGCTACGCCGATCAGGTCGAGCACATGTTCCGCGACCTGCCGGAATACGTGAGCAGCTGGTTCGAGAGCGGAACCGGCGGGGCCAACAACGGCTTCGGCGGGGTGATCCTCAAGGAATGGGGCGAGCGCGAGCGCAGCGCGGACGATGTACAGGCTCAGCTCAACGCGCGGGGCGCCGGCGTCACGGGCGTCTATGTCGCCGCCTTTCAGCCGGCGCCGCTGCCCGCCGGCAGCGGCGGACTGCCGGTGCAGATGGTCATTCGTTCGCCCGAGGACTTCGCCGCGATCTATGCGGCGATGGAGAAGGTGAAAGGCGCGGCGTGGGGCAGCGGCCTGTTCGCCTTCGTCGACAGCGACCTGGCCTTCGACAGCCCCGAGGCCCGCATCACCATCGATCGGGCCAAGGCCGGCGAGATGGGGGTCAGCATGGAGGCCATCGCCGACACCCTGGCCCTGCTGGTGGGCGAGAACTACGTCAACCGCTTCAACTGGCGCGACCGCTCCTACGACGTGATCACCCAGGTCCCGCGCGAGCGGCGCGTCTCGCCTGAAGACCTCGCCCAGTACTACGTGAAGACCGCCAGCGGCGACCTCGTGCCGCTGGCGACCGTGGCGCGGATCGAGGTGCATCCCCAGGCCAACAGCCTGCCGCAGTTCAACCAGATGAACTCGGCGACGCTGTCGGCAGTACTGGCGCCCAACGTCACCATGGGGCAGGCGGTGGAGTTCCTGAAGGCTCAGCCCCTGCCGCCGGGCGCCTCGATCGACTGGCTGTCCGACAGTCGCCAGTACGTGACCGAGGGTGATCGCCTGACCGTCTCGTTCGCCTTCGCCCTGGTCGTCATCTTCCTGGTGCTGGCCGCGCAGTTCGAGAGCGTGCGCGATCCGCTGGTGATCCTGGTCACCGTGCCGCTGGCGATCTGCGGCGCCCTGGTCCCGCTCTATCTCGGCTTCGCGACCCTCAATATCTACACCCAGATCGGACTGGTGACGCTGATCGGCCTGATCTCCAAGCACGGCATCCTGATGGTGAGCTTCGCCAACGAAATGCAGCGCCACGAGGGGGTGGGACGCGCCGAGGCGATCCGCAAGGCCGCGGCCGTGCGGATGCGGCCGGTGCTGATGACCACCGCGGCCATGGTGGCGGGTCTGGTGCCGCTGCTGTTCGCGGCAGGGGCGGGCGCGGCCAGCCGCTTCGCCATCGGCATCGTGGTGGTGATGGGCATGCTGGTCGGCACGCTCTTCACCCTGTTCGTGCTGCCCACCGTCTACAGCCTGATCGCCAAGGACCATGGCCATGAAGCCCAAAGCGAGCGAGCCAAGGCGCTGTCGGAGGCCGCCCATGCGTAAGCTGATCGTCCTGACGTTGGCCCTGCTGACCAGCGCCTGCGCCTCGGCAGGCGGGCGGAGCGTCCAGGCGCCGGTCGCCGCGGCGACCGGTCCCTTCCAGACCATGCCGGCCGACACCACCGGGGCCGAGCCCGTCGCCGACTGGTGGCGGCTCTACCACGACCCGGTGCTGGAGGCCCTGATCGAGCGGGCGTTGGCGGCCAACACGGATTTGCGCGCAGCCAACGCCAACCTCCTGCGTGCGCAGGCCGTTCTGCGCGGAGCGCGGGGCGAGCGGCCGCCGCTGACCACGGTGTCGGCCCAGGCGCGCTATGGCAATGGCGATCCACAAGGCCAGGGCCGCGAGGACTGGGTCCGGAGCGCCGGGTTCTCGATGAACTGGGAGGTCGATCTCTTCGGTCGCCTCTCGTCGACCATCGCCGCGGCCAAGGCCGATGCGGACGCAGTGGCGGCGGTTCGTGATCAGGTTCGCGTCACCGTCGCGGCGGAGACCGCGCGCGCCTATGCCGACGCCTGCGCCTTTGCGGACGCCGCCGCGGCGTCGCGTTCGGCCCTGGCGGTCGCGCAAGACAGCCTGAAGCTCGTCACCGCCCAGGAAAGCGCCGGCGCGGCGTCGCGGCTGGAGGTCGAGCAGGCCGCCACCGACGTCGCCAACGCCCGGGCGCTCGTCGCTCCCATCGAGGCCCAGCGCAAGGCCTCCCTCTTCGGCCTGGCCGCCCTGATCGGCGTTCCCCCTGCCGAGGCGCCGGCCGAGGCGACCGCCTGCGTCCGTCCGCCCCGGACGCAGGCGGTCTTGCCGGTCGGTGACGGCGCCGGCCTGCTGCGCCGTCGTCCGGACGTGCGCGAAGCCGAGCGGCGGCTGGCCGCCGACGCCGCCCGCATCGGCGTGGCGACCGCCGACCTCTATCCGCGCATCTCGCTGGGGGCGGGGCTTGAGGACGCTGGAGGCGAGCTGGCCAGTGCAAGGGGGACGACGTTCTCGGTTGGGCCGGTGGTGTCCTGGAACTTCCCCAACATCGTCGCGGCCCGAGCGCGGCTGGCCCAGGCCCGCGCGCAGAACCAGGTCTCGCTGGCCCTGTTCGACGGTGCGGTGCTGGGCGCGCTGAAGGACGTAGAGCGGTCGCTCGCCCTTTATGGCGCTGAGTCCGACCGCAATCTGGCGCTCGCCGAGGCGTCGAGGCGGGCCGAAGCCGCCTATCAGCTGGCGGACCATCGCTACCGGGTGGGCGAGATTTCGTTCCTGCAACTGCTCACGGCCCAGCGGGACCTGGTCGCGGCGCGCACGGATCTGGCCCTGTCGGCGCAGCGTCTCGGCTCGGTGCGGATCGACGTCTTCAAGGCGCTCGGCGCCTGAGGCGCTGGGAACGCTACGCGGCCGTGACGTTCGGCCGCGTGACGTTCCCCGTCGAGGCGGCGCTCGCCAGGTAGGCGCGCAAGGCGGCGGCCAGATCGGTCAGCAGGATTTCGAACTTCGCCTCGTCGGCCTCGAGCAGGGTGAAGCGGAAGCCCTGGAGGTCAGAGTTGAAGCCAGTCGAGAGCGGCACCACGCAGATTCCGGTGTTCGCCAGCAGGTGCAGCACGAACCTCTGGTCGAGCGCCGGGCTGAGATGTGGGGCGATGATCGCCGAGGCGCTGGGAGTCGCCGGCAGCGACTGATCCAGGTTCAGCGCGCCGTGACGGAAGACCGCAGTCATGTAGAAGGCGCCGCGGGCCGGGTGGATGGCGATCTCCGGAATGGCCGACAGCACTTCGGCCGCACGCTTGGCGCGACGGTCGTAGGCCGCTACGCGCTCTTCCAGATACGGATAGTAGCGCGGATCGCCCATCACCTTCGGCAGCACCCGCTGGGGCAGGGTTGTGGCGCAGACCTCCAGCATCTTGGTCTCAAGCAGCGAACGGGCGAAGCGGTCGAAGTCGGCGTCCTGGTCGCGATTATAAATCTCGATCCAGCCGCAGCGCGCGCCGGGCCAGGGGAATTCCTTGGAGATGCCGCGCATGGCGATGGCCGGCACCTCGCCGATCACCGAGGCCAGCTTGTGCATGCCGGAGCCGGCGTAGGCTAGGTTCGAGTAGATCTCGTCCGAGATCAGGAACAGGCCGTAGCGGCGGGCGATATCGACGATCGCCGCCAGGGTCTCCTGCGGATAGACGAAGCCGGTCGGATTGTCGGGGTTGATGATCAGGATCGCCGCGATCTGCGGATTGGCGGCGACCTTGGTCTCCAGGTCCTCCAGGTCCGGCCTCCAGCCGGCTTGCGGATCCAGGCGATAGGTGATGTGCGGCAGGCCCGCGTGAGCGGCCTCGGCGGACGAGTGGGTCGGATAGGCCGGGTTCGGCCCGATCACCCGGGCGGTCGGATGCAGCGCGCCGTAGATGGTTGAGATGGCGTCGCCCAGGCCGTTGAAGAACAGGATGTCCTCGGCGGTGATCTGGATGCCGCCCTCCAGGTTCCGCTCGTTCGCGATGTAGGCGCGGGTCTCGTCGAGGCCCTTAGTCGGCGAATAGGCGAAGCTCAGGTCGTCCCGAGCCACCTCGCCGACGATCTCCTTGATCCAGGCCGGCGGCCGCTCGCCCTTAGCGACCGGGTCGCCGATGTTCTCCCAGCGGATCGGCTGGCCTGCGGCCGCGATGGCCTTGGCGACTTCGACGATCTGGCGGATTTCGTAGCGGAGGTTGTCGGCTCCGGGATGGACAATGGCGGTACGCAAGGCGGTTCCGTTCGGTCGATCTTTGCTCGGGTGGTCCTGATCCTAGATTGAGAAGGTGAAGGCAAGCTGTGCATGACGCGCGCGTGACGAACAGCCGGCCGCCATGATCGAAAAGGGATCAGTGCAGCGCGAGCGGGGTCTTCCTCGCTGGCACTTAGACCGCCGGATCAGCGGCTGTCGGCGACGATCTCGACCTGCAGCGGGTCCCCGCCGGCGGCGATCTCCAGAAGACGGTCGACGTTCGGGTGCGCGCCCGGGCGGTTGCGCGCGTCAGCCGTATGTTCAGCGAACACGGCCAGGCCATGCTCGGCCGCGGTTCCGTCCAGGGCGCCGAAGGTCTGCTTGAGGTACTGGTATACGGCTAGCGAGCCCTGCTTGCCTGGTTGGTTCTCAATGCAGCCGACCACGTCCCCGTTGCGGTCCACGAGGTCGATGCGCCGCACGCCGTCCACCGAGGGGATTTGCTGAAGGTTTTCCTTGAACGTCGCACCTGGCTGAATCATGGCGGGCCTGCCTCGGGTCACTGAAGTCGGTCGCGGGCCGACACGACCCCTGGCGGGTCCCGCGGTTTGGCGCGAACTGTTCTCCACCCTAGCGATGCTCGCGAGGTTCCGCGAGGGGAGGATCGCCCGCCTTCCTCCGCTGAAGTCTTGGGTCGGCTGATCGACAAGCGTCTACTTTTTTCGAGTGTCCGCTGAGGGAAGGCGCGCGGGCGCCGTCTACAATGGCGGTTGGAGCCGAGGACATGGCGCCGAAGGGCGATGCGAACGTGGACGAGATGGCGCGCCGGTACGCCGCGCCGCTCGCGCGCTATTTTCGTGCGCGTGTCCGCTCGGCCGCCGACATCGACGACATGGTGCAGGAAGTGTTCCTGCGGCTCGCCGCCCGCAAGGGCGCGACGCTGGAGGCGCCGGAGAACTATCTCTTCACGGTTGCGGCCAGCGTGCTGAACGACAGCTTCCGCCGGGCCGCACGCCGCGGGGGAACCCACGCGCTGTTCGACGAGCGGCTGCACGCCGAGGCCGACTTCTCGCCGGAGCGCATGTTCCTCGGTCAGGAGCAATTGCGGGTGGTCGAGCGGGCTTTGCACGAGTTGCCCGAGCGCACGCGCGTGGTCTTCACGCTCCACAGGTTCGAGGAGATGAGCTACGCCCAGATCGCGCGCAGGCTGCAAGTCTCGGTAAGCGCAATCGAGAAGCACATGATCAAGGCCCTGGCCCATCTGGCCAGGCGCGGGAGCCAGGGATGAGCCGCACCACGACCGCGATCGATCCCTATGAAGCCGCCTCGCGGCTCTTCCTCGCGCGGCGCTCGGCCAACTGGGGCGTGGCCGACGCCCACGACCTGGAAGCGTGGCTGGAGGCCTCGCCTGCTCATCGCGAGGCGTTCGAGAGCGTGGAGCGAATGTGGGCCGCTTCAGGCGAGGCGGCGGGTTCGGAGACTCTCAGGATGCTTCGGGCCGAGGCCCTCGCAGCCCGGCCCCAGGGCGCGACGCGGCGTTGGGCGGCGATCGCCGCGACCCTGGCGCTGGTCGTGGCGGGGGGCGGCCTCGGCCTGATGGCGCTGCGCGACAGAGGCTTCGGCGAAGGATCGCCTCAGACCTACAAGACCGGCGTGGGAGAACGGGCGACGGTAAGCCTGGCCGACGGCTCGCGCCTGCTGCTCAACACCGCCACCGAGGTCAAGGTCGACTATTCCGCCCGACGGCGCGGTCTTCAGCTCGTCTCCGGCGAGGCGTGGTTCGATGTCGCCAAGGACTCCTCCCGGCCTTTCGTGGTCGCGGCCGGTCGGCACACGGTGACGGCGGTCGGCACCTCCTTCGATGTGCGGTTGGAGAAGACGGGACTGCGCGTGGCCGTCGTCGAAGGCCGCGTCGCGGTGGAGGCCGCCGGCCAGGGGCGGATCTCGGAGGTCCGGGCCGGCGAGCGCATCGACGTCTCCGGTCGCAGCGCCATCCTGCGGCCCGCGGGCCCGGTTGCGGGCGACTGGCGCGAGGGGCGCATCGAATTCGCCTCCGCGACGCTTGCCGAGGCAGTGGCCGAGATGAACCGCTATCGGCGGACCCCGATCGTCGTCACCGACCCGGCGGTGGCGCGCATGAAGGTCAGCGGCGTCTTCTATGCCGGGGAGACCAGCGGCTTCCTGAGCGCCTTGCCGCTGACGCATCCGGTGTCGGTGGAGACCGGCGCCGACGCGGTCCGGATCGGCGCCGCGCACGACAAAAAAACTTCATCACCGCGATGAGGGGCCAAGGCCCCTTGGCGTCTTCGCCTGGACACCCGCATCGCGCGGGAAGGGATCAAAGGGGGCGCGGCATGCAAGTTCATCATCTCAGGACCATGGCCTTGGCCAGCTCGGCGGCTGTCGCGCTGGTCGGATCGGCGGCTTGGGCCCAAGCGCCCGTGCGCGCGCAGTTCGACATTCCCGCCCAGGACCTCGGCGCGGCTCTGCGCACGCTTGGCGTACAGGCCGGACGCGAGGTGCTGTTCGATCCTGCCCTGGTCGATGGGCGGCGTGCGCCGGCGATTCAAGGGGACCTGGCCGTTTCCGCGGCGGTCCAACGGCTGCTGGCCGGCCAGCCTCTTCGCTCGCGCGAAAGCGGCCGCACCATCGTCATCGAACGCGCGCCGGCGCCGGCTACGGTCAGCAAGGTGTCGACAGCGGCTGCGCCGGTCGCACCTTCCGGGACGGTGGAGAACGTCGCGCCCGCCGAGATCGAGGAGATCGTGGTGGTCGGCTCGAACATCGCCGGCGTCACCGAGCGGGGCCTGTTGCCGGTCTCGGTGGTGGATCGTAGCGAACTCGAGATGAGCGGGGCGGTCACGGCGGGTGAAATGATCGCCGCTCTGCCGCAGTCTGGCGGGCAGGCGTTCAACAACGAGCAGCAGGGCCCCAATCAGGCTCGCGGCGACGTGGCGTCGGCGAACCTGCGCGGGCTCGGTTCTGGCAACACGCTGGTGCTGTTGGACGGGCGGCGCATGGTCGCTCACCCCGGCACCCAGCAGGAAGGCTCGGTCCCGGTCCAGGTGGTCAACCTCAACACCATCCCGGCCACGGCCCTGAAGCGCCTGGAGGTCCTGCGGGACGGCGGGGCGGCGCTCTACGGCTCCGACGCTGTCGCCGGCGTGCTGAACAACGTTCTGGACGACGGCTATGTCGGCGCCGAGGTCGTCGCCCGTTATGGCGGATCGGAGGGCACGAACCTCACCGAGGCCTCGCTCGGCGCCAAGTGGGGCGCACGCTTCAACGACGGCGCCACGCACGTCGCGCTGTTCGGGGAGTACTTCAGCCGCACCGACATGCCCGCCAGCGATCGCGACTATGCGGCGACCGACAACCTCAGCAGCCGTGTTTCAGCGCAGTACGCCGGCAGCTTCGACAACCGATCGAGCCTCACGCCTTGGCTGACTGGCCGGGTCGGGACCGCCGTGACCGGCTTTGGACCGTCGTTCACGGCGTTTCATATCCAGCCCTGTTCCTACACCGGTTCCGACGCTCAGCTTGGCGGGAGCGTCTGTATCGACGGTGGCTCCACAACCCTGGACGGAACCCTGCGCACCGACGAGGGGCCTGAGCGCACCATGTCGCCCAGCTCCGACCGCTACAGCCTGATGGCGGTGGCCAGCCATGACTTCGGCGGTGTCGAGTGGTTCGGCCAGGCGCTCTACTATGGCGCGACGTCGAGCTCTGTCCGCGGCGGCACTACGAATCTGACCTCCGCGCCGCTGAGCATCGGGGCGAACAACCCCTACAATCCGTTCGGCTCCGGCCCTGGGCGACTGGCGGGATATACGGGGCCGGCCCAGGCCATCACCGTGGTCGGGTTGCGCGTCGACGATGTCGGTCGCCGCCGGATCGACGTGGACTCCGACGCCTACCGCCTGCTGAGCGGCGTGCGCGGCAAGCTGGGCGGCTGGGCGTGGGAGAGCGCGCTGCTCTACTCGCACGCTCGCACCAAGGACGTCGAAAGCAACCGCGTCAGCAACACCGCCCTCCAGGCGGCGTTGAACAGCAGCGACCCCGCACGCGCCTACAATCCCTTCAACGGCGGGAACCTGGCCAATCCGGGCGGCTTCGACGCGACCCTGAACCCGGCCGCGGTGGTCGATCCGCTGCGGGTCAGCATCACCCGCGATGGGACCACCAGCCTGGCGCTGTGGGACGCCAAGATCAGCAATCCCCAGGCCTTCACCCTCGCCGGCCGCGACGTCGGTCTGGCCTTCGGCGCTGAATGGCGGCGCGAGACCTTCAAGGACGACCGCGACCCGCGGATCGATGGCACGATCACTTTCGCGACCTCCGGCGGGCCGACGAGCGACGCGATGGGGTCCAGCCCGACGCCCGATACGTCCGGCTCGCGCAAGGTGTTCTCGGCGTATGCGGAACTTCAGACAAAGCTGATCCCCGAAGAGGCCGACATCCCGTTCGTCCGCAGCCTGGACCTGCAGCTGGCCGCACGCTTCGAGGACTATTCCGACATCGACGAGCAGATCGTCCGCCCGAAGGCGGCGCTGGGTTGGCGGCTGAACGACTATCTCCTGGTGCGGGCCGCTTATTCCCAGGGCTTCCGCGCGCCGAACCTCGAGACGGTGAACGCGTCCGAGATCCGTCGCGTGCAGGAGAACCTCACCGACTACTACGCCTGCGCGGTGGCCCAGGGCGTTACGCAGTTCGCCAACCTCAACCGCTCCGCCTGTTCGACCTATCGGTTCAATGTCGAGGACGTGCGGGCCGGCAACCGGGCGCTCAAGTCCGAGACCAGCGAAAACTTCAGCGCCGGCATCGTCTTTACGCCGACGCCTGACCTCCTGTTCTCCGTCGACTGGTGGCGCATCGAGCAGGAGGGCGTGGTCGGGGTGTTCGAGTCGCAGGACCACCTGAACCTCGACGCCATCGGCCGGCTCGGCGGTTCGGGGCCGAACCCGGCTCTCACCCGCAATGCGCTGGGCGAGCCGGTCCGCATCGCCAACCAGTTCCTCAATCTCGACTCCCGCACCATCGAGGGCATCGACCTGGGCGCGACCTGGCGCATCGACGGTACGGACTTCGGCGACTTCCGCCTGGGCCTCGATGTCGCCCTGCTGCAGAAGTTCGACCAGACGCCCTCGGCCGAGGCGGCCGCGCTTCTGGCCGCCGGCCTGCCGGCCAGCGCAGGCGGCTCGCTGATCGAGCAGGACGACAATCCCCGCACCCGCGGCCAAGCCTATGTCACCTGGTCGTCTGGTCCGTGGGAAGTGTCCGGCTACGCCCGCTATGTCGGGGCGGTGAAGGACTCCTCGGCCCTGCTCTACAAAGGCGACGATTGGCTGACCTTCAACGCGGCCGTCGGCTATGCGCCGGAAGAGGGGGCCTTGGCCGGCGTCGCCTTCCGGGTCGGCGTGAACAATATCGCCGACAAGGACCCGCCGCTGGCCGACGAGACGTTCGGCTATTTCACCAAGCTCTACAGCAATCGTGGGCGCTACTGGTTCGCGCAGGTCAGCAAGAGCTTCTGATCTGAGAGCCTTTACCAGGCCCGCGAGCCGCCGCATCGCCGCTCGCGGGCCGTGTCCTTCCCGGAGTTTTCATGCGCCTTCCCGCGACCCTGGCCGCCCTTCTCGCCGCCGCCAGCCTGACGGCGCCGCACCTTGCCTTCGCGCAAGCGCCAGCCAAGGGCGCCGCAGAGTACATCCTCGACTATGACGCGATCCATCATCCGGTGATGGGGCGGAAGGGCATGGTGGTCAGCCAGAGCGAGATCGCCTCGCGCATCGGCGCGGACATCCTGCGCAGGGGCGGCAATGCGGTGGATGCGGCGGTCGCCACGGGCCTGGCCCTGGCCGTCACCCTGCCGCGGGCCGGCAATCTGGGCGGCGGCGGTTTCATGCTCGTCCATCTGGCCAAGGCGCAGAAGACGCTCGCCGTCGACTACTATGGCCAGGCTCCAGCCGCGACTCGCGGCGACCTGCTCGTCGGCGTCAACGGCAAGCTCGACCCAGCCAAGCGCTACTCCCACCGCGCCGTCGCCGTTCCTGGGACGGTGAAAGGCTTCTACGAAGTGCATCGGCAATACGGCCGCCTGCCATGGCGCGACCTTGTGCAGCCGGCCCTGGACCTGGCCGCGGGCGGCGTCGTTCTGACCGACGACATGGTCTATGCGACCCAGGTGTACAGCGAGGCGCTGCTCGCCGATGCGCCGTCGGCCAAGGCGCTCTACAGGCCAGGCGGCGGCGCCTACGCGCCCGGCGACCGGCTGAAGCAGCCCGACCTCGCCTGGTCGCTGCGTCAGATCCGGGATGGCGGCGCCGACGCCTTCTATCGCGGCGAGCTCGGGCGTCGGGTCGTGGCCGGCGTGCAGGCCGGCGGCGGCGTGCTGACGCAGCAGGACTTGGCCGACTACCAGATCCGCATCGAGCAACCGCTATGGTGCGACTATCGGGGCGTCCCGGTCGCATACATGCCGCCGCCGGCCGCCGGCGTGCTGCTTTGCGAGCTGATGAACATCGTCGAACGCTATCCCATGGCGGACTACGGCCAGAACAGCGTCCAGTCGCTGCACGTCACGGCCGAGGCGATGAAGCTGGTCTTCGCCGACCGCGCGCGCTTCATGGGCGGCTGGCCCCAGTACACGCCGCCGGTGGGGGGGCTGTCCAGCAAGGCCTATGCGGCCGAACGGGCCAAGCTGATCGACCTCGACAAGGCGATGGACAAGGCCGTGGCCCCAGGCGATCCGCTGACCTTCGAGAGCCGCGACACCACCCACTATTCCGTCGCCGACGCCGAAGGGAACGTCGTCAGCAACACCTTCACCCTGGGATCCTCGTTCGGGGCGCACGTGATGGCGCCCGGCACCGGCTTCTTCCTCAATGACGCCATGGCCAACTTCGCGTGGAGCGGTGCAGAACCGGCCAATGCGCCGGCGCCGGGCAAGCGGGTGATCTCGACCATCACCCCGATCATCGCCTTCAAGGACGGCAAGCCCTGGTTGGCGTCGGGCACCCCCGGCGGGACGCGCGTCATCGGCGCGATGGCTCAGCTGATCAGCAATGTGGTCGATCACAGGCTCAACATCGCCGAGGCCACCAGCCGGCCGCGCATCTTCCAGGCCGCCAGCGACACGCCCGTGGAGTTCGAGCCCGGCTTCCCCATCGATATGCTGAAGTTGATGGAGGCCAAGGGCCACAAGGCCAGATCCAGCCTCACCATGGGGTCGACCCAGTCGATCGTCATCGAGGCGGGCGTGTTCGAAGGCGGCGCCGACAGCCGCCGGCCGGATGCTGCGGTCGCGGCTGTCGACTGACGATCTAGGGCCACGAGGTTTCGCGACGAGGTCGAGGCCAAGAGGTTTCCAGAACCGTCGAAGAAGATCGGAATCCCTAGCGTCTCAATCGAACGGCCGAACCATCCCCAACGCGAAGAAGGCCGTCGTGCGTCAGTCGGGAGGGTTGCAGGCTGGGTTGCCCAAGGCGCGCGAGATGATGTTCACCTGCCGTACCTATGACGGGCGTCAGGCCGTCGAGATGGGGTTGGCCGACACCTGGGCGCCGGACGCTGGTTTCGAAGACGCTGTCGCGGCGCTTTGCGCCGAGATCGCAGCGAATTCGCCATTCAGCCACGCCGCCAATAAACGCCTGCTGGCGGACACGGACGGCTTGCCGCTCGCCGTTGGTCTCGCGCACGAAGTTCATCGCTGCGAAGGCGTTGGTCCAGACTCCCGCGCTCGCATTGAAGCCTTCGCCGCGCGCCGTCGCGTTTAGCTGGTCGGTCTCGCCGCGAACTGAGTCTGCTCTTCGGTTAGAAGCCTTCGTCTCCTGTTGGCGCGGACCAGAAGCGCCACTACCCCGGCGCGCCGCCGAGCCGTGTGGAAGCTCGGGGCTTCACCGCCAAGGGCTTCGGCAACTGGTTCTCAGACGGGGCGCGCAAGGCGGGCTTGTCAAACTGCAGCGCCTACGGGCCGCGGAAGTCGGCTGCTGTCCTCACCGCCTGGAGCGAGCCTCAGATCAAGTCTCCGGCCGGCTATTTCGAGCGGCAGACGCCTGATCCGAACGATACGGTCGCGGTCGATGCGTAGCTGAAGCCCGAGGGCAAGGCGCAGGTCGCCACCGACGCCTGCGCCGGCTGCCATGGCGAGGGCTTCGTGGGCCGGTCGGTCGGCCCGCGCCTGGCTGGGCAAGGTGAGGCCTATCTGGGTCGCACAGCTTGTGGCCTTCAAACGCGGCGAGCGGCCAGATCCGACCGAGGCGATGAATACTACCGCGGCCTCGCTGTCCGATCAGGATATTAAGACCACCGCGCTACCTGGCCGGCCTCACCCCGGGATCGCCGCGCTAGCGCTGAGGCCGGCCGCCTTCTCAAGGAGCGCGCGCACGCCCGGCGTGACCATGACGATTAGGTCGCCGGGCGGCTGCTTGCCGAAGAAAGCAAAGATCGGCCGGGCGGAAGCCTCTTCGAAGGCCTCGCATCGCGCCAGGATCGCCTGGCCGCGGGCCGCCGCCTCCGGCGTCAGCGGGCGACCGGTCTCGATGGCGTCCAGCGCCAGCGTTCCGATGGCGGCGAGCTCGGCGATGTCGGCCGAGACGGGCAGGACCTCGGCGAGCGACGGATATTGGGCTGACATGGCCGTCATACGGCGGTGGTTGACGTCCCAGAGGTCGAAGTCGGCGCGCAGGGAGGGTGCGAGACTGCGCTCGCCGCCGGCGTAGCGGCGGGCGCGGTCGACGAAGCCGCGGGCGACCAGGCTGTCGACCGGCGCGGCGTCGGCCGCGGCGTTGAGGTGTTGGACGACCTTTTCGCCGCGCAGGATGGCCGCGACCCGCTTGTCGTGGGCCATGTGACGGACCGAGCCGACCAGGTCGAGCAGGGTGAGCAGCGGCTCGGACGCCCCCGGCGCCAGGCGCGAGGCCATGCGCGCGCGATTGGCACGGTCCTGCAGACCGGCGGCCCGCAGGCGGTCCTGCTGCACGGCCAGGCGGCGGTACATGTCGGCCGGATCGCGGACGTCGCGGCGCGACCAGAAGCGCTCGGCCAGGGTCGCCGCGCGCGGCCAAAGGCGCGCGTCGAGCATCTCGTCGGTGACCAACTCGGCCCACACCGGCGCCTCGCCGCCCAGGACCAGCGCCTCCTGTTCCTGCGTCAGCGCCGGCAGCGGATTGGCGACGAGGGCGTCGGTGAGGATGAGGCCGACCAGCGGGTGCAGCTTACGACCGGCCTGGGCCTCGGCCGGCGTGAGGCCCGCGGCCGAGGTGTCCAGCGGGTCGATGGCGTAGTGGTGGGCGGCCGGGTCCAGCAGATCGAGATAGTAGCCGGCCGAGACGATGGTGCGGTGGCCCTTGGCCGTCGCATGCGCCGTGGCGTTGGAGGTCTGCCAGGCCTGGACGACGACGTCGCGGGGCAGGGCGCCGCTGGCGGCGACCTCTTCCCAGCCGATCATGGTCTTGCCGTGCCGGCGTAGGATTTCGCGAATGCGACCGTGGAAATAGGCCTCGACGGCTGCCTTGTCGGCTAGGCCGTGCTTGGCCTTGAGCGCGTCGATCTGCGGATCCCCGGCCCAGGAGGCGGCGTTCACCTCGTCGCCGCCGGCATGGAAATAGGCGTCGGGAAACAGGTCGGCCATCTCGCCGAACAACCGGTCGAGGAAGCGGTAGGTCGTCTCGCAAGCGGGGCTCAGGGCTGGCCCGCCGATCGCCATCGGGCCGGCGGCCTTGGCCGGCCGGGCGCCGAGTTCGGGATACGCCTCGATCAGCGCCTTGGTGTGGCCGGGCACGTCGAACTCGGGAACGATCCGAACGCCGCGGTCGGCTGCGTAGGCGACCAGTTCGCGGATCTGATCCTGGGTGTAGTAGCGGCCGCCGCTGGCGACCTCGTGCAGACGCGGGTATCGGCGGCTCTCGACGCGGAAGCCCTCGTTGTCGCTGAGGTGCAGATGCAGGACGTTTAGCTTCACCGCTTCCATGGCGTCGATCTGCCGCTTGAGGGTCGGCAGGGCCATGAAATGGCGGGCGGTGTCGATCATCACCCCGCGCCAGACGAAACGAGGCCGGTCGTCGACGGTCATGGTTGGAGCGCTGACGCCGACGGGAGAGGTCTCGACGATCTGGCGCAGGGTGGCCAGACCGCGGAGCACGCCGAGAGGGCCGTCGGCCTCCAGGCGCACGCCCTGCGGCGTGATCGACAAACGGTAGGCTTCTCGCGCCTCCAGCCCCGCCCGCGCTGGATCGGGGCGGCACGCGATCTCCAGCCGCGGGCCGGCGCCAGGCTTGAGCTCGACGCCGGTGAGACGCTCCAGATCGGCCTGGAACCTCGTCAGCGCACGGTCGAGAAAGGCGTCGCGGCAACCTTTGTCCCACGCGACCACGAAGGCGCCGGCGATCGGCAGCGCGCCCTCCCCGAGATTCAGCGTCTGCGGCAGCGGCATGAGCGTGGGGGTGGCGAAGGCCGGGGGGCCGAGGGCCAGGGCGGCCGCTGCGCAGGAGGCGGCTAGAGCGAAGCGGGCAGGGGACATGGAAGCCTCCGGGAAAGGTGCGGGCGGCGAAGCGGGGAACACCTCGCCGCCCTGTGAAACCTCAGCGGAGGAAGGTCCGCCGGGGCTCCGATCTGGGATCAGTAGGTCGCGGTGACGCGCAGCCCGAAGTAGCGGGTGTTGTCGCGGCTCATCCCGGTGCGGGTGCGGATCACCGTGCCGGCGGGCGGCTGATAGATGCCCATGGTCGTGCCGTAGGTCTCGGCGCTCTCCTCGAAGAGGTTGTTGGCCAGCAGATCGAACCGATAGGTCCCGTTGGTGAGGCTGGCGGCGGCGTCGACGAAGGTGGTGGCCGCAAGGTTCTTGGCTGGGTCGCCGAGGAGATCGGTGTTGGACTTGCTCTGGGCGCGGACCGTGCCGCTCAGGATCAGGTCGTAATCGCCGACGAGCTGGCGGAAGGTGTAGGCGCCGCTGAACGTGCCCCGCCACTTGGGCGCGCTGGCCAGCGAGCGGCCCGCCAGGTCGCGCTGCACCGGCCGCGCGGCCGTCTCGCCCGGAACCACGATGGTCTCGCAGCCCAGCGCCACGGTCTGGCCGGTGTAGCAGGGAGCGTAGGGGAAGGATTCGATCTTGGCGTCGGTGTAGGAGACCGCCGCGTTCAGGCGGAAGTCGCTGGTCACCACGGCCGCGGCCGACAGCTCCACGCCGCGAGTGCGCACCTGGCCGACCGAGGCCAGCTTCAGCACCGGGATCGTGTTGGCCATGGTGGCGTCGTAAAGGATCGTCTGGAGCTGGTAGTTGTCGTAGCGGCTGTCGAAATAGTTGGCGTTCAGCACTAGGCGACGGTCGAACCATTCGGTCTTCAGGCCCGCCTCGACGGCCTTCACCTTCTCAGGCTCGAGCGCCGTGAGCGGGCGCACCATGGCCACGGTGTTGTCCTCGGCGTCGTAGACCGGCCCCTGCGAGGCCTTGCCATAGGTGACATAGGCCATGATCGCGTCGGTAAGGTGATACTGGGCCGAGATGTCGTAGTTGACATAGTCGCCCGAGGCCGAGCCGCGGCTGACGATCAGGTCGTTGATCTTCGGGAAGGGGATTGTGATGCCGTTCTCAAGCCGCCGGCTGGTTGCGCCGATCGGCTTGAAGGTCCAGTCGTAGTCGATCTCGTCCTTCTCGTAGCGCAGGCCGCCGGCCAGGGTCAGCTTGTCGGTGACGTCGTAGGAGGCGTGGGCGAAGATCGCGACCGCCTCCTGGCCGAACACTCGGTGCCAGTCCACCGGCAGCAGGAAGCGAGTGTAGTCGTAGGTGTTCTCGGTCTTCGAATAGAAGGCGCCGACCACGTACTGGAAGGCGGTAGTGGTCGGCGAGGTCAGCCGCACCTCCTGGGTCATGTAGTTGGTCTTGTTGAAGATGTGGGCGAAGCCGTCGAAGTCCGGCCGCATGGCCATGTTGACCAGGGTCGAGGCGGTCAGGTCGGTGCGCGAGGGATTGGTCTCGCGCAGGTACGAGGTGATCGAGGTCAGGGTGCTTTCACCCAGGTCGTAGTCGATCCGGATCACGCCGCCGTCGTTCATGGTGCGGCTCTTGGAGTCGCGCGGCGAGGAGAAGCCGTTCTGGCCGGGACCGACGGCGGCCGGGCGCAGCTCCGAGAACGGCCGACGCGGGCCGTTGAAGTCGTAGGGCGTGAAGATCTGCGAGGTCGGGATCGACGAATAGGCGAGGATGAAGGCGCCCAGGCCCTGTTCCACCGCGTTGCGCTGCTGATGGAAGGCGGTGAGGGTGACGGTCAGGTCGTCGGTCGGGGTCAGCTCCAGCTTGCCGCGCAGGCCGCTGACCTCGGAATAGGTGTCCGTGCCGGTGGTGAGGTTGGTCAACAGGCCGCGGGTGTGGCGCGAATAGGCCGACAGGCTGAAGGCGGCCCAGTCGGTGACCGGGCCCGAGACATAGGCGCCGAACTGGCGTTCGTGGTCGTCGGTGACCATGGCGGTGGCGAAGCCGGTCCAGGTCTTGGACGGCGCGCGGGTGACCAGGTTGATCAGGCCGCCGGTGGCGTTGCGACCCGACAGGGTGCCTTGCGGCCCGGGCAGCACCTCGACCCGCTCGATGTCGATCAGGTTGTTGGCGAGGGTGGCGCGCGAGGGCTGGGGCACATCGTCCAGCGTGACGCCGACCTTGTTCTCGGCCCCGATGCTGGAGGCCGAGGTCGCCACGCCGCGGATGCTGAGCCCGGTCCCGGAAATCGCCGGCACCAGCTTCTTCAGGTCCGAGATCTCGGTGACGTTGCTCTGGGCCAGTTCGTTGGACCCGACGACCTGGACGGGCTTGGGAATGTCCTGGACGTTCTCGGCCCGCTTCTGGGCGGTGACCACCAGCTCGGCCAACATATTGTCGGGCGTGGTCTGCGCGGCGGCCGGCGCGGCCAGTGCCGCGAGGGCCAGGCCCGAAGTGGCCAGCAACAGCCCGCGAATGGAAATGCTCATCTTTCCCCCTGTTTCGGCGGCCTTTTCACCGCCTGGTTGTGTAATCGATATCATGACGCGCCGACGCGCTTCGGAATGGGAGGCGGAGCCGAAAGGAACGGGTACTGGGGCGGGCGCAAAGCGGCGCGCCCGCGGCGGCTGTCTCGAATTCTGAAGCGCCCCGATGCCCCGGAGTCGGGCGCAAACTAGATCGGCAATTTACATCCGGTCAATACCGCATGTATCTGAGGTCGTCGGCGCAGCCTTGCGAAGGCCTGCGCGCTGCGTGGATATATCGGGCAGCCGGCCAGGAATCGCAGATGACCGAACGACCGCCCAGACTGACCCAGGCCGAGCGCAGCGCGCGGACCCGGGCGCGGGTGATCGAGACGGCGATCACCAGCCTGCACACTCTGGGCTATGCGGCGACGACCACCTCGCTGGTCGCCGACCGTTCGGGCAGCCGCGGGGCGATGCTGCACCAGTTCCCGACTCGCGCCGACCTGATGGCCGCGGTGATGGAGGCCGTCGCAGAGGAGGAGATGGCGCTCTACGACGCGCGTTACGCCGCCATCCCCGATCCGTTGGAGCGGGTCTACGCCATCCCCGAGGTGGTCTGGGAGGTTCTCAGTCGCCCGGCCGGCGTCGCGGTGCTGGAGATCCTGCAGGGCTCGCGCAGCGACCCGGCCATGGCGGCGCGGCTGGCGCCGGTGCTCGAGCGGGTCTCGAAGAAAGCGGCGCGAAGCCTGACCAAGTGGTTCCCGCCCGAGTTCGCAAGCAGCGTGGCCGAGATGCGGCTGGTCGTCTGGGCGATCCGGGGCCTGTCGATCTCCACTGTGCTGGAGCCCGGCGTCGGCGACGTCCAGCAATCGATCGGGCTTCTACGACGCCTGATGGAGACCATGCATCCGCGGAAGGAGGCGAGGGCTTAGGGCGTCGCGGGCGCGGCGCGCCAGCGCCATCCTTCGTGCCCTTGAGAAACTCCCTGTTCTTCCCTGATAAGCAGGGAAACCGGGGTGCAGCTTTCCCGGTCGGAGACGGGCGCGGGAATTCCCGCCAAGTCCCTGGAGAAGGGCGCGGGTCGGCGCTCCGAATTCCCACTTGTCGGGCGAATAGGGCCGAGCTGCCCGAGCGTTGCGCCCCAGGCTTCGCCAACCTCCGCGAGACCTGCGTTGAACTCGCGAGGACGGTGGCTCTAGGCCTGGCTAACGGATTGAGATCGCACGCTGATTCGCGGCTGGACTAGGTTCCGCCAGGGCCAGCTTTAAGCTTCGAAGTGGCCAGTTCAAACCTGCGCCAACACAGATAAGGCTTTGCGCTGGCGGTGCGCGCAGTTTGGGGTCGGCGAGTCTCTATCGACGCTTTCTCACGACGCGCCGCCCGGCGCCAGTTCGGGCGCGATCACGGAGGTGAGGCGCACGGCGAGGTCGATCATCCGTTGGCGAGGCGTGACCCTGGATCGTCTCGTCCCGTAGAGCACCGTGCTGCCCTCCGAGATCAGGGCGATGAATTGGACGAGGTCCCGCACGGCCTGCGGGTCCGCCGAGGGGTAGGCGGCCTCCAGCGTCGCGGCGACCTTGCCCATCAGCTCATCGTAGAGGTCGTCGATCGCTTCGCGCACGATCTCGTCATGCAGGGCCATGGCCCAGAGTTCGCGAAACAGCCACATCGCTTCTTCTGCGACGGCCTCTTCCAGCAGCCAGCGAACCAGATCCTCCACACCGCGCCCAGGCGTCCTGAGGACTTGTTGAAAGCGATCCAGATAGCGCGTGATCAGCCGGCTGATCAGCGCTTGGACGAGCTCAGGCTTGGTCGGATAGTGATAGGTGAGGTTGCCCAACGCAATCGCCGCCTCCTGCGCGACGCGCCGGGTCGAGAAGCCCGCATAGCCGTGGCGCCGCAGAACGATCTCGGCGCTGTCGAGGATCTTCTCGCTCACGCTCCGTGAATCCGCCGCCGCCTCATGGCTCCTCCGCGCTCGCGGATTCGCCTTCGCCAAATCGATGTCGCTCATTCGGGCAGCCTATAGCAGGACTTCCTTGACAGTCTAGGACGGTCGTCCTACTCAATCTAGGACGAATGACCTAGGCAATGCAGCCGGATATAACCGGCCAGCAGGGAGCATGACCCATGGCAGACGATGGCGCTGTCGCCCGCGAGAGCCTGGATGCGGCTGCAATCGCGCTCGAGGACATCGACGTCAGTAATCCGGAGCTTTGGCGGACCGACAGCCACTGGCCCTACTTCGCGCGGCTGCGGGCCGAGGACCCGGTTCACTTCTGCCCGAAGAGCCAGTTCGGTCCTTATTGGTCGGTGACGAAGTTCAACGACATCATGGCGGTCGACACCAACCACGAGGCGTTCTCATCCGACATCCGCTACGGCGGCATCGCCATCCTCGACGACCTGTCGAAGGACGCCTTGCCGATGTTCATCGCCATGGACCCGCCCAAGCACGATCACCAGCGCAAGGTGGTCGCGCCCATCGTGGCCCCGGCCAATCTCGCGCGGATGGAAGATCTGATCCGGTCACGCGCAGCGAAGATCCTGGACGAGCTGCCCATCGGCGAGACGTTTGACTGGGTCGACAGGGTCTCCATCGAGCTGACGACCCAGATGCTGGCGAACCCTGTTCGATTTTCCGTTCGAGGACCGACGCAAGCTCACCTACTGGTCCGACGTCGCCACGACCCTGCCGGCGCCCGGGGCGCTGGTGGAGACGGTCGAGGAGCAGACCGCAGTCCTGATGGAGTGCCTCGATTACTTCGTCCGCCTGTGGAACGAACGGGTCAACGCCGAGCCGGCCTTCAACCTGATCTCCATGCTGGCGCACGGCGAGGCCACCCGGAACATGTCGCCGATGGAGTATCTGGGGAATGTCATTCTCCTGATCGTCGGCGGCAACGACACGACCCGGAACACCATGACCGGCAGCGTCCTGGCGCTGAACCAGAACCCCGATCAGTACCAGAAGCTGCGCGATCATCCCGAGCTGATCCCGTCCATGGTCTCCGAGACGGTTCGCTGGCAGACGCCGCTCGCGCACATGCGGCGAACGGCGACGCGGGACACCGAACTCGGCGGCAAGACCATCAAGAAGGGCGACAAGGTGGTCATGTGGTACGTCTCGGGCAACCGTGACGAGACGGTGATCGAGAACCCCGACCGCTACATCATCGACCGCGAGCGACCGCGCCAGCACATGTCGTTCGGCTTCGGCATCCATCGCTGCGTGGGCAACCGCCTTGCCGAGATGCAGTTGCGCATCGTCTGGGAAGAGATTCTCAAACGCTACCCGGTGATCGAGGTCATGGGCGAGCCCGTTCGCCCGGCCACGCCATTCGTCAAAGGCTACACCAGCCTCCCGGTCCGCATTCCGGCTTCGAGCGCGCTGCCAGCCCGCTCGGCGCCGGCCGAAGCGCCGCCGCCGGTCGAGCGGCCGACGCTCTATCGGCAGTCCAAGACGGTCCTGGCCTCGGCCACGGCGGTATCGGCGGCCGCGGCGCTGCTCTTCAACCTGATGCCGGCGCTGCTGGTCGCCGCTGCGGCCCGCTTCGGTCTTCATGAGAACCAGATCGGACTGGTCGGCTCCAGCTACCTGGCGGGTTTCGCGCTCGTCGCAACGACCTCGAACCTATGGATCGACCGGTTCAACTGGCGCCGCCTGGTGGCGGGCGCCTCGGCCCTATCTGTGGCGGGCCTGGCGAGTTGCGCGGCGGTAGGATCCTACGCGGTGCTGCTGGCGGCCCTGGTGATCGCCGGGGCCGGCCTGGGGGTGCTCTACACCGTCTGCATCGCCGTGGTCTCGGAACATCATCGGCCTGACCAGGCGTTCGGCTTCAAGCTCGCAGGCGAGGTGGGGCTCGCCATCGTCGCCCTGCTGGCCCTGACGACGTTCGTCACCGCGCGATGGGGGTTCTCCGGCGCGGTCCTGACCCTGGCCGGCATGGTTGGCGTGGCGACGCTCTGCGGACTTCGCGGAATGCCGGCCGGCCGCGCGCTCACCCCGCCCGAGCGACGCTTTGCGATGCAGCGTCTGGCCGGCGGCCGCTCGCCGGTCCTGCGCGATTGGGCGCCTTGGCTCGGGCTGTCGGCGCTGTTCGTCGCCTTCGCAGGCCTGGCCGCGCTCTGGGCGTTCATCTCCGAACTCGCCCCGACGTTCGGCGTCAGCCCGCAGGCCGCCGACGGCGTCCTGACCGCCACCCTGGTGGTCAGCGGCGTGGCGGGCCTCGCGGCCGCCTTCCTGGGAGACAAGCTCGGGCGTGCGAAGCCTCTGGCGGTGGGGATGCTGCTGGCGATCGCCGGTGTTGCGGCGCTTCAGTGGGGCCAGGGCCTCGGCGCCTATCTGGCCGGCGTCGTGCTGGCCGGGGGGCTGTGGAACTTCCCCATGGCCTATCAGATGGGGATGATCGCCTCGTCGGACGGCCGCGGCAATGTGGCGGTGCTGATGCCGGCTGCGCTCGCCGTCGGCGGCGCGCTCGGGCCGATGCTGGCAGGCTCGCTGCTGACCGGCGCGCACGGCTTCATGCCGCTCTACGCCCTGTTCGCGGGCGCGGCGGCGGTCAGCCTCGCCGCGTTCATGGTGCTGGGGCGCCGTCTCGCCTCGGGCCGCCCCTGAACCGCAGGAGGGCGCCGGGAGGCGCCTTCCGCAACCATTCAACCTCCTGCAGATACTGAAGAGGCGCGCCCCTGGAGGGCGGCGAAACGCTCCATGCCGAAAATCACCTACATCGAGCACAGTGGCGATGCGCACGTCGTCGAGGCCAACGCCGGCCTGACGGTCATGGACGCGGCCGTGAAGAACAACGTCCCCGGCATCGACGCCGACTGCGGCGGCGCCTGCGCCTGCGCGACGTGCCACGTCTATGTGGAGCCGGCCTGGCTCACGAAGGTCGGCGGCCGCACGGCCATGGAGGAGAGCATGCTGGAGTTCGCCGAGGGCGTCGAAGAGAACTCGCGGCTCTCATGCCAGATCCGGATCGTCGATGCGCTGGACGGCCTGGTCGTGCGTCTTCCGCAAAGCCAGCACTGATCGGGCTGGCGATGGTGGGAAATCTGAAGGTCCGACGGTTGATCGGCGGCGCGGCGCTCATGGCGCTGTCGTTGCTCTGCGCCTGCAGTCAGGGCGTTGACGCCAGGCGCATCGAAGCGGCTAAGGCCGGCGAATGGTTGAGTTATGGCCGCGACTACGCCGAGCAGCGGTTTTCGCCGCTCGATGCGATCAAGCGCGACAACGTCGTCCGTCTGGGCGTCGCCTGGTGGGCCGATCTCGATACGGACCGGGGGCAGGAGGCCACGCCGCTCGTCGCGGACGGGGTCCTCTATACGACCACGGCCTGGTCCAAGGTGCTGGCGTTCGACGCCAAGACCGGCAAGCGGCTCTGGGCCTTCGATCCGAAAGTCCTGGGCGCCAAGGGCTTCGACGCCTGTTGCGACGCGGTAAACCGAGGCGTGGCGCTGTGGAAGGGGCGTGTCTATGTCGGAACCCTCGACGGGCGGCTGATCGCGCTCGACGCCCGGACCGGCGCGCCGGCCTGGAGCGTCCAGACGACGCCGACCGGCCAGCCCTACACGATCACCGGCGCGCCGCGGGCGGTGAAGGGCCTGATCATCATCGGCAACGGCGGCGCGGAGTATGGCGTCCGCGGCTACGTCTCGGCCTATGACGCGGCGAGCGGTAAGCTCGTCTGGCGCTTCTACACCACGCCCAACCCCCAGGGGCGCGCCGATGGCGCGGCCTCTGACGCCGTCCTGCGCGAGAAAGCCGGTTCGACCTGGAGCGAGGGCGCGTGGCGCCAGACGGGCGGCGGCGGCACGGTGTGGGACGCTATCACCTACGATCCGAAGCTCGATCTTCTGTTCGTCGGCGTCGGCAACGGTTCGCCCTGGAACCACAAGATCCGGTCCGGCGGGCGCGGCGACAACCTCTTCCTTTCGTCGATCGTGGCGCTGAAGCCGGACACCGGACAGTACGTCTGGCACTACCAGACCACGCCGGGCGAAAGCTGGGACTTCACGGCGACCCAGCACATCATGGTGGCGGACCTGCCGATCGACGGGCGCGAGCGCCGCGTGGTCATGCAGGCGCCCAAGAACGGCTTCTTCTACGTTCTCGACGCCGCCTCGGGGCGACTGCTCTCGGCGGAGAAGTATGTCCCGGCCGATTGGGCCGAACGCATCGACCTCCGGACCGGCCGGCCGGTCGAGACGGCGAACGCGCGATATCTGAGGGAAAACCTGCAGACCCCAGGCGCGCTGGGCGGCCACAACTGGCAGCCGATGGCCTTCAATCCGAAGGGGCGTCTCGTCTACATCCCGGCGCAGATCCTCCACATGAGCTACAGCGACCCGGCCCGCTTCACCTATGTCCCTGGCGCATGGAACATGGGGCAGGGGGCGGCGACGCCGCCGGCGGACGGCAGGGAACCTCCCGTGAGCGGCGCGCTCGTCGCCTGGGATCCGGTGCTGCAACGCGCGCGCTGGACCGTGAACTTTCCCGAGCCGTGGCGCAGCGGGGTGCTGGCGACGGCGGGCGATCTGGTGTTTCACGCCGCGGGCCACGACCTGATCGCCTTTGATGCGGCGAGCGGCGCAAAGCTGTGGCGCGTCGACGTGGGCGCGGCCGCCATCGCTCCGCCGATCTCATACGCGGTCGGCCGCGAGCAGTTCGTCGCTCTGATGGTCGGCTATGGAGGCGCGGCCGCGATCGGCGGCCCAGAGCCGCGCAGGCAAGGACGCCTTCTGGTCTTCAAGCTTGGCGGAGACGGCCGCCCGCCCGCCTTGCCTGAACCCTTCGTGGCGCCGCGCCTCGACGTCAGTTCCGCCACGCCGTCGAAGGGGGACCCCGCGCATGGCAAGGCGCTGGCCGACCAGTTCTGCGTGACGTGTCACGGAGCCGAACAGTTCTTCCCGGTCCTGGCGCGTTCCTCGGCGATTCTGGAGCCTGAAGGGTTCCGCGCGATCGTCCTGGAGGGCGCGCTCTCGACCCAGGGCATGGCTTCGTTCCGGCGCTACTTCAACGAAACCGATGTCGAAGATCTGCGCGCCTATCTGCTGGCCGAAGCGCGCCGGCCCCCGCCGGCCCACGCTCAGATGTTCACCCATGGGCGATGAGCGGTGCGGCGCAGTTAGGCTTCCAGTTCGTCGGCGCTCGGCTCGAAGGGCAGTGTAACGCTCTCCCCGCGCTCTGCGGCCTGGATCAACGAGCCGCGTCGTTCGATCCGGGCCGGCAGGTAGACGCGGCTATAGGCCAGGCACGCCTCCACAGCTTCATCCTGATAGTCCTGGGTGATGTAGCCGTGGCGACGCACCGACAGGGTCCATATGGCGTCGAGGATTCCCAGGCGCACTTCGAACAGGCGATGGGTGTCGCTAAGGATCGGCATGTGGAAGACGCGGTTCATGCGGTCGTAGTTCGAGGTCGAGATCTTGTCGGCCGCGATCCGGTCGATGTTCTTGGCGTTCACGCCGCCATAGCCGCCGTAGAAGATCTTCAGCGCCGGCGGGTGGCGATTGTAGAAGGCGCGGCCGCGGTCGATGTCGATCAGGAACAGGTCGGTCCAGTTGTTCAGGCGGCGCGCTTCGATAGGCGTCCTGTGGACGTCCAGCAACTGCACTATGAAGCGCTGGGCCAGGGCGTCGTAGGCCGCCTCCTTGGTCGGAAAGAAGTGGTAAGCGGACGGCGGCGGAACGTTGGCTCGCTCGGCGATCTGGTAGAGACCGATCTCGTCCGGGTTGGTCGACTGCAGCAGGCTCTCAGTCGCGTCCAGCAGCGCGTTGAACCGAAGCAGGCCCCGGCCGCGGGACGGCGTGCGCGGACCTTCGCGTCGGCGAGGCTTTGTCTCCTTCCCCGCGGCGGCGTCCGATGTCCCCATCCTGCAAGTCTCTCCACTCGATATTATTCAACTATCCTGCGGTCTGAGATGGCGGAAAGTCGTCAACTTGGCAAGAATTCAGGCCTTGGGTCGCGTCTGCGGGCTGTCGGCTCGTGCTTCGTGAGGCGGATTGGCTGCGGCGTGCGCTGGGCGCCGCGTGGGGCCGCGCCCCGGCGCTGAGCGTGGGCGCGGCTCGCTATTCTTTGAAAAGCTCAAGAACCGCTTGAAATTCGATTTAAATTGATTTTCTATCAGTTTCAGGAGCGGGAGAAACTCGCTGAGGGTCTCACATGGCGTCTTGCAGTCCCGGCCATACGCGCGAGATGAAAAGGCCGTCGACGGTGGGCATTTTGTCCCCTGGGATCAATATTATGACGGTGAGATTCCCCGGCGCGGCCGTGAAGGGGCGGCCCGACCGGCGTGGGCTTTCGAGTCAGAAGCCGAGTGCTTCCCCATACGATTTTTGTCGAGTGCCGGGCGCGGTGCGCGATCTCCATGCCCCCATCTGATCTCCAATGGAGTTTGAATGACATGTCCCAGAACGCCGTCTCCGCGCGCCCCTCGGCCACCATGCGCCGCCTGCCGTTCGGGGCGCCGGCCGAAGAGGTCGCCGCCGTCGTCGAACTGGAGGGAGGCGTCATCCTGACCGCCGCCCTCTCGGCGGCCGAGGTGGCCGCGATCAACGCCGATCTCGACCGCGAGTTCGATCGGTTGGCGGGCGGCAATTTCTCGGATGGCGGACAGACCTTCGTCGGCGACTTCATGGGCCACAAGACCAAGCGCCTGGCCCACTGCGTCAAATACAGCCGCACCCTGCGGGAGGCCTTTTACGACGCACCGATCATCCGGGAGTATCTGGCTGCGATGATGCCGGGGCCGGCGGGGAGCCATACGATGTATGCGAGCCACGGGATCGAGATCTATCCCGGCGAGCGGCCCCAGGAACTGCACCGCGATGGCGGCGGCCTGATGGAGGTCCTCGGCGTCGGCGGCCCCGGCGGTCCGAATCTCCAGGTCAACTTCCTGCTGGCCTTGACCGACGTCACCGAGGAAATGGGCGCGACCCGCGTGATCCCCGGCAGCAACCACTGGGAATCTTACGAGACGCCGGGAGAACAGTCCCAGACCATTCCGGCGACCATGTTCCCCGGCGACGTGCTCTGCATCAGCGGCAAGGTGCTGCACGGCGGCGGCGCCAACGTCACGAAGGATCGGCGACGCCGGGTGCTGTCGACCGCGTTCAGCCCCGGGATCATCCTGGGTGAAGAGGCGTGGCCGCATGTCATCACGGCGGACGAGGCGCGGACCTACCCGCAGCGCCTGCAGTCCTACCTCGGGTTCCGCTCGATCTCCTACAAGGGCGAGCAGCCCGGCTTCCTGTGGCGAGCCCATACGCGGCCTCTGGAAGAGCATCTGGCGCTGTAGGCGCGCCTGAGAACCCTTCTCGCAGCGGCGCCTGCGGGCTTTTTTCAGGCCGGCGCCGCCGCTTCGTCAGCATTGCGGACAATTGTCGAATATGAGCGCGCAGATCGCCGATGCGGCCAAGCCGGAGCACTTTGAGGTCCTGATCGTCGGGGCGGGGATCTCCGGGATCGCCGCGGCCTATCACCTGCGACGCGATGCGCCGCAACGGAGCTTCGTTATCCTGGATGCGGAGGCCTCGTTCGGGGGAACCTGGCGCACCAACCGTTTCCCGGGGATCCGGTCGGACAGCGACCTCTACACCTTCGGCTACGGGTTCAAGCCGTGGTCGGGCCCTCCGATCGCCACAGGGGCGGAGATCCTGAACTATCTGAGCGAAGCGGTGGACGAGAACGATCTGCGCCGCCACATGCGCTTCGGCCACCGCGTAGCGGACGCGCGATGGAGCAGCGAGGCGGGCCTCTGGACGGTGATCGCCGAGACCGCGGATGGCGGCGTCCGCGTATTCACCGGCCGCTTCCTGTTCATGTGCCAGGGATACTTTCGCCATCGCGAAGGCCATATGCCCGATTGGCCAGGTAAAGCCGACTTCGCGGGCCGGCTGGTGCACGCCCAGGAGTGGCCCGACGACCTCG
The DNA here is from genome assembly GCF_041919955.1 of Phenylobacterium sp. Lineage (GTDB taxonomy): Bacteria > Pseudomonadota > Alphaproteobacteria > Caulobacterales > Caulobacteraceae > Phenylobacterium. Next base: position 14,452 of record NZ_JAYRSU010000008.1, on the reverse strand, counting down.
ATCTGGCCGGCAAGAAGGTCGTGGTGGTGGGGTCGGGCGCGACAGCGGCGACCATCGTTCCGAACATCGCCGAGACCTGCGCGGAAACCACCTTGCTGCAGCGCTCGCCGACCTATTTCGCCTATGCCGACAACAGCAATGAGCTCGCCGATCGGCTGCGGGCGCTGAAAGTCGACGAGGCCTGGATCCACGAAATCGTACGGCGCGACATCCTCGCCCAGGAGGCTGCGCTCGCGGACAGTTGCCGCGATACGCCCGACGAGGTCCGCGCCGAGCTGCTGGCGGCGGTCGAAGCCATCGTAGGGCCGGAGATCACGCGGGCGCACTTCTCGCCCAGCTACCGGCCCTGGCGCCAGCGCCTGGCCTTCCTGCCGAACGCCGACATGCTGCACGCGATCCGCGCCGGGCGCGCCGCCATGGTCACCGACGAGATCGAGCGGTTCGTTCCCGACGGAGTGCTGTTGAAGTCAGGCCGGACCCTGGCGGCGGACGTCGTGATCGCGGCCACCGGCTTCAACATGAATGTCTTCGGCGACATCGCCTTTACGGTCGACGGGGCGCCTTTCGATATCGCGAGCAGCGTCGGCTATCGCGGCATGATGTTCAGCGGCCTGCCGAACCTCGCCTGGGTGTTCGGCTATTTCCGATCCAGCTGGACGCTCCGTTCGGACCTGTTGGCCCAGTTCGTGATCCGGCTGCTGGAGCACCTCGATGCGCGGGGCGCCAATTGGGTGGAGGTCTCGCCGCCGTCGGACGTCGATCGTCTGCCGCGGCGACCGTGGATCGACCCCGAGAACTTCAATCCGGGCTACCTGACCCGCGCGCTACCGCAACTTCCGCGCAGCCTGGATCATCCCGAATGGCGCCATAGCCAGGACTATCTGGCCGACAAGGAAGCCTTTCCGGCGATCGACCTGGACGGTCCCGCCTTCCGATATGACGGCCAGGCTGCTGCGCAGGTCCTGCGCGCATCCTCGGAAACGGTCTGATGTGTCGCGGTAGCGCGACTAACGATGTTTGATTGGCGTGTCTGGCCGGCCCGCCCGTAGGGGAGTGAACTGTCATGGCTGAAGTCGAGAGGGTGACCGCGGCGTCGACCGCCCAGGACGTCCTGGCGATCCTCGAGCGCGATGGAGGAGTCATCATCGAGGACTTTCTCCCCGCGGAAACGATCTCCGAACTGAAAGCGGATCTGCTGCCGAAGCTGGCGGCGAAATCGACGGGCGGGGATCCCTTTTCGGGCGCTCAGACCAAGCGGATGAGCGCGCTCTTCGCCCACTCGCGTCGCATGGCCGACGTCGCCACGCACCCCCTATATCTTCCGGTAGCCGAAGCGCTGATCAATCGGCCGGTGGTCTACGGGGCGGGAGACCAGAGGCGGGAGTTCTATCCCGGCATTCGGATCGGCGTGACCCAGCTCATTCAGATCGGGCCCGGCCAGGGAGCCCAGCCGCTGCATCGGGACGATACGGCCTTCCTTTGGCGACATCCGACCTATGGCCGCGAGGCGCGCCTCCAGGTCATGGTGGCGATATCCGACTTCACCGCCGAGAACGGCGGCACGCTGGTTATTCCGGGCAGCCACCTTTGGGATGACGAGCGCGTCCCGAAAATGTCGGAGGCCCGCCCCACGATCATGAAGTCCGGGTCGGCGCTGCTGTTCGTCGGCAGCTGTTATCACGCCGGCGGGACCAACACGACCTCCGACCAGCTAAGGACCGGCCTGACGATCACGATCGATGCGGCCAATGTCCGCCAGGAGGAGAACATGTACCTGGCGCTGTCGCGCGACGTCGTGGCCAGCTATCCGGAGACAATTCAGCGCCTGCTCGGCTGGTCGTCAGGCGTCAATCACATGGGCTGGGTCGAGGTGGACGGGCAGATGGTCGACCCGATCACTTTGCTGAACTAGCCAGGCTGCCTCGACGGCGCTGATCGGCGAACCCGATCAGCGAGCCGCCGCAAAGCGCAGCACGCCGACGATGCAGAGGATGGCCGCCGCGATCAGCGCCGAGCTGAGGCCTATCAGTCCGGAGTATCCGCCCGACTCGATCACCGGCCCGGCGAAGATTCCGATGGCGACGCCGGCGGCGCCAGAGGCGGCGGGAGCCGCCACAAACAGCCGCCCCGTATGATCGACCCTGCGGACGATCGTCCAGTAGGCCGGCTGCGCAAACCCCCAGCCGAGGGCGAACAGCAGGTTGCAGGCGACAAAGGCCAGATCGCCCGGGACGAGCAGAACCGCGTAGGAGGCCAGGAGCAGCGCCGTCCCGGCGGCGACGAACGCAAGGCTCGGTACGCGGCCCCCCAGCCAGGTGTTGATCGCCGAGGTGAGAATTGAAGCGAAAGCGGCCAGGCTGATGGTCAGGCCGATGGTCTGTGCGGGCACGCCGCGCGCGACGCCGATCCGTTCGACGAAATACCAGAAAGCCAGAATCCCTCCGGCGAACAGCGCGACGGCGAACCCCGCGACCAGGGGCGGAATGGCCGCCCAAGACAGCAATGCTTCTCCGGGTTCGGCGGGGCTCAGGCTTGCCGCACGCGGCGAGCGCGCGCCGACTGGCATCCACCGCGCGGCCACGATCCCGGTAGCGTAGACGAGGGCGAGTGAAATGAAGAGGCCCCTGACACCGTAGGTCGGAATGATGTAGCTCGCCACTGGAGCCGCCGCGCCCGCGGCGATCAGGCTTTGCAGCACGGTGGACAGCCCGTAGCCGCGGTCAGGATTCGAACCGTCGCCGAGGCTGGCGAACGCGGGGGCGCCGAAGAAGCCCTTCGCAAAGCCCAGGATGGCGAACAGCAAGAGGAACATCCCCACGCCGTTCAGCGTCGCGCCCCAGGCGAAGGCCGCGACGCAGCCTGCGACGGATACGAGCGTGGCCAGGCGCCAGTTGATCCGGCGGATCCACAATGGAGCCGACAAGGTGCACAGGGTGACTGCGCCGACGTAGAATGCGCTCACATGGCCGAGCTGTCGGTCGCTCAAGCCATAATCCGTCGCAAGCGCACCCAGCAGCAGCGGTTGGATGTTCGCGACCAGTTGGTTGAGGGCGATGAGGTATGCCGCTGCAACGACGGCGGACGGCGCGTCCACCGATCGCTGCGACGGGGCGGTCTCCTGGGCCAGATCGACAGATTGCTGCACAGCCATGACCCCCGAGGCGCACCGAGTTTTGTCGATGAAATTTTATTTTTTCATCTCCATCAATAGGTTTTCGCGGTGAAGGTCGATATTTAATCGAAATAAATCGAATTTGAATGCGGCCACGCAGGCCTCATTGCGCTGGCGTGCAGCATCTTGTGCGGTTTGGCGAATGAGCGACGTCGGGGACGGGCGCCCTCTCACAGCGGCGACGTGCAAGTCATCCTGGCGGCAGGTTCAGGCCGCGGGTTCGTCCTGCGCCGGCAGGTCGAACGCCAGGGTCAACGCCTCGCCGCGCGCGGCGGCCTCGACCAGCAACTCGCGCGGTTCGAGATATTGCGGGAGGTAGACCAGCGTATAGGCGCTGCAGGCTCTCTGCGCTTCGAGGAGATACTCCTCGGTGATGCTGCCGTAGCGACGCACCGAAATCGACCAGAGCGCGTCCAGGATTCCAAGGCGGTTCTCGAAGAAGGCGCCGGGATTGCGCATGAAGGGCATATGGAAGATGCGGTCCAGCCGATCGTAGTGCGCGTTCGCCAGTTTCAGGGAGAACAGCTTGTCGATGTTGCGCGCCTCAATTCCCCCGTAGCCGCCATAGAGAATCTTATTCATGGGCGGCCGGGCGTTGTAGAACTCCATCGCCCGCCGGAAATCGATCCGCAGCAGGTCCTGCCATCCGCCTAGCAGACGGGCCTCGATCGGCGCGCGGTGAACCTCCATCAGGCCTTCGAGGTAGCGCTCAGCCAAGGCGACATACGCCGCCTCCTTTGTGGGAAAGAAGTGGTAAACCGAAGCAGGTGGAACGCCCGCCTGTTCGGCGATTTGATACAGACCGATGGTGTCGGGGTTCTCGACCTGAAGCAGGGCCTCCGTAGCGTCCAGCAGCGCCCCGTACCGCGCGACCCCTCGGCCGCGCGACGGCGTCCGCGGCCCTTCGCGGCGCTTGCGCTTGGAGGCGCCGTCGTCAGCGGTGGTCGGACTCGGCATCAAGGTCTCCTCTCCTCGCGCCTGAGCTAAACGGCATCGCCGTTCCCCGGCAACCCTTGGGGGTCCGAGGATGCGGGCCTGGGGCGGTCAGGGCTGCATGGCGAGGCCTTCGTCCAGGTTGCACCTGGTCTGTATAAAAATCGACATATATGCGCAAATTCGCTCAAAATATCTGCGAATGTCCGGAATAAGCCAAATTTTGTCGACTTTCTGTGTGGCGCGACGATACTAGTCGCGCAAACGGGGCGAACGACCCTGAGGGAGGAAAGCGGCATGACGGAATATCCGCCGGCGGCGGCGTCGATGTCCTTGGGGCGTGGCGTCTACTTCGGATGGCGCGTCGTTCTGGCGCTCTTCCTCTGTACGTTCGCGATCTTCGGCTCCAGCATTTATTCGTTCATCGTGGTCGCCCAGCCCCTAGCTCAGGAGCACGGGTGGAGCGCGGCGCAAACCGGCGGCCTCGTTTCGGCGATGTGGCTGGTCGCTCCATTGGCGCTGTTCTATGGCCCGTTGACGCGGCGTTTCAGCCCATGGGGCCTGATCCTGTTCGGTCTCTGCGCCGAAGCGCTGGTGCTGGCCTCCCTGATCTTCGTCACGGAATTCTGGCAGCTCTATCTGCTGCGCATCGTCATGGGTTTCGGCAAGGTCCTCGCGATCGCGGCTGTCCCGATGCTGACGGCCCGCTGGTTCTCCAGGCGGTTTGCCACAGCCATGGCCCTGGTTTGGGCCGGGGGTTCGACCGGCGGACTGGCCCTCTCACCGGCCACTGAGGCGCTGGTTCTGACGCTGGGATGGCGGCCGGCGACGCTGGTCGTCGCCGGCGGCCTTCTGGCGGTCGCCGTGGCCATCTCGCTCCTGTCGCGCGGTCCATCGTCGCCGACGGAGATGGGGCTGGGCCTGGACGGCGACCCGATCGCCGCGCGCGAGATCGACGGCGCGCGGACGGCGCGCGGCGAGTCGGGCAATACCCAGTCCGGCGACGTGAAAGCCATCAATCCGTGGGTGGCTGGCTGCATGTTCGTCGCGGTGATCGGCGCCGGCATGGCTTCGATCGCCGTCCTGACCCAGGAGCTGGCGCTGTTGCGGCGCGCGCACTTCTCGCCGGCTGCTGCGGCGACTCTGCTGGGGATGACCGCCGGCGGGAGCACGACGGGCTCGGTCGCGATCGGCTGGATGCTCGACCGCTTCAACGCGAGGTGGAGCGCGCTGGCGATCGTGGCGGCGATCAGCTTTGGCGTCTTTGCCCTGGCGCTCGCCCCTGAGAGCCGGAGCGTGATCCTCGCAGGGGCCGGCGCGCTCGCTCTCGGCTTCGCCTTCGGCGCCGGCGAGGTCCTCTGGATCACGCTCACCCGACGCCAGTTCGGGGACGCGGTGTTTCCCGTGACCTATGGCGGATGGTACTTCGCCTTGCAGGCCGGCTACGCGGCGGGCGGAAGCCTCGCGGGCTGGAGCTTCGACCATCTGGGCCCCTCCGGCTTCCTGGTCTTTGTGGCGCTTGTCTACCTGCCGGCCGCCATCTGCAGCCTGGCGCTGCCCGCTGGCCGTCAGGCCGCGCCCGTTCAGACCCCCGCAAGCCAATGATTGTTGGCTGGCTGCGGGAGGGAATGCGCCCGCAGCCGGTGCAGCCCGCTGCCAGTCCCAAATTATTCGATAATTGACGACTTTAGTGTTGAAATTTTCTCCTTGATTGGCCATCGTTCGTCATAATCGTAGATATTTGACGACTATTTTCTGGGCGATCGGGAGAAGGCCATGTACTCGATGGAGAAGGTGCTTGGAGCGCACGAGGCGCGCCGGAGCGCGCTCGAGGTGTCTGAGAATCCGCTGGCCGGGGGCGTGGCCTGGATCCAGGGGGAACTCTACCCGCTGGCGGAGGCGCGAATCCCGATCCTTGATCAGGGCTTCCTGCGCTCGGACCTGACCTACGATGTTCCCGCGGTTTGGGACGGGCGCTTCTTCCGCCTCGACGATCACCTCGATCGCCTCGAAGCAAGCTGCGAAAAGATGCGGCTTCGCATCCCGCTGGATCGCCAGAGCGTCCGCAAGACCCTCATCGAGATGGTGGTCAAGAGCGGCATCCGCGACGCCTATGTCGAGCTCATCGTCACGCGCGGCCTGAAGTTCATTCGCGAGTATCAAAGCTATGAAAACAGCCTGTACCTGATGGTCATGCCCTACGTCTGGGCGATGCCGCCGCAGCTTCATCCGACGGGCGGCAAGGCGGTCGTCACGCGGACGGTCCGCCGCACGCCGCCGGGCGCTATGGACCCGACGATCAAGAACCTGCAGTGGGGCGACTTCGTACGCGGCTGGCTTGAGGCCATGGATCGCGGTGCGGTCTATTCCCTGCTTCCGGACGGGGACGGAAACATCACCGAGGGCGGCGGATACAACATCTTCGTGGTCAGGGACGGGGCGCTCACGACGCCTTCGCGTGGCGTGCTCGAAGGGGTCACCCGCCGCACGGTCCTGGAAATCGCCGCCGCCAAGGGGATCAAGGCCGAGCTGACCTATGTGCCGGTGGACGCGCTCTACCATGCCGACGAGATTTTCATCTGCACGACCGCAGGCGGGGTCATGCCGATCACAGAACTCGACGGTCAACCGGTCGGGGGCGGCCAAGTCGGGCCGATCACCCGTCAGGTCTGGGAGTCTTATTGGGAGGCCCACTACGACCCGAAGTACAGCTTCGCCATCGACTACGAATAGGCGAAGGGCGGTGGCGGGCTCGGCCCGTCATCGCCATTCCAATGCTCCAGTTCGATGTCCCGTGGTGAAATCTCGATCTGGTCGCCGGGAAGATGAAGATGGACCACGGCGTCGCGCTCCATGGCGCGCACCAGGATCTCCCGTGGTTCCAGATGTTCTGGCAGAAACAGTCGGATGTAGGCGTTGCAGGCGTCCAGCGCCTCGGTGAAGTAGTCCTCGGTGATATGCCCGTGCCGGCGAACAGACACCTCCCAGATGCTGTCGAGGATCGCCAGGCGGAGCTCGAATTTCTTCTCCGCGTCGCGCATGACCGGCATGTGGAAGATTTTGTCGAGGCGGCTGTAGTTCGCTTGGGCGAGCTTGCGAGAGAAGATCTTGTCGATGTTCCGCGCCTCTACGCCGCCGTAGCCGCCGTAGAGGATCTTCATGGCCGAAGGCTCGCTGTTGAAATAGGCCATCGCCCGCCTCAGATCGATGCGAAACACGTCCTGCCAGTTCGCAATGTCGCGGGCTGGGATCGGCACGCTGTGAATGCGCACGATCTCGTCACAATAGCGTTCCGCCAGGCCGACATAGGCGGCCTCCTTGGTCGGAAAGAAGTGATAGGCCGACGCAGGCGGTACGCCGGCCCGCTCGGCGATCTGATAGAGGCCGATGGCGTCGGGCGCCTCCCGCTTGAGGAGGTCGTGGGCCGCGTCCAGAAGCGCAGCATAGCGCGCCAGCCCGCGACCGCGTGACGGCTGGCGCGGTGAGGCGCGCCGCTTCTTCCTGCTTGTTTCGGGGATCGGGGCGGGCGCCTGCATGGGACCTCCAGAACGGTTGGCCCGGGCCGCCGCGGCGACCCGAGCGGCTCCAGGGCGCAGTCAGGTGGCCAGGAAGCCGCCGTCGACGGTGATGCTCTCGCCATGAATGAAGTCGGCGGCGTCGGAGGCGAGGAAGACGACCGCGGCCCCGATGTCCTTCGGCTGTCCGATCCGGCCGGCGGGAATGCGGGAGGCGACATAGCCGTCCCCGGCCGGACTTTCCCACAGGCCCTTGGTCATGTCGGTCTGGATAAGGCCAGGCGCCACCGCATTGACGCGAATTCCATGGCGCGCCCATTCGATGGCGAGGTTCTTGGTCAGGCCGAGCAAGCCGTGCTTGGCGCTCGTATAGGCCACGGCTTCCACCGTCGCGACCGAACCGAGAACGGAGGCGATGTTTACGATCGCGCCGCCGCCCCGTTCGAAGAAGTGTTCGCCGGCCGCCATGCAGAGGCGGAACGGGGCCTCCAGGTTCATGAACATAACCCGCTTCCAGCTGGACAGCGGATAGGCGCGCGCCGGGGCGTCCGCGTCGATGCCGGCGTTGTTGACCAGGACGTCCAGGCCGCCGAACTCGGAAATCGTCCGCGGCACCAGGGCGTCGACAGCCGCCTCGTCGAAGAGGTCGGCCACCAGATAGTCGGCCCGGCCGCCCGCGTCGCGGATTTCAGCGACCGCGGACTGGGCGTTCGCTTCGTCGCGCCCCGAAATGATCACATAGGCCCCGGCGGCCGCCATCGACAGCGCGATCCCCCGTCCGATGCCGCGCGTGCCGCCGGTGACGAGCGCGGTCTTGCCTTGCAGCGGCGCAGGAATTTGCCGGACCGTGGTGTCTCGATCGGCCATTGGTTTTGGTCCCCTTGTCTTTTGAGCCAGGACGGCGCGGGCGCGCCGGCGGTGCCTTTGGTGTCGCGATCCGGCGGTCGCGGTCGACCGCACTAGATTCAATCGATATCGGTTACATATTGCAAAAAATTCGATTTCAATCGTGACCATCGCCTTGACGGAAATCTGCGTCAAGAGCGGTTAAGGGGCGGCTGTCACCGGCTCGCGCCCGGCCAATCGAACCTTTTGGAGTGGAATTTTCTCGAAAAACACGGAATTTTGCCCTTTTCCCTCCTGGCTGAGGAGTTTGCGTGCAAATCGCCGCCGATGTGCCGCGCAAGTGGCGGTGCGCGAGGCGCCTACGCCACAAAGCGAAATTTTATCGATCTTTGTTCGATTTATCTTTTGTGAAACTGATAAAAATCGCTTAGCGATGCGGTCGCTTGGCGCTGCGAAAGCGGGTTCCGCCACGAGGGCGAACTCGGTAGCGCCGTAGGTTTCGGGAGGGAAACGTGCGGGAGTACAGCAAAAGTCGAATGAGGCAGCTCCTCGGCGCGTCGGCGCTGAGCGGCCTGTTCATGGTCATTGCGAGCGGTCACGCCGCCGCCCAGACGGAAGCCGCGCCGGGACAAGGCGCGACCGTCGATGAAGTCGTCGTCACCGCCGCTCGCCGCGCGCAGGACGTTACGGAAATCCCCTACAACATCACCGCGGTCGCTGCGGCGCAGGTCGCGCGCACCGGCGTGGCCACTGTAGAGGATCTGTCGCGCCAGGTGCCAAACCTGGTGGTGACCTCAAGCGGCTCGCAGTTCATGGGCGCCCAGCGTCAGATCATGCGTGGCCTGAACGCCTCTGGTCGCCCACGGCGAACCTCTTTCTCCCCGCGTCGATTGTCGACGTCGCCCTTGCGGTCCGGACACGTTCCGGGCCGCTTTTCTTATCGGCGATGGCGGCGCGGTCAGAGCGTGACGCCCTGCCTCGCCAATAGATCGGCCAGCGGCTGGAGGTGCGCTCCGTAGCTCCGCCAAATGCCCGACGAAGACTGATAGATGCCCCCGCGCACCTGGGCCGCGCTTGCCGTCAACGACGCCGAGCGATTGCGGCTGATCTCAAGCGCTGAGGCGTCCCATGGCAGCCCGCAGTGCTTGGCAAGCTGCGGCGCGATCGCCTCCGGCGCGGCGACCAACTGCTCGTATTCGACCGGCAGTATGCGGTGGGGGTGGAGGTTCACCCAATGCGCCATCAGCCGTTCGTAGGCTGCGAAGTACCTCGCCAGCTCCTCGAAGTCGTAGCTGAACGGGTAGGCTGCGCCGAACAGTGTGCGGAACATTGCAAAACAGCTGTCGATCGGGTGGCGGCGCAACCAGACCACCGAGGCGTCGGGCAGCGCCCGCAGGATCGCCCCGACATAGAGAAAGTTGAACGGCAGCTTCTCGATGATCTTGCCTTTGAAGTCGTCGAGGTCCGCCAAGGCTTCATAGTCTTGCCCCATGCGAACGAAATCGGCCCTGGCGGCGCGCTCGAACACGTCGTCCGGTCCTTGAGGCGTCCAGCGCATCAACGCGGTCGAGACGTTGTCCGTCTCGTTGTTCGAGCGGACGTTCGGCAGGCCGCCCAGAATCCGTTCCGTCAGGGTCGTCCCCGACCGTGGCAGGCCGACGATGAAGATGTGCCGGCCGGGGGGCAGTGGGGGGGGCTGGGGCGGCGCGTGCGAAAACGCTGCTGCAATGCGCTGCAGCTTCAACTCGTCCTGCCGCACGTCGTACTGGAGAGCGCGGCGCCGGGCGGCCGCGCCGCGGGCGAAAGCTCCGAAGGCCTCATCGTAGCGCCCGAGCTCATGGAGTTCCTTGCCGAGGGCGTAGGCGAAAACGATCTCGTCGCCCGGCGGGAGCCGTCGCTCCAGCCGGGCCTTCAGGTCGTCCACATGATTGGCGCTCGCTGTGGCGCGCGACACTTCCGAGCGCAGCAATAGGGCTGCGCGATGATCGGGGTCGAGCGCCAGGGCGCGGTTGCAGGCGTCCGCCGCCGCTTCCAGGCGTCCAAGGCTGCGCTCGCTGGTGGCGAGGTTGAACCAGTATCTGGGATCGAGCGGGGCGAGCTCGACCGTGCGCTGGTAGAGCCGGTTGGAGACGTCGTGCAGTTCCAGTTGACGTGCGAAGAAGGCGAGGGCGTCCAGAGCGTCCGGTGTCGGTTCTTTGACGGTCAGGGCGGCGTCGAGGGCCGCTCTGGCCTCCCGGCGACGTCCAAGCGCGATCAGCGCTTCGAGTTCCAGTGCGCTCGACAATCCGAACGCCTGGGTCGGCGCAGGTCGGGAGCGGAGCAGGGCGAGGGCCTCGGCGGGCTTGCCGGCGCGAAGCAACTGGCCGGCTGCTGCGTCCAGTCGGAACGGATCGGTCATGACGGCGGCAGTCCTTCGGCTTAGGCGCTCTATGGTGGTTGCGACTGGTCGCGCAGCGGTCGGCACGCTGACTGTAGGGCGACAATTATCCATCTAGAACAGGCAATTTTCCTGAATGCAGGTCGGGTGCGCGACTTGTGCGCAAAATTACACGATAAATATCATATTTCGTTGACGATGCGCCTCGATGCTGTTCACGTCGCGATGCCCTGACCGGCGCCTGGCTCAAAGGGGCCGACCGCGCTGCTGGCGGCCTGCTTGGGGAAATCGCAACCATGACGAAGACGATCGGTGTGATGGGGCTTGGCCTCATGGGCTCGGCCATTGCGGCGCGCCTTCTGGAAATGCGAAGCCCGGTCGTGGTCTGGAACCGCACGGCCGCCAGGGCCGCGCCGCTTGTCGACGCTGGGGCCGAATGGGTGGAGACGCCAGCGGCTCTGTTCGCCGCCGCCGACGTCGTGATCGCCATCACCGCCTCGACAGCGGAGGTCGAGGCCGCCGTAGGCGCCTCGGGCGCTCGACTCGCCAGAGTGGATTTCATCAATCTGGTGACCGGGAGTCCGCGTCAGGTTCGCGCCTTGAAGGGGGCGGTCGAGGCTGTCGGCGGGCGTTTCTTCAGCGGCACGCTGCAACGCTACCCGGCCGAGATCGGCCAGGCCGAGGCGTTGATACTGTGCGCCGGCGACGAGGGAGTCTGGGAGCGGCAGGCAGATGTCATCAGGGGGCTTGGCGGCGCGGCGGTCAATCTTGGGGCTGATGCCGCCATTGCACCTGGGCGGCCTATGGCGTGGCCCCGGACCTCTCGACTTGGGGCAAGTGCTTCGCCAACGGCTATTCGATCTCTGCGGTGCTGGGCTCCGCCTCGACGCGCAAGGGCGCCGAGGAAATCTTCGTGACTGGGTCGTTCTGGTACGGCGCCACGGCGATGGCCGCGGCGCTGGAAACGCTGAAGCAGATCCGCGAAACCGACTACCTGGAGCGCCTTGTCGCGAGCGGCCAGCGGCTGCGTGACGGGTTGCAGCAGCAGGCGGCCAGTCATGGCTTCACGCTGCGCCAGACCGGCCCGGTGCAGATGGCGCAGATCTTCTTCGAGGACGATCCGGACTTCCGCCTGGGCTATGGCTGGACGGCGGAGGCGATCAAGCGCGGGGTCTTCCTTCACCCCTACCACAACATGTTCGTCTCCAGCGCCCACACCCTGGACGACATCGCCGCCACCCTGAGCGTGACCGACGAAGCGTTCGCAGCGGTCAAGGCCAGGCGCGACGACCTCAAGCCCCACGCCAAGCTCGTTGAGTTGCTGGGGCGCCACTAAGCCACGAGGGGGCGACGGGGCGCTGCTCGGCCAGCCCGTCGTCGCTCGCTCTCCGTCCAGGGGCGCTCGGCAGTCGTGGGCGCGATCCCTCCCTTTCTCGCGCAAGGACGCGTCGACATGACCGCTCAAACCCTTCAGTCCCAGGCGATCGATTTCCAAAGGCTGCCGTTCGGCGCCGATCCGGCAGAGGTGCTCAAGGTCCTGCAGCGTGACGGCGGCGTGATCCTGACCGGCGCGCTGACCGGCGAGCAGGTCGCGGCGGTCAATGCGGAACTGGACGCCGAGATGGGGCCGATGCCCCAGGGGACCTTCGGAGAGGGCGAGGGAAACTACATCCAGGATTTCTACGGCCGAAGCACCAAGCGCCTCCAGCATTGCGTGAAATACAGCGCCACCTATCGCGACGCCTTCCTGGCTCATCCGCTGCTCGCGCAATACGTGGCCGCCATCCTGCCGGGACGGCTGGGCTCGCACTCCATGTTCTCGTCGCAGGCCATCGAAATCTGGCCGGGCGAAGCGGCCCAGCCGCTGCACCGCGACGGCGGCGCCTATGCCGACTCCCTGGGCATCAACTCGCCGCGCGGCGTCGAACTGGTCTGCAATACGCTTCTGGCCCTGACCGACGTGACCGAGGAGATGGGCGCGACCCGTGTGATCCCGGGAAGTCACCTGTGGGACGATTTTGGCGATGTCGGGCAGCCGGGGCAGACAATTCCCGCGACAATGAAGGCGGGCGACTTTCTCTTCTTTACCGGGCGCGTGAGCCACGGCGGCGGCGCCAATGTCACCAAGGACCGGCCGCGGCGCGTCATCTCGACCGCCTTCTCCATCGGGTTCCTGGTGTCCGAGGAAGCTTGGCCGTTCATCATCACCGTGGACGAAGTTCGGACCTATCCCCGCCAGGTTCAGGCGATGCTGGGCTTTCACTCGCCGCCGCTCCGCGACGAGGCGCCGGGCTTCCTCCTGCGCGTCCGATCTAAGCCGCTCGAGGAATACCTCGAACTCTGAACCAGGCCGATGGGCTCTTCAGGCCCCCATGCTCACCGGAGCTTGCCGATGCAGTGCTGCGTCCAAGATGGCCACAAGTCCGTCGGCCTGAACCCGATCAGCTTTCGGCCGATGACGGTCGATGACCTGGGAACGGTGCCGCTCGACTGCCACGGCCGGCCGACCGAGCTGCTCGGGCGGCTAGGCGCTCTTGGGGCGGCTGCGATCCTCGCCTTCGACGGCGCCCAGCATGTCGCTCAGCTGCAGTTCAGGCGCCACCAGCCGAACCAGCGTTCCGCCACTGGAATGTTCAGTCCGGACTATTGGGGCGACTTCGAGGGCCGGGCCCCGAATCTCCCGGTGCAGACGCTCTGCGTCTATTGCTATCACGTCGGCCAGTTGACGGACGGAATGGCGCGTGACGCTCGCTATCAGGGGCATGGCCTCGGTCTGGCCCTGCTCGACGAGCTGATCGCCTGGGCGCGATCGCAACGCTTCGAGGCGATCGTCGCCAAGGCCGTGCCTGCCGACAAACGGGTCTCGCGCTACATGGGTGGCCAGAGCGAGCAGGCCTACCTCTCGCGCGGCTTCAAACGGCTTGATCGATGGATTGATCATGACGTGCATGACGCCCTGGTGGAGCGCGGCGTTATCGGCCGCGACAGCGATCCCGAGGCGACGGCGGGCATGAGCCTCTGCGTTCTCGACCTCAAACCTTCGTAAGGCGCTGCGCCCCTGCAGAAAGGATGGACGCCGCCCTTGGACGCCATTATGCATAACAATCGTTCTTTTAATTCGTGAGGGTGACCATGTTCGCGACCGAGCAGCAGAAGCGTGACCTGGCGGAAGACGGCGCGATCGTCGTCCGCGGCCTGTTTTCAGGCGAACGCCTGAGGAGGATGCGTCAGGCGTTCGACCATGGGGTCACGCATCCCAGCCCCCAGCACGGCCTGGCCTATGCCGGCACGCCGGATGAGCACTTCAACGACTATGGCAATCCGGCCAACCGCGATGTCCATCTGGCGGCGATCAAGGACCTTGGTCTCGCCGAGTTCGTCGCGTCCCTGTGGGATACCGAGCACGTCTGGTTCGTCGGCGAGGAGCTGTTCATCAAGAAAGGCGGCAAGGCCGGGCGCTCGCCGTGGCACCAGGACACCTCATCCCACATTCTCCAAGTAAGTCGCTGATTTCGCTGTCGTAATCGTGATATTTCGCATATAAATCATGGCGTTGACGGCTGCGAGGGGCGCGTTTCATGGATCACCTGGAGGGTGCGGGCTTGGCGC
>NZ_JAYRSU010000007.1:134092-180648 GCF_041919955.1 Phenylobacterium sp. | reverse complement strand
CTTGGGGAAGTGCGGCTGCAGCCGCGCCATCTGCTCGTCCGTAAGCCAATAGAGGTCGCTCATATCCAGTCTCCTTGCAGAGCCTGAATCAGATCGAGCACATCACATCAATGGGTCCTGAGCCTAGGATTGCGGGCGTTTCCATAAGAACACTTTGTAGGTCCGATTTTCCTACAACCGCCCCGCATGCCAGGCCACATGCTCCGCTACGAAGCTCGCGATGAAGAAATACGAGTGGTCGTAGCCTTCCTGCCTGCGCAGGGTCAGCGTCTGGCCGGCTGAGGCGCAGGCGGCTTCGAGGAGTTCGGGCTTGAGCTGGCCTTCGAGGAAGCTGTCGGCGGTTCCCTGGTCGATCAGGATGTCGGCGAAGCGGCTCTCGCCGCGTTCGATCAGCAGGCAGGCGTCGTGGTCGCTCCAGGTGCGCTGGTCGGGGCCGAGATAGGCGGTGAGCGCCTTGTGTCCCCAGGGGCAGCGGGTCGGGGAGACGATCGGGGCGAAGGCCGAGACCGACCTGAAGAGGTCCGGGTGGCGCAGGGCAAGGGTCAGGGCGCCGTGGCCGCCCATGGAGTGGCCGAAGATCCCCACGCGGGCCATGTCGACCGGCGCGCTGTTCGCCAGGGCGGCCAGCAGGTCGCGGGTGATGTAGCTCTCCATCTGGAAATGCTCGGCCCACGGATCTTGCGTGGCGTCGACATAGAAGCCGGCGCCTTGGCCGAGGTCGTAGGCCGGGTCGTCGGCGACGCCTTCGCCGCGCGGGCTGGTGTCGGGCGCGACGATGACCACGCCGTGGGCGGCGGCCGCGGCGTAGGCGCCGGCCTTGGTGGTGAAGTTGTCCTCGGTGCAGGTGAGCCCCGAGAGCCAGACCAGGGCCGGGAACGGGCCGGGGCCGTCGGGCGTGAAGACCGAGAAGCGCATCGGGGTGCGGGTCGCCGCGCTGGAGTGGCGGCGATAGGTCAGGGTCCCGCCCTGGGTGCGGTGGGTGGCGAGGATCTCGACGGTCATGGCGCAGCTCCCGGTCTATGCGTCGTCACCGGGTTGCGGGGTTTCGTGCGGCAGGTCCAGGCCAAACCCGCGCCGGGCGGTCAGATCACCGCATCGTATTCGACATAGAGCCCGTCGGGGTGGGTGCGCACGCGGCCGTGCTTGAACTTGCTCTCGTCGGTGGGGGCGTCGCCGCGCAGGACGCGGCCGGCGGTCAGGGTAATGAGCCGCTCCAGCAGCGGCGGATAGGGCATGTTCCAGCCCTTCGAACCCTGGGCCCGGGCGATGGTCTCGACCACCGGGATCATGGCGGTGAGGTCGGCGTCGCTCATCAGCTCCAGACCCTGGTCGCGCAGGGTGGCGTTGTGGCTGGCGTGATGGCCGACCTTGTAGAGCACCACCTGGCGCAGGATGTCGGCGGCCGGGCGCTGCTCGGGGCCGTAGCTCTGGTCGTGCCAGGAGAGCCAGTTGCCGACCTGGGCGTCGGCGGCGAACAGCAGCACCTCGCCGTTCGGCGCCTCCAGCGCCAGCACCAGGCTGGTGTTGTTGGTGTCGCTGTCGAGCTTCATGGCCAGGGCGCCGGCCACGCCCAGCCATTCGCCGTCGATCCGCCGCCAGTCGGGCGCGCGGTAGTAGTTATCCCGCAGCCAGGCGGTCTGGATGTGGGCTTCTTTCAAGGCCTCGGCGTCCTTGATCGGCAGCGGCTCGGCGCCGTTGACCTGATCTGGCGTGAAGCCGTGGCGCGGGGCGAAGGGGCGCTCGGGCACGCCGTCCTCCCAGGCGCCGTCCTGGGCGCTCAGCAGCTGGTCGGCGGCGCCGAAGCGGTCGAGATAGGTCTCCTTGCCGTGGTCGCCGTCGCTGGGCAGGTCCTGGAACAGCCGCGCCTCCTTGCGCGGCGGGCCCAGCACATAGGCGGTCAGGCCCGCGGCGCCGGGGGTGGTCAGCACCTGGCCCGGCTCGAGGAAGCTGACGGTCCCGCCGTCCTGCCGGGTCTTTTCCTTCAGCCGCCGCATCACGACCTTGCCGGTCATCCGCCCGCCGGCCGGATCGAGGGCGAGGTCCGACCCAGCCGCCGCCAGCGGGCCGATGAAGTTCTCCAGCCCCGACAGCACGTCGTGCACGCCGGGCGTGCCGGCGGCGGCCAGGGCCTGGCCGCGGTCGAGGGCGAACGCCAGGGCCTGCTTTGTGCGGTCGAAGCGTGCGTTCAGCGCCTTGGCCTGGGGATCCTCCTCGTTCTCGGTCCAGGCCATCCAGAGATTGTCGATCTTGAAGGCCGGGTCGAAGAAGACGTCGCGCGCATGGGCGAAGCCCGAGATGTGGTCGTGGTGCTCGTGAGTCACCACCAGCAGGTCGAGGCGGTTCTTGACCGTCTTGGCGACGTCGGCGGCGACGGCCTGCATCAGGGCCTTGTCGCCCTCGACGTTCTGGAGGATTCCGCAGTCGATCAGGATGTGGCTGACCGCCTCCTTGGCGGCGATCCGCACCAGGAAGCAGTCGCCCAGCAGGTTGCGGTACATGCGGACGGTGACACGGGTCTTGGGCGGCTTGGCCACGGCTATCCCCTGTGCAGGAAGGCGAAGGGCTCGCCCGAGGAGCGGTCGCCGAAATAGGTGCGGGACGGGTCGCGCTCGGCCGCGGCCAGCAGGAAGGCGCGCTGATCCTCCAGCCGGCGCTCGTCGTTGATCCGCTTGCGGATGGCGAAGCGCACCTGGCCGTCGCGCAGGTCGACCAGCACGGTGGAGCCGCCGCGGAACCAGAAGTCGCGCGCCTTGGGATCGCCGCCGCCGGCGTCGGCCGCCGCCTGGTCCTGCGCCGAGAAGAAGGCGCGGCGGCGCTGGGCCACCTCGATCACCAGTTGGCGCACGTCCTGGCCGTCCGGCCCGGCGCGGCGGGCGATGCGGACCGAATGGACCTCGACCACCGGCGCGCCGGCCTTGCTGCGGGCGATGGTCGCCGGCGCGTCGGAGGCGAGCGTCACGCCCAGCAGGTTGTCCCATTCGCGGGTCAGGTCGTCGGGCTCGTTCAGCCAGGCGTGGACGACGGCCTGGTTGGCGCGGGCCTGCTCCCAGATCTCCTGGCGGCGATAGCGCGAGGACAGGTCCAGCTTGTTGAGCAGGTCGGCGAAGTTGGTCTGGTCGAACTGGCGCTCATGCAGGGCCGGCGCCTCCCACATCAGGCTGTCGGGGGCCAGAGACAGGCAGCCCTTGGGGAAGATGCCGCGCCGCCGGAAGGCTTCTGCAATGGCCAGGCGGTAGTGCAGCGGGTCGTCCGGCACTAGGTCGGCGTCGGCGGTGATCATGGCGCGCAGGAACTCGCCGAAGCGGATGTCGATGGGCGGCACGTAGTCGAGCGAGCGCACGCAGATGCGCAGCACATGGTCGGCGGCCTTGATCGCCTCCTGGGTCAGGCGCTTGACGAGGTCGGGGTGCAGCTCCTCGCCCAGGGCGGTCTGCTGGGCGGTGGCCAGGCGGACCAGGTCGGCGGTGCGGCGCTCGAAGATGGTGACGAAGGCGTCGAACACCGCCGCCACCAGGAATGCGCCGCGGGCGTGCGGCTCGGTGGTGTCGGCATAGGCCGGGCCCGCCGCCGAGGCCTGATCGATGCCCTCGCGCAGGGCGCCGGCCCGGCCGGTGGCGTCGCCGAACTGCCGGGCCAGGCCCGTCAGCAGGTTGCGGCTACGCAGGCGCCCGCGCACCTGGGCCAGCTGCTGGGCCACCACCTCGGGCATGGTGAAATGCTGCAGCAGGGCGACGATGTCGGCGAAGGCCTCATGGAAGGCGAGAGTGTCGAGGCTGGTGGACTCGATGAACCGCCGGTGCACGCCGTCGAGGATGGCGTGGGTGGTCTCGTGAGCGATGATGTCGTGCGACAGGCAGGTGAACACCCAGCCGTCCGGCAGGCCCGAGGTTCCGCCGCCCGACTTGAAGTAACCGAACATCAGCGCCTTCTTCTCGGGGCTGTAATAGGCGTTGCGCTCGCGCAGGCCATGCGGGTGCACGCGCAGCTGGGGCACGAAGGCCTGGGCGTCGCGGCCGCCCTTCAGGTCCGACCAGAGAACCTTGCGGCCCAGCGCCCGCTCGAAGTTGCGGATGGTCTTCATCGCCACGGCGTAGACCATCTGCTGGTGGAACTGGGGCCGCAGCTCGGACGGCGGCAGGCCGTCCTGGGCCAGCAGGTTCGGATGGTTGGGGTCGAGCGGCGGATAGAAGAGGCCGCTAGCCGGGTCGTAGTCGACGACCTGCAGGTATTCGCCGCTGGGGCCGATCGCCAGCGGCGTCTCCCACGGGTCCTCCCAGGGCAGGGCGATGACCGCGTCGTTGACCACCGCCGTGTCGAGCGAGGTCGAGGCCAGGGGATCGAAAGCATAGACGCGGAACCGGCGCACCGCCGGAGTCGGATAGTCGGAACTCATGCCGCCCTCCTGTCGCCCGGGCAGATGAAGCGCCGGGCTTCGCCGTCAGTCAACTCATGCGCGCATAGTTAATCGCGCTCGGCTCGCGAGAATTTCGGCTTAACAATCCTGCGTGGCGCGCCGATGATGACTCATCGCAGGGAGGGAGGCCGGCATGGCCGAGGTCGACTTGGGCGGCGGCGTGGTCGTGGAGACCGCCGAGCGGGTGCAGGTGCGGCGGATCACGCCGGCGGCGGGGCGGCCCTTCGGCCTGGCGGCGGACCAGGACGAGCTGGGCGCGGCGCTGCAGGGGGCGGGTTTCACCCTGGCCGCGCAAATGGACCTGAGGCGCAAGCCGGGCGTGACCCTGACCGCGACGACCTCCGCGCCGGCCCAGGTCAAGGTCGAGGTGGCCAAGGGGCAGGGCGCGGTGGTCCTGCTGGAAGGCGAGGGCGGGGTGTTCGGCTGGGGCTTCCCGGACGCCCAGGGGGGCCTAGCGTTGGCGGCGGACAGCGGGCGGACCCTGACCTTCACCCTCGCCTCGCGCCGCCCGTCCCAGGCGCTGGGCTTCGGCATCGACTCGCTGCGGCGCGGACCAATCTTCAACTGGCTGATCGACAAGATGGTCGAGCCGGTGCGCGCCTATGTGCTGAAGTTCGCGGCCGGGGCGGCGATCAAGGTCGCGGTCGACAAGATCGAGGGCGACATGGCGCTGGGCATGGTCAACATGGCCGGGGGCCTGGCCAGTTGGACCCCTGGCGGCGCGCCGGCCCCGACCCTGTCGGCCGGGCGGCCGGCCAAGATCCTGCTGATGGTGCATGGCACCTTCTCGACCACCGCCGGCAGCTATGGCGACCTGACGCGCAGCGCCGACGGGAACGCTTTCCTGACCAAGGCGCGGGGCGCCTATGACGCGGTGGTCGGCTTCGACCACAAGACCCTGGCCCGCACGCCGGAAGAGAACGCCCGCGACATGCTGGACGGGCTGATCGCCTGGGGCCTGCCGCCGGGCTCGCAGATCGACGCGGTGTCCTACAGCCGCGGCGGCCTGGTCTATCGCGCCTTCGCCGAGCAGCTGCTGGCGACCGAGCGGCCGGACATCAAGCTGGGCAAGGCGGTGTTCGTGGCCTGCACCAACGGCGGCACCAACCTGGCCGAACCGAAGAACTGGGAGGCCCTGACCGAGGTCTACACCAACCTGCTGCTGGCCGGGGCGCGGGTGGCGGCGGTGGCGGGCGGCGTGGCGCTGTCGCCGATGGCGGTGATCGGCGTCAAGACCCTGGGGCGCTTCGTGCAGGCGTTCTCGGAAGTGGCGATCACCGACCGCAAAGTCCCGGGCCTGGCGGCCATGCGGCCTGGCAGCCCGCTGGTCAAGGCGCTGAACACCGCCCAGGGCGGGCTCGATCGCCTGGCCAGCTACCGGGCGGTGACGTCCGACTTCAAGCCGAAGTTCGAGCCCTCGAAGGGCATTTCGAAGGAGCTAGCCCAGGCTCTGCTGGACCGGGTGACCAACCGGCTGTTCCAGGAGAAGAACGACCTGGTGGTGCACACCCGCGCCATGACCGAGTTCGGAACGCGGGCCGCGCGCCTCGCCGCCGGATCGACCCTGGACAAGGGCAGCGGCGAGAGCGTGCATCACACCATTTATTTCGGAGACGGCCAGATCGACCGCTCCTTGGCGACCTGGCTGCCCTAGGGGCGGGGCGTCCTAGAACACCACGACGCTGCGGATGCTCTCGCCGGCGTGCATCAGGTCGAAGGCCTTGTTGATGTCTTCGAGCGGCATGACGTGGGTGATCATCGGGTCGATCTGGATCTTCCCGTTCATGTACCAGTCGACGATCTTCGGCACGTCGGTGCGCCCGCGCGCGCCGCCAAAGGCCGAGCCGCGCCAGACACGGCCGGTGACCAGCTGGAACGGGCGGGTGGCGATCTCCTTGCCGGCCTCGGCCACGCCGATGATCACGCTCTCGCCCCAGCCGCGATGGCAGGCTTCCAGCGCCTGGCGCATGACGGTGGTGTTGCCGGTGCAGTCGAAGGTGTAGTCGGCGCCGCCGTCGGTCAGGGCGACCAGATGCTGGACGATGTCGGCGCCGCCGATGTCGTTCGGATTGACGAAGTGGGTCATGCCGAACTTCTTGCCCCAAGCCTCGCGGTCGGGGTTGATATCGACGCCGACGATCATGTCCGCGCCCACCATCTTCAGGCCCTGGATCACGTTCAGGCCGATGCCGCCGAGGCCGAAGACGATGCAGTTCGACCCCGGCTCGACGCCCGCGGTGTTGACCACGGCGCCGACCCCGGTGGTGACGCCGCAGCCGATGTAGCAGGCCTTGTCGAAGGGGGCGTCGGACCGGATCTTGGCCACCGCGATCTCCGGCAGGACCGTGTAGTTCGAGAAGGTCGAGCAGCCCATGTAGTGGGCGATCGCCTGGCCCTTGTAGGAAAAGCGGCTGGTGCCGTCGGGCATCAGCCCCTTGCCTTGAGTGCCGCGGATGGCGGTGCAGAGGTTGGTCTTGCGGCTCAGGCAGCTTTTGCACTGGCGGCATTCGGGCGTGTAGAGCGGGATCACGTGGTCCCCCGGCTTCACGCTGGTGACGCCGGGGCCGACCTCGACCACCACGCCGGCGCCCTCGTGGCCCAGGATCGAGGGGAAGATGCCTTCCGAGTCCAGCCCATCCAGGGTGTAGGCGTCGGTGTGGCAGATCCCCGTCGCCTTGATCTCGACCAGCACCTCGAACGCCTTGGGACCTTCCAGATCGACCTCGACGATCTCCAGCGGCTTCTTGGCTTCGAAGGCGACGGCGGCGCGGGTCTTCATGGCGTCCTCATGGGCGGCGGAGTTCGATTCGCCGCAACAGAGGCCAGCGGACGCGCCGAGGCAAGGTCAAGTTTCCGCGCTCCCGAAGGTGTCATCCCGGTTTCGGCGCAGCCGAAGCCCGGACCTGTCCGCGCTCACCGCGAGCTGCGGCGGGCGTCGACGGGCCAGGTCTCGCAGGCGCCGTCTTCGTCCACCACCAGCAGGGCGTCGTAGAGGTTGATCGTCGGGTCGATGTGGCCCGGCTGAAGCCAGACGACGTCGCCGACCTTGGGGGCGTCGGCGGGCCAGGTGAGCGTCGCGTCCTCGTCGGCGGCGGTGATCCCGCCCGCGAAGTCGGCGCCTGCGGCCTTCAGCACGCCCATCATGGCGGGATGGAAGATGGCGGCGTGTTCGTCGCCCATCGGCCGCCAGCGTGCGCCCTGTGGCGCGCCGGCCACGACGCGGGCGGGCGGCCCGTCGACGGAATGGGCCTTCAGGCCTGCGTCGCAGACCACGTGGGTCTTGTGGCGTGCGGAAACGACGCTGGCGGCGATGAACAGGGCCTGCTCGAACGGCCAGGGCTGGCCGTCGGCCGCGCCGCAGTCCTCGTACTCGACGTCCATGAAGACGTAGGAGCCGGCCTGGATCTCGTTGAAGACGCCGCCGGCCAGGTCCTGCTGGTAGGTGCCGGTGCCGCCGCCGGTGACAAGCTGAGGCGCCAGGTCCGCGGCGGTCAGCTCGCCGACCAGGGCGCCCAGCCGCTGGGTCGCCACCGCCAGGGCGCCGCGGCGGGCGTCGAGGTCGGCCAGGTGCTGGATGTGGCCGAGATAGGCCTGGATCCCGCGATAATCGAGCCCCGGAGCATCGGCCGCGATGCGGGCGAGGGCAGCGACCTGCTGCGGCGGCACGCCGGTGCGATGGGTGCCGAGGTCGATGTCGATCACCAGACCGACGATGGTTCCGGCCGCCTGGGCCGCGGCCGACAGGCGGGCGATCTGGCCTTCATCGTCGGCGACGACGCTGATGCGGGTTCCGGCCGCGGCGATGGCGGCGATCTTCTCCGCGCCCCAGGGGGCGGGCGGCGAGGTGATCAGCAGGTCGTCCGCGCCCGCCGCAGCGTAGGCCTGGGCTTCGCCCACCGTCTGGCAGCAGAGGCCGGCCGCGCCGAGGGCGAGCTGGCGCAGGGCCAGGGTCGAGCACTTGTGCATCTTGCCGTGGGCGCGCAGCCGCACGCCGGCGCCGTCGCAGGCGGCCTGCATCGCCGCCAGGTTCCGCTCCAGGGCCGCGCGGCGCACGACCAGGGCCGGGGTGGTCGGCGGGGTGAAGGCGGTGGGCGGTCCTGCGCGGTCGGTCACGGTTTCCTCGCCGGGGAATGGGCGATGAGCTGCACGTCTACGATGCCGGTCTCACCTACAGGACCGGTCGTACCAACCGCCGTCCAGGCTGGATAGGGCGGCGCAAAAGATTCGCGGCCGCCCATCTCCTGGAAGTCCTATTTCTTCGGCTTGGCGGCCTGGACCTCGATCTCGACCATCATGCCGGGGGCGACCAGGGCGGCGACCTGGCTGGTGATGCGGGCGGTCTTGTTGGGCTGGGCGGCGGTTCCGTAGAACTGGTTGTAGCCCTCCATCATGCCCGCGAAATCCATCTTGCCGCCCTTGGCCGGGTCGCCGACCAGCAGCACGCGCATCATGAAGACGTCGCCGTGGGTCAGGCCCTCGGCCTTCAGGATGTCCTCGATGCGCTTCAGCACGCCGATGGTCTGGGTCTTGGTGTCGCCGAACTCCTGGGGCGTGCCGGCCGGCGCGCCGGCGTTCAGGGCCGGGGGCGTGATGCCGCTGACGTACATGATGTCGGTCCCGGCCGGCACCACGGCGGCCTGGAGGATCGGCGAGGTCGGGGCGCCGATGCGCTTGACCTGGGCGGCGGCGGGCGAGGCGAGGAGGCCGAGCGCGGCCGTGGCGAGGATGAGCTTACGCATGTCGGAACAGTCCCTTCGATGAGGCGGCCATAGGACGGGATATCGGGCGGGCGGATCAACCCCCGGTGAGCGATCTGTCGCGAACCTGGGCGGCGAGGGCGGCGATGGTCCGCTGGGCGGAACAGACTGCTCCCTCCTGCCAGCCAGGCGTCTGGCTGAGGTGCGCGCCCGCGAAGTACGCCGGTCCGTGCGGCCGGTTCAGCAGCCGGTACTCGCGGGAATCGAAATGCCCCTCCTGGGCGCCGCCGCGCTCGCCCCAACGCGGCCAGGGGCCGAGGTTGAAGGGGATCTTGCTCCAGTTGACGACCACGGGGTTCGTGAGGTCGGCCTCGTGGCCGGGGTGCAGCCGCCCGACGACGTGGCGGGCCATGGCGACCTGCTCCGGCAACGGTCGGCGGGCGAACGCCTCGGCGCGCGGACCCGAGCCGTAGCAGGCCAGCAGCATGCCGCGCGGCGAGTGCAGGCCGTTGGACGGGTACCAGACGAGGCCCGTCTCTCCGCCGACAAACGACAGGCCGCCATAGATCTGCTCCTTCTCCCAGAAGCGCGGGGCGTCGAAGCCTATCTTGTTGGAGAAGTCGTTGGGGACCGAGGCGATGGCCGCCTGCACCTCCTTGTCGAAGTCGTTGTCGATCCTGGCCAGCAGCGCCAGCGGAATGGTGATGATCGCGTAGTCGGCCTCGACCCGGCGGGCGGCCCCGCTTGCGCGGTCGCGATAGGCGATCTGCACGCCGCGGCCGCCCTGGGTGCGAATCCGGGTGACCTCGGCGCCGCGCACGAGCGGGCTGGCGATGGCGCGCTCGAAGCCGGCGACGATCCGGTCCATGCCGCCGACGGGCTGGAACATCGTCGCCTGCATGTTGATGTTGTCCTCGAACAGGGTCGATCCGATCTGCGGGTGGCCGATCAGGTCGCGGAAGGCCGCTGGCGCGCGTGCGCGCGCGAACTGGTCGGCGGCTCCCGGCGGCTGGGCCAGGCCTGACCGTTCGGTGCCCTTGAAGGACATGTCGGGGGCCAGATCGCCGTACTGGCGCAGGAACGGCAGCAGCTTCTCCTTGTCCTCCACACTCAGGTCCTGGTCGAGCGCGCCGCGGCTGACCGCCTTGGCCAACAGTTCGGAGAGGTAGCCGCGGGTGTCGTTGACGCCCTG
The DNA here is from genome assembly GCF_041919955.1 of Phenylobacterium sp. Lineage (GTDB taxonomy): Bacteria > Pseudomonadota > Alphaproteobacteria > Caulobacterales > Caulobacteraceae > Phenylobacterium. The sequence continues at coordinate 170,345 of NZ_JAYRSU010000007.1, read as the reverse complement.
GCGCATCTGCAGACGGCCGGCGCCCTCGGCCCAGAAATAGGCGCTGCGGCTGGAATTGATCTCGACCTCCAGCGGCACGTCCAGCTTGCGGCAATAGGAGAGCAGCCCCTCGTGGTGGCTTGGGATCCGCGCCGGACCGGCGTTCATGTAAAGGCCATCCGAGAAGGCGACGGTCTGAGTGTCCTCGCCGACCATCTCGACCTTGGAACCGTCGCGCAGGGTCCAGTTGCGACCGCCCAGCCGCTCGCGCGCCTCCAGCAGGGTGACCGAAAACCCGGCCCGCTCCAGTTCGTAGGCGCTGACGAGGCCGGCGATGCCGCCGCCCAGGACGACCACTCGTTTGCCGGCGCCCGCATCGGCCGCGAGGGCGGGAGGCGCGGTCCCAGCGAAGGCGCCCAGCAGGCCGAGCGCGCGCATAGCCGAATAGGCCGCCCCGTAGCCTCCGCTCGCCCCGATGCGCTGCAGCAACAGGCGCCGACTGATCCCCATCTCCCAATCCCCCATGTCGTCCACCAAGGGGGAGAGGGCGCGCCCGGCGCGCGCCGGCGGCAAGTCGAGGCCGGGCGGCGGCGCTGGGATTCCGCGCGATGATCAAACTTGCGGCGGACGGAACCTCAAATCGCCTTGCCCATCCGCACCAGCGGCACGCGCACGCCGGTCGAGGTCTCCGCCTCGAACGGTTCGATGCGGTGGTAGCCGCAGGCCGCATAGAGCGGCTCGCCTGCCAGGGTCGCCGCCATCTCGCAGCGGCTGAAGCCCTCGGCGGCGGCCGCGGCCTCGCAGATGTCGAGGATGGCGCGTCCGACGCCGCGGCGCACGAAGTCCGGGTCGGTGTACATGGCCCGCACGCGGGCGGGGTCGCTCGCAGGGTCCAGCAGGGCCGCATCGCGCCCCGCCGAGTGGTCGCCGCCGAACAGGGTGGCGCGGCGGCTCCAACCCCCACATCCGGCGGGCGCGCCGTCGATCTCCACCATGTAATAGGTGGCGTCCTCGATGAGCTGGGTGTCGAGGCCCATCACCTCGCGCGAGGCGATCACCTGCGCCGGCTCCAGGAAATCGGGAAGAAGGCCGTCGATCGACCGGGCCATCAAGCGTTTCAGGGCTGGAATGTCGCCGGGAACCGCCAGGCGCGTGACAAGAGTGCTGCTCATGGCTGACAGGTAGGCATCTGCCCTGGCCGCGTCACATCACGATCTCGACTTTGCAAGCTCATGCCCCACCTTGGCGGGCTTCGGGCAATGACGTACCTACGGGCCATGGCGAGCGTGTTCGATCTTTTCAAGTTGGGCGTGGGGCCGTCGAGCTCGCACACCATGGGCCCCATGACCGCGGGCGGCCGTTTTCTGGAGCGGCTGACCCACGCGGGCCTGCTGGCCAGGGTCACGCGGGTGGAGGTCGCGCTCTATGCGTCCCTGGCTCTGACCGGCCGCGGCCACGCCACGGACCGGGCGGTGATCCTGGGCCTGGCCGGCTTCATGCCCGCCACCATCGATCCCGACGCGGCTGAGGCGGCCCTGGAGACAATCCGTGCGAGCGGGCGGCTTCAGCTGGGCGCGCAGGGACCCCAGATCGACTTCGACGAGGCGCGGGACATCCTCTGGGAAGGGCGCACGCGCCTGCCGCAGCACCCAAACGCCCTGGCTTTCCGCGCCTATGACGGCGAGGCGCAGCTGGACGAGAAGCTCTATTTCTCCGTGGGCGGAGGATTTGTCGCCGACGAGGCGGAGGTGGCCGCCAACGCCGGCCCCGCGCGCGAGGTCGCCGAGCCCTATCCGTTCGCGTCGGGCGCGGAGCTGCTGGAGCAGGCGGACACCGCGGCTGTCACCATCGCCGAGCTGATGTTCGCCAACGAGACGGCGGTGCGGAGCGCGGCGGAGGTGAACGCCGGGCTGGACACCATTTTCGCGGCCATGGAGGCCTGCATAGATCGCGGCCTGCGTCAGGAAGGCTGCCTGCCAGGCGGGCTGAAGGTGCGCCGCCGCGCCAAGCAGATTCACACCGAGCTGATGGCCAAGGTCGAGCGCAACATCTCGGACCCGCTGGCGGCGCTGGATTGGGTCAATCTCTGGGCCCTGGCGGTGAACGAAGAGAACGCCTCGGGCGGACGCGTGGTGACGGCGCCGACCAACGGGGCGGCCGGGCTGCTGCCGGCGGTGCTGCGCTATTACGACCGCTTCCATCGCGGCGGGCCGGAGGGACGGCGCACCTTCCTGCTGACCGCAGCGGCGATCGGCGCGCTCTACAAGCGCAACGCCTCGATATCGGGGGCGGAGGTCGGCTGCCAGGGCGAGGTGGGCGTGGCCTGCTCGATGGCCGCGGCCGGCCTGACCGCGGCGCTGGGCGGCACGAACGCGCAGATCGAAAACGCCGCCGAGATCGCCATGGAGCATAACCTGGGCCTCACCTGCGACCCGATCGGCGGGCTGGTGCAGATTCCCTGCATCGAACGCAACGCCATGGGGGCGGTAAAGGCCATCGACGCCTCCCGTCTGGCCCTGCTGGGCGACGGACAGCACACCGTCAGCCTGGACAAGGTGATCGCCACCATGAAGCGCACCGGCGAGGATATGAGCGAGATCTACAAGGAGACCTCGCTGGGCGGTCTGGCGGTGAATGTGGTCGAATGCTGACCGCGGAATGAACGGCGGCTGAACGCCCTGCTCAGGGTCGCTTCAAAGCGGAGCCTTTAGGCTCCGGTCATCGATTGAACCCACCAATGAAAGGGGTCGGTGACATGAAAGCCTTCCTCACCGCCGCGGTCGGCGGCCTCCTGTTGATGAGCGGCGCGGCTGGCGCCCAGGCGGCGGTTTCCGCCAAGGCTGAGCGTGCGCTCGGCGTCGAGGCGAGCATTCCGTTCGCCGACAGCGTCGGCATCCGCGACTTCAGGCCCGACGGCGACAAGGCGCTGTGGATCCAGGGGCAGGATCGGCAGTGGTATCGCGCCGAACTGATGGGCAAGTGCTGGGGTCTCGACAGCGCCCTTAAGGTCGGCTTCGTGACCAAGGGCGTCGGCTCGCTCGACAAGTTCGGCCAGATCCTGGTCGACGGCTCGAAGTGCCAGATCTCCAGCCTGACCACCTCGGCGCCGCCGCCGGTGAAGGCCAAGCCGGCCAAGGCGTCCTAGGCATTCAACCCCGGGGCCCGCACGCCCCCGCGCCGCAGCATCGCCGCTGACGCCAGGCCGCCGATCTCGAGCAGGTCGGCGGCCAGCACCGCATTGGCGCTGATCAGGTCGTACGGCGATCGCGCGCCCATGAGAGCGGCGAAATAGGCGCCGTAGGCGTTCGCGCCGCAGTCCCAAAGCGCAGACAATTCCAGCGCCGCTTCGTTCGCCCGGTCGGCCGGGCCGGATGTGTCGAGGGTCATGTCCGCGTCCTCCGCCATCAGCCTGCCCCAACGAGAGGCGGCCGCCTTGATGCATCTCAAGGCGCGGGCTGTGGCGAAAGTTCCGGCGCGCGCCTAGAGGGCGGCTGCGACTTCGCAGATCAGCCGCAGCAGCCACTCGACCGAGCCGCCCTCGCCCCCGCGCACGACCGCGCCGATGGTGAAGGGCGGCGCCTCGCCGGTCGACTCGATCACCACCACGCGGCCGGCCTCCTGCGCCAGCATGGCCAGTCGCCGCGGCATCAGCGCCGCGACGTCGGTCTCGCCGACCATGACCAGGGCCGAATAGGGATCGGGCACGCTGATCGGACCTTCGACCTCGCGCAGGGTGACGCCGCCCAGGGCGTAGGACTCGCTCCAGTTGGCGATGCGCTGGAGATCGACTCCGCGCCGGTCCGTGCGCGGGGCGTCGGGACTTGAGATCAGCAGGCGCGGCAGCTTGGCCAACACCTTGTCCGAGATCGGCTTCGACAGGACGGGGTGCCCGGCGCGGACCACCCAGACGCCGGTGTCCTCGAACAGCGGGGTGTGGGTGAAGCGGCCGGCGACGTGGTCGAAGCCGCCGATCACCATGTCCAGCCAGCCGCGGTCGAGGTCCTCGGCCAGGTTCGGACTGGGGGCCAACAGATGCAGCTTGGCGCCTGGCGCCTCGTCCAGCAGCCGGCGCACGACCCCGGGCATCAGCACCGAGCAGGCATAGGCGCTGGCCGCCACATTGAAGACCCGTTCGGTCGTGGCCGGGTCGAAGCGGGCCGGCGCCACGGCTTCTTCCAGGAGCTTCAGCGCCGCGCGCACCGGCTGACTGATCTCCAGGGCGCGCGGGGTCGCCTGCAGGCCCGCCGCGCCGCGCACGAACAGGTCGTCGCCCAGGGCCAGGCGCAGCCGGCCCAGCGAGTGGCTGACCGCCGACTGGGTCAGGCCCAGCCGCTCGCCCGCGCGCGTCGCGCTCTGCTCCTCCAGGAGGGCCATGAACACCCGCAGCAGGTTGAGGTCGAGATTGCGAAGATGAATTTCAGTCATGGTGTTCGTGCCAAACTATCATTTGGCTCATGATGATGCGAGGCCTATCTGCCGCTCAAGGTTGGGCCTCCCCGCCCGCCGTTTCTTCTTAAGACACCGGACCCGCGGACGGCCAGTCGCCGGCCGCGTACAGACGTTGGAGCACTGCGTGAGCGACGCGGAAGGTTACCAGGCGATCGCCGAGGCCGAGACCGAAGCGGCCAGCCACAGGCCGCCAGAGCGCACGCTGGGCCAGAAGCTGCGGGCTCCGCTGATGATCGGGGGCGTGGTCGTGGTGCTGGGGGCGGTGGCCTATTCTGTGCTGACCGGCGGCCGCTTCGAGGCCACCGACGACGCCTATGTCCAGACCGCCCGCACCGCCGTCAGCCCCAGCGTCGACGGGCGGGTCATCGAGGTCGCGGTGAAGGAGAACCAGCAGGTCCGCAAGGGCCAGGTGCTGTTCCGGCTCGACCCGGCCGACTACCAGGTGGCGCTCGCGCAGGCCGAGGCGGCGCTCGCCGCCGCCCGCTTCGAGGTGCAGAGCGCCCAGGGCGTCTACGCCCAACGCCAGGCCGACCTTGGCGCCGCCCAGGAGACCGTCGCCTATGCCGAGCGCGAGGCCGCCCGCCAGAAGGGGCTGGCCGCGGCCGGGGTGTCGACGCAGGCCCAGGCGGCCGAAGCGGCGCACACCGCCGAGCAGGCCCGCCGCCAGATCGCGGTGGTGCGCCAGCAGATGGCCTCGGCCCTGGCCGACATCGGCGGCCGGGCCGCCGCCTCGCCCGACCAGCATCCGCGGGTGATGCAGGCCAAGGCGGCCCTGGACCGCGCAAGGCTGAACCTCTCCTACACGACCATCGTCGCCCCTGCGGACGGGATAGTGACCAAGGTCGAGCAATTGCAGCCAGGCGCCCGCGTCGCCACCGCCCAGACCCTGTTCTGGCTGATCTCGGGGACTCCCTGGGTCGAGGCCAACTTCAAGGAAGACCAGCTGGCCCACATGCGGGTCGGCCAACCGGCCACCGTCAAGATCGACGCCTACGACCACGAGCTGAAGGCGCACGTCGCCAGCTTCAGTCCCGGCACCGGGGCGAGCTTCGCCCTGTTGCCGCCCGAGAACGCCACCGGCAACTGGGTGAAGGTCGTCCAGCGCCTGCCCGTGCGCCTGGCCCTGGACGAGGCCGCGCCGAACCTCAGCAACGGACTGAGCGCCAAGGCCACGGTCGACGTGCGCTCGGCGCTGAAATGACCGGGGCCGGAAACGGCAAGGGCGACGCCGCCAACCGGGTTCCGATCACCATCGCCGTCATGCTGGCGACGGTGATGAACTCGCTGGACACCACGATCGCCAACGTGGCGTTGCCGCACATCCAGGGCAGCGTGTCGGCCTCGGCCGACCAGATCACCTGGGTGCTGACGTCCTACATCGTGGCCGCCACGATCATGACGCCGCTGACCGGGTTCCTGGCCGACCGGCTGGGGCGCAAGATGGTGTTCCTGATCTCCATCGCCGGCTTCACGGTCGCCTCCATGCTGTGCGGGATCGCCGGCAGCCTGGTCGAGATCGTGCTGTTCCGCCTGCTGCAGGGCCTGTTCGGAGCGGCGCTGATCCCGCTGTCCCAGGCCGTCCTGCTGGACATCAACCCGCCCGAGAAGCATGGCCAGGCCATGGCCGTCTGGGGCGCCGGCGCGGTGCTCGGCCCGATCCTGGGGCCGGCCCTGGGCGGGTGGCTGACCGATAATCTCGACTGGCGCTGGGTCTTCTTCATCAACCTGCCGATCGGCGTGCTCGCCTTCGCCGGCGTGTCCCTGTTCCTGTCCGAGAAGAAGGGCGCGGAGAAGCGCCCGTTCGACATCCTCGGCTTCGCCAGCCTGGCGCTGGCCATAGGCGGCTTCCAGATGATGCTCGACCGCGGCCCGGGCGAGGACTGGTTCGCCTCGGCCGAGATCTGGACCTACCTGATCGTGGCCATCGTCGCGCTCTGGATCTTCGGCGTGCAGATGGCCACCGCGTCAAAGCCGTTCGTCGCCCGCGCCCTGCTGGCCGACGCCAACTTCGTCACCTGCTGCGTGTTCGGCTTCTTCATCGGCATCCTGCTCTATTCGACGCTCGCCCTGCTGCCGCCGATGATGCAGACCCTTATGGGCTATCCGGTCGCCTTCACGGGTCTGGTCAGCATGCCGCGGGGCATCGGCTCGTTCATCGCCATGTTCGCTGTCGGCCAACTGATCGGGCGGGTGAACATCAAGTTCATCCTGCTGGCGGGCCTCACCATCAGCGCCATATCGCTGTGGCAGATGACCCACTTCAACCTGGGCATGGACACGCATCTGATCATCGTGTCCGGCTTCCTCTCGGGGGTGGGCACGGGGCTGATCTTCGTACCGCTGTCGACCATCGCCTTCGCCACCGTCCAGGCCCAGCACCGGGCCGAGGGCGCTGGCCTCTTCACCCTGATCCGCAACATCGGCTCGGCGGCCGGCATCTCGATCATGCAGGCCCGCTATGTCAGCGGCGTCGAGGTCCATCACGCCACGCTGGTCGAGCATGCGCGGCCCGACAACCCGCTGTTCCATGCCTATGCGCCGACGGCGTTCCAGACCCCGGCCGCCATCGCCGGGCTGAACGGCATGATCACCCGCCAGGCCTCGATGCTCTCCTATCTGGACGACTTCAGGCTGATGCTGGGCATCACCATCCTCTGCGCACCGCTGATCCTGTTGATGCGCACGCCCAAGACCAAGACCGAGACGGACCCTCATGTCGCTGTCGACTAGATCGCGCGCGCTCGCCGGCGCGGGCCTTTCCCTCCTGCTCGCGGCCTGTACGACCGTCGGGCCGGACTTCGTGCGTCCCGAGACGACGGGTGCGAGCGGCTACGCCATGGCCGGGGACGCTGCGCCCGCCCAGGTGCGGCTCGACCCGGTCGCGGCCGCCGCCGGCCCGTGGTGGACGGCGTTCGGCTCGACGCAACTCGACCAGGTGATCGGCCAGGCGCTGACCGGCAGCCCGACCCTGGCCGAGGCCGACGCCACCCTGCGCCAGGCACGCTCGGCGCTGGCCCAGGCGCGCGGCGAGGCGGGCCCCCAGGCTGATCTGAACGCCGGCGTCCACCGCGAGCGGGCGAACCTCCAGGCCTTCGGCTTCACCGGCTTTGGCGAGGTCCAGCTCGAGAACCCGACCTTCTCGCTCTATTCGGTCGGCGGCGGGGTCGGCTACGACCTCGACCTGTTCGGTGGCGAGCGGCGGCGGATCGAGGGTGCGGCTGCGCGGGCGCAGGCCCAGGCGCGCCGCGCCGAGGCGGCTTATCTCTCGCTCACCGCCAATGTCGCCCTGCAGGCCGTGACCATCGCCACCCTCCAGGCCCAGATCGAGGCGGTCCATCAGATGATCGCCGCCGACGAGGCGAACGTCGAGCTGGTGCGCAAGGCGGGCGCGCTCGGCGGCTCGACCAGCACGGCCAAGGTCGCGGCCCAGGCCCAGCTCGAACAGGACCGCGCGCTGCTGCCGCCGCTGGAGGGCCAGCTCGCCGCCGCCCGCCATGCCCTGGCGGTGCTCGTCGGCCATGCCCCCGCCGACTGGACCGCGCCCGACTTCCGCCTCGCCGACCTGAAGCTGGCGAACGCCGTGCCGGTCGCCTTGCCATCGGAACTGGCGCGGCGCCGGCCCGACATCCTGGCGGCCGAGGCCGACCTGCATGCGGCCACCGCCGACATCGGCGTGGCGACCGCCGACCTCTATCCGAAGATCCGGCTCAGCGCCTCGATCACCCAGGGCGCGCTGAAGCCGGGGAACCTCTTCTCCTACGACGCCAGCGGCTGGGACCTGGGCGCGGGGCTCACCGCGCCGCTGTTCAATGGCGGCGCACTGAAGGCCCGTCGCCAGCAGGCGCGCGAAGCCGCCGTCGCTTCGTCCGCCCGTTACCGCCAGACCGTGCTGACCGCCTTCGCCCAGGTGGCCGACGCGCTGTCGGCGCTCGCCGCCGACGAGGCGGCCATCGCCGCGCGCCAGCGCTCGCAGGTCCAGGCCGACGAGACTCTGCGTCTTGCCAAGGTCGCCTTCCAGCAGGGCGGCGGGACCTTCCTCGACGTCCTAGACGCCCAGCGCCGCGCCCATGAGGCGAGCTCGGCCCTAGCCCGCGCGCAAGGCCAGCGCCTGGCCGACGCCGTCCGCCTCTTCGCCGCTGTCGGCGCGGACTGGCGGGGGGCGGACGGCTAGGGGCGTGCTCGTCGATGGTTCCCGACCGGCCGGCTTGGCGACCGCGGCGATCGGGCTGGCGCCGCCATCGTCCCGACTAATGGCACTGCAGGATCATCCAGACCTTCGAAAAGTCACCGGCGCGGGCGTCCTGTTCGCGGACCCAGAAGTAGAGGCTGCCGACGTCGCCCCACATCATGCCGGCGTCGTCGTCCGTATCGAGCTGGAGCAGGAGGCGCCAGTCCTCGAGCTGGCCGCCAGGAACCAGGCCCTGGCACTGCAACTCCATGCAGTCGTCCTGAACGGGGGTTGGAAAGCCTCCGATTTGATGCGTGGGCGATAACGCAGTCAGAGGCTTCAAAGCGGCCCACAGCGCCGCTTCCGACGCGGTATTGAGGCGTCTCCAATCGAGTTCGATCCGTTCGATGGAAGGATAGGACGCATGGGGGGCAAACGTCACCGGATAGGCGGGGAACTTCGCCTCCTCTGACAGGTCGTCGGGTTCGACAGCCGCGGCCGCCGGCTCAACCTCGTGCAAGACGACGAAGCTCCCGGCGTCCTGCGGATCGAGGCCCCACGACCATTCTTCGAGATCGTAGAAAAACAGCAACCGCCCGGCGTCCGGCAGCCAGTCAGGCCCGCCGGCGGCGCGCAGCTCGACGAGATTCAGTTGAGCGACCGAGCAGAGGGCGTTGCCCTTGTATCGTGGCCAAGCGCCAGCCATGTCCGGTACGCCGCCCAATCTCGAGCGGCCATCCCCGCCGGGCGTCATCCGGATGCACGGCTGCGCGCGGGCCTCTATCTCGTTCATCACCCGGGCGACCAACGGCGACACCGTTCCATCATCGATCGGCGGCGATCGCTTCTTCCTTCGGAACAGCCAGCTCAGGATCGACATACCACCCTCCAGATCGCTCAGATGGCGTGAACGAAAAGAGAACTCACGTCAACCTGTCGACTGTCCGGCGTCGCCGTGAGCCCCAGTGCTTGTCGGTCAGGCTCCCGGGCGCAGAAGATCCTCAGGCCTTATGGGGTCAGCGCGCACGGCCAGGGCGCGCAGCAGCAGTTCGCGGCAGGCGTCGACGGCTGCGCCGGAGTCTGCGCCGGCCTGCACCCGGTCGGCCGTGTCGCGGAGGAGGGCGTAGATCAGCGGCGCGGTCGCCGTGGGGTCGGCGGCGTCCAGCGCGCCGCGCGCCTGGCCCGCGGCGAGGAGCTCGGCGAGCCGTAGGGTGAGGTCGAAGCCCGCCCGGCGCGGCGCGGCGACCTGCGGTCCGTGGAAGGCGACGGGGTGCAGGCCCTCGAGATCGGCGGTCAATTCGACGATGAGGCCCGGCAGGCGTCCGATCAGCCCGATCCAGTGCGGTTCCGCCGCCAGCGCCGCTTCGAACTGCAGCGCGAGTTCGTCCAGCGCGCGGTCGCGTAGCGCCGCCAGGAAATCTTCCCAGGTCGGGAAGTAGACATAAAACGTCCCCCGCGCGACCTGCGCGGCCGTGACCACGTCCTCGATGCGGGCGGCGGGCCCCTGTCGGCGGACGATCTGCTCGCCCACCTGGAGGAGTTCCTCGCACCGGTCGGCCGGCTTCAGCCGTCGTCGCGTGGCTGCGCGCGCCATGCTGCTTTCCCCATGACAGATCCTGGCTCGCGTTATATTGACATAATGTCAATAGTGACTGCGAGGACGATTCAATGGGCCTATTGTCCATCAGAGCAGGTGGCCTGCCCAGCCGACTCGCCCGGCTGGTCGCCTGTCTCTTGCTGCTCGGATGCGCCCCGCAGGCGCAGGCCCGGGCGGTGAGGGTGGAGGAGCGCGTGCGCGTCAACGGCGCGGCCCTCTACCTGATGACGCGCGGCGCCTCGCAGGATCTGCCGGTGATGATCTGGCTGCATGGCGGTCCCGGCGGGGCCGAACGGCCCCTGTTCCGCCTCTACAATGCGCCGCTGGAGCGCCGCTTGATCGTGGCCTATCTCGACCAGCGCGGCGCGGGCCGTTCCTTCGACCCCGCCGCCGATCCCAAGCAGCTCACCGTTGCGCGCCACATCGCCGACCTGGATGCGGTGGTCGATCACCTGCGGCGGCGCTATGGCCGAGACAAGGTGATCCTGGTCGGCCACTCCTGGGGCGCGACGCTCGGCCTGCTCTACGCCCAGGCGCATCCAGAGAAGGTGGCGGCCTTCGCAGGCGTGGGGCAGCCGGTGAACGAGGTTGCGCGCCAGCGGGCGCAGTACGATTTCGTCCTGGCCGAGGCGCGTCGGCGCAATGAGCCGCAGGTGCTGGCGCGCATCGCGCAGATCGGGCCGCCGCCCTACTCGGCCGACCGCGAGATCGCCACCCAGCGGATCGTGGAGCGCTATGGCGGGTACTTCCACCGGCAGCTCAGTTTTCCGCTCGTCCTGATGCGCGGCGTCGCCGGCGGGCACATCGCACCCTGGGAGCTCGCGCGTTTTTTCCGCGGAAACGAAGTCTCGCTCGAAGCGATGAACGACGAGGCGCTGCGGCTCGACCTTGCCGCCAGCACGCCCGCGGTCTCGGTCCCGGTGATCTTCATGCTGGGGCGTCACGACCGTCAGGTCGATTCACGGCTCGCCGCCGCCTATTTCGAGACCTTGCAGGCGCCTCAAAAGCGGCTGCAGTGGTTTGAGGAGTCAGCTCACAACCCGCCGTTCGAAGAACCGGAGGCGTTCAACGCCGCCTTGCTGCGACTGCTGGCCCAGGTGGGCGCGATCTCCGCGGACGGGACGGGCGGCCCAGCGGGTTAGACATTATCCAAACTTGGCTGAGCGCGGTTTCCTCGCGGGCGATTTCCGCCTGCTTGCTGTCGAGCGAGCGACTGATGCTCGGTGCGCCGGGGGCGCTTTCGGTGCGCTGCCTGAACTTGCGCACCGGGGCGAAGTCCGACCGATCCCCCGGAGGCGCTTGATCGCGATCAAGGGGAGTGCGCTCCAAACCGCCGAGAGTGCCTGAGCATCAGACGGAGCTGCGTCATGAGCTTTCGCGACATCCTCGTTCATGTTGACGACCGTGCGACGTCGGCCCGGCGCTGCGCGCTGGCGAGCGCCATCGCCAGCAAATCGGAGGCCAGGCTGACCGGCGTCTACCTGCGCATGCCCTACCCGAGCGACGTCTTCGCCGCAGAACGGCTCGCCTATCTGCCCCGCGCCGCCGCGGAGGCGCTGAAGGCGCAGCACGACGCGGACGAAAAGCGTGCTGTCGAGGCGGCCGAACAGACCCTTCGGCGCGCGGCCGACCTGGCCTCGACCTCTTTCGAGTGGCGCCTGATCGACGGCGACACCAATGACGAACTCATCCGCGCGGCGCGCAGAACCGACCTTGTGATCTTTCCGCCGTGCGCGATCACCGGCGTGGGCGGTCGCATGATCGACGCCGCCACCTTGGGCCTGGCCTGCGGCGGCCCAGTGCTTGTCGCGCCCGAGCAGGGCGTCTGGCCCGCAGCGCCCAGGCGGATTCTCGTGGCCTGGAAGGACACTCGCGAGGCGGCCCGCGCGCTCCACGACGCTTGGCCGTTCCTAGACAACGCCGAGGAGGTGGCCGTGGTCATGGTGCGCCCGTCCGCGGACGACGCCGGCGAGGCTCGCCTGGCAGAGCATCTTGCGCGCCATGGCTGCAAGGCGCGGATCGTCGTCGAACGTCACGAAGACATGTCCGCCGCAGAGGTTCTTCGCCACCAGGTGAAAGCGTTGGAAGCCGATCTGGTGGTTATGGGCCTGTATGGACGCCCGCGCGTCAGCGAATGGGTTCTGGGCGGGGTGAGCCGCGCGTTCCTGGACGATCCTCCCGCGCCGCTGCTGGTGTCTCACTGACATGCGCGCGATGGCGGACTTGCTGATGGTTACGAGCCAGGCGCCGGTGGACGGCTATGTTGCGCGGTCCCTCGACCTGGCGCGACGTCTGGGCGGGCGGCTTGCCGGAGCGTTCCTGCGTCCTGCGTTTCCACTGCCGGTCTATCGGGTTGAGGGCGGGTGGATTTCGGACAGCCTGCTTCGGCAGATGATCGCAGCACAACGCTCCGCCGTGGACGCCGCCGAGACGCGGGCACGCGACGACTTCATGGCCCGCGCAGCCAAGGCCGGCGTCCACGCCGAGTGGATTGCGTTCGATACGGCGGGCGAACTGGTCGCGCGCGCGCGGCTGAGCGACCTGGTGATCGCGCCGAGCGGCCGACGCCTCGCAGGCGAGGACTTGGACTTCGACGCAGGCCAGCTAGGCCTGGCCTGCGGCCGGCCGCTCGTGGCGATTGCCGGAACCAGGCCGGTGGTCTCCGTCGGGCATCGCGTCATGATCTGCTGGAACGGCACGCGTGAGAGCGCCCGCGCCTGGCGCGACGCTTGGCCGGTCATCGCGGCGGCCGATAGCGTCGCCCTGGCCGTCGTGCGCCCCGAGATCGACTTCGACGATCTGGCTGACCTCAAATTCCGTCTGTCGCGATGGGACAGGCCCGTCGATACGTTTGCCGACGACGCCCACGATAGCCTGGCGCCGGAGGTTCTTCGTCGCCGAGCCGGCGAATGGGGCTGTGATCTCCTGGTGATGGGCCTCTACGGCCGTTCGCGCCTGTCCGAACAGATCCTGGGCGGGGTGAGCCGCGAGTTCATGACCGATCCCCCATGCCCCTTGTTGGTTTCGCATTGACCCCCGTCGCGCTTGGGGCGGCCGACCAATCCCCGGATGCAGGGCGATCGCCATCTTTGCTTCGGGGCGCGTCCCTTGGTTACGGAGCGACCAGACGTGAAAGGCCCGCTGGCCGTATGACCTGGAAATTCCTGTAGCCGAAGAACTTCACGAGGCCTTCCGACTGCAACTGGGTGAGCATCCGCGACACCGTCTCGATGGTCAGGCCCAGATAGTCTGCGATGTCCTGCCGGCTCATTGCGAGGGGCGTGAGTTCAGCCTTCGCGCGGTCCGCAGCGCTCATCAGGAAGGCCGCGACCTTTTCGCAGGCCCCCCGGCGGCCCAGCACGAACAGGTGGTCCTGGGTCCGGGCCAGTTCTTGCGTCGTGGCGTTCCAGATCAGGCGCTCGAGTTGCTCGCGCTGTTCGCCGCAATGACGAACCGCAGAGCGCTTGGCCACGAGGATGGTGCAGTCGCCCAGGGCGTCCGCGGAAAAGCGGTGGCTGTCTCCAGCCTCCATACCGAAGAACTCGCCGGGATAGTAGAAGTCACCGATCTGCCGGCGGCCGTCGCTGAGCAGTCGACTGGTCCGCACGACGCCTTCCACCACCTGGTAGATCAGGTCGGCGTCTTCTTCCTGGGCGTAGATTTCCTCGTTTTCGGCGAAGTGCATCCGCACGCCGATCGGCCCGAAGGCGTCGACGACGCCAGATGGAAAGGAGGGAAATTCACTGAGCGCCTGGACGGTCATCGTCGGTCTCCCTGTCGATGACGCAAAGAGTTAAGACTGATGGCCGAACGACGATATTCGGGGGCGGTGCTTAAGGGGCGCTGCTTAAGTAGATCTACGGAGAGCACCGCGGCGACTGATTGATCGAGGTCAAGACGCTCTCGCTTGCGGCGTGATCTCTGGTGGCTGCCTAGAAGGAGCAGCACGATGAGCAAGTCGACGTCGCAACGTTTTGTCCGCGCCGGGGAGGATGCTGGGCGGAACGTCCAGAAGGCGGCCGGCCGGATCGCCGCCGAGGCCGAGGACCTGGCCGAAGACGTCGCCCGGCGGTCTCGCAAGGTCGCCGCGAAAGTCCGAAAGCAAGTCAAGAAGCACCCCACGACGGCTGGTGTGATCGCCGGCGTGGCCGTCGCGCTCATTGGCCTGGGCGTGGTGCGTCGCATTGGACGGGCCTGAGGCTCGGCCGCCGCACATTCCAGCAAGTCGGATGTCGAGACCATGACCAGGAAGGCGCTCGCTGCAGGCGGGCTGGAACTGACGTTTCATGGCGCCGCCGGTTGCGTGACCGGCTTCTGCGCGTTGGTGGAGACAGGCGAGGCCACCTGTGGCCAGCCGTCGCTTCGGATCGTGCCTATGGCCATTACGTGGTTCTGGTCGAGGATCTCAAGGCACAGGGTCCGGGGATCGCCTTCGGCCGCGCGCGGGGGCGTGGGGAGCGTTGAGGGGGCCATTTTAGGACGCGCGGGGCTGCTTTCGTTTCCAGGACAAGCGCGACATCAACCTCCGACCAGGCGCATTGGTTCTTGGAACGCGACTGGCTGGAGCGCTGGTCCCCGCTAGCTTTTGGAGGGCGAATGGCGACGGAACGCCGCCTCCGCGGCGTCGAAGGCTTTCTTCGCCTCGGCCGCCGCCTGCTTGGCCTGGACCCGGGCGGCTTCGAGCGCCTTTTGGGCGGCGGCGCGGTCGTTGGCGATCACTGTGGTCAGCGCGTCGCCGGCCTGCTTGGCGGCGGCCTTGGCCGATTGCGATGAGCGTTCCAACGCCGCGCGGTTCTCGGACGACGCTTCCTTGAAAGCGGCGCGACCGTCGTCGGCGGCCGTTTTTGCTGCGATGGCGGCCTTCTGCGCCGCCTCACGCGAGGCGGCGGCGGCCTCCTTGGTCATCTCCTGAGCAGCTTTCTCAGCTTTGTCGGCTGCGGCGTTGGCCGCGTCCAGAGAGGCCTGGGCGCTGTCGCGCGCGCGTTTCAGCGCAGCCTGGGCCCGCGCGTCTACAGCGTGGACCTCGGCCTCGACCTTGGCGACGGGCTTTGGAGTTTCAGCAACGGCGTATCCGGCCAGGCAGAACGGCAGCGCAGCTGCGACGAGGGTCAGGCGAAGTGACATGACGGTGTCCTCGAGGGGGTGAAAACGACGCGCAGATTGGCTGCTCGGCCCCCCCACGCCTTGCGCCGGATCAATTCAACCGGTTTCAGCGCGACGCCGGTTGATGCAGGTCAAGTTGGCGCAGCGTCCGCGGCCTAATGTGCGCTTCAATGGAGGCGCTCATGTCCTATCGCGATATTCTCGTTCTCACCGAGTCCACGCCGGCTGGCGCCTACCGCGCGCAATTCGCCGCCGATCTCGCGCGGCGTTGGAAAGCTCACCTTACGGGCGTCTTCCTGACGAGCGAGTTCATGCTGCAGTTTGGCGCGGGGGAAGCCCTCTACGGCCTGCCGCCGGACGATATCGACCGCCTGTTGCGCGACCACGCGAAGACCGTCGAGGCGGCGAGCGAGGAGGCGCGCCGGCAGTTCGAGGGCGCGGCGCGCGAAGCCGGCGCGGAATCTGACTTCATCAACGCCAGCGGCGACGATCCGCAGGCCTTCATCGCGTGCGCGCGCAGAGCCGATCTCGTGGTCATGCCCCGTCGGCTCGATGTTTACATGGGCCAGCGCCATGTCGCGGCCGCCGACGTGGCGCTGGCCTGTGGAGGTCCGGTGCTGGTGACGCCGGCGGATGACTATGCCGCTCCCGGCGGCAGGCGAATTCTCGTGGCGTGGAACGGCTCGCGGGAGGCGGCCCGCGCGCTGCGCGATGGTTGGCCCTTCATCGAGGCGGCCGAGGAGGTGCACGTGCTGATCGTCTCGCCGACGGGGGAGGGCGGTCCCGACGGCATGTTGCAGCGGTTGCTTGAGCGCCACGGGGTGACGGCCAACGTCATCCTGGATGCGAGCCGTGACGAACACGCGGCCGACGTGATCGAACGGCAGATGGCCGAGTTCGACATCGACCTGCTGATCGCCGGCGTTTACGGCCATGCGCGTCTGCAGGAACTGGTCCTGGGCGGTGTCAGCCGCCAACTCCTTCATGATATGCCCGCGCCGCTGCTGATGTCGCACTGACGCTGAGCCTTCAGAGGCCCGCGATCACCGCCTGAAGCTTCTGGCCGACGGCGGCGGCGACCTCGCGCAGGCGCGGATTGTCGATCGCGCTCATCGAGGCGGCCGGATCGACGGCGGCGACCTCGACGCCGTCCTCAAGCGCTTGAACCACGACGTTGCAGGGCAGCATGGTCCCGATCTTGTCTTCGGACAGCAAAGCTTGATGCGCCATGGCCGGATTGCAGGCGCCCAGGATCAGGTAGGGGCGGAACTCTACACCCAGCTTGGCCTTCAAAACGGCCTGGACGTCGATCTCGCTGATCACACCGAAGCCTTCCGCAGCAAGGGCTTGCCGCGTTGCGGCCACCACCTCCTCGAACCCGTCGGCGAGCGTCTTGGCGAAGTAGTACATGTATCTGTCCGATCGTTGGAACGTGACTGCGGCCGCTAGGAGTTCGATGCTCCCAAGCGCTGGGCGGCCTGTCGGACCCTGGAAAGGACGTCGCCGACGGCCTCTTCGGTGATGCCCGAGACCATGCCTCCGAAATGAAGATGATCGACCACCGTCAGCCCGCAGGTTCCCGCCAGGTGGTCGTCGAACAGCCGGGTCAGCGCCGTCATCGCCCCGGTGTCGCGGACCCAATGATCAGGCGCGCCGGACGTCGAGAAGCTGACGAGCTTGCGGCCGGTGAGCGCCGGGCTGTTCCCGCCCAAGCCCGGCTTGAACCCGAACCCCATTCCGAAGACGCGGTCCACGTAGCCCTTCAGGATCGCGGGCGGCGCGTTGAACCAGAAAGGATAGACGAAGACGAAGACGTCGACCTCCGCCAGGCGCGCGCGCTCGCGCACCACGTCGTCGCGAAACACGGGAGCTCTCGGCCCAGGGATCTCGGCAGCCTTCAAGCAGGGATCGAAACGCATCAGGTAGAGGTCGCGCACGTCGACCGCGTGGCCCATTCCTTCCACCGTCGCGCGGTACGTCTGGGCGATCGTCATGTTGAGGCTTTTGCGGGCCGGGTGGGCGAGGATGACGGCGTGTTTCACGGCGTTTTCCCTGTTCTGCGGCCAACGGGAGGCGGACCTTGCTGCGGTAGGGCCTGCAATCGCCGAACCGCCCATGGGGTGAGGGCCATGGCGAGGAGGCCGAGCGGCATCAGGCCGCCATGGGGCAGGTCGTAGTCGGCCAGGATCCGGCTCCAGCTCGCGCCCGAAAACCAGCCGAACCCGAATTCGAAGGCGAGGGTGAGCGCCGCCCACAAAGCGCCGACCGCCAAGGCCTGACGCGTCGTGCGGATCCGCATCCAGGGCAGGAACGCCCAGGTGATGGCGAAGATAACGATGACGCCGACGATTACCGAGAGCTGGCGCAACGCCTGTTCCAGGGCGGGCGAAAGCAGCAGGTGGCGCGCCGCGCCCTGCAGGGTTTCGGCGGCCATGATCAGCAGCCAGATGAGCACGGCGCGGGAGAGGGCGTTGAGGATCGCAGCCATGAATCTTCACCGCGCCGTGTAGCCGCCGTCGATCACCAGCTCCGCGCCGGTGACGAACTTGGCCTCGTCGGACGCCAGATAGACGCAGCCCCAGGCGATGTCGTCCGGCTCACCCATAT
Organism: Phenylobacterium sp.; assembly: GCF_041919955.1. Taxonomy (GTDB): domain Bacteria; phylum Pseudomonadota; class Alphaproteobacteria; order Caulobacterales; family Caulobacteraceae; genus Phenylobacterium. Next base: position 152,442 of record NZ_JAYRSU010000007.1, on the reverse strand, counting down.
GGCCGAGCGGGTGAAGGGCGCCCACCGCGGCGCGGCCCTCGGCGACGCCGCCCTGCGCCTTCAGATAGCCCTCCACCATCGGCGTCCAGATGAACCCCGGATGGACCGAGTTCACCCGGATCTTCTCCGGCGCGTAGAGGAGGGCGTCGGTCTTGGTCATCAGCCGCACTGCGCCCTTCGAGGCGTGGTAGGGCGGCACGTCGGGGGCGCTGACCAGGCCGTAGATCGAACTGAGGTTGATGATGCTGCCGCCGCCGGTGCGGCGCATGTGGGGGATCACGTGTTTGACCCCGAAGAACACGCCCTTGACGTTGACGGCCTGGACCGCGTCCCACTCGGCCTCCGTCAGCTGGTCGGTGGGCTTGTCGGCGCCGGCGACGCCGGCGTTGTTGACCAGGACGTCGATGCGCCCGAAGCGTTCGGCGACCTCGCCCAGCACCCTCTGGACGTCGAGTTCGCGTGAGACGTCCAGGCGCCAGGCGGCCGCAGGGAGACCGCGCTCCACTAGGTCACGTGCAAGCGCGTCTGCATCCTCAAAGCGCAGGTCGCAGACCGCGACCGCCGCGCCTTCCTCGGCCATGCGCAAGGCGGTGGCGCGCCCAAGGCCGAGCGCCGCTCCTGTGATCACGGCGACCTTGCCGCCCAGCCTGCCCATCGCGACCTCCTCTGGTGGTCGCATGGACTTTAGGCCGCCGACGCCATTGGGCTTTGAGCCGGATCAATCGGCGGCCCGGCGCTTCAAAGGTCACGCGTATCGTTAGCGGATTCGAGCCGAGAATGACCTAGATCGCGCCGCGAATTCCCGGTTGCACAGAAAATGGCGCCGCCGTTTCCGGTGGCTGCCGGCTCACGACCCAGGCGAAGCTGATTTTCGGGGGTGGCTGGCGGTGCAAGCAGTCATCCGCCTGCAAGTCTCCGCGTGAGCCGTCAGGCGGAGGCCTCAGCCAAAGGGACGAGCTCTCGCTGGATGAAGTCGACACGGAAGGCGAAGACGGCTGCCGTGCACCTCCTCTCGCCTCGCACCTCCAAATGTTCTTGTTTTGTTCTTGACGGGCCTGATCCGGATGGGCATCTTGTATCTTCGCTGGACGAGCGTGGGTGACGCTCCAGCCTGCATATCAAACAGGAAAAGGGGCGGCCGCTCGGGCCGGCGCTAGGCATGGGTGAAAGCATCGCGGAATTCATGGAACGTCAGCGGCGTAGGGCCGCGCGGTTCACCCGAGATGCGGAAGCGGCTGCGCATGAAGCCTATGGAAGGGCGATCAGGGCAGGCCAGGATTTGAAGTTGAGCCAACCCGGTGACGTCGTGCGTCATGGTGCAAGGCTTCTGCAGGATTCGCAGAAACGCGTGGCGGGAGCTGTATCGAACGCCACCGGACAGGCCAAGCGTCGGGCTGGCGAGGCGTTGAACGGCGTTGGCGAGACCCCAGGCCTCAGGTCAGTCGCCATCGGCGCTGCTGGGAGTGCAGGCACGTTGGCCGGAGTCGTACGAGGCGGGGTGCACGCAGCGGAGGGGCTGGCCGATGGCGCGTTGTTCGCGGCGCGGTTAGCTAACCCCCTTGATCGCTATATGAGCCCGCCCGGCCAATCAGCAGGGGAACAGCTCGCGAAGGCGGGGCGAGGCGTTGCAGAGTATGTCGGCAAGGCGGTAGCCAATCCAGAGATGGTGGTTGATGACGCGAAGGCGAAGGCCCACCAGATGCGTATTGATCTGGACCCGAACGCGACGCCAGCTGCATCAACTTTCTCCGGCGAGCTTCGACGGACGTTCGACATCGGCCGGAACCAAGGCGAGCTTGCTTTCGACGCAGGTTCGCTGGTGGTCGGCGGGCCCGCCGCCAAGGCCGTGAAGGGGATCAGCCGCGCGTCAAATGTGGGCAACGTCGAGAAGTACGTCGCACAGGGATTCAGTCCGGGAGCTGCAGCTCATCTCGCGAAGCCCTACCCGGCATCCAACAGGGGCAGCCACTTCGTGTCCCGGAGGACCAGGCTGCCGGACATGTTCGGCGGCGGCCCGATCCCACGTGAATACATGGATGGCCCGTTCAACAGGCAGATACCGCCGGGCATCAGCCGGGGCGATTTCTATGAACACCACTTTGCGGTGGACCCAGGGTTTTATGGGACAAGTGTCCTGGGTGAGCGCTGGAGTGGGCGTGATCTTGGGTTGCCGGAGCATGGACTCGCAGGTCGACTGTGGCATGGGAGCCCTGCGCCTCTGAAGGCGCGGATCGGAGGGGTCGGCGCCGCAGCCGGAGGCGCCGCCTACGAGTTGGAGGGAGAGCAGGAATGGTGAAGCTAAGGCCGAACGTCTGGTTCAAGGCCGACTTCCCGGATGACGCCCTCTATGCCGAAGACGGTAACGAGCTTCAGTTCGCTGGACAGGCGGTCGTTCAATCTGTCGCAGAAATGTTGACGGCCCGTGGCTATCGCGTCGACGAGCCGGAAAATGAACACGAGAACGGCTGGTCGCTCAATGCCTATCGTCAAGGGCGGCGCTTCTGGATACAGGTCACCTTCATCGACGACTATATTCTTCAGTCGAAGGACATGACCTGGCGGCTCTGGCCCAATCGCGCTGCATTCATCGCGTTCCTTTGTGATCTTGAAGCTAGCCTGAAGAGCGATCCGCGCTTCAGCAATCTCCGTTGGTGGGTGAAGGATTGGCCGCCTACCGAAGCGGAGTCGTTCCAAAGCCCCATGGATTAGGGAGTTTGGGCGCGCGGTGGCTCGAGCAGACCTTTGGTCTGTCTGCTGTCAGGCCAGCACTCGCGGCGCATGCAAGGACTGAGGCGAGGCGGCCCTTGCCCTCGGCGGTGGTCTTGATGCGGTACCCTAGAAATTTCAGGCCCCCCGCCGTGTGGCCTGTCGCGCAGTGATGGAGGTTAAACTCTCCGGCCGGCGCCGAAGCGAAGCTGAGCTGAAGGGCTTTCAGTATTGCAGCCGCTTCGTCCTTGGTCTCGCACAGGAAGGCTACGTCGTCCGCGAAGCGGATAATCGAAGCCGGCGGTGCGAGCTCGCTAATGCGCCGGGACAGTAGCGTCGAGGCGATCAAGGCTGAAGTGGGCATGCCCTGCGGGAGTCCCAGCCGGAGAGTTTCCCTGTCCGGCACATTCATCTCTTGGCCATTGGGGAAGATCATCTTCACCTTCTCGCCTATGAGGATGGTGTTCCGGATTACGCTTTCCGGCAGTCTCAGTTGTTCTTGGAGCCCTTCCTGCCGGTGCGAAGGGTACCAATTCGCAATATCAACGACGCCGAACCACCGTTGTCCGGCGTCGGCGCAATCCATGACCGCACGCGCTGCGCGGTGCGTTCCTTTTCCATGCTGGGCAAAGTCGTCGGGGGGCGTTCCCCAGATCGTGAGAAGAACGTCCCTGACGCAATAGTTCAGCGCTAGCCTGTTGATACCAAGCGCGATGATGCCCCGTTTCGCCCCATTCTTCTTCTTTTCAAATCGAGCGGTAATAGTCTCGCCGCAGTCTTTCCACGGGACGACGGCCTTAGCGCGCTGCTCGATCTCGTCCTTGCTGAGCTTTTGACCCCTGCGATAAGCGGCATAGATCAACGAGCAGATGCGCCCCGCGTAGGAATGGAGCGCCTCGTTTCTGGCGGTGGAAATGACCTTTCCGCCTTTCTTGGCTGCGGCGGCCAAGCGTGAAAGCTTCCGTTGGTACCGACTGATGTACTGGTCGAGCCAATCGAGATTGGACTGCGGAGCGTCCCACCAGTTCTCAACTGCGGAAGGTGCAATGCCGCGGACCTTCCGAACGATAGCGCCGGACGGAATTCCGCTCATGGTTTTGGTCTGCGGCATTGACATGATCAGCCGCGCTCGTGCTTGCGCAGCCACGCCTCGACGGCGGGCAATTCGTACAGCACCAGCTTGCGGCCGAGCTTCACGAAGGGCGGCCCTTTGCCCTGGCCGCGCCACTTTTCAACAGTTTGGAGTTTGACGCCCAACATCTGGGCGACCTGAGCGGTCCGTAGCCTTTGCGGGCGCTCAGCCCTCCCCGCAAGATAGGCGCGAGCCCTTTCGAGATCTTCCATGGATCACCCCAGCAGGAAGCGAAGATTCAGGGCGGCGCGAGCGCGGTCCCTGTCGTCTTTCAGTGGCCGCCTTAGCTGGCCGTTCGTGGCCGCTTTGCTGGCCCTCAAATGGTCGCCGGAGCTGACCTGCTGGAAATCTTTTTGCCGCTTTGGGCCTATGGACGCTCAGTGCGTCCACGCATTTTGGCCCCGCTTGATGGCCCGTCAAGCTAAATGCGGCTCCGAGCTTGTCATTAGTAAAAATGACATCAGTTGCACAATGGCAGCTTATAGCAGCATCCGATTTGCTCGCGGATGGAATATGGAGAGACAGTGAAACGATTGCATTATTGCCTCCTATAGCCGTATCAGTTCTGATCGTAACTGCTCAGAGGCCGAGAAGGTACTGATCACAATTTCATTATGGCCTCATATAACCGCATAATTCTGCCTCATGACCAAAGGTCGACCAAGCTGACAGGCAGCTTCATCGCGTCGACCGCCGCCTTGGAGACTTCAAGGGAGACGCCGTCGCCGTACTCGCCGCTGATGTGGCCATCGTCGTGCCCGATAATTCGATTGATCACGTACTGCGGCTCTTTCGCGTTGCGTAGGGCGTCCTCGGCTGTGTGGCGGAAGCTGTGGAAGACCAAGGCGGGGTCCTGCAGGCCGGCCTTGTCCATGAGCCGAGCAAACCATTTGGAGAACGTGCTCGAAGGCTGTCCATCCGCGCCGTAAGGAATCTCCCAGAACAGCCGCCCGGCCGATTGCGCGCGTTTGTCCAAACGGCGACTGGCGACGAACTCCCGGAAGCCCAGCGCGATCAGATCCGAGTGGAGGGGAATCTTCCGTATGCCCGCCTCTGATTTGACGTGCTTTCTATGGAGTTGGCCGGTCGGATTGTTCTCGTTCACGTCGATGAACGGAATACCGTCGTGCACATTCGCATCCTCAAGGTGCAGTTGGACCAGCTCCGACAACCGTGCCCCGGTGTAGTAGGCGATTATCGGGATCCAGAACTTGCCGTCGCGAATAATGTTCGAGCCCGCTTCAAAGCGCCTACGGGGGCCCCTGCATCCCGTGAAGTTGGGAGCCAGGAAGAGTTTCCTCAGTTCGGCCTCCCCGAACGGACGTCGGGGTTTCTCGCCTTTCGGCTTCTTCGGCTGGTCCACGGCCAAGCCCGCCAGTGGCGGTTCCTTGAGGTATCCTTGCTTCTGAGCCCAGATGAACATCGACTTCACATCGGCGATGTGAAGCGCCACGGTTTTGGCATCGACCCTCGCGCCCTCGTCGTCAGTCTGGCGGCCCTGGAAGCTCCTGTCGCAGCCGGTGTGGTGGATTCTGCGCATGCGACTGAGACCGTTGCGGAAGGCACGCATGTGATCGGGCGTGATTTCCGAGGTGCGTGTGCTGGCGCCCAGATGCTCGACGAAAAGTGCGAGTTTTTGGACCCGGTTGGCATAGGTCTTGGGGACCCAGGAGCTCCGCTTTGCGGCCAGATAGGCCGCGACAAGAGCCGAGATGGTTGAGCCGAAGCTGGAGCCCCCCTCTACGTGAGGGGCGGGTGTGCTGTCAGGCGGCGACGCGTTGGTGAAGCCCTTTAGGAGCGGATCGACCGGCTCGTAGGGCAGGACGGGTTCGTCGAGCCGGTGCATGAACAGGCGCAGGTTTTCGATGAGGGCGCGCGCAATCGCATTCGTGAGCTTGTTCGCGTCGCTCGCGGATAGGTCGTCGATCTGCAAGTTGCGCTGGCTGAGCGCGTCATCGACTGCGCGTGAGACATCGCTTTTGTAGGAGCGGCCGGAGATCTGCCTCTTGAGGTCGCTGATCTCCTCCTCGGCGAGGGCGGCTTGTTCTCGCTGCTCCCATTCAGGTTCAGAGGTGCGTGGTTTGAATCGCTCGGCCTGCGGTGCGAGCGTCTTGTAGTAGTCCTGAGCAAGCGCCTGGATTTCAGCGTCCGACAAACTAGTTCCGTGTGCCAATTCAAACAGCCCCTTCAGCCGCGCAAAATGTTGCGCAGCGAGACGTTGGGCTTGTCGAAGAGAGTCGGTCCCAAGCGACCGTCGAACCTCCGACAAACCTACTCGCGCGCGCAAATCTCTCGGTACCCGGACCCGTAAGGTCCAGATTCCATTCCTAGATTCGAGATGCGGGTGACGGTTTCGGTTCTGTCGGGTCACCACACCGACCCTGGAGCCGGTGTAGGCCTAGCGCGGTGGCTAAGCCTAATGTGGAGCATGGTGTGGAGCATCGTCGCTGTCAACGACACTTGGATGTATTCCAAGTTGTTGATTTTGCGAGGGTTTGCCAGATTTTGGCGGTGAGAGAGGGATTCGAACCCTCGATAGGCTTTCACCTATACACGCTTTCCAAGCGTGCGCGATCGACCACTCCGCCACCTCACCACAGGCCTTGAAGGGCGCGTGGCCCCTCGCGGAAGGCGCGCAATATACTCATGACGCCTTCGCGGGCAAGCGGCCTTGAGGCGCGGCGTGCAATCGGGGGCATCCGACCCTATGTTTGCGACGAACCTCATTGATCGGGCGCGCCATGCTCTTCGCCAAGAAGTCCCTAGACCTCCCCACTGTCGACACCGCCCTGCCTGGGCGCTCCATTCCGCTGCCGACGGCCGAGACCCACTTCATCAACGGCCGGCCGCTGAAGGGCCCCTATCCCGACGGGCTGGAGGTGGCCGACTTCGCCATGGGCTGCTTCTGGGGCGTGGAGCGCAAGTTCTGGCAGGTCCCCGGCGTCTGGGTGACGGCGGTCGGCTATCAGAACGGGATCACTCCCAATCCCACCTACGAGGAGGTGTGCAGCGGCGGAACCGGCCATGCCGAGGCCGTGCGGGTGGTCTTCGACCCGCGCGTGGTCACCTACGAGGACCTGCTGAAGGTGTTCTGGGAGAACCATGACCCCACCCAGGGCATGCGCCAGGGCAACGACATCGGCACCCAGTACCGCTCGGGCATCTACGTCCACAACGACGCCCAGGCCTCGGCCGCGGCCGCTTCGCTGCAATCCTACCAGCAGGCGCTGTCCGACAAGGGCTACGGCGCGGTGACCACCGAGATCGCCGAGGCGCCGGAGTTCTACTTCGCCGAGGACTATCACCAGCAGTACCTGGCCAAGAACCCGAACGGCTACTGCGGCATCGGCGGCACCGGCGTCACCTGCCCGATCGGCGTCGGCGTCAGCGCGTGACGCGCGAGGAGGTCGAGACCATAGCCCTGGCGCTGCCGGCGACGGAGAAGGTCGTCCAGTGGGGCGGCTCGGACGTCTACAAGGTCGGCGGAAAGGTGTTCGCCATCTGCGGCCTGTCCGGCGGTCTGTCGTTCAAGGTCACCGAGATCGGCTTCATGGTGCTGACCGACGAGGGCGGTCCGGGTCGCCAGGCGCCGTATCTGGCCAAGGGCAGCTGGGTGATCGTCGACCTGGAGGACGCCGAGGCGGACGACGCGCGCAGCTGGCTGGCCGTGTCCCACGACCTGATCGCCGCCAAGCTGACCCGCAAGGCGCGGGCCGAACTGGGGTTCTAGCTTAGCCTAGTCCCGGCCGGTCTCGATCAGACGGCGCAGGTCGCCGATGGCGCGGGCGGCGGGCGAGCGGCGCTGGCGCATGACCAGCAGCAGCACGGCGGCCAGGGTGACAAGGGCGAAGGCCAGGGGCCCGAACAGCCAGGCCGCGGCGGCCAGGCCGAAATAGTAGCCGCGCACCCCGCGGTTGAAGGCCGACAGGGCCGGGTTCAGCAGCCGCGCGGCGATATCTCCATAAGCCTGCTGGAACGCGGCGTCCTCGCTCTGGGGCGTCGCCCCGATCACCGCCAGGCAGTAGTTCATCTGGCGGATCGCCCAGATGAAGTCGAGCAGACCGCGCGCCAGGGTCAGCAGCACCAGGGCGATCTGCACCTCGAACAGCAGGCGCGATGAGGTCTTCAGGACTTCCAGGCTGGAGGCGCTCTTGAACGCGCCCTCGCCGCCGAACAGCACGCCGGCCGCCCCGGCGATCAGGATCAGGTTGGACGAGGCGAAGAACGAGGCCGAGTTCAGGGTGTGGCCCAGCAGCTGGCCGTCCATGAACTTGTTCTCGCGCCCGGCCATGGTTCGCATCCAGGCGGCGCGGATCACGGTCATGTCGGTGTTGATGACCCCGCGCCCGCGCGAGATCGCCTTCAGCATCGGCTCATAGGCCAGCCACAGCACCAGGAAGACGGCGAGCGCGGCCATGTCGGCCGGCGATAGAGCGCTCAGGATGTTCACGGCCTAGTCCTCGGCGATCAGGCTTTCGCGGTTGGTGTTGCGCAGGCGCAGGGCCACGGCGAAGGCGATCGCCATGAGTCCCGCGACATAGACGTACGAGCCGCTTTCCATACCCTGCTGCTTGAACCAAAGCCCGACATATTCGGCGGTGCCGCCGAACAGAGCGTTGGCGACCGCATAGGGCAGGGCCACGCCCAGGGCGCGGACATGGGCGGGGAAGAGCTCTGCCTTCACCAGGCCGCTGACCGCGGTGTAGCCGGACAGCGCGACCAGCAGGACGGTGATCAGCAGGAAGGCGAGCGTGGCGTTGTCGGCCGTCGCGATCGCGCTCATCGCCGGATAGGTCAGGACCGCACCCAGACCGAAGGCGAGCGCGATGGTCCGCTGGCGGCTGAAACGGTCCGAGAGCCAGCCGAACAGAGGCTGGCAGATCATGAACACGAACAGCGCCGCGGCGGTGATCCCGGTCGCCTCGTTCTTCGAGAAGCCGGCGGTGTTGACCAGGAATTTCTGCATGTAGGTCGTGTAGAAGTAGAAGGCGAGCGAGCCGGCCGCGGTCAGGCAGAAGATGATCGCGCTCTCGCGCGGGAACTTCAGGAACAGCAGCATCGTGTCCGAGCGCGGCGCGCCGCTCGCCTGGGCCGCGACGAAGGACGGGCTCTCGTCCAGCCGGCTGCGGATCCAGAATACGACCACGGCCAGCAGGGCGCCGATCACGAACGGGATGCGCCAGCCCCAGGCCTCCAGGTCGGCCTTGTCCATGACGTTCTGCAGCAGGATCAGCACGGCCAGCGCCGCCAGCTGGCCCATGATGATGGTCACGTACTGGAAGCTGGCCCAGAAGCCGCGGCGCGCGCGCCCGGCCATTTCGGACATGTAGGTGGCGCTGGCGCCGTACTCGCCACCGACCGACAGGCCCTGGAGCAGGCGCGCGACCAGCAGGATAGCCGGGGCGAGCGCGCCGGCCGTAGCGTAGCTGGGCGCCGCCGCGATGATCAGCGCGCCGGCGCACATCATGCCGACGGCCAGCGTCAGGGCCGCCTTTCGCCCGGCGCGGTCGGCGTAAAGCCCCATCAGCCAGGCGCCGAGAGGGCGGGCGAAGAAGCCGATGGCGAACACCGCCGCGGCCTGCAGCAGTTGGGCGGTCTGGTCCGCCTTGGGGAAGAAGTGCGGCGCGAAATAGAGGGTGAAGGACGAATAGGCGAACCAGTCGTACCACTCGACCAGGTTGCCGGCCGACCCGCCCAGTATGGCCCGCAGCCTTTGGGACGGCGCCAGGCCAGTCGCGAACGCAAGCTCCGGCGGCGGGGCGTCGGCCCCGGTCTCTGCGGCGCTCATGCCCGCTCCTCCCCCTATTTTGGGAGGATGCTAGGGGGCGAGCGGGGCGAAGGCTAGATGCGTCCCATCAGTACGAGGATCAGCACGATGACCAGCACGAGCCCGAGGCCCCCTGTCGGGAAGTAGCCCCAGCTGCGCGAATAGCCCCAGGTCGGCAGCGCCCCGATCAACAGGATGACCAGGATGATCAGCAGGATGGTTCCGAGGCCCATGGGCGTTTTCTCCTTGTCCCGCTTGACGCCGTTCAGAGCAAGCCAACGGCTTGCGACGCGCACGGTTCCGCCAAGGAGTCAGCGGTCGGCGAGGTCGGCGGTGTGGATCGCGCTGTCGCCGCGCTTGATGCCGAGCGCGTAGAGCAGGCCGATGAACCAGCCCTTGTTGAGCGGCAGCAGGGCCAGCGAGACCAAGGTCAGCGGGATCAGCGTCGCCGGGAGCACGATCCAGGGCGAGGCCTCCCAGATCACCGGAAAGATCAGCAGCGGCGCGACGATCAGGTGGCCGACAATCAGGATGGTGAAATAGGCCGGGCCATCGTCGGCAGGATATTTCGACAGGTTGTGGCCGCAGCTGGGGCAGGTCTCGTTGACCTTCAGGTAGCTGCGGAACAGCTTGCCCTGGCCGCAATGCGGACAACGGCCTTTCAGGCCCCGGAGCATGGATCTACCGAACATACGAAAGCCGCCTGGTGACTGTGGTCCCGATATGAGCCTTGATCGGCGCAAAGGAAAGGCCGGGCGGCGGCATGTCGCGGAACGCCGCAGCCCGCCCGGCGCTTATCCAAGGTGAGAGGTCGACGATGAACGAGGAACCCCGCAGCCGCGAGCGGCCGGTGCACGGCCACACCGGACCGACGACCCCGGCCGAGGACGCCTCTCGCGAGGCGCCCGCCGTGCCGCCGGGCGACAAGGCCCGCATCGCCGAGGAGGCGTCCCGCGAAGAGGACGCCTGATCTGGCCTGGACTAGCGCTTGGCGTCGTTCGCCGCGCCGGTGACGGCGCTGCCGGCGGCCTGCACGTCGCGGCCGACGCCGGCCACGGTGTTGCAGGCGGAGGTCAGGAGGGCCGCGGCGACGGCGGCCAGGACGACGATCTTGCGCATGGAGTGTTCCCCTCGATTGGTCGGCGTCACATGGCGACGCTTCGCGGCGCAATTTAGGCTGCGGCGCGGGGCTGGATCAATGTGGCGCAGCTTGCGCCGGACGGGCGGTCCCGCCCGGCGTGATACATCGTGATCGACGGGGGCTAGTCGGCGTCCATCTTCAGGGCGGCGATGAAGGCCTCCTGCGGGATCTCGACCTTGCCGAACTGACGCATGCGCTTCTTGCCGGCCTTCTGCTTGTCCAGCAGCTTGCGCTTGCGGCTGGCGTCGCCGCCGTAGCACTTGGCGGTCACGTCCTTGCGCAGCGCCCGGATGGTCTCGCGCGCCACGATCCGTCCGCCGATCGCCGCCTGCAGCGGGATCTGGAACTGGTGCGGGCTGATCAGGTCCTTCATCTTCTCGACCATGCCGCGGCCGCGGGTCTCGGCGCGGTCGCGGTGGACCAGCATCGACAGCGCGTCCACCGGCTCGCCGTTGACCAGGATCGACATCTTCACCAGGTCGCCGACGCGGTAGCCCTCGATGACGTAGTCGAAGGACGCATAGCCCTTCGAGACGCTCTTCAGCCGGTCGTAGAAATCGAACACCACCTCGTTCAGCGGCAGGTCGTAGACGACAAGGGCGCGTGAGCCGACGTACGACAGTTCGCGCTGCTCGCCGCGGCGGTCCTGGCAAAGCTTGATGACCGAGCCGAGATACTCGTCCGGGGTCAGGATGGTCGCCTTGATCCACGGCTCGCTGATGTCGGCGATCTTCACCGGATCGGGCATGTCGGCCGGGTTGTGCAGCTCGACCTCGCTGCCGTCGGTCAGGTGGATCTTGTAGACCACGCTGGGCGCGGTCGCGATCAGGTCGAGGTCGAACTCGCGGGAGAGGCGTTCCTGGATGATCTCCAGGTGCAACAGCCCCAGGAACCCGCAGCGGAAGCCGAAGCCGAGCGCCGCGCTGGTCTCCATCTCGTAGGTGAACGAGGCGTCGTTCAGGCGCAGGCGGCCGATGGCGGCGCGCAGGTCCTCGAAGTCGGCCGCATCGACCGGGAAGAGGCCGCAGAACACCACCGACTGGGCGACCCGGAAGCCGGGCAGGGAGTGCTCGGTCTGGCGCTTTTCCTCGGTGATGGTGTCGCCGACGGCGGCGTCGGCGACCTGCTTGATCTGGGCGGTGATATAGCCGATCTCACCGGGGCCGAGCTCGGCGACCTCGGTCTGCTTGGGCCGGAACACGCCGATCTTGTCCACCTGGTGGGTGGCGCCGGCGTTCATCATCCGCACCTTCATGCCGGCCTTCAGCACGCCGTCGATGATGCGGACCAGCACCACGACGCCGAGATAGGGGTCGTACCAGGCGTCGACCAGCAGCGCCTTCAGCGGCGCCTCGCGGTCGCCCTTCGGGGCCGGCAGGCGCTCGACCACAGCTTCAAGCACATCGGCGATGCCCTCGCCGGTCTTGGCCGAGCAGAGCACCGCGTCGGAGGCGTCGATGCCGATGACGTCCTCGATCTGCTCGCGTACGCGGTCGGGTTCGGAGGCCGGCAGGTCGATCTTGTTCAGGACCGGCACGATCTCGTGGTTGTTGTCGATCGCCTGGTAGACGTTGGCGAGGGTCTGGGCTTCGACCCCTTGCGAGGAGTCGACCACCAGGATCGAGCCTTCGCACGCCGCCAGCGAGCGGCTGACCTCATAGGCGAAGTCGACGTGGCCGGGGGTGTCCATCAGGTTCAGGACATAGGTCTCCCCGTCCTTGGCCTTGTACTCCAGGCGCACGGTCTGGGCCTTGATGGTGATCCCGCGCTCGCGCTCGATCTCCATGTTGTCCAGAACCTGCTCGGTCATCTCGCGCTTGGTCAGCGCGCCGGTCTCCTGGATGAGCCGGTCGGACAGGGTCGACTTCCCGTGGTCGATGTGAGCCACGATGGAAAAATTGCGGATGCGGGAAAGAGGCGTCGTCATTGCGCCCGCCCTCTACCACATTCGGCGCAGATCGCGAGTAGGCGAGCGCTCGACGACGTCTTCATGGTTAATCGGCCGTTAAGCCTGAACGCCGCATTCATGCCGTCTGGGGATGTGAGGCTCGTTCAAGCTTCGAGGAATATTGCGACATATGGACCGCCGCACGCTGATCGTTTCGGGACTGGCCGCCATGGGCGCCGCGGGGGGCGCGGGCGCACAGCCGGCCGGACAGGGCCCTGGACCTGGCCCGGCTTACGGGGCCGGGTCTCCGCCGCCGCCCTCGCCCAGCGCGAGCGCCAATCCCAGCTACCCGACCGGCCAGGCCGAGACCTATAGCCGCGACGAGCTGGTCAACACCGTGTCCGACTTCATGGGCGTCACGGCCGAGGCGGCCGGCGGGGCGATCGAGCGGGTGTTCAAGGACAACGGCCGTCCGACCGCCTACATCGCCGGCGAGGAAGCCTCGGGCGCCTTCTTCGGCGGCGCGCGGTATGGCCGCGGCCTGCTGTACATGAAGAACCGGCCTCCGATCGAAGTCTTCTGGCAGGGCCCTTCGGTCGGCTGGGACTTCGGCGGCAACGCCAGCCGAGTCTTCACCCTCTGCTACAATCTCCAGTACCCCGAAGTGATCTTCCAGCGCTTCCCGGGCGTGGAAGGGTCGGCCTATCTGGTCGCCGGTCTGGGCGTGAACTACCTGCGCTCGGACGAGGTCACCCTGGCGCCGATCCGCGCCGGGGTCGGCATCCGCCTGGGCGCCAATGTCGGCTATCTCGGCTTCAGCCGTCACCGCCGAACCCTGCCGTTCTAGGTCCCGGCAGGGGCGTATGCGGCCGGCGATCGAGACCAAGTGGGTGCGATGCCGCACGCCGGCCGGCGAGCTGGTCTTCGCCGCCCGGCCCGAGCTTCGCGAGCGCCACAAGTCGATCGTCGTCCTGATCCATGACGTGATGGGATCGGCCGGGGCGCTGGCGTCCTGGTTCGGCCATCTGGAGCCGGAGGCCGAGCTGGTGCTGGGCGCGCTGCCCGGACACGGCAAAGGGCCGCCCCTGGCCGCTCGCGGTTGGAACGAGCTGGTCGGCGCCTACGACCTGGCCCTGCGCAGCTTCGCCGATGGCCGGCGGGTGCTGGTCGCGGGGGCCGGCCTGGGCGGCGTGATCGCCCTGGCGCTTGGCGCACGCGGCTACGCCTGCGTCGCCCTGGATCCGTTCCTCTCGACGGCCAAGCAATGGCCGATCGCGGTCGGGCTGGGCCGGTCGGCCGAACGCGGGGCCGCGCCGCATCCTGACCTGCTGTTCGACGCGCTCGGCTGGCGCGAGGGGGGCTTCGTGGAGGACCGTCGCTACGGCGACCTGCTGGGGCGCATCAAGGCCCCCGCTCTGGTGGTCTGCGGCGACGTCCTGCTCGGCGAGGAGCGTGAGCTGCAGGCCGCGCCCTCGATGCTGGACGAAGCCGACCACGCCCTGTTGGCCGCCTATCCGGACGTGCGGGTGCAGGTGGTCTCCGGCTGCGGCCACAATATCCTCGCCCAGGCCCCGGGGCTGTGCCGGGACCTGATTCTCGAGGAGCTGGCGAGGGCTTAGGGCTTGGGCGGGGCGTCCAGCGGACGCCCGTTCGGCCCGCTCGGCACGGGAGCGGCGGCGCGCTCGGCGTCCAGGGTCGCGCGCGAAGCGCCGGTGGCGGCGCCGGCCAGGTCCTTGGCGGCCCTGTCTGCGGCGGCCTGCGCCTGGTCGCGCGTGATCGCCGACTGAGCGGCGGTGTTGGCCGCCGCGGTCGCCCTGGCGCGTTCCTTGTCGGCCTCGTCCTGTAGCCTGGCGGCCTTGGCGTCGGCGTCCGTGGCCTCTTGGATGAGCTTCGTCGCGGCGCTGTCAGGCGCAGCCTGCAGCTCGACACTCAGCGCCGTGACCTTGGCGCGGGCGGCGTCCGCTTCGGCGGCGGCGTTCGCTGCGGCCTGGGCCTTGATGTCGGCGGCTGCGGCCAACTCGACCGCCTTTGCGGCGTCGTCCTTCGCCGTGGCATCGGCCTTCTCTGCGGTCTTGGCCTTGGCCTGGGCTTCGGCCGCCAGCACCCCGCGCACGGCCTCCACCCGCGCCCGGGCGCGGGTCCTTATGGCCTCGTCGATGTTCGCTGCGATCAGCATCCGGGCCAGGCTCTCGACCGAGGCGGCCGGCTGGCCGTCCTTGGTTCTGAACACTACGCCCTGGTCGTTGAGCAGCTGGTCGGCGCGAAGACCCTCGGCGAGTTTGTCACGGGTCGGTTGCGGGGTCTCGGTCAGGTAAAGATAGGCGTAGAGGTCGACCAGCTGGCCCACCGTCAACGGCTTCGCGAAATAGCGGCCCGACTCGGTGACGAAGGCCGCGATGGCGGCTTCCAGCAGGGGCGTGACCTCGCGGTCGTCGCCCTTGCCGCCCTCGATCCGCGCATTGACGAACCGGCGCACGAAGATCGCCGAGCAGGTGTTGTCATAGGCCATGATCACCCTGCGGGCGGTGTAGTAGTTCCAGGTCGCCTGGCTCTGGTCGATCTGCTGGGCGTAGAGCGCCCGGTACTCGCGCACCGCCGAGGCGACCGACGTCAGGTCGGCCGCGACGATGTAGTTTGCGGCCAGATTGTCGTTGGCCTGCTTGGCCGCTCCGAACAGCGAGGCGGTCAGGCCGATGGTCTTAGAGGGAGTCTGGGTGAAGCCCATGATCGCCGCGGTGACCGAGCCGACCGAGCTGATGACGTCCGAAGTCTGGCGCAGCGTGACCTGCGTCACCTGCAGGCGCGTGAACCAGGCGTCGCACAGTTCGTTGGAGAGGGTCAGTCCGGCGGCCAGGTACTGGCGGGCGTCCTCGGGGCTGCTGCCGTCTCGCTCGGCGGCCTGCTGGCGGCAGAAGAAGGCGAACCGCGACCCCTTGGCGCCGCCGGCGCACGTCATGTCGGGCGTCGCGCCCCTCAGCCGGTCGGCCGCCGCCGGGTTCGCCGGGCTGCTGCGCCCGGTCGTCGAGGATTGGCCCCGATTGCCCTGAACCCCGTCTGGATTGAGAACCCTGCTGTCCTGAGTTCCGCTGACATTCTCGACCAGTGTGGCGCAGCCCGACAGCCCAAGCGTCGCGGCCAGCGCAAGCGTTGCGCGCCAATTCATCTCGATCGCCCCCAACGGCCCGGCCTTGCCGGGCTCCCCCGCCGCTACATTTGCGCGTCCGCGAGGTGTTGGCAATCTAAAGTGGCGGGGCGTGCACCTGCACGTCCCGCCTGAGGCGTCAGGCCCGCAGCTTGGCGCCGGTGGCTTTTTCCGCCGCGGCCACGACCTTGGCGGACAGGGCCTCGATCTCGGCGTCGGTCAGGGTCTTCTCGCGCGGCTGCAGCAGAATCTCGACGGCCACCGACTTGGCGCCTTCCGGCACGCCGGCCCCGCGATAGACGTCGAACACCCGCGCGCCGGTGATCAGCGCCTTGTCCGCGCCGGCCACCGCCCTGGTCAGGTCGCCTGCCGCCACCGTCTCGTCGACCACGAAGGCGAAGTCGCGCGACAGCGGCATCAGGGGCGAGAGCTCCAGGGCCGGCTTGGTCTTGGTCGCCTTCTTCTTCGGCTCCGGGGCGTTGTCCAGCACCAGCTCGAACGCCAGCACAGGCCCGTCGACGTCCAGCGCCTTCAGGATGCGCGGGTGGATCTCGCCGAACTCGACCAGGGTGTTCTTGCCGAGGCGCAGAGCCGCGGCCCGGCCCGGATGCCACCAGTCAGACAGGCCGCTCTGGGCGACCTGCAGCGAGCCGGTCGGCGCGCCGATGTCCTCCAGCAGCCCCAGCACGTCGGCCTTCAGCTCGAACAGCGAATCGATCGCGACCCCGTCCCAGCGGCGCGGGGCGTGCGGCGCCACCACCGCGGCGATCGCCGTCACCTGGTCCTCAGGCTTGTCGCCGCGATAGAACGGGCCGATCTCGAACAGGGCCACGTCCGGGAAGCCGCGATTGGCGTTGCGGCCGGCTGCTTCGATCAGGTTCGGCAGGATCGACGGACGCATGCAGTCGAGGTCCGAGGCGATCGGGTTGGTGATCACCAGCTCCGGCGCGCCGCCGCCGAACAGGGCCGCGGTCTCGCGTTTGGTGAAGCTCCAGGTGATGGTCTCGGCATAGCCCTTGGCGGCCATAGCGCGGCGTCCCGCGCGGATGCGGGCCTGGCGGGCGGTCAGCACCCCGCCCGGCGGCTGGGCGATTTCCGGCAGCGGCGAGGCGGGCAGGGCGTCGTAGCCTTCGATCCGCGCCACCTCCTCCACGAGGTCGGCCTTGCCCTCGACGTCGCGGCGCCACGAGGGGGGCAGGACCTTGTCGCCGTCGAAGGAGAAGCCCAGGTCGCGCAGGATGTCGTCGATGCGCGCCGTGGTCAGGTCCAGGCCCGAGAGCTGCTTCACATAGGCCCGGTCGAAGACGATCGGCTCGGGACGCGGCAGGGCCTCGCCAACCAGCGAGACTTCCGAAGGCTCGCCGCCGCAGAGCTCCAGGATCAGCTTGGTCGCCAGCTCGATCCCCGGAACCAGGCTCTCCGGATCGACGCCGCGGGCGAAACGGTATTGGGCGTCGGAGTTCAGCGTCAGCGCACGGCCGGTCTGGGCCGTGACGATCGGATCGAACCAGGCGCTTTCGATGAAGACGTCGGTGGTGGTCTCGTCGCAGCCGGTGGAGATTCCGCCCATCACCCCGCCCAGGCCGATGGCGCCCGAGGCGTCGCCGATGACGCTGATCTGCGGGGTGATCGCGTAGGTCTTGCCGTCCAGCGCCTCGACGCTCTCGCCGTCCTTGCCGGCGCGGGCCTCGATGAAGCCGCCCGACAGCTTGGCCACGTCATAGACGTGCAGCGGCCGCGCGCGGTCGTAGGAGATCAGGTTGGTGATGTCGACCAGGGCGCTGATCGGGCGCAGGCCGATGGAGGTCAGCTTGCGCTGCAGCCAATCGGGCGAGGGGCCGTTCTTGACGCCGCGGATCAGCCGGCCGGCGTATTGGCGGCAGCCCTCCGAGCCGTCCAGGCGGATCTCGATCGGATTGGCGAACTTGCCGGGGATCGGCGCCACGCCGACGTCCTTCAGCACGCCGAGGCCCGCGGCGGCCAGATCGCGCGCGATGCCGACCACGCCCAGCCAGTCGGGGCGGTTCGGCGTCACTTCGAAGTCGATGACCGCTTCCAGGCCGAGCGCCTCGGCGACCGGCGTCCCGACCGCCAGGTCGTCCGGCAGTTCCATGATGCCCGAGGACTCGCCGGCCACTTCCAGCTCGGAAGCCGAGCAGAGCATGCCGTTGGAGACCACGCCGCGCACCGGCTTTTCGACCAGCGTCACATCCAGGCCGGGCACATAGGCGCCGATCGGGGCGTAGACGACGGTGAGCCCGGCCCGGGCGTTCGGCGCGCCGCAGACGATCTCCTTGCGGCCGTCGCGGGTGTCGACCTGGCAGACGCGCAGGCGGTCCGCATTGGGGTGCTGGACGGCCTCGACGATCTTGGCGACCGAGAAGGCGGCCAGCTTGGCGGCCGGATCGTCGACATGCTCGACCTCCAGCCCGGCCATGGTCATGGCGTCCACGACCTGCTGCGTCGTGGCCTCGGTATCGAGGTGGTCTTTCAACCAGGACAACGTGAACTTCATTGTCGTCTCTTCCTAGTTCCTCCCCCGCTGGGGGAGGTGGCGTTCGGAGCGAAGCGACG
>NZ_JAYRSU010000007.1:0-134082 GCF_041919955.1 Phenylobacterium sp. | reverse complement strand
GGGGCGGGTGGGGGGCGCCGCCGCCCCCCCCCGGCGCCGCGGCCCCCCCCCCCAGCGGCGGCTGGCGTCGAAGTCCCCCTCAGTCCGCTTCGCGGACAGCTCCCCCAGCGGGGGAGCAATTGGGTTGCGCTAGGGCTCAGGAGAGCCCCGAGGCCTGGTTCGGGGCGGCGAAGGCCGAGAAGCCGTAGTGCTCCAGCCAGCGCACGTCGCTTGCGAACATGTCGCGCAGGTCGGGCATGCCGTACTTCAGCACCCCCAGCCGGTCGACGCCGCAGCCGAAGGCGAAGCCCTGCCAGACGTCCGGGTCCAGGCCGCAGTTGCGCAGCACGTTCGGGTGCACCATCCCGCAGCCGAGGATCTCCAGCCAGTCGGTGCCCTGGCCGATCTTCACCTCGCCGCCGGAGCGGTCGCATTGCACGTCCATCTCGGCGCTGGGCTCGGTGAACGGGAAGTGGTGCGGACGGAAGCGCGTGACCACTTCCGGCGTCTCGAAGAACCGCGCCAGGAAGGTCTCCAGCGTCCACTTCAGGTGGCCCATGTGGATCGCCTTGTCGATCACCAGGCCTTCGATCTGGTGGAACATCGGGGTATGGGTCTGGTCGCTGTCCTTGCGGAAGGTGCGGCCGGGCACGATCACGCGGATCGGCGGCTCCCCATTTTGAGAAGGTGGGCCGTTGGCGATCCAGCCGGGCAGCTTCTCGTTGACCTTGTGCATGACCCGCACCTGCACCGGGCTGGTGTGGGTGCGCAGCACCTTGCGCTCGCCACGCTCGTCTTCCGGCAGGAAGAAGGTGTCGTGCATCTCCCGCGCCGGATGCTTGGGGGGGAAGTTCAGCGCCGTGAAGTTGTTGAAGTCGGTCTCGATGTCCGGGCCTTCGGCGACCGAGAAGCCCATCTCGGCGAAAACGGCGATCATCTCGTCCATGACCTGCATGGTCGGATGGATCGAACCCTTGCGCCGCGGCGGGGCCGGCAGCGAGAGGTCGACCCGTTCGGCGGCCAGTCTGGCGTCGAGCGCGGCGGCCTCCAGGATCTCCTTGCGGGCGGCGATGGCGGCCTGGACGCGGTCGCGCAGGCCATTGATCTGCGGGCCGCGCTCGCGCCGCTCGTCGGGGCTCATGCCCCCCAGCGACTTGAGCAGGTCGGAGATGGAGCCGGATTTGCCGAGGGCGGAGACGCGCACGGCCTCGAGGGCGGCGGCGTCGGCCGCGCCGTCGACGGCGGCGAGGATTTCAGCTTCGAGTTGGGCGGTCATGACGGGGCTGCTTTAGAGGGTGGCGAGGGGCGCGGGAAGAGGGCAGCAAAAAGCCCTCCGGCGGTTCCCGCCGAAGGGCTTCTCGATTGCTCAGTTAAGTCTTTCGACTCAAAGGGCCTCAAGCCAGCGCGGCGCGAACCTTGTCGGCGATGGCCTTGAACCCGGTCGGATCGTTGCCCGCGATGTCCGAGAGGACCTTGCGGTCGATTTCGATCCCGGCCTTGTCCAGGCCGAAGATAAATTGCGAGTAGGTGAAGCCTTCCAGACGCGCAGCGGCGTTGATGCGCTGGATCCAGAGCGAGCGGAAGTTGCGCTTGCGGACCTTGCGGTCGCGGTAGGCGTACTGTCCGGCCTTGTCCACGGCCGCCTTGGCGGCGCGGATGGTGTTCTTGCGGCGCCCGTAGAAGCCCTTGGCTTGCTCGAGAACCTTCTTGTGCTTGGCGTGGGCGACGACGCCCCGTTTCACGCGAGCCATGTGTCAGTTCTCCTTAGAGGCCGTAGGGGGTCCAAAGCTTGACGATCTTGGTGTCAGCTTCGGTCATCACCTTGGTGCCGCGGTTCTGACGGATGTACTTCGCGCTGTGGCTGATCAGGCGGTGACGCTTGCCCGCCACGCCGGCCTTCAGCTTGCCGGTCGCGGTCATTTTGAAGCGCTTTTTCACGCCCGATTTAGTCTTCAACTTCGGCATTTCTCTGCGGAGCCTTGTGGGCCCCGTCCTCTGGCGTATTGATGAGCCGCCCTGGCATGCCTTTGGCCAGACGACTCCGAAGAGCGGGGCGTTTACGCGAAACCCTGAGGGAAGGCAAGGCTTTGAGTCCGGCTGCGACGACTCGGGCCCCCGCGATATAGGTAAGGGCGAAGGTTCGCGCCGAGGATTCCATGACGTCCGCCGCCAAGCCGTTCCGTCGCCGCATGCTGGGTCCCTTCGCCGCGCGCCCGCGGCTTCTGGCTGCGATGGCCGCCGGGGCGGTCGCCTGGGCGCTGCTGCTCTTCACGCCCAACGGCCTGTCGCTGACCACCTGCGCGATCCTGGCCTGGGATGCGACCTGCCTCACCTTCATCTCGGCGGCCATGAT
Source organism: Phenylobacterium sp. (assembly GCF_041919955.1). Taxonomy (GTDB): domain Bacteria; phylum Pseudomonadota; class Alphaproteobacteria; order Caulobacterales; family Caulobacteraceae; genus Phenylobacterium. The sequence goes on along the minus strand of NZ_JAYRSU010000007.1, from coordinate 131,750 downwards.
CATGATGTGGCGCGCGGACCTGCATCGCATGCGCGCCACGGCGGCGACCCAGGATCAGGGCCAGGGCGTGATTCTCACCCTGGTGATCGCCGCCGCGGCCGCCAGCATATGGGTGATCGCCAAGGAACTGTCGGCCGCCAAGGCGGACGCGGGCCTAGTCAAGGCGCTGCGCGTGGCCCTGGTCTTCGCCACGGTCGCGGCCTCGTGGTTCATGGTCCAGTTGATCTTCGCACTGCATTACGCGCACGAGTTCTACGCCCCAGGCGACAAGCCGCGCTCTGACGCCGGCGGCCTGCTGTTCCCCGGCGGCGAGCCGCCCGACTACTGGGACTTCCTGCACTTCTCGATCGTCATCGGCGTGGCCAGCCAGACGGCGGACATCGCCTTTTCCTCCAAGCGGCTGCGGCGGGTCGGCACGGTGCACGGCGTCGTCGCCTTCACCTTCAACACGGTGGTCCTGGCCCTGACGATCAACCTGCTGGCGGGGCTGTTCTGAGGAAGCAGACCTGGACCATGACCACCGGAGGGCTCGAGGATGGCTCGGCCGCGCCCCATTCTCCGTGATCGGGCGACCATGGGTCCTGGTCTTCGGCTGCGCCGAAACCGGGATGACACGGAGGGCGCCGCCTCAGGTCCCCGCGGCGCTCTCGTCGGCCAGGTCGCCCGCCCGGTTCGGATCGGTCAGGATCACGCCGATCGAGGCGCAGATCACCAGGCCGATGGCCAGCCACTGCACGCTCGCCAGCCGCTCGCCCAGGATCATCAGGCCGGCCAGGGCGCCGGCCGCCGGCTCCAGGCTCAGCATGACCCCGAAGCTGCGCTTGGGGATGCCGCGCAGCGCGACCATCTCCAGCGAATAGGGAATGGCGCTCGACACCACCGCCACCACCAGGCCAAGGCCCAGGATCTTCGGGTCGAACAGGGTGTACCCGGCCTCCAGCAGGCCGATGGGCACGACGATCAGCGCCGCGGTGCTCATGCCCAGCGCCACGGACTGGCCTGCGGGTAGATGGCCGGTCCGCTTGCCCAGAACGATATAGAGCGCCCAGCACACGGCGGCGGCGAGGGCGTAGCCGACCCCGACCGGATCGAGGGCGTCGGCTGCGCCCCGCAGCGGCAGCAGCAGGAAGAGGCCGAGCGCGGCCAGCGCGATCCAGAGGAAGTGAATGGGCTTGCGCGAATGAATCAGCGCCAGGCTGAGCGGGCCCATGAACTCGATGGCGATGGCCAGGCCCAGCGGGATCGTACGGATCGCCATGTAGAACGAGAGGTTCATCAGCCCCAGAACTGCGCCGTACATGGCCAGCCGCGCCAGGTCCGCTCCCTTGGGCCAGGCGCGCCAGGGCCGCCACACCATGCAGAGCAGCAGGGCCGAGAAGCCGACCCGATAGGCGGTGGCGCCCTGCGCCCCGACCAGCGGGAAGAGCTGCTTGGCGAACGAGGTGCCGACGCACAGCGAGGCGATGGCGCCGATCAGGGCGGCGTAGGGCGTCAGGGCGCGCAGGCCCGGGGGGCGCGCTCCGGCGGAATTCTTCGACATGGCGGCAACCTAGTGAAACGCACGCCGCAGGGCGAGGCCCTCAGGCGGCCCGCGGCGCGCGTCGCAGGATCTGGAAGGCCATCCAGGTGGCCGGCACGATCAGCACCGCGGTGACCACGAAGGCCGCGCCGGGATCGACCAGCGAGAAGAGCTGGCCCGCATAGACCGGCCCGCCGATACGGGCGAGCGCCATATTCGACATGTTGAGACCCAAGGTCTCACCCTGGCGGTCCGGTGGGGTCGATTGCGAGATCAGCGCGGTCAGGCAGGGGAAGCAGATCGACTGGCCGAAGCAGACGAAGGCGAAGCCGACCATCGCCACATGCCAGTTCGGCGAGACGAACTGGAAGATCATGCCGACGAACATGGCGACCAGGCCGGCGGTCAGCACCCGCGGCTCGCCGAACCGGCGCACCAGCGAGCCGGTGACCACGCCCTGGCAGAAGGCGCCCAACACCCCGATGCCCATGAAGGCGAAGCCGATCTGGCGCGGCCCCCAGCCGAACTTGTGCTCGGTCCACAGGCCGTAGGTCGCCTCGATCCCTGCAAAGCCGGCGATGGTGATGAAGCTGATGATCATCACGCGCGAGATGACCGGATGGGCCATGGCCTGGCGCAGCACCTCGATCTGGCGCGGCCGCGGGCCGGTCTTTGGCTCGGGCCGGCTCTCGCGCACGAAGACCAGCACCGCCAGGGCCGACATCAGGCCGAAGGCGGCGGCCGCGAACAGCGGGATCTGGAAGCCGAAGCGGCCCAGCTCGGGATGGCCAGCAGGCCGCCGATGGCCGGGCCGACCATGAAGCCCATCGAGAAGGCTGAACCCATCAGCCCCATCTTCGCCGCCCGCTCCTCGGGCCGGGTGATGTCGGCCAGGCTGCCCTGCAGGGTCGAGATGTTGCCCGACAGGAAGCCGCCGACGAAGCGCGCCAGGAAGGCCAGCCAGATGGTCGGGGCGAAGGCCAGCGCGACATAGGCCAGCGCCCCGCCCGCTATGGTGATCATCAGCACCGGCCGCCGGCCGGTGCGGTCGGACATCCGGCCCCAGAACGGCTCGCCCAGGAACTGGCCGAACGAGAAGGCCGAGAACAGCAGAGCCACCTGCCAGGCGTCAGCCTGCAGCGACTTGCCGAAGAACGGCAGCAGCGGGATCACCAGGCCGAAGCCGGCGATGTTCAGGAAGATGACGGAGAGAAGGACGACCAGGGCCCGGTTGTCGCCCCCCGTCTCCTTCGTCGCGGGGGCGTGGGCCATGTCAGGGCGCGCTCCCGCGTTCGGCGGCCTGCGCCGCGCGCAGGGCCTGCACGCGCCGGCTGGCGGCCAAGGCGAGGAAGATCGCCGGCGCCACCACCGCCGCCCCCAGCCAGAACGGGCCGTCCAGCACGTGCGGGAAGATCAGGCCGGCGCAGAACGGCCCCACCACCCGCGCCAGGGCGCCGGTAGCGTTGTTGAGGCCCAGAATCTGGCCCTGGCGATGCGGATCGGCGGTCTGCGAGATCATTGCTCCCACATTTGGGAACGCCACCGACTGTCCGATAGCCGTCAGGCACATCAGGGCGATGACCATCGGCATGTTCTGCGAGAAGGGCTGGCTGGCCGCGGCGATCACGGTCAGGGCCATGCCGACCGCCAGCATCTTGCCCTCGCCATAGCGCTCGGACAGTCGTCCGGTGACGAAGGTCTGGGTCAGGGCCGCGCAGACGCCGGTGAAGGCGAAGACGATCCCGATTTCGCGCGGGCCCCAGTCGAACTTCGCCTGGGCCCACAGGCCGAAGGTGCTCTCGATGCCGGTGAAGGCGAAGCCGACCATGAAGGTCAGCAGCATCAGCCGTCCGATGATCGGATGGCCGACGGCGTCGCCGATCGCGCGCCAGCGGCTGGGTCGGTGGGTGATCGCCTTCTCACGCGTATTGCTCTCGCGGATGAACAGCATGATGGCAATGACGCACAGCGCCGCCAGGCCTGAGGCGATGAACAGGGGCACCTGGAAGCCGATAGGCCCCAGGTTCGGGTGGGCGAACATGCCGCCGATCGACGGGCCGACGATCAGCCCGACGTTCCAGGCCGCGCCTTGGTACGACAGCTGCCGCGCGCGCTTCTCCGGCGGCGTCACGTCGGAGATGTAGCCCTGCACCACGGCGCCGTTGCCGGCCGCCAGTCCGCCGACCAGGCGGATCAGGAAGGCCGCCCAGATGTTCGGGGCGAAGGCGAGCGCCAGGTAGCACAGGCAGTTGCCCATGATGGTCGAGATCAGCAGCGGCTTGCGGCCGTACTTATCCGACAGCCGGCCCCAGAAAGGCTCGCCGAAGAACGCGCCGACCGAATAGGCCGAGAAGATCAGTGCGATCTGCCAGGCCGGCGCGTTGAACGACTTCGCATAGAAGGGCAGCAACGGGACGATGATCCCGAAGCCCAGCATGTTGATGAAGATGACAGCAATGAGGGCCGGCGCCGCCAGCGGGGAGGGCGCGGCCCCACGCCTCTCGGTGTCGGACATGTGAACGCTGTTAAGCGGAGCCGCCGCGCGCCGCAACCCCGGTTTCCGACCCCTCGGCTTTCATCGAACGCAGTGCGGCTTCAACGCCTCAGTATGGAGGTCGTGGGTGTTGCGCCGAGGCGTCAGCGGCCGGTTTCGTCCACGACGATAGCGACCGTCTTGCCTCGGGACATCGGCTCCCATCCCGCGGTGACGGCGGACGCGATGGCCGTCGCGACGAGGCTCCGCGAAATCTGCGCGGGCTGTAGTTGCGGCGCGCCGTATCTGGGGCGCGGCCCTGGCGGGAACTCCATGACCGCTTCGCGCCGCCCCTCCTTGTGGCGGGCGGCGATGGCCATGCCGCGGCATTGCGAGACGTCGCTGGACCACTGGGGCTGCCGATGCAGCCACCAGAGATAGGTTTCGCCATCGACCTCGATCTCGAACTCGTTGCTTTGCCTGCTGCGCGCCATGGGAAGGAGTTAGCCCGCCGCAGGCGTTCAGGCTACCCCGGCCGCAGGACCTCCCCGGGCCGCTTCGCCGCGCCAAGCGCGCGTCAGCTCGGCGACCGCGCCGAAACGGGCGCTGGGCTTCGAGGCGCAGGCCCGGGCCATCGCCGCGTGCTGATGGTCCGCGCCGCGAAAGCCCCCGCGGTCCAGCCCGCCGTCGCCCAGATACTCCGCCATGGCGCGCCCCAGGTTGAAGACTGTCGTGCGCTCGTCGAGTCTCGCGCCCAGCTCGAACTCCTCGGGCGCCATGAACCGTGTCGATCCGAACATTCGGCCCATCCCGTTCACGGTCGGCCCAAGGTGATAGCTGTCCAGGTCGATCAGCCGCAGCTGGCGGGCCTCGAAGTCGTAGATGATCGAACCGTCATAGAAGTCGCCCGCGATCCATCCGGCGCGGCAGAGTTCCACATGCGCGTCGAGGATAGCGTCGATCGCCGCCGTGGCCTGCTCGGGGGGCAGGCGGCGGAAGCGTCTGAACGCCGTGGTCGGATCGCTTCGACGCTCGGCCGGCGCATGGATCAGTTCTCCGTCGGCCCATTCGTAGACCAGCATCGGTCCCCAGGCCGAGCCCACGACCCCCGCCAACGCCGGAAGCACCAGGCTGCTTACCGAACGTGCAAGCGCTTGGGCATTGTTCAGAAGCGCGACTCGCGTGGCGTGCGGCAGGAATGGCGTCGAGTCCTGTGGGTCGCCAGCGCTCTTCACGAACCAACGCCGCCCGCCCGCGGCGACGCCGAACGACAGGTTGCCGGAATCCTGGGTCAATGCGTCGAACCGCGCGAACACCGTCCCGGCCTCAGCGAGATAGTCGGCGGGGGCGAGTTCGGTGCGCTCGGCGAACGGATGGGTGATCATGGCGCTCACGACGTCGCATCGCCGCTTGCCGCGTCGCTGTATTCAAATTCCACAAGGAAGACCCGCTCGCCGGGGCCATGCCTGGCCGTCTTCAGCAGGTCGACGACCCCGGCGAAGCCAGAGCGGCGGGCGAGGGCCGGCGTGATGTCGGAAAGCTCGATCTCGCGGATCGAGGTGACTTGGACCGCCCCAGGCCCCAGGGGATAGCGGCCCCCGGCCTTGACCCGCGGGGCCTGCCATATGCGCACGCTGCAGGTGATTTCGCCGCGCATGACCGGCTCACGCAAGCGCTTGGCGAACATCATGGCGCATCTCCTCTCCTTGCCGGGAGAGTCGATCCGGCGGGTGGTCCAGGCAAACGAAAACGGCCGCCCGAAGGCGGCCGTTCGCGGTGGCGAATGAACGATCCTAGCGCGGGGCCAGGATCATGATCATCTGCCGGCCTTCCATGCGCGGCTCGTACTCGACCTTGGCCACTTCCTCGAAGTCGGCCTTGACCTGCTGGAGCAGCTTCATACCGAGCTCGGGGTGCGCCAGTTCGCGGCCACGGAAGCGCAGGGTGACCTTCACCTTGTCGCCTTCGTCGAAGAACCGGTGCATCGCCTTGGTCTTCACGTCGTAGTCGTGCTTGTCGATGTTCGGCCGCAGCTTGATCTCTTTGATCTCGACGACCTTCTGGCGCTTGCGCGCCTCGTTCTTCTTCTTCTGTTCCTGGAACTTGAACTTGCCATAGTCCAGGATCTTGCAGACCGGCGGATCCGCATTCGGCACGATCTCGACCAGGTCCAGGCCTGCTTCCTGGGCGGCCTCCATGGCGGCCGAAGTCGGCATCACGCCCTGCTTCTCGCCATGTTGGTCGATCAGCAGGACCCTGGGAACGCGGATGTCGTCATTGATGCGCGGTCCGTCTTTGACGGGCGGCGCCTGCATCGGGCGGCGAATAGGCTTTCGCTCCTAGAGCTGTTGAAACACATACGGCCGGCAGCGGGGGCGCTCCGGTCGGGCAGCCATATATGACGAAGGCCATGCCCCCGATCAAGCGGCGCTACGCCTGCGGCAGCAACGCGTTCGCAGCCTGTAGAACCTCGGCCACAGATAGATCGCCAAGGTTTCCAGATCGTAGCACCGTCACGTGGCCGCGCGGGGCGGCCAATTCGGGGTCCGAAGCGCTGGAGAACAGCACCACTGTCGGCGATCCGGTGGCGGCGGCCAGATGCAGCGGCCCGGTGTCGTTGCCGACCACCAGCGAGGCCTTGGCGCCCAGCACCGCCACCTTGGCGAAATCGGTGCGGCCGGTCAGGTCGCGGGCCTGGCCGACCTCGCGCTGAATCTGACGCGCCAGGGCGCTTTCCTGCGGGCCGCCGATGATCACCACGTCGTAGCCGCGCTCGGCCAGGATCTTGCCGAGCTGGCCGTAGCGTTCGGCCGGCCAGCGCTTGTCGAGCCGGTGAGCCGAGCCGCCGGGCACGAACAGAACATAGGGCCTTGGCCGCACCCCGCCCGGGACAGGACGGATCTGGGTCGGCTTGGGCAACACCCACGACAGGTCCGGCCCCGGCGCGCTGCCGGGCTCGGTAGGGGCGTCGGGCCAGATTCCCGCGTATTTCAGCTGATCGGCCTGGCGCTCCAGGGTGTGCATGCGGTTGCGGCTGGGATTCTTGTGCGGTAGCGAGCAGCCGGCGGCGATCCCCGACCATTCCGGCGGGAACGGCGAGAGCATGTGGAAGATGCGCGCCGACTGGGCCGAGGTCTGGAGATCGTAGACCCGGTCGTATCTGGCCGCCTTGATCCGCCTGCGCAGCACCAGCCACTCGCCAAGCCCCTGAGGGCGCCCGTCGGTCTCGACCGCATTGAAATAGGGGCAGGCCTTGGCCAGGGCTTCGAACGGCGGGGTGGTCAGCAGCGTGATGTGCGCCCGCTTGTGGACCTCGCGGATCTTCTTCATCGCCGCCAGGGCCAGGACGAAGTCGCCCAGGGCAGACAGCTTGATGACCAGGATCTTCTTGATTTCGCGGGCCATCAGCGTGCGAACCCTGAATTGCGCGCCGCCAGCACGTGGCCATAGGCCTCCAGCGTCGCTTCGCACATGGCGTCGACCGAGTAGAGCCGGCGCGCGCGGTTGGCCGCAGCCTGGCCCATGGCCGCCAGTCGCGCCGGACCCATCTCGATGGCCTTGGCCATGGCGACGGCCCAGGCGTCGGCGTCGCCGACCTTGACCAGCCAGCCGGTCTCGCCGTGCACGACTGTCTCGGTGGTGCCGCCGTGATCGCTGGCCAGCACCGGCTTGCCCATCACCTGTGGCTCGACCGCCGTGCGTCCGAAGGACTCCGGCTTGGTGGTCGGCAGCATGGCGATGTCGCAGACCTGGTAGGCGGCCGGCATGTCGTCGCAGTGGCCGACGAGGCGGATCTCGTCCGTCAGTCCGGCGGCGACGATCGCGCTCTCGACCTCCTCGCGATAGCCGGTGCGGCCCTGGTCGTCGCCGGCGAAGATGATTAGGAAGTCGCCGCGGCCCTGCGCCTTCATCAGGCGCGCGGCCTCGATGATCATCAGATGGCCCTTGATGCGCGTCAGTCGCCCGGCCAGCAGCAGCTTTACCCGCCGGTCCTTGGGGTCAAGGCCCCAGGCTTCGCGCAGGGCCTGCACGCGCTCGGCGCCGACCCAGCTCGGATTGAACCGCTCAAGGTCCACACCGCGCGGGATGGAGACGATCTTGGCCGGGTCCAGCCTGTGCTCGGCCAGCACATGGTCGCGGGTGTAGTTCGAATTGGCGATCACCAGGTCGCCGCGGGTCATCACGGCGTTGTACCAGCGCTTGAGGCTGTTCCGGGCGTTGTAGACGCCGTGATAGGTGGCCACGAACGGCGTGCCCGTCGCCTGGGCCGCCCACAGGGCCGAGAACGCCGGGGCGCGGCTGCGGGCGTGGACGATCGAGACCTTCTCCCTGCGGATCAGGTCGACCAGCCGCGCGGCGTTGCCCAGCATCACCAGCGGGTTCTTGGTCTGCACCGGCATCTGGGCCAGGCGCCCGCCGTCGGCCTCCAGCCGCGCGGCCATGCGTCCGCCGCGGGTGGCGACCAGCGCCTTGCCGCCCGCGCGCACCACTGCGTGCGCGACGTCGATGGTGGTCTGTTCGGCCCCGCCGGTCTCGAGCTCGGGCACGACCTGCAGAAGGGTGAAGTCTGGGGGAAGCGTCACGGGTTCTGCATAGCGCAAGCCTTCGTTTGGTAAAGCCCGGCCATGCGCTAAACCCTGTCACAACTACGCGTTATGAGGCCGAAATGACCGAGACCCGCGGATTCCTCGACCGGCCGGACGGCCATCGCCTCGCCTGGCGCAAGGTCGAGGGCGCCGGTCCCACGGTGGTCTGGCTGGGCGGCTTCCGTTCGGACATGGCCGGAACCAAGGCCCAGGCCCTGGCCGACTGGGCGCAGGCGCGCGGTCGCGCCTATGTCCGCTTCGACTATTTCGGCCACGGCGAGTCGGACGGCGCGTTCGTGGATGGAACCATCACCCGATGGCGTGAGGACGCCCTGGCGGTGCTGGAGAGCTTGGTCGAGGGGCCCGCCGTGCTGGTCGGCTCGTCCATGGGCGGCTGGATCGCGTGCCTGGCGGCGGGCGTCGCGCCGGATCGGGTCGCGGCCCTGGTGCTGATCGCGCCTGCGCCCGACTTCACCGAGAAGCTGATGTCGCCGGAGATGACGCCCGCCGATCGCATCCAGTTGGACGAGACCGGCGTCTGGCTGCGGCCGTCCGAGTACGGAGAGCCCTATCCGATCGCCCGCCAACTGCTGGAGGACGGCGCTCGCTGGTCGATTCTGCCCGGGCCGGTGAACATCGATGCGCCGGTGCGTATCCTGCAGGGCGGCGCCGATCCCGACGTGCCCTGGCGCCACGCTCTTGAGCTCGCCCAGGCGATCAGGGGCCAGGACGTGGTCTTCAGCCTGATCAAGGACGGGGATCATCGCCTCTCGCGGCCCCAGGATCTCGCGCGGCTGACGGCCGCCCTGGACGAACTGGCCGTCTGACGCATGACCGCGCCCGCCATGCCCAGCTTCTGGGACGCCGTCCGGGTTTGGGCGCGGATCGGCTGCCTGAGTTTCGGCGGTCCGGCCGGTCAGATCGCCCTGATGCACAAGGTGCTGGTCGAGGAGCGGCGCTGGATCGGCGAGCGCCGGTTCCTGCACGCGCTCAACTACTGCATGCTGCTGCCAGGGCCCGAGGCCCAGCAGCTGGCCACCTATGTCGGCTGGCTGATGCATCGCACGGCGGGCGGCCTGGTCGCGGGCCTGCTGTTCATCGTTCCCGGCGCGCTGGTCATGCTGGGGCTCAGCATGGCCTATGTTCTGCTGGGCCACACCCCGCTCGCCGCGGCGCTGTTCCTAGGGGTCAAGTCGGCGGTGCTCGCCATCGTGGTCGAGGCGGTGCAGCGCATCGGCCGCCGCGCCTTGAAGACGCCTGCCGCCCTGGCCATGGCGCTGGCCGCCTTCCTAAGCCTCTACGTCCTGCGCCTGCCGTTCCCGCTGGTCATACTCGCGGCCGGCCTGATCGGCTGGTTCGCGCCCGATCGCTTCGCCGCCGCGCAGTCAGGCGGCGCCGAGGCGCCAGAACCGCCGGACCTCGTCGACCTCGCCCTGGAGGGGGGCGTCGCCACGCATCTTACGCCCTCGCGCGGACGCGCGCTGCGGGTGCTCGCGGTATGGCTGCCGATCTGGCTGGCGCCGGTCGTGGCCCTCTACCTGGCCTTCGGCGACGCCAGTGTCTGGACGCGGCTGGCGGCCTTCTTCTCGACCATGGGCGTCGTCACTTTCGGCGGGGCCTATGCGGTGTTGTCCTATGTCGCCCAGGCGGCGGTGGACACGTTCGGCTGGCTGAAGCCGGGCGAGATGGCCGACGGCCTCGGCCTGGCCGAGACCACCCCCGGGCCGCTGATCCTTGTGCTGCAGTTCGTCGGCTTCCTGGCCGCCTGGCGCGATCCGGGCGGCCTCGACCCGCTCGCGGCCGGGGCGCTGGGGGCGCTGCTGACCACCTGGGTGACCTTCGCCCCGTGCTTCCTCTGGATCTTCCTGGGCGCGCCCTATGTCGAGGCCTTGCGGGGCCACCGCGCCGCCGCGTCGGCCCTGGCGGCGATCACCGCCGCCGTGGTCGGGGTCATCGCCAACCTGGCCCTGTGGTTCGGCCTTCACCTGCTGTTTTCCAGGGTCGCGCCGCTCTGGCCCGGCGGGCCCGACGTTCCCGACCTTTCCAGTCTCGACTGGCGCCCTGCGCTCCTGGCGCTGGCGGCGGGCGTGGCCATGCTGCGCTTCAAGGCCGGCTTGATCCCGGTGCTGATCGCCTGCGCCCTCGGCGGGACGGTGTTGGGGCTGGCGTAGGCGCGGCGGCGGCCACGGCGGGGCGTGGCGCGCCGCCGATTGGATCTCGCCTATCCCCCGGCCTTCAGCACTGCGGCCAGGCCTTCGCGATAGGTCGGATAGGCCGGGCGCCAGCCGAGTTCGGCCTTGGCGCGGGCGTTCGAGACGCGCTTGGTCTCGGCATAGAAGCGCCGCGCCTGCGGGGGCATGGCGTCCAGGTCCAACGGTCGCTCGGGCGGGGGCGCGACCCCCAGCAGCCCGGCCGCATGGGCGATCACGTCGCTGTTGGGCGCCGGCTCGTCGTCGCAGACGTTGTAGATCCCGCCCGCCCGCGGCCGGGCGATGGAGGCCGCCAGCTCGGCGGCCAGATCCTCGACATGGATGCGGCTGAACACGTGTCCGGGCGCAGCGTAGCGGGTCGCGCGCGCCTCGCGCAGCCGGTCGAAGGCCGACCGGCCAGGGCCGTAGATGCCCGGCAGGCGGTGGATGGTGAGCGTCAGGCCCATGCCGCGCGCCACTTCCAGCCAGTCGCGCTCGGCCGCGACGCGCCGCGCGCCTTCGAGCGACTGCGCCGCCAATCGGCTCTCCTCGAACACCCAGCCGCCGCGTCGGTCGCCATAGACCCCGGTGGTTGAGAGATAGCCGATCCAGTCGGGAAAGGCGCCCGCGCTGGCCAGGGCCGGAACCAGCACCTGCAGGGCGGGGCAGCCGTCCGGTCCCGGCGGCGGCGTCACCAGCACCGCCTGCACGTCGGCCAGGGCCGCTGCGATCGCGGCCTTGTCGTCGGCGGGCAGCGGTGTGACGCCGTTCGCGCGCATCGCCTCGGCGGCCGCGGGATCACGGAAGGTCGCCGCTACGTCCCAGCCGGCGGCCTGCATGCGCCGGGCCAGGGCCCGGCCGGCGAAGCCATAGCCGTAGATCAGCAACCGCACGCGCCGGCCCTTCAGAGCAGCTCGCCGATCGCCTTGCGCGCGGCCTCGGCGAACTCCGGGCGTTGCAGGGCGAACGCGACGTTGGCGCGCAGCAGGCCGATCTTGTCGCCGCAGTCGAAGGTGGTCCCGTCATATTCCAGGGCGTGGAAGTCCTGGGTCTTCATCAGCTCGACCATCGAGTCGGTCAGCTGGATCTCCCCGCCCGAGCCCTTCCCCTGCTTTTCCAGCAGGGCGAAGATGTCGGGCTGCAGGATGTAGCGGCCGGAGATGATCAGGTTCGACGGCGCCGTGCCGGGGGCGGGCTTCTCGACCATCGCCGTCATGCGGTTCAGCCGCCCGCCCTTGCCGTCCAGGGCGACGATTCCGTACTTGTGCGTCTCGCTCTCGGGCACCGGCTCGACCACCACGATGTTGCCGCCGACCTGTTCATAGGCGGCGACGGCCTGGGCCAGGGCCGGCTTCTGCGCCATCATCAGCATGTCGGGCAAAATCACCGCGAACGGCTCGTCGCCGACGATGTCGCGCGCGCACCAGACCGCGTGGCCCAGGCCCAGCGGCGCCATCTGGCGGACGAAGCTCATCGAGCCGGGCGGCAGCAGGTCGTGGCGGACCTGGGCCAACAGGTCGTCCTTGCCCTTGGCGGCCAGCGCCTCCTCGATCTCGGGATTGCCGTCGAAATAGTCCTCGACCGGTCCCTGGCCACGGCTGGTGATGAAGACGAAGTGCTCGATGCCCGCCGCCCGCGCTTCCTCGATCACATAAGAAAGGATCGGACGGTCGAAGACGTTCAGCAGGTTCTTGGGCGTCGCCCGCGCGACCGGCAGCATCCGGGTTCCCAGTCCCGCCACCGGCAGCACCGCCTTGCGAACGCGTGTGGACATTCAGCCCCTCCCGACAGATCCCCGACTAGACGCCGGGACGTTCGAAATCCACCGTATGGCGCAGGTGATTCCAACCGGTCCAAAAGCCTGGAAGGAGTTTCCAGCCCGTTTCGTGACCGCACACAGGAACTCACGAGACCGTGAACGGTTCACGAGGCGCCTATCTTCAATGTCGAGAGAAAGGGCCTTCCATGAAACTCCGTACGATCTCCGCGCTTGCCGCGGCCACCGCGCTCGCCATGACTGTCGCCGCCTGCAGCAAGAAGGCTGAGGACGCGACCCCGGCCGCCGACACCGCCGCGACCGCGCCGGCCGACAGCATGGCCGCCACGCCGCCCGCCGACAGCATGGCGGCGACCCCGCCGGCCGATGGCGCTGCGCCGGCGACCGGCTCCATGGCGGCGACTCCGCCCGCGACCGGCTCGATGGCCGCGACCCCGCCGCCGGCCGACGCCGCTCCGGCGACGCCGCCCGCGAAGTAGGGCGCTACTCGACGGTCACCGACTTGGCCAGGTTGCGCGGCTGGTCGACATCCGCGCCCTTCTGGACGGCCACGTAATAGGCCAGCAGCTGGATGGGCGCGGAGAAGACCAGTGGCGCGATCAGCGGGTCGCACCTGGGCGCGGTCACCACCACGCGGGCGCCCGCCGGGGCGCTCTGCTCGCCCTCCGGGTCGGTGATGAAGACGACCTGTCCGCCTCGGGCCATGACCTCGCTCATGTTCGAGGCGGACTTTTCGAAATAGCTGTCGAAGGGCGCCAGGATCACGATCGGCGTCGCCTCGTCGACCAGGGCGATAGGGCCGTGCTTCAGCTCGCCAGCGGCATAGCCCTCGGCGTGGATGTAGCTGATTTCCTTAAGCTTCAGCGCCCCTTCCAGGGCCAGCGGATACATCGGGCCGCGGCCCAGATAGAGCACGTCGCGGGCCTTGGCGACCTCGACCGCGATAGCCTTCACCGCGTCTTCCAGGTTGATCGACTCAGCGATCAGGCGCGGCGCCTCCAGCAGCACGCGCACCAGGCGGTTCTCCTCGGCCTCGTCGATCTTGCCGCGAGCGCGGGCGGCGGCGACGGCCAGGGCGGTCAGCATGCTGACCTGGGCGGTGAACGCCTTCGTCGAGGCGACCCCGATTTCGGGTCCGCAGTGGATCGGCCAGATCACGTCGGCCTCGCGGGCGATGGTCGATTCCACAGTGTTGACCAGGGCCGCGCTCTGCATTCCCTTGGCCTGGCAGTAGCGGAAGGCGGCCAGGGTGTCGGCGGTCTCGCCCGACTGCGAGATGGCGATGGCCAGCGACCCGGGCCGCAGGGCCGGCTCGCGATAGCGGAACTCCGAGGCGACCTCGACGTCGACCGGCAGGTCGGCCATCCGCTCGATCAGGTACTTGCCCATCATGCCGGCGATGTAGGCGGTGCCGCAGGCGACGATCTGGATGCGCTCGATCTTGGCGAAATCGATGTCGCCTGGGATCGTCGTGCGGTCGGTCAGGGCGTCCACATAGGCCGCGATGGTGCGCTGGCACCCCTCGGGCTGGTCGTGGATCTCCTTTTCCATGAAGTGGCGATAGTTGCCCTTCTCCATGACCGCGGCCGAGGCTGCGAGCGTCTTGATCGGCCGGTCGGCGGGCGCGCCGCTGGCGTCGAAGATTTTCGCCCCGTGGTGGTCGACGATCACATAGTCGCCGTCGTCCAGATAGGCGACGCGGTTGGTGAACGGACCCAGGGCCATGCCGTCCGACCCGACGAACATCTCGCCGTCGCCATAGCCGACCGCCAGCGGCGGGCCGTTGCGCGCGCCCAGGATCACGTCGGTGTCGCCGCCGACCAGCACGGCCAGGGCGTAGGCGCCGCTCAGCCGGTCCAGCGTCGCCTTGAAGGCGGCCAGCGGCTCCAGCCCGCTCTGCAGGTACTCGTCGACCAGATGGGCGACCACCTCGCTGTCGGTGTCGCTGGCGAACTGGCGGCCCTTGGCCTGCAGTTCGGCCTTCAGTTCTGCGAAGTTCTCGATGATGCCGTTGTGCACCACGGCCACGCGGCCGGCGATGTGCGGGTGGGCGTTGCGCTCGGTGGGGGCGCCATGGGTGGCCCAGCGGGTGTGGCCGATGCCGGTCTCGGCGACCAGCGGGTCGGCCTCGAGCACCGCTTCCAGTTCGCGCAGCTTGCCGGGTGCGCGGCGACGCTCCAGCACGCCGTTCACCTGCGCGGCGACGCCGGCGCTGTCATAGCCACGGTATTCCAGGCGCTTCAGGCTTTCGACCAGGCGCCCAGCCACGGGGGACTTGCCGACGATTCCGATGATGCCGCACATGCCGTCGCAGTTCCTTTGCCGTTTGAAGGCGTGATAATCCTGAGCCGCCTTTAGCATTCGCAAACGCGGCGTCGACTAAATCTCAGTTTCGTATCGTTTCGGGAAATCGCATGACCAAACGCGCCTATTTCGGAACCGACGGCATCCGGGGCCAGGCCAACAGCCACCCGATGACCGCCGAAGTCGCCCTGCGCGTGGGCCTCGCCGCCGGCAAGCTGTTCATGTCCCAGGACGAGCGCCGTCACCTGGTGGTGATCGGCAAGGACACGCGCCTGTCCGGCTACATGGTCGAACCGGCCCTGGTGGCCGGGTTCGCCAGCGTCGGCATGGACGTGCGCCTGCTGGGGCCGATGCCGACGCCGGGCGTGGCGATGATGACGCGGTCCCTCCGCGCCGACCTGGGCGTGATGATCTCGGCCTCGCACAACCCGTATACCGACAACGGCATCAAGCTGTTCGGCCCGGACGGTTACAAGCTGTCGGACCAGCGGGAGCTGGAGATCGAGGCGCTGATGGGCGCGGGCCTGGCCGAGGGCCTGGCCGCCCCGACCGAGCTCGGCCGTGTCGCCCGCGTCGACGACAGCCAGGCCCGCTATGTCGAGATCGCCAAGGCGACCTTCCCGCGCCGCCTGTCGCTGGCCGGCCTGCGCATCGTCATCGATTGCGCCCATGGCGCGGCCTACAAGGTCGCCCCGGTGGTGCTCTACGAGCTGGGGGCCGAGGTCATCAAGATCGGGGTCAGTCCCGACGGCACCAACATTAACGAGGACTGCGGCTCGACCCACCCCGAGGCCGTCGCCCGGGCGGTGAAGGAATTCCGCGCCGACGTGGGCGTGGCGCTCGATGGCGACGCCGACCGGCTGGTGATCTGCGACGAGAAGGGCCACGTGGTCGATGGCGATCAGATCATGGCCCTCATCGCCGACTATTGGGCCAAGCGCGAGCGGCTGACCGGCGGCGGCGTGGTGGCGACGGTGATGTCGAACCTCGGCCTCGAACGCTTCCTGGCCGCCCGCAACCTCAAGCTCGAACGCACCCAGGTGGGCGACCGCTATGTTATGGCCCGCATGCGCGAGGGCGGCTTCAACCTGGGCGGCGAACAGTCCGGCCACATGATCCTCTCGGACTTCTCGACCACGGGCGACGGCCTGCTGGCGGCGCTGCAGGTGCTGGCCGTGCTGAAGGACGCCGACAAGCCGATGAGCGAACTGGCCCGCCAGTTCGAGCCGGTGCCGCAGATCCTGGAAAACGTCCGCTTCGCCGGCGGCAAGCCGCTGGAGACGGAGGCGGTCAAAGGCGTGCTGGCCGACGCCGAGCAGCGCCTGAGCGGCACGGGCCGGATCGTGGTCCGCGCGTCGGGCACCGAGCCGCTGATCCGGGTGATGGCCGAGGGCGATGACGAGACCCTGGTCAGCCAGGTGGTCAAGGACATCGTCGGGGCGGTGAAGAAGGCGGCGGCCTGATGGGCGATCTGGCCGCCTTCGTCCGCGGCCTGCCCAAGGCCGAGCTGCACCTGCACATCGAGGGCAGCCTCGAACCCGAGCAGATGTTCGAGTTCGCCCGGCGCAACGACGTGGCCCTGCCGTTCGCCAGCGTCGAGGAAGTGCGCGCCGCCTACGCCTTCTCCAACCTGCAGGACTTCCTGGACATCTACTACCAGGGCGCCCAGGTGCTGCTGAAGGAAGCCGACTTCCACGACCTGGCCACGGCCTATTTCCGGCGCATCGCCGCCGACGGCGCGCGCCACGCCGAAATCTTCTTCGATCCCCAGACCCACACCGACCGCGGCGTGCCGTTCGAGACGGTGGTCCGCGGCCTGTTCTCGGCGATGGATGAGGCCGAGCAGACGCTGGGCGTCACCTCGAAGCTGATCCTCTGCTTCCTGCGCCACCTCTCCGAAGAGGCTGCGTTCGACACCCTGGAGCAAGCGAAACCGTGGCTCGACCGCATCGCCGGGGTGGGCCTCGATTCGTCCGAGGTCGGCCATCCGCCGGCCAAGTTCGCCCGCGTCTTCGTCGCCGCCCGCAAGCTCGGCCTGAAGGTCGTGGCCCATGCCGGCGAGGAGGGACCGCCGGACTATGTCTATGAGGCCCTCGACCTGCTGGAAGTCGACCGCATCGACCACGGCAACCGCTCGCTGGAAGACGACGCCCTGACTGAGCGGCTGGTGCGCCAGGGCATGACCCTGACCGTCTGCCCGCTGTCCAACCTCAAGCTCTGCGTGGTGGACGACCTCAGGTCTCATCCGTTGAAGCGGATGCTGGACCTCGGCCTGCGCGCCACGGTCAATTCCGACGACCCGGCGTATTTCGGCGGCTATCTCGCCCAGAACTGGATCGAGACCGCGCAGGCCCTCGGCCTGACCCGCGACGAGCTGGTCGTGCTGGCGAAGAACAGCTTCACCGGCTCCTTCCTCGCCCCCGACGAGATCGCCCGCCACCTCGCCGAGATCGACGCTTACGTGGCGGCGCACCCGTAGCCGAAGCGAGTCGGCGACAATAGGTCCCGGACAAGCCCTGCGGGCTTTCCGGGATGACACCGTGTTGAGCTCTTAAGCCGTCAGCGCCAGCAGGGCGTAGGTCGCGAGCCAGTGCTCGCCCATATAATCCCCGGCCACGTGCTCCAGCCCCGCCGCCAAGTGTTTGTCGGCCGCAGCCAGGGCGACGCGGCGAGCCGGGTCGTTCAGGGCCAGGCTTCCGGCGATCGAGCGCCAGCACCAGGCGCGGGAGAGGTTCAGGCCGTCCAGATGGGCGATCTTCCCGTCGCTGCGGTCGCTCACCGTGGCGGGGGTGAAGAGGCTCGCCGGGCGCCGCTGGGCGGCTTCCGGCAGGAACCTGGAGAACCACAGGCGGAAATCTGCCGATGGCAGGATCCTGCGCAGGCATTCGGCCTCGATCAAGGTCGGCGAGAGGAAGTCGTCTCCGGACGGCTCCCAGGCCGCGGCGCCGGCGTCGGCGAGATACCAGCGGCGGGCCGTCGCCTCGATCAACTGGGCCAGCTCGTGGTCGTCGACCTGGGCGGCGTAGTCGTGGGCCAGGGCCAGCGCAAACGCCGTGTTGTAATGGGTTCCGGTGCGAACCGGGTAGGTCGCCTTGGGTAGGAAGGCCTTGAACCGATCGGCGAAGGCCTGGGCCAGCGGGCGCAGGTTCGCGGCCCAGGGATGGCCTTTCTGCCGCTCCAGTTCGGCGGCCAGCATCAGCAGCCATGCCCAGCCGTAGGGACGCTCGAACCCGCCGCTGGTCGGGCGTTGCAGGAAGGCGAGCTCGCCGGCGACCTTGTCGGGGGTCAGCATCTCGTTGAACAGGCTGGCGATTTCCCTACCGGCAGGCAGGTCGGCGACCTGCCGATAGAGGCTGGCCAGCAGCCAGTAGCCGTGCACGCAGGAGTGCCAGTCGAAGCTGCCGTGGAAGATCGGATGCAGCACGCGCGGCGGCAGCACGTCCTCGTCCCCGGCCAGCACCTGGTCGAGCTTGTAGGGATAGGGCTTGCGCACATGGCCCAGGGCCAGCCGCGCGAACTTTTCGGCAAGCGCTTGATTAAGCTCAGAAACGGAAGACGAGGACATACATCAGCGCCGTGTTGGCCAGGAGAAGGAGGAGGGCGGTCGGGACCTGGGCGCGGATCACGCCGTTGCGGTCCTTGAGCTCGAGCAGCGCCGCCGGGACGATGTTGAAATTGGCGGCCATCGGCGTCATCAGCGTCCCGCAGAAGCCCGAGAGCATCCCGATCGCGCCCATGATCGCCGGATCGCCGCCAAACCGCTGAACGATCAGCGGAAGTCCGATCCCCGCGGCCATGACCGGGAAGGCCGCGAACGCATTTCCCATGATCATCGTGAAGATCGCCATGCCGAAGGTGTAGGCCGCGACGGCCGCCAGGCGGCTGCCGTCGGGCAGCCAGTCGCTGGCGATCTGGCCGATCGCGGTCCCGACGCCGGCCGCGGCGAAGACTGCGCCCAGGGCGGCCAGCATCTGTGGCAGGACCGCGGCCCAGCCCACGGTGTCCAACAGCCGGCGGCCTTCCTGCAAGGGGGCCGAGGGCCGCGCCCGCAGCATCGGCAAGGCGATGGCCAGGGCGACGAACACTCCGAGGATCAGCGAGACCAGGGTCGCCTGCTTGGGATCGACCAGACCGCCCAACTCGGGGCGCTTGAAGGCGAATGTGCCTGCGAGCGCGGTCGCGGGAATGGCCAGGGCGGGCAGAAAGAGACGGTTTCCGAGCCTCGCGGCGCTTTCGGCCCGCTCGGCCGGCGTGGTGGTTCGCGGCTCGCCGCGGCCCAGGCCTCCGAAACCTGCGACGAGGACCATGGCGATGACGATCAGGCCGTTGGCGAGGTCGGGCAGATGCGAACCGAACAGGAAGCTGACCGCGAACAGGCCCCAGAAGGCCGTGTTCTTCCACCGCTTCGGATTTGTGGCGTCGCGGGCGCTGAGCACCGAGACGGCGGCGAAGAAGGCGCCGCCGATGACGTAGAGGATCTCCAGCCCGATCATGCGCGTCCCTCGGCCAGGCGGCGGGCGAGCTGACGGTCCAGCATCATCAGCCGCGTTCCGTGGACCAGCAGGGCGACGACCGCGGTCGGAATCGCCCAGACCGAAAGGTGCAGCGGCTCGACGATGATGCCGTTCTGCTCGAGGAAACCCTTGATCAGCAGGATAGAGGCGATGGCGATGAAAATGTCTTCGCCGAAGAACAGCCCGATGTTGTCGGCCGCCGCGCTATGGGCGCGGATCAACTGCCGGGTGTCGTCGGGCAGGTCGCCGTGATGGGTCTCGGCCGCCGCCTCGGCCATCGGCGCGATCAGCGGGCGCACCATCTGAGCGTGGCCGCCCAGCGAGGTGAGGCCAAGGGCCGCAGTCGCCTGGCGCAGAACAAGATAGAGCAGCAGCAGGCGCCCCGTCGTGGCCGCCCGGACCTGGCCGATCAGGGTCTTGGCGCGTTCCTGCAGACCAGCGCGCTCAAGCAGGCCGATAACCGGCAGCACCACCCAAACCACGCTGACATAGCGGTTTTCCTTGAACGCCTTGCCGAAAGTCTCGACGACCTCGACCGGTCCCATGCCGCCGGCAAGGCCGGTGACCAAGGCTGCGGCCGTCACAACGAGCAGCGGATTGAGTCGGGCCATGAACCCGATCACGACGACGACGATGCCGATGAGCGAAAGCACCCTGAGCCCCCCAAACCGCCTCTGACGGGCGGTGCGTGAACTCTAGCGATGCCTGAAGCGTCCGCAATCGGGCAAGACCATGCCCCGAATAAAAGGATGCGCTGAAATCCCAAGCACGGATCGAAGGCTCTTCTTGCGCGTATTTACCTCAGGAGGCGCAGGACTTTGCAGATCGGTTAATTCGTGTCAGCCTCCTTTGGTCCTCACCGCTCGACCGGTGGGGAACAAGAAAAGAGAGACTGGGAGCGAAATATGCCACGGAACGTCGCCTTCGGGGGCGGTTCGCGGGGCGCGGCGCGAGGTGTCACCTCGGTCGCCTGCCTCGCCTTTGTCGCCGCGCTGGCCATCGCCTTCTGGGCGGGAGCCCTGTGGATCGGCAACACGCTGATCCAACTGTTCATGCATTGACGTCGCCTGCCCCCGACCTCTGAGGGCAGGACGCCGCCCGATCTTAAGCCCGGCCGACCGAGGCGTACTTGAAGCCGCGGCTGCGCACGTCGTCGGGCTTGTAGATGTTGCGCAGGTCGACCAGCACCGGCGCCTTCATGATCTCCTTCACGCGCCCGAGATCGAGCGCCCGGAACTGATCCCATTCGGTGATGATCACCAGCACGTCGGCGCCCTGGGCGGCGGCATAGGGATCGTCCTTGAAATCCACGTCGCGCAGCAGCTGACGCGCCTCGTGCCCCCCTTCGGGATCGAAGGCCTGAACCTTGGCGCCCATAGCCTGCAGGGCCGGTACGATATCGAGGCTGGGCGCGTCGCGCATGTCGTCGGTGTTCGGCTTGAAGGTCAGACCCAGCACCCCGACGGTTTTGCCGGAAAGGTCGCCGGCCAGGGCGTCTGACACCTTTCCCGCCATGGCTTTCTTGCGGTTGTCGTTGACCTTCACCGTGGTCTCGATGAGGCGCACGGGCGCGCCGGCGTCGGTGGCGGTGCGCACCAGAGCCAGGGTGTCCTTCGGGAAGCACGAGCCGCCGTAGCCGGGGCCGGCGTTGAGAAACTTGTTGCCGATCCGCTTGTCGAGGCCGATGCCACGGGCCACCTGCTGCACATCGGCGCCGACGGCCTCGCAGAGATCGGCCATCTCGTTGATGAAGGTGATCTTCATGGCGAGGAAGGCGTTGGCCGCGTACTTGATCAGTTCGCTGGTCCGCCGTCCCGTGAACAGGATCGGCGTCTCGTTGAGGAACAGCGGGCGATAGAGCTCGGTCATCACAGGGCGGGCGCGCTCGTCCTCGATGCCGACCACGACGCGGTCCGGGCGCTTGAAGTCCTCGATGGCCGCGCCTTCGCGCAGGAATTCAGGGTTCGAGACGACGGCGAACTGCGCGTCGGGACGCTTGGCCTTGATGATCTTTTCGATCTCGTCGCCGGTGCCGACCGGCACGGTCGATTTCGTGACGATCACGGTGAAGCCGTCTATCAGCCCGGCGATCTCCTCGGCGGCCGCATAGACGTAGGAAAGGTCGGCGTGGCCGTCGCCGCGACGCGAAGGCGTGCCGACCGCGATGAATACGGCGTCGGCCTTCTTCACGGCCTCGGCGGCCTCTGTGTCGAAGAACAGGCGTCCGGCCCTGACGTTCTGCGCTACCAGCACGTCCAGGCCCGGCTCGTAGATCGGGATGCCGCCGCTGCGCAGGCGCTCGATCTTGCCGGCGTCCTTGTCGATGCAGGTCACGGTGTGGCCGAAGTCGGCGAAACAGGCCCCGCTCACCAGGCCCACATAGCCGGTGCCGATCATCGTGACGTGCATGGATTACCCTTGAGCTCGTTTACGCCCCGCCTTTCACCACGCCGCGGGCGCCCCCGCAATCACGTGCGATCCAGACCGGAACACTTCTCTTGCAGCGCAGCAAATCCCGCGCCGCGATGTTAGACTTCCTGATTGTAGGCGCCGATTTGTGGCCGTTTGGCCAAACGCGGCTTCACTTCCTGACGGAAGAGCGCGCGCATGTCGTCCTCGGACCGGGTGCTTTCGACCACCACCACGATCTCGGGCTTGTTTGACGAGGCGCGGACCAGCACCCACGAGCCGTCCTCCAGCGCCACGCGCACGCCGTTGACCGTGATCACCTCGACGATCTTCCGGCCCAGAATGGTCCCGCCGTCCTTGGCCAGGGCCTCGTACTCGGCGACCACGTCGTCGACGACACCGTATTTCTCCTCGTCGGCGCAGTGCGGCGACATGGTGAGCGAGGTGTAGGCTACCGGCAGGGCGGCCTTCAGCTGCGAGAGGGTCTTGTCGGGATTGCGGTCCAGCATGGCCAGCACGCCCGCCGCCGCGGTCAGGCCGCAGTCGTAGCCAAGGCCGATCGGGTCATTGAAGAAGAAGTGGCCGCTCTTCTCGAAGCCGGCCAAGGCGCCCAGTTCGGCGGTCTTGCGCTTTATGTAAGAGTGGCCGGTCTTCCAGTAGACGGTCTTGGCGCCGTTGGCGGCCAGCACCGGGTCCGTGGCGAAGAGGCCTGTCGACTTCACGTCGACCACGAAGGTCGCGTCCTTGTGCAGCGCCGAGAGGTCGCGGGCCAGCATCAGGCCGATCTTGTCGGCGAAAATCTCCTCGCCGGTGTCGTCCACCACGCCGCAGCGGTCGCCGTCGCCGTCGAAGCCGAGCGCCAAGTCCGCGCCGTGCTCTTTGACGGCCTTGGCCATCTCCTTGAGCATCTCGTGGTCTTCCGGGTTCGGGTTGTAGCGCGGGAAGGTCCAGTCGAGGTCGCAGTCCATCTCGACCACCTCGACGCCCATTCGGCGTAGAGCCTCGGGGGCGAAGGCCCCGGCCGTGCCGTTGCCGCAGGCGCAGACCACCTTCAGCGGCCGCTTGATCGAGACGCGCGAGGAGACGTCGGCGATGTAGCGCTCGGAAAAGCCCTGGATATGGGTCAGCGAGCCGCCCGGCCGGGCCACGCCCTGGCCGCCCAGCACGATCTCCTTCAGGCGGCCCATCTCGACCGGGCCGAAGGTCAGCGGGCGCTGGGCCCCCATCTTCACGCCGGTCCAGCCGTTCTCGTTGTGGCTGGCCGTGACCATCGCCACGCACGGCGCGTCGAGCGCGAACTGGGCGAAATAGGCGACCGGCGAGAGCGCCAAGCCGATATCGACAACCTCGCAGCCCGCGGCCAGCAGGCCGACGGTCAGGGCCTGCTTGATGGACAGCGAATAGGAGCGGAAGTCGTGGCCGACGACGATCTTGGTCTGACCAAGCTCGTGAATGTAGGTCCCAAGGCCAAGCCCCAGCGCCTCGACGCCCAGCAGGTTGATCTCAGGGCCGAACAGCCAGCGCGCGTCGTATTCGCGAAAGCCCGTCGCCTTCACCAGCGGGGTGATTTCGTAGTCGACCGTGTTCGGAACGAGATCGGCGCGCGGGGCTGGCAGCATCATAACTCCGTTATCTCAGGCTTCCGGGCTCTTAAAGCCGGCAGACCTTAAGGCCATGCCAACGCGGACGCGCAGCGAACGTTTCGTGACGATCGTCAGACGCCGGCGCGAACGAGGTCGTGCACGCGAAGGATTCCCACCGGCTTGCCGTCGTCAATGACGAACAGCACCGTCACCATCGGCAGCGGATCGCTCATCAAGGCCAGGGCCTCGGCGGCCAGCATCTGGGGCGGGGCGGACTTCTTGGGCCCAGGAGTCATCACCTGGCCTGCGGTGTGGGTCAGCAGGCCGTCAATGTGGCGTCGCAGGTCGCCGTCGGTGATCACGCCCTTCAGCGCGCCGTCCGCGTCAGTGACGCCGACGATGCCGAAGGCCTTTTCGGTCATCACCAGCAGGGCGTCGGCCATCGGCGTATCGAGCCCGACCAGCGGCAGGTCGGCCTTGCCGTGCATCAGGTCGCCGACCGTGCGCAGCATGGCGCCCAGCTTGCCGCCCGGGTGGAAGATCTTGAAGTCCTTGGCCGTGAACCCGCGTCGCTCCAGCAGAGAGACCGCCAGGGCGTCGCCCAGCGCGATCTGCAGGGTGGTGGAGGTGGTCGGGGCCTTGACCTCGGCCGTCACCTCCGGGGCGTCGGCCAGCTTCAGCACCACGTCGGCCGCCTGGCCCAGCGGGCTTTCGTCCGAGCCGGTGATGGCGATCAGCGGGATGTGAAAGCGCCGCGAATAGGCGATGACGTCGGCCAGTTCCGAATTCTGGCCGGACTTCGACAGCGCCAGGATCACGTCGCCGTCGGCGATCATGCCCAGGTCGCCATGGCTGGCCTCGTTGGCGTGCACGAAGAACGCCGGCGCGCCGGTGGAGGCGAAGGTGGCGGCGATCTTCTTGGCCACGTGGCCCGACTTGCCGATGCCGGTCAGGATCACCCGGCCCTTGGCGGCGTAGAGCAGGTCGACCGCCTTGGCGAAGGCCTCGCCCAGTCCGTCGGCCTGCTGACGCAGGGCGTCGGCCTCCGCGCCCAGCACGCGGCGGCCCACGGCGACGGCGTCGAATTCGGTCATGCTGGCGGGGCCTGTCATTACTTGGTGGGGCTGAGCGCTCGGGCCTGCATGTCGGCGACGGCCTCGCGCGCGGCGCGCAGCTTCTGTTCCGAGGCCTCGGTCTCGCGCTTCATCGCGGCCTGGGCTTTGGCCGTGCGCTGCACCGGTTCGTGGCCGAACGGACCGGGCGAGCGGTCGCCCAGGCCCTGGGGCCAGACGGCGGCCAGCGCCACCAGGGCGATGGCGAGCGTGGCGATCAGGGGAAAGAACAGCCGGTCGAGCATGGCGCCTCATATAACCAGCGCCGCGGCTGGGAGCCAGCGGACCTTGACGCCCCGGCGCGCGAGCCTTAGCCGAACCCGCAATCCCCTAACCGAGCGGAGCGCTGCGCCTTGCCGACCCTGATCCTTCTTCGCCACGGCCAGAGCCAATGGAACCTGGAGGACCGCTTCACCGGCTGGGTGGACGTCGACCTGACAGCCGAGGGCGAGGCCCAGGCCAGGAAGGGCGGCGAGCTGATCAAGGCCGCCGGCCTGCAGATCGACCGCGCCTACACCTCGGTGCTGACCCGCGCCATCCGCACCCTGTGGCTGGCCCTGACCGCAGCGGGCCAGGTCTTCGTACCGGAGACTAAGGACTGGCGCCTGAACGAGCGCCACTACGGCGGGCTCACCGGCCTGAACAAGACCGAGACCGCCGCCAAGCACGGCGAGGAACAGGTCAAGGTCTGGCGCCGCTCGTACGACGTGCCGCCGCCGCCGCTGGCGCCGGGCGGCGAGTTCGACTTCTCGAAGGACCGCCGCTACGCCGGCGCCGTCCTGCCCGACACCGAGAGCCTGAAGACCACGCTCGAGCGTGTGGAGCCCTATTGGCAAGCCGAGATCGCTCCGCACCTGTCGGCCGGCGAAACCCTGCTGATCGCGGCCCATGGCAACTCGCTGCGGGCGATCGTGAAGCTGCTGTTCGACCTGTCGGACGAGGCCGTCATCGGGGTCGAGATTCCGACCTCCAACCCCTTGCTGATCGAGCTCGACGCTAACCTTAAGCCGACAGCGGCCCGCTACCTGGATGAAGCGCGCGCCACCGCCCTGCCGCAGATCTGATGGGCGCGGCGGTCGACCAGCTCCACATGCGCCGGGCCATCGCGCTGGCCCGCGAGCATGTCGGCCTCACCGCCGACAATCCGAGCGTCGGCTGCGTGATCGTCAAGGACGGCGAGGTTGTGGGCGAGGGCGTGACCGCGCGCGGCGGTCGCCCCCATGCCGAAGAGCAAGCCCTTGATATGGCAGGGGAACGCGCGCGAGGCGGGGTCGCCTATGTCACGCTGGAGCCCTGCGGCGCACGCTCGTCGGGGGCCGCGTCCTGCTCGCAGCGTCTGGTAAGCGCGGGTGTCGCCGAGGTGGTGATCGCCTGCGAGGACGCCTCGCCGTTCGCGGCCGGCCAGGGCGCCGAGCGGCTCGTCGCAGCGGGCGTCGCGGTGCGCATGGGCGTGCTCTCGGGCGAGGCCGCCGCCCTCTACGCGGACTACCGGCCGGCCGCCAATTAACCACGGCAAAGCTAAGCTGCGGAAAGAGCGTGTTAATTGGGCGCGCCTAGAATCACCCCTCGAAAGTGAGTGGGGTTACCTATGTCCGCCCAGACCGCTCCCACCCAGGAGTTGCGCAGGCTCGACCAGAGCGAGTTGGACGCCGTCTGCGCCAAGCACGACCGCCTGTGGACGTCCAAGCCCGGCGGCGCGCGCGCCGTGTTCGCGTGGAAGGATCTCTCGGGCCTCGACCTGCGGGGCAAGAACCTCTGCGACGCCGACCTGACCGGCGCGCTGCTCGCCGACTGCCAGATGCAGGGCGTGCGCCTGGACCACGCCAATCTGTTCGGCGCCGACCTGCAGAACGCCAACCTGACCGGCGCCTCGCTGCGCCGCGCCGACCTGCGCGGCGCCTGCCTGCGCGGGGCCAACCTGACCGGCGCGGACCTGTTCGAGGCCGACCTGCGCGAAGGCTCGATCGCGGTCGGCGACCGCGACAAAGGCCTGCGGGTTCTGGAGCACATCAACCGCGTGGGCGAGGCCTCGGGCGCGATCCTGGCCGGCGCCAACCTGGAGCGCTCGCGCCTGTCCGGCGTGATGGCGATCAAGGCCGATTTCAGCGACGCGATCCTGAAGGACGCCAAGCTGGTGCGCGCCAATCTCAAGCAGGCCAACATGTCGGGCGCGAACATGGCCGGGGCCGACCTGTCGGGCGCCGACCTCGCCGGGGCCGACCTGCGAGACGTGATCCTGGTGGGCGCCAAGACCTTCGCCTGGAACGTCAGCCAGGCCGACATGCGCGGCGTCCTCACCGACGAGCCGGTCGGCAAGTCGGTCGAAGACCTGCCCTACAAGACCATGATCCGCGACCACGCCAAGTGGTGCGAGAGCGGCGGCGCAGAGGGCACGCCCAGCGTCTTCGACAAGGCCGATCTGCGGGCGCTGGAGACCATCCGTGGCTTCAACCTGACCGCCCTGTCGGCCAAGGGCGCGGTGTTCTACGGCCTCGACATGGAGGGCGTGCAGCTTCAGGGCGCTCAGCTCGACGGCGCCGACCTGCGCAACTGCAACCTGCGTCGGGCCGACCTGCGCGGCGCGCGCCTGATCGGCGCCAAGCTGTCGGGGGCGGACCTGCGGGACGCCCAGGTGGGGCCGCTGCTGCTCGGCGCGGACCGGACCTTGCCGGCCAACCTGACCGGGGCGGTGCTGAAGAACGCCGACCTCGCTCGCGCCGACTGCCGTCACGCCATCTTCGTCGACGCCGACCTCAGCCGCGCGAACTTCACGAGCGCCATGGTCCGTGGCGCGAACCTCTCGGGCGCCCAGAAGTGGGGCGCGCGCGGCCTGGAAGACGTGATCTGAGCGGCTTGGGCTGACGCCCGGGCAAGGCGCTAAGCTGCGATCTCGCCAAGCGGAGGTCGCCATGAGCACGGTGAGCGTCGAAATCCACGGCCGGACGGCCATCGTCACCATCGAGCGGCCGCAGCGCCGCAACGCGGTCGACGGGCAGACCGCCCGCGCCCTCTACGACGCCTTCAAGGCTTTCGACGCCGACGAGGCCCTGGACGTGGCGGTGCTGCAGGGGCGGGGCGGGACCTTCTGCGCCGGAGCCGACCTGAAGGGCGTCAGCGAGGGGCGGGGCAATCCGGTGCATTCCGAGGGGGACCTGGGTCCCATGGGGTGCACGCGCCTGGAACTCTCCAAGCCGGTGATCGCCGCGGTCGAGGGCCATGCGGTGGCCGGCGGCCTGGAGGTCGCGGCGTGGTGCGATCTGCGAGTGGCCGCCCAAGGCGCGGTGTTCGGAGTGTTCTGCCGCCGGTTCGGCGTTCCGCTCATCGACCTCGGCACCGTGCGCCTGCCGCGGCTGATCGGCCATTCGCGGGCCATGGACCTGATCCTCACCGGCCGGCCGGTCGACGCGCAGGAGGCCTTCGACATCGGCCTGGCCAACCGCCTGGTCCCGCAGGGGCAGGCGCTGGAGGCGGCCCTGGCCCTGGCCGCGCAGATCTCCGCCTTTCCGCAGCTCTGCCTGCGCAACGACCGCGCCTCGGCGATCTCGCAATGGTCCATGGACTGGCCGGCGGCCACACGCCGCGAGATCGAGCTGGGACGCGCGACCCTGGCCTCGGGCGAGGCGCTGGAAGGGGCGACGCGTTTCACCCGCGGGGAGGGCCGCCACGGGACGTTCTGAGCAAGAAAAAGGGCGGCGTCCTGCGACGCCGCCCTGAAGGCTGGGAGGGGGCGGGGCGGTGCAGGTCGCTGCGCCGCCCCTTGGGGGAGACCGCCTCGAGGGGAGGATCAGGCGGCCTTTTCGCCTTCGATCAGCTCCGGCTGGGCCGAGGTGCTGATTTCGATGCGGCGCGGCTTCAGGGCTTCCGGCAGCTCGCGCTTGAGGGAGATGGAGAGCAGACCGTCGGCGAGCTTGGCCTCGGTCACCACCACATAGTCGGCAAGCTGGAACCGGCGCTCGAAGTTGCGCTCGGCCAGGCCGCGGTGGAGGAACCGGCGCTGGTCGTCGTTGGCCGTCTTGCGGCCCTGGACGGTCAGGAGGTTTTCCTTGACCTCGATGTTCAGTTCTTCCGGACGGAAGCCGGCGACCGCGATCTCGACACGGTAGGCGTTCTCGTCGGTGCGCTCGATGTTGTAGGGCGGATAACCGGCCGCTGCGTCAGCGCTGGCGGTTTCCAGCAGCGAGGCCAAGCGGTCGAAACCGACGACGGAACGATAGAGCGGGGAGAAGTCGATAGTACGCATGTGAAATACCTTCTTGGCTTAAGCAAGGTTGCGTTGATCGGACGGCGTGCGAGCCAAGATCGGCCTCGCCCAATGTCCGGAAGGCCCGGTCACCCAGCGCCTTCGGTTGCTTAGGTGGGCGCCGTTCCACGAGGTTCAAGACCTGGATCGGCGACGCCGGCGCGGAATTTTCTGTGCGAATGCTGAAGGCGGGTTGCCAGGGACGGGCGGCTCACTAGGGTCGCAGCGCCCAGGACAATTCCCCCGAGAAGGTACATCGAATGCCCCACCGTTCCCTCGCCTTCGCCGCCGCTTTCGCGATCGCCGCGGCGGTCGCCGCCCCGGCCGCCGCCAATCAGGACAAGGCGCTGACCGCCGCCATCGCGGGGCCTCAGCGCGCCGCCGACCACGTCGCTCGCGACGCCGCGCGCCATCCGTCAGAGACGCTGGTCTTTTGGGGCGTCAAGCCCAGCCAGACCATCATCGAGATCTCGCCCGGTTCCGGCTACTGGACCGAAATCCTGGCTCCCTACGCCAAGGCGACCGGCGGCACCTATGTGGCGGGCGTCGCGGATCTGGCCAATCCCAAGCTGTCGGAGGGCGCACGCAAGGGCCGGGCGAACTTCGAGGCGAAGTACGCAGACGCCGCCAAGTTCGGGAACGTGTCCTATGTCGGCTTCGGCGCGGTGTCCGGGCCGCTGGGCGCGCCGGCCTCGGCCGACATGGTCATCACCGCCCGCAACATCCACAACTGGATGTGGCAGCCTGGAATGCTGGACAAGGCGATGGCCGACTTCCACGCCGTGCTGAAGCCGGGCGGGGTGCTGGCGGTCGAGGAGCACCGCGCCGACCCGACCCGGCCCCAGGTCCCCGACGCCCGCGACGGCTATGTCGCTACCGACGCGGTGATCGCTGCGGCGCAGAAGGCGGGCTTCAAGCTGGCGGCCCGTTCCGAGATCAACGCCAATCCGAAGGACACCAAGGACCACCCCTTCGGCGTCTGGACCCTGCCGCCCAGCCGTCAGTCCTCCAAGAGCGGCGAGGCGGCCGACCCGGCCTTCGATCGCGCCAAGTACGACGCCATCGGCGAGAGCGACCGCATGACGCTGCGGTTCGTGAAACAGTAGGGCCATGCTTTGACCATCGTCCCGGGTCACGCTAGGCGGCTCGGGACGGCGGCGTTCTTGGGCCTTTCATGCGGTACGGATTTCTCTTTTCGACAGTCTCGCTCTCGCGCCGCGGATGCATCGCCGGCGGGCTGGCCCTGGCCGCTTGCGGCCGCAAGCCGGCGGCGGAGCAGGCGCCGGCCAAGGCCGCCCGCAACATGACCCTGGCCGAGGCCGCGGCTGGCGCCTGGCGGGCGCCGTCGGACCGCGTCCGCGACGCCTGGCGCCATCCGGTGGAGACGCTGGAGTTCTGGGGCCTGAAGCCCGGGCAGACGGTGGTCGAGTTCTGGCCGGGAGCCGGCTGGTACACCGACATCATCGCCCCTTACCTGGCGGCCAACAAAGGCAAGCTGATCGCCGCCGACCTTGAGCCGAGCGACCCAGCCTCGAAGGAGATCGTCGAGGCCTATCGCGCCAAGCTGAAGGCCAAGCCGAAGATCTACGGCGAGGTCGAGATCACCGCCTTCGGCCCGACCAGCGGACCGGTGGCGCCGGCCGGCAGCGCCGACCTGGTGCTGTTCCTGCGCAACCTCCACAACTGGATGGCGGCTGGCATCGTCGAGAAGGCGTTCCGCGACGCCTATGCGGCCCTCAAGCCCGGAGGCGTCCTGGGGATCGAGGAACACCGGGCGGACGCCGGCGCGGTCCAGGACGTGCTGGCTCCCGACGGCTACGTTCAGGAGGCCTATGCGATCCGGCTGGCCCAGGAGGCTGGCTTCATCCTCGACAAGACCAGCGAGATCAACGCCAACCCCAAGGACACCAAGGACCATCCCTTCGGCGTCTGGACCCTGCCGCCTGTCGGCCTGACCGCGCCGCGTGGCGAGCCGGCCAACCCGGCCTTCGACCGCAGCAAGTACGACGCCATCGGCGAGAGCGACCGCATGACCCTGCGGCTGGTCAAGCCCAGGGCCTGAGGCGGGGCCTGGACCTGCCGCGCAGCGTTCCTAGATGAATGGGCCGTCGCCGGCGCTGGTCAGGTTGCGGTCATCTGCAAGGCGCTAGCCTCCCGCCGGCCGATTGAACTAAGGCTATGACATGCACGCCAAGACCGCCCTCGCCCTGATCTCCGCCGTCGGCGTCCTCGCCGCCGCGCCGGCCTTCGCCCAGGAGCAGACCATCCTGCCGGGCTACTGGGACGTGACGAACAAGGTCTCGGCGATCATCAGCCAGTCCAAGACCGAAAAGCGCTGCATCACGCCGGCTGAGGTGTCGAAGTTCGTGATGGGCCCGTCGAACCGGCACTACAAGTGCGACTATCCCACTCGGGTGTTCAAGGATGGCAAGATCCGGCTGAAGGGCGATTGCGCGACCAAGAACGGCAGCAAGGCCTCGATCCAGGCGACGGGCACCTATTCGCCGACCACCTTCACCATGAACGCCAAGATCAGCACGGTCTATGCGGGCGTGCCCCTCAGCGCGAACGCCACTACGATCGCCAAGCGCATCGCCGAGACCTGCCCGGTCACGCCGCCTGCCGAATAGCCGGGCGCAGTTTGCGAAATCGCGGCTCAAACCCTGGCTGAGCCGTTTACTTGCCTCGCGCTTGAGGCGAAGCTGCACGCTCACGACGATGTGAGACGGAGCAGATGGCGAACCTTGAAGAACTGACCCGGAAGGTCGCCGCCGCAGTCGGCGCGGATTCGGGCCTGGGCAAGTCGTTCAAGGTCGATCTGCGGGGCGAGGGCTTCATCCACATCGACGGCGCGAACGTCACCAACGAGGACAAGCCCGCCGACCTCACCGTGTCGATCAGCGCCAAGGACCTCAAGGCGTTGGGCGCGGGCGAGCTGAACCCCATGACCGCCGTGATCACCGGGCGGCTTAAGGTGTCGGACATGGGCCTTGCCATGTCGCTGCAGCCGCAGATGCAGTCGCTCTTCGCACGGATGGCCTAGATGACCGCTGCGCCCCTTATCGCGATCCCGCAGGCTCCGGTTCCGGCCGGTGGAGAGGCCGAGTGGTTCAACGGCGGCGGACCGGGCGACCTGCGCGCCGCGCTGTTCCCCGCCAAGGGGAAGGCCCACGGTTCGATCGTGCTCAGCGGCGGACGCACGGAGCCGATCGAGAAGTATTTCGAGGTCATCGAGGAGCTGACCGGCCGCGGCTATGTGGTGCTGGCCCACGACTGGCGCGGCCAGGGATTGTCGCACCGCAGCCTGACCAACCGGCTGGCGGGCCACGCCGACGGCTACCAAGCCTTCCTCGACGATTACCACGCCCTGCTGGCCAAGTATGAAAGCCGCCTGCCCAAGCCATGGTTCGCGATCGGCCATTCGATGGGCGGATGCCTGACCCTGCTGGCCCTGGCCCACGGGCAGGCCCCGCGCTTCGAAGGAGCGATCCTGTCGGCCCCGATGCTGGGCATCCAGACCGGCGGCCTGCCGCGTTTCGTCGCGCGAGGCCTAGCGGGCCTCAAGGTCCTGCTCGGCCAGGGGGGCGATCTGGCGCGGCCGGACAATGGACCGCCCGAGACCTTCAAGACCAATGTCCTGACCCACGACAAGGCGCGCTACGAGCGGGCCAAGGCGCAGGTCGTCGCCCATCCCGACCTCGGCCTTGGCGGGCCGACCTGGGGGTGGCTGGACTTCGCCTTCCGCGCCACGACCTATCTGGCGCGCGCTGAGAACTTGAAAAGCGTGACGATTCCGGTCGTCATCGTCTCAGCCGAACAAGACAAGCTGGTCGACAACGATGCGCAGCGCGCCGCCGCCAGGAACCTGCCCAAGGGGCAGCTCATCTCGGTCCCTGGCGCGTACCACGAAATCCTGATGGAGACGGACTCAATGCGGAACATCTTCCTGCGCGCGCTCGACGCCCTGCTCGGCAGATCGCCGCCGGCGGCCGCCCCTGCCGCCAAGCCGGCCGAGCCGGCGCCGGCCCCGCAACCGCTTGCTGCCGCGCCTACGCCCGCTCCAGCGCCGAAGCCTGAGGTGAAGCCTGAATCCGCGCCGCAGCCGGCTCCCGTCGCCGCTGCCCCGGCCGCGCCCGCCGCAAAGGCGCCGGCGAAGAAGGCTGCGGCCAAGCCCGCTGCGCCGAAGACCGAGCCCAAGAAGGCCGAGCCGAAGAAAACGGCTGCGAAGGCGCCGGCCGCGACCAAGGCCCCTGCGGCTCCCAAGCCGGCCGCGCCGAAGAAGACCGCTGCGCCCAAGGCTGCGGCTGCGAAGGCCGCCCCGAAGCCCGCCGCCAAGGCCTCCGCGAAGCCGGCGCCGGCCAAGAAGGCCGCTGCGCCCGCCGCCAAGGCGGCGACTGCTGCGAAAGCCGCGGCGGCGAAAGCTGCGGCTCCGAAGGCGGCCGCCAAGGCTGCGCCGGCCAAGGCCGCCGCGAAGCCGGCGAAGGCGCCCGCAGCAAAGGCGGCTGCGCCGAAGGCCGCCGCCACGCCGAAGACCAAGGCCGCCGCCCCCAAGAAGGCGCCGGCCAAGACGTAGCTATTTCGCCGAGCGCTTGAGCGCGACCAGGGCCTCGTCGAGGCAGGCCCGGTCGCCGGCGATGGCGATCTGCCCGCCGTTGGGACCGACGGGGCGTCCGCGCCAGTCGGTCACCAGCCCGCCGGCGCCCTCGATCAGGGGGATTGCCGACTCGATGTCCCAGGCCTTGAGGCCCGCCTCGATCACCATGTCCATCTTGCCCATGGCGACCATCGCATAGGCGTAGGCGTCGCAGCCCAGCCGCGCCAGCCGTGCGGCGGCCCGAACCTGGGTCCAGGCGCCCAGTTCGGCGCCGTCGAAACAGGCCTCGGGGTCGGTGGTGGCGATGATGGCGTCAGTCAGCTTCGGACAGGGGCGCACCTTGAGCGGCCGCTCGGCGCCGCGCGCGACCAGGCGAGAGCCGCCGGCGTGGCCGATGAAGATTTCTTCGAGATAGGGCTGGCCGATCGAGCCCAGCACAGGGCGTCCCTGGTGACGCAGGCCGATGAGCGTGGTCCAAAGCGGCAGGCCGGCGATGAAGGCGCGGGTGCCGTCGACGGGATCCAGCACCCAGACGAACTCGGCGTCCGGGCGGTCCTCGCCGTATTCCTCGCCGATCACCCCATGTTCCGGATAGCGCTCGGCGATGAGCTTGCGGATGGCCGCCTCCGCGCCCTTGTCGGCGGCGGTGACGGGATCGAACCCCTTGGCCCCGCCCTTGTCCTCCAGGCCGTGTTCGGCCCGGTACAGCGGCAGAATGACGCCCGCGGACGCGGCGTTGAGTTCGAGAAGGAAGGTGTCCAGTTCGGCCAGACGGCCGGCGGTGAGGTCGGAGGCGGGCATGGCTCCCGCTTTACCTCGCCGCCGGCCTCCGCGATATCCCCGAGAACGGCTCGAGGACACGCATGGTCGGGCGCAAGCAGGCTTAGGCGGTTTCGTGGTCGCCGTTCAGCGACTTGGCCAGGTCGAGCAGCCGGCGGCGCGGACGCTCGCCGAGCTGGTAGTAGGCGCGGATCAGGTCCTGCGTCTCCTTGCTGGCGATCTCGCCGCCGGCTTCGCCGAGACCGCGGCCGATCACCTGTTCCGGCTGCGGAGCCTCGGCCAGGCCGTCGTAGAAGTAGCCGACGGGCACTTCCAGGGCCTCGGACAGCTGCCAGAGGCGCGCCGCCGAAATACGGTTGGCGCCGCATTCGTACTTTTGGATCTGCTGGAACCGGACGCCGCAGGCGCCGGCCAGTTGTTGTTGCGTCAGGCCCAGCAGCCGCCGCCGACGGCGCAGCCGCTTGCCGAGATGAACGTCGATATTGTTGCCCATGGGCTCCATCGCCCCAGTCCCTCTGCTTGCCGCCCGTCCCAAAGCGAGACGGCCTGACCTGAATTTCGCAAGTCGCGCGCCAAGCGAGCGCCGTTCGCGTTGCGCGGAAGGGAACGACGCGACTACTACAGGGCCATGACGCAGGCGAAGCCCTCGATGGCGCAGGACATTTTGTGGCGGTTGGAGGCTCTGGCCTTCGACGTGGTGATTGCGTTCGCGCGGATTCTGCCGGTGGATTTCGTGTCCGACTTCGGGTCGTGGTTCTTCCGCACCCTCGGGCCGCTTACCGGTGCGCATCGCGTGGCCGAGATCAATCTGCGGATTGTCTTCCCGCAGGCCAGCGACGCAGAGATCGCCGATCTGCTGAAGGCGCAATGGGACAACACCGGCCGCACCTTCCTGGAACTGCTGATCATGGACCGGATCATCGGCTCGCCCGACCGGGTCGAGATCGTGAACGGGGCGCGGTTCGATGAGATCGCGGCGCGACAGGAGCCGGTGGTCTTCGTTTCGGGCCACTTCGCCAATTTCGAGGTGATGCCCGCCGCGATCGTCAACTCGCCGGTGAAGTGCCAGATCACCTATCGGGCGATGAACAACCCGCACGTCGAGAAGCGCGTGCGCGACTACCGCTTCCGCTACGGCGTCCGCTATTTCGCGCCCAAGGGCGGAGATGGCGCGCGCGAGCTGCTGGGCGCGCTGGGCCGCGGCGAGTCCGTGGCGCTGATGAACGACCAGAAGTTCAATGGGGGTGTCGCGGCGCCGTTCTTCGGCCGGACCTGCCACACCGCGCCTGGCCCCTCGCGCCTGGCCCTCCGGTTCGACACGGTGCTGCAGCCGATGTCGGTGCAGCGAGGGCGCAAGGCGCGCTTCCGCGTGGTGGTGCATCCGCCGATCACGC
This sequence comes from Phenylobacterium sp., assembly GCF_041919955.1. Lineage (GTDB taxonomy): Bacteria > Pseudomonadota > Alphaproteobacteria > Caulobacterales > Caulobacteraceae > Phenylobacterium. The sequence goes on along the minus strand of NZ_JAYRSU010000007.1, from coordinate 96,276 downwards.
TGGAGCACACCGGCGACACCACCGCTGACATCGAGGCGGGCGTGCGGAAGGTCAACGCGTTCATTGAGGAACAGGTGCTGGCCCGCCCGGCCGAGTGGTTCTGGACCCACAAGCGCTGGCCCAACGAGACCTACAAGCGCGGGCGTTAGGTCGCGCCCGGACCGGCGGCCGTCACTTCAGGAATTGATTTCCTTCCACCGGGCGAGGGCTTCGGCGGGCGTGGCGTAGGCTTCCTGGAGCGCGGGGTTCCAGTAGCGCAGCGCTTCGACGGGGATCTTCACCTTCGACACGGCGCAGATCACGTAGCGCCCGGGCTTCAGCACGACGAAGTCGCCGTCGCCATAGTGCAGCGAGGCGATGTCGGAGCCGGTGAGGTCGCGGTCGTGAGCGTTCATGGTCTCTATGTAGCGCGGCTGGCGCGCTCAGAACAGATCGCCCTGGTTCGAGGGCGGCGCGGGCTTGGGCGCCCGCGGCGTCCTGGCCGGCGCAGAGGCGGATGCAGGGGCGGGACGGGGCGCGTCGGATGCGCCGTCGATGACCGCCCGCCGGTCGGTGTCGGCGAACACCAGCCGCACCGCCTCGCCGCTCTCCAGGGCCGCGCCTTGGCGCACCAGCGAGCCGTCGGCTCGGTGTACGCGAGCAAAGCCGCGCTTGAGCGGAGCGCTGGGGTCGACCGAACCGTAGAGCTTGGAAAGGCCCTCCAGCCGCTCGGCGGTGCGATCCAGCTTGCGCTCCATCGCCGGGGGCAGGCGCACCGCCAGGCGCTCCAGCCGGTCCGCCTGGACCTGCTGGGGCCGGCGCAGGAGCGAGGGGGTAAGGCGCGCAGAGACCCGCACAAGGTCGGTCTGGTGTGCGGCGACGTTGCGCGAGAGGCCCGCGCCCAGACGGCTGGCGGCCAGGTTGAAGCGCTGGGCGGCCATCTCGACCAGGTCCGGCACGCGGGCCAGGGCGCGACCGGCGTGCTCCACGCGGCCGCGGCGCTCCTCGACCAGCCGCCCGCCACAGCGGTGGATGCGGGCCGTCAGGTCGCTGATGTAGCCCTTCAACTCGGCGAAGACGGGCGTCGCCATCTCGGCCGCGGCGGTCGGGGTCGGCGCCCTGCGGTCGGAGACGAAGTCGATCAGGGTGGTGTCGGTCTCGTGGCCCACGGCCGAGATGAGCGGGATCGTTCCTTCGGCCACCGTGCGGGCCAGGCCCTCGTCGTTGAAGGCCCAGAGATCTTCGACCGATCCGCCGCCGCGCGCGACGATCAGCACGTCCGGCCGCGGAACCGGGCCGCCTTCGGGCAGGGCGTTGAAGCGGGCGATGGCGTTGGCCACCTGGCCCGCGGCCGCGTCGCCCTGGACCACCACAGGCCAGACAATGACGCGGCACGGCCAGCGGTCGCGGATGCGGTGCAGGATGTCGCGGATCACCGCGCCGGTCGGGCTGGTGATGACGCCGACCACCGCCGGCATGGTCGGGATCGGCCGCTTGCGGGCCGGATCGAAGAGGCCTTCGCCGTGCAGCTTGACCTTCAGCCGCTCGAGCTGGGCGAGCAGGGCGCCGACGCCCGCCGCCTCCATGGTCTCGATGACCATCTGGTAGCGCGAGCCGGCGGGATAGGTGGTGATCTTGCCGGTGACGACCACCTCCATGCCCTGTTGCGGGCGGATGGAGAGGTTCTTGACCGAGCCCTTCCAGACGACGCCGTCGATGGCGGCGCGTTCGTCCTTGATGGTCAGGTAGACGTGGCCGTTGGAGTGGTGCGTGACCTTTGAGAGCTCCCCCCGCAGGCGCACGAAGCCGTAGGCGTCCTCCAGGGTGCGCTTCAGCGCGAAGGCCAGTTCCGAGACCGAATAGGCCTTGGCGTTGCTGTCGGTCTGGACCTCGGTCATGGGGCAGACATAGCGATAGACCGGCCCGAAAAGAAGCTAGGGCGCGCCCGGCCGGCGGCGACGCCGCGGCCTGACGCGCCCCAACCCATCCCCCCGGATCAGATGTAGCGGCGCAGCGAGCGGGCCAGTTCGTTGGCGCCCGACTTCTTCTTGGTCTGCGCAGGCTGGTAGGCGATGCGCGCGTGCTCGACGCAATAGGGGCCTTCATCCTGGCGGCGGCCGCAGAAGGTGAAGCTGTCGCTCGACGGATCGCCGATCGGCCACTTGCACATGTGGGCGCCCAGGGTCAGCACAGTGGCGGTGCCCGGCGCTTCCTCGACGTAGCGGACCGGCGACGAGCTCGGCGCTGCGGCGACCGGCACGGTCTGCTCGGCCACGCGGCGCGGCGCAGCCGGGGCTGCGGCGGGGCGCGCGGGACGCGGCGCCTTGAAGGTCGGACGAGCCGGCTTCGACGGCGCCGCGCGGCCCGAGAGCCCCAAGCGGTGCACCTTGCCGATCACGGCGTTGCGGGTGACCCCGCCCAGTTGTTTTGCGATCTGGCTGGCCGAAAGGCCGTCTTGCCAGAGTTTCTTCAGACTCTCGACGCGCTCGTCAGTCCAACCCATGTCTGGCCTCCACCCGCTGATTTAAGCACCTGGCGACCGCCCCCGCGGCGGCCAGGATCAACATCTTGTGGCAGTCCCAATTCGTGACCGCCATCAACTACTAGATATCGTAACCACTTCCTTAACAGCCACAATAGGCGCCCTCGCCTTCGTCCACAGAAACCAGATATTGATTCTGTCCACAGGCTTCGCCTTGGAGGATGCGGCGCCCTTGCGCCCGCGGCCGAGCAGGCGCAAATCCTGGCCTATGAAGGACATGCCCGCAGCCGACGCCGTCGTCCCGCCCCAGCCCCGCGACTATCACGGGTTCAACTGGGGGGGCTTTGCGACCCTCTATGCGCGCGAGGTGCGCCGGTTCTGGAAGGTGGGGCTGCAGACCCTGGCGGCCCCGGTCGTCACCGCGCTGCTCTACATGATGGTCTTCGTGGTGGCGGTGCGCGGCGCGAGCCCGCCGATCGACGGCACGCCGTTCGCGGTGTTCGTGGCGCCGGGCCTGATCATGATGCAGATCCTGAACAATGCCTTCGCGAACTCGTCGTCGTCGCTGCTGCAGGCCAAGTTCAACGGGCTGATCGGCGACTTCATGACCCCGCCGCTGTCGCCGGTCGAGCAGGTGCTGGCCTTCTCGCTGGGCGCGGCCACCCGCGGCGTGGCGGTTGGGGCGGTGACACTGCTGGCCATCCTGCCGTTCACGGCGCTGCCGGTCGCCCACATCTGGGCGGTGCTCTATTTCGGGATCGGCGCGGCCCTGATCCTGGGCATGGTCGGCATCATGGCCGGGCTGTGGGCGGAGAAGTTCGACCACATGGCGGTGGTGACGAACTTCGTCATCATGCCCCTGACCTTCCTCTCGGGGACCTTCTACATGGTCGACCGCCTGCCCGAGCCGTTCCGCTCGGCCAGCCACTACAATCCGTTCTTCTACCTGATCGACGGCTTCCGCTACGGCTTCATCGGCCACGCGGAGGGTTCGCTGCTGGCGGGTGTGGGCATGACGGCCGGGCTGGTGATCGCCATGGCGTTCGCCTGCCTGTGGATGTTCGAGACCGGCTACAAGCTGAAGTCCTGAAGCCGGCCCCGCCCGTCTGGGGTCAGTTCTGGGGCACGCCCACGGCGATCATCTCGACGTGGGTCGGCGCGCCGCGGGTAATGACCGGGGTGTGGGTGTCGGTGATGAAGCGCAGCTTGCCGTCGACCTCGATGCGGGCTGACACAGAGTAGGTGTTGCGCGGGTCGATGGCCTTCGGATCGTAGGCGAGCGCGAACTTGAAGGGCGGGGCGGTCTGGCCCTTGATCACCTGGGTGGCGATGGTCTTGGACGGCGCGTCCATCAGCGAGGTGTCGGCCAGGGTCACCGTAACCTGCGCATTGGGCGGCAGCATGATCCGTTCGCGATAGATGACCTGTCCGGTCACTTCGGCGCTCTTGGCGGGCTCCATGGAGGCGCATCCGGCCAGGGTAAGGGCGGCAAGCGGCACGAGGGTATAGATAGCTTTCATTTGTGGCTCCTCGCAGATCTTCGTGGCCAAAGCTGGACCTTACGCTACGTAAGGTCTCGTGCGTCGTCACAGAACCGAACATTGACATAGCCGCGTTCCCGACGGAAAACGCCAAGCCTTCCAGTCCCCGCTGCGACGCTGCGGGGACGCTTATGTTTTCGGAGGGCTCTCCCGTGACTGAAAAGACCGCGCATCAAGCCGCGACCGTTCCCAGCGACCACATCATGGGCGTCTACAATCGCGCCCCGCTGGCGTTCGAACGAGGCGAGGGCGCGCGACTGTTCACCACGGACGGGCAGGCCTATCTCGACTGCATGGCCGGCATCGCGGTCAATGCGCTCGGCCACTCGCATCCCAGGCTGGTGCAGGCGGTCAAGGACCAGGCCGAGAAGCTCTGGCACGTCTCCAACGTCTTCAAGATCCCGGGCCAGGAAAAGCTGGCCAAGGTGCTGTGCGACCTGACCGGCCTGGACGAGGTGTTCTTCACCAACTCGGGCGCCGAGGCGATCGAGTGCGCGATCAAGACCGCGCGCAAGTATCACTGGGCTAATGGCGCGGCCGAGCGGATCGACATCATTGGCTTCGAAGGCTCGTTCCACGGCCGCACCCTGGCGGCGGTCAACGCCTCGGGCAACGCCTCGTACCTTGAGGGCTTCGGCCCGCGCATGCCCGGCTTCGTGCAGCTGCCGTTCGGCGACATGGAGGCTCTGAAGGCCGCCGTCGGCCCGACCACCGCGGCGATCATCGTCGAGCCGGTGCAAGGCGAAGGCGGCGCTCGCGCCCTGACCGAGCAGCAGCTCCAGGAAATGCGCGCGCTCTGCGACGAGACCGGAACCCTGCTGATCCTGGACGAGATCCAGTGCGGCCTGGGCCGCACCGGCAAGCTCTTCGCCTGGGAATGGGCCGCCGGCGTGAAGCCGGACATCGTCGCGGTCGCCAAGGCGCTGGGCGGCGGCTTCCCGGTCGGCGCCTGCGTGACCTCGGCCGCGGCCGGCGCCGGCATGACCGTCGGCTCGCATGGCTCGACCTATGGCGGCAACCCGCTGGCCATGGCCGTCGCGCTGGTCTCGATGGAAGAGCTGACCAAGCCCGAACTGATGGATCACGTCCGCGAGCTGACCGGCTACTTCACCCAGCAGTTCAACGGGCTGAAGGACCGCTTCCCGGACATCGTCGTCGACATCCGCGGCAAGGGCCTGCTGATGGGCCTGAAACTCGCCACCAACAACCGCGAGTTCATGCAGCACGCGCGCGACCAGCACCTGCTGATCGCCGGCGGCGGCGACAACTGCGTGCGCCTGCTCCCGCCGCTCACCCTGACCCTCGAAGAGGCGCGGGAAGCGATCGAGAAGCTGGAGCGCGCCTGCGAAGCCGCCCGCGCCAAGGCCAAAGCCGCCGCCTGACCCCATAGGCCCGCTCACTCCCGCATGACCGGGAGCCCATCTGAGCATCGCCGTCCGTCCCCGCCGCAGCGGGCGCGGGCGGCTTGGAGGGATCCAATGTCCCCGAGACACTTTGTCGACCTCTGGAAGATCGAAGCTTCCGACCTGCGCGCCATCCTCGACGACGCCCACGCCCGTAAGGCGGCCCGCCGCGGCTGGCCGCAGGGCCGCGTCGACGCAGACGCGCCGGCGCGCGAGCGCACCCTGGCGATGATCTTCCAGAAGAACTCCACCCGCACCCGCTTCTCGTTCGACGCGGCCATGCGCCAACTCGGCGGCGACGTGATCATCTCGACCGCCAACGACATGCAGCTCGGCCGCGGCGAGACCATCGAGGACACCGCCAAGGTGCTCTCACGCATGGTCGATGCGATCATGCTGCGCGCCAACAGTCACGAGGACGTCGAGCGGCTGGCCTACGCCTCGACCGTACCGGTCATCAACGGCCTGTCGGACAAGGGCCATCCCTGCCAGATCCTCGCCGACCTGATGACCTTCGAGGAACATCGCGGGCCTGTGGCGGGCAAGACCCTGGCTTGGGTGGGCGACGGCAACAACGTCTGCTCCAGCTTCATCCACGCTGCGCCCAAGCTCGGCTTCAAGCTGAACATTGCCAGCCCGGCGCTCTACCACCCGGACCTGATGGACCTGGCCCGCGCCGCCGATCTCCAGGGACAGGTGTTCACGACCGACGACCCGCGCGAAGCGGTGCGCGGCGCCGACTGCGTGATCACCGACACCTGGGTGTCGATGGGCGACACCGACCATGACGAGCGCATGGAAGCGTTGGAGCCCTATCAGGTCGACTCCGACCTGATGTCCCTGGCCGCCAGGGACGGCGTCTTCCTGCACTGCCTGCCGGCCCACCGTGGCGAGGAAGTCACCGACGACGTCATCGACGGCCCGCAATCGCTGATCTGGGACGAGGCGGAGAACCGCATCCACGCCCAGAAGTCGATCCTGGCCTGGTGCTTCGGCGCGATCTGATCGGCTTCGAGACAGCCTGAACTGGGGCGGTTGGCCGCGGACGCTCGCAACTTGCGTCCAGCCGCCCTATATGGCGCCACCATGTCCGACATCGCGCTGCCCGCCCATCCCGACGACATCGTCGCCCCGTTCCAGATCGAGCGCGAGGCCGTGCGCGGCCGCATCGTGCGTCTGGGCCCGGCGATCGACGAGATCATTTCCGGTCACGCCTATCCCGAGCCGGTGGCCAATCTGCTGGGCGAGGCCTGCGCGCTCGCCGCGCTGGTCGGCTCCAGCCTGAAATTCGAGGGCCGACTGATCGTCCAGGCGCAAGGCGACGGGCCGGTGCGCTACGTCGTGGCCGACTACGACACCAGCGGCGCCCTGCGCGGCTACTGCCGCTTTGACGAGGACGAGGTCGCCAAGGCGACCAACGGCTTTGTGCGCCCAGGCGCCAAGACCCTGCTGGGCGGCGGCGTATTCATCATGACGGTCGACCAGGGGCCGGACATGGACCGATATCAGGGCGTGACCCCCATCGAAGGCGAGACGCTCGCCCTCTGCGCCGAGCAGTATTTCGCCCAATCGGAGCAGACCCCGACCCGCGTCCGGCTCGCGGTCGGCCAGGCCGATATCGGCGCGGGCCTCCGCTGGCGCGCCGGCGGCATGCTGATCCAGAATATCGCCTCGGACGAAGCGCGCGGCTCGACGGAGGAGGCCTGGACCCGCACTCAGGCGTTCTTCGAGACGATCGGCGAGGACGAACTGCTCGATCCGACCATCTCGGCGCAGACCCTGCTGTTCCGCCTGTTCCACGAGGACGGCGTGCGTGTGTTCGAGCCCAAAGCCCTGCAGGCCTTCTGCCGCTGCTCCCAGGAGCGCATAGAGACGGTGCTGAAGTCGTTCGGCGAGGGTGAACGGGCCGACATGGTCGAGGACGACGGCCAGATCCGCGTGACCTGCGAATATTGCTCCAGGGTCTACGCGATCGATCCGGCCTCGCTCGCCTAGAGCGCCCGGCGTCCGCCGGCCAGGAACGGGAGGGCGCTTTGGAAGACCGGGAATTCGAGGACCTGGCCGCGTTGACCGGCGCGCTGCTTGGCGCGCTGGAGGCTTTCGCCTTCGTGGCTCGTCGCCTCAACCCGCCCGAACTGGAAGCCCTGATCGCGGCGGTCGGCGCCCCTGACGCGGCGGTGCGCGACGCCCTGGCCCCGCTGGCCCGGTGGCAAGGGCCGGCCGCAGCCCTGCGCGAGCCGCTGGCGGAAGCGTCGAACGCCGTCGTCGCCGGATTCGAAGGGCTGCGGGCCGGCGTCGAGACCGGCGACGTGTTGGCCGCCTTTCGCGCCCTGCGCAAAGGCCCGCGTGCTCTGGAGGCGCTCTATCCGCTCGCGGGAATACTACCGCCGGTGAACCGCTTCTTCCTGGAGCCGGACCTGCGCAGCGATGCGGCGCTACAGGCGCGGTTCAGGGCCCCGGCGCCGGACACGGGTGTTATGCACGGCGGCGGGGAGCCCGGCGCGCGCGGGGCGTTCTCGCTCTATGTGCCGGAGTACTACGAGGCCGGTCGCGCATGGCCGCTGGTGGTGGCGCTGCACGGCGGATCAGGGAACGGCCGGGCCTTCCTGTGGAGCTGGCTGCGGGCCGCGCGCAGCCATGGCGCGATCGTCGTCGCCCCGACCGCCCTGGGCGAGACCTGGGCGTTGACCGGGCCGGACCGCGACACGCCGAACCTGGCGCGCATTCTGGACGAGGTGGACGCGCGCTGGCGGCTCGATCCGCACCGCCTGCTGCTCACCGGCATGAGCGACGGCGGCGCCTTCACCTATGTCAGCGGGCTGGAAACGGCCTCGCCCTTCACCCACCTGGCGCCGGTCGCCGCCGCCTTCCATCCGATGCTGGCTCAAGTGGCCGACGGCGGGCGCCTGCGCGGCCTGCCGATCCATATCGCTCATGGCGCGCTGGACTGGATGTTCCCGGTCGACATGGCGCGCGGGGCCGCCGCGGCGCTCGAGGCGGTCGGGGCGGAGGTGACCTATCGCGAAATCCCCGACCTCGCGCACACCTATCCAACCGAGATCGGCGCCGAACTGCTCGCCTGGCTGGCCGGCTAGGCTGCGTCCAGGGCCCGGCTGACGTCGCGGGTCAGGTCGCCGGGGCCTTCCAGGCCGACGCTCATCCGCACCCAGCCCTCGGTCAGGCCGATCTCCAGGCGCTCGGCCTCCGGCATCGAGCGGTGGGTGGTGGTGCACGGGTGCGTGGCCATCGACTTGGCGTCGCCGAGGTTGTTCGAGATGTCGACGATCTGCAGCGCGTCAAGGAAGCGCCAGGCCGCCTCGCGGCTCCCCAGGTCGAAGGCCACGACATTGCCGCCGCCGGTCATCTGGTTGGCGATCAGCGCCGCCTGCGGGTGGTCAGGCCGTGTCGGGTAGAGCACGGTTTTGGCCTTGGAATGCGCGGCGATCACGTCGGCCACCTTGGCGGCGTTCTCGGCCTGGCGGCGCACGCGCAGGTCCAGGGTCTCCAGGCCCTTCAGCAGCACCCAGGCGTTGAACGGCGACAGGGCGGGGCCGGTATGGCGCAGGATGTCCTTGTAAGTCTCGGTCATCAGCGGCTCGGCGCCGAGGATGGCGCCGCCCAGCACCCGGCCCTGGCCGTCGATGTGCTTGGTGGCCGAATAGACGACGACGTCCGCGCCCAGCGCCAGCGGCTTTTGGAAGACCGGCGTGGCGAACACGTTGTCGACGACCAGCTTGGCGCCGGCCTCGCGGGCGATCTCGGCGACCGCGCCGATGGCCGTCACCTCCAGCAGCGGGTTGGCGGGGCTCTCGACCAGGAAGGCCTTGGTGTTGGGTCGCACGGCGTTGCGCCAGGCCGCCAGGTCGGTGGCGTCGACATAGGTCACCTCGACGCCGAAGCGCGGCATCCAATCCGAGAGGATCCAGCGGCAGGAACCGAACAGGGCGCGCCCGGCCACGATGTGGTCGCCGGCCCGCACCAGGCCCATCAGCGCCACGTGCACGGCGGCCATGCCCGAGGCGGTGGCGCGGCAGGCGTCGGCGCCTTCCAGCAGGGCCAGGCGCTCCTCGAACATCGCCGTCGTCGGGTTGCCGAAGCGCTGGTAGATGAAGCCGGGCTCCTCGCCTGAGAAGCGCTTGTCGGCCGCGCCGGCGCTCTCGTACGAGAAGCTCTGGGTAAGGAAGAGGGCCTCGGAAATCTCGCCATAGGGCGTTCGGTTCAGGCCGCCGCGCACCAGCTTGGTTTCGAGCTCCCAGTCGCGGGTGTCTTCGGCCATGACGGATTTCCTTTCACTCTTAAAGGCTGGGGCCTTCTAACGCCGCGGCCGCTCCTTCGCCACCAGTGAAAATCTGCCGCAGCTTGCAGCAGAACCGCCGCCCGGCCTTGCCAGACTCGTGGCGGGCGGCGAGTGTCGCGCCGATGAGTGAAGCCCCTGGCATCCTGCCCTCCCAGTCCATCGAAGACCTGATCGCCGCCGGCGCCATCACGTCCTCGCGCCCGTTCGACGCCGACCAGGTGCAGCCGGCCAGCCTCGACCTGCGCCTGGGCGCGCGGGCCTGGCGGGTGCGCGCCTCGTTCCTGCCGGGCCTCGGCCGCACCGTGCCCCAGCGCATCGCCGATGTCGCCATGCACGAGCTCGACCTGACCCGTGGCGCGGTGCTGGAGAAGGGCTGCGTCTACATCGCCGAGCTACAGGAAGCGCTGGCCCTGCCCAAGGGCGTGTCAGCCCGCGCCAATCCGAAAAGCTCGACCGGCCGGGTCGACGTCTTCGTGCGCCTGCTGACCAACAACTCGGTCGCTTTCGACGACGTGGCCGAGGGCTATGTCGGCCCGACCTATATCGAGATCGCGCCCCAGACCTTCTCGATCCTGGTGCGCTCCTCCACCCGGCTCAATCAACTGCGGCTTAAGCGCGGCGAGCCGCCGAAGCTGCAGGTCCGCAGCGTCGGCGTCGACCTGACTCAGGAGATCGCCGGCTTCCGCGCCCGCCGCCACGCCGGCGTGGTCGACATGGATCATGTCGACGGTCACGACCCCAAGGACTTCTGGGAGCCGCTGATCCCGCGCCACGGGGAGCTGCTGCTGGATCCGGGCGAGTTCTACATCCTGGCCTCCAAGGAGGCGGTCGAGATCCCGGTGCTGCAGGCGGCGGAGATGACGCCGATCGATCCGTCGGTCGGGGAGTTCCGCGTCCACTACGCCGGCTTCTTCGACCCGGGCTTTGGGACGGAGGAGGCGGGCGGCGTCGGCTCGCGCGGGGTGCTGGAGGTCCGCAGCCACGAGACGCCTTTCCTGCTGGAGGACGGCCAGACTGTGGCTCGGCTGGTTTATGAACCGCTGACTGCAAAACCTGCCCGTCTCTACGGCGAGGGCGGGTCGCACTACCAGCGCCAGGGCCTCAAGCTCTCCAAGCATTTCCGCATCTGGGGCTGACCGAAAAGTCGCCGCAACCTGACTTTTTGTCGTGGTCACTTGACATGCCTTCACGTGTCATGTTTGCTTGTCTTATCGACAAGGGTCATTGTCGAGAGCGGGGCCTGTCAGGGGAGATGCGATTTTGATTTCAAAAGATGTTTTCGGTCGTGGGCCGGCTTGGCTGGTCGCAATGGTGATGGCCTTGGCAGGTCTTGCCTTGGGCCTAGGCATGCGCTCGCTCGGCCTGCTCGAGGGCCCGCTAGGCGCGGCGGTGATGGTTGCTGTCGTCCTCTGCATCGCCCTCGTTGGAACCGTGTCCTATTGGCGACGGCTCGATGAGGCTGCGCGCGAAGCCCACAAGTTCGCCTGGTATTGGGGAGGCAGCGTCGGGGTTGCGATCGCCCTCGTCCTGTCAGTGGCGCTGGCCAAGGCGAATATCGATCCGTTGCTGATCGACCTGGCCGACGGCGCCGGGGCGGGTGATCTCGTCGGCTTTGGCATGTTGGCGGCCATGGGGCTGCAGGCGGCGTGCTATTTCGTAGCTTGGGCCGGCTGGTGGATCTCGAAGCGGTGACGGGCCGATGAAGAACCGACTGAAGGTCCTGCGCGCCGAGCGTGACTGGAGCCAGGCGGACCTCGCCGACCGCCTCCGGGTCTCGCGCCAGAGCATCAACGCCATCGAGACCGGCAAGTACGATCCCAGCCTGCCGCTCGCCTTCAAGATCGCGCGGCTGTTCGACAAGCCGATCGAGGAGATTTTCTCCGACGCCTGAGCTACGGCTCCTCCCGATTCGCGGGAGGAGCCGTACCGTTGTCCGCGATTGAGAACGGCGGCGGGGCGCGTCCGTGAAGCGGCCATCCTTGACCCGTGGCGCGGGCCACGCCAAAGGCTCGCGCCATGAACATTCTCCTCGTCGGCTCCGGCGGGCGCGAACACGCCCTGGCCTGGAAGATCGCGGCCTCGCCGCTGGTGAAGCGCCTGGTGATGGCGCCGGGCAATCCGGGCATGGCGGGTCTGGGCGAGCTTCGCGCCCTGAAGACCACCGACGTGCCGGGCCTGATCGCCTTGGCCCATGAGATCGCCGCTGACCTGATCGTCATAGGCCCGGAGGTCTCTGTTGAGGCCGGCCTCGCCGACGCCGCCGCCAAGGCCGGCATCGCTTGTTTCGGCCCGGTGGCGGCCGCAGGCCAACTCGAATCCTCCAAGGCCTTCACCAAGGCCTTCACCGACCGGCATGGCCTGCCGACCTCCGGCTACAAGGTCTGCGACGATGCGGCCGCGGCCAAGGCGGCGCTCGACCGCTTCTCGCCGCCCTATGTGATCAAGGCCGACGGCCTCGCCGCCGGCAAGGGCGTGGTGATCGCCCAGGACCGCGCCGAGGCCGAGGCCGCCATCGACGACGCCCTGGGCGGGCGCTTCGGTTCGGCCGGGGCGCGCGTCGTGATCGAAGAGTTCCTCGACGGCGAGATCGGCTCGCTGTTCGCGCTCTGCGACGGCAAGGACTCCATCGTCTTCGGCTCGGCCCAGGACCACAAGCGCGCCTATGACGGCGAGATGGGCCCCAACACCGGCGGCATGGGCACCTATTCCCCGGCGCCCGTCTTCACCGACGAACTGGTCGAGCAGGTCCGCACGCGACTGGCGGTTCCGGCCTTCGCGGGCATCGCCGCCGAGGGCGCGCCATACAAGGGCGTGCTGTTCGTCGAGCTGATGGCCACTCAGGACGGCCCGAAGCTGGTCGAGTTCAACGTTCGCTTCGGCGATCCGGAGTGCCAGGTGCTGATGCTGCGGCTCGAGAGCGACCTGGTTCCCTATCTCGTCGCCTGCGCCAACGGAACGCTCGGCCAGATGCCGGCGCCGGTCTGGCGCGACGAGGCGGCGATCTGCGTCGTGCTGGCCGCCGACGGCTATCCGGAGAGCCCGGTGACCGGCTCGATCATCCGCGGCGCCGAGCAGGATTTCGGCCCGGAGGTCGTGGTCTTCCACGCTGGGACCTCGCGCGACGAGGACGGGACCCTGCGCGCCTCGGGCGGGCGGGTGCTGAACGTCTGCGCCCGCGGCGCGACCCTGCAGGCCGCGCGCGACAAGGCTTACGAAGCCATCGCGCGCATCGACTGGCCGGGCGGTTTCCACCGCACCGACATCGGTTGGCGGGCGCTGACGGCGCGTTAGATTTTAGAGGTTTCGGTACGGAGGCGTCCTGGCCGCTTGCTCACGCCGTGGCAGGGTCGGTATGGTGGTTCAAACAACTGTACGACTCCGAGGGAACGCCATGGTCGACTCCGCCGAGCAACAGCGGGAACAGCTCAACAGCGGGACCAAAGAGGTCGCCGAGAGCCACCGCTTCGACGAGGCCGCCCTGGCCGCGTGGATGGAGGCCAATGTCGAGGGCTATGCAGGGCCGCTGGAAGTGCGCCAGTTCAAGGGCGGCCAGTCGAACCCGACCTACCAGCTGATCACGCCCTCGAAGAAGTACGTCATGCGGCGCAAGCCGCCGGGCAAGCTGCTGCCCTCGGCCCACGCGGTCGACCGCGAGTACAAGGTCATCACGGCCCTCTATCCGACGGGCTTTCCGGTGGCGCGCTCCTACGGGCTGTGCACCGACGAGGCGGTGATCGGCACCATGTTCTACGTGATGGACATGGTCGAGGGCCGCATCCTCTGGGACCAGCAACTGCCGCAGTACGAGCCGGCCGAGCGCCATGCGATCTTCATGGCCAAGATCAACACCCTGGCCGACCTGCACAACACCGACTACCAGGCCATTGGCCTCGGCGACTACGGCAAGCCCGGCAACTATATGGGCCGTCAGGTCGACCGCTGGACTAAGCAGTACAAGGCCTCGGAGACCGTCCACATCGAGGAGATGGAGCGGCTGATCGAGTGGCTGCCCAGGACCCTGCCCGAGCAGGAGCGCACCTCGATCGTGCACGGCGACTACCGCCTCGACAACATGGTCATCCATCCCACCGAGGCGCGGGTGATCGCCGTGCTGGACTGGGAACTGGGCACGCTTGGCGAGCCGCTCGCCGATTTCACCTACCTGCTGATGAACTGGGTCAACGGCACGATCGCTCAGATCCCCGACCTGAAGGCCCATGGCATCCCGACGATCGAAGAGGCGGTCGCGGCCTATTGCGCCCGCACCGGCCGCTCGGGGCTCGGTCACCTCGACTGGTTCCTGTCCTACAACATGTTCCGCCTGGCCGGAATCTGCCAGGGGATCGTCGGACGAGTGCGCGATGGCACCGCCAACAGCCCGCAGGCGGCGGCCATGGCCGAACGCGTGCCGCTGCTCGCCAAGTCGGCCTGGGAGTACGCCCAGAAAGCCGGAGCATAGGCAGGGGCCTAGCAAGGCGCCGTCCAGCGTGCGAATAGGGCGTCCGGCAGACAGCCCAATGTCCGAGTCCGGAGCCCCATGACCGACCCAACCAGCGCACCTGAAGTCGTGCGCGCGCGGCGCCCGTTCTGGCTCCGCCGCCCCTGGCAGATCGCCGCGGGGCTCGTCGTTCTTTTCGCGGCGCTCGTCGTCTTCATGGTCTGGTCCCTGCCGCTCGGCCGGGCGCTGGAACCGCTGCAAAATCCGACGCTTGTGCTGGTGACGGCGGACGGCAAGCCGTTCGCGCGCCGCGGCTCCTACAAGGAGCCGCCGGTCGATGTCGCCAAGCTGCCGAAGTATGTGCCCGGCGCGTTCGTAGCCATCGAGGACCGCCGCTTCTACAGCCACTGGGGCATCGACCTGCGCGCCCTGACCCGCGCGCTCCAGCGCAACGTGAAGGCCGGGGGCGTCCAGGAGGGCGGCTCGACCATCACCCAGCAGCTGGCCAAGAACGCCTTTCTGACCAACAAGCGCAGCCTGCGACGAAAAGCGCAGGAGGCGATGATCGCCCTCTATCTCGAGGCGCGGCTCAGCAAGAACGAAATCCTCTCGCGCTATCTCTCGACGGTCTACTTCGGCGACGGGGTGTTCGGCCTGCGCGCCGCCGCGCGGCACTATTTCGATAAGACGCCCGAGACCCTCAGCATCGGCGAGGCCGCCATGCTGGCTGGCATGGTCAAGGCGCCCTCGCGCCTGGCTCCGACCGAGAACTTGCCGGCTGCGCGCGAGCGGGCCGACGTGGTGCTGGCCACGATGGTCGACACCGGCGTGATCACGGCGGCTCAGGCGCGCGGCGCCCGCGACGTGCGTGTCCGCGAAGGCCGCGAGAAGCTGCCCGTCGGCTCCTACTTCGCCGACTGGGTCTCGCCCCAGGCCCGCCGCGCCTTCGAAGCGGCCTACGGCGAGGTGCAGGTCCCGACCACGCTGGACTCGGTGCTGCAGGACAAGGCCGAGGAGATCGTCCGCAACGCGCTGAAGCGCCATGGCGGCTATCTGCACGCCAGCCAGGCGGCGCTGGTCGCCATGCGCCCGGACGGCCGCGTCCTGGTGATGGTCGGCGGCGACGACTACAAGGCCAGCCAGTTCAACCGCGTCTCGGACGCCGAGCGCCAGCCCGGCTCGGCCTTCAAGCTGTTCGTCTACCAGGCCGCTCTGCGCCAGGGGCAGACGCCCGACAGCCTGGTCTTGGACGCGCCGGTGACCATCGCCGACTGGTCGCCCAAGAACCACGAAGGCCATTACGCCAACCGCGAGATCCACCTGCGCAACGCCTTCGCCGGCTCGTCCAATGTGGCGGCCGCACGGTTGGCCCAGCAGGTGGGCCGCAATGCGATCATCAAGGCCGCCGAGGACATGGGCGTGCGCTCGAAGTTCCCGCCGGACCTGACCCTGGCGCTGGGCACCGCGCCCAGCACCCTGCTGGACATGACCTCCGCCTACGCCGCCGTGGCGGCGGGCCGCTATCCGGTGACGCCCTACGGCATGATCCAGGCGCGGGTTCCGGCGCCGCACGTCATGCCGGAAAAGGAACGGCAGGGCCTGCTGGACCTGTTGCGCGCCGCCGTCGTGTTCGGCACGGCGAACGGCGGCAACGTCTCGCAATACGCCTACGGCAAGACCGGCACGACCCAGGACTACCGCGATGCGCTCTATCTCGGCTTTGTGGGAGACATGGTCATCGGGGTCTGGGTAGGCAACGACGACAACAGTCCGATGAACGGTGTGGCCGGCGCCGGCCTGCCGTCGGAGATCTGGCGCGAATTCGCGCGCTTCGCCATGAGCAAGGGCGTGGCGCGGGTGAACGGCAAGCAGATCGGTCTGCCGCCCCCGCCGCCGCCGGCCGAAGAGATCGCGCCTGAGGAGGGCCTGATCGACGGCGAGGTTCCGGTCGAGGGAGAAGCGCCTGCGGCCGAGGGCCAGCCTGTTCCTGCGACGCCGCAGCCCGCCGCCCCGGCGACGCCCCAGCCGGTTCAGCCGCCCTTCTAGATGAAGGGCGCCAACAGGCGCTCCAGGGCGGCCTCGTCCTCGAACACCGCCCGGACAGGCCAGGCGTGCGCCTTGTCGCGCCAGGCGGGCGGCAGTCGCACCCAGTCCTTCTCGGTCGTGACCAGGCCGGCGTCGAACACCTGCGCCCGTTGCTCCAGCAGCCTCAGGGCGGCGGCGTCATAGGCGAAGTGGTCGGGGAAGGGCAGGAAATCGGCCAGTTCGCAGCCCGCGGCCTTCAGGGCCCTCTCGACCTTCCAGGGCATGGCGATGCCGGCGAAGCCGACCTGCGGTCCCGGTGGCGGCGGCGCGGCCGGCAGCAGGCGCGCGACCAGCACCGGCTTGTCGCCGAACGCGCGGATGAGCTCCGGGTCCGGCGTGGCAAGATCCGCCGGCAGCATCAGGATCACCGCATCGGCGCGGGCCAAGCCTACGGTCAGGGGCTCGCGCAGGGGGCCGGCCGGAAACACCGCGCCGTCGCCTAGCGGCCAGACGCCGTCGCGCGTCTCGCCGTCGACCACAACCAGTGAAAGGGTCTTCTTCAACGAGGGGTTCTGGTGGCCGTCGTCCATGACCACGGCCTTGGCGCCCGCCGCGACCGCGGCTCGCGCCCCGGCGACGCGGTCGCGGGCGATCCAGATCGGGGCGTCGCGCGCCATCATCAGCGGCTCGTCGCCGACCGCCGCGGCCGTGTGGCGGTTGGGGTCGACCCGCAGCGGCCCGGCTTGGGATCCGCCGTAACCGCGCGAGAGACCATGCGCGCCGGGCATACGACGCAGCAGCTCGCGGACCACCGGGGTCTTGCCGGCGCCGCCGACGGTCAGGTTGCCGACGCAGATGACCGGCGCGCCGGGATCGACCGGCTGGGCCTTGGCGATGCGACGGGCGGTTATGGCGGCCCAGATCCAGGAGATCGGCGTCAGCAGAGCGCGGGTCACGGGGGCCGGCGCGCCCTCGCGCACGTACCACCAGCGCGGTGTCGAGAGCTTCATACCGGCAGCAGGGGTTGGAGCAAGGCCAGGGCGTCCTCGAACGCCTTACCCTGGCGGCCCGCATAAGCTCGGGCGGCGCGGCCGATCCGGGCGGCGATGAGCGGCTCGGTCAGCAGGCCGCGCAGGTCGCGCGCCAGGGTCGCCTCGTCGGCGCATTCGATCGCAGCGACCTGCTCGAACATCTCGGCATAGGTCGCCGCCGCGTTGAAGACGTGCGGCCCGCTGACGATGGTCGCGCCCAGCCGCGCCGGCTCCAGCGGATTGTGGCCGCCGATCCCGGGGACGAAGCTGCCGCCCATGACGGCGACGTCACAAGCGCGGAAGAAGAGGCCCATCTCGCCCAGGGTGTCGGCGACATAGGCGGTGATCGTGGACGGCAGGGCCTGGCCCTGCGAGCGCCGCGCGACGGAAAAGCCCATCTGGTCGAGCAGGGTGGCGACCGCCTCGCCGCGGTCGGGATGGCGGGGCGCGATGACCAGCAGGGCGTCGGCGCCGGCGGCCTGGACGGCCCGGGCGATGATCTCCTCCTCGCCCGGGTGGGTGCTGGCTGCGAGGATCACCTTGCGCGCGCCGGCCGCGGCCTTGAACGCGGCAAGGTCGGCCTCGGCGCATGGCAGGGGCGCGCCGACGCTCTTGAGGTTCAGCAGCGGCCCGGTGGCCGCGCCCAGGGACTGCAGCCGCGCGTCGGTATCGGGATCCTGGGCGAGGACCAGGTCGAAGGCGCCAACCAGGGCGTGGGCTGCGCCGGGAACGCGCGCCCAGCCCTCGGCGCTCTTCCGGGTCATGCGGGCCGAGACCAGGGCCATGCGCGCGCCGCTGGCCTTGGTCGCCAGGATCAGGTTCGGCCAGAGCTCGCTCTCGACCTGGATGGCCGTGTCGGGCCGCCAGTGGGCCAGGAAGCGCTTCACGACGCCGGGCGCGTCGATAGGTGCATACTGGTGGATGGCGCCGGCTGGCAGCCGCTTGGCTAGCAGTTCCGCCGAGGTGCGGGTGCCGGACGTGACCAGCAGAGTGCGGCCAGGCTTGGCGAGCGCCTCGACCAGCGGCAGCAGAGACAGACTCTCGCCGACGCTGACCCCATGCAGCCAGACCAGCGGCCCGGGCGGGCGAGGGACAGATGCGCGGCCTAGGCGCTCCTTCAGGCGCTCGGGATCCTCCTTGCCGCGGCGGGCGCGGCCGCGAAGCAGGCTCGGCGCCAGCGGCTCGGCCAGGGCCGTGGCCGCCGCGTAGAGCGCAAGGGAGAGCGGGCGCAAGGGGCGGCTCAGATCGCGTGGACGGTGGCCAGGCGGCAGGAGGCCGACTGACCGGTCTCGATCTGCAGGGTCGCGTGGCCGATGCCGAATTTGCCAGCCAGACCCTCGCAGGTCGCGTGCAGGAAGTCGTCGCCGTCGGCGTTGTCCGGGCGGGTGACGTGGGCCGTCAGCGCGGTCTCGGTCGTGCTCATCGCCCAGACGTGCAGGTCGTGGACTTCGGTCACGCCGGGGCGTGACATCAGCCAGGCCTTGACCGCCGGCACATCCATGCCGCGCGGCGCGGCGTCGAGCGCCAGGTCGACGGACTCGCGCAACAGGCCCCAGGTGCCGATCACGATCACCGCGGCGATCAGCAGGCTGAGCGCCGGGTCGATCCAGATCAGGCCGGTGAGGGCGATCAGCCCCGCGCCGATGACCACGGCCAGCGATACGGCCGCGTCCGCCGCCATGTGCAGGAACGCGCCGCGGACGTTGAGGTCGTCGTGGCCCTTCATGAACATCAGCGCCGTAGCGGTGTTGATGACCACCCCGATGGCGGCGACCGCCATCACCGGCCATGTGGCGATGGGCGCGGGCTCGGCCAGGCGATGGATGGCCTCGGAGACGATCACCCCAACGGCGACCAGCAGCAGGACCGCATTGGCAAGGGAGGCGAGCACCGTGGCCTTGCGCAGGCCATAGGTGCGTCGGGCGGTGGGGGCGGCCTTGGCGAGGATCGTCGCGCCCCAGGCCAACAGCAGGCTGAGCACGTCCGAGAGATTGTGCCCGGCGTCGGCCAGCAGGGCGAGCGAGCCGGACCAGATCCCGACCCCGGCCTCGGCCAGCACGAAGGCGAAGTTTAGTCCGACGCCGATGGCGAAGGCGCGGCCGAAGTCCTTGGGCGCGTGGCTGTGGCCCCCGGGACCGTGGCTGTGACCATGGGAGTGCCCGTGGCCGCTATGGTCGTGCGCACGATCGTGCTCGTGATCATGGTCGTCGTGCGAATGCCCGGGATGGTCGTGCGCCATGCCCCTATGTGTCACCGTGCGGCGGAACGATCAACGCCGCGCAACGAGAGCTTCGGCGCGGGCGCGGGTCGCAGTCAGTTTCGCCGACAGCTCTTCGGTCAGGGCGCCCAGGGCCGCGTCATCGGCGTCCGCCGGGACGTAGTAGGGACCGTCCCAGGCGGTGGCCCCGCGGCCGAACGGCCAGGCGAAAGTGATCCTGTCCCAGGTGTCGAGGGTGATGGCGGGCGAGACAGCCAGGCCCATCAGGTAGATCGGCGCCCCGGTCTTGCGGGCGATCTGCATCGAGCCGGCCGCGATCACCTCGGCCGGGCCCCGCGGTCCGTCGGGGGTGACGATCAGCACGCCGCCCTCGTTGATCCAGTTCATGGCTTCGCGGATAGCGGCGACGGCGGCGCGGGCCTTGCTGCTGTCGCCCTTCTTGGCCGAGGAGGTGCGGATGGCCGGGAAGCCGGCGCGCGACAGGGCCTGGGCGATGAACTCGCCGTCGGCCGAGGGCGAAACCATGCAGCGCACCTTTTCCCGTCGCCACCAGACCGGCGCCAGGCCCAGGCACAGCGGGATGGAGCCGTGCCAGAACAGGGCGACGGCCGGCTTTCCCGTCTCGAGCACTGGCTCGACGCAGGCGAGATTGTCGTGCGTCCAGCGCCGCGACTTCAGGGTCACGATCAGGTGCAGCCACAGCAGCCAGCCCAGAAAGGCCTGGACGCCGGGATTTCGCAGCAGGGTCTTCAAAGGGCCGGTTCCGCTTCCAGGTCCTGGCTCTTGGCCAGGCGGGCGTAGAGGCCCTTCTGTTTCACCAGGCTGGCGTGGTCGCCGCTCTCGATCACCTGGCCCTTCTCGATCACATAGATGCGGTCCGCGCCGCGCACGGTCGACAGGCGGTGGGCGATCAGCATCGTTGCGCGGCCGGCCATCAGGCGCGAGAGGGCGGCCTGGACCTGCGCCTCGCTCTCGGTGTCGAGGGCGCTGGTGGCCTCGTCCAGCAGCAGGATCGGGGCGTTCTTCAGGAAGGCGCGGGCGATGGCGATGCGCTGGCGTTGGCCGCCCGACAGGCGTGCGCCAGCCTCGCCGACCAGGGTGGCGTAGCCCTCGGGAAGGGCTTCGACGAACTCATGGGCGGCGGCGGCCTTGGCCGCTTCGATGATCTGTTCGTCGGTCGCATCGGGCCGCGCATAGGCGATGTTCGCGCGGATGGTGTCGTCGAACAGGAACGGCTCCTGCGTGACCAGTGCGACGTGATCGCGCAGCGAGGCCAGGGTGACGTCGCGCACGTCGGTCCCGTCGATCGTCACCTTGCCTGAGCTGGCGTCGTAGAAGCGGGGGATGAGGTTCAGGATCGTGGTCTTCCCGCCACCGGACGGGCCGACCAGGGCCACCGTCTCGCCGCGCCGCACCTCAAGGTTCACGCCCTGCAGGGCGGGCCGGTCCTCGGCGCGGTAGGCGAAGCCGACATCCTGGAAGGCGATCGTGCCCTCGGTGATGACCAGGGGCTTGGCGCCCTCGCGCTCGCGCACCTCGGGCTCCACGTCCAGGGCGGCGAACAGCCGCCGCGCGGCCGAGACGCCCTCGGCCATCACGGTCTGCAAGTTGGCGATCTGGCGCAGGGACTGCGAGGCCAGGCCCAGGGCGCCTATGAAGGCGACGAAGGCCCCCACGTTCATGCCGCCAGACTGCGAGCGCCAGCCGGCATAGGCGATGACGCCGGCGGTGATCAGGGTCATCAGGGTTTCGGTGGCCGGGGCGGCGCGGGCGCGGGCGTTGGCGCCCTTCACCAGGAATTTCTGGCGGCGCTTAACAACCTCGGCGACGCGGTCTTCCTCGTAGGCTTCGCGGTTCTCGATCTTCACCACCCGCACGCCGTCCAGGCTCTCCATGATCGCGGTCGAGAGGGCTGAGGTTTCGGCCATGGCGCCCCTGGTGGCCTTGACCGTGCGCTTGGAGAACCGCCGCATGATCGTGGTCGAGAGCGGGGCGGCCACCACCAGGGTCAGCGACAGCCAAGGGTCGTTGCCGACCATCACCGCGATCGCGCCGATCACGGTCAGCAGGTGCTGGGTGTAGTTGATGATCCCGGCCGTCGCCGCCTCGCGTATCAGGCCTGCGTCGTAGAGCACCGAGGATACGAAGGAGCCGGTGTGCCCGGCGCGCAGCCGTGCGAGGTCGGCGCGCACCAGCTTGCCGAACAGCTGCACCTGGACCTGGCCGACCACCTCGTTGCCGATGCGGTTGACCTGGCTAGCCTGGATCACCTGGGCCAGGCCCCGGCCGATGGCCAGGGCCGCGATAGTCAGGGGAATGGCGAGCAGCGTCCCGGGCTTGTGGTTGACCAGCAGGTCGTTGATCGCCGGCTCCAGGATCTGGATCAGGGTGGCCGACAGATAAGCCACGGCGATGGCGGCGATCATGGCCACGGTCCAGCCCTTCCACCGCGGCGCCATATAGGTGCGCGCGATGCGGCCGATCACGGCGCGCGTGGAGAGCTGTTCGGCAGGTTCGTCCATCGGTCCTTGGGGTCGGCTGTCGGGCGTGTGAAGTCAAGCCGGCGTCTTGGTTCTGTGGAGCCCATATGGGGGCCTTGCGCCCGCTGTGCCCTGCCTCTCGGGAATGTGCTAATCCATCGGTGCGAAACGGAGACGCGCATGTGGACTATCGCTCTTGCCCTGGCGGCCCTGGCCGCGACGGGGGCCGAACCGGCCGAACCGCCGCTGTCGCCGGCCCAGAAGGCGGTGGTGGCCAAGGTGATCTCGGGCCTGAAGTCGCCCGAGGAGCGCAGCATGGCGAGCGGCTGGAGCAACGCCAAGAAGGTGGCCGAGTTCATCTGCCGGCCTGCGGCGTTGCCGGCTCTGAAGAAGCAGGTTCCCGACGCCGACAAGGTGTTCCTGGGCACCGACAACCCGGCCACCCTGACGCTGGTCAGCAAACGCAGCCTGACCGGCGTTGGTCAGGTGCGCTCGGGTGCCGCTTGGCGGGACTTCACCTTCACCTGCGCGCTGATGCCGTCCAGCGGCAAGGTCGCCGGGTTCACGGCGGTGTTGAAGGCGCCCGCCTGACGGCGCGTCGCCGCGGCGCCTTCCGCCCTGGCCGGCTAGCCATTATCTAGGCCGCCTCATGCAGGAAGCGCCCTTGGCCGATTTCGACCTTTCCACGCCCAAGGGGCGCGTTGCGACCTATCTGGACTATCTCTGGAAGGATCACGCCTATCTGCGCCTGGGCTTCTCAAACGCCCACTGGATCAGCGACGAACTGGTGCGCACCAACCAGCCTTGGCCGCACCAGCTGGCCGAATGGAAGAAGCGCGGGATCAAGACGGTCATCAACCTGCGCGGCGGCTTCGACGCCAGCTTCCATGCGTTGGAGAAGGACGCCTGCAAGCGGTTGGGCCTGACGATGGTCGACTTCACCATCACCTCGCGCGAGGTGCCCAGCCGCGCGCGCGTGCACGGCGCAAAGGAACTGTTCGAGTCGATCGAGTACCCAGCGCTGATGCACTGCAAGTCCGGCGCGGACCGGGCGGGCATCATGAGCGTCTTCTACATGCACTTCCGCAAAGGGCTGCCGATTCGCGAGGCCCTGGACCAGCTGCATATCCGCTACCTGCATGTGAAGCAGGGCAAGACCGGCGTGCTGGACTACACCTTCGAGCGCTATCTGGCCGAGGGCGAACCCAAGGGGCAGAGCTTCCTGGGGTGGGTGGACAGCGAGGCCTATGACGAGGCCGCCATCAAGGCCGACTTCCGCGCCCAGATGTGGGGCCGGCTTCTGACCGAGGGCATCCTTAAGCGGGAGTAGGGGCTCCCCCAGAGGGGGAGCATCTCGCGGGCGCCTAATCCTGCTGCGGATCCTTGCCCGGATCGAGCAGCTTGTGCGCGTGGATGATGAAGTAGCGCATCAGGGCGTTGTCGACGGTCTCCTGGGCCTTGCGGCGCCAGGCGGCGACGGCTTCGGCGTGGCTGGCATAGGCGCCGACCAGATCGATCTTGCTCAGATCGCGGAACGTATTGTGCTCCAGATCCTCAAGTTCGCCGCCAATGACGAGGTGCAGAAGCTGCTTTTCGGGCATGGTGTTTCCCAATTCGGTCAATTCGGCAGCTCGATATGCCGTACGCGCTCCAGGATCAATGGGGCGAGGCGCGGCGCCGCGCAGACCAGGCTCGGTTGAGCCGGTTTCACGCCGTTGTACACGAAGCCGCGGCCCCTGTGGTCGCCGACGAAGGCGCCGGCTTCCCGGGCGATCAGATCGGCGGCGGCCAGGTCCCAGTCGAACTTGGCCACCAGGGCCAAGGTGGCGTCGAAGGCGCCGGCCGCAATCACGCACATCCGCAGGGCCGTGGAGTTGCGGGGCGCGAGCCGCCAGGGCGGCCCGGGCGGGGGGCCGGCGGGGGGGGGGGACCTGCGCGCGTCGCCGCCCCTGCCCCAGCCTTCGACGACATCCTGTTCGGATGCGCGGATCGAGGCGCCGTTCAGGGTCGCGCCCCGGCCGACTTGGGCTGAATAGGTCTCGTCAAGGTCGGGGGCGAAGACCACGCCGGCGATCGGCTGTTCGTCCTCGACCACCGCCACCGAGACCGCCCACCAGGGACGGCCCTTGATGAAGGCGCGGGTGCCGTCGATCGGGTCGACCACGAACAGCCGCCGCTTGGTGCGCCGCGCAGGGTCATCGCGTGTCTCCTCCGACAGCCAGCCGTAGTCGGGGCGCGCGGTGGTCAGCAGCGCCTTGAGCTGGGCGTCGGTGGCGAGGTCGGCGTCGGTGACCGGCGAGTCGCCTTCCTTGTAGGCCGTGGTCAGGCCGGCGCTGCGCATCTTCAGCGCCAGGGCCCCCGCCTCGTGCGCCGCCTGGGTGATGAGGGCGAGGTCCTCGGCGGCGTTCGCCATCAGCGTCCTGCGATGGCCAGGCCGTCGACGAGCAGCGACGGGGCGTTGGCCGAGCCGCGGATCTCGAGGTCGGAGCCGGGGATCAGACGGCCGTAGATGTCGATCAGGTTGCCGGCGACCGTGATCTCGGTGACCGGATAGGCCAGTTCGCCGTTCTCGAACCAGAAGCCGGAGCAGCCGACAGACCAGTCGCCGGTGTTGCCGTTCAAGGATGGGCCGAACATCGAGGTGACCAAGAGGCCGCTGCCGGCGTCCTTCATCAGTTCGGCCTGCGACTTTACGCCAGGCTCCAGGGTCAGGTTGCTGGTCGACACGCCTGGCGCCCCGGCGAGCCCCCGCGAGGCGTGGCCGGTGGTCTCCAGCCCCAGCTGGCGGGCCGAGGAGGAGTTCATGAGCCACGTGGTCAGCACACCGTCCTCGATTAGCGCCCAGCGCCGGTTGGCGACGCCCTCGTCGTCGAAGGGGGTGGAGCCGAGGCCCCGGATCTTGTGCGGCTCGTCGACGAGATTCACGCCTTTGGCGAAGATCTGGGCGTGCAGCTTGTCCTTCAGGAACGAGGTGCCGCGGGCGATGGACGGGCCGCTGATGGCGCCGATCAACGGCCCGATCAGCGACATGGCCGAGCGGTTCTCGAAGATCACGGCCGCGGTGGTGGAGTCGATCTTGCGCGCGCCCAGGCGCTGGGCCGCGCGGCGGGCGGCTTCCTCGCCGATGGACTGCGGGCTGGGCAGGTCGCCGCGCCAGCGGGCGGAGCGGCCGTCATAGCCGCTCTCCATGGTCTCGCCGTCGCCGGCGACGACGGAAGCGGTGATCGAGAAGGCCGAGGCCTGGTAGACGCCCGAAAAGCTGCTGGACGTCACCAACCGCCAATGGGACGACGAGGACGAGGCCGAGCCGCCCTCGGAGTTGGTCACCTGCGGATTGGCGCGGGCCGCGTCCTCGGCGGCGCGGGCGACCTCCTCCAGCGCTTCGGGCGTGGCTTCCTGCGGGTCATACAGGTCGAGCTCGGGGAAGGGGCCCTGGGCCAGTCGATCCTTAGGGGCCAGGCCCGCATAGGGATCCTCGGGCGCCAGCCGGGCCATGGCCACGGCGCGCTCGATCAACTTGGCGCGGGCCTCGGGCGAGATGTCGGAGCCCGACACGGTCGCTTGGCGCTGGCCGATGAAGACCCGCAGGCCGAGGTCGCGGCTTTCCTCGCGCTCGACTTCCTCGAGTTCGCCGAGGCGGACATTGATGCCCAAGGCGGCGCGCTGGGCGCCCACGGCTTCGGCGGCGTCGGCCCCGGCTTTCAGCGCGGCGGCCACGACATCGGCTAAGAGGCTCTCTTCCATCCTGGCCATATGGCGGGATGCGCGGCCCGCGGCAAGCTACGCGATCGCGTAGAACAGCAGGGCGACGGCGGCGAAGACATAGGCCAGCCAGGTCAGGGTGACGCCGATCGAGCGGGCGAATGACGATCCACCGCTACGCGACAGGCCAAAACCATGCAGGATACGGCCCGAGAACAGCAGCAGACCGGTCAGGTGCACCGCAAGCGGCGGAGCTTGGACAAGCGCCAGGACAGCGATGCCGATCATGGCGGCCGGGACGTATTCGGTGGCGTTGCCGAACGCGCGGATGGCCTGGGCCAGCTCCGGCACGCCGCCGTCGCCCAGGGCGACCTTGTGCCGCTGGCGCTGGCGCACGACCAGCATCGACAGCACCAGCAACAGGATCAGATGCAGCCCGACCCAGAGGGCCGCGGCGTGGCCGGCAGCGTCCATGTTCAAATACCCCTCGTCGCCCCCCGGCGAAGGCGGGCAGTTGGGCTTGGTTTCGCCAAAAGGGCAAGGGCGGGCATGGCTGGGGTTCTCAAAGTGTCGTCTCGAACGTCTTTGAAATCACCGGCTTGCCGCCGCGCCGGACGACATAGGTGGCGACGTACCGCCCCTTGGCCCAGCCCCCGGCGCGTGCCTTCTTGCCGGCCATCACGAAGGATTGCGCTTTGGCGCGATCCAGGGCCGGCTGCGCGCTGGAGACCAGGACCGAGCCGTCGGGCCCCTTCAGCGCCAGTTCCTGGATGTCGCCGCCGTGCAGGTTGATCGCGCGGACATAGGCGATCAGGGCCGTGGCGGTCGTCGGTTTGGGCAGCGCGCCGGCCTCGATAGCGGCCATGCTGACCGCCTCGGCCGTAAAGCCGGCGTTGAGCACCGCTCCGCTCTTGTAGGCGACCGCTCGGGCGGCCTTCGGCGACCATAGGCCCTGGCCGGATCGCGTCGGTCCGCACCCCGGCTCGGGCGAGGAAGGGTCGATGGTCTCGCCGTTCCTGCGGACGGTGAGATGCAGGTGGGGGTATTCAGTGTTGCCCGACAAGCCGATGCGCGCGATCGGGGTCCCGGCCGCCACCTGGTCGCCCGTCTTCACCTTCAGGCTGCCCTTGGCCAGGTGGCAGTACTGGGTCTCCCAGCCCTGGCCATGGTCGACGACGATCCCGTTGCCGCACTCCTGGCCGTCGACCGCCGAGGTTCCGCGGACCTTGACCGAAGCGTCCTCCACGCCGTCACGCAGGCGGCTCACACGCCCCGGGGCCGCGGCCAGGACATCGACGCCAGCCTTCTGGGCCGCCATGTCACGGATGCGGATGTCGACCCCGCCGTGCGCCTGATAGGTGTTGGTCCCACAGCGATAGTCCTGGGCGCCGGGCCCGGGATCGCGGTCGACGTAGTTCTGGACCTCGCAGCTCTCGCCGATCTTGCAAGCGACGGGAAACTCCAGGCGCGGGCCGCCCGTAAGCTCCGTTTTCGCCGCGGGCTTGCTCTGCTGGGCGCTGGATTGAGCTGGTGGGGCGAAGGCGACCGCAAGGCCGGCGAGCAGGAACGGGGCGAACTTCAAGCGCGTCTCCTCGTCGCCCCCGCCGGCGGAGCTACACCGGCTCGCCGTCTCCCGGCAGACCCAGGCGTGACCACTTTTCCGTGACCGCGGACACCGTCGCCTCGTCCATGCCCAGTTTCTCGCCCCATTCGCGCTTGGTCTCGGGCGGCCACTTGTTGGTGGCGTCCAGACCGATCTTCGAGCCCAGCCCGCTCTCGGGCGAGGCGAAGTCGAGATAATCGATGGGCGTGCCCTCGACGAGGGTGATGTCGCGGGCGGGATCCATGCGGGTCGACAGCGCCCACATGACGTCTTTCCAGTCGCGAGCGTCGATGTCGTCGTCCACGACGATCACCCACTTGGTGTACATGAACTGCCGCAGATAGCTCCAGACGCCCATCATCACGCGCTTGGCGTGGCCGGGATAGGCCTTCTTCATCGAGACCACCGCGATCCGGTACGAGCAGCCCTCGGGCGGCAGCCAGAAGTCGACGATCTCTGGGAATTGTTGGCGGATCAGCGGAATGAACACCTCGTTCAGCGCCTCGCCCAACACGCTCGGCTCGTCCGGCGGACGGCCGGTGAAGGTGGTCAGGTAGATCGGGTCCCTGCGCATGGTGATGGCGCTGACCTTGAACACCGGGAACTGCTCGACCGAGTTGTAGTAGCCGGTGTGGTCGCCGTAGGGGCCTTCGTCGGCGTACTCGTCCAGCATGACGTGGCCTTCGATGACGATCTCGGCCTGGGCCGGCACCAATAGCGGCACGGTCTTGGCTGGAACCAGATCGACCTTGGCCCCGCGCATCAGGCCGGCGAACTGGTACTCCGACAGCGTCTCCGGCACCGGCGTCACGGCCGCCAGAATGGTGCCCGGATCGGCGCCGATCACCGCGCAGGCGGGCAGGGCGTCTGGTTTGCCGGCCGCCTTCCAGCGGCGGTGGTGCATGGCGCCGCCGCGATGCGCCAGCCAGCGCATGATGGTCTTGTCCCTACCCAGCATCTGCATGCGGTAGATGCCGAGATTGTAGTCGTCCTCCCGCTCGTCCGAAGGGCCCTTGGTGACGACCAGCGGCCAGGTGATCAGCGGCGCGGGCTCGCCCGGCCAGCAGGTCTGGATCGGGAGCTTGGCCAGGTCGATCTCGTCGCCGGTCCAGACCACCTCCTGCACCGGCGCCTTCTTCACAGTCGCCGGCCGCATCGACATGACCGTCTTGGCCAGCGGCAGCATGTCGAAGGCGTCCTTCAGGCCGCGCGGCGGCTCGGGGCTGCGCAGAAAGGCCAGCAGTTCGCCGACCTCGCGCATTTCGGCGGCCGTCGTCCGCTCCTGGCCCTCCAGGGTCACCCCCATCGCCACCCGCTTCACCGTGCCGAACAGATTGACCAGGCACGGCATGGACGAGCGCTCGCCGTCGGCGCGGATCACGTTCTCGAACAGCACGGCGGGGCCGCCCTTGGCGAGCAACCGACGCTGGATCTCGGTCATCTCCAGCACGCTCGACACGGGCTCGCTCACCCGCAGCAGTTCGCCGGCGGCCTCCAGCTTGGCGATGAAATCCCTCAGCGACCGATAGGCCATGCGCGCTCCACAGTTCTAGAGCGCTTGGTCTAGGGCCGGCTTGCGCTGGTGTCACCTGCGGGGGGGCGGTAAAATCCCGCCATCATGAAGCGCCTCGACCTCGACGACCTGCCGCCCCGCATCGCCCAGCTGCTCGCCGGCCTGGCGGCGGGCGAGGAACTGCTGCTGGTGCAGGGCGGCGTGGTGGCCGGCCGCATCATCGGCGCGCAGGCGCCCGCGGCGAAGGCCGAGCCGGAGCCCGCGTCCGAGGAACGGGCGGCCGAGATCTTCGAGAACTTTCGCTCGGCGATGGAAGACGAGTTCTAGTCCTCGTCGTCGATGTCCTCGTCGCCGCCGAGAACCTCGTTCAGGGCGTCGATGATCGCGTCCATCTGGTCGGGGGTGACTTCCAGCACCAGCGGCTCGCCGCCTTCCGCAGCGACCGTGAGCAGATAGGCCTCGTCCGTTTCCTCGAACTCGAAGAGGGCGAGCGGCTTCGGGGCGACGGTCATGGCGATCTCCTGGGTTCTCTCAAGCCTCATGCCGAATCGAACGCGCGACCATGACCTTCGGCGCAACTGCGCGCCATCTCCGTTTCAAGACATCTGCGCGGGCCGGGCTGCGTCGAACGCCTTGACGGCGGCCTTGGGCGCAATCTTCCGCCAGCGGCGCTCGAGGAAGCTCCGCAGCGAGCCGGGATGGACCGTCTCGATCCGCGCCAGAACGCTCGGATAGTTCTTGTAGTGCGGCGTGATGTGGAAGGTCGCCGGCTCCGCCTCCATCAACATCTCCCGCTCGTCGAGGTCGATGTCCAACAGCACCAGGCTGGCGTCTTCTGCGCGTAGTCGCGTGAAGAACTTGCCGTTCACCTTGAAGGACGGGTGACCGTACGAGGCGCCTTCCTCGACACCGGGAAAGCCGAAGATGATCTCGCGAGCTTCCTCCGAGGTCATGAGCAGTCTCCAGATTGGTTCCGATGTAGACCTTGCGCCGCGGCGCAAGCGCGTCAATCGTCCGCCTCGCCGCTGGGTCGAAGCGCAATATCCTTTCTGCGGCGCGCGATGTTGTGGCGTGGCGCAATCGCCCGCCAAGGTTGTGGCGTTGCCCTGGGGCGGCGCCTCGGCTATATGGCGCGCCAGGGGATACTAGACATGCGAACGATCGACGCCGTGGCGGTGTCGCTGGCCGTGATCGCCTCCCTCGCGATCGGTCAGATGAGCGTCCAGCCGTCGGCGGACGAACTCGCCGCCGAAACCTGGATGCTGGAGCAGGACGTCATCGGCCTGCTTGGAGCCATGAGCCGTCCGGCCCAGGCTTGCTACGCCATGACCCTGCACGAACCCAAGCCGGGCGCGAGCCTCGCGTCCCTGGCGCAGGCGCGTGCGGGCGTTATGCTGGCGGCGGCCTGCGATCCCTCGATGCTCGCTCAGCTGGCCTGAGGGGCCACGTCGCTGAGGATCATCGCGTAGGGGACCATGGTCCCGTTCTTCTGCGCATAGCCGCTGACCAGCTTGTGCTCGGGATTGACCAGGCCCAGGTCCACATCCTCGTGCGGGAAGACCACGATCCGGCGGTCGCCGATGCAGACCACCAGCTCGTAGCCCTCGACCGCCCGCTGCGACATCGCCTTGATCCGCCGATAGTAGGGCTCGCGCTTCCAGGCGCCCGGCTGGGCGGGATCGACGATGACATTGAGACGCTGGCCGTCCTTCTCGGTGTACATCAGGAACTTGGCGCGGTCGGGCCGCCAGGCGTCGTCCAGCTTTTCGCTGTCCAGCCACAGGCAGATGAAGCCGCGGCAGGCCGGCGGACGGTCGGCGTAGACGCCGCAGCCCGCGGCGCGCTTGAAGTGGCCGCACCAGGCGCCGGCCGGCTTGTCCAGGGCCTGGATCGCCAGCAGCTTGCAGCACATCCCGCACTCGCCGCAGCTCTTGCCCATCGCCCAAACCCTTTCGTCCGGCTGCGGACAATAGCGGCCTAGCGTGACGGTTCGGCGACGACTGGTATAGTCCTGGGGCTGGATCAGGGAGTTTTGGATGGCGATCGACCGCGTGTTGACGGTCCTGTTGGCCGCCCTTTGGCTTTCTGCCTGCGGCTTGGTTCAATCGCCCGGTACAGATGACGATGCGGCCGTCCGGCGTGCGTTCGTCGTGCTGAAGAGCGCGCGCGCCGCGACGCTCTACTCCCTAGAGCCGGTCCCAGAGGCGCAGAGCGGTGCTCCAAGACTGCATAGTTACGATGTACTCGGGTCCGTGAGGTTGAAAGCGGCGGCAACCGTGCGCGCGTCGAATGCAATCCTTGGTGAGCTAGAGCCGAGCGACTGGATCGCCGCCTGTTTCAACCCTCGTCAGGCCCTTCGGGTCGTCGCCGATGACCATGTCTTCGACTACGTGGTTTGTGATGAGTGCGGCAGGGTGCGATTTTACCGAGATGGCAAGATAGTCGGGGAGGAAAGCTATCGCGGGCGATCGCCGGTGCTGAAGCGATTGCTTACTGAGGCAGGAATTCGGCAATCGACTTCGGATGTCGATATGTGGAAGCGCGCTCCCTAGCTAGGTCAGCTCTCCGACCAAACCGCCAGCTCGTTGCCGGACGGGTCGCGGAAGTGGAAGCGGCGGCCGCCGGGGAAGCTGAAGATCGGCTTGACGATGACACCGCCGCCGGCCTGCACCTTGGCGGCCATGGCTTCCAGGTCGTGGGCGTACAGCACGACCAGCGGCTTTTCCGTCTGGGCCGCGGCGTCCCCGTCGAAGCCGCCGTCCAGCCCCTCGGCGAAGGCGCTGTAGCTGGGGCCGTAGTCCGTGAAGGTCCAGCCGAAGGCCGTCTCATAAAAGCGCTTGGTGGCGATCAGGTCGCCGCCGGGCAGTTCCACATAGTCGATCTTGCCGTCTTCGCGCATTTCGGCCTCCGAGTTGTTCTCAATATGTTCCGTCGCTTCTAGCGGCTCAGGCGGGCAGCGTCCAGACGGCGGTCTTCTTGACCTCGCGGTCTTCGAGTTCGCGGGTGGTCTGGACCTCGTACTCGGCCAGCTTCTCAAGCCCGACGCGCGGGAAGTAGCTGCGGCCCGGATCGCCGATCAGCACGCGGGCCCCACGCACATGGGCGGCCGCCAGCCAGTCCATCACCTGGGCGGCGAGCGGCTTCTCGTAGCAGATGTCGCCGGCCAGGATGACCTCGACGTCCGGCGGCGGGGCGTCCAGCAGGTTCTGGTCAGTATAGTCGACGCGCACGGCGTTGGCCGCGGCGTTGACGTCGAGGGCCGCGCCGCAGAACGGATCGATGTCAGCGGCCAACACGTGGCCGGCCCCGGCCTTCATCGCCGCGATGCCGACAATGCCGGAGCCCGAGGCGAAGTCGACCACGCGCTTGCCGGCCACCTCCTGCGGATGGTCGAGAATATAGCGGGCCAACGCCTGCCCGCCGGCCCAGGCGAAGGCCCAGAACGGCGGCGGCAGGCCGATCTCGGCCAGGGCTTCCTCGGTCAGCCGCCAGATCGGCGTGACCTCGTCGGCCAGGTGCAGCGACAGCTCCGGCGTATGCGGCGGGGCCTGGACGCGGGTGTTTTCAAGGATGAAGGCGCGGCGGCCTTCCAGGGACTGGGTGATCACGGGCCCTCCATATCACGACCCTCCGACCGGCGAAGCGGAACCATGGGCGCGATGCAGCCATTAGGTCGAAAACGGGAGTCCGCAGATGAGCGTCGACCAGGGATTGAGAGCGCCGAACCCGCTGCTGGCCGCCCGGGTCGCCGGCGTGGCCTGGCAGGCGATCGTGCTGCGCGGCCTGGCGGGAATCGGGTTCGGCCTGCTCGCGGCGTTCTCGCCGGTGGCGACGGCGCTGTCGCTGGTCATCGTCCTATCGATCTATTTGATGGCCGACGGCTTCCTGGCGATCGTCAGCGCCTTCAAGGCCGCGCGCCAGCGACATGCGTGGGGCATGGTCGCGCTGGAGGGTCTGGCCGCCGTCGCCGCCAGCGTGGCGATCTTCGTCTATCCTGGCCTGGGCATGGCGACCTTCGCAGTGATCCTGGCGGCGTGGTCGCTGTTCGCCGGCGTGGTGAAGCTGGCGGTCGCCTTGCGGCGCGAGCCAGTCGGCGGGCGCGGATGGCTGATCGCCTCGGCCCTGATCTCGCTGCTGTTCGGCCTGGCGCTGCTGCTCTCGCCGCTGATCGGAGCGGTGGTGCTGACCTGGTGGCTCGGGATCTATGCGATCGTGTTCGGCGCAGCGATGCTGATGCTGGGGCTGCAGGTCCGGTCTCTGAGCAAGCGCGTGGGCTAAGCCTTGGAGGAGGCCAGGGCCAGCACGCGGCGATAGCCGCCCGGCTCGATCAGCATCCGCTCCGTCACGCCCTTGGCCGCCAGCAAACGGTGGGCGCGGGGTAGGTTGTAGCAAGGCACATGCATGAACATGTGATGCTCGCAGTGATAGTTCACGTAGTAGGGCGCGATCAGCAGGCGTTCGACGAAGCTGGCCTTGGTGGTGCGCGCCTGACGCATCGGGTCGGGCTCGTTCACGTCGATGCAGGCGTGCTCGGCGATGTTGCGCAGGCGGGTGACCAGCGGCAGCCAGGTCGCTTGAGGCAGCACCCACAGCACCGGCCAGATCCACCATAGGCCGAACGGCGCGCCGGCGGCCGTCACGACCGCGCCGAAGGCCAGCCAGCGGCGCTTGTCCTTGATCTCCTGGAGGATGATTGGCGCCAGCGGCTCGCCTTGCTTGCGGGCCTTCAGACGGGCGACGAACATGCCGAAGCGCTGCTTGAAGAAGGTCTGGCCGGTCAGGTCGCGCATGATCTTGCGGCGCAGCGACAGCCGCGTGATCGGGAAGGGGGCCGACAGCACAAGATCCGGATCCTCGACCTGCTGGGCGAAGCGGTGGTGCGTGAGGTGATAGGGTCGGTAGCGGTGCAGGCCGCCGGGCGTCAGCCACTCGCCCATGAAGTCGTTGAGCTTCAGGTTCCCATGCAGCGCGCCATGGGCGGCGTCGTGCATCAGGATGGCGAGGCCGAGCTGGCGCGTGCCGATGATCATCACCGCCAGCGGCAGGGTCAGCGGCCAGATTACGACCATGGCCCCGGCCGCGACGATCAGCGCCCACGCGTGCGCGATCATGGCGGGCCCCTTCCACCATGAGCGGGCCGAGATCGGCGCCCATTCCTCGGCGGTGAAGAAGTCCTTCGGGTCCAGGCGGGCGGCGGCGGCCATCAGGCGTTCCCCTCGTACTGCAGCAGCAGGAGCATCTCCTCGACCTCCTCGGCGGTCGTCGCGCCAGTGGCGCCTTCGCGCAGGGCCAGGCCCAGAGCGAGCGTCCAGAACCGGCGGGCGGTGGTGGCGGTGTCGGCCTGGCCGGTCCAGCCGCGGGCGGCGCGGATCTCGCCATAGGCGCGGTCGCCCTGCGAGTGCAGCCGCTCGAAGGTGCGCTCGATCAGCGGCGTCAGATCCTGGCGGCGCCGGGTCAGCGACAGGGCCTCGACGAACAGCGCCAGGCCCGGCGCGCCCACCACCGCCTCGACCAGGCGGCGGTTGTAGTCGGCGCCGCTGGCCGCGCCGGCGGCGGCTTCCTCGGCCCTGCGGGCGACATAGAGCACCTCGCGGCACGCGGCCTCGACGAACAGCGCCTCCTTGGTGCGGAAGTAATAGGTGATCTGGCTGGGAAAGGCGCCGGCCGCCGCGGCGATGTCGGCCACCGAGACGCCCGCCGGCCCCTTGTCCCTGAACAGTTCCACCGCCGCGTCGAGCAGCCGCGAGCGCATCCGCCGGCCCGGTTCCCGCGCTGGGCGCGCGTCAGCCAAGGAACGCACGTTGGTCATGTGCTATTTGTATAGCGTACAAATATGCTCGTCAACGGATCAGGCGTTGCGCGCCATCAGCCCTCCATCGACGGGAATGGTCGCGCCGGTGATGTAGGACGCGGCCGGCAGGCACAGGCTCAGCGTCATGTGCGCCACCTCTTCCGGCTCGCCGTAGCGGAGCAGGGCGGTGCGGCGCTTGGCGAACACCGCCTTCTGGTCGTTGGGGATCGCCGCGGTCATGCCGGTGGCGATCGGGCCGGGGCAGATGCAGTTGACGGTGATCCCCTCGCGGCCGAGTTCGACAGCCAGGGCGCGGGTCAGGCCGGTGACCCCGGCCTTCGCAGCCGCATAGGGACTGTCCATCGCCGTCGCGCCGAGAGCCTCGGTCGAGGCGATGTTGACGATGCGCGGCGCGGCCGACGCGCGCAGGAAAGGCAGGGCCGCACGGATCACCCGCTGATGCGCGCTCAGCAGGATCGCCAGCGAGCGGTCCCAAACCGCGTCGTAGCTGTCGCCGTCGATCGGCGAGAACGCCGAGATTCCGGCGTTGTTGACCACCGCGTCGAGCCCGCCCAGCGCTTGGCCGATCTGTGCGACCGTGGCGGCGATCTCGACAGGATCGGAGACGTCGAGCTTCCAGGCATGCGCCGACAGGCCCTGTTCGCGCAACGCGGCAGCCGCCGACTCCGCCGGTTCGAACAGATGGTCGGTCAGGGCGACATGCGCGCCTTCCTCGGCGAAGGCCCGTGCGGTCGCCAGCCCCATGCCGGAGGCGGCCCCGGTGATCAGCGCGCGGGTTCCCTTCAGGGATCGGCTGAAACGGCTCATAGGCTGAGGCCCCCGTCGACGATCAGGGTCTGGCCCGCCACATAGGCGGCGAGCGGCGAGGCCAGGAACAGCGCCGCCCCGGCCATGTCGGCGGGCTGGCCGAGCCGTCCCATCGGAATGCGCGCCATCGCGCCGCGCAGGCGATCAGGATGCTCAGTGGTGACCTTGGTCAGCTTGGTGTCGACCAGGCCGGGCGCCAGGCCGTTGACCCGAATTCCATCCCCGGCCCAGGCCTGGCCCAGGGTCTTGGTCAGGCTGACCGCCCCGGCCTTGGAGGCGGCGTAGGCCGGGTTGCCGCGATTGGCCTGGAAGCCCGAGACCGAGCTGACGATGACGATGGAGCCTTTCGCGGCGGCCAGCATGTCGTGGAACTTCGCCGCGCAGGCCATCAGGCTGTCGAGGTTGACGGCCATGACGTGGTCCCAGCCCTGCGGCGCGAACTCGCCGCGCTTGTAGACTACCGTGCCCTGGCAGAGCACCAGCACGTCCAGGCGCTCGAACGGCGGGACGTGGGTCTCGATCTCGCCGCGCTCGGCGACGTTCACTTTCGCGTAAACGAGGCCGGCCAGGTCGGAGCCTTCGGCGGGGTCGTAGTCGGCCGGATCGCTCCGTGTGCCCCACACATGGACCTGCGCGCCGCGGTCCTTGAAGCCATGCGCGATCCCATTGCCGATCCCGCTGGAGCCGCCGACGACCAGCACGGTCGCGCCGCTGAAATCCAGGTCTCCCGCCACGGCGTCCTCCCTCGTTTTCGTCATCCTTTCCCGGGCGCCGCCAGGCCACAAGGCTGACCCCACGTCATACTTGACGCGCACGTAAGGCAGGCGTTGGGTTGCAGGGTGACGGGCGCGGAAACAGACGCCCGCCGGGACACTCGGGAGGAAACGATGCTTCAACGGCTTCGCCGTCCGGCGAGCACTTTCACCATCACCCAGCTCTGCCGCGAGTTCTCCACGACGCCGCGCGCGCTCCGCTATTACGAGGAGCAGGGGCTGCTGTCGCCGGCGCGCGACGGCCAGGCGCGGGTCTATTCGTATCGGGACCGGGCTCGGCTCGTGCTGGTGCTGCGCGGCAAGCGGGTCGGCCTGTCGCTGGCGGAGATCCGCGACATCTTCGATCTTTACGACCGCGACGACGGCCTGGTGGCGCAGAACACTCACGCCCTGCGCAAGTACCGCGAGCGGATCGCAGCCTTCGAGGCCCAGCGCCAGGAGATCGACCAGGCCATCGCCGAACTGCACAACGCCAGCGCCCGTCTGGAAGAGCAGCTCGCGGTCCAGGCCGGCAAGGCCGCCTGCGGCTAGCTCATGCGCGTCGGGGGCGGGTCAGAGACCCGCGCCGGTCCCCTTCCACATCCCGGCCGCCAGGGCCAGGAACAGCAGCAGCCCCGCCAGGCTGTTGGACTTGAACAGCGCCAGGGCCAGCGGGCCGTCGTGGATGTCGGTGCGCGCCGCTTGGCGCGACAGGTGCATGCCATAGAGCGCGGCCAGCGGCAGGAACAGCGGCCCCAGCTTGGCGAACCACGCCGTAGCGAGCGCGAGCGCGAAGCACAGCACGTAGAACGCCAGCACGCCCTTCTGCACGCCGGCGCCCAGCCGCCGGGTCGACGACTTGACCCCGGCCAGGGCGTCGTCTTCCAGGTCCTGGATCGCGTAAATCGTGTCGTAGCCCAGGGTCCAGAATATGCCGCTGGCGTAGAGCAGGACCGCCGGCAGGTCGATCCGCCCGGTTGCCGCCGCATAGGCCAGCAGCGCGCCCCAGTTGAAGGTGAGGCCCAGCCAGGCCTGCGGCCACCAGGTGATCCGCTTCATGAACGGGTAGGCCGCAACCAGGCCCAGCGAGGCGACGCCCAGGCCGATGGCCAGCGGTCCCATGGTCACCAGGATCGCCAGCGAGATGAGGCTGCAGATAGCCATGAAGGCGAACGCCTGTTTGAGGCTGATCTGGCCGCTGGCCACTGGGCGCATGGCGGTGCGGGCGACCTTTGCGTCGATATCGCGGTCGACCACGTCATTGAAGGCGCAGCCGGCCGCCCGCATCAGCGCCGCCCCCACCAGGATCTTGGCCAGCAGCCACGGATCGGGCAGGACGCCGACCGTCGCCGCGGCCAGGGCTGCGCCCTGCCAGCCGGGCAGCATCAGCAGCCAGATGCCGGCGGGCCGGTCGAACCGGCCAAGCTTCAGCCACGGCTGCATAGCGGGCGGCGCATGGCGGTCCACCCAGTTGCTGGGGGCCGCGTCGGGGAGCTGGGCGGTCATGGTCCTGGCTTTACTCCGCCTGTGGCGTTGCGGCCACTCCTGCTCTGCAACCAGGCGGTGCGCGTTGAATAACGTCGGTCCATGGCATTGACAGGGCGATTTCATGCGCCCAAGTTCGCGTTCGTCGTCGTTTCGGCCCACAACCATCTGCGAGGGAGGTGATCAGCGTGACAGCATTCAATCATCGACCGCAGATGCCGCTTGTCGCCGTGATCGCCTACGCCGGTAGGTTCCGCGACTAAGTCGCGAGCCGCCCGCCAGCCGGGCCGATCTGCACCGCCATCGCCAACCTGACCGCGCGGAATCCCGCGCGTCCATGGCGCTCCTCGATACCCCGGATTTTCTGCGCCACGCGCCTGGAGTCCGTCCGTCTCGAAAGACGACGACATGACATTCGCCGAAGCCGTTCCGGCTCAGCCGAACGCCCCGCAACCCAATCGTTATGGGGCGATGTGCGCCGAGGTCTACGACCTCGACAAGCCGCCGGGCAGCCTGCCCGACGTGGACTTCTATCTGGACCGCCTCTCCATGGTCTCCGGACCGATCCTGGAGGCTGGCGTGGGAACCGGCCGCCTGCTCGTCCCGCTTCTCGAGGCTGGACTGGAGGTGGAGGGCTTCGACCGCTCGGCCGACATGCTCGCCGCCTGCGCCCGCAACTGCATCGTACGCGGCCTTTCGCCCGTGCTCCGCCAGGCCAGGTTCCAGGACTTCGCCTACGACCGCAGCTTTGCGGCCGTCCTCGTGCCGGTCGGGACCTTCTGCCTGATCGACGACTTCGGCGAGGCGCTGGCGGTCCTTCGGCGGTTCTTCGATCATCTGGCGCCCGGCGGGCGGCTGATGATCGACCTGCCGCCGCTGGGCTACCTGGCCAACGAGCGCCCGGACATCCGTACCTGGACGACGCCTGCGGGCGATCTCCTACGGATAGAGGGGCGGGCCGTGGAGATCGACCTTCTACGCCAGCGGCGCGTGACTCACGACCGCTACGAACGCTGGCGTGAAGGGCGCCTGGTGGAGTCCGAGCTGGAGGTCATGGCCTTCCGTCTCTGGGGCCTGAAGGAGTTCGAGATGGCGCTCGCCGCGGCGGGCTTCGTCCAGATCTCCGTCGGCGCCGATCACCAGGCGGGCAAACGGCCGGGCCGGTCCAGCCGAATCCTCAACTTCGAGGCCCTGCGACCCGAATAGGGGCGCGGCAGAGGCGCCGGGGAACGTGCTCCCCCACGGACCCCGGCGCCCATCCTCGATCTTCCGTTCATTCCGGCTCCAGGCCGGACCGATTTTGCGAAATGTCCGATGAGCGAATTTTACGACGACGAAGACGACAACCGTCCCCGAAGTCTCAGCAACATGCAGGTGCTGGGCTTCATGGCGAGCCACTGGATGGCCGAACCGCGCAAGTTCGCGGCGATCATCGGCCTGGGCCTCCTGGCTACCGTCTGCGACCTCTCTATTCCCTGGGCCACGAGTGGGCTGATCAATGCTGTCTCCGCTCCCGAGAAGGTGACAAGCGCCGCCTGGATCGCCTGGATCTCGCTGTCGGGCCTGTACCTGACCTTCTACATGGCGCGGACCAGCATGTTCCGCGTCATGAACGGCTTCTACGCCCGGATCATGTCGCGGATGGTCAAGCAGGGCTTCGCGCGGGTCCAGGCGTTCTCGGCCGACTGGCACGCCTCGAACTTCGCCGGCGCCACGGTGCGCCGGGTCAGCCGCGCCATGTGGGGCTATGACAGCGCCTCGGACGCCCTCATCGGGATGCTGATCCCGACCGTCTTGGTGCTGGGCGGGCTGGCGGTCTCCATCGGCCTGCGCTGGCCGGTGGCGGGTCTGTTCGTGACCGTCGTGATCGCGGCCTTCGCGGCGTACAATATCCTGATGTCGACCCGCTATGTGCGGCCGGCGAACCTCAAGTCTACCGCCCTCGATTCGGAGATCGGCGCAGCCCTGGCCGACGCCATCGGGGCCAACCCCACCGTGAAGAGCTTCGGCGCCGAAGCGCGGGAGGAGGCGCGGTTCGCCAGGACCGCCGACGCCTGGCGCTGGGCGGTCAACAATACCTGGGACCGCTTCAACGTAGTGGGCCTGGGTCAGAACGTCCTGCTGATCATCCTGCAGGCGGGCCTGACCGGCTTCCTGGTCCATGCCTGGTCGCAGGGCCGCGCCACACCTGGCGACGTGGCGTTCGCGATCACCTCGTTCATCGTCATGGCCGGCTACATGCGCAACTTCAGCGAGATCACCCAGATGCTCCAGAAGGGCTTGGACGACATGCTGGATGTGGCGACGTACATGCGTACCGATCCGCAGCTGAAGGACGTGGCGAACGCCGCGCCATTCCGCGGGGAGCTGGGCGAGATCGTCTTCGACCGCGTCACCTTCGGCTACGAGACCCAGCCGCGGCCGCTCTATGAGCGCTTCACCCTGGTGGTGGCGCCCGGCGAGCGGATCGCCCTGGTCGGGCCGACCGGCTCGGGCAAGTCGACCTTCGTCAAGCTGGTTCAGCGCCTGTACGACGTGCAAGAGGGCCGCATCCTGATCGATGGTCAGGATGTCTCCAAGGTCGCCCAGACCAGCCTGCGCCAGGCCATCGCCGTCGTGCCGCAGGACCCGGCCCTGTTCCACCGCTCGATCGCCGAGAACATCGCCTACGCCCGCCCTGACGCGACCCCGGAAGAGGTGATGTTGGCGGCCCGGCGCGCCCGTGCGCATGACTTCATCGATCGCCTGCCCAAGGGTTACGACACGCCCGTCGGCGAGCGAGGCGTGAAGTTGTCGGGCGGCGAGCGGCAGCGGGTGGCCATCGCCCGGGCCTTCCTGGCCGATGCGCCGATCCTGGTGCTGGACGAGGCGACCTCGTCGCTGGACGTGGAGACCGAGCGTCAGGTCCAGGCGGCCATGGAGGAGCTGATGGTCGGCCGCACCACCATCGTGATCGCCCACCGCCTCTCGACCATCCGCGGCGCGGACCGGATCCTGGTCTTCGACCGCGGCCGGATCGTCGAGGAGGGGCGGCACAACGAACTGATCGAACGGGGCGGCGCCTATGCGCGCCTGCACGCCGTCACCGAAGGAACGACCCAGTGACCGAGCATTACGAAGATACTGAGGACACCAAGGAGCGGGTCCTCTCCAACAAGAAGGTGCTGGGCTTCATCGCCCGCTTCTGGATGCGGCGGCCGATCCTGCTGACCGCCTGTGTGGTGCTGACCCTGGTGTCGGTCGGCTTCGATCTGGCCTTGCCCTGGGCCGCGGGCAAGCTGGTCGATGCGGTCGCGGCCGGCCCCGCGCGCGCGGACCTGGCCTGGAGCGCGTGGGGGCTGTTCGTGGGCGTCTATCTGGCCTTCGCGATCATCCGCAACGTCAGCTTCCGGTTCTGGAACCCGCTGGCGGCGGCCAACATGAAGGAGATGACCGACGAGGGCTTCCAGCGTGTCCAGTCGTTCTCCGCCGACTGGCACGCCGACACCTTCGCCGGCTCCACCGTGCGCCGGCTCAGCCGGGCCATGTGGGGCTACGACATGGTGTCGGACGCCGTGGTGCTCTGGCTCGGCCCGGCCATGCTGGTCCTGTTCGGCCTCTCGGGCGTGATGATCGCCCGCTGGCCCAGCGTCGGCCTGTTCTCGCTGGCGGTAGTGATCCTCTATGTTGTCTCGAACATCGTCCTGACCGCCAAGTACGTGCGGCCGGCGAACCTGAAGTCGGTCGCTCTCGACAGCCGCATCGGCGGCGCCCTGGCCGACTCGCTCTCGTCCAACCCGACGGTGAAGGCCTTCGGCGCCGAAGCGCGCGAAGAGGCGCGGATCGGCGGCATCACCGCGCTCTGGCGGCGACTGACCCTGACCACCTGGACGCGGTTCATCAACGTCTGGCTCTGGCACAACCTGCTGCTGGTCGGCCTCCAGGCCGGCCTGACGGGCCTGCTGCTGCGGCTGTGGGCGAGAGGGGAAGCGAGCGCCGGCGACGTCGCCTTCGCCATCACCTCGTTCATGCTGATGAGCGGCTATCTGCGCAACATCGGCGAGAACATCCGCATGATGCAGAAGGGCCTGGACGACGTCGAGGACGTGGCCCGCTACGCCCAGACCGAGCCGCAGGTGAAGACCGCGCCCAACGCCCCGGCCTTCGCCGGCCAGCTGGGCGAGATCGTCTTCGAGAAGGCGACCTTCCGATACAAGTCCGCCGACGAGCCGCTCTATCGCGATTTCTCCCTGCGCGTCGCGCCTGGCGAGAAGGTCGCGCTGGTCGGCCCGACGGGGGCGGGCAAGTCGACCTTCGTCAAGCTGATCCAACGGCTCTACGACCTGCAGGACGGCCGCATCCTGATCGACGGGCAGGACATCGCCCATGTCGATCAGGGCGCCCTGCGCCGCGCCATCGCCGTGGTGCCGCAGGACCCGGCGCTGTTCCATCGGACCATCGCCGAGAACATCGCCTACGCCCGGCCGCAGGCGACGGAGAAGGAGATCGCGCTGGCGGCCCGCCGCGCCCGCGCACACGACTTCATTGAGCGGTTGCCCGGCGGCTACCAGACCCTGGTCGGTGAGCGGGGCGTGAAGCTGTCGGGCGGCGAGCGGCAACGGGTGGCCATCGCCCGTGCCTTCCTGGCCGATGCGCCGATCCTGGTGCTGGACGAGGCCACCTCGTCGCTGGACGTGGAGACCGAGCGCCAGGTCCAGGCGGCCATGGAGGAGCTGATGGTCGGCCGCACAACCATCGTCATCGCCCACCGGCTTTCGACCATCCGCGGCGCGGACCGCATCCTGGTCTTCGATCAGGGCCGCATC
Source organism: Phenylobacterium sp. (assembly GCF_041919955.1). GTDB lineage: Bacteria > Pseudomonadota > Alphaproteobacteria > Caulobacterales > Caulobacteraceae > Phenylobacterium. The sequence continues at coordinate 53,903 of NZ_JAYRSU010000007.1, read as the reverse complement.
GTCGAGGAGGGACGCCACGCCGAGCTGGTGAGCAAGGGGGGCGCCTATGCCCGCCTGCACGCCGTGACCGAGGGCGTCATCTGACGCTGACACGGGGATGGCGCCCCGTGTTAGACAACCCCCAGGGCCTCGAGGCCCTGGGGGTTTTTCATGTCGTATGTCGAGCAGGTGGTTCAGTGGTTGCGTGATCGGTTGGCGCGCGATCCGCCGCTGGCCGATCCGCGCGAGCTGAACTCGGTCCTCCGCGTGCTGGCGATCTGGCGTTCGCGCGCCATCGGCGACGCCTATGTGCGCCACCATGGTGCGAAGGTCCTGCAAGGGCCGTTCGCGGGCATGGAATACCTGACCGTCGCGACGGAAGGCGCCCTGACGCCGCGGTTGATCGGGACCTACGAGTCCGAGCTGCATCCCTATCTCGCCCGCTTCGCCGCCGATGCGCCGGACTGCGTAATCGATGTCGGCTGCGCCGAGGGCTACTACGCTGTCGGGCTGGCGCGGATGATGCCGGGCGTCACCGTCCACGCCTTCGACATCCAGGAGAAGGCGCGCGCCGCCTGCGCCGATCTCGCCGCCCGCAACGGCGTCCAGGGCCGGGTGATTATCGGTGAGCGGTTCGAGCCGGACGGCTTCGAGGCGTTCAAGGACCGCCGCTGCCTGGTGCTGGTCGATATCGAGGGGGCGGAGGACGATCTGCTCCGTCCAGATCTGTCGCCGGCGCTGGCGGGGATGAACCTCATCGTCGAGACCCACGACGTCTATCGCAAGGGCGTGCTGGAGCGGCTCGTCGAGCGCTTCACCCCGACCCACGACATCGTGCGACTGGACCCTCAGCCCAAGACCCTGCCGCTGCCGGACTTCCTGAAGGGCGCCGGCCACCTCGACCAGCTCCTGGCGGTGTGGGAATTCCGCCTCGCCGCCACGCCGTGGCTGGTGATGACGCCGAAGGCCTAGGCGACAGCCGCCGCCAACTGCGCCGCCAAGTCGCCCTTGGGCGCGACCTCGACGCGGTCGAGCCCCAGCCAGTCGGCCATCAGCCGCAGTTCGGCCGCCAGCAGCTCCGGCGTCACCGCGTCCGCGTCGGGCTCGGCGTGCGTGGCCTGGACCATAAGCACGCCCTTCTTGCGCTCGGCCTTCAGGTCGACGCGGGCCGTGATCGCCTCGCCCTGCAGGAAGGGCAGGACGTAATAGCCGTGCACCCGCTTGTGCGCGGGGGTGTAGATCTCCAGCCGCACCCGGGTCCCGAACAGCCGTTCGGTCCGCTCGCGGAACCAGATCAGGTTGTCGAACGGCGAGAGCAGCGCGTTGGCGAGGATTTTCCGCGGTCGGCGCGCCTCGCGATGCAGGTAGGCGGCGCCGTCCCAGCCCTTGACCTTCGTCTCGACGAGGTCGCCCGCCTCCACCAGCTCGGCGATGCGCGCCTTGGTCTCGGCGACACCCATGCGGAAGTAGTCGCGCAGATCGCGCTCGGTCGCGACGCCTTGGGCGCGGGCGGCGATGCGAAGCAGCTCGCGCTGCGCTTCCGCGCGGGGCGGCGGCTCGCCGCGCGCCTCCTTGGGCAGCACCTTGTCTGGCAGGCCATAGACCCGCTCGAACGTGCCGCGTCGGGTGGCGGTGGTCAGGTCGCCGACCCAGAACAGGCTCTCCAGCGCCCGCTTGCCCTCGCTCCAGCCCCACCAGCTGCCGGCGCCCTTGGCCCCGAGGCTGAGCTCCGAGGCCGGCATCGGCCCGCGGGTCTCGATCTCGGCCAGGCACTTGTCGATGAAGTCGGCATGGGTGCGCAGGAAGCGGGCGATTCCCTTCCAGGTGCCGACGCCCTCGCGCGCGTCGTCCATCCGCCAGCGCAGCAGCCGGTGGGTGGCCGCCGGCAGTAGCGAGGCCTCGTGCGCCCAGTACTCGACAAGGGCCGGCCGCTTGCCCCACGCAACTTCTTCCAGCAGCGGCCGCGGATAGGCGCCCAGGCGCGAGAAGGCCGGCAGATAGTGGGTGCGCGAGACGACGTTCACCGAATCGATCTGGATCACGCCCAGCCGCTCGATGGTCTTCAGCAGATGCCGCTTGCCGGGCGTCTCGGGCCGCTTGTCGGCGAAGCCCTGCGCAGCCAGTGCGATGCGCCGCGCCTCGCGCGCCGAGATCACCTCCGCCCCCACCTGACGCTCCTGCTACGTGTTGAGCCGTTCGATGACGTCGATCTTGAACGGGAACAGGATGTTCGGATCCGGTTCGTCTACGCCGCCCGCGATGTCCTCGGGAGCGATGGTCCTGATGACGTGGCGCATGACGTTGATTCGCGCCTGCTTCTTCTTGTCGGTGACGACGCAGGTCCAGGGCGCGAGCGGGGTGTGGGTGCGGGTCAGCATCTCGTTTCGCGCAGCGCTGTAATCGTCCCATTTTTCCTGGGCGACGTCGTCCAGCGGGCTGGTCTTAAGCGCCTTCAGCGGGTCCTCGCGGCGCTCCTTCAGCCGTTGCGCCTGTTCATCGCGGCTGATGTCGAGCCAGATCTTCACCAGCTTCAGGCCGCTCTCGATCAGCATCTCCTCGAAGTGCGGGACATCGCGCAGGAAGGTCTCCTGCTGGGCCGGGGTGGAGAAGCCCATCACCCGCTCGACGCCGGCGCGGTTGTACCAGGACCGGTTGAAGATCACGACCTGGCCGGCGGCCGGCAGGTGCGGCACGTACCGTTGGAAATACCATTGACTGCTTTCCAGCTCGGTCGGCTTGGGCAGGGCCACCACCCGCGTGGCGCGGATCGACAGATGCTCGACCATCCGGCTGATCGCACCATCCTTGCCGGCGGCGTCGCGGCCTTCGAAGATGATCAGCGCCTTGTCGCCGCCCTTCATGGCCTGCTGTTGGTACTTCACAAGGGCGAGCTGCAATTTGGCGAGCTCGGTCTCGTAGGCGTCGTCTTTTTCGGTGTCGGACTTTCCCATAAGCGGAGCCTAGTCCTGATCGCACGCGCAGGGCTAGAACCTCGTTCCATGATCCGCCTCTATGTCGCCGCAGACCTCGCCCAGGGCGTCGCCCTCGCCCTCGATCAGGGCCAGAGCCACTACCTTGTCTCCGTCATGCGCCGCGCCGTCGGCGACGAAGTTCTGGTCTTCAACGGCCGCGACGGCGAATGGCGCACCACGATCGAAGTTTTGGGCAAGCGGGGCGTCATCGTCCGCCCGACCGCCCAGGAGCGCCCTCAGGCGATCGGCCCAGACGTCGATCTCGTGGTCGCCCTGGTCAAGCGCGCCCGCGTCGAGACCATCGCCGAGAAGGCCGCCGAGCTGGGCGCGCGCCGTGTGCGCCTGGTGATCACCGAGCGCACCAACCCAGAGCGGACCCGCATCGACCGCCTGTCGGCCATCGCCGCCGAGGCCGCCGAACAGACGGGCCGCCTGGACGTGCCGCAGATCTTCGAGCCGGTGAAGCTCTCCAGGCTGATCGAAGAGTGGGAGCCCCCACGCCGCCTGCTGTTCTGCGACGAGGCCGGAGACGCAAAGCCGGTGCTGGACGCCTTGGCCGGCGCCGCGCCTGCGCCCTGGGCGATCCTGATCGGCCCCGAGGGCGGCTTCTCGCCCGCTGAGCGAGAAACCTTGCGGAACCTTCCCTATGCGACGCCCGCTACGCTGGGACCGAGGATCCTTCGGGCAGACACCGCCGCGATCAGCGCGCTGACCCTGTGGCAGGCCGCCCGGGGCGACTGGCGTGAGGGCGATTGGCGGGGCCTTGAGGTTTCCTGAATTGCGCCCACCTGTCTGAACGGCGTAAAGATCGCGCCGTTTTGTTCCCAGGGACTACTAGGGAGAACCAGATGGCCGACGTCGTGACCGACGACCGACCCCTCACGCTTGAGGACCTCGTCCGCTGGTTCGAGGCTGGCGAAAAGCCGGCCAGCGCTTGGCGCGTGGGCGCCGAGCACGAGAAGTTCGTCTTCCGCCTCGGCACGTACGACCCCATCCCCTACGAAGGCCCAGCGGGCATCCAGGCCCTGCTGAACGGCCTCACCCGCTTCGGCTGGCAAGGTGTGTACGAGGGCGACAACATCATCGCCCTGGAGCGCGGCAAGGCCAATGTGAGCCTGGAGCCGGGCGGCCAGTTCGAACTCTCCGGCGCGCCGTTGGAGACCATGCACGACATCTGCGAGGAGACCGGCCAGCACCTGGAGGAGGTCAAGACCGTCGCCGACGAGCTCGGCCTAGGCTTCCTAGGCCTTGGCTTCACGCCGATCTGGCGGCGCGACGAGATTCCGGTCATGCCCAAGGGCCGCTACAAGATCATGCGGCAGTACATGCCCAAGGTCGGCAAGCTCGGCCTCGACATGATGTTCCGCACCTGCACGGTCCAGGCCAATCTCGACTTCAGCTCCGAAGCCGACATGGTGGCCAAGTTCCGCACCAGCCTGGCCCTGCAGCCGATCGCCACCGCGCTTTTCGCCAATTCGCCCTTCATCGAGGGCAAGCCCAGCGGCTTCCTGTCCTCGCGCGCCAATGTCTGGACCGACACCGATCCGGACCGCACGGGCATGCTCGACTTCGTGTTCGCCGACGGCTTCGGCTACGAGACCTACGCCAACTACGCCCTCGACGTGCCGATGTACTTCGCCAAGCGCGGCGGCCAGTACGTCGACCTCGCCGGCCGCTCGTTCCGCAAGTTCATGGCCGGCGAGCTGGAAGAGCTGCCCGGCGACCGCCCGTCGATCAAGGACTGGGCCGACCACACCACCACCGCCTTCCCCGAGGTGCGTCTGAAGCAGTACCTGGAGATGCGTGGCGCCGATTCCGGCCCCTGGAGCCGCCTCTGCGCCCTGCCGGCGCTGTGGGCGGGCGTCTTCTACGACCAGGCCGCGCTCGCGGCCGCTTGGGACCTCTGCAAGGACTGGCAGGTCGAGGACCACGAACGTCTGCGCGCGGACGTCGCGCGCCTCGGCCTGAAGGCGCAGGTCGGCGGCCGCAGCGTCCAGGACGTGGCCAAGGACATGGTCGCCATCGCCCGGCAGGGCCTCAAGAACCGCAACCGGCTCAGCGCCGGCATGGTCGACGAGACGGGCTATCTTTCGGAACTGGAAGAGATCGCCGACAGCGGCGTCACGCCGGCCGAACGCCTGCTCGACCTCTACAACGGCCCCTGGAAGGGCGACGTTCGCCGCGTGTTCGAGGACTTCGCTTACTGATGCCGCTGCTCAACGGATCGTGCCACTGCGGCGCGGTCCGCTTCGAGCTGCATGGCGAGATCGCCGAACTCACCACCTGCGACTGCTCGCTGTGCGTGAAGAAGAACGCGGTGATGGCCAAGGTGCACGAGAGCGCCCTGACCGTCACGGCCGGCGAGGACGTGCTCTCGCTCTATCAATGGAACACCCGGCGGGCGAAGCACTACTTCTGCAGTCGCTGCGGCATCTACACCTTCCACCGCAAGCGGGCCGCGCCCGACCACTACGGCGTCAACGTCTTCTGCCTCGACGGCTTCGACGCCGCCGCGATCCCCGTCCGAGCGACCGAGGGGATCGGCATGACCGTAGAGGATCTCGCGGCCCGTCCCGAATGGCCCGGGCCGCGGGCCTGAAGGTTCGTCCCTAGACCACGCCGCCGTCGCGGGTCGGGCTCTCGACGTTGGGCGGCCAGTGGTCGCGCTGGCTTGCGCCCGATCCGCTGTCGGTGTGTTGAACGATGTCGTCCACCGCGGCGTGCGGGTGCTTGGGATCGACCAGCATGTCCTCGACCGCATAGACCTCGACCTTGTCGGGATAGAAGGCCAGCCGCCCGCGGATCGCCTCCATGGCCGGATATGGCTCCTCGTAGGTCCAGACCGCGTTCTCGGCGAAACGGCCGTCCATCAGGATCGTGTAATAGGCGGCGTCGCCCTTGTACGGGCAATGGGTGTGCCGATCGGTGCGCGAGAAGTACTCCATCGAGACGTCCGCGCGCGGGAAATACACCACCGGCGAATAGTTCGCCTCGGTCAGGATCAGCACGTCCCCGCTGTCGGCGATGACGTGGTCGCCGTACATGGCTCGCCAGCGCGTCCTGGCCGGGGCGATGTCGATGGGGTGGTCGGGGCCGGGTGTCAGCATGGACGCTCCTCCTTCGCCGGAACCAACGCCTGACATGGCCCTGCGGCTCCCTCTACGCCAGAGCGGGTTGAGGAAAAGTGCGAACGGCCTTCCGCCTGCAACCCGCTCTAAACTTTTGAAGCGCGAGCCGGATGAGATCAGGCGACGCCGCCTGATCTCATCCGGCTCCAGGAGGGCTGGAAGCCGATTGCTTGTGCTTGGGCCTTCCGCGTGATCTTCTCCCGCCAAACCAGCCCGGCGGGGAGGAAACGACCCCAAAGCAAACGCCGGCCGTCCAAGGAATCGGAACACTAGGCCCTCATGAACATCGTAGTCCTTCTGGGGATCGTCATCACATTGGCGACCGGGATCCCCGTGCTCTTGCAGTTGCTGAAACAGCATCCGCGCGGATTGATCATCCTGTTCTTCGCCGAGATGTGGGAGCGGTTCTCTTACTACGGGATGCGGGGCATCCTGATCTTCTACCTGACGCAGCACCTGCTGTTCGACGACGCCACCGCTGGAGCGCAGTACGGCTCCTACACCAGTCTGGTCTATCTTCTGCCGCTGCTCGGCGGCCTGCTGGCCGACCGTTATCTCGGCACCCGCAAGGCGGTGGCCTTCGGGGCACTGCTTCTGGTCGCCGGCCACCTGACCATGGCGGTCGAAGGCACGCCCGCCACCCAGCAGCTGGTTTATGGCGGCCAGAAATACGAGGTGGTGGCCGAGGGGCGGATGGAGTCGCGCAGCGTCAAGCTGATGGTCGGCGACAAGCCCTACGACTTCGGTCCCGCCGCGGGCGGCGGCCTGGAGATCAAGGGTCTGCAAGCCGGCGGCGCCCTGCCGACGGTGCTGCCGGAAGGCAGCTACACCATGGAGAAGCAGGTCGATCCGCTCAGCAAGAACGCCTTCTACCTGGCGGTCTCGCTGATCATCATGGGCGTGGGCTTCCTCAAGCCGAATATCTCGACCATCGTCGGTCAGCTCTATCCGCAGGGCGACCCGCGCCGCGATTCGGGCTTCACCCTCTACTACTATGGCATCAACCTCGGGGCGTTCTGGGCCTCGGTGCTCTGCGGCCTGCTGGGCCAGACGGTCGGCTGGTGGGCCGGCTTCGGCCTTGCCGGCGTCGGCATGGCGCTGGGCTGGGTCGTCTTCGTGTTCGGCAAGCGCTACCTCGAAGGCAAGGGCGAGCCGCCGAGCCTTGAGGTGCTCAAGGCCCGTGTCGCGGGCCCGATCAACCGTGAATGGCTGATCTATATCGGCGGGGTGCTGGGCGTGATCCCGGTCTGGTTCCTGGTCCAGAGCAACCAGCTGGTCGGCTACGCGCTCAGCATCTCGACCGTGCTGGCCCTGGTCTTCATCGCCTACTTCCTGGCGGTGAAGTGCACCAAGATCGAGCGGGAGCGGATGATGCTGGCCCTGGTGCTGATCTTCGGCTCCGTGGTCTTCTTCACCTTGTTCGAACAGGCGGGGACTTCGCTGAACCTGTTCGCGGCGCGCAACGTCGATCTGATGGGCATCTCGGCCGCGCAGACCCAGTCGTTCAACGCCGGCTTCATCCTGATCTTCGCCCCGATCTTCGCGGCCCTCTGGGCCTGGCTCGGCGCGCGCGGCAAGGACCCGAACCCGGTGCTGAAGTTCGGCTTCGGCCTGCTGCAGGTCGGTCTCGGGTTCCTGGTCGTGGTCTGGGCACAGGGCATGGCCGACGAGAACTATCGCCTGCCGCTTATCATGCTGGCCCTGCTCTACATGCTGCACACGACGGGCGAGCTCTTCCTGTCGCCGGTCGGCCTGTCGGAAGTGACCAAGCTCTCGGTCGCCTCGGTGGTGTCCTTCATGATGGCGGTGTGGTTTCTGGCCTCGTCCATCGCCCAGTTCGTCGGCGGCCTGATCGCCGGCGCCATGGGCACTGAGACCGTGGGCGGCCAGGTGCTGGACCCCGCTGCGGCCCTGGCCACCTCGATGAAGGGCTTCACTCAGCTCGGCTGGGCCGGCGTCGGGGTCGGGGTGGTCTTCGTCGCCCTCAGCTTCTTCATCAAGCACTGGTCGCACGGCGCCAATGACCCGGTCCGCGCGCAGCCGGAGCCGATCGCCCCGGTGCTGGACGGCGAACGCCAGGCGGTGAGCCCGGCGGCGATCCGCGCCGACCGCGAGAGCTGATCCAAGACTCGTCGTCAGATGAAAGGGCCGGCCGCCGTGAGGCGCCCGGCCCTTTTTTCATGTCTGCTTCCGGGGACTTAGGTCCCGAATGTCTTGCGCACGCGGACCCAGTAGATGGAGCCGATCTGAATGTCGCGGTCGTCTACGTATTGCAGCGGCGTGGTGCTGCGCGGACCGTCGTAGATCGCCCGGGTGTGGCGGAAGCCTCGTGAGGTCGCGTTCTGGATCTCTGCTCTGACCACGATGTCGCCGCGCGGCTTCCATTCGATGAACGGGGTCACGAACGTCTTCAGCTTGTCCGTCGTCACCTCGTCGAAGCGATAGAAGCTCTCGCGCCAGCCGCCGAACACGTCGACGCCCCAGTTTAGCCGATAGGTCGGCAGGTCGTGGGTGAAGTGCAACTCCCACTCGACGGGTTTCAGGTTCGATATCTCGCGCTTGTCGCCGGTCGTCGGGTCGGTGACCTCGGATCGGCGCCACGTCGATTCACCGCGGATGGTCGCCCCCTTGAAGCCGAACGGCTCCAGCGGCAGGTTCAGATTCACCGCAATCTCGTCCTTGGTTCCATCGCCGATGTTGCTCGGCGCGTCGAACACGCCGGTGGGCAGGAAGGTCGGCGCCCGGTCGATGACGTCGGTCAGGGCGAAGTGGCGGGCGGTCAGCACGATCACCACGCCGTTGGCGAAGCGCTGTTCGACCGCGGCCTCGCTGACCCAGGCCTGTTCCGGCGACAGGTCCGGATTGCCGGCGGTGATCACACCGGTGTTCAGCGAGGATTCGGCGACGAAGTCGTCGAAGTTCAGTTGGGCGACCACGCGCTCGAAGCGCATGCGCAGTTGGGTCGACTTGGTCGGCGCCCAGGTCGCCGCAACCCGGGGCTTCAGGAAGTAGAGCGTCTTCTCAAGGTCGACATCGCCGCTCGATTCGATCGCCGAGCCCTCGTAGCGAAGGCCCGCTTCCAGCGTCCATTGCGGCGACGGGCGCCAGACGCCCTTGGCGAACACCTCGCCGCGGCGCTCCTCGACGCGAACGTTCGCCGCCGGCAGCGGCACGGCCACGCCGTTGCGGGCGTAGCTTGTCTTGCTCTCCAGCACGTTGACCGCCACTTCGCCGCCCGTCTCAAGCGACAGACGTTCGCTCGGCTGGTGCTTGAAGACCGCCCGGCCGATGGTCTCGCTGGTCTTGCGGTCGAGGGCGAAGGCCGAGGTGAGCGACGGGGAACGCGACACCGAGGAAATGTCGCGCTGCGCGTCCTGGCGGATGCCGATCAGCTCCATCGATGTGCGCGCGCCGAGATCGCGAATGAAGCTGCCGCCGACCTCGGTCTCCAGCTTGTCGGAATTCTCGATGCCCGAGCTGTATTCCAGCGCCGGAAACCGCACGACGGTCTGTTCGTCGAACTTGTAGTCGTCGTTAAAAAGCCGCGCGTTGATCTTGGCGCGCCCGCCCAGAAGCGGCATGGCGTACGAGCCGGTCAGCGTCGTCTGGACGGTGTCGCCTTCCTCGTCGATATCCGAGCGGCGCAGCACGGTCCCGTCGGGGGCGACCCGCACGCCGGGGCCTTCGCCCGAACCGTCGTCGATGCCCTTGCCGTAGGTGGCCGAGGCCTCCCAGGCGCGCGAGCCGTCGCCGCCCGAGAGCTCCACCCGGCCGGTCAGGGTCTGGCGGCCGTCATAGACGGCCCGACCGGACACCGCGGCGACGCCCTGGAAGCCGCCGCCCGGCTTGCGGATCACGTTGGCCAACACCGACTTGCCCTGCATGTCGATGCCGGGCGCGCCGCCGCGGATCAGGTCGATGCGGGCGACTTGCGAGGCCGGCACCCGGCGCAGGATTTCTTCGAGGTTGTCGGTCTTGGTGGCCGGACGCTGGCCGTCCAGCAGCACGTTGCCCGCCGCACCCTCGAAGCCGCGCACCGTGTCGCCGGTGTCCACGGCGAAGCCCGGCAGGCGCGAAAGCATGTCCAGGGCCGTCGTCGGCTGCGAGGCGGCGAAGAATTCGGGCGGATAGGCGATCACGCCCTCAGTCGGCGCCGCCGCAGGCTGCGTGGCCAGGGCCGCACCATCTTGCGCCGGCTGGGCGGCGCCGATGGCGAGTGCGGACGCAAAAGCCGAAACAAGCATGTAACAAACTCCCCCAAGGTCGCTCGCAAGTGACCTGCGTCGATCGGGGGAGACCAATTAAATCCAGGAAATGTGGATTAATTATCCGAAATGTTTCCGGCGGTTACGTTGGTTCGGCCCTTGTACCGTCTCAGATATTGGTGCCGCCGACTGTCAGTCCGGTGATCTTCAGCGACGGCTGGCCCACGCCGACCGGGACGCTCTGGCCCGACTTGCCACAGACACCGACGCCGGGGTCGAAGTCGAAATCGTCGCCGATCATGGTCACGCGCGTCAGGGCCGAAGGACCGTCGCCGATCAGGGTCGCGCCCTTCACGGGGGTGGTGATCTTGCCGTCCTCGATCAGGTAGGCCTCGGTGCATTGGAAGACGAACTTGCCGTTGGTGATGTCCACCTGGCCGCCGCCGAAGTTTGCGCAATAGAGGCCGCGCTTGGTCGAGGCGATCATCTCCTCGCGCTTGTGGTCGCCGCCCAGCATGGCGGTGTTGGTCATTCGCGGCATCGGCATGTGGGCGTAGGACTGGCGGCGGCCGTTGCCGGTCGCGGTCAGGCCCATCAGGCGTGCGCTCATCCGGTCGTGCATGTAGCCGACCAGGATGCCGTCTTCGATCAGGACCGTCCGCTCGGTGGGCGTGCCCTCGTCGTCGACGGTCAGCGAGCCGCGGCGGCCGGGCAGGGTGCCGTCGTCGAAGACCGTGACGCCGGGGGCGGCGACGCGCTGGCCGATCTTGCCCGAGAAGGCCGAGGTGCCCTTGCGATTGAAGTCGCCTTCCAGCCCGTGGCCGACCGCCTCGTGCAGCAGCACGCCGTTCCAGCCGGGGCCCAGCACCACGTCCATCTCGCCGGCGGGGCAGGGAACGGCGTCAAGATTGACCAGGGCCTGGCGCAAGGCCTCCTCGGCCTGCTCCTGCCACTTGTCGGGGGTGATCCAGGCCTCGAAGCCGGCGCGCCCGCCGGCCCCGGCGAATCCGTTCTCGCGCTTGCCGTCCTTTTCGACCGTCACCTGAACGTTCACCCGGCAGAGCGGGCGCACGTCGCGGATGAGCCGGCCGTCGGCGCGCAGGATCTCGACGATCCGCCGCTCGCCGGCCAGGCTGGCCATGACTTGGACCACGCGCGGGTCCCGCGCCCGCGCCCACGCGTCGATTTCCTGCAGCAGGGCGACCTTGTCGGAGAAGGCGGGCGAGGCGGTCGGATCGTCTTCGCCGTAGAGCTTGGTGTTGGTGGCGCGCGGACCCTCGGCCGAAACGCCGCTATAGCCGCGCTTGGCGAGGGCGGAGGACTGGGCCGCCCGCTTCAGCGCGGCCTCGGACACTTCGCTGGAGTGCGAATAGCCGGCCGTCTCGCCCGCCACGACCCGCAGACCGAAACCTTCCGACGAATCATATGAGGCCGACTTCAGCCGTCCGTCGTCGAACAGGAAGGCCTCGCTTTCCGAACGTTCGACGAACAGTTCGCCGTCGTCGGCTCCGGCCAGCGCTTCGCCGAGGATCTCGCGGGCTCGTTCCGGGGCGACGCCTGCGGAGTCGAGGATCGAAGGGGCGGAGGTCAGGGCGTTCATGACATGGCTTTCGAGAGACGAGCCCACAGAAATAGGGGCTTGGCGCGCAAACGTCACCCCACGGCGCGTCTATCGGCGCCTTGTTGCGCGGTCGCGCGCTTAACCTTCCGAAGTTATGCGAGATACCGGTTTTTCAGGCCTTGGCGGGGCCTTGCCGCGACGTCGACAGCGAGACATTGCGCCATAGGGGGGCTTGGCGTCTTGGCAAGCCCCGGGAGAGCGCGTATGGACCCCGGCTTAAGGGCGGGGCCTCGCGGTTTGCGCGGTCCCCGCCTCGATTCCAGTCGGCGGGGGCGATCGTCTTTCGCGAGGCGCGGCCGGCCAAGCAGACCGAGGGGACATGAAGTCTAGGGTTCAGGGCATGCGGACGTGGGCGGCGGCCGCCGCGGCGGGCGCAACGTCGGCGTTCTGGGGCGTCCAGGCGTTCGCGGAAGAATTGGTGGGGCAGCCGACGCCCAAGGGCATCGGCCTGCAGCCGGCGGCTGCGCCGCTGAAGCACGCGGCGCACGACTTCCACGATTTGATACAGCTGCCGATCATCACGCTGATCTCGGTGTTCGTGCTGGCGCTGCTCATCTGGGTGGTCATCCGCTACAACAAGAAGTCGAACCCGGTTCCCGCCAAGTGGAGCCACAACACGATGATCGAAGTGATCTGGACGGTGGTTCCCGTCCTGATCCTGATGTTCATCGCGATCTTCTCGTTCCGGCTGCTGTTCGCCTACAACGACATGCCCAAGCCGGACCTGACCGTGAAAGCGACCGGCTACCAGTGGTACTGGGGCTACGAGCTGCCGGACCAGAAGGTCAGCGAGTTCGTTTCGAACATCCTTCCGGAAGACGAAGCCAAGAAGCGCAACGTTCCCTACCGTCTGGCGGCGACCGAACCGCTGGTGGTCCCGGTCAACAAGAACGTCCGCGTTCTGGTCACCGGCGCCGACGTGATCCACGCCTTCGCCATGCCGGCCTTCGGCCTGAAGATCGACGCGGTCCCCGGCCGTATCAACGAGACCTGGTTCCGCGCCGAAAAGGTCGGCACCTATTATGGCCAGTGCTCGGAACTCTGCGGCGTCGACCACGCGTTCATGCCGATCGAAATCAAGGTCGTGACCCAGCCGGAATTCGAAGCCTGGGTGGCTTCGAAGGGCGGCTCCATGACGGCTGACGCGCCCGCCGCTCCGGCCGTCGCCGCCCCGGCTGCTGCGCCCGCTGCGGCCCCGGCCGCCGAAGGCGCCGAGGCTCCGGCTGCTGCGACGGCTCCCGCCGCCGCGCCCGCCGCCGCTCCGGCCCCGACCTCCACGCCCGCCGCGCCCGCCGCGGCGCCGGCCGCGAAATGAGCCTAGGACATAGTAAGATGGCACAAGCCGCAGCTCACGATCATCACGACGAAGCCGACCACAAGCCCGGCTTCATCGCCCGTTGGTTCTTCTCGACCAACCACAAGGACATCGGCACGCTCTACATCCTGTTCGCCATCATGGCGGGCCTGGTGGGCGGCGCGCTGTCGGGCCTTATCCGCTGGGAACTGGCCGAGCCGGGCATCCAGGTCTTCACCAAGGGCTCGCTGCTCGACCAGCTGGGCCTGATCGAAGCCTCCAAGCACGGCTTCAACGCCGTCGTCACCGCCCACGCCCTGATCATGATCTTCTTCATGGTCATGCCGGCGCTGATCGGCGGGTTCGGCAACTGGTTCGTGCCGCTGATGATCGGCGCGCCGGACATGGCCTTCCCGCGCATGAATAACATCTCCTTCTGGCTGCTGGTCGCCGCCTGGGTGCTGATGCTGACCTCGATGTTCGTCGACGGCGGCCCCGGCCACGGCTTCGGCGGCGGCTGGACGGCTTATCCGCCCTTGTCGACGTCAGGACATACGGGCCCTGCCATGGACTGCGCGATCCTCGCGCTCCACCTGGCCGGCGCCTCGTCCATCCTGGGCGCCATCAACTTCATCACCACCATCTTCAACATGCGCGCGCCGGGCATGACCCTGCACCGTATGCCGCTGTTCGTGTGGTCCGTGCTGGTCACCGTCTTCCTGCTGCTGCTCTCGCTGCCCGTCCTGGCCGGCGCGATCACCATGCTGCTGACCGACCGCAACTTTAACACCCACTTCTTCGACGCGGCCGGCGGCGGGGACCCGATCATGTACCAGCACCTGTTCTGGTTCTTCGGTCACCCCGAGGTGTACATCCTGATCCTGCCGGGCTTCGGCATCATCAGCCACATCGTCTCGACCTTCTCGCGCAAGCCGGTGTTCGGCTACCTGGCGATGGCCTACGCCATGGTCGCCATCGGCTTCATCGGGTTCATCGTGTGGGCCCACCACATGTACACCGTGGGCATGAGCATCAACCTGCGCGCCTACTTCGTGGCCGCCACGATGGTCATCGCGGTTCCCACCGGCGTGAAGATCTTCTCCTGGATCGCCACGATGTGGGGCGGCTCCATCGACTTCAAGACGCCCATGCTCTGGGCGATGGGCTTCATCTTCCTGTTCACCGTCGGCGGCGTGACCGGCGTGGTCCTCGCCAACGCCGGCATCGACTACAGCCTGCACGACACCTATTACGTGGTCGCCCACTTCCACTACGTGCTGTCGCTGGGCGCCGTCTTCGCCATCTTCGCGGGCTTCTACTACTGGTTCGAGAAGATGTGGGGCGTGAAGTACCGCGAGTGGCTCGGCCAGCTGCACTTCTGGGTCATGTTCGTCGGCGTGAACCTGATCTTCTTCCCGCAGCACTTCCTGGGCCTGCAAGGCATGCCGCGTCGCTACGTCGACTATCCGGAAGCCTTCACCTACTGGAACCACGTCTCCTCGATCGGTTACCTCGTGACCCTGGTCGGCGTGGGCGTGTTCCTCCTGGTGCTGATCGACGCGATGGTCTTCCGCCGCAAGGCCGAGGCCAATCCGTGGGGCGAAGGCGCCACCACCCTCGAGTGGACCCTGTCGTCGCCGCCGCCGTTCCACCAGTTCAACGAACTGCCGGTGGTCAAGCCGGACCTGCACTAGGTCCGGCCCCATCAAGACTTCTGAGGGGCGCGGGCTGGGACATTCCAGCGCGCGCCCTTCGGTCGTTTTGGGAGTATCCTGATGGCCATGTCGCCAGCCGTTTCACGATCCAGCGCCCCCCCGCGGTGGCAGGACTATGTCCAGCTGCTGAAACCCCGCGTGATGTCGTTGGTGATCTTCACCGCGATCACCGGACTGGTGTGCGCGGGAACGGACGTGAACCCGGTGCTGGGCGCCGTGGCGATCTTCTGCATCGCGGTCGGCGCCGGCGCCTCGGCGGCCTTCAACATGTGGTACGACGCCGACATCGACGCCAAGATGCGCCGCACCCGCGCGCGTCCGGTGCCGTCCGGCAAGGTCCAGGGCGCGGACGCCCTGGCCATGGGCGTCGTCCTGTCGCTGTTCTCGGTCATGCTGTTGGGCATGACGACCAACTGGCTGGCGGCGGGCCTGCTGGCCTTCACCATCTTCTTCTACGCTGTCGTCTACACGATGTGGCTCAAGCGCTCGACGCCGCAGAACATCGTCATCGGCGGCCTCGCTGGCGCCCTGCCGCCGGTGATCGGGTGGGCCGCCGCCACGGGCGCCGCGCCGCTGAACGCCTGGCTGCTGTGCGCCATCATCTTCATGTGGACCCCGCCCCACTTCTGGGCCCTGTCGCTCTACACCAGCGAGGACTATCAGAAGGCGGGCGTGCCGATGATGCCGGTGACCGCCGGCGCGGCCTCCACCCGCAAGCAGATCCTGGTCTACAGCCTGCTGTTCGTGCCCCTCTGCATCGTACCCGCCTTCACCAGCCTGGGCGGGGCGACTTATCTCGCCGTCTCGGCGATTGGCGGCCTCGTCTTCCTGATCCTGGCTTGGCGCGTGTTCCGCAGTCGCGCGGGCGAAGCAGGCGGCCAGCGCAACGACGACGGCCTCTACGACGTGAAGGCCAGCTCGAAAGACGCGCGCAACCTCTTCGCCTTCTCGATCCTCTACCTGACCCTGCTGTTCGCGACCCTGCTGGCCGAGCATCTGCTGGGCCTGCCTACCGTCGGAGTCTTTACGTGAGCGAGCCCACCCACGATCCCGTCGTCGAAGCCCGCGCCCGTCGCGGCCGCAACATCGCTCTGGCGCTGGGGCTCGTGCTGTTCGTCGTCCTGGTGTTCGTCGTGACGATCGTGCGTTTGGGAGGCAGTGTTGGCCACCGACCCTTCTAGTTCCGAGCTTTCTCCGACCGCCAGGCGCAACCGCAAGGTCGCGCTCTATTGCGCGCTCGGTTTCGTCGGCATGATCGGCGCGGCCTACGCCTCGGTGCCGCTCTACAAGGCTTTCTGCCAAGTCACCGGCTTCGACGGCACGGTGCGCAAGGCGCAGGCCGCGCCCGACAAGATGCTCGAGCGCAAGCTGACCATCCGTTTCGACGCCAACGTCCGCGACCTGCCTTGGACATTCACGGCCGAGCAGGTCACCCAGGAAGTGCGAATCGGCCAGACAGGCCTCGCCTTCTTCAAGGTCACCAACAATGGCGACAAGCCGGTCACCGGCCGGGCGATTTATAATGTCGTGCCGGAATCGGCCGGCGCGTACTTTCAGAAGCTCGAATGCTTCTGCTTCTCGGACCAGACGATTCCGGCCAAGACGACCATCGAATTCCCGGTCGTCTACTTCGTGGATCCCAAGTTCGCAGAGGATTTCGAGACGAAGGGCAAGGGCGAGGTGACCCTCTCCTACACCTTCTTCCCGTCGGTTGAGGCCCAGCGCGGCGAAAAGCGCGCGGACGCGACGCCGGCAAAGCACTCTTCCGCCCTTGGCGTACAGGCCAAGGCGGGGCTATAGCGTCACGCGAAATGTCTTTCGCCGGCCCGAGAGAGGGGCGGGCGATTGTAGGATCTGAGAGGGGTTAGGACCGAAATGGCCCACGGCGAAGTTAAGCACGACTACCACCTGCTGCCGCCCAGCCCGTGGCCGCTGGTGGGCTCCGCCTCCGCCACGATCATGGCGCTCGGCCTGGTGATGTGGATGAAGGGCCTGTTCGGCGTCGAGAAGTCGCCGTGGCTGTTCGCGGCCGGCCTGGCCGGCGTCCTCTACACCATGTTCGGCTGGTGGTCGGACGTGATCAAGGAATCGAAGGCTGGCGACCACACGCCGGTCGTCTCGATCGGCCTGCGATACGGCATGATCATGTTCATCGCTTCCGAAGTGATGTTCTTCGTCGCCTGGTTCTGGATTTTCTTCGAAATGGCCCTGTTCCACGGCCACCGGACGCTGTCCTCGATCGAGGAAGTCCGCGCCGCCTGGGCGACCTGGCCGCCGGCGGGCATCGAAACCGTCCCGGCCTGGAACCTGCCGCTGGTCAACACCCTGACCCTGCTGCTGTCGGGCACCACGGTCACCTGGGCGCACCATGCGCTGCAGCAGGGCGACCGCAAGGGGACCAAGATCGCCCTGACCCTGACCATCCTGCTCGGGATCATGTTCACCGCGATCCAGGCCTACGAGTACCACCACATCCTCGAGCACAAGTACTTCTTCGGCGCCGAGACCCAGGCCAATTCGGGCCTCTATGGCTCGTCGTTCTTCATGGCGACCGGGTTCCATGGTTTCCACGTGCTGATTGGAACCATCTTCCTGGCCGTCTGCCTGATCCGCTTGCTGCGTGGCGGTTTCACCCCGCAGAAGCATTTCGGTTTCGAGGCGGCCGCCTGGTACTGGCACTTCGTCGACGTGGTGTGGCTGTTCCTGTTCGCCTTCATCTACGTCGTGTTCGGCGGGGCGGGCCACTAGGCCCGCCGATGATGGACAGCCCCAACCCGCTGCTGGCCGGCCTGAAAGGCCGTTGTCCGAACTGCGGGGTGGGGCGTCTGTTTTCCGGTTTCCTGACGGTCGCCCCGGCCTGCGACCACTGCGGCTACAATTTGGCCAAGGCCGATTCCGGAGACGGCCCCGCCGTCTTCGTGATCCTCATCGCCGGCTTCCTCTGCGCCTTCGCCATGCTCTTCGTCGAGATGGCCTACAAGCCGCCGATCTGGGTCCACCTCGTCGTCTTCCTGCCCCTGACCCTGGCGGTCTGCATCGGCCTGCTGCGGCCGCTGAAGGGCGTGCTGCTGGCCGCCCAGTTCGCCAACCACGCGTCGGAAGCACGGAATGACTGACGCGCCGCGTCGTATTCCCGTCGGCCTGACGATCGCCGTCGCCATCTCCCTGACGATCCTGATCGGCCTCGGCACGTGGCAACTCCAGCGGTTGAGCTGGAAGGAGGGGCTGTTGGCGCGCGTCGCCGCGCTTCAGGCCGCGGCCCCGATTTCGGGCGACGCCGCGCTGGAACGCATGGGCGCCGGCGCCGACCTCGACTTCACCCGCGTTCGCCTCACGTGCGTCGGCCTGACCAGCGCGCCCTATCTCGAACTGTTCTCGGTGCGTGAAGGCAAGGCCGGCTCGCGTCTGGTCTCGGCCTGCCGGGTCGCCAGCAGCCGCTACAAGACCCTCCTCGTCGACCGCGGCTTCGTCATCGACGAGGTGTCGGCTCGCCCGCCGGTCAATGTCTCCGACCTGGCTCCGGTCGAGATGGTGGGCGTGCTGCGCAAGCCTGAGCCCGGCAACCTGTTCAGCCCGGCGAACGACGCGGCGGCCAATCGCTGGTACGTGCGCGACGTGCCGGCCATGGCGAAGGCGCTCAAGGCCGACGCCCCGGCGCCGCTGGTGCTGATGGCCGAGACCTCGTCCAACCCGGATTGGAAGGCGCTCGATCCCGCCCCGCTGCCGGCGGACATCCCCAATCGTCACCTCGAATACGCCCTGACCTGGTACGGCCTTGCAGCCGCCTTGGTCGGCGTCTATGCCGCCATGCTCTGGCGAAACTTCCGCCGACAAGGCTCCCGGCCCGGCGAAGAACGGAAATCCTGATGCGGTACGTCTCTACCCGGGGGCAGTCGCCCTCGGTCGGCTTTGTCGATGCTGTCCTGGCCGGCCTGGCCCCTGACGGCGGCCTCTATGTGCCGGAAGAGTGGCCGAGCTTCACCCAGGCCGAGATCGCCGCCTTCGCCGGCCGCCCCTATGCCGAGGTCGCCGCCGCCGTCCTCGGCAAATTCGTGGGCGATGAGATCGAAGCCGGCGTCCTCGCTGAGATGTGCGCCGAGGCCTATGCCAGCTTCACCCACGCGGCGGTCGTGCCGGTGCGCCAGATCGCGCCGGGCGGATTCATCGCCGAACTGTTTCACGGCCCGAGCCTGGCCTTCAAAGACGTGGCCATGCAGCTGCTGGCCCGGCTCTCCGACCATGTGCTGAGCGCGCAGAAGCGCACTCAGACCATTCTCTGCGCAACGTCTGGCGACACCGGCGGCGCGGCGGTCGAGGCTTTCCGCGGCCGCTCCAACACCAAGATCGTGGTGATGTTCCCCGACGGCCGGATTTCAGAGGTCCAGCGCCGCTTCATGACCACCGCCGAGGAGGACAACGTCCGCTGCGTGGCCGTCGCCGGCGACTTCGACGACTGCCAGGCGATCCTCAAGACCGCGCTCTCCGACGCGTCGCTGAAGCAGGCGGTCGGACTGTCGGCGGTCAACTCGATCAACTTCGCCCGCATCGTCGCCCAGAGCGTCTACTACTTCACCGCCGCCGTGGCGCTGGGCGCGCCGCATCGCGAGATCGCCTTCGCCGTGCCCTCGGGCAATTTCGGCGACGGCTTCGCGGGGTATGTGGCCAAGCGCATGGGGCTGCCGATCGCCAGGATCATCGTCGCGACCAACTCCAACGACATCCTGGCCCGCGCCTTTGAAGACGGCCGCTATGTGCGTGGAGTGACGGCCCCGACCCAGTCGCCGGCGATGGACATTCAGTCGGCGTCCAACTTCGAGCGCCTGTACTTCGAGTGCGTGCGTCGCGACGGCGTCGAGACCGCCCGCGCCTTCGCCGCCTTCGCCGAGACCGGTGGGGTGGACATCCCGCCCCAGGCCCTCGCCGCCATGCGCGAGACGTTCACCGGGGTCTCGGTTGGGGAAGGCGACACCACCCGGACCATCGTCGCCACCCTGCGCGAGACCGGCGAGCTGATCGATCCGCACACCGCGGTCGGGGTTGTCGGCATGCAACGCGCCCGCGCCGTAACCGCCGCGCCCATCGTGGTGCTCTCGACCGCCCACGCCGCCAAGTTCCCGGAAACCGTTTCGGCCGCGACCGGCGAGACTCCGGTCATGCCGCGCAACGCCGCGCACCTTTCGGCGAAGGCCGAACGGTTCGACCGCCTCCCCGCTGACGCCGAGACCATCAAGGCCTATGTAAGGGCCTTTGCGGAAGGCTGACCAACTGCCCAACATCCATCGCCTATCCAATGGGGTTCGCGTCGTCTGCGATCCCATGCCCGGCCTCGAGACCCTCGCTCTTTCCGTTGTCGCCGGCCGTGGCGCGCGCTCGGAGGACGAGGAGCGCTCCGGCTGGTCGCATCTGCTGGAGCACATGGTCTTCAAGGGCGCGGGGAACCGTTCGGCCCGCGACATCGTCGAGGTGATCGAGGCCCAGGGCGGCCAGATCAACGCGGCCACCGGGTACGAGCGCACCAGCTTCCAGGTCCGCGCCCTGAAGGGCGGGCTCGATCTCGGCTCGGCGGTGCTGGCCGACCTGGTACAGCGGCCGACCATGGACGCCGGCGATCTGGCCCGGGAGGTCCAGGTGGTCGGCCAGGAGATCGCCGAGGCGGCCGACACGCCCGACGACCACGTCTTCGAGATGGCGCAGGACGCCGCCTTCGCCGGCCAGCCGCTAGGCCGTCCCATTCTAGGCACGGATGCTTCGATCGCCCGCGCAGATCCCGCGCGTCTGTCCGCCTGGCGCGCGCAGCTTTATGCGCCTGACACCCTGGTGATCAGCGCCTCGGGCGCGGTCGACGAGGATGAGCTGCTGGCCCTGGCGGAGCGCGACTTCGGCGCGGCGTCGGGCGCCGGCGTGCAGAACCCGTCGCCGGCGGCCTTCGAGGGCGGGGCGCGCAAGCTGGCCAAGCCGCTGGAGCAGGCGAACCTGGTCTTTCTGCTGCCGACGGTAGGCGTGCGCGACCCGGCCTATTTCGCCCTGCGGCTCTTCGCCGAAATTCTCGGCGGCGGCATGGCCTCGCGCCTGTTCCAGGAAGCGCGCGAGAAGCGCGGCCTCGCGTATGCGGTGGACGCCTACTCCGAAACCTATGCCGACACTGGCGTGCTGGGAATCTTCGCCGGCTGCGCGGCCAAGGACGCGGCTGAGTTGGCGCGGGTCGCGGCAGGCGAGGTGAAGGGCATGGCCGGTGGCGTTAGCGAGCCGGAACTGGCCCGAGCCAAGGCCCAGCTCAAGGCCTCGATGTTCATGGCTCGCGAGCAGCCGCTGTCGCGCGCCGAGCAGGCGGCGGTCCAGGTGCTGCTGTTCGACCGCACTCTGCCGCCGGCCGAGCTGGCCGAGCAGATCGATGCGGTCAGCCAGGCCGACCTGGAGGCCTTGGGCGCGCAGATGCTGGCCCAGCGACGTTCGGCCGGCAGCGTGCTCGGCCCAAAGGCCGCGCTGAAGGGCGCCGAGGCGTTCCAGGCCGCCCTCTTCGGCTGAGCGCCTGACACTTGACGAGCCCCGGTCCTTCCCGCGACTCTCTCGCAATGGCCCTGTTGGACTGGATCGCGCCGGAGAGCGGCCTTCGCATCGAAGGCGACGGCGTGCGCCTGCGCCCGCCCCGCGCCTCGGATTTCGCAGAGTGGCGGGAGTTGCGCGCCCAGTCGCGCGATTTCCTGCAGCCCTGGGAACCGACCTGGCCGGACGACGATCTGACCCGTGCGGCCTTCCGCCGCAGACTGGCCGCCTACGCCCGCGACCGGGAGGCCGGGACGGCTTTTCCATTCTTCGTTTTTCGCGCTCGCGACGACGCTCTGACCGGCGGAATCACCCTTTCCAATGTCCGCCGCGGCGTCGCGCAGATGGGCTCGGTCGGCTACTGGTGTGGCCAACCCTTTACCCAGCAAGGCCTGACGCTGGCGGCCACGCGCGCGCTCTCGGTTTTCGCCTTCCGCACGCTCGCCCTGCACCGGCTGGAGGCGGCCTGCCTGCCCAGCAATGCGCCGTCCCGCAAACTCCTCAACCGGGCCGGGTTTCGGGAAGAGGGGCTCGCCCAGGCTTATCTGAAAATTAACGGCGTGTGGCGAGATCATGTCTTGTTCGGACTTGTGTCCCCCTTGCGGGTGCACGAGGCGCCGGGCGACGAGGTGTCTGTTTAGCGCGCTTCGGCTGTCGTGGGCCGAACCGCTCTGCGGGCGTTGGCCATGAATGTCTTGAGACAATGCCGAACGATCGTTGGAGCTGGGACCCCACCGCGACCCTTGAGGCCCTAGGCGCCGCAGATGTCGCGCTCTGGCTGTGGGAGCCGGAAAAAGACCGGATGCGCATTACGGGCGCATCGCGTGCGCTGGGCCTGGGGCCGTTGGCCCCCGAATGCTCTTCCGCGGCAATGCGCGCCCTGGCCCTGCCGCCAGATCGGGCTCAGGCCGAGGACATCCTTCGCATTCAGGAGCCGGGCTCGGACATCGCCGTGCGGCTGCGCATGCGCGGCGGCGGCGTCTGCATCTGGCGCGGCGTGTGGCTGGAGGAGGGCGTGCGCGCTGCTGGCGTCATCGCCCCGGAAACCAAATTCGCCGCCAGCGACCAGGACAACCTGACGGGCCTGCTGGACCGCCGCAGCTTCGTCACGCGGGCGCGCGAGCGGCTGCAGAGCCCCGGCCAGCACGAGCTGGTCGTCGCCGACCTCGACCGCCTGCGCCGGCTGAACGAGGCCCTGGGCCACGAGCGGGCCGATCTGGTGCTTGCCGCGCTCGGCTCGCGTCTGGCCGCCGCCTTCCCGCCGCACGCCCTGTTGGCCAGGGTCGGCGAGGACGAGTTCGCGGTTCTGACGCCCGTCTCGCGGCCGTCGGCCGCTGAGACACTGCGCCAGGCGCTGGAGCAGCCGCTCCGGGTCGCCGGCTTCGACATCCACCCGACACTCTCCATCGGCGCTGTCGAGGCGACGGGCGGGGAGGACGCGCCGGAAGCGGCCGAGCTGCTGCGCCGGGCTGAGCTGGCGGTCGAGGCGGCCAAGAGCGGCGGGCGCGGCGGCGCCGCCGCCTATGGCCGCAGCCTGGAGAGCGACGGGCTCTCGCGCCTGGCTCTCGAAAGTGATCTGCGCGGCGCCTTCGGCCGCAACGAGATCGTGCCGTTCTACCAGCCGATCGTCCGTCTCTCGACCGGCGCGCTGTCGGGCTTCGAAGCCCTGGTGCGCTGGCGTCACCCGCGTCGCGGCCTGCTGACGCCCGACCAGTTCCTGCCGCTGTGCGAGGAAATGGGCCTGATGAGCGAGCTGGGCGCGCTGATGATGCGCCAGGCTGGCCATCAGCTGGCGGTCTGGCGTCGGGACCATCGCGCGGCCGGCGAACTGACCGTGGCCGTGAACCTCTCGACCGGCGAGATCGACCGCCCCGACCTGATCGCCGACGTCTCGGCCATCCGCCGTGAGACCGGCCTGCCGCCGGGCGCGCTGAAGCTGGAAGTCACCGAAGGCGACGTCATGCGCGACCCCGACCGGGCCGCCGTCATCCTGCGCGACCTTCGCGCGGCCGGCGCGGCCTTGGCGCTGGACGATTTCGGCACCGGCTTCTCCTCGCTCAGCTACCTGACGCGCCTGCCGTTCGACACCTTGAAGATCGACCGCTACTTCGTGCGCACCATGGCCACCAACGAGGGTTCGGCGAAGATCGTCTCCTCGGTCGTGAAGCTGGGGCAGGACCTGTCGCTGGAGGTCGTCGCCGAAGGCGTGGAGAACGCGCAGATGGCTCGCCAGCTGCTCTCGCTGGGGTGCGACTACGGCCAGGGCTTCGGCTACGCGCCGGCGCTCTCGCCGCAGGAAGCCGAGGTCTATCTCAATGAAAGCTATGTCGACGGCGCTGCGCCGGTGAAGGCGCGGGGCTAGGTTCAGGCCCGGCCTGCGGTCGAACTCAGCAGGCTGGCGTCGACCCCGATCTTGGCCAGGGCCTGCGACCATTTGTGGGCATGATCGGCGCCGAAGATCAGCGCCTCGTCGGGCTCGCACGTCAGCCAGACGTTCTCGCGCAGCTCCATCTCCAGCTGGCCCGCGCCCCATCCCGAATAACCCAGCGCCAGCAACGAACGGCGCGGCGGGTGCAGGCCGGCCATGGCCTCAAGGACCTCGCGCGTCGCGGTCAGCGCGACGCCGTCAGCCACGAACAGACTGTGGTCGTCGGACATGTAGTCGTCGGTGTGCAGAACGAATCCGCGTTCGCGGTCGACCGGCCCGCCCAGCAGCACCAGATCGGGCGCCATCTCCGTGCTGGGCGTCACGTCCAGGCGGGTCAGCAAGTCGGGCAGGGTCAGGCCCTCGACCGGCCGGTTCACCGCCACGCCCATGGCATGGCCCTCGTCGTGGGCGCAGATGAGCACCACCGCCCGCTCGAATCGGGGATCGCCGATGCCGGGCATCGCGATCAGCATCTTGCCGGTCAGAAACTCGCCGCCTTCCATCCCTCGAATTTGACGCCGATCGCGGCGCTTTCAAGTCATCCCTTTACACAAGGCCGTTGAAGCCGCCGCCCAGCGCGTTATCTGGAGACGAACCTGACCTCGGAGAGACAATCATGACCATCAAAGTCGGCGACAAGCTGCCCGCCGCCACCTTCTCGGCCGGCACGGCCGAAGGCCCACGCCCCATGACCACCGACGAGATCTTCGCCGGCAAGAAGGTCGCGCTGTTTGCGGTGCCGGGCGCCTTCACGCCCACCTGCTCGGCCCGCCACCTGCCGGGCTTCAAGGACCACCTCGCCGACTTCAAGGCCAAGGGCGTCGACGCCATCGCCTGTGTCTCGGTCAACGACGCCTTCGTCATGAAGGCCTGGGGCGAGAGCCAGTCGGTGCTGGGCGACATCCTGATGCTGGGCGACGGCAACGGCGACTTCACCAAGGCCGTGGGCTTGGAGATGGACGCCTCCAAGTTCGGCATGGGCGTGCGCTCGCAGCGCTATTCGATGATCGTCGAGGACGGCGTGGTGAAGGAGCTCAACGTCGAGGCTCCGGGCGAGTTCAAGGTCTCGGCCGCCGACTACATGCTGGCCCAGCTCTGAGACGGCCTCAGCGGCGCCCGTCCGGGCGCCGCTGACGGTTCACGCTTCTAGAGCCTCTGCGCCGACGGCCTCAAGGTCGTCGGCGTTTTCCGTGAGCCCGTCGGCCAGGCCGGGCGCCAGGGCCAGCACCTGGCTGGCATAGATCCGCGCCAGGGCCGCCTTGCTGCGGCTCCAGGCGTCGTCGGCCCCGGCCACGGCGAGGGCCTGACGGCCCAGCATCCAGCCGCCGATCACGTCGCCGGCCAGCTTCAGATAGGGCGTCGCGGCCGCCAGGGCGTTCGGGCCCTTGTTCTGCAGGATCCAGTCGGTGGCGCGCTCCAGCGCGGCGATCCCCGCCTCCAGCCGCTCGCCGACGCGGGCGAGGCCCGGCGCGGCCTTCAGGTCGGCGACACTCGCGCTCATGTCGGCGCAGAGGGCGTCCATCACCCCGCCGTTCTCCATCGGGACCTTGCGGCCGATCAGGTCGATGGCCTGGATGCCGTTGGTGCCTTCGTAGATCGGGGCGATGCGGGCGTCGCGATAGTGCTGGGCCGCGCCCGTTTCCTCGATGAAACCCATGCCGCCATGGATCTGCACGCCCATGGAGGCGACTTCGACGCCGATGTCGGTCGACCAGGCCTTGGCGATCGGGGTCAGCAGCTCCTGGCGGGCCTTCGCCGTGGCGCGTTCGGCCTCGCTGGCCGCCAGCCGGCCCTGGTCGGCCAGCACGCCGGTGCTCATGCAGATGCCGCGGGCGGCCTCGATCTTGGCCTTCATCAGCAGCAGCGAGCGGCGCACGTCGGGGTGGCCGTAGAGCGGGGCCGGCTGCTCGGCCGACCAGACCGCGCGGCCCTGCCTGCGCTCCTGGGAGAAGGCCAGCGCCTGTTGGAAGGCGCGCTCGGCGATAGCCACGCCCTGGACCCCGACCTGCAGGCGCGCGGCGTTCATCATGACGAACATGTGGGCGATGCCGTTGTTGATCTCGCCGACCAGCTCGGCCTTGGCGCCTTCGAACAGCATGACGCAGGTGGGTGAGCCGTGGATGCCCAGCTTATGCTCGATGGAGCCGGCGCGCAGCTCGTTGGCGACGCCGAGCGAACCGTCGTCCAGCACCTCGCGCTTGGTGGCCAGGAACAGCGAGATGCCCTTCACGCCGGGCGGTGAGTCGGGCAGGCGGGCCAGCACGAGGTGGCAGATGTTGTCGGCCGCGTCGTGGTCGCCCCAGGTGATGAAGATCTTCTGGCCGTAGAGGCGATACCCGCCCTGGCCGTCCGGTTCGGCGCGGGTGGTGACGGCGGCCAGGTCCGAACCGGCCTGCGGCTCGGTCAGGTTCATCGTGCCGGTCCATTCACCGGAGACCAGCTTGGGCAGCACCAGGGCCTTCTGGCGTTCGGTGCCGTGCAGGTCGAGCGCCTCGATCGCGCCCTGGGTCAGCATCGGGCAGAGGCCGAAGGCCATGTTCGAGGCGTGCACCATCTCGAACACCGCCAGTTCCATGGCCTTGGTCAGGCCCTGGCCGCCATGCTCTGGATCGGCCGACAGCGAGTTCCAGCCGCCGGCCACGAAGGCCTGGTACGCATCGGCGAAGCCGGGGGCGGCGATGACCTTGCCGTTCTCGTACTTCGCACCGACCTGGTCGCCCTTGCGGTTCAACGGGGCGAGCTGCTCTTCGGTGAAGGCGCCGGCCGCTTCGAGCACCGCCGTGACCGTGTCGTCGTCGAGTTCCGTGAAGGACGTCGACACCAGCGCCGGATGCCCGGCGATCTTCAACGAAAGGGCGAGGTCACGGACAGGCGCGCGGAAGGTCATGCAGAACTCCGGAAAATGCGCTCGTTCTTTAGGCCAGACCCCTTGCGCCTCCAAGCCCTCACGGCTTCGTGAGCTTGACCTTTCTGCACGCCGTGCAAGATCGGCCCGGGCCAGATTTGGGAACTTCAGCGAGGGCGTGATGACCTTCCGCACCCTGATGGCCGCTTGCCTGGCGACGACGTTCGCCTCGGCGGCTTCGGCCGCGCCGACCGCGCAGGACCCCGCCCGCGTTCCGCCTGGCGAATACGTCCTCGATAAGAGCCATGCCAGCCTGGTGGTGAAGGTCGCCCATATGGGCTTTTCCGGTTACACGATGCGGTTTGACAGGCTGGGCGGGACGTTCACCTACGATCCGGCGGCCTGGAGCACGACCAAGGCGACGATCACCGTGGATCCGGCTTCGATCAGCACCGGCCAGGCCAGCTTCGACCGCGAGATCGCCGGTCCGAAGTTCTTCGACTCAGGCCGCTATCCGGCGATCACCTTCGTCACCACCGCCCTTTCCGCCGACGCCCAGGGCCACGGCCAGGTCGTCGGCGACCTGACCCTTCACGGCGTGACCCGGCCCGTTACGTTGGACACCGTCTTCAATGGCGTCGGGCCGGGCATGCTCGGGGTCGGAACCCGCCTCGGCTTTTCCGGCCATGGGCGCATCAAGAGATCGGATTTCGGGGTCGACGCCGTCAGTTCGCTGGTGGGCGACGACGTGGACCTCGCGTTCGAAGTCGAGTTCACCAGGAAGTAGCAGCACTCCATGACATCCCCTGCGCGCGACCGCTACAGCGCCGTCGCCATCGTCCTTCACTGGCTGATCGCCGCTGCGATCGTGTTTCAGGTCATCATCGCCTGGCGCATGGGCGGAGGCCGTACGCCGGAAGGCTTCGCCCTCGTCCAGCTGCATAAGTCGGTCGGCATCACCGTCCTGCTGCTCAGCCTCCTGCGGCTGGCCTGGCGGCTGACGCACAAGCCGCCGGCCCTTCCCGCGGAAATGGCCGGCTGGGAGAAGCTGCTGGCCAAGGTGGCTCACATCGGTCTCTACGTGATCATGATCGGCCTGCCGATCACGGGTTGGATCATGGTTTCGGCCAGCCGCATCCAGGTGCCGACCCTGCTCTACGGCGCGATCCCATGGCCGCACGTGCCGGGCATCGCCCACTTGGCCGCCCCGGCCAAGTCGGCTTGGCACGGCTTCGCCGAGGAGAGCCACGAGATCCTGGCCTGGGCGACTTACATTCTGGTCGCCCTGCACGTGGCTGGCGCGCTCAAGCACCAGCTGTTCAGCAAGGATGAGCCGATCCTGGCCCATATGGCGCCGGGGACCAAGCCGGGCGCCTGGTTCGACCCGCGGGTGATCGTCATCGCCGTGGCGGCCCTCGGCGTGATCGGCGCCGGCTACGCCGTGCGGCCCGCCCCGCCGGCCTCCAAGCCGCTGCCGCCCCCGCCGCCGGTGGTCGAGGAGGCTCCGGCCGAGGTCGCCGCCGCTCCGACGGCGGAAACGCCCTCCACGACGACTGAACCTGCGCCCGCGACCGCCGAACCGGCCTCCACCGAGCCGTCGGTCTGGAAGGTCGCCTCGGGTTCGACCCTGAGCTTCGCCACCTCCTGGAGCGGCTCCTCCATCGAGGGCCGCTTCAACCGCTGGACCGCCGACATCCTCTTCGGCCCCGAAGCGCTGGACCGCTCGAAGGTCAGCGTCAGCATCGACCTGGCCTCGGCCGTCTCCGGCGACCAGCAGCGCGACGAGTCCATGCAGGGCGAAGACTGGTTCGACACCGCCAAGCACGCCAAGGCGACCTTCACCGCCACCCGCTTCGAGAAGACCGGCGACAACCGCTACGTCGCTCACGGCCAGCTCAGCCTGCGCGGGGTGACCAAGCCGGTCCGCCTGCCGTTCACCCTGAAGATCGAGGGCGACAAGGCGCGGGTCAGCGGTGTAACCACCCTCGACCGCACGGCCTTTGGCGTCGGACAGGGCGAGTGGACGAGCACCGATCAGATTCCGGCGCAGGTGAAGGTCAGCATCAACCTGACCGCGACGCGCAAATAGAGGCCGCTATCGGCGCCTTGCGCGCCGGGCGCCTCATCATCCTGCCGACCGAGACGGTCTATGGCCTGGGCGGCGACGCGTCCGATGCGGACGCGGTCGCCGCCATCTTTGCGGCCAAGGGGCGTCCCGCGTTCAACCCGCTGATCTCGCACGTCGCTGACTTGGCGGCGGCCGAGAAAATCGCGCTCTTCGACGACCGGGCGCGGGCCCTGGCGGAAGCGTTCTGGCCGGGACCGCTGACCCTGGTCCTGCCGATCACGCCGGACACCCCGGTCTGTGATCTGGCGCGGGCCGGGCTGGACACCGTCGCCGTGCGCGCCCCGGCCCATCCCCTGGCGCGGGCGGTGCTGGAGCGCTTCGGCGGGCCCGTGGTCGCGCCCTCGGCCAACCGCTCGGGGCGGCCCAGTCCGACCACCTACGCCGACGCCATGGAGGAGACCGGCGAGGCGGTCGCCGCCGCCCTCGACGGCGGTCCTTGCGAGGTCGGCCTGGAATCCACCGTCATCGCGCTGCTGGACCAGCCGCGGCTGTTGCGACCCGGCTCGGTCACCCGCGAGGAGATCGAGGCGGTGATCGGCCCGCTGGCGGAGGCGGAGGCCGACGCCAAACGCTCGCCGGGGCGCCTGGCGCGTCACTATTCGCCCAAGGCTCCGGTGCGTCTGAATGCGGCGGCCGCAGAGCCTGGCGAGGCGTATCTCGCCTTCGGACCCGGCGAGCATCGCTGGAACCTCAGCCCCGCGGGCGACCTGCGCCAGGCGGCCGCCCGGCTGTTCGCCTATCTGCGCGAGGCCGACCGCACCGATCCCTCGGCCATCGCGGTCGCCCCGATCCCGAACGAGGGCCTGGGCGAGGCCATCAATGATCGTCTCAAGCGCGCCGCCGGCTATGTCGGCTAGGCGCACAAGCCGTTAAGCTCGCCTCATGACCCTTCCTGTTCCCGCCGACGTCATTTCCCGCCTCAAGGCCGTGCTGGGCGAGGGCGGCTGGAGCCAGGACCCCGACCGCCTGGCGCCCAAGCTGATCGAGTGGCGGGACCGCTGGCAGGGACAGACGCCGTTCCTGGCTCTGCCGAAGACCGTCCAGCAAGTCGCCGCCGTGGTCGGCGTCTGCGCCGAAACCGGCACGCCGATCGTGCCCCAGGGCGGCAACACTGGCCTCGTCGGCGGACAGATCCCGCTGGGCGAGATCCTGCTCTCGACCGAGCGTATGCGGGCGATCCGCGACATCGACGCCTTCGACGACGTGCTGGTGGCCGAGGCCGGCGTGACCCTGCAGGCCGCGCATGAAGCGGCGCTGGAGAAGGGGCGGCGCTTCCCGCTCGACATCGCCTCGCAGGGCACCGCCACCATCGGCGGCATCGTGTCGACCAACGCCGGCGGTACGGCGGTCCTGCGCTACGGGAACACCCGCGAGCTGGTGCTCGGCCTGGAGGCCGTGCTGCCGAACGGCGAGATCTGGAACGGCCTCAAGCGCCTGCGCAAGGACAACACCGGCTACGACCTAAAGCAGTTGCTGATCGGGGCCGAGGGCACGCTGGGGGTGGTCACCGCAGCCAGCCTGAAGCTGTTCCCGGTGCTGGTCTCGCGCGCGACCGCGGTCGTGGCGGTCGACAATCCCGAAGCGGCGATCAAACTGCTGGCCCGCGCCAAGGACGAGGCCGGCGGCGCGGTCGAGGCCTTCGAGCTGATGGGCCGGCGCGGGATCGAGTTCGTGCTGAAGAACATCCCGAACCAGCGCGATCCGCTAAGCGAGGTCCATCCCTGGTACGTGCTGGTCGAGATCGCCTCGGGCGAGCCGATGGCGGCCGAGAACGCCATGGAACGGCTGCTCTCCAAGGCGCTGGACGACCGTCTGATCCGCGACGCCGCCGTCGCCCAGAACGAGACCCAGGCCAAGGCCTTCTGGTCGGTGCGCGAGAACCAGTCGCCGGGCCAGAAGCCGGAAGGCGCGACCTGGAAGCACGACGTCTCCGTTCCGGTCAGCCGGGTGGCCGAGTTCCTGAATCAGGCCACCGCGCGGATGGAGGCGCTGGTTCCCGGCGCGCGAGTCACCGCCTTCGGCCATGTCGGCGACGGCAACATCCACTACGACGTGATCCGGCCCGACGGCGGGGATGACGCGACGCACTCGGCGCTGCGTGGCGAGGGGTCGCGCATCGTCCACGACATCGTCGCTTCGATGGGGGGCTCGATCTCGGCCGAGCATGGCCTGGGGTCGATGAAGACCGAGGAGGCGCGGCGCTACAAGTCGCCGGTCGAGGTTGCGGCCCTAGCGGCGATCCGGCAAAGCCTGGACCCGAAGCGGATCATGAATCCGCGAGTCCTTTTCTGAGCCTCCATGCTGATCGTCATCTCCCCCGCCAAGGCGCTCGATTTCACGCGGCCGGAAGGCGCCGTCGCCATGACGACGCCGCAGATGGGGGAGGACATCGCCGAGCTGTCGGCCGTGGCCAAGAAGCTCAAGGTCTCGGACCTCAAGAAGATGATGGACCTGTCGGACAAGCTGGCCGAGCTGAACCGTGAGCGGTTCGCGGCCTTTGATCCGACAATGGAGGACGGGCTGCAGGCCGCCTTCGCCTTCAATGGCGACGTCTATTCGGGCCTGAAGGCGCGTGAACTGGACAAGAAAGGCCTTTCCTATGCGCAGAAGCACCTGCGCATCCTCTCCGGCCTCTACGGTCTCTTGCGCCCGCTCGACGCGATCCAGCCCTATCGCCTGGAGATGGGCGTGCGGATCAAGACCAAGCGGGGCGCCAGCCTCTACGACTTCTGGGGCGAGAAGATTTCGCATGCCCTGAACGAGGCCGCAGCCGGCCACAAGGACAAGACCCTCGTGAACTGCGCCAGCCAGGAATATTTTGGCTCGGTCGATCGCGCGGCGATCAAGCTGCCGGTGGTCACGGCCAAGTTCTATGAAGAGAAGGATGGCGAGGCGAAGATCATCTCGTTCTACGCCAAGAAGGCGCGGGGCCTGATGGCGCGCTACGCCATCGACAACCGCATCGAGAAGGCCGCCGACCTTCGGGCCTTCGACGTGGAAGGCTATCGCTTCCAGGCGAGCGCCTCGAGCGAGACCGAGTGGGTGTTCTCGCGCCCGCAGCCCCCGCCGCCCTCGGCGGCAAGGACCCAGAAGAAGGACTGATCGCATGGCCGTCGATTATGGACTGCAGGGCCATGTGGCCGTCATCACCGGCTCGACCAGCGGCATCGGTCAGGCGATGGCCGCCTCGCTCGCCGAGCAGGGCGTCAACGTCGTCCTCAACGGCTTCGGCGATCCGGCCAAGATCGAGGCCGACCGCGCCGCGCTGGAGCGGCGGACCGGAGCGAAGATCCGCTACCACGGCGCCGACATGCTGAAGGCCGACGAGGTCGCCGACATGGTCGACTTCGCCCGCCGCGAGTTCGGCCGCCTCGACATTCTGGTCAACAATGCGGGCTTCCAGCACGTGGCGCCGATCGACGAGTTCCCGGTCGAGACCTGGAACAACCTGATCGGGGTCGTGCTGACCTCGACCTTCCTGGCGACCCGCGCCGCCCTGCCGATCATGAAGGCGCAGGGGCGCGGGCGGATCGTCAACATCGCTTCGGCCCATGGCCTCGTGGCTTCGCCGTTCAAGTCGGCCTATGTGGCCGCCAAGCACGGCGTGGTCGGCTTCACAAAGGTGACGGCGCTGGAGACCGCCAAGCTGGGCATCACGGCCAACGCCATCTGCCCCGGCTATGTGAAGACCCCGCTGGTCGAGGCCCAGATCGCCGACCAGGCCAAGGCGCGTGGCATTCCCGAGGACCGGGTGATGGAAGAGGTCATCCTGGCCGCCCAGCCGAACAAGAAGTTCGTGGAGTACGAGCACCTGGCCGGCATGCTGCTCTACCTGGTCTCGGACATGGGGGCCTCGGCGACCGGCGCGGCCATGGTGCTGGACGGCGGCTGGACGGCGGCCTGAGCCGCCGTCGCTCGATTGGCTATTTGAATTTCAGTTCGCGAGCGGTCATGCCGCCGCGCAGCTTGCGCAGGGATTCGCGCGAGACCGCCGCCTGGTTGCTCTTGATGACGCTGCCGAAGGCTTTGGCCTGGGTGGCGTCGGTCTCGTCCAGGCTGCGGTCGAACACGCCCATGTTCTTGTACTGGATCATCAGGATCACGTCGGGCTCGCCGTCGCGCGGAGAATCGATCGACAGAATCCGGTAGTCGAGCACGTCGCCCTTCTTCTTGTTCTCCTCCTGGATGGTGCGCCAGGTGGTGTTCAAATAGGCCATGTAGTCGTCGAACATGCCGGGCTTGGTCTCGACGTAACCGATCTCCCAGACGGGGCCGAGATCGTAGGTGCGGGGGGCGGTCTGGGCGTTCGCCCCGCTCGCGGCCGTCGCCAGGGCGGCCGCCACGGCCGCTGCGGTCAGGATCGTTCTCACGCGAAACTCTCCTTGTTTTCTCCTGCGCTCAAGCTTGCGCGAGCGGCAATCTGCGCCTCGGATTTCTGCATAACAACGTTATTAGATTTAATGCGCGCTCCGGTGGCGACTTGCTCGCAGGCTGACTTGACGACCGCGGCGTCAGGGCGTTCCAGTTGCCCCAACAATTGTTTGAAAAAGAGGGCGGCCCGTGACCTACAAACCATTCGACCTGACCGGCAAGGTGGCGCTGGTCACCGGTGGCAACGGCGGGATCGGCCTGGGCATGGCGCAGGCCATGGCGCAGGCTGGCGCCGATATCGTCGTCTGGGGCTCCAACCCGCAGAAGAACGCCGACGCGGCCGAGACTCTGAAGGCCACGGGCGTGCGGGTGCTGACCCAGGTCGTCAACGTGGCTGACGAGGCGGCGGTGGCCGCCGGCATGGCCGAGGCGGTGGCCAAGATGGGACGGGTCGACACCGTGGTCGCCAACGCCGGCATCGGCGCGGGCGCCAAGTCGTTCTCAGAGTTCCCGACCGAGACCTATCGCAAGGTGCTGTCGGTGAATCTCGACGGCGTGTTCTTCACCTTCCGGGAGGCCTGCAAGCACATGGTCGAACGGGCGGGCCAGGGCGACGGCGGCGGTTCGCTGGTGGCCATTTCCTCGCTCTCGGCCCTCGACGGCGCGCCGCGCAACCAGGCCTATGCGGCCACCAAGGGCGCCCTGATCCCCATGGTCCGGGCCATCGCGGTGGAGCACGCCCGCTACGGCGTACGCGCCAACTGCATCCTGCCCGGCTGGATCGCCACCGACATGACCGCCGGGGCGCAAGACAACGACAAGTTCAACGACAACGTCATCAAGCGCGTGCCCATGCGCCGCTGGGGCCAGCCGGCGGACTTTGGCGGCATGGCGGTCTATTTCGCCTCCGACGCCTCTGCCTTCCACACCGGGGACTCGGTGCTGATCGACGGCGGCTACGGGATCTTCTGAGTTCGCAGAACGCTCAGCGCCCACAGCGAAACCGGAATGTTGACGGCGAGCGCCGTCAGCAGCCCCGGCGCATATCCTCCCATCAGGATCGCCGCCGGCGCGTGCGGGGCGATTACGTTGGCCAGCATCACCAGCGGCAGGGCCTGCAGCACCGCGAGCCGGGCGCGGGTGACGCCTCCGCGAGCCGCCCACCCCAGCGCCAGGGCGACGGTCAGGGTCAGCGTCAGGAGTGCGAGGTCGAACTGCGCCGGCGTCGGCCGCCACCAGACGAGGCCGGCGGCGGCGATGCGCGCGCTCACCGCGTCGTGCATGCGGGCATAGGCGAGCCCTTCTTCCAGATTGTGCAGGGCGAAGGCCGCCAGGCAGGCTGCGGCGACGAGGCCCCGGCGGTCCGTGGTCATCGATCGCGTCCTCCCCGCCGCCGCCCTGACGTCGGGTCATAGTTTCCCCACGCGCCGCGCGGCGCCATCCTTCCGGCCATAAATTTCGGGAGGATTTCGATGAGCCTGCATACTCCGCTGTGCGATCTGTTGGGTGTGAAGCACCCGATCATGTTGGCCGGGATGGGCGGCGTCTCCTACGCCGAGCTGGTGGCGGCGGTGTCCAACGCCGGCGGCTACGGCGTGCTCGGCATGGCCGGGCGCAACCCCGACTTCATCCGCGACGAGATGCGCAAGGTGAAGGCCCTGACCGACAAGCCGTTCGGCGTCGACCTGCTGGCGGCCAGCCCCGAGAGCCTGACCGCCTCAGTCGAGATCATCATCGAGCAGGGAGCCTCGTCCTTCGTCGCCGGCCTCGGCGTTCCGATGCCGATCATGGAGAAGCTCAAGAAGGCCGGCCTGAAGGTCATGGTCGTCTGCGGCGCGGTGAAGCACGCGGTGAAAGCCGAGCAGGCCGGCTGCGACGCGGTGATCTGCCAGGGCGGCGAGGGCGGGGGACATACGGGCCTGGTCGGCACCATGCCGCTGGTGGCTCAAGCCGTTGAGGCGGTGAAAATCCCGGTGGTGGCGGCCGGCGGCCTCTATGACGGCCGTGGTCTGGCCGCCGCCCTGACCCTGGGCGCGACCGGCGTCTGGATGGGCACGCGCTTCATCGCTTCGACCGAGGCCCATGCCGGCGAGATGTACCGTCAGGCCATCCTGGACGCCGCCGACGAGGACACCATCCGCACCCGCTCTTATTCGGGCAAGCCGATGCGGGTGAAGAAGAACTCCTATGTCGAGGAGTGGGAAACCCGGCCGCAGGACATCCAGCCCTTCCCGATGCAGGCTATGGTTTCGCACCAGGCCGGGGTGATGGGCGGCATCGGCGGCCAGATAGAAGGGCTGGACCCCGACCGCTCGTGCTTCGCGATGGGCCAGTCGGCCGGCGGGGTGCACGAGGTGCTGCCGGCCGCCGAGATCGTCGCCCGCCTGGTCAAGGAAGCCGAGGGCGCCATCGATCGGGTCGCCAAGCTGCGCGTCGGCGTGCCGGCCTGAAACGAAGGCGCCCGCCTCTCGTACTGATGAGAGGCGGGCGCCCGCGATGCGGCGGAAGGGGTGTGCGGCCTTCCGCCGATGGTCTGGAGGCTACGCGGCGACCTTGGCCGCGATCTGGGCCAGGTGACGGCCTTGGAAGCGCGCGCCGTCCAGTTCGTTGGCGCTGGGCAGGCGCGAGCCGTCCCCGCCGGTGATGGTGGAGGCGCCGTAGGGGCTGCCGCCGGTGATCTCGTCCAGTTTCACCTGGCCGGCCCAGGCGTAGGGCAGGCCGACGACGACCATGCCGTGGTGCAGCAGCTGGGTCAGGGTCGAGATGATGGTTGTCTCCTGGCCGCCGTGCTGGGTGGCGGTGGAGGTGAAGACCCCGCCGACCTTGCCGACCAGGGCGCCCTTTGCCCACAGCCCGCCGGTCTGATCCCAGAACGCCGCCATCTGGGCGGCCATGCGCCCATATCGCGTGCCGACGCCGAGGATGATCGCGTCGTAATTGGCCAGGTCGTCCACCGTGGCGATGGGAGCCTCCTGGTCGAGCTTGTACCCCGAGGCCTTGGCGAGCTCGGCCGGAACGGTTTCCGGGACGCGCTTGATGTCGACCTGGGCGCCGGCGTCGCGCGCGCCCTCGGCGACAGCCTTGGCCATGGTTTCGAGGTGGCCGTAGGTCGAGTGGTAGAGGACGAGAACTTTGGTCATTGGAGAGCTTCCTGGCTGAGCTGGAAAGGATAGGCCCGGACGGTGGGAGAAGCCGTCCGGGCCGGGGCGTCAGGCGGCGTCGACGAGGACGAGCTCGGCGTCCTCAAGAGCCGTGACGCGGATGACGTCTTCGTCGCGAATGGCCAGGCCGTCGCGAGCCTTGGCCTTCACGCCGTTGACCTCGATCGCCCCGCTGGCCGGGACGAGGTAGGCATAGCGGCCGGCGCCGAGCTGGTACTCGGTGGTTTCGCCCGCCTTCAGGGTGGCGCCGGCCACGCGGCCGTCGGCCCGGATCGGCAGCGCGCCTTCATCGCCGTCGACGCCGCTGGCCAGGGTGACGAACTTTCCGGAGCGGTCGCCCTTGGGGAAGGGCTTGGCGCCCCAGGACGGCTCGCCGCCGGCCTTGGTCGGCAGAATCCAGATCTGGAACAGCGTCGTGTCTTCGTTCTCGACGTTGTACTCGGCGTGGCGGATGCCGGAGCCGGCGCTCATCACCTGCACGTCGCCCGCCTCGGTCCGACCCGTATTGCCCAGGCTGTCCTGGTGGGTGATCGCCCCGGTGCGGACATAGGTGATGATCTCCATGTTCGCGTGCGGATGCGGCGGGAAGCCCGAGTTCGGCGCGATCTTGTCGTCATTCCAGACGCGCAGCGCGCCCCAGCTCATCCGCTTCGGATCGTGATAGTCAGCGAACGAGAAGTGGTGCTTGGCGTCGAGCCAGCCGTGGTTGGCGCCGCCGAGGGTGTCAAAGGGTCGAAGGTCGATCATCGTCGTGTCTCCGGGGGCGGTTCTGCTTGGGCCGCCCGTTCGAGAAAAAGGTAGCGATCCCTGGAGATTTAGAAATAGAAACGATGGAAACTGATTGTTTCCAAAAGCGCCATGTCAAAACTCCCTGACTTCGAAGCCTGGGCGGTGTTCGCCAAGGTGGTCGAGACCGGTTCCTTCGCCCGCGCCGCCGACGAACTGGACATGTCCAAGGCCACGGTCTCCAAAGCCGTCTCGCGCCTGGAAGCGCGGCTCGGAACGGGGCTGTTCCACCGGACGTCGCGTCGCCTCTCTCTGACCGAAAGCGGGCGCAACGCGCTTGAACGAGCCGGTCGTATTTTGGCCGAAGGCGAGGCGGTGGAGGCCGAGACCGCGGCCCAGTCGGCCATTCCCCGCGGCGTCGTGCGGCTGGCCGCGCCCGTGTCGTTCGGCCTGCTGCATCTGGCCGACATCCTGCCGGACTTCCTGGCTCGCTATCCGGAGGTGACGCTGGACGTCAGCCTCGCCGATCACAAGGTCGACCTGGTGGCCGAGGGCTTCGACCTGGCGGTACGCATCGCCCAACTCCCCGACTCCTCGCTGCTGGCGCGCAAGGTCTGCGACATGCGGGTCATGCTGGTGGGGGCGCCCCGCTATTTCGAGGCGTTCGGCAAACCGCAGCATCCGCGCGACCTCGTCCAGCATCGCTGCTTCACCTATGCAAACGCCGACAATCCCGGGCTGTGGCGCTTCACCGACGCGAACGGCGAGGAGACGTCGGTGAACGTCGAAGGACCGATGCGGGTCAACAGCTCAGAGAGTCTCAGCCCCTCGCTGCGGGCCGGCTTGGGGCTCGCGCTGCAGCCGGAGTTCATCTGCTGGCGCGACCTGCAGGCGGGCACGCTGGAGACCGCCATGTGCGATTGGCGCCCGCCGACGCCAGCCCTCCACATCGTCAGCCCGCCGGGCCGGCTGCGGCCGGTGCGGGTCAAGGTGCTCATGGACTTTCTGGCCGAACGTCTGTCCGCCGCGCGATGGGAGACGGGGCTCTAGTTTCCCGCCAGATAGCCCTCGGCGTCGCGGTTGAACCGTCCGAAGGTAGCCAGGCACCCCTGCCAGACGCCCAGGTGCTGCTTCATCTCCGCCGAGGTCATCCTCTGGCCCAGCAGCAAGCCGTACATGACGTTCGAGCGGCCATCTTCCGTAAGGTAGCCGCGGCACGCGACCTGGGTGCGGTTGAAGACGTTGATCTGCTGCAGGGTCGGGCCGCGCCGCTCGAAGGCGGTCGAGAAGGCCAGCATGCCGCACACCTTGCCGTTTGCATCGCAGTCGACGTACTGCGCGCCGAACTTTCCGCCGGGCGTGACGATGTCTAGGACCACGACGCCCTGGCCGGCGGCGGCCACGACGCCCTTGGCGTCCATCGTCCCCAGCAGGCCGATCAGGGCGGCCGGATCGCGCGCATCGAACGCCGCCGGCTTGGCGGCGGGTTTCGTGGCCGGCTTGGCCGCCGGCTTCGGCGCGGGCTTGGCAGGCTCTGCGGCGACTGCAGGCGCGGCGAGGGCCAGGGCGATTGCGAAGGTCAGGGCGCGCATCGTCGTCTCCGGTTCGGGCCTGCATGGGCTAGCGCCTCGCGGGCGCAGGTGACAAGGCGGCGCGGGCGGATTTAAGTGCGGCCATGCGTCTGGCCCTGCTGACCGCCGCTGTTCTGTTCGCTGATCCGGCCCTCGCGCAGGATCGGCCGGCCGAAATGCGCGAGGCCCTGGTCGGCCTGACCCGGGTGCTGGGCGAGAGCCACGCTCTACGCCAGGCCTGCGAGGGCGTGTCCGACCAGCACTGGCGGGGGCGCATGAACCGCCTGGTCGAGACCGAACAGCCAGACGAAGACCTCGACGCGCGAATGAAGGCCAGCTTCAACGCCGGCTTCGCCGAGAGTCGCCGGCTCTATCCGGTCTGCAGCGACGGATCGCGTCGCGCCCTGGCCCTCGCGGCGATCCGTGGGCGCGAGCTTTCCACTACCCTGGCGCATGCGAAATACCGCTCGGGCGTCATGCCGGTCGAACCGGAAGCTGAGCAGGTGACGGCGGAGCCTGAGCCGCGTTAGTGTGAGCTCCGGTTCTCGGGGAGGTTGTCATGGAACTAACCGCAGTCGGCGTCCTGGTCGTCCTGGCGCTGGTGATCCTGTTCGGTGCGATCAAGATCGTCCCGCAGGGCCGCGAGTTCACCGTCGAACGCTTCGGCCGCTACACCCGCACCCTCAGCCCCGGGATCAGCTTCCTGACGCCCTTTGTCGAGAGCATCGGGCGCAAGGTGAACATGATGGAGCAGGTGCTGGACGTGCCGCGCCAGGAGGTGATCACCAAGGACAACGCCGTGGTCCAGGTCGACGGCATCGTCTTCATCCAGGTGATGGACGCCGCGGCCGCCGCCTATCGGGTCGACAACCTCAACTACGCCATCGCCCAGCTGGCCATGACCAACCTGCGGACCGTGGTCGGCTCCATGGAACTGGACGAGGTGCTGTCGCAGCGCGATCAGATCAACAGCCGCCTGCTGCACGTCATCGACGCAGCCACCAGCCCCTGGGGCGTCAAGGTTGCGCGCATCGAGATCAAGGACCTGCAGCCCCCGCCGGACATCACCAGCGCCATGGCCCGCCAGATGAAGGCCGAGCGGGAACGCCGCGCAGTCATCACCGAGGCCGACGGCGAGAAGGCTGCGGCCATCGCCCGTGCCGAGGGCGCCAAGCAGGCGGCCATCCTGGAGGCCGAGGGCCGCCGGGAAGCGGCCTACCGCGACGCCGAGGCGCGCGAGCGGGAAGCCGAGGCCGAAGCCAAGGCGACGACGATGGTGTCCGAGGCCATCGCCCGCGGGGACGTCAACGCCATCAACTACTTCGTCGCCCAGAAGTACGTCGAGGCGTTCGGCAAGCTGGCCGAGAGCCCGCAGCAGAAGACGGTCATCGTTCCGTCCGAGATGTCGGCCCTGGTCGGATCCCTGGCGGGGGTGGGCGAACTGGTGAAAAACATCCGCACCGACGACCCGGCGCCGCGGCCCTCTGCGCCGCCGCGTGGCCGCACCGGCGCGGTCCCGCCGACCGGAGCCTGAGGCCATGAGCCCGATCGCCGAATTCTATCTGGCCCATGGCTTCTGGCTGTGGGTGGCGGTGGCGGCCGCCATCCTGGCTATCGAGATCGCTTTCGGGTCCGGTTGGCTGCTGTGGCCCGCCGCCAGCGCCGCCGTGGTTGCGGTGGTCAGCCTCTTCGCCGACAGCGTCACCCTCGAGATCGGGCTCTTCGCGGTGCTGACCATCGTCACCACCCTCGCCGCGCGCCGCTTCTGGCCGCGGCGTGCGGCGACCGAGACTCCGGACATCAACGACAACATCGCGCGGCTCGTCGGCCATCAGGGCCGGGTGACGGCGGCCTTCGTGCACGGCGCTGGCCGAGTGCTGGTCGACGGCAAGGAATGGGCGGCCGAGACCGAGGACGGGGGCGGCCTGGACGTCGAGGCGATCGTCGAGGTGATCGGCCTCAGCGGAGGCTCGCGGCTTCAGGTCCGTCCGCGCCGATAACGTCTTCCAGGAAAAGCCGCAGGCTGCGCAGGAACGGCAGAGCCTGACGGAACTCGGCGTCGGTGAAGCCTTCGCGCAGGGCGTCCATCTTCCACTTCATGCCCTTCAGCAACTCGGCGTGGGCTTCGCGCCCGCCGCGCGCCAGCCGCACCCGCTTCTTGCGTCGGTCCGTCACGTCCGACAACAGGACGATGAAGCCCATCGCCTCCATCTTCTGTAGTGCGCTGGTCATGGCCGCCTTCGACATGAGCATGGCGCGGGCCAGTTCCGCAGGGGTCTGGCCGTCCCCGTCGCGGTGGAAGCGCATCAAGAGTTCAACATGGGCGTAGGTCATGCCGGGCGGCAGGTGTGCGGTCACCGACAGCCGAGTCAGGTGCTCGATGATGCCGATTTCGTTGAAGACCGCGACGTCGGCACGGTCCTGGAGCGACGGGGCCATGGTGCGGCCTCCATTTGTTCGATAGCGAACATTGTTATGGTTCGATGTCGAACGGTCAAGCGTCACGCTCTGGCTTCGACCAGCCCCCTCCGGGCGAGGGCGTCGGCGCGCTCGTTGAGCTCGTGGCCGGCGTGGCCTTTGACCCAATTCCAGCTTACGTCGTGACGCGCGCGGGCCGCGTCAAGCCGCCGCCAGAGGTCGTCGTTCTTGACCGGTTTGCCGTCGGCGGTTTTCCAGCCGCGCTTCTTCCAGCCGAAGATCCACTCCGAAATGCCCTTCATGACGTAGGTGCTGTCGGTGTGCAGTTCGACTTTGCAGGGCTTCTTCAACGCCTCCAGCGCCTGGATGGCGGCCATCAGCTCCATGCGGTTGTTGGTGGTGGCGGGCTCGCCGCCGCAGATTTCCTTGACGTGTTGTCCCGCGATCATCACCGCGCCCCAGCCGCCAGGCCCGGGATTCCCCGAGCAGGCGCCGTCGGAATAGATCACGACCTGCGGGGTCACGAGACCTCGCCCAGCAGCACGAGGTCGGGGGCGGTGCGGTGCACCGCCAGCTTGCGCTCGTACTCCAGCGGATCCTTGGGCCGCACCAGGGCGCCGGGCGGCGTCGCATGCCAGTCGTGCAACCGGGTCAGGAAGAAGCGCATGGCCGCGCCGTGCGCCAGGGCGGGCAGGGCGGCGCGCTCGGCCGCGCTCAGGGGGCGGTGGGCCTCGTAGCCGGCCAGCAGCGCCCGCGCGCTGGTGATGTTGAAGCTGCCGTCTGCCTCGAAGCACCAGGCGTTCAAGGTCACGGCGATGTCGTAGGCCAGGAAGTCGTTGCAGGCGAAATAGAAGTCGATCGTTCCGGCGAACTTGCCGGCCGGATCGAAGAAGACGTTGTCGGGGAAATAGTCGGCGTGGATCACTCCGGTGGGCAAATCTTTTGGCCACGCCGCCGCCAATCGCTCCAGGTCGCCAGAGATCACTGCGGCCAGGCCCGGCTTCAGGGCGTCGGCCTGGACCTTTAGGCCTTCGAACATCGGCGCCCAGGCGGCCTGTCCCAGGTCGTTCGGGCGGCTCATCGAAAAGCCCTGGGCGGCCATGTGCAGGCGGGCGAGTCCCTCGCCGGCCTCGCGGCAATGGCTGGCGCTTGGACGGCGCACCGCCAGGCCGGGCAGGAAGGAGAAGATTGCGCAGGGCTTGCCGCGCACGCGCTGCAGCGCCTCGCCGGCGCGGTCGACGATCGGCGTCGCCGAGGGGTAGCCATGGGCGGCCAACCACAGGGTCAGGCCGAGGAAATAGGGCAGTTCCTCCTCGCGCACCCGCTTCTCGTAGACGGTCAGGATGTAGCGGCCCTTTTCCGTCTCGAGCAGGAAGTTCGAGTTCTCAACGCCTTCGGCGATGCCCTTGAACGCCACCGGCGCTCCAAGGTCGAAGTTGGCGAGAAGGGCGGAAAGCTCCTCGTCGGAGATGTCGGTATAGACGGCCATGACGGCGCCGGGATGCGGGAGCGCGGGCGCGCCGTCAAGCGTCGGCGGTCAGCTTTCTTGGCAGTTTGAAGCTCACCGTCTCCTGTACGGTGTCGACGTTCTGCACCGTGACGTCGAAGGCTTCGGCCAGGCGGTCGATCAGGCCCTGTACAAGTACTTCGGGAGCCGAGGCGCCCGCCGTGACCCCGACGGCCGAGACGCCGTCCAGCCAGCCGAAATCGAGCTTTCCGGCGTCGTCGATCAGATAGGCGGCCTTGGCGCCCGAGCGCCTGCCGACCTCTACCAGCCGCACCGAGTTGGAGGAGTTGGACGAGCCGAGCACCAGCAGCACCTCGGCCTGCGCCGCGACAGCCTTGACCGCGTCCTGGCGGTTGGTGGTGGCGTAGCAGATGTCTTCCTTGTGCGGGGCGGCGATCTCAGGGAACCGCTCGCGGAGGGCCGCGACGATCTCGGCGGTGTCGTCGACCGAAAGCGTGGTCTGGGTGGCGAAGGCGACGTTGGCCGGATCCTTCGGCGTGAAGGCGCGGGCGTCCTCCACCGTCTCGATCAGCTTCACGACGCCGTCGGGCAGCTGGCCCATGGTGCCGACGACCTCGGGGTGGCCGGCGTGGCCGATCAGTACGATCTCCTTGCCGGCGTCGTAGTGGCGCTGGGCCTCGACGTGCACCTTTGAGACCAGCGGGCAGGTAGCGTCGAGATA
The DNA here is from genome assembly GCF_041919955.1 of Phenylobacterium sp. Taxonomy (GTDB): domain Bacteria; phylum Pseudomonadota; class Alphaproteobacteria; order Caulobacterales; family Caulobacteraceae; genus Phenylobacterium. The sequence continues at coordinate 10,609 of NZ_JAYRSU010000007.1, read as the reverse complement.
GATCATCTCGCGCTCACGCGCCTCGGCCGGCACCGACTTGGGCACGCCATGTGCGGAGAACACCACTGGCCGGTCCGTCGGGCACTCCGACAGTTCCTCGACGAACACCGCGCCCAGATCCTTCAGCCCGTCGACCACGTGGCGGTTATGGACGATCTCGTGACGCACATAGACCGGCGCCCCGTACTTCTCGATCGCCCGCTCGACGATCTGGATGGCGCGGTCGACCCCGGCGCAGAATCCGCGCGGCGTGGCCAGCAGGACCTTCAGGGGACGGCGGGAGGCGGAAGCTTGCGACATGGCGCGCAAACTAGAGCGGGTTGAGGAAAAGTGCGAAGCGGTTTTCCGCCCGCGACCCGCTCCATACTTTTGAAGACCGAGCACGATTCAGCGATCAGGCGGACCCGCCTGATCGCATCGTGCTCCGGGCGTTCGAGGGCCAGATCGCCAGCCGCGTTGCGGCCTCATTCGATAGCCATTAGTAGGGGACCGATGCGTATGCCCGTCCTGGGCCCCGCGCCCCTCTCTTCCTGGACGACCTCGATGCGCCGTTCCCTGTTGCTGCTCGCCGCCGGCCTGATCGTGGCCGGCTCCACGATTCCCGAACTGGCGGCCGCCCAGCGCCGCCCGAGCGACCAGCAGCGCCAGGAGCAGGAAGCGGCGAAGAAGAAAAAGCGTGACTCCGAGTGGAACGACATCCAGGCGCCGCTGCCCCAGCTTCGTAACGCCGGGCCGTGTCCCTACGTGAAGGTGCTGTACGACGCCGCGCGCTATGTCGACTTCAAGGACAATCGCGAAGCGTCCAGCGCGGTCGCGTATTCCGGTGAGATTCAGGGCATCTCGGCTGGCTGCCAGTACAAGGACGAGGAACCCATCAAGGTGACGATGGAAGTCCTGTTCGAACTGGGCCGGGGCCCGGAAGCCCAGAGCGATACCAAGACCTACCGCTACTGGGTGGCGGTGACGAAACGCAACGAGGCGGTCATCGCCAAGCAGTACTTCGACCTGCCGGTGAAGTTTGCGCCCGGCCAGGACCGGGTCTACGCCACCGAGAGCATCAACCAGATCACCATCCCGCGCGCCAGCATGACCACCAGCGGCGCCAATTTCGAGGTGCTGGTCGGTTTCGACGTCACGCCGCAGATGGCGGCCTTCAACCGCGACGGTAAGCGCTTCCGCCTCAATGCGGGCCAAACCGTCGCCGGGAACACCAACGAAAACAAATGAGCGACCTGAAAAGGGGCCTGAGCGAAGCGGTCGCCGCCGCCTTCGCCGCGGCGGGACTGCCGGCCGAACTCGGCCGGGTGACGCCGTCTGACCGGCCCGACCTGGCGGACTTCCAATGCAACGGCGCGCTGCCGGCCGCCAAGGTCGCCAAGCGCGATCCGCGCGAGATCGCCGCCGAGGTGGTGGCCCACCTGACCGGCGACCCGCGCCTTGCGTCGGTCGAGAGCGCCGGCCTCGGCTTCATCAACATGCGCGTCAGCGAGCAGGCCCTGGCACAGCGCGCCGGCGAGATCGCCGCCGACCCGCGCCTGGGCGCCGGAAACGTGGCCACGCCCCGCAAGATCCTGGTCGACTACGGCGGGCCGAACGTGGCCAAGCCGATGCACGTCGGCCACCTGCGGTCTTCGATCATCGGGGAGTCGATCAAGCGCATCTATCGCTTCCGCGGCGACACGGTGGTCGGCGACGCCCACTTCGGCGACTGGGGCTACCAGATGGGCCTGCTGATCGGAGCCGTCACCGACGAGAACGCCGAGATCGCCGTCCTGGTCGAGGCGCTCAACGCCAAGGGCGAGGCGAGCGCCGAGGACGAGGCGCAGGCCAATGCCCTGTTCGACGCGACCGTCAGCTTGGCCGACCTCGACCGGCTCTATCCGCTGGCCGCCGCGCGCGGGAAGTCCGAGCCGGAATATCGCGACCGGGCGCGCAAGCTCACCGCCGAGCTGCAGGCCCGCAAGGCCGGTTACTTCCTGCTTTGGCGGCATTTCGCCAAGGTGACGAAGGTCGCGTTGGAGCGCGACTTCCACGCCCTGGGCGTCGCTTTCGACCTCTGGAAGGGCGAAAGCGACGTCGACGACCTGATCGAGCCGATGGTGGCCGAGCTGGACGCCAAGGGCCTGCTGGTCGACGACCAGGGCGCGCGGATCATCCGCGTGGCCAAGGAAGGCGATAAGCGCGAGCTGCCGCCGCTGCTGGTGGTCTCGTCGGAAGGTTCGGCCATGTACGGCACGACCGACCTGGCCACGATCCTCGACCGCAAGCAGAGCTTCGGCCCCGACCACGTGCTCTACGCCGTCGATCAGCGCCAGGCCGACCACTTCGAGATCGTGTTCCGCGCCGCCTACCTGGCCGGCTATGCGGTCGACGGCAGCCTCGAGCACGTCGGATTCGGCACCATGAACGGGACCGATGGCAAGCCGTTCAAGACCCGCGAAGGCGGTGTTCTGAAGCTGAACGACATGATCGTCATGACCCGCGACAAGGCCCGCGAGCGCCTGCACGAAGCGGGCCTGGGCGCCGAGCTCGACCCCGACACCTTCGAGGAGACCGCCCACAAGGTGGCGGTCGCGGCCCTGAAGTTCGCCGACCTGCAGAACTTCCGCGGCACCTCCTACGTCTTCGACCTCGACCGCTTCTCCAGCTTTGAGGGCAAGACCGGCCCATACCTGCTGTACCAGGCGGTGCGCATCAAGTCGGTGCTGCGCAAGGCGGCGGATGAGGGCGCGAGCGCCGGTCCGATCGTCGTGTCGGATCCCGCCGAGCGGGATCTGGTGCTGCTGCTCGACGCCTTCGACCAGGCGCTGATCGACGCCTACGACAAGAAGGCGCCCAACTTCGTTGCCGAGCACGCCTACAAGCTCGCCCAAGCGTTTTCGAAGTTCTACGCGGCCTGCCCGATCCTGTCGGCGGCGGCGGAGCTTAAGGCGTCCCGCCTGGCCCTGGCCACGACGACCTTGGCCCAGCTGGAACTTGCCCTGGAGCTGCTGGGCGTCTCTGCGCCCGAGCGCATGTAAGGCCTGATTTTCGCCCGGTGCGCGGCCGCGCACTGGGCGAGGCGCTTTGCGCGTTGACTCCCATTCACCGATCGAAGAGTTATGCGGCGACTCTCGCGGGAGAGATCGGGCCTTTCGGGGTCCGGAGCCGAAGGCGCAACCGCCCCGGAAACGCTCAGGCAAAAGGACCGCGCGAGCTGATGAACGCTGGAAAGTAGTCCGGGTGACCGGGCTCGCCGAAGGAGCAAGGGCCGCGGGCGAGGCGGTCTGAAATCTCTCAGGCTCAGAGACAGCGGGGGCGCAATCGACGCGGGGATCGTCCTCGCGCGCTTGCGGGTTCATCAGCCGGAGTCCCCACGTGTCCGACGCGACCTTGAAGACCACCCCGCTCTACGACGCCCACGTGGCGGCCGGCGCCCGCATGGTGCCGTTCGCGGGCTATTCCATGCCGGTTCAGTACAAGGACGGCGTGCTGAAGGAGCATCTCTGGACGCGCGAGAACGCCGGCCTGTTCGACGTCTCGCACATGGGGCAGGCGCGCCTGCGCGGCGTCTCGCCGCTGTCGGCGTTCGAAGAGGTCACCCCGGGCGACTTCATCGGCCTGAAGCCGGGCAAGCAGCGTTATTCGGTCCTGCTGAACAAGAAGGGCGGGATCATCGACGACCTGATGGCCGCGCGTCCGGACGATGACGGTCTGTTCGTGGTGGTCAACGGGGCGTGCAAGGACAACGACTTCAAGGTCATCGACGACGAACTGGCCGGCCAGGTGCGGATCGAGCGCCTGGAAGACCGCGCCCTGATGGCGCTGCAGGGGCCGAAGGCCGCCGAAGTGCTGGCGGCCCACGCGCCGGAGGCGGCGGGCATGGTGTTCATGGACGCCCGTTCGTTCAGCGCCTTCGGGACCGATGTGATCGTCTCGCGCTCAGGCTACACCGGCGAGGACGGCTACGAGATCTCGGTGCCGGCTTCTGAGGCGGCGCGGGTCTGGACCACTCTGCTCGCGGACGAACGGGTGCGCCCTATCGGCCTCGGCGCCCGCGATTCCCTGCGGTTGGAAGCCGGGCTTCCGCTCTATGGCCACGACGTCGACGAGACGGTCAGCCCGATCGAGGCGGACCTGGCGTTCGCCGTCTCCAAGAAGCGCCGTGAGGCGCGCGATTTCCCCGGCGCGGCCCGAATCGCCAAGGAACTGGCGGGGGAAGTCTCCCGCAAGCGCGTCGGCCTTGTCGTGCTGGAAGGCGCGCCGGCCCGCGAAGGCGCGGAGATCGCTGACGAAGCAGGCAATGTGGTGGGCGTGGTCACCTCGGGCGGCTTCTCGCCCAGCCTTGGCAAGCCGATCGCCATGGGCTTCGTGCCCCCGGCCTTGGCGGATGTCGGCGCAAAGTTGAAAGTCATCGTGCGAGGCAAGGCCCAGACCGCTGAGGTCGCGGCCATGCCCTTCGTGCCCCATCGTTATGTCCGCAAGCTCTAGGAGAGGGACAGCCCGGATGCGTTTCACCAAGGATCACGAGTGGGTCGTCGTCGAAGGCGACGTGGCCACCATCGGCATCACCGCCTATGCCGCCGAGCAACTGGGCGACGTGGTGTTCGTCGAAGTGCCGGAGGCCGGCAAGACCGTGACGCAGGGCGATGGCCTGGCGGTGGTCGAGAGCGTCAAGGCCGCCTCGGACGTCTACGCTCCGATCTCGGGCGAGGTGGTCGAGGGCAACGCCGCCTTGGGCGACGCGCCTGAGACGGTCAACGATCAGCCGGAAGGCGCCGGCTGGTTCGCCAAGATCAAGCTCGCCGACCCGGCGCAGGTCGAGGCCTTGATGGACCGCGCCGCGTACGAAGAGTTCCTCGGCACGCTTTAATTCCTTCCCAGCCGGCCGCTCCCTCGGGGCGGCCGGGGAGCACCTGCATGCGATACCTGCCCCTTACCCCGGCCGACCGCGCCGAAATGCTGGCCACGATCGGCGCTGGTTCGATCGACGACTTGTTCGTCGATGTGCCCGCCGCGGCGCGCAAGGCCGACCTGTTCGACCTGCCGCTGCACGCCGGCGAACTCGAGGTCGAACGCGAGCTTGCGGGCCTGGCCGCCATGAACCGGCCGGCGGGGGCAGGACCGTTCTTCTGTGGGGCCGGGGCCTACAAGCACCACGTCCCCGCGACGGTGGACCACATCATCCAGCGCTCGGAATTTCTGACCAGCTACACGCCCTACCAGCCTGAGATCGCCCAGGGCACGCTGCAGGTGCTGTTCGAATTCCAAACCCAGGTGGCGGCCCTGACCGGGCTCGAGGTCGCCAACGCCTCGATGTACGATGGCTCCACCGCCTGCGCCGAAGCGGTGATGATGGCTCAGCGCGTCACCCGCCGTAAGAAGGCGGTGCTGTCGGGCGGCCTGCATCCGCACTACGCGGCGACCACCCAGACCATCGCCCATGCCGAGGGCATGGACATCGTGCGCCAGGCTGCGGCCATCGACGCCGAGGCTGCGGTGCTGGACGCCATCGACGGCGACACCGCCGCCGTGGTCGTTCAGACCCCTAACGTCTTCGGCGTGGTCACCGACGTGACGAAGATCGCCGAGGCGGCCCACGCCGCCGGCGCGTTGCTGATCGTGGTGACGACCGAGGCGGTCTCGTACGGCCTGCTCAAGTCGCCCGGCGAGATGGGCGCCGACATCGCCGTGGCCGAGGGCCAGTCGATCGGCAACGGCCTGAACTTCGGCGGCCCCTATGTCGGCCTCTTCGCCTGCCGCGAAAAACTCGTCCGCCAGATGCCGGGCCGCCTCTGCGGCGAGACCGTCGACGCCGAGGGCCGCCGCGGCTACGTGCTCACGCTCTCGACCCGCGAGCAGCATATCCGCCGCGAGAAGGCGACCTCGAACATCTGCACCAATTCGGGCCTCTGCGCCCTGGCCTTCACAATCCACCTATCGCTGCTGGGCGAGACAGGCCTGCGCCAGCTGGCCGCCCTCAACCACGCCAAGGCGCGTGAGCTGCGTGACGCCATCGCCGCCGTGCCGGGCGTAGAGGTGCTGACGCCGCGCTTCTTCAACGAGTTCGCGATCCGCGTGAAGGGAAGTGCGGCCGGCGCCGTGGAGGCTCTGCTGGCTGACGGCGTGGTCGCCGGCGTGCCGTTCTCGCGCCTCGATCCCTCGGCGGGCCTGGACGACATTCTGCTGGTCGCCGCCACCGAAACCACCTCGACCCAAGATATCCAAGCCTTCGCCCAGGCGCTCGCCGGGAGGACCGCGTAATGACCATGCTGAATGTCGGCCGTCCGACTCGTCCCGAAGGCGCCGCTGAGAGCGCCGGCCATGCGTCCCTGACCGGCGGCCGCGGCCTGCTGCAGGACGAGCCGCTGATCTTCGAACTGGGCGGCTGGACCAAGACCGGCGTCGACCTGGCGCCGGCGGCGCAGGACGCCTCGGACCTCGGCGATCTGGTCCGCAGCGCCCCGATCGGCCTGCCGGGCCTCTCCGAGCCCGAGGCTATGCGCCACTACGTGCGCCTCAGCCAGAAGAACCACGCCATCGACCTCGCGCTCTATCCGCTGGGCTCGTGCACGATGAAGCACAACCCTCGCCTGAACGAGAAGATGGCGCGCCTGGCCGGCTTCGCCGATCTCCACCCGCTCGCGCCGCAGTCGACCGTCCAGGGCGCGCTGACGCTGATGGACCGCCTGGCCCACTGGCTGAAGACCCTGACCGGCATGCCCGCGGTGGCGTTGTCGCCCAAGGCCGGCGCCCATGGCGAGCTCTGCGGCCTGCTGGCCATCAAGGCTGCACACGAGGCGAACGGACAAGGCCATCGCCGCACCGTGCTGGTGCCGACCTCCGCCCACGGGACCAACCCGGCCACCGCCGCCTTCGTCGGCTATTCGGTGGTCGAGATCGCCCAGACCGAGGACGGCCGTGTCGACACCGCCGACCTGGCCGCCAAGCTGTCGCCGGACGTGGCGGCGATCATGGTCACCAACCCGAACACCTGCGGCCTGTTCGAGCGTGACATCCTGGAGATCTCGCGCCTGACCCACGAGGCCGGAGCCTACTTCTACTGCGACGGCGCCAACTTCAACGCCATCGTCGGCCGGGTGCGCCCGGGCGACCTGGGCGTCGACGCCATGCACATCAACCTGCATAAGACCTTCTCGACGCCGCACGGCGGCGGCGGGCCGGGCGCGGGCCCGGTGGTCCTGTCCGCGGCCCTCGCGGCGCACGCGCCGGCCCCTTGGGTGGTGTCCGGTCCGGACGGACTGCGGCTGGTCGAAGAGACCGTGGAGGAGGCCGCCCAGGGCTTCGGCCGCATGAGCGCCTTCCATGGCCAGATGGGCATGTTCGTCCGCGCCTACGCCTACATGGCCAGCCACGGCGCCGACGGCCTGCGGCAGGTGGCCGAGGATGCGGTGCTCAACGCCAACTACATCAAGGCGCGGCTGTCGCCGGTCATGAGCCCGGCCTTCCCCGAAGGCCCTTGCATGCACGAGGCGCTGTTCGACGACGCCTGGCTGGACGGGACGGGCGTGACCACCCTCGACTTCGCCAAGGCGATGATCGACGAGGGCTTCCACCCGATGACCATGTACTTCCCGCTGGTGGTGCACGGCGCGATGCTGATCGAGCCGACCGAGACGGAACCCAAGCACGAGCTGGATCGCTTCTGCGAGGCGCTCACCGCCCTCGCGCATGCTGCCAAGGCGGGCGACGTCGATCGCTTCAAGGGCGCGCCCTATCTCGCCCCCCTTCGGCGGCTCGACGAAACGCTCGCGGCCCGCAAGCCGAAACTCGCCTGGCGGCAAGAGGGGTAAGGTGTGTCTCCGGCGCCGCTGGCGCCGGAATACCCGCCACGTTGAAAAAATTTAACAGCAGGATCGTCTTTACGACTCCCTGATACGTTCTCATATCGGCAGGACGTCCGACCGCTGGTCCTCCCCCAGTTCGGCGCGCGGGCTCACATCCAGGTTCAGAACGTGTCACTCGCCATGCAAAGCGTGCGCGGTCCTCGCGCCTCCGACGAAGCCTCTCGCGATATCGCGGGGCGGCTCGTGCGTTTTGGCTTGGTCGTGCTCGGCGGACTGATCATCCTGGCTGGCATCGCCATCGCGCCCCTGCCGGGGCCGGGCGGCATCCCGGTCATCGTCGTCGGCCTGATGGTCGTCCTGCGAAATTCGTTCAAGGCGCGGCGGCAGTTCGTCCGCCTGCATCACGCTCATCCGCGGGTGATCTCGCCCATACGCCGGCTTCTGCGGCGCAATCCGCGAATTCTGGAAATGGCGTGGAGGCAGTCCTTGAAGATCGAGCGCCTGGTGGTTCCTAAGAACCTGCGCTTCGCGGTTCGCAGCCGGCGCCTTTTCAGACGCCGGCGCTAGAACCCTACTGGAGCTTCGCGCCCAGTTGGCTGATCGCGCGATCGACCAGCGGGTCAGTCTTCACGGCCGAGAGACGCTTGGTCAGCACCACTTCGGCGGCCTGGGCCGCCAGGTCGGCGGCGGCGGCCTTAACCTCGGCCGCGGCTTGCGCCTCGGCGTTGGCGATCTTGCGCTCGGCGAGCTGCTGACGGCGAGCCAGGCTCTCCTCCAGCTTCGCCTTGGCTTCGGCCTCATAGCGGCGGGCTTCGTCCTGGGCCGCGGCCAGCATGTCCTTGGCCTGGGCTTCGGCTTCAGCGCGCTCGGCCTTGAGTTGGGCCAGCAGGCTTTGGGCTTCCTCGCGGATACGGGCGGCCTCGTCCAGGTCAGCCTGGATCTTGGCCGTCTTGGCGTCCAGCGCGGCGGTGATCGCCTTCGGGGCCTTGGCCACGAAGATGACGATGCCGAGGAAGATGAGCAGGCCGACGCCCACCCATGTTTCGGCTTCAGCGAACAGCTCGGTCATCAGGCGGCTCCCTGGGCGAGCGCAGCGTCGATCTCGGCGGCGGTCACTTTCTGACCGGTCAGCTTTTCAACCATGGCCTGGGCCGTCTCGCCGGCGATGCCGCGGACGTTGGTCATGGCTTGATCGCGCAGGCCGCGGATGCGGGTCTCGGCCTCGTCCATCTGGGCCTGAAGACGGGCGTCTTCGGCCTTCTGGCTGGCGGCGAGTTCGGCGGCGGCCTTGGCCTTGGCTTCGACGGCGAGGCCGCGCGCGCGGGCGCGGGCTTCGTCGATCTCGGCCTGGGCGGCCTTCGCCTGGGCTTCGGCCTCGGCCTGGACGCTGCGCGCCTGGCTGACGGCGTCGGCGATGGTCGCGGCGCGGTCGTCCTGAATCTTGCGCAGCCGAGGCACGAAGACCTTGGCCAGCAGGATGTAGAGGACGGCGAAGATGAGGAAGAGCCAGACGATCTGACCGCCCCAGTATTCCATGCGGAACTGAGGCAGACCGCCGCTCGCTTCGCCGCCGTGGGCGGCGGCGACTTCCGTCGTGCCGGCGGGGGCGTGAGCCCCGTGCTCGGCGCCGGCGGCCTCGGCGTTTGGTGTGGTCTCGGCGGCCATAAGGCTTAGGCGTCCTTATAAACGCAGGTCAGGGCGCGACGATGACGGCGCGCCCCTCGGGACCTGCGGATCTGGCTTTAGGAGAACAGGATGAGCAGGCCGAGCACGAAGGCCAGAATGCCCAGAGCTTCGGTCAGAGCCGCGCCGAGGATGAGGTTGGTGAACTGGCCGCCGGCGGCCGACGGGTTGCGCGTGGCGCCCGCCAGGAAGTGGCCGAAGATGGTGCCCACGCCGATGCCGGCACCGATCATGCCGAGGGTGGCCAGGCCAGCGCCGATGTACTTAGCGGCTTCAGCGTCCATAGTTTTCAGTCCCGTTTGAAAGTTGAAGTAGTTGGGTTTGTCGTCGGCCGATCAGTGGTGATGGCCGAGGTTGACCACGTCGTTGAGGTAGACGCAGGCCAGAACCGCGAAGACGAAGGCTTGCAGGAAGGCCACCAGGAACTCCAGCGCCGTCAGGGCGACGACGCCGCCCAGCGACAGGGCCGCCGCGAGATAGCCCAGGGTGGCGACGCCGCCGGTCGCGGCGAGCGCGCCCAGCGAGACGACGAAGCCGGCGAAGACCTTCAGCGCCACGTGGCCGCCCAGCATGTTGCCGAACAGACGCAGGGCCAGGGTGACCGGGCGCAGCAGGAAGGAGAGGATCTCGATCGGGGTGACGAGGATCAGCATGTACCACGGCACGCCAGACGGGACGAACAGCTTGTACATGTTCGCGCCGTTGCGCATCACGCCGTAGATGATGACGATCAGGATGGTCATCACGGCCAGCGAGGCGGTGACCGCCAGCTGCGAGGTCGCGGTGAACACCAGGAACAGGCCCAGCATGTTCATCGCCAGGATGAACACGAACAGGGTGAAGATGTAAGGGAAGAACTTGCGGCCTTCGTTGCCGATGATCCCGACCACCAGGTCGTCGATATAGCTGAAGATGCCCTCGCCGATGACCTGCAGGCGGCCCGGAACCACTGCGGCCTTCGCGGTGGTCACCGCGAAGAACAGGATCACCACTGTGGCGGCCGCAAGCATGGCGACCGTCGAGTTGGTGATCGACATGTCGATCGCGCCGACGCCCGGCAGGGTGAACGAAGGGAGATCCACGACTTTCTGGATCTCGAACTGATGCATCGGGTCGGCCATGCCGCCTCGAACTCCCTC
>NZ_JAYRSU010000006.1:0-194097 GCF_041919955.1 Phenylobacterium sp. | reverse complement strand
CCCTGACCAAGGACGACCTGATCGTCTCCAACGCCTCGTGCACCACCAACTGCCTGGCGCCGGTCGCCAAGGTCCTGCACGCCCTGGCCGGCATCGAGCGCGGCTACATGACCACCATCCACTCCTACACCGGCGACCAGCCGACGCTGGACACCATGCACTCCGACCTCTACCGCGCCCGCGCCGCGGCCATGTCGATGATCCCGACCTCGACCGGCGCGGCCAAGGCGCTCGGCCTCGTGATGCCGGAACTGCAGGGCAAGCTGGACGGCTCCTCGATCCGGGTTCCGACCCCGAACGTGTCGGTCGTCGACCTGACCTGGGTGCCCGGCCGCAGCCTGACCAAGGAAGAGATCAACGAGGCGCTGATCGCCGCGGCGGCCGAAGGCCCGCTGAAGGGCATCCTGGCGGTGACCAACGACCCGCTGGTCTCGATCGACTTCAACCACGCCCCGGCGTCGTCGACCGTCGCCCTGGCCCAGACCCAGGTCATCGACGGCGGCCTGGGCCGCGTGCTGTCGTGGTACGATAACGAATGGGGCTTCTCGACCCGGATGAGCGACACCGCGCTCGCCATGGCGAAGCTGATCTAGCACCTCTGCTGCGGGCGCCATCCAGCCGGACGGCGCCCGTTCCGCATCCAGACCTGTTCGAGTCCCGGCCGCCGCCGGGGCGCGCGGAGACCATTGATGTCCTTCAAGACGCTCGACACCGCCGACCTCGCCGGCAAGCGCGCCCTGGTGCGCGTGGACATCAACGTCCCGATGGCCGACGGCCAGGTCACCGACGACACTCGCCTGCGGGCCATCCTGCCGACCGTCGCCAAGCTGCGCACCGGCGGCGCCAAGGTGATCCTGCTGGCCCACTTCGATCGTCCGAAGGGCAAGCGCGTGCCGGAAATGAGCCTGGCGCCCCTGGCCGCGCCGCTGGCGGCCCTGGTCGGCGCGCCGGTCGCCTTCGCCGACGACTGCGTGGGACCGGCCGCCAAGTCTGCGGTCGACGCCATGAAGGACGGCGACGTCCTGCTGCTGGAGAACACCCGCTTCCACGCCGGCGAGGAGAAGAACGACCCCGACTTCGCCAAGGCCCTGGCGGAAAACGGCGACCTCTACGTGAACGACGCCTTCTCGGCGGCCCACCGCGCCCACGCCTCGACCGAGGGCGTGGCCCACCTGCTGCCGGCCTATGCGGGCGAGCAGATGCGCCTGGAGCTGACTGCGCTCGACAAGGCGCTGGGCAATCCGGAGCGCCCGGTGCTGGGCATCGTCGGCGGCTCGAAGGTCTCGACCAAGCTCGACCTGCTGCGCAACCTGGTCACCAAGCTGGACAAGCTGGCCATCGGCGGCGGCATGGCCAACACCTTCCTCTACGCCCAGGGCCACGACGTCGGCTCGTCCTACTGCGAGAAGGAGCTGGCCGAGACCGCGCGCGAAATCATCCGCCTGGCCGGGCAGCACAACTGCAAGCTCTTCCTGCCGGTCGACATCGTGGTGGCGGAGAAGCTGGCGCCGGGCGCCGCCGCCCGCGTGCGCAACCTGGGCGCCATCGACGACGAGGAGCGCATCCTCGACGCCGGCCCGGAGACCGTGGAGCGCCTGTGCCGCGCCATGGCCAATTCCAAGACCCTGATCTGGAACGGCCCGCTGGGCGTGTTCGAGATCCCGCCCTTCGACAAGGGCACCGTCACCGCGGCCCACTACGCGGCCGAGCTGGCCAAGGCCGGCAAGCTGGTGGCCGTCGCAGGCGGGGGTGATACAGTCGCCGCACTCAACGCGGCGAACTGCGCCGACGATTTTACGTTCGTCTCAACGGCGGGCGGCGCGTTTCTTGAATGGATGGAAGGCAAGGAGCTGCCCGGAGTGGCGGCCCTGGCGACTTAAACTTACGAACTACGGAGGGCAGGGCATGGCCCGGGTTACTTTGAGACAACTCCTCGATCACGCGGCCGAGCACGGCTACGGGGTCCCGGCGTTCAACATCAACAACATGGAGCAGGCGCTGGCGATCATGGAGGCCGCGCAGGCCACCGACTCGCCGGTGATCATGCAGGCCTCGCGGGGCGCCCGCTCCTACGCCAACGACATCGTGCTGAAGCACCTGATCGACGCGATGGCGGAGCTTTATCCGCACATCCCGATCTGCATGCACCAGGACCACGGCAACAACGAAGCCACCTGCGCCACGGCGATCCAGTACGGCTTCACGTCGGTGATGATGGACGGCTCGCTGAAGGCCGACGGCAAGACTCCGGCCGACTACGACTACAACGTCGAAGTCACGCGCAACGTCGTGAACATGGCCCACTGGGTCGGCGCCAGCGTCGAGGGCGAGCTCGGCGTGCTGGGCAGCCTCGAGACCGGCATGGGCGAGAAGGAAGACGGCCACGGCTTCGAGGGCAAGCTCGGCCACGACCAGCTGCTGACCGACCCGGACCAAGCGGTCGAGTTCGTGAAGGCCACCGAGGTCGACGCGCTCGCCATCGCCATGGGCACCAGCCATGGCGCCTACAAGTTCACCCGCAAGCCGGACGGCGATGTCCTGGCGATGAACGTGATCGAAGAGATCCACCGCCGCCTGCCCAACACCCACCTGGTGATGCATGGCTCCTCGTCGGTGCCGCAGGACCTGCAGGACATCATCAACAAGTACGGCGGCGAAATGCCCCAGACCTGGGGCGTGCCGGTCGAAGAGATCCAGCGCGGCATCAAGCACGGCGTGCGCAAGATCAACATCGACACCGACAACCGCATGGCGATGACCGGCGCGATCCGCAAGCTGCTGGCCGAGAAGCCCGGCGAGTTCGATCCGCGCGGCTACATGAAGCCGGCCAAGGAAGCCATGCGCAAGGTTTGCGTCCAGCGCTTCGAGGAGTTCGGCACCGCCGGCCACGCCAGCCAGATCAAGCCGGTCCCGCTGTCGGAAATGGCCAAGCGCTACGCTGCGGGCGAACTCGCCCCCAAGATCGGCGTCAGCCGCCAAGCCGCCGAATAGGCCTGAGGCGCTCCTGATCGAAGGGCCGCGGCGAAGACCTCGCCGCGGCCCTTTTCGTTTTTTCCCTCTGCTCTGTCGGACCGGGGCCGCCCTGAGCGTCCTAAGGGCCATGAAAAGGCGCAGCCGGCGCCTCCGAGCGATGGAGAAGACCATGACCCCGCCTAGGTGCGCCCTGCGGGCCGCCACGATCCTCGGCGCGGCCACGGCCGCCGCCGTGGCCGCGCCTGCCGCCCAGGCGAGCGCTCAGAAGCCCGCCCAGGCGCCCGTAAAGAGCGGCCATGTCGCGGTGAACGGCGTGAATTACTATTACGAGGTCCGCGGCCAGGGCGCGCCGCTGCTGCTGCTGCACGGCGGCCTCGGCTCGATGGACATGTTCGGGCCGATCCTGCCGGCCCTGACCGCCAGACATCAGGTTATCGCCGTCGACCTGCATGGCCACGGCCGCACCGCGCTGGGCGAGCGCCCCTTCAGCCTCGAGGCCCAGGGCGCCGACATGGACGCGATCCTGAAGCAACTCGGCTACGGCAAGGTGGATGTGCTGGGCTATTCGATGGGCGGCGGCGTGGCCTTCCAGCTCGCCGCCCAGCATCCGGAGCGGGTGAACCGGTTGGTGCTGGTCTCGGCCGGCTACGCCCAGGACGGCTTCTACGCCGACATGCTGAAGCAGCAGGCCCAGGTGAACGCCCAGGCGATGCCCTTCATGAAGGATACGCCGATGTACCAGTCCTATGTGGCCGTCGCCCCGCGGCCGCAGGACTTCCCCAAGCTGCTGGACACCCTGGGCGACTACATGCGCAAGCCCTACGACTATTCCGACCAGGCCGCGAAGCTGTCGCCTCCCACCCTGCTCGTGTTCGGCGACAGCGACATGTACCGCCCGGAGCACATCGTGAAGTTCTATCAGCTGCTGGGCGGGGGCCTGCGTGACGGCGGCTGGCAGCGCGAGGGCATGTCCAGGCATCGGCTGGCCATCCTGCCCGGCCGGACCCACTACGACATCTTCCTCTCGCCCGAGATGGTCAGGACCGCCCTAGGCTTCATCGACGACGCCGACAAGCCGGCCGACTGGAAGGCGGACTGAGGTTTCGGCGCGGCGCTAATCGTCGATATTGGCGCCGCGCATCTCGCGCACGAACAGCAGCCCGACCACGGCGGTGAAGGCGGCCACCACGATCGGGTACCAGAGGCCGTAGTAGATATCCCCCGTGGCCGCAACCATCGCGAAGGCGGTGGTCGGCAGGAAGCCGCCGAACCAGCCGTTGCCGATGTGATAGGGCAGGCTCATCGAGGTGTAGCGGATGCGGGCGGGGAACATCTCGACCAGCGCCGCGGCGACCGGCCCGTAGACCATGGTCACGTACAGCATCAGCAGGAACAGCAGGGCCACGACCATCGGCTTGTTGACCTGGGCGGGGTCCGCCTTCTCGGGATAGCCGGCGGCGTGCAGGGCCGCGGTCAGCTCCTTGGTCCAGGCGCCCTTGCGCTCGGTGAAGGCCGTCTTGTCCAGATCCCTGCCGTCGAAGCCGGTGAGTTCGGCGCCGCCGATCCGCACCACCGCCGTCGAGCCCGGCAGGGCGGTCTGGTTCTCATAGGTGATCCCGGCGCTCGCCAGGGCCGACTTGGCGACGTCGCACGACGAGGTGAAAGCGGTCTTCCCGACCGGGTCGAACTGGAAGGAACAGTCGGCTGGATCGGCGATCACCACCACCGGCGCGCGGGCCGTGGCGTGGGCCAGGGCCGGGTTGGCGGCCTCGGTCAGTCCCTTGAAGATCGGGAAGTAGGTCACCGCCGCCAGCAGGCAACCGGCCAGGATGATCGGCTTGCGGCCTATCTTGTCCGACAGCCAGCCGAACACCACGAAGAACGGCGTGCCCAGGATCAGGGCGAAGGCGACCAGGGTGTTGGTCGTCGGCCCGTCGACCTTGAGCATCTTCTCCAGGAAGAACAGGGCGTAGAACTGGCCGGTGTACCAGACCACCGCCTGCCCCGCAGTCAGGCCCAGCAGGGCCAGGAGCACCACCTTGAGGTTCGACCACTGGCCGAAAGACTCCGCCAACGGCTTCTTCGAGGTCTTTCCCTCGTCGACCATCTTCTGAAAGACCGGACTCTCGTTGAGCTTCAACCGGATCCACAGCGAGACCGCCAGCAGGACCGCCGAGACCAGGAACGGGATGCGCCAGGCCCAGGCCTTGAAGACGTCCTCGCCGGTCATCGAGCGCACGACGAGGATCACGATCAGACTGAGGAAAAGGCCGAGCGTCGCCGTGGTCTGGATCCAGGAGGTGTAGAGCCCTCGCCTTCCAGGCGGCGCATGCTCGGCGACATAGGTCGCCGCCCCGCCGTACTCCCCGCCCAGCGCCAGGCCCTGCAACAGCCGCATCAGGATCAGGATGACGGGAGCGGCCACCCCGATCTGGTCATAGCCGGGCAAGAGGCCGACCGAGAAGGTCGACAGCCCCATCAGCAGCATGGTGACCAGGAAGGTGTTCTTGCGGCCCCAGAGGTCGCCCAGGCG
This sequence comes from Phenylobacterium sp., assembly GCF_041919955.1. Classification (GTDB taxonomy): domain Bacteria; phylum Pseudomonadota; class Alphaproteobacteria; order Caulobacterales; family Caulobacteraceae; genus Phenylobacterium. The sequence continues at coordinate 188,591 of NZ_JAYRSU010000006.1, read as the reverse complement.
GCCGAACACGATGGCCCCGAACGGCCGCACCGCAAACCCGGCGGCGAAGGCCAGCAGGGCGAAGATGTAGCCGGTGGTCTCGTTGACGCCCGAGAAGAAGTGCTGGGTGATGAACCCGGCAAGCGAGCCATAGAGGTAGAAGTCGTACCACTCGAAGACGGTGCCGGCCGATGCGGCCCCGATCACCATCCTGTGGCTCTTCTGCGCGACGACGTCCTCGCCCGCGACCGCCTGGCTCATGGCCTTCTCCCCACCCTGTTGCGGAGGAGCCTAGCGGGTTTTCGTGACGCGGAAAGCCGATCGGAGCATTCGCTCCCCGACAAAGCCCAACCACGTGCCATCCCGGTCTTGGGCCTACGGCCGAGACCGGGATGACACGGATGGAGGTCAGTGCCCCTCGCCGCCCTCGAGTTCGCCCAGCGCGCTCTGCAGGTAGTTCTGCTCACCCAGCGACTTCACGAGCGAAAGCTGGGTTTCGAGGAAGTCGATGTGCTCCTCGGTGTCGCTGAGGATCTCGCGCAGGATTTCGCGCGTGGCGTAGTCGCCCGTCGCCTCGCACTCCTTGATGCCCTCGATCTGGTCGATGCGACCGGCGACTTCGACGGCCAAGTCCGCAGCCAGGCATTCTGGCACGGTCTCGCCGATCTTCAGCTTGTGCAGGTCCTGCAGATTGGGCAGGCCCTCGAGGAACAGGATGCGCTTGATGAGCTTGTCGGCGTGCTTCATCTCGCCGATGGATTCGTCGTACGTGATCTTGCCCAGCCGCGCGAAACCCCAGTCCTGGTACATGCGCGCATGCAGGAAATACTGGTTCACCGCAGTCAGCTCGTTGGTGAGCACCGCGTTGAGACGCCTGATGATCGCCTTGTCGCCCTTCATGTGAACCTCCTCAAATCCAATTCGAGGGGCAAACTCTTCCGCGGCGCGGCTTTAGTCAAAGCCTATGTTTGCAAGTGATTCCGCGTTTCGTTCGCAGGCTTGGAAGCGGTGGCGAAGGCGCCTATTCGGCGGCGAAACGCATGGCCTCGCCGTGCTCGCCGATCATCTTGCGCATGTCGCAGACGCAGCGCGCGCATTGGGCCTGGGAATCGCAGGCGCGGAAGACTTCGGCCGGGCGCGTGGCGCCGGCTTCGATGGCGGCGCGGACTTCGCGCTCGCGGATGCCGTTACAGTTGCAGACGTACAAGGCGGACTTCTCTCCGACGACGACGTCCTTGTATCAAATGCGAACGCCGTTGCAAATCATTTGCAAGTTGCGATCCATCAAAGCGAGCCCCCGCAACCTGCGGCAGTTTGCCGCTGAACCGAAGCTTGGCTACCGACGTTCTTCGGACTGGAGTGTGCGCCGCGCGGTCAACGGCGGTCGCGTCAGGTAAAGGGTCTGCGTGTCATGGACGTCGAAGCCCTGTTGTTGTCGCGGCTGCAGTTCGCGTTCACCATCGCGTTCCACATTATCTTCCCCTCGTTCACCATCGGCCTGGCCAGCTACCTGGCGGTGCTGGAAGGGCTGTGGCTGACCACTCGCAACGAGGTCTTCAAGACCCTCTATCTGTTCTGGGTGAAGGTCTTCGCGATCTCCTTCGGCATGGGCGTCGTGACCGGCGTGGTGATGAGCTACGAGCTCGGCGCCAACTGGAGCGCGTTCTCGGCCATGGCTGCGCCGGTGATCGGGCCGCTGCTGGCGTTCGAGGTGCTGACCGCCTTCTTCCTGGAAGCCAGTTTCCTCGGGATCATGCTGTTCGGCTGGAAGAAGGTCGGGCCAGGCCTGCACTTCACCGCCACGGCCCTGGTGGCGATCGGCACCCTGATCTCCGCCTTCTGGATCATCTCGGCCAACAGCTGGATGCAATACCCCGCCGGCCACCGGCTGACGCCGGAAGGCGGCCTCGTGGCGACCAGCTGGATGGAGGTGATCTTCTCGCCGACCTTCCCGGCCCGGCTCGCCCACATGGCGCTGGCGGCCTACCTCACGACCTCGCTGGTGGTGGGGGCGGCCGCGGCCTGGCGGCTGCTGAAGCGGCCGGACGAGCCGGAATCCAACATGGCCCTGCGCATGGCGGTGGGCATGTTCGCCATCGTCGCGCCGCTGCAGTTGCTGGTCGGCGACATCTCCGGCAAGCAGGTGATGCATTTCCAGCCGGCCAAGCTGGCCGCCATCGAAGCGTTCTGGGAGACCAAGGCCGAGCAGGCCTTCCACATCGCAGCCTGGCCCGACCGCGCCGTCGAGGGCAATCGCTGGGAGATCTCGGTCCCCAAGGTCGGCAGCTTGATCACCGCCGGTTCGACCCAGGCCGAGGTCAAGGGCCTGAAGGACTTCGCGCCTCAGGATCGTCCGCCGGTCGCGATCGTCTTCTGGGCCTTCCGCGTCATGGTCGGGCTGGGGGTGGCGATGATCGCGCTCGGCGCCTGGGGCGTCTGGCTATGCTGGCGCGGCGCGCCCGAGAAGAACGCCCTCTTCCTGCGCGCCTGCGTGGCCATGGGGCCCGCAGGCTTCGTCGCGGTCATCGCCGGCTGGGTGGTGGCCGAGGTCGGCCGCCAGCCCTGGGTCATCACCGGGATCATGCGCACGGCCGACGGCGTCTCACCCGTAGGCGCGGGCCAGGTCTCCGCCTCGCTGCTGAGCTTCCTGATCGTCTATGCGGTCATCTTCTCGGTCGGGGTGCTCTACATCCTTCGCCTGATCGCCGCCGGGCCGGCGCCGGAAGTCGTCGACGCCGCGCCGGCCGTGCCGCGCGCGCCGGGTTCGGCCCTGGCCGCCGCGCCGAACGAGCCTGAGCAACTCGACCAGGGAGACCGGCCATGAGCCTCGACCTGCCGCTGATCTGGGCGGTGATCATCGCCACCGCCGTTCTGCTCTACGTGCTTCTCGACGGGTTCGATCTGGGAGTCGGCATCCTCTTCCCGTTCGCGCGCAGCCCCGCCGACCGCGACGTGATGATGAACTCCATCGCCCCGGTGTGGGACGGCAACGAGACCTGGCTGGTGCTGGGGGGAGGCGGCCTGTTCGCCGCCTTCCCGCTGGCCTACGCCGCGGTCATGCCAGCGCTCTATATCCCGGTGATCCTGATGCTGCTGGCCCTGATCCTGCGCGGCGTGGCCTTCGAGTTCCGCCTGCACGGCCGCCGCCGCGGCAAGGCGTTCTGGACAGCCGCCTTCGCCGGCGGCTCGCTCGTCGCCACCATCGCCCAGGGCTTCATCCTCGGCGGCTTCATCCAGGGCATCACCCTGAACGGGACCGCCTTCGGCGGCCAGCCCTTCGACTGGCTGACGCCCTACACCCTGCTGGTCGCCGCAGGCCTCGTCGCCGGCTACGCCCTGCTGGGCGCGACGTGGCTGATCTGGAAGAGCCAGGACGAACTGCACGGCGACGCGCGGCGCTGGGCCTGGATCGCTGTGGCGGCCGTCGCGGCCCTGCTGGCCGCCGTCAGCCTCGCCACCCTCTTCGTCCATCCCGAGGTCGCCGAGCGCTGGGGCTTCGCCAAGGGCGCCGGCTTCCAGGCCGAGGCCTTCCTGCCGCACCTGCCCATCCCTCTGGTGGGAATCGGCGGCCTCGTAGTCCTCGCAATAGGCCTCGCTCGCCGCTCGCATGGCTGGCCGCATGTCGGGGCGAGCCTGGTTTTCCTCTCGGGCTACGCGGGTTTGGCCGCCGGCTTCTTCCCGAACATCGTCCCCTACGACATGACCTTTCGCCAGGCCGCCAACCAGGACAACGCGCTCGCCCTGATGCTGGTCGGAGTGGCCATCCTGCTGCCGGTGATCCTCGGCTACACCGCCTGGGTCTACTGGCTGTTCCGCGGCAAGGTGACGTCCGATGCGGGATATCATTGAGGGCCCGCCCGAGCCGGGCGCCCCGCGTCCGCCGCTCTGGAAGCGTCTGGCCTGGTTCATCGGCCTGGCGGTGAGCGCCAGCGCCGTGACCGCCGTCGTCGCCTACGCCATGAAGGCCCTGTTGCCGGACTATCCGCACGGCTAGAAGGCGTTCATGACCGCCGACTGCCGCCTCTATCTGATCACCCCGCCGAAGATCGACGACCTGGCCGCCTTCGGCCATCTGCTGGCCCAGGCGCTGGACGCCGGCGACGTCGCCGCCCTGCAGATCCGCCTGAAGGACGCGCCCGACGACGTCATCGCCGCCGCCGTCGACGTCCTCTCGCCCATCGCCCAGGCCCGCGGCGTGGCGGTGATCCTCAACGACCGGCCCGATCTCGCCGCCCGGCTCGGCTGCGACGGGGTGCACGTCGGCCAGTCCGACACGCCCTACGCCCAGGCGCGCAAGATGATGGGCAAGGACGCCATGATCGGCGTGACCTGCCACGACAGCCGCCACCTGGCGATGGAAGCGGCCGAGGCGGGCGCCGACTACGTCGCTTTCGGCGCCTTCTTCCCGACCACGACCAAGGACGCCCCGACCCGCGCCGAGCCGGAGATCCTGACCATCTGGCAGGAGACCATGGAGGTTCCCTGCGTCGCCATCGGCGGGATCACGGCCGAAAACGCCGAGGGCCTGGCCAAGGCCGGCGCCGACTTCCTGGCCGTATCGGCGGGCGTCTGGGCCCATCCGCAGGGTCCGGCTGCGGCGGTGGAGGCGCTGAACGCAGCGATCGAAAAGGGCCTCGCGGAACGGGGTTAGCGCTCGACCGTCATCCCGGTTTGCGAAGCAAGACCGGGCCCCATGAACACTGGATGGTGCAGGCCCCGGCCGGACCGCGCCCCATTTTCCAGAGATCAGGCGGCAATCGGTCTTCGGCTGCGCCGAAACCGGGATGACGCCCGAGGTGAGCGCTCACCTTGCCTTAAGCCCTTCTGCCCACTAGGTTCCGCGCCTCGAATTTCCCGCCCTCGCCGGCGTGCTGGCGCAAATCTGCGCCAAGAACTGGACCTGCCCCGTGTCGACCCAAACCGCCCTTCTGAAAGTCATGTCCGACGCCGCCCGCAAGGCGGCCCGCGGCCTCAACCGCGACTTCGGCGAGCTCTCCGAGCTGCAGGTCTCGCGCAAGGCGCCGGCCGACTTCGTCTCGGCCGCCGATATGAAGGCCGAGCAGACCTTGTTCGAGGCGCTGGAAAAGGCCCGCCCCGGCTACAGCTTCCTGGGCGAGGAGCGCGGCCTGGTCGAGGGCACCGACAAGACCCACACCTGGATCGTCGACCCGCTGGACGGCACCACCAACTTCCTGCACGCCATCCCGCACTTCGCGATCAACATCGCCCTGCAGCGCGAGGGCGTGATCGTCGCAGCGGTCACCTACAATCCGATCACCAACGAGCTGTTCTGGGCCGAGAAGGGCAAGGGCTGCTACGTCAACGACAAGCGCCTGCGGGTCGCCGGCCGCAAGCACCTGGACGAGTCGGTTTTCGGCACCGGCATCCCGTTCCTGGGCCATGGCCAGCACGCCAAGTTCCTGAAGGAACTGCACCAGATCAGCCAGCGCGTGGCCGGCGTGCGCCGCTTCGGCGCGGCCTCGCTGGACCTCGCCTATGTCGCCGCCGGCCGCCTGGACGGCTTCTGGGAGCGCGACCTGAAGCCGTGGGACATGGCCGCGGGCCTGCTGATGATCACAGAGGCGGGCGGCAAGGTCACCGATTGCGACGGCGGAGATCGCGTGCTGGAGACCGGCCACGTCTGCGCGGCCAACCTCGACCTGCACCCGCAACTTCTCGACAAACTGAAGGCCGCCGCCTGAGGCTTGACGGAAGCGTCACGCACGGCGGCTAGATGGCCGCCATGCACCTGACGCGCCGCGCCTTCGCCCTTGCCTCAGCCGCCCTCGCGGCAGGCCCCTCCGCGGCCGAACAGGCCAAGCGGCCGCTGGTCATCGCCCATCGCGGCGCCAGCGGCGAGCGCCCCGAACATACGCTGATGGCCTACCGCCTGGCGGTGGAGGAAGGCGCCGACTTCATCGAGCCCGACCTGGTCGTCACCAAGGACGGCCATCTTGTCGTGCGCCACGAGAACGAGATCGGCGGCACGACCGACGTCGCCGCACGCCCCGAATTCGCCGCCCGCAAGCAGGTCAAGGTCATCGACGGCGAGACGCTGGAAGGCTGGTTCGCCGAGGACTTCACCCTGGCCGAGCTCAAGACCCTGCGCGCCCGCGAGCGGATGCCCCGGCTTCGCCCGGCCAGCGCCGCCTTCGACGGTCGCGAGGCGGTTCCGACCTTCCAGGAGGTGATGGACCTGGCCAAGATGGAGAGCCGGCGGGCCGGCCGCCCCATCGGCGTCTATCCCGAGATGAAGCACCCGACCTACATGGCGAGCATCGGCCTGCCGATGGAGCAACGGCTGGCGGACGCCCTGAAGGCGGGCGGCCTGAACAGCCGAACCGCCCCGGTCTTCGTCCAGTGCTTCGAGGCCGGGCCGTTGAAGGCCTTCAGCAAGCTCTCCAGAGCCCGCCGCATCCAGCTCGTCGGCCAGGATCGCCCGCAGATGACCACCGCCGAGGGGCTGAGGGCCATCGCAGCCTATGCCGACGGGGTTGGGCCCGACTGGCCATTGATCATCCCCACGCGCGATGGGCGGTTGAACCCGGCCAGCAACCTCGTCGCCGACGCCCACGCCCTGGGCCTGGCGGTGCATCCCTGGACCGTGCGGGCCGAGAACCGCTACCTGCCCGCCGCCCTGCGCAAGGGCGAGGATCCGGCCGCGCACGGCGACGTCGCGGCGGTGTTCAGGGCGCTCTACGCCGCCGGGGTCGACGGGGTGTTCACCGACTTCCCGAAGCTGGGCGTCGCGGCGCGCGGGTAGATCCTATCACCATGTCATCCCGGAAAGCGCGAAGCGCTTGTCCGGGACCCATGAACACCGGATGGGGCAGAATACAGGTCTCGCGAGCCCCATTCCGCACGATCAGCGCGAATGGATCCCGGTCTTCGCCCCGCCGACACCGGGATGACGCCTTCGTAGGGCCTCTAAGCCGCCGCGTCGCCGAACTGCAGGGCAGCGAGCCGCGCATAGAGGCCGCCGCGGGCCAGCAGCTCGGCGTGCGTCCCCTGCTCGGCCACGCGCCCGGCGTCCATGACCACGATGCGGTCGGCCTTGAGCACGGTGGCCAGGCGATGCGCGATGACCAGGGTGGTGTGGCCGACCATGGCGTCCTCCAGCGCACGCTGCACCAGGCGCTCGTTCTCGGCGTCCAAAGCGCTGGTGGCTTCGTCGAGCAGCAGGACCGGCGTCTCGCGGATCAGCGCGCGAGCGATGGCCAGGCGCTGGCGCTGGCCGCCCGACAGGCTGCGCGCCCGCTCGCCCAGCGGGGTGTCGAAGCCCTGCGGCAGGGCGTCGAGGAAGCCCTCGGCCTGGGCCGCGCGGGCGGCGGCGCGGATCTCCTCGGCCGCGGCCTCCTCGCGCCCAAAGCGGATATTCTCGACCGCCGAGCCGGAGAACAGCGGGGAGTCCTGCGAGACCAGGGCCATGCGCGCGCGCACCTCGCCGGGATCGGCGTCGCGCAGGTCCACCCCATCCAGGCGGATCACGCCGCTGGTGGGATCATAGAACCGCAGCAGCAGGCGGAAGACGGTGCTCTTGCCCGAGCCGGACGGGCCGACCAGGGCCACGGTCTCGCCCGGCGCCACCTGCAGCGAGAAGCCGTCGAGGGCGAAGGCGTCGGGCCGGGTGGGATAGGCGAAGCGGACGTCCTCGAAAGCGATCTCGCCGCGGGCGGGGGTCGGCAACGCCTTGGGCGTAGGCGGAGCGGCGATGGTCGGGGTGGCGGCGAACAACTCGGAGACCCGTTCCATGGCGCCGGCCGCCTTCTGCACGTCGCCCCAGGTTTCGCCGAGAGCGCCGACCGAGCCAGCGGCCATCACCGCCAGGAAGGCGAACTGGAAGAGCGCACCCCAGGTCATCTCGCCGCGCAGGCCGGCATGCACGCCCAGCCAGAAGATGAAGACCACGCCGCCGAACACCAGTCCGATCACCAGAGCGGTCATGATCGCCCGCGCCGTCATCCGCCGCAGCGAGGTGCGGAACGAGGCCTCGACCGCCTCGCCGAAGGTGGCCGCGCCGGTCGCCTCGCGGCCGAAGGCCTGGACCGTCTCGAGCGCGTCGAGCGTTTCGCCGGCATGGCCCACCGCCGAGGCGAACTGATCCTGGGTCGAGGTGGTCAGCTTGCGCACCCGCCGCCCGTAGAGGAACAGCGGCGCCAGCACGAACGGGAAGAGGGCGACGACCAGGCCGGTCAGCTTGGGGCTGACGATGACCAGCAGCACCAGGGCGCCGATCAGGGTCAGGAAGTTGCGCAGGGCGACCGAGATCGAGGTCGAGAGCAGGCTCTCGACGATCTGGATGTCGGTGGTCAGGCGCGACAGCACCTCGCCGGTGCGGGTCCTGGCGAAGAAGGGCTGGTCGAGAGTCAGGATGTGGGCGTAGGCGCCCTTGCGCAGGTCGGCGGTGATCCGTTCGCCCAGCTTGGTCACGAAGAAATATCGCAGGGCGCTGGAGGCGGCGAGCGCCAGAGCCACCCCGCCGATCAGCCAGAATCGGGGGGCCACGCTCTGCGCGGTCGCGCCGGGATGGGTAAGGTGGTCGACCAGCAGGCGCACCGCACCGGAAAGGCCGAGCGTGGCCGCCGCGGCGGTGACCAGGAACAACCCCGCCCAGGCCGTGTCGCCCTTGTGCCGCGCCAGATAGGGGCCGAGGGCGCGCAGCGCGCCGACATTGCGGCTGCGGCCGCGCTTGCCGGCCGCATCGCTCAGGTCCTGGGCCAAGGCCGCGCCTGCGCTGGGCCGCCCTTCGACAGGGGCCTCGGCCGCCAAATCACTCATAGACACACGCGCCCTTGCTCTTACCGCGCCTTTTCCTGTATACGCGCGGCTTCCTTCGCGGCCGCCCTGCCGGCGGGCCGTGAACTTTCTGCCGCTCCTTTACGTCGGTTGCCCTCGCGATGAAACAAGACACCCACCCCGACTACCATTTCATCACGGTCGTGATGACCGACGGTTCGAGCTACCAAACCCGCTCGACCTACGGCAAGGAAGGGGCGACCCTGAACCTGGACATCGACCCGAAGACGCATCCGGCGTGGACGGGCGGCAACCAGACCCTGCTGGACCGCGGCGGCCGCGTGTCGCGCTTCAACGCCAAGTTCGGCGCCTTCACCCGCAAGTAAGACCGGCGGCGCGCCGCCGGCGCGCCCCAACGGACTTTGCGAGCAGATGCGAAAACGCCGCGCCTCCGCGCGGCGTTTTTTGCTGTCTGGGATTTCAGTTCAGTCGGTCGAGCGCCGCCAAGGCCGCAGCCTTGACGATATCAGCCGCCTCCACCCGCGTCCGCCCGGCGGCCAGAGCCTCGAACATCGCCGACCCGGTGAGGCCGAACAGCAGGTCGATGGTGTCGCGCCAGGCCCGGTCGCCTGCCTCCGGCGCCGCCCGCCCCACGATGACCGTGAGCGCCCGCCGCCGCCGCTCGCCCCTCGCCGCCAGGGCCTGGGCCAGCTCGGCGTCCAGCACCCCCGCCTGATGCAGCCGCACCACCGCCGGTTCGGTCCAGAAATCACAGAAGACGTCGATCACCCCTGACAGGGCCGCCCGTGGATCGGCCTGGGCCATCACCCCGGCCAGCCGCTCCAGCCCAGCCTGCGCCGCGCAGGCGTCGAACACCGCCTCCAGCAGCCCACGCCGCGATCCGAACTGCTTGTAGACCGTCAGGCGCGTGACCCCTGCGGCCCTGGCCACCGCCTCCAGCGAGAACCCGGACAAATCCTGCGCCCCGCGCAGCAGGGCGACGGCCGCGCGCACCACCGCCTCGCGCTTGTCGGCCGCCGCGGCCGCCCGCACCGGGCTCACATAGCTGCGCATGAGCGCCCCTTTAAATTAAATATACGATACGTATATCCAATTTGACTGTTGCAGCAAAGGGCGCCGTCCATGATCGAGATTTCCCATCCAGACCGGCGCCTTGCCGGCAAGACCGCGCTGATCGTCGGCGCCAGCAGGGGCATCGGGGCGGTGACCGCCCGCGTCCTGGCGCAGGCCGGCGCGCTGGTGATGCTGGCCGCTCGCGACGCCGCGGCGCTGGCCGCGGTCACCGACGCCATCGTCGCCGAGGGCGGCCAGGCCGACTTCATGACCGCCGACACCACCGACGACGCCTCGGTGGCGGCCCTGGTCGAGCAAACGCTGTCGCGCTTCGGCGGCCTGGACATCGCCTTCAACAACGCCACGGATGCGTCGCGGCCGATGCCGCTGGCCCAGATGGAGCCGGAGGACTTCGAGCGCGCCATCCGCGCCAACGTGCATGGGACGTTCGTGGCCATGCGCCGCCAGATCCGCGCCATGCTGGACGGCGGCGGCGGCTCGATCGTCAACATGGCCTCGCTGGCCGGCGTCCAGGGCGTGGCCAATCTGGCCGGCTACGTCACCGGCAAGGCCGGAGTGATCGCGCTCAGCAAGGTAGCGGCGCTGGACTACGCCGACCAGGGAATCCGGGTGAACGTGCTGGCCCCCGGGCCGATCCTGACCCACCACCTGGAGGCGGCGGGCGAGGCCGCGCAGCAGCAGGCGGCCCGCGCCACGCCGATGCGGCGCGTCGGGACGGCCGAGGAGGTCGCAAAGGCCGTGCTGTGGCTGGGGTCGGACGACAGCAGCTATGTCACTGGGACAGTGCTGCCGATTGACGGCGGCCAGTCGGCCGGGGCCAAGCCCGAGCGTATGTACCGCCAGGGCGAGGCGATGACTGCGGCCTAGCTCTCACGTCTGGAAATCTAGGCGCCGAACGCGGCCTGGAGACGGCCGAACTGGGACAACACCGGGTTGGCGTCTTCCGGCTCGGCTTCTTCGACGTACATGCGGCGGTCGAGGTGACGTACGCGCTCATAGAGGCGCTCGGACCGGTCCAGCAGGATCAGGAGGCCGGTGGGCAGGTCTTCGGTGGTGGCGCCGCGGCAGATGTCCTCTGCGCCGAGGCGATAGCGCTCCTCGCGGGCGCTTTCCGGCGGCATGTCGCCCTCGCGCACCGCCCGCTGCACCAGCAGCCACGAGGCCACCTGCATCAGCCGGGTGGTCAGGCGCATGCTCTCGGCCGCATAGGCCAGCGCCGCGCTGCGCGACAGGAGCTTCGATTCCTGGCGGCCGGAACCGTCGAGATAGCCGGCCGTCTCCTCGACGAGGTCCATCCCTTCCTGGAAGGTCCGGTCGAACAGCTCGGACTGGGCGAAGTCCTTGATCACGTCCGCGCGCCAGGCGCCGGTCAGCGCAAATCCATCGGTCATGAAAGCACTTAGCCTCTAAAATCCTGGTCCGCGGTCCCACGCAGCGCTCGGCGTGTCGGACTGCAACCCCCGTGCCAGACGTAAACATCCGTTATCCATGGGCGGCGTTTACGCTTGGTTATCCGTGAATCTCAGTCCGACCGCGAAAATAGCGCGTCGGCCGCCGCCCGGCCCGCACGCTTGCGCTCAATCTGGGCACGACAGCGGGCGATCTCCTCTTCCAGGGAGGCGATCCGCTCTTCCAGTTCGGCGACCCCGTAGAGCTCGAGGTCCTCGCGCATCGCCTCGGCCAGGCGCTGTCCGCGCAGTACCCGGGCTTGTGCCGGTTCTTCCATGGGGCTCCTCCCTTTGCCGGGCGTCCATCGACGTCTATCTGGGAAGTCTAAGCGGAAAACCAGCCGGAGGGCGCCCCTGTGACCGAGACCATGAAAGCCATTGCTGTGGAGGGCGGACGCGGTCCTGCGGAGAACCTCAAGGCCGTGGAGATCGAGCGGCCGGTCCCGGGACCCGGCCAGATCCTGATCCGGGTCGAGGCGGCCGGCGTGAACCGTCCCGACATCGCCCAGCGCCTGGGCGCCTATCCGCCGCCGCCCGGCGCGCCGCAGACCCTGGGCCTGGAGGTCGCGGGCGAGGTGGTGGTCGGCGCTGGGCGCTGGAAGGCGGGCGACAAGGTCTGCGCCCTGCTGGGCGGCGGCGGCTATGCGCAATACGCCGTCTGCGATGCGCGCCATGCCCTGCCGATCCCGCAAGGACTTTCGGTGCTGGAGGCCGCCGCCCTGCCCGAAACGGTCTTCACCGTCTTCGCCAACGTGTTCGAACACGGGAGCCTGAAGGCCGGCGAGACCCTCATGGTCCACGGCGCGACGTCCGGCATCGGGACAACGGCGATACAGATGGCCAAGGCCGCGGGCGCCAAGGTGATCGCCACCGGCCGCGGCGCGGAGAAGGCCGCCCAGGCCAAGGCCCTCGGCGCGGACATCGCCGTGGACGTGACCGCCGAGGATTTCGCCGAGGTCGCCAAGGCGAACGGCGGGGTCGACGTGATCCTCGACATGGTCGGCGGCGACTATTTCGCAAAGGGCCTGGCCAGCCTGAAGACCGGCGGCCGCATCGTCTTCATCGCCGCACAGGGCGGCGGCGAGGTCGCCCTGCCGGTCTTCGCGCTGATGATGAAGCGGGCGGTAGTGACCGGCTCGACCCTGCGTCCCCGCGACGCCGACGAGAAAGCCCGCCTGGCCGCGGCGGTCGAGGCCACGGCCTGGCCGTGGATCGCCGCCGGCGCCCTGAAGCCGCAGATCGACAAGACCTTTCCGCTGGCGCAGGCCGCTGAGGCCCACGCCTATCTTGAGGGCGGTTCGCACCTGGGCAAGGTGATGCTGATCGCCTGATCCACATTTTCTAGCGTCGGCCCTGGCGCGCCTTGTGGGCGCCGGGGCCGTCGCATACTCCGGCCGGAATGTTTGCAGAACATCGGTCGCCGCGACCGGCGGCCGCGATCAAGGCCTTGGCCGGCAAAGCCTCCATTGTGTCGGGGCTGAAAAACGAAACCGATTGACGAAGGGGAAGCGGTTCCCCCACGATCCGCCCAATTGAACACGGCGGGCCGCCAGCCTTAGAGGCTCGGGTCTGGCCGACGATAATGACGCCGCGCAGCATTTTCGCGCGGAAGGGAGGACGTATTGAACCGCCAGCCGGCCAACGGCCGCGCGCGCCTCGCCTGGAACCGCCAGGCATGACGGACGTGGCCCGCCCGCCCCTCTCCTTGCCGACCAAGCTGCTCTACGCCGTCGGCGCGGTCGCCAACGCGGTGAAGCTGCGCGGACTCTCGACCTTCCTGATGCTGTTCTACAATCAGGTGGTCGGCTTGCCGCCGCAGACCGTGACCTTCATCCTGATGATCGCCCTGGTGTTCGACGCCATCGTCGATCCGCTGGTCGGCCAGGTCTCCGACAACTTCCGCTCCCGCCTGGGCCGTCGCCACCCGTTCATGTACGCCGCCGCCGTTCCGGTGTCGGTCGCCTATTTCTTGCTCTGGAACCCGCCGCAGGGCTGGGAGGAAGGCCGCCTTGTCGCCTATCTGATCGCCTGCCTGCTGACCGTCCGGCTGTTCGACACCTTCTTCGAGCTGCCGCACTCCACACTCGCCCCGGAACTGGCCAAGGACTACGACGAGCGCACCAGCCTGATCTCGCTGCGGCTGCTGTTCTCGGTGATCGGCGGCCTGGGCATGACCATCCTGGCCTACCAGGTCTTTCTCAAGGAGAACCCGGACGGGACCGGCGGCGTGCTCGCCCGCGACGGCTACTGGGGCTACTCCCTGACCGCGGCGCTGCTGATCTTCACCTGCATCATCGTCTCGACCGCGGGCACCCAGAGCCAGGTCCCCTACCTGCAGGCGCCGCCCAGCCGGAAGCTGACCTTCCGCGCCATGCTGGCCGAGGTCGCCGCGACCCTGAACAACAAGGCCTTCGTGGTCGCGACCCTGACCGGAATGTTCATCGCCATCGCCACCGGCGCCCGCAACGCGCTGGAGATCTATTTCGGCCTCTATTTCTGGGAGCTGACCCAGGCGCAGATGGCCGGGCTGGTGACGGTCAGCGTGCTCGGCGGGGCGGTCGGGGTGATGTCGGCGCCCAAGGTCGCCAGGCGCCTGGGCAAGAAGCACGGCGCGATCCTGCTCTACGCCAGCGCCCTGGCGGTCGGGGTCAGCCCGGTCGTCGCGCGCCTGTTCGGCCTGATGCCCGAAAACGGGACGGGCCTGCTCTACGCTCTGCTGGTGGTCGAGACGGTGATCAACACCGCCCTGGCCGGCGGCACCGGCGTGCTGCTGGTATCCATGGTCGCCGACGTGATCGAGGACGCCGAGGTCAAGACCGGACGCCGCTCCGAAGGCCTGCTGATGAGCGCCGACAACCTCTTCAAGAAGCTGGTCTCGGGCGTCGGCGTGTTCATTTCCGGGACGGTGCTGGCGCTGATCCACTTTCCGGAGAACGCCAAGCGCGGCCAGGTGGACCCCGAGATCATCCACAACATGGGCCTGATCTACCTGCCGGTGATCGGCGCGCTGTTCGGGCTCGGCATTCTCAGCCTCTGCGCCTTCAACATCGACAAGGCCCGGCACGAGGAAAACCTGCGGACCCTGCGCGAACGCGCCGGCGCGCCGCCGCCTCCCGCCCCGGACTCAAAGACCGCCTCTTCCGCCGCCGCCAACGACGCCGATACGGCCCCCAGCCGCGCCTAGTTTCCGCAAGGACCGCCCGACGCCATGACCGACGCCGCCCTGCCGCCGCGCCCGCCGATCACCTTCCGCACCAAGGCGCTCTATGGCCTGGGCGCAGCCGCCAACATCATCAAGCAGCGGGGGATCACGACCTTTCTGCTGCTGTTCTACAACCAGGTGGTCGGCCTGCCGCCGGCCATGGTGTCGACGGCGATCATGATCGCGCTGATCTTCGACGCCTTCATCGACCCGATGATCGGCCAGATCTCCGACAACACCCGCAGCCGCTGGGGCCGCCGCCACCCCTTCATGTACGCCGCGGCCCTGCCGGTCTCGATCGCCTTCTACCTGATCTGGAACCCGCCGGTCGGGTGGGAGAACGAGGCGCTGTTCGCCTATATGCTGGTCTGCCTGCTGACCATCCGCCTGTTCGACACCTTCTTCGAGCTGCCTTCGTCGGCCCTGCTGGCCGAGCTCACCAGCGACTACAACCAACGCACCAGCATGATCGCCATCCGCTCGTTCTGCGGCGTGGCCGGCGGGCTGATCATGCAGCTGATGGTCTATCAGGTGTTCCTGAAGAAGCACGCCGACGGCAGCGGCGGCCTGCTGGAGCGCAACGGCTGGCAGACCTACTCCATCGTCGCGGCGATCACGATCTTCACGATCATCCTGATCTCGGCGGCCGGCACGCACCACCAGATCCCCTATCTGCGCAAACCGCCGACCCGGAAGATCACCGTCCCGACCATGCTGCGCGAGGTGGGCGCCACCCTGAACAACCGCTCGTTCGTCGCCCTGACGGTCTCGGGCATGTTCATGAACGTTTCGCTGGGGCTGAAGACCGCGCTTGAGCTCTATTTCAACCTCTACTTCTGGGGCCTGAACCAAGGGCAGCTTGCCTTTCTGACCGTCACCGGCGTGGTCGCCAGCGTCATCGGCGTGGTCGCCGCCCCGAAGATCGCCGCGCGATTGGGCAAGCGGCTGGCGGCGATCACCATGTTCTTCGGCGCAGTGGTCGCCCTGCTGCTGCCCATCGGCCTGCGGATCCTGGGCCTGATGCCCGAGAATGGTACGCCGCTGCTGTTCGGCATCCTGGTGGTCGACTTCATGGCGAACGGCGCCATGGCGATGATGACCGGGGTCATGCTGCAGTCGATGATCGCCGACGTGGTCGAGGACGCCGAGGTCAAGACCGGCCGCCGCTCGGAAGGCCTGCTGTTCTCGGCGGACAACCTGTTCAAGAAGATCGTCTCCGGCGTCGGGGTGTTCGTCTCCGGGGTGCTGCTGGCCCACGTGGCCTTCCCGCAGGGCGCCAAGCCGGGCCAGGTCGATCCGGAGCTGCTGCGCAACCTGGCCCTGATCTACCTGCCGACGATCGGCGGCTTCTACGCCGTGGCCATCACCTGCCTGTTCCTCTACCGGATCGACAAGACCCAGCACGAGGAGAACCTGCGCAAGCTTCAGGAAGGCGTGCTGGAGGCCCGCACCACCGACGCCCAGATCGAGACCGGCGCCCCGGCGGCCAGCGGACCGGCCGGAGACCTGAGCCCCGTGGCGCCCAAGGCCTGACGAAAGCCGCTTGCCAGCGGTCGAAATCATACCGACTATTCGAACGGGATCCGACCGTCGGCGCCAGACCGGCAGCGTGCCCGCAAGGGAGGAAACGGTATGGCTGAGGCCCCCGGCGGCGGCGCTGCGCCGCTCAGCGTGCGCTCCAAGATGTTCTACGGCTTCGGGTCGGTGGCGTTCGGGGTCGCGACCCTGGGGCTCTCCTCCTCGGTCCTGCAGCCCTATCTGAACCGGGTCGTCGGCTTGCCGGCCCTTTGGGTCGGAGCGGCGATCATGGCCACCCTGATCCTCGATGCGCTGATCGACCCGACCATCGGCCAGTGGTCCGACAAGCTGCGGACCCGCTGGGGCCGCCGCCATCCGCTGATGTACGTCTCGGTTCCGCTCGTCGCGGCCTCATGCATCGCCTTCTGGAACTCGCCCGCCGACTGGCCGCCGCAGACCGTGGGCCTCTACCTGATGGGAACCCTGGTCCTGATGCGGATCTGCGTCAGCCTCTACGAGGTGCCGAGCCAGGCCCTGGCGCCCGAGCTGACCAGCGACTACCACCAACGCACCAGCCTCTTCAGCTATCGCTTCTTCTTTGGCGTCATCGGCGGCTTCGGGATGAACGTGGTGCTCTACCAGGTCTTCCTGAGCCCCGCGAACGGCGGGGTCCTCAACCGCGAGGCCTATGCCCACTACGGGGTCCTGGCCGCCCTGGTGATGGCGGTCTCGATCCTGGTCTCGGCCGTGGGGACCCACCGCCATATCCCGCATCTGGCCGCGCCGCCGGAACGCCAGGCGCCGCTCGGCCAGCTGCTGCGCGAGATCGGCGGAACGCTCTCCAACCGTTCGCTGGTGGTGGTCATGCTCTCGGGCCTCTGCTCGGGCGTGGCCTACGGCATGAACGGCGCGCTGAGCCAGTACTTCTACCTGGAATTCTGGGGCCTCACCGCCGCCCAGATCTCCTACCTGGCTCTGGCCTCGGTGCTGGCTTCGATCTCGGGCGTGGCCATGGCCGCCCCGGCCTCCAGGCTGTTCGGCAAGAAGGCCGCCATGCTCGGCCTGTTCTCGATCGCGACGGTGACGGCCGCGCTGCCGATCCTGCTGCGCCTGCTCGGCCTGATGCCGCCGAACAGCTCGCCCTGGGTGTTCGCCATCCTCTGGGGGGACGCCTTCCTGGCCACCAGTCTGGCCATCTCGGGCTACATCGTCATCTCGTCCATGGTCGCCGACGTGGTGGAGGATGCAGCGGTCAAGACCGGGGTGCGGTCCGAGGGCCTGCTGTTCGCCGCCAACGGCCTGCTGCCCAAGTTCACCGCCGGGATCGGGGTCTTCCTGGCCGGGCTGCTGCTGACCCTGGTCGCCTTTCCCACCGACGCGGCGGCCGGAGCCGTAGCGCCCGAGACCATGCGGCGCCTGGCCCTGATCGTCCTGCCGGTCACCTTCGGGATGAACATGCTCTCGATCCTGGTGCTGGTCTTCTATCGGATCGACCAGGAGACCCACGAGCGCAACGTCGCGGCCCTGGAGGGCCGCCCGGTCGTCGGCGAAGACGAGCCGACCCCCGAGGCCGTGATCGCCAGCGCCGGATGAGGACGCCTCTTCCCACGCCCGCCCAATCGAGCCTACAAATCTTCAAACGAAGGTGAGGAAAGCAAAGTGGCCGGGACCATACCGACATCTCAAAAAGGCGGACAGCTCAGCGTCCCCACCAAGTTCTTCTACGGCTTCGGCTCGGTCGCCTTCGGGGTCAAGGACCAGGGCTTCTCGTACCTTCTGCTGATCTTCTACAATCAGGTGGTCGGCCTGCCGTCGGCCACCGTCGGCCTGGCGATCATGATCGCCCTGATCATCGACAGCTTCCTCGACCCGATCATGGGCCAGGTGTCGGACAACTGGCGTTCGCGCTGGGGCCGCCGCCATCCCTTCATGTATACCGCAGCCCTGCCGGTGGCCCTGTCCTATCTGCTGCTCTGGAACCCGCCCCAGGGCTGGTCGCACGAGGCCCTGTTCGTCTACCTGATCGTGGTGGCGGTCGTGATCCGCAGCTTCATCACCATGTACGAGATCCCGTCCTCGGCGCTCGCGGCGGAGCTGACCACCGACTACGACGAGCGCACCAAGGTCATGTCCTACCGCTACTTCTTCGCCTGGTGGGGCGGGCTGACCATGACGCTGCTGGCGCTGAAGGTGTTTCTCACCCCCGACGCCGATCATCCCATCGGCCAGCTCAACCCGGCCGGCTACGTCACCTATGGCTATGTCGCCGCCGCGGTGATCTTCGCGGCGATCATGATCTCGGCCCTGGGCACACACGGCCAGATTCCGCGGCTGCGGGTGCCGCCGGCCCGCAAGCTGACGCTCGGCCAACTCGCCCGCGAGATGGTGGGCACCCTCAGCCACAAGTCCTTCCTGGTCCTGATGGGGGCGGGGCTGTTCAACGCCATGGCCGGCGGCCTGGTGCTGTCGCTGAACCTCTACTTCAACACGTTCTTCTGGCAGATGCCGTCCGGCCAGATCGCCATCCTGGCCGCCGCCAACTTCATCTCAGCGGCCCTGGCCTTCGGCTTTGCAGCGCCGCTGTCCAAAAAGCTCGGCAAGAAACAGACCGCCCAGCTGACCAAGGTGCTGTCGTTCGTCATCGCCATCACCCCGATCGCCCTGCGCCTGCTGGGCGTCTTCCCGGAGAACGGCTCACCGGCCCTGCTGCCGATCCTGTTCGTCCAGGCGGTGTTCTCGACCGGCTTTTCGATCATTTCGGCGATCCTGATCTCGTCGATGATCGCCGACGTGGTCGAAGACAGCGAACTTCAGACAGGCCGCCGCTCGGAAGGCCTGTTCTTCGCGGCCTCCGCCTTCGTGCAGAAGGCGGTCTCGGGCGTCGGCATCTTCGCCTCGAGCATGATCCTGCTCGCGATCGGTTTCCCTCAAAACGCCAAGCCAGGCCAGGTCAGCGAGGGCGTGGTCTCTAACCTCGGCCTCACCTACCTGTTCGTGCTGGGCGGGCTCTACGGCGCGGCCATCGCATGCGTCTCGCTCTATCGCATCACCCGCGACAGCCACGCGGCCAGCCTTGCCAAGCTGGCGGCCCAGGCCGAACAGGTCGAGGCCGGCGAAGGTCCCGAACATACAGCCTGACAAACGAAAACGCGCCGGACATGGCCCGGCGCGTTCGTCGTCGTCACTGGCTCGCCGCGTTATTTGGAGATGCGTAGCGAGTTGATGTCCTGGGCGATGGCGCGGAAGGCGATCTTCAGGTCCGCGCCGCTCGAGGGCATGTAGACGTACTCGGCCGAGGTCGCGCAGTTCTGCATCAGGCTCTTCACGCCGGCGTCGGAGCCGACGTTGAAGCCGACCGTGTACACGATCACGCCCTTGGCCTTCATGTTGGTGCACAGGGTCGCGGCCTGGGCGAAGGGGTCGCCGTTGGTGGCGTTGCAGTTGATGTGGTCGCTGGCGCTGCCGCTGCCCGACCCGGCGTCCTTGGCGATCACGCCCTTGCAATAGGGACTGTTGAAGGCGCCGTCGGTCATCAGGATGACGACCTTCAGGGTCTGCGGCTTATTGTACTCGGCCGGCGTGCTGGCTCCGGTCCAGAGCGAGCTCCAGTTCGGAGAGATCATGTACCAGCCCCAGGCCAGGCCGATCTGGCCGGCCGTCGAGCCGCCGTCGACCAGCAGGTCGATCTGGCCCTTCAGCATGGTCTTGTTCGACGACAGCGGGACGATCTGCTGCGAGGCGCACGGATTGCCGCTGCCGCTGTCATAGAGGCGGCCCACCGACGACACCGACGGCGCGGCGTCCGTGTAAGCGTCCGAACCGATCCGTTCGCTCACGCAGTTGCCGATGCCGAAGGTCTTCAGGCTCCCCGAGGCGTTGGTGAAGGACTGCTTCTGGCAGCCTTCCTTCAGGCAGTAGACTTGACCGGCGTTGTTGTAGGTTCCCGAGAGCTTGCTCGAGGAATAGCCGGTGAGCGAGAAGACATCGGCCGTCTCGCGGGTGACGACGAACTCCTTGTTCATCGAGACGCCGTCGACCTTCGAACCGCCGACATTTTCGAACAGGACGCGATCGCCGGTCTGATGGCCGTGCGCCACGGACTTGATCATGATCTTGCTGCTGCCGGTATAGATCGACTGGACCGCCGTCGGGCCGATGGGCGTTCCCCGCGCCTGACTGGCGTAGGATCCGACATTGACGCCCACGGCGTAGGGGACCAGGGCGACCTTGGTGTAGTAGGGCTCCTGCTGATCCTTGATCACCAGATCGACAAGGTCCTTGGCGGCGGTGCGCAGGTTGCCCATCTGGGCGCTCATCGAGCCGGTGGTGTCGAGCACCATCGCCACCTCGACGTTGTTCGAGTTGCGCAGGACTTCCGAGTTGGCCTCGATATCGGCCTGGTCCCACAGGCGCGGGCCGATGCTGGGCGGGTTGATCTTGGCCTTGCTGATCACCTTGATCCCGTCGAGCTTGAACTCCGAGAAGGTGATGCGCTGGCCGTCGGCGAGCTTGAGGTTGGCGCGCAGAGCGTCGTCGCCGACAATCTGGATGTCGGCGCTCGTCATCTTGTCCGAGCGGGCGGCATAGAGGGTCGCGGTATCCAGCGCGTCCTGCAGCTGACTGCGCTGTGTGGTGATCATATAGACGTCGACCAGGCCGAGCGTCACCGGCGCCATGAGCAGTAGGCCGACCGCGAAGAAGACCGCCGCCGCGCCACGCTCGTCGCGCGCCACGCCACGCAGCCAACGCGCCACACCGGTCCCGCGTTCGGCGGCTTTCACATTAAAGCTGTCCACGCCCTGAGCCCCAGAAAGTCGAAGGAATCTCAGGGACTTTGCCAGACCAGGGTAAACGATCGGGCGCCGAAGACGGTTAAGGCGAAGCTATATTTCGGCGCCCGACCTGTCGTCACCAGCCGCAGGACTCGCCCTTGTTCTGAATGGTCAGCCAGTCGTTCAGCGGTTTGAAGTACGCGGTCACCGCACTGGCGTCGCCGGTCTTTTCGCCGGTGAACGCCTCCATCGCCTGCGGCCAGGGCTTGGAGGCGCCCATCTCCAGCATGGCGTTGAACTTCTGGCCCATCGCCTTCTGGTCATAGACCGAGCAGCGGTGCAGCGGCCCCTTCCAGCCGATCTGGCGGCAGGCCGCGCGATGGAACTGGAACTGATAGATGTGAGCCAGGAAGTAGCGGGTGTAGGGCACGTTGGCCGGCACATGGTACTTCGCGCCGGCGTCGAAGGCGTCGGCCGGGCGCTCGGCCGGCGGCGTAAGCCCCTGATACTTCAAGCGAAGCTTCCACCACTCGCTGTTGTAGGTCTCCGGCGTCGCCTGGCCGGAGAACACCTCCCAGCGCCAGCGGTCGACCATCAGGCCGAAGGGCAGGAAGGCGATCTTGTCGAGCGCCATCTTCAGCAGGAAGGGGATGTCCTCGTCCGCGCCCGGCGCCTTGTCCAGCAGGCCGATCTGCTGGAGGTAGGTCGGAGTCAGGGCCGAGAGGCCGATGAAGTCGCCGATCGCCTCGTGGAAGCCGTCGTTTGCGCCGTTCTTGAACAGGAACGGCTGATCCTTGTAGGCGCGCTGGTAGAAGTTGTGCCCAAGCTCGTGATGGACCGTGTAGAAGTCGTCGGCGTCGACCTTGGTGCACATCTTGATGCGGATGTCGTCGCGGTCGTCGAGGTCCCAGGCCGAGGCGTGGCAGACCACCTCGCGGTCCTTCGGGCGGGTGATCATCGAGCGCTGCCAGAAGGTCTCCGGCAACGGCGACTGGCCGATCGAGGTGTAGAATCCCTCGCCGGTCTTGACCATTTTGGTTGGGTCATAACCCTTTGAAACCAACAACTTGTCGAGGCTGTAGCTCGACGTCGCAGTCTTCGGCTGGACGACGTCGTAGATGTTGCCCCACTGCTGAGCCCACATGTTGCCCAGCAGGTCGGCGCGGATCGGCCCCTTCCGCGGCTGCACCGCATCGCCGTACTTGTCGTTCAGGCGCGCGCGCACATAGCAGTGCAGGTTGCGATAGAACGGCTCGACCTGGCTCCACAGCCGGTCGGTCTCGGCCGCGAACGCGTCGGGGTCCATGTCGTAGTTCGAGCGCCACAGCGCCCCGGTGTCCTTGAAGCCCAGGCCCTTGGCGCCCTCGTTCGAGAGCGCCGCCAGCTTGGCGTAGTCGCCGCGCATCTGCGGCGCCACCGAATGCCAGCCTTCCCAGACCGCCTTCAGCTCGGCCGGATCGCGGCTCTTGGCCAGGATATCCTCGGCGTCGTTGAGGGTCAGGGTCTTGCCGCCGTACTGGAACTTGCCCGAGGAGAAGGTCGAGTCCAGGCGGGTGGCGATGGTCGCCAGCTCGGCTGCGGCGCCCGGCCGGTCAGGTGCGGGCGAAACCAGGAAGAGCTTGAGAAGCTTCAGCTTTCGCGCGGTGACCGGATCGACGGCGACGCCGTCGTACTTGGCCGCCTCGCGCGCGTAGCGGGCGGTCAGCTCGTTCTGTTCGGCCGTGGCCTTGGCCTCCAGCCACTGAGTATCCTCGGTGATGTAGGTCGCCCGCACCCACGAGGACTTGGCGACGTACTGGTTGAAGGCGGCGAGGTCGGCCTCGGCCTTGTCGACGAAGGCCTTGGCTTCGGCCGGGGTTGGCTTTGCGCCCTGGGCGCCGGCGGCGGGCGCGAAGGCGAACAGGGCGACCGCCGTGGCGGCCAGCAGATGGGATTTCATTCCTTGAGGCGTCCCTAAAGCGGTATTTGCGGCCCTTCCGGCCGCGCTGTCAGGGAAAGGAACGCCTCAGGCGCGAGCCGTCAAGCCGAGAGGCGCGCCTCGGTCGCCGCAACGCGAATCGCGCTCTCCACCGACGCCTGGGCGTCGGATTGCGACAGGTCGAGGCCCTGGGCGATGGTCTCGCCGTCCTCATCGAAGATCCGCCACGCCCAGCCGCTCTCGGCGTGGGCGAGGGAGTAGGCGAACGGGGAATCCGTCAAAAGCGCCTCCACTGGACTCATGCCGCAATGCAGCATGTCGGCTTTATGACGACTCCAACGCCCGTATGAGTCAAGCGTTGCGAGGTTTGCGCCGCAACACGAAAAGTTGGCCCAGGCTGGAGCCGACTGTGGGAACCCAAAGCGGCGAGCGGCGCTCCGGTTGGAATTTTCATGCCAGATCAAACGTCTGTGAGCGAACGGAAACGGGCCGGGCGCGGCGGGCGGAGCCGTCGCAGCGGCCAGGCCAATCGTCATCGCGCCCGCCGATCCTGCCGATAGCGCGGCGGCCGGCCGCTCCGAAAAGCTGCCGAAAGGCGAGTTCGGCCGCTCGCAACCCCGGACGCGGGCTACCACGGGCAGCAGCGGGTCCCTTCCATCATTCCTTTCGGCAGGCAGGCCGCGAAAGGGTCGCGAAAGCCCTCTAACGGCAGGTTTTCGCCCTCGCCCTCCAGGAACCGGCCCGACGGCGGGGTCACGCCCGCAGGGATGGCGCGCAGAGGTCGCGCTTCCGCAACCTTGGCGAGCGCCATCGCCCATGCTACTGCCAAGCTTGGGAGACCGGGCGATGCTGGCGGTGCTGATAGGTTTGAGCGTATTCGCGCAGGCGGCGCCCGACCAGGTCGCCGCCGCGATCGCGACGCCGCCGGCGGCGGTCGCGGCCCCGGCGGCGCCGGGGTTCGTACGTCTGCCGGCCGGCGCCCAGCTCGAGGTCGAACTCGTCGACCCGCTCAGTTCCGCCACCAGCAAGCTCGGCGACCGCTTCGCCCTGAGGCTGGCCGCGCCGATCGTGAGCGGCGGCGTCGAACTGGCGCCCGCCGGCGCCCTGGGCGAGGGCGAGGTCATCGACGCCGCCCGCGCCGGCATGGGCGGCAAGCAGGGCAAGCTGATCATCTCGGCCCGCCGCCTGGACCTGGCCGGCCGCCAGGTGCGCATTCGCGGCATGTCGCTGATGGCCGCGGGCAAGAGCCGCGTGGACCTGGCGACCGGGGTGATGCTGGTCCCCTATGTCGGCGTCGCCTCGATCCTGATCGAGGGCGGCGAGATTCAGATACCTGCCGGCGCCCGCGGGACGGTGCGGCTGGCCGAGGACGTGGATTTTCCGGCCGTCGCGTCGCCGGCCGCCCCCGGGGAAACGACACCATGAAAGCTCTGGCCATCTTCGCGACGGGCGCCTGCCTCGCCCTCGCGCTCGGAACCTCCAGCCTGGCGCAGGACGCCCAGCCCGAAGCCGCGCCCGCGCCGGCTCCCGAGGCCGCGCCCGCAGCCGCTGCCCCGGCCCCCGCTCCGGCCGCCGACGCCGCGAACGGCAAGGCGCGCATCGTGTTCTTCCGCCCGGGCCGTCTGACCGGCGCGATCTATACCTACCACATCGTCGAGGTGGGCGATGACGGCAAGCCGGCCAAGGGCGCCGAGCGCCTGGGCGACCTGCCCAACGGCGGCGCGTTCGCGCTCGAGGTCGAGCCGGGCGTCCACGCCTACAACATCACCGGCCCCATGGCGGTGAACAAGGCCGAGGACCGCCTGCGGATGGAGGCCGAGCCGGGCCAGACCTACTATGTCGAACAGACCGTCCGCATGGGCCTGGTCACCGGCGGCTTCCGGCTGGTCCCGGCCGACGAGGCTCGCTTCACCGCGTCCAAGGTGAAGTTGGAAAAATAGGCGGCGGAGAGCCCCATGACCGGCCGGTCGCCAAGCGGCTTCAATCGCAAGCTCACGCAGGTTGTCGCCGCGCGACTGGAGCGGGGACAGGACCGCGCGAGCTTGCTGGCCGAGCTAGAAAGCCGGCTTGGCCGGGACGAGGCCGCCGCGATCCTCGATCGCGTCGAGGCCGCCGCGCCGCGGGCCGACCCGCGGCGACCGGCCGGCCGGTTGGAGACCGTTGTGCGCGTGGCGGCCTGTGCCTGGGCGGCGCTGCTTGTTCTCCAGAATCTCGGCGTCGTGTCCGGCGCGCGCTCGATTCTCGGCGGGGGTTCGCCCCTCGATCACCAGTCCGCGCTGGCGACCTCGATCGCCGTAGGCGGCGTGGTCAAGATCGGGCTACTGGCGGTAACGGCGGCTCTGTTCCTGGCCGGGCGATCCCGGGCGCGCTTCCTGACGTTCGCCGCGGCCATCATCTACGCCTATCCGGCCGGGCTATTCATCGAAGCCGCCCTCACGCCGAACCGCCCGGCCCCCGAACCGCGCATATTCTGGACTGGCGGAGCAATCCTGTCCTACGCGGCCGCTGCAGCCTTGATCGTACTGTGGCGCAAGGCGAGCGAGCGGCCCGATCCGACGCCGATCGCCGAGCAGTTCCGCTGAGGCCGCCCCTCGCCTAGGCTCGCAGCATGTTCCACGACGAGGCCGGGCCGGACTGGATGGGCAAGGCGAAGCGGGCGGCGCGCACGCTGAACGCGACGACGCGCGGCGCGCGCGGGGCCGGGCATTCGGTCTATGTGGTGCTGCTGCGCGACCGGCGGCGGGCCGACCCGTGGGGGCTCTATGTCGGCCAGACCTCGCGCGATCCCGACCTGCGTTTCGACCAGCACAAGGCCGGCTACAAGGCCAGCGGCGCGGCCCGGCGGTTCGGGTTGCGGCTGCTGCCGGCGCTGACCGAGCATCTCAATCCGATGCGCGCCTGGGAGGCGCTGGACCTCGAGGCGGCGCTGGCCGAAGCCTTCGTCGCCGCCGGCGTGCCGTGGGTCGAGGGCGGGCATTAGAGGCGCGAAGCACCTGTCAGTGGGCCGCGACGCCCGGCGACCTGTCCAGGCCCAGGGCCGAAACGACGCGGGCGGCGTAGCTCGCCCCCACATCGACCATGGCGCCGTCCTCTGTTTGCAACCGCATCAGGTTGCGCCCATTCCGCTCCACGCGCCGAACCAGGTCGAGACGAACGAACGCCGAGCGATGCACCCGAATGAGCTGTGCGGGGTTCAGGCGACGCTCGAGCTCGCCCATCGTCGTCCGCAAGATGTATGTCCGGCTGGCGGTATGCAGCAGGGCGTAGTCGCGGGCCGCCTCGATCCGGCGGATCTGGTTGACGTCGAGACGGATGAAGCCGTCGCGCTGCTTGATCCAGAACGCATCGTGGTAGCCAGGATCGTCCGGAACGGGCGCGGGAACCAGCGGCGGACCGCCGATCCCGGTGTTCCGCGCAGCCTGAAGCCGCCGCCCGGCCCGTCGGATCGCCTCCTGCACGCGATCGAACCGGACCGGCTTGAGGATGTAGTCCGCCGCGTCGAGCGCGAACGCTTCCAGCGCAAAATCGGTGAACGCCGTCACGAAGACGATCTCAGGGCGAACCTGCGCCTGGGCGAGCGCTCGCGTCACGGCGATCCCGCTCCGTCCCGGCATCTGGATGTCGAGGAGAACGAGGTCCGGCTTCAGGTCGGCGATCCGCTGCTGCGCATCGTCGCCATCGATCGCCGAGCCGACCAGCTCGACCTCGGGAATGAGCTCCAGGCATGCCCGCAGCCTCTCCAGGGCCAGCGGTTCGTCGTCGACGATCAGGATACGCACGCCAGACCTCCCTCTGCGAGCTGCTGGTCGATCTGGAGCGGCATGACCAGCTCAGCCGTATATCGCCCCTCGACCAAGCAGGTCCGCAGACCGCCGCGATCGCCGAACAGCGCCTCCAGCCGGGCCCGGACGTTGGCAAGGCCGACGCCGGCGCCGTTCGCGGCCGCGTGGACCGGGCCGATCGCCGCATCGTCCGTGACGGTCAGGACCAGGCGTCCGGCCGAGGCGCGCGCCCGGATCGCGATCGTCACCGGACGCTTGGCCTGGGCGACGCCATGCTTGATGGCGTTCTCGGCCAGAGGCTGAAGGATGAAATGGGGCACCATGGCGCGCCGCAGGGGCTCGGCGGACTCGATCTCGACCACCAGCCGGTCGCCGAAGCGCGCGGCCTCGATGTCGAGATAGGAGCCGGTGATGTCGAGTTCGTCCTCCAAGGGGACGAGGTCGCCGGGCGCGAGCGTCAGGGACGCCCGGAAGAACTCCGAGAGCCGGATGACCACCG
This sequence comes from Phenylobacterium sp., assembly GCF_041919955.1. GTDB lineage: Bacteria > Pseudomonadota > Alphaproteobacteria > Caulobacterales > Caulobacteraceae > Phenylobacterium. The sequence goes on along the minus strand of NZ_JAYRSU010000006.1, from coordinate 161,642 downwards.
CCTCGGCCTCGACCTTCCGGTCCGCTCCGATCAGGGCGGTGACCGCGTTCAGCGCGTTGAAGAGGAAGTGGGGATTGATCTGGAAACGCAGGGCGGTGAGCTGGGCGGTCTGGGCGGCGGCCTGCGCCGCGGCCAGCCGCCGCTCCTGGTCGCGCATGCGGGCCGACGCGGCCGCAAGTTCAATGGCCGCGACGTAGAGGCCGTAGATCCAGACGTAGATCAGAATGTTGAAGACGAAGCCGTCGATCAGGGCCGGCAACTGGTTCGCCGCCCGGAAAATCCGGGCGCTGACGACGAAGGCCTGGTGGTCGAGCGCGGAATGGACGACGGCGGCGACCAGCGCGGCGGCCAGCAAGACGCCAAGCCGCGTGCGGCCGGCCGCGTCGCGCAACACGCGGCCAAGGCCGTAGAGTCCCATGGAAAAGACGAAGCCACAGGCGACGATCCCCAGGTAAGCGGTCGTTTCCCAGACCGTTACGCGCCCAGTCCTCAAGGCCGGGGCCTGGAAGACGACAAGGGTGAACAGCCAGAAGACCAGGGTCAGCCAGACGATCGCCGGCCGCCGGCTCCAGTTGATCTCTCGACGTGGCGTAGGCATCGGCCGCTTCCTTCCAAACCAAGCCTATACTGTTTGGGCCCGCCCTCGCGCATGCTCGTCGCAAGGAATGCAGGGCTCGTCGCAGCCGTCGCAGGCTTCGGCCGGCCCGACCGTGGGTTCATCGCAGAAATCCGTCGACTGATCGCGCGGTCGTTGCCCGCCGTCGCGGACCACGCCCATTGCGCAGGCTCCCTTGACCAGAGCCGAGCCGCCATGCGCCCGATCCCGATCCTCGCCCTCACCCTCCTCGCCGTCGCCGCCTGCGGCCAGCAGGCCCCGTCCGCAGCCCCGGCCGCCGGCGAAACCACCGCCCGGCCCGCGGCCGCAACGCCGGGCGGGACGCCGCCCCTGGACGCCCGGGGCGTTCCACGTTTCCGGCCTGGCCTCTACGAGATCGTGCAGGTCTCCGACGGCGAGCCGCCCGAGACCAGCCGCGAGTGCCTGGGGACCGGCGCCTCGGCCGAGTTGCGCGATATCCTGACCCGGAAACCCAGCCCCGAGTGCAAGATTTCGCGGTCGAGCGGGCCAGCGGGGCTGCAGGTCGCGACCGAGTGCCGGCAGAACGGGAACATCAACCGACTGCGGCTGACCCTGACGGGCGGCGAGACGGCCTACAGAATGACCCTGGCCATCGCCGTGACCACTCCGAACGGCGAGACTTCAAGCACCGAGTCCGCCATTCAGGGCCGCTGGCTGGGCGCCTGCGCCGAAGGCGCAGAAGAGGACCGATAACCGCGGCGGCGAGCGCCGCCTTCCCGGTTTGCAAAAGCCCCGCTCCCGACTGAAGGGAGCGGGGCTCGCAGGTCTGGCCGGCGATTACGGACAGCCCAGAGAGAGATTCGCCGCGCTACGCCGGCGGGTGGAGCGCAGCATCGCGCCGGTCGCGCCGAAACCGACGATCATCAGCGCCCAGGTCGAGGCTTCCGGCACCCCGCTCACCACGCCGAGGTCGCCGTAGATCCGCATTTCGTTGAGGCCATAGGCGTAGTCCCCAAACGGGTAGGGCCGGGTCGCGGCGACCGAGCGCGGGCGGAACTGGATGTATCGATATCCCCCGCTTCGGGCCGCGAAGGTCTGGGCGTCGATCTCGGTGTCATGCTCGGCCAGCATCTTGCCGTTGACCAGGCGCACGATCCCGCCGCCCAGAGTGAACCCGTTGGCGCCGTCGGCGACCAGCTCCGATCCCGCCAGGATCTCGAAGCTTCCCACGCCGCGGTCGAAATGGTGGGCGTTGTGCGTGTTGAAGAGTTCGAAGGTCAGGTTCGAATAGACGTCGCCCAGGTCGATCGTGATGTAGGCGAGCGGGTTGGTGTCGCGGTGCAGCCAGAAGGAACCGTCGAAGGCGGCTTCGGGCGCGATCGCGCCGGTCTGGCGGTTGAAGATGTTTGCGGCATCCCAGGCCGAACCGAGGCTTTCCGTCGCCCCGACGATATTGCCGCCGCTCATCACGATCTGGGCGGCGTGCGCAACGTTGGCCGAGGCGAGGACGGCCGTCGCTGCGACCGCCAAACTAAGCTTTCTCATATTGAAACCCCATTTACAGAGGCGTGCAGAGGGGCCTTCCCGCCCCTGATCGACATCTGGTTTGCGATGAGCCCGACAGGCTTTGCGACGAGCGCCCGTCGGCCGGGCGGGCGGCTATCGCCCCGATGCTAGGATGAGGCGCGGGCGCCTTCGGCCACGCGCGAGATGGCGCGAGCCAGTTCGTCGGCGGGGTGTGTCGGGGTGATCTCGATATAGGCGACGCCAGCCAGGCGCAGCGCCTCGCGCTTGACCGCGTCCCGGGCAGGCGCAGAGCCCTGGTGATGCCCCTCGCCCTGATACTCGACCGCGGCCAGGGGCTCACCGGTCCGTGAGATAAGCAGGATGTCGACGCGCTTGCTGTTGATGGCGCGATAGGCTGCATCATCCGGCGACGACAGGATTTCGCCGAGGCTGACCTGGGCCATGACCCGCCAGTCCAGCCGTTGGGCGCTGATTGCATTCTCAGCGGCGTAGAAGACCTGGGCCTCTGACCGCGACATCAGCCGACGCTTGCGGAAGGTGGCGCCGATCACCGCACGGAGCTGGTCGACGGCGTCCCCTGGCGGGTCAGACTCGCCCGCGCGCGGCGCAAACTTCACGACATTCCTGGCCGGCCGCTTCGCCGACCAGGCCTTTCGCGCCCGCCGCGCCCGCCACTTCTCACCGTACCAGCCGGCCAGGAACGCCCCGGCGGTGAGCAGGAAGATCAGGATGATCAGGTCGTTGGACATGCGCGCCCCCGCCTCCGACCGGTGAAGCCTGAACGATCAAAGCGCGCAAGGACAGCTGCTGCAAGCCACAGGCGAACGCGCAGGCCTTTCGCCCAACTCTCCGACGGCCTATCTGGCGGCCATGATCAGAGCCATGACGCCCGACGACGCCCCTGCCCTGCTGGCCCTCTGGCGCGGCGCGGTGGAGGCGACGCACCATTTCCTGACGCCCGCCGACATCGAGGGGCTTGAGCCGGAGGTGCGCGGCTATCTGGCCAGCGGGGCGGAGATCTGGGTGGCCGAACGAGATGGGGCGGCGGCGGCCTTTCTCGGTCTGGACGACGCAGAGATCGCCACCCTGTTCGTCGATGCGGCGTGGCGCGGCCAGGGGGTGGGGCGGGCGCTGGTGGCCTTCGCGCTCGAACGCGGGGCCGATTGGGTGCAGGTCAACGAGCAGAACCCGCAGGCGGTCGGCTTCTACGAGGCGATGGGGTTCGCTCATGCCGGGCGCTCGCCGGTGGACAGCGCCGGGCGGCCCTTCCCGCTGCTGACCCTGAAGCGGAAGGCCTAAGGCGCGGCCTTCAGCGCCGCGGCGATCGCGGCGGCGTCGTCCGCCGTGGCGGGGTTGTAGACCAGCAGGCTGAGGTCGGGCCGCGCGTCGACCGCGAACACCGAATATTCGAACGAGACCAGGCCGAGCACAGGATGCCGGATCTGCTTGACCGCCTCGGCGTGGCCGGGGACCGGGCTCTCGCGCCAGAGGGCGGCGAACTCAGGGCTGGCGCGGCTGAGTTCCTCGACCAGGGGGGCGATGTCCTCGGACGCCCCGGCGCGGGCGGCCTCGATGCGGAAGGCGCCGACCACGAAGCGCGCCACATGCTCCCAGTTCAGGTAGGCGTCGCGGCGCCGCGGGTCTAGGAACAGCGAGCGCAGGAGGTTGCGGTCCTGCGGCGCGGCGGCGGCGAAGTCGGACAGCATGACGGTGGCGGCCCGGTTCCAGGCGAGGACGTCCCAGGCCGCCGTGCGGATCAGGGCCGGCGCGGGGTCGAGGGCGTCGAGCACCCGCTGCAGCCGGGGGGTGACGCTGTCGTTGCGGCGATAGCGCGCCTGGGGCGGGCGGCCCAGCGCCAGCAGGAAGAGATTCTCGCGCTCCGCCGGCGCCAGCACCAGGGCCGCGGCGATGCGCTCCAGCGCCTGGGCCGAGGGCGCGCCGCCGCGGCCCTGCTCCAGCCAGGTGTACCAGGTGGCGCTGATGCCCGCCCGCTGGGCGACCTCCTCGCGGCGCAGGCCGGGCGTGCGCCGCCGCTCCGCCGGAAATCCCAGGGCGGCGGGATCGAGCCGGGCGCGGCGATCCTTCAGATAGGCGCCGAGCTGTCCGTCTTCGGGGCGGCCGGTCATCCTGTTAGTCCTTATACCCCGATAATCTCACGACTTTACCAGGATACATCGGCGCCGCGAGACTGTCTCCGGACATTGGATTTGACGGAGATTCAGCCATGCGGGTGTTCGTGACCGGGGCGAGCGGGTTCGTAGGGTCGGAGGTGGTCGCCGAGCTGATCGAGGCCGGACACCAGGTGTCGGGCCTGACGCGGTCGGCGGCGGGGGCGCAGGCCCTGGAGGCGATGGGAGCGGCGGCCCATCATGGGTCGCTGGACGACCTGGACGGGCTGAAGCGCGGGGCCGAGCAGGCCGACGGCGTGATCCATCTGGCCTTCAACCACGACTTCTCGACGTACCAGGCCAATTGCGAGGACGACCGGCGGGTGATCGCCGCCCTGGCCTCGGTGCTGGCAGGCAAGCCGCTGCTGGTGACCTCGGGGACCGGGATGGGCGCGGCGGGCCCGGGACGGCTGGCGCTGGAGACCGATCCGCCCGCCAGTACGGCGGCCAGTCCGCGGGCGGCCTCGGAAGAGGCGGCGGACGCGGCGGCGGCGCAGGGCGTGAGGGCCTGCGTCGTGCGCCTGCCGCAGGTGCACGACCCCGAGCGGCAGGGCTTGATCACCTATGCGGTGCAGGCGGCGCGGGAGAAGGGCGTCAGCGCCTATGTCGGCGAGGGAACCGGCCGCTGGGCCGCCGCCCACCGGCTGGACGTGGCGCGGCTCTACCGTCTGGCGCTGGAGCAGGCCCAGCCCGGGGCGCGCTACCACGCGGTGGCCGAGGAGGGGGTGCCGATGCGCGCCATCGCCGAGACCGTCGGACGACGGCTGGGCGTGCCGGTCCGCTCGATCGCGCCGGACGAGGCGGCCGCGCATTTCGGCTGGCTGGCCATGTTCGCCGCCGCCGACGCGCCGGCCTCCAGCGCCCTGACGCGCGAGCGCCTGGGCTGGACGCCGACCGGCCCAGGACTGCTGGAGGACCTGGCGCGGCTGCCGCTCTAGGCGGGAGCGGTCGCGGTCTCGCGGAGGTGGGCGCGCTCGTTGAGGGCGACGATGTTCCGCTGGCCGCCGCGGGCGCACATGTAGCGGTGGACGCTGGTGTAGCCGGGCTCGAAGAACAGCCGCGGCGCCATGCCCAGCACATGGGCGGTCCAGACGTTGATCACCCCGCCGTGGCAGAAGACCGCGACCCGCTGGCCGGGATGGGCGGCGATCACCTCCTCGAGGCCGGAGACCACGGCGGCGTGGAAGGCCTCGATGTCCATGTCGTGCTGGCCGCTGGCCATGGCCAGCCACGCCTCGTAGTTCTCGCGCTTGAGCACCTCCATCGGGATGTAGGAGCCGCTGTCGCGGTCGAACTCGGCCACCCCCTCGTGCAGGCTGATCTCGTGGCCGAGATGGGCGGCGAAGGGCTCTGCGGTCTGGACCGCGCGGCGCATCGGGCTGGACCAGACCGCGTCGGCGCCCTCGTGCGCCAGCCAGGCGGCGACCTTACGCGCCTGGTCGTGGCCCTCGGCCGACAGGTCGGGATCGGAGCTGTCGTCGCGGCGCACCGGCAGGCCGTGGCGGATGAGGATCAGTTCCATGACGCTTTCCTTGGGTCTGACCCGCCTTATCCCCGAGCCGCAGGGGCGGCGCCAAGGGTGACGGTGCGGAAGGGGCCGGTCGCGAAATCTTGCGTGTTCTCCGCCCGCCTGACGGGCGATAGTGAAGAGCCTGGAAGGAGCCATGCCATTCGCGCCGCCTGCCTCATCGCCGCCCTCCTGCTGGCCGCTCCGGCGGCGGCGTCGGGCGCCGACGGCGCGGACCGGCCGATCGAGGCGCGGCCGGCCGACAATTCGTGCCGGGACTATGCGGACGGCTCCAGCCGCTGCGTGGGGCCGGACGGGCATGTGCGGATCGAACGGCTGGACGAGAACGGTCGCAGGCGAACGACCTCGACCGACCCGAAGCTCTGGGGAACCTCGAACGGCGACGGCAGCGGGATCACCCCGCCGCCTGGCCTGCTGGACCACCGCCCGGAATACCGCCGAGAGGCCTATGGCCGGGTGACCGAGCCGTGGACCGCGCCGCGGACCGCCCCGGCCAAACCGTCGAGTTCGGGCGTGCAGGTTCCGGGTTCGGATGGTTGCTCGGTCGCAGGCGGGCAGATGCGCTGCCGGCGGTGAAACGGGCCGCCGAACCCCGATCGCGCCGATAGGGACTGGCGCGGCGCCGTCGCGCCGCCCAATTATCGCGTCCCCCTTCGCCCAGGAGCGCCCCGTGGCCGACCTTTCCGCCTTTCCGATCACCCGCCGCTGGCCCGCCCAGCATCCCGACCGCCTGCAGCTCTATTCCCTGCCGACGCCCAACGGGGTGAAGGTCTCGATCATGCTGGAGGAGATCGGCCTGCCCTATGAGCCGCACCTGGTCGACTTCGGGACCGACGACCAGAAGACGCCCGAGTTCCTGTCGCTGAACCCGAACGGCAAGATCCCGGCGATCCTGGATCCCGACGGTCCGGGCGGAAAGCCGCTGGCGCTGTTCGAGTCCGGCGCGATCCTGATCTACCTGGCCGAAAAGACCGGCCAGCTGCTGCCCGCCGATCCGGCGCAGCGCTACGAGACCCTCGAATGGCTGATGTTCCAGATGGGCGGGATCGGGCCGATGTTCGGCCAGCTCGGCTTCTTCCACAAATTCGCGGGCCGCGAGTACGAGGACAAGCGCCCGCACGAGCGCTATCGCGCCGAGGCCGAGCGGCTGCTGGGGGTGCTGGAGACACGGCTGGCCGACCGGCCGTGGCTGGCGGGCGAGGACTACACCATCGCCGACGTCGCGACCCTGGGCTGGGTGCGCAACCTGATCGGCTTCTACGAGGCGCGGGAGATCGTCGCCTTCGACAAGCTGAAGAACGTGCCGGCCTGGCTGGAGCGCGGGCTGGCGCGGCCGGCGGTGCAGCGGGGGCTGAACATTCCGGCGCGGGCGTAAGGGGGCGGCGCCTCAGCGCCCGGCGGCGGCCCTGAGCTTCAGCGGCGTTCCGCGCGGGAAGGTCATCACGCAGCGGTGGCCTTGCCAGACCACGACGTGGGAGGCGGCGGCGTGCTCGCCCAGCACCTCGATGGCGTGGGTGACGGCGACGGCGTCGGAGGCGCACTCCACGGCTTCGAAGCTGGGGGCCAGTCCGTCGGGCCGGGTGGGGTAGAACGTATAGAGAGCCATCGGGACGTGCGCTTTCGCGCGTCGCCGGAAGCGAAGGGCGCTTTCGTTCTGCAACGCGAGCGGGAGCCTACGCCCTTGCGACCGCGTGCGGGGATTATTCGCGCGACAGGCGATCACGTTCGCGGCGCCGCGGCCGAGCTTGCCTGCGCCGTCTCCTCCAGGCGCTCCATCAGCATCTGCAGGCCGGTTTCCAGGCAGGCCAGGCGCAGGGCCGCGCGACCGGCGTCGCCGAACTCCATATGGCGGGCGACCACCTCGCGCCCACGCGCGGCGCTGGCGAACCAGACGCGGCCGGCGGGCTGGCCGGGCGCGGCCTCCATCCAGCCGGTGACGGCCAGCGTCAGGTCCGCGCCGGAGCGTTCCAGGGCCCCGGCGGCCATGGCGCTGGCGGCGGGCTCCGAAACCGGACCGGGTCCTGAGAGCACGCCGTCCGGCACCCCCAGCATCTGATGCTTGGCTTCGTCGGTATAGGTCACGAAGCCGCGCTCGAAGGCGTGGGAGCAGCCGGGGACGTCGGTCAGCAGCGAGGCCAGCAGCCCGCCGGTGCAGCTCTCGGCCGTGGCGAGCTTCAGGCCGCGCTCGCAAGCGGCCTTCAGCACGCGATGGACCAGGGCCTCGGTCGGCGGCGGCAGGATCGGGCTGAGGGCCTCGGCCATGGCGTCAGGCCTCGGTGTGGGCGTGCGGCTTGGAGTGGCCCGAGGTGCGCAGGTAGCGCTCGTCGATCTCGCGCAGCATGGCCTCGCCCCGCTCGGCTCCGACCAGGCGAATGAGCGCGTCGAGCTTGGCCTCGGCGCGGTCGTCGTTCTCCTTGGAGGCCGGCGAGCCGACATAGAGGAAGTAGGCCAGGCCCACGACCTGCCAGATCAGCTGCAGGAACTCGGACTGCCAGTTCTCGAAGGTGTCTCGGCCCATCTCGACAAGATAGCCCCCGATCGCCGGTTGGGCGTGCAGGGCGGTCTGCTCGTCGAGATAGGCGTACCATCCGAACGCCCAGTGCCCGGCGATCGAGACCAGGAAGAAGATGGCGGTGAGCCATCCATAGGCGTAGCGCTTCATGGCGTTCTCCCACGTTTCCGCGGGCGCCGCGTCAGGCGGTCAGACCGACATGCTGGACGCGGGCGCCCTTCAGGGCATGGACCTGCTGGACCGGCAGGCCGGACGCCGCGAACTGGGCCAGCAGCTCGGCCTTGCGGGCGCGCATGCGCTCGGCCAGGGCGTCCATGTCGAGGCCGGCCTCGCGCGCCTGGGCGAAGATGCCTTCGACCCGCATCTCCTCTTCCTTGACGTGGTGCTCGATCTCCTCTGACAGCACCTTGACCTTGGCGTCGTAGAAGGGGTCGGACGGCGCGCCGTCGACCAGTTCGGCGATCAGCATCTTGGCGCCGTCGTGCTCGACATAGGCCTCGTCGAGGTCGGAGTCCTCGACCTTGCCGCGGCAGGCCGGATAGAAGATTTCCTCCTCGATCAGGGTGTGCACGGTCAGCTCGGTGCAGATCTCCTTGACCAGGGCGGCCTTGCGCGTCGCGACGCGGGCCTTCTCGAACTGGGCGAACAGGTCCTCGACCTTGCGGTGGTCGGCCTTCAGCAGCGCGATCGCATCGGGCTGAGACGAAGCCATGGGGTCCTCCGTTGTAAGGCAGGCGGCGCAGCGCCGCGGGCGTGATGTCAAACACCATCCCGCAGGCGCGGTTCCGAAGGGCCGCTTGCACGCGTCCTCCACAGGCCCGTCACCTACCCGAGATTGACGGAGCGGAGCCTTTCGCGTCCCTTGGCGCCTGCGACATTCTGTCAGGAGAACGACCGATGGCCAGCGACGAGACCCCCGGTTCGGCCCGGAGCTGGCTCAACAGGCTGAAGACGAGCCGGATGCCGGGGCTGCTGGCCGCGGGCCTGGTGGTCGCCTCGTTCGGCGGCGGCTTCATCGCCGCCAAGGGCTTCGACGGATTCGCCAAACCGGCGGCGGAGAGCAAGGCCGAGCCGGGGGCGCAGGGCTGGTCGCTGTTCGGCAAGCTGCGCGGGGCCAATGCGCCGCGGCGAGGGATTCCGAAGCCCGAAGGGTTCGCCGTCTGGCGCCACCGGATCGAGACCGGCGGGAACCAGCCGGCCGCCTGCATCGAGATGACCCGGCCGCTGGACCCGGCCAAGTCCTATAGCGACTTCGTGCTGATCTCGCCCGACCTCGGCCGCACCCCGGCCGTGAGCGTGAAGGGCGCGGAGCTGTGCATCGCCGGGACCGGCTTCGCCGACCGCCGCGTGACGCTGCTGAAAGGGTTGCCTGCCAAGGGCGGCGAGACCCTGGCGGCCAACGCCGACGTCGACTTCACCTTCGGGGAAAAGCCGCCCTATGTCGGCTTCGCCGGCGAGGGCGTGATCCTGCCGCGCGAGGACGCCGACGGCATCGGCATCGAGACGGTCAATGTCAGCCGCCTCTCGATCGAGGTCTGGCGGGTGGTCGACCGCAACCTGGTGCGCAAGTCGATCAGCGCGCCGGACCCGACCGGCGAGGGCGAGTATCCCAGCGACTATGGGTCGGACAGCGCCGACGACGAAGGGCGCGTGGTCTGGAAGGGCGAGGTCAACGTGACCACGCAAGGCGCGGGCGAGCGGGTGACGACGGTCTTCCCGCTGGGCGCGGTGCTGAAGGAGATGAAGCCGGGCGCTTACGTGATCAAGGCGCGCGACGCCTCGGGCGGACGCGACCTGAAGGGCGGCGGCGAGGACGACTACGACCCCAATCCGCCGGCCCAGGCGCGGCGCTGGGTGGTGTTCACCGACATGGCCCTGGCCGCCTACGACGGCTCCGAGGCGCTGGACGTGGTGGTCCGCTCGCTGAAGACCGCCAAGGTGATGCCGAACGTGAAGGTGACCCTGGTCGCCCGCAACGGCGAGGACCTGGCGGTCGCCAAGAGCGACGCGCAAGGGCGCGTGAAGTTCGACCGCCCGCTGCTGGAGGGCGAAGGCGCGGCCGACGCCAAGATGGTGATGGCCTATGGCGACCAGGGCGACCTGGCGGTCATGGACCTGGACCGCGCGCCCGTGGACCTGTCCAAGCAGGGCATCGGCGGGCGCACCGACGACTCCGGCACGTCCGGCCGCTCGGTGGCGAGCACCATCGACGGCTATCTCTATGCCGACCGCGGGATCTATCGGCCCGGCGAGACCGCACACCTGAACGCGCTGCTGCGCGACCGCGAGGCCCGCGCGGTTAAGGACCGCAAGGGGGTGCTGGTGGTGCGCCGGCCCTCGGGCGTGGAGTTCAAGCGCTATCCGTTCGACAAGGCCCCGCTGGGCGCCGTGCCGGTCGACATCGCCTTGCCCAAGAGCGCGCCGCGTGGCCGCTGGACCGCCCGGCTGGAGATCGACGGGCTGGACAAGCCGGCCGGCGAGCTGTCGTTCCAGGTCGAGGATTTCGCCCCGCAACGGCTGGCGGTGACCGCCGTCGGCCAGGAGGCGACGCCGCTGAAGATGGGCGAGACGCGCAATGTCGAGGTGACGGCGCGCTTCCTCTACGGCGCGCCGGGCTCGGGCCTGCAGACCCAGGGCGAGGCGCGGCTGCGCGTCGACCCCAACCCGTTCCCGGCCTTCGAGGGCTATGAATGGGGCGACCAGCGCGAACCCTTCGCCGAGCAGTTCATCGAGGTCGGCGAGAGCGTGACCGACGGGTCGGGCCGCGCGGTGCTGGCCGTGCCGTCGGAGGCGGCCGGCGACACCGCCCAGCCGCTGACCGCAGCCTTCGTCGCCAGCGTGTTCGAGCCGGGCGGGCGGCCGGTGCGCGAAAGCCTGGACCTGAAAGTCCGTACTCGGAACGTCTATCTCGGCGCCAAGGTCGAACAGGGCGATTCCGCCGGCAAGGGCGACCCGGTCACCAGCATCGACCTGATCGCGGTCGACGCCGCGGGCCGGCGGATCGCGGCGCCGGGGACAACCTACGCCCTGATCGCCGAGAACTGGGACTACGACTGGTTCCAGCAGGACGGCCGCTGGCAGTGGCGGCGCACCAGCCGCGACGTGGTGATCACCCGCGCGAGCGTGAACCTGGCGGCGAACGCGCCGACCAAGATCAGCCGCCGGCTCGGCTGGGGCGACTACCGGCTGGAGATGACCGGACCCGGGGGCGCCAAGAGCGTGATCCGCTTCGCCTCCGGCTGGGGCGCGCCGGCCAAGGACGTCGAGGCCCCCGACTTCGTGCGCGTCAGCGCCGGAACCAAGACCTATGCGCAGGGCGACACGGTCGAGATCACCCTGAAGCCGCCCTATGAAGGCGAGGCGCAGGTCGCCGTCGCCACCGACCGGCTGATCGACCTGAAGACCGTCACCGTCGGCAAGGACGGGGCCAAGGTCCGGCTGAAGACCAGCGCCGCCTGGGGTGGCGGGGCCTATGTGCTGGTCAGCGTGATCCAGCCGCGAGACCCTGTTTCCTCGCCCAAGCCCAAGCGGGCCCTGGGCCTGGTCTATGTGCCGCTGGAGCCCAAGGGCCGCCGGCTGGAGGTGACGATCGACACCCCGGCCAAGATCGACTCCAAGGCCGTGCTGGAAGTGCCGATCGTCATCAAGGGCGCCGGTTTCGGCGGCCGCGCGCACGTCACCCTGGCGGCGGTGGACGAGGGCATCCTGCAACTGACCAAGTTCCAGAGCCCCGACCCGGTGAAGTGGTACTTCGGCAAGCGGGCCCTGACGCTCGACTATCGCGACGACTACGGGCGGCTGCTGGATCCGAACCTGGGGGCGCCGGCCAACGTGAACTTCGGCGCCGACGGCATCGGCGGCGAGGGGCTGAGCGTGACGCCGATCAAGACCGTGGCCCTGTGGTCGGGCGTGGTCGAGACGGGCCTGGACGGCAAGACGAAGATCAAGCTGCCGGCCGCCCAGTTCAACGGCGAGCTGCGGCTGATGGCGGTGGCCTGGACCGACAACGCGGTCGGGTCGGCGAGCAAGCCGCTGACCGTGCGCGAAGCGGTGGTCGCCGACCTCGCCCTGCCCCGCTTCCTGGCGCCGGGCGACAAGGCGTTCGCGACCCTGGAGCTGCACAACATCGAGGGCAAGGTCGGGCAGTACATCGCCCAGCTGACCAGCGAGGGCGGCATCCTCGCTCCGTTCAAGAAGGCCTTCCAGCTGCTGCTGGGCCAGCGCATCGCCGAGAAGATTCCCTTCGACGCGCCGGGCCGCGCCGGCATCGGCAAGATCGGCTTCAAGGTCAGCGGACCGGGCTTCGAAACCGGCAAGGACTATCCGATCCAGACCCGGCTGGGCTGGAGCGCGGTGACGCGGACCACCTACGAACTGCAGCAGGCGGGCGCGGCCTATACCCCCGCCTCGAGCCTGCTGGCCGGGATGGCGGCCGGCGACGTGACCCTGCACGTCAGCTACTCGCCGTTCCGCGGCTTCGACCCGGCGCCGATCGCCAACGCCTTGTCGCGCTATCCCTACGGCTGCACCGAGCAGACGGTGTCGGGGGCCTATCCGCTGATCTATGCGGCCGAGGTGGCCAGCGATCCGAAGGCTAGGCGCACCTCGGCCGCCCTGGCCGGGGCGGTCGGGCGGCTGCTGGACCGCCAGACCCTGGACGGGGCCTTCGGCCTCTGGCGGGTCGGCGACGGCGAGGCCGATCCCTGGCTGGGCGCCTATGTCACCGACTTCCTGATCGAAGCGCAAAAGGCCGGCGCGCCGGTGCCGCAGGACGCGGTCGACCGGGCGCTGTCGGCGATGCGGCAGGTCTCGCGGCCGGAGGGCTGGGCCTCGGTATCCTATCGGATGGAGTATCCGAGCTGGTGGGCGGGGTCGGAGGAAGCCTCCAAGAAGGCCACCGAGCGGATGCGCAGCCGCGCCTCGGCCTATGCGCTCTACGTGCTGGCCAAGGGCGGGCGCGGCGACTTGGCGCGCCTGCGCTGGTGGCACGACGTGCAGATGAAGACCGAGGCCTCGCCGCTGGCCAAGGCCCAGGTCGGCGCCGGCCTGGCGATGATGGGCGACAAGGCCCGCGCCCGCTCGGCCCTGCGCCAGGCGGCCGCCTCGCTCGGATGGCGCGACGAGGCCGACTGGTACCAGAGCCCGCTGCGCGATATCGCCGCCGTGGTCGCCCTCGCCTACGAGGCGGGCGAAGCGGACATCGCCCGCGGCCTGCAGAAGCGCCTGGAGAACGCGGTGAAGGACCCCGACGCGCTCAACACCCAGGAACAGGCGCGCCTGCTGCAGGCGGCCCACTGGATGCTGAAGGCGGCCGGCGCCATCCGCATCGACGCCAAGGGCGCCCAGCCGCTGAGCGCCATGGGCGGGGCCCCGCGCTGGGCAGTCGGCAAGCTGGCGGAGGCCCGCTTCGTCAACGCCGGCAAGGGCGCGCTGTGGCGGACCGTGACGGTGACCGGCACCCCGGTCGCCGCGCCGCCGGCCGAGGAGAACGGGCTGTCGCTCAACAAGCGGCTGGTCGGGTTCAGCGGCGGGGCGGTCGATGCCTCGGCCCTGCGCCAGGGCGATCGGGTGATCGTGCTGGTCACCGGGCGGTCCGACCAGGCGCGGTCGATGGCCCTGGTGGTCGACGATCCGCTGCCGGCCGGCTTCGAGATCGAGACCGTGCTGGGGCCGGACGACGCGCAGAGCGGGCCGTTCAAGTTCCTGGGCGAGCTGTCGAACGCCGACGTGCAGGAGGCCCGCGACGACCGCTATGTCGCGGCCATGGACCTGGCCGGAAAGGGCTCCTTCGCCTTCGCCTATGTGGCGCGGGCGGTGACGCCGGGCGACTTCCTGCTGCCGGGCGCCCAGGCCAAGGACATGTACCGCCCGACCCTCTCGGCGCGCACCGGCGCCAGCCGCACGGCGATCGCGCCGGGACCATGAGGCACGTACGCAACCCTTCTCCCCCTGCGGGAGAAGGTGGCGGGCGAAGCCCGACGGATGAGGGGGCTGCGGCGGTTGGGTCGGCAGAGGCGGCGGGAGCTGAAACGCCGCCCCCCTCATCCGCCCCCGCTATGCGGGGCCACCTTCTCCCGCGAGGGGAGAAGGAAAGGGCTCGCCGGCTCACTTTGGGATTGATCGCCCTGCTCGGCGTGGAGGCGGCGGTGTTCGCCGTGGACGCAATCCTGCCGCCGGACATGGGGCGGGCGGAGCGGTCTTCGCCGGTGGCGCTGGATCGGCGGGGGGCATGGCTGCGGGCGCTGCCGGTGGAGGACGGACGCTGGCGGATCCGGGCGGACCTGAACCGGACCGACCCGAGTTTCCAGCGGCGGCTGGTCGCCATCGAGGACAAGCGGTTCTGGCTGCACCCGGGCGTCGACCCGGCGGCGATCGTGCGGGCGGCGGGGTCGGCCGTGCTGCACGGGCGGGTCAGTTCGGGCGCCTCGACGCTCAGCATGCAGACGGCGCGGCTGCTGGAGCCGCGGCCGCGGACGATCCCCGCGAAGCTGATCGAGATGGCGCGGGCCGTGCAGATCGAGGCGCGGCTGAGCAAGCGCGAGATCCTGGCGCTCTACCTGACCTTGGCGCCCTATGGCGGAAACCTGGAAGGCGTGCGGGCCGCCAGCCTGTCCTACTTCGGGCATGAGCCGGAAACCCTGACGGCGGGCGAACAGGCGCTGCTGATCGCCCTGCCGCAGTCGCCGGAGGCGCGGCGGCCCGACCGGCGGCCGGAGGCGGCGCGGGCGGGGCGGCGCGAGGTGCTCGACAAGATGATCCGCACCCACGCCCTGACCGAGGTCGAGGCGGCCGAGGCCGAGGGCGAGCCCCTGCCCGGCCGCGCGAAGTTCCCGGCCTTCGCCTGGCACGCGGCGGGCGAGCTGGCGCGAGCCGCGCCCCACGATCAGGCCTCGGTGATCTCGACCCTGGACGCGGGGCTGCAGGCGCGGCTGGAGCCGCTGGCCGCCGCGGCGGCGCGCAGCCAGGGGCCCGAGGCGACGGCGGCGATCCTGGTGGTGGAGATCAAGGGCCGGGCTGTGCGCGCGGCGGTCGGCTCGGGCGGCCTAGCGCGCCCTGGCGGCTGGATCGACATGACCCGGGCGATCCGCTCGCCCGGGTCGGCGCTGAAGCCGTTCATCTACGGCCTGGCCTTCGACGACGGGCTGGCCGCGCCGGACACCGAGATCGAGGACGCCGCAAGGCGGTTCGGCGACTACCAGCCCGAGAACTTCGACCGCATCTTCCGGGGCAAGGTGACGGCGCGCGAGGCGCTGACCTATTCGTTGAACGTGCCGGCGGTGGAGATGCTGGACAAGGTCGGGCCCGCCGCCTTCGAGGCGCGGTTGGACGGTGTCGGGATTAACCTGGTGCGGCCGCGGGCGCAAACCCGCGAGGCGGGGCTGGCCATGGCGCTGGGCGGGGTCGGGATCAGCCTGCGCGACCTGGCGGTGCTGTACGCGGCGCTGGGCGACGGCGGCGTGGCCAAGCCGCTGGCCTGGACCGAAGGCGAGGCCCGGCGACGCGAGGACCAGGGCGGGCGGCGGCTGATGCGCAAGGAGGCCGCCGACCAGGTGCTGGCCATCCTGCGCGAGACCCCGCCGCCGGCCGGGGCTACGGCGGCGGCCCTGACCCGGGGCAGGCCGGTGATGGCCTTCAAGACCGGCACCTCCTACGGCTTCCGCGATGCGGTGGCGGCCGGCGTGGTCGGCCCGTACGTGGTGGCGGTGTGGACAGGACGGGCCGACGGCGGGGCGCGCGGCGGTCTGACGGGGCGGGATGCGGCCCTGCCGCTGCTGTTCGACGCCGCCGACCTGATCGACGCGCCGGCCAGCGCGCCGCGCCCGATCGCCCCGCGCGGCGCGCCGCAGGCCCTGGCCAGGCTGGAAACGCAGGACGTGGGCCCGCGGCTGGTCTTCCCGCCCGACGGCTCGACCGTGCAGGTGGAGGCGTTCGGACCCGGCTCGCGCGGCCTGGTGCTGGCGGCCGGCGGCGAGGCCCTGAGCTGGTACGTGAACGGCGAGCCGCTGGGCGTGGACGCCGTCAGCGGCCGGACGGTCTGGCGGCCGAAGGGGCCGGGTTTCTACCGGCTGACGGTCGTCGACGGCCAGGGCCGCAAGGCCAGCGCGCGGGTGCGCATCAAATAGCGTCCTTCTCCTGCGAGGGGAGAAGGACGACGATCACTTCCCGCCCTCGATCACCTCGGCCAGATCCTCGGCGTTGGAGATAGTGCAGTTCTGGTCGGTGACCAGGCCGTTGGCGATGGAGTAGACCCAGCCGTGGATGCTGAGGCTCTGGCCGCGGGCCCAGGCGTCCTGGACGAAGACGTCGGAGGCGACGTTGCGGACCTGGCGCATGACGTTGAGCTCGATCAGGCGGTCGATGCGTTCGTGGTCGTGCAGCGCCTCCAGCTCGGCGCGATGCTCGGCATAGACCTCGCGGATCGGGTGCAGCCAGTGGTCGACCAGGCCGCGACGCTTGCCGTCCACGGCCGCGGCGACGCCGCCGCAGCCATAGTGGCCGACGACCATGATGTGCTTCACCTTCAGCACGTCGACGGCGAACTGCAGCACCGACAGGTAGTTGGCGTCCTGCGGCGGGGCGAGGTTGGCGACGTTACGGTGCACGAACAGCTCGCCCGGGTCGAGATTGACGATCTCGTTGGCCGGGACGCGGCTGTCCGAACAGCCGATCCAGAGGTATTCCGGGCTCTGCTGAGCGACCAGGCGTTCGAAGAAGCCGGGGTCGACGGAGAGCTTGCCGGCCGCCCAGCGGCGGTTGTTGGCCTTCAGGTCTTCAAGCATTGACGGCGTCCGGTTGACGATCGGGATGGGCGGCGGCGAAGGCCGGATGGGCGTTCGCATGGTCGGCGGCGGCGACGATGGCCGGGAACGGCGCAAGATCGACGTTGTAGCGGTGGGCCGAATAGACCTGGGGCACCAGGCAGCAGTCGGCGAGGGTCGGGGCGTCGCCGAAGGCGAAGCCCCGACCGTGCGCGGCGACCATCGGCTCCAGCGCCGTGAAGCCGTCGACGATCCAGCGCTGGCTCCAGTCCTGGCGGCCGGCCTCGTCGACGCCGAGGGCGGCCAGCGCCTTCTGGATGCGCATGTTGTTCAACGGGTGGATGTCGCAGGCGATGAGCGTCGCCATGGCCCGCACCGTGGCGCGCGCGAAGGCGTCCTTCGGCAGCAGGGCCGGCGCCGGATGCGTCTCCTCCAGCCATTCGAGAATGGCCAGCGACTGGGTCAGCACGTGGTCGCCGGTGTCGAGGGCCGGGGTCAGGTGCTGTGGGTTCTTGGTGGCGACATAGTCCGGCGCGTGCTGCTCGCCCTTCAGCAGGTTCACGCCGACATAATCGTAGGGAAGGTCCTTGAGGTTGAGGCCGATGCGCACCCGATAGGGGGCGGTGGCGCGCCAGTAGGAATGCAGGGTCAGGCTCATGCGGTCACCTTGAACTCAAGCGCGCCGACGCCCTCGATCTCGCCATGGACGACGTCGCCGGGGACGAGCGGGCCGACCCCCTCCGGGGTGCCGGTGAAGATCAGATCGCCGGGGGCTAGGGTCCAGAGCCTGGAGGCCTCGGCGATGATCTCGGCCACATTCCAGATCATGTCGGCAAGGGCGCCGTCCTGACGCGCCGCGCCATTGACCGCGAGGGCGATGGCGCCTTGCGGCGGGGCGCCGTCCCATTTGCGGATGGCCGAGATCGGGGCCGAGGCGTCGAAGGCTTTGGACGCCTCCCACGGCTGCCCCTTGTCCTTGGCGGCGTTCTGCAGGTCGCGGCGGGTAAGGTCGACGCCGACGGCATAGCCGTAGACGTGAGAGAGCGCCTCGCTCACCGGGATGTCCTTGCCGCCCGACTTCAGGGCGACCACCAGTTCGATCTCGTGATGCAGGTTGGCGGTGGCGGGCGGATAGGGAACGTCGGCGCCCGGCAGGACCAGGGCGTCGGCGGGCTTGGAAAAGAAGAACGGCGGGTCGCGGTCGTCGCCACCCATTTCGCGGCGGTGGGCGGCGTAGTTGCGGCCGACGCAGAGGACGCGCCGCACGGGAAAGGCGCCGGCCTCCCCCTCGACGGGCGCAACCACGATGGGCGGCGGGGTCAGGACATAGGCGCTCATGGCGCCGCCTTACGCCGGGACACGCCCGATGTGAACCCCTGCCGCCGTGGCAGCACGCCCATGGCGGCAGGGGAGGAAGGGAACTCTACTTCAGCGCGTCGCGGATGGCCTTGGCGTGGTCGTGGTGCTGCTGGATCACCGGGGCGGTGGCGGCGGCGAAGGCCTTGATCTGGGCGACGTCGCCGTCCTGGGCGTAGCGCTGCATGACATCCAGCGCCGCCTGGTGGGCGTCGACCTGGTTATCCATGTAGGCGACGTCGAAATTGTCGGCCTTGTTGAGGTCGTTGATCTTGTCCTGCAGATCGTTCGGCAGGGCCGTCGGCAAGGTCAGGGTGGTCTGGCCGGAGTCGGCGATGGCCTTCTTGAGATCGGCCGTCGACTTGGTGTGGGCGGCGATCATCTCGCCGGCGAACTTCTTCACGTCGGCGTTCTTCGACCGCTTCTGCGCGATCTTGGCGGCCTCGATCTCGAACATGTCGCTGGCCGCGGCCTTGGCGACGAAGTCGGGGGCGGCGGCCTCGTTCGACGGGGTCGGGATGGTGGCGGCAGGGTTGGCGTCCGGCGTCGCCGCCTGTTCGGCCGGGGTGGCCGCGCCCTTGGTGTCGGTCTTCTGGCCGCAGGCGGCCAGGCTCAAGGCAGCAACCGTCGCCCCCGCGATAAGCAGGTGTCGGGTCATCGAACCCTCCTCGTACAAAGTGATCTGTAATGTTCCGCGCAGGCCGGGGCGGCCGGCGCACGGTAGCCAAACTCACGGCCGCGTGATCCGTTCCTAAGGCTAAGCCGCCGCATAGTGCGATTGGATCATGAGGCCGCGGGCCGGTCCCTATAGCGAAGCTTTGACCGGGCGCCGGCAGCGCCCACGCAGATCCTGTGGAGGTTGAATGCGTCGCGTACTCCTGTTGGCCACGGCCATGACCATGCTTGCCAGCGGCCCGGCCCTGGCTGCGTCTCTCGTCAACGGCGGCTTCGAGCAGCCGGGCGGCCTGGCGGCCGCCTTCCTGCCGCCCGGCAGCACCTACATCACCGGCTGGACGACGGTCGACGCCACGCCGGGCGGCGACAGCGACGTGCAGTATTCGTCCAACGCCTCGTTCGGGAGCTACGGCGTCGTCGCCTCGGAAGGCACGCACTATCTCGACCTGACCGGCGTCAGCGGGCGAGGCAAGGGCGTGATTTCCAACGCCGTGGCGGTGAACGCCGGCGAAAAATACCGTGTCGCGTTCGACGTCGGCGCGTTCTTCGTCGCCGGCCAGGGCAGCTACGGCGACGCCACGGTCGACCTGCTGGTCAACGGCCTGCTGGCCGGCAGCTTCACCAACACGATGGACCTGAAGGCGGCCGGGTCGGACTGGCGGCGGTTCTCGTACGATTTCACCGCAGCCTCGCCGAGCGTGCGGCTGACTTTCCTGTCGAGCACCTCGCTGGCCTCCAGCAGCCTGGGCGTGGGCCTCGACAACGTGACCTTCGACAGCCTGGGCGGCGCGCCGGTCGGCGGCGCGGTGCCGGAGCCGGCGACCTGGGCGATGATGATCGCGGGCTTCGGCCTGGCGGGCGCGAGCCTGCGGCGGCGGCGCGCGATCCTGGCCTGAAGCCCTTCGCGGCGCCTTCCCGCCATTGACAGACGCAGCGGCGCCCCGCTCCAAGGACGCCGAGGCATGGGAAGGAGCCGCGGATGAGCGAGGCCGGCAACGGGCCGCTGAAGGGCCTGAAGGTGATCGAGATGGGGACCCTGATCGCCGGCCCCTTCTGCGGCCAGATCCTGGGCGACTTCGGCGCCGACGTGGTGAAGATCGAGGACCCCGGAACGGGCGACCCGATGCGCCAGTGGGGCCGCAGCCTGCCCAAGGGGCTGTCGCCCTGGTGGCCGGTGATCGGGCGCAACAAGCGCTCCATGACCCTCAACCTGCGCACCCCCGAGGGGCGCGAGATCGCCCAGAAGCTGATCGACCAGGCCGACGTGCTGATCGAGAACTTCCGGCCCGGCACGCTGGAGAAGTGGGGCATGGGCTACGAGGCGCTTAAGCTCCGCAATCCCCGGCTGATCGTCGCGCGGGTGTCGGGCTTCGGCCAGACCGGGCCGTGGGCCAGCCGCGCGGGTTACGGCCTGATCGGCGAGGCGATGGGGGGCCTGCGCCACGTGACCGGCGAGCCGGACCGCCCGCCGGCGCGGGCCGGAATCTCGATCGGTGATTCGCTGACCGCCATGCATGCGGTGATGGGGATCACCATGGCGCTGCACGCGCGCGAGCGGACTGGCCGCGGCCAGATGATCGACGCGGCGCTGTACGAGAGCGTGCTGGCGGTGATGGAGAACCTGGTCACCGAATACGACCTGACCGGCTATGTGCGCGAGCGCTCGGGCTCGATCCTGCCCGGCATCGCGCCCTCCAACGTCTATCCGTGCGCGGAGGGCGAGATGATCCTGATCGGCGGCAACGGCGATACGGTGTTCGCGCGGCTCGCCGAAGCGATGGGCAAGCCCGAACTGGCGAGCGATCCGCGCTATGCGACCCACGCCGCGCGGGGCGCGAACCAGGGCGAGCTGGACGGCCTGATCGGCGATTGGACCAAGGGCTGGAAGCTGGACGCGCTGCTCGCGCATCTGGAGGAGAACGGCGTGCCGTGCGGGCGCATCTTCCGCGCGCCGGACATGCTGGAGCACGAGCAGTTCAAGGCGCGCGAGGCGATCGTCGAGACCGATCACCCGGTGTTCGGCAAGGTGAAGATGCAGAACGCCTTTCCCAAGCTGTCGGAGACGCCCGGCGCCGTGCGCTGGCCGGGCCCGGACCTGGGGCAGCACACCGACGAAGTGCTGGCCGAGATCGGCCTCGACGCCGAAGCCGCCGCGGCGCTGCGCGGCAAGGGCGTGGTGTAGCTTGCACAAGCGATGTCATCCCGGTTTGCGAAGTAAGACCGGGATGACGCCCGTAGCGATAGGCGCGCAGGAGCATCTGGCACCCCTTGCCGATGCGCGAGGTTCGGCCTCCTATTCGACCCCAGGTTTTTCTTTTGATGTTTTTCAGGGGGCGATCATGTCCATCATTCAAGACCGGCGCACGCTGCTGACCGGGGCCGCGGCCGCGACGCTGTTCACGCCGGGGCTGGCTTTCGCCCAGAGCGGCGACGTCACCCCGATGCGGGCCGCCGCCGAGAAGGGCTTCGACGCCTCGGTCAAGCGCATCCAGGACTGGATCGCCCTGCCCTCCATCGCCGCCGAGAACCGCGACATGGAGAAGGGCTGCGAATACATGATGGCCCTGGCCAGGGACGCCGGGTTCCAGCACGTCGAGCGCATTCCCACCGACGGCTTCCCCGGTGTGTTCGCGACCCTGGACGTCGGCGCCAAGCGGACCATCGGCATCTACTTCATGTACGACGTGAAGCAGTTCGATCCGGCCGAGTGGTCGAGCCCGCCGCTGGAAGCGCGCGTGGTCGACAAGCCCGGCTTCGGCAAGGTCATCGTCGGGCGCGGGGCGGTGAACCAGAAGGGGCCGGAGGCGACCTTCCTGGCGGCGCTTCATGCGATCCGCGCGGCGGGCAAGAAGCCGCCGGTGAACATCGTGCTGGTCTGTGAGGGCGAGGAGGAGATCGGCAGCCCGAACTTCCGCCAGATCGTCACCCAGCCGAAGGTGCTGGCGGCGCTGAAAAAGTGCGAGGGCGTGGTCATCCCGGCCGGCTGGCAGAGCCCCAGCAACGGCGGGGTCAGCGTCAACCTGGGCGCCAAGGGCGTGGTCGAGTTCGAACTGGTCGCCAGCGGCGCCAAGTGGGGCAAGGGACCGAAGACCGACATCCACTCCAGCGAGAAGGCCCGCGTCGACAGCCCGGCCTGGCGGCTGGTCTCGGCGCTCGCCACCCTGGTGACGCCTGACGGCAACACCCCGGCGGTGGACGGCTATTTCGAGAAGGTGCGGCCGCTGACCGCCCGCGAGAAGGAACTGCTGGCCATGGCCGCCAGGCAGATGAGCGAGGCCGACGCCAAGAAGGCGATGGGGGTCGACCGCTGGATCGACGACCTGCCCTGGGACAAGGCGCTGGAGCGCCTGGCCAGCCAGCCGACCATCAATATCGAGGGTCTGGTCTCGGGCTATACCGGCCCGGGCGGCAAGACCATCCTGCCCGGCCGGGCGGTGGCCAAGATCGACACCCGGCTGGTGCCGAACCAGACCAAGGACGACGCGGTGGCCAAGATCCGCGCCCACCTGGACAAGCGCGGCTTCACCGACATCGAGCTGAACGTCACCGGCGGCTACGACCCCACCGAGACCGACGAGTCCAGCCGGCTGATCAAGGCCGAGATCGCCACCTACAAGAAGGCCGGCGTGCCGATCAGCGTCTATCCCCGGCTGGCCGGGTCGTGGCCGGGCGCGGTGTTCACCTCGGCGCCGGTCAGCCTGCCGGCCGGGCAGTTCGGCCTGGGCCACGGCAGCGGGGCGCATGCGCCGAACGAGTACTATGTGATCGAGTCCACGAACCCGAAGGTCGAGGGCCTGGTCGGCGCCACGGTCGGCTATATCGACTTCCTCTACGAGATCGCCGCGATCAAGTAGGCGTCTCGAAGGCTAGGCCGCCACCCCGAACAGGGCCCCGACCCCGGCGGTGACGGCCATGGCCATCGCGCCCCAGAAGGTGACGCGCAGCACCGGCTTGAGCATCGGCGCCTTGCCCGCACGGGCGCCGATGGCGCCCAGCACGGCGAGGTAGACCAACGACGCCGCCGACACCGCAGGAACCACGACCGGCAAAGGCGCGATCGCGGCCACCAGCAGCGGCATGCCCGCGCCGGCCGAGAAGGTCAGGGCGGAGGTGATCGCCGCCTGAATCGGCTTGGCGGCGGTGGTCTCGTTGATGCCCAGTTCGTCGCGGGCGTGGGCGCCCAGGGCGTCCTTGGCCATCAGCTGCTCGGCGACCTGGCGGGCGAGGTCGGGGGTGAGGCCGCGCGCAACATAGATCGCGGCCAGTTCCTGGCGCTCGAACTCCGGCTGTGTCGCCAGCTCGGCCCGCTCGCGCGACAGCTCGGCGGTCTCGGTGTCGAGCTGGGAGCTGACCGAGACGTATTCGCCGGCGGCCATGGACATGGCGCCGGCGACCAGGGCCGCGACCCCGGCGACCAGGATGTCCGACCGCCCCTGGGCCGCGGCCGCGACGCCGACGATCAGCGAGGCGGTCGAGACGATGCCGTCGTTGGCGCCCAGAACGGCGGCCCGTAGCCAACCGATACGCTCGACGAAATGGATTTCCTGATGCTTCGGATTCATCGACGCCCCCGGCTCGCGGCGCCGATCAGACCCGGCGCACCCAGAGCATACGCTGCAACGTGCGGTCGCGGTCGTAAACCAGGTGCTTCACGGCGCCGGCCACATGCAGGGCGATGAGCGGCCAGAACAGCTTCGTCGCTGCGCCGTGCACCTCTTCACAGGCTTCGTGCAGCCAGTCCACGCGCCCGGCGAAGGGGCTGGGGATCGCAAAGAGGTCGAAGACCTGCAGCGGCTGGCCGGTCGACCAGACGGCCAGCGGGCCGGTCACGATCAGCACGGCGATCATCAGCAGGAAAAGGCCCTGGACCGCGCGGGCGGCGATGCGAAGGACGGCGTTCTGTCCGATCGGCCGGGGCGAGGGCTGGGACGCGGTCCAGAACAGACGGGCGGCGAGGAAGGCGATCAGCAGCATGGCGACCGACACGTGCAGATCGCGGGCCGCGATCTTCTCGGCCCGATCGGCGGCGTCCTCCATCCGCTCGCCGAGGAAATAGAGGACGGTGACGCCCACTGCGCTGATCCAGTGAAGGGCGATGGCGATCCAGCCGTAGGCGGCGCGGGTGTTGTTGAGGGACATGGGACTCCTTGCCTGCGCCCACGCTAGCGGCGAGGCTGGCGGCCGCACATTGATCGAACTCAAAGGCGGGAGCCTCCGCCGCAGGACCCAGCGCCGCCATGCCCTTCGCCGCCGTGAACGGACTTCAGCTCTATTTCGAGCGCGCTGGCGAGGGACCGCCGCTGCTGTTCATCTCCGGCACCGGCGGCGACCTGCGGGTGCGGCCCAACCAGCTGGACGGGCCGTTTCCCAAAGCCTTCGACATGCTGACCTGGGACCAGCGCGGACTGGGGCGGTCGGACAAGCCGGACGTTCCCTACTCCATGGCGGACTACGCCGACGACGCCGCGGCGCTGATGACGAGGCAGGGCTGGGAGAGCGCCCATGTGGTCGGGGTCTCGTTCGGCGGCATGGTCGCCCAGGAGCTGGCGTTGCGTCATCCGGGCCGGGTGCGGCGCCTGGTGCTGGCCTGCACCTCGCCCGGCGGCGCGGGCGGCGCCTCCTATCCGTTCCACGAGATCGAGCACCTGAAGGGCGAGGCCCGCGCGCGCCATCTGCTGCCGATCTCCGACACCCGGCGGGACGCCGCCTGGGCCGCCGCCAACCCGGCGCTGTACGCCCAGCTCATCGCCATGAGCGCCAGCGATCCGTATGCGGATGAAGCGGGCCATGCGGCCGGCGCCCATCGCCAACTGGAGGCGCGGGCCGCGCACGACACCTGGGAACGTTTGGGTCAGATCAGCGCCCCGACCCTGGTGGCCGGTGGGCGATACGACGGCGTCGCCCTGCCCCAGACCCTGGAGCGGATGGCCGCGCGCATTCCCGGCGCTCGGTTGGAGTTCTTCGAAGGCGGGCACCTGTTCATGATCCAGGACCGCGCGGCGGTGAAGGCGATGATCGCCTTCCTGCAGGACGCCTAGGACGAGCGGCGCGGCCCGGCGCAGACGAAGGCGCCGGCGTCCTTGCCGATCCGCAGGCGGCCGCCGCCGTCCTGGAAGACGCGCCCGATCTCGGCGGCCAGGGCGCGGGCCTCGTCGGCGGTGGCGTCGATGCCGGGCGGGCTGGAACGCAGATAGGCGGCGACGTCGATCGGGTCGGTGCAGTCGAGGTCGTCGGCGTGCCGGCGCAGCTCGACCTCGGCGAAGGCGACCGCCAGCATGTCGCCGCCGTTCTCCAGTCCGAACAGGTCGGCGACTTCCGGATGGGGCGAGGCGGGCCAGACCACGGCCTCGATCTGGGCCAGCTCGCGCAGGTGGCCGCGGCCGTTGGTGGTGACGATCACGGAGCCGCCCGGGCGCAGAACGCGGGCCATCTCGGCGATGGTCCGGGCCGGGTCGGGCACGTGGTAGAGCATGTGGAAGGCCATGACGACGTCAAAGCTGGCGTCCGGGAACGGCAGGCGGGCGGCGTCCAGGACCCGGCCGCGGACGGTCCAGTCGGGGCCGGCGGCGGCGGCGCGCGCGCAGGCGGCCTCGACCATGCCCGGCGAGAGGTCGGTGAGGGTCAGGTCCAGCCGCGTCGGCAGCAGATCGGCCGCCGCGTCCCAGAACCAGCCCGGCCCGCAGCCGATTTCCAGCACGCGCGCGCCCTCGATCCAGCGCACCTGCTCGGCGGCCCAGGGGAACCAGTCCCCGCGGCCATACTTGCGGTGCAGGCGGGCCCGCGCGTCGAGGTGACGGGTGTCGGCGTACTGCGACCGGCGCAGATAATCCGGATCGTTGAACATCGGCGTCTCCAAGGAGGCGCGGACAACGAGTGTCCCGATCCCGAAGTTCGTCGGCGCTTCGTGGCGACCTCGGACGAACTTCGGGATCGATCAGGACACTCGAAAGTCCATCCTTCTAGCGTGCTTTATGGATCTGAAGGTCGCTCCGGCGCGCGGCCCATTTTTCCCGCGACCTTCAGATCCAGCACACTAGGTCAAACGCAGGTTGAGGAAAACCCGAGAATTCTAGCTGTGGTTAAGCTTGCGGCGACAGCAGGGCGGCGACGGCGGCGGCGACCTGGGTGACGTCGTAGGGCTTGCGGATCACCGGAGCGTCGAAGCCCATCGGGGCGCCGGCGTCGCCATAGCCGGTGGCGAAGACGAAGGGCACGCCGCGCGCGGCCAGGGCCTCGGCCACCGGGGTGACCGACAGGCCGTTGAGATTGGCGTCGAGCACCGCCGCGTCGATCGGCTGGGCCAGGAGGTTCAGGGCTTCCTGCAGCTCGTAGGCCGGGCCCACGACCTCGGCGCCGGCTTCGGAGAGGCCGGTCTCGAGCTCCAGCGCCAGCAGCACAGCGTCCTCGACGATCAGCACGCGGGCGCCGTGCAGGTCGGTCGGGCCCTGGGCGGCCGGGGCCGGTTCGTAGACGCGCGGCGCGGGCGCCTCGGGCACGGTCTCGGGGCGCGAGACGATGGCGGCGGGGCCGGCGCGCAGGCGCGCGCTGACGCCGGCGCGGCGATATTCGACCTCGGCCTCGCCGTTCAGTTCGCGGCCCGTCACCTGGCTGAGCAGGGTCGAGCCGAAGCCGCGGTGAACGGGGGCGGAGACCGGCGGCCCGCCGGTCTCGGTCCAGAACAGCTCGAAGCCGCCGTCGGCGATGCGCGCCCAACGGACCTCGACCCGGCCGCTCTCGGTCGAAAGCGCGCCGTACTTCACCGCGTTGGTGGCCAGTTCGTGCAGGGCCAGCGACAAGGCGTTGGCCGCACGAGGGGTGAGGAACAGCTCCGGTCCGTCCCAGCGGGTCTGGCCGGGGGCCAGTCCCCCCAGCTCGGCGGCGGCCAGATGGCCGACGGCCGCGCCGCGCCAGCGGGCGGCGGTCAGCAGTTCGTTCGCCGACGCCATCGACTTCAACCGCCCGGCGAAGGTGGCCAGGAAACTGTCGAGCGAGGTGGTCCGCTTTGCGGTCTGGACGGCCAGGGCCTGGACCGCCGCCAGCACGTTCTTCACCCGGTGGTCGAGTTCGGCCATCAGGGCGCGGCGGCGCTCTTCCTCGGCGCGGCGCTCGCCGATGTCCTGGACCAGGCCGACGGCGCGGAGCGGGCGGCCGGCGTCATCGGCCACCAGCACGCCGGAGGTGCGGGTCCAGATGGTGCGGCCGTCGTCCTCGCGGATGCGGCGGTACTCGGTTTCGAACCGGCCCTCGGCGCGCATGGAGTCTTCCATGGTGCGCTGGGTCGCCTCCCGGTCGTCCGGATGCACGCCACGATAGAGGAACTCGCCACGCTCGGCAGGCCATTCGCCGGCCGGCAGACCTGTGATCTCGGCCATGCGCGGGCTGATGGCGACGACGTCGCGAACCATGTCCCAGTCGTACTCGCCAAGGCGCGCGGACTGGAGCGCCAGTTCGAGGCGTTCGCGGTCGAGATCGATATCGGCGCCCAGTTTCGCCATGGCGTGACCATAAAGCCGGGTTCGTGTCCGAGCGACAGGAACCGCAGGTTGCATGACCCGATTTCCAGGGCGTCTCGTCAACAGCTTTTCGACAGAACCGGAACCGCCTCTTGTCTTTGACGTTCCGGCAAGGCTTTGATGCGATGCCTTCGCTTCGAAAAAGCGACACCTGCCGAATACTTGGAGACACAGACATGGCTACGAACGCCGTCGACAACGCCAAAGACGACGCCAAGGCCGCGGCCCAGGCCGTCGCGGACTCGGCCTCCAAGCTGTCGGCCGAGGCCCAGCGCAGCTTCGGCGAAGCCGCCCGCAAGTTCGAAAGGGTGGTCGCCGAGGGCCTGGAACAAATCCGCGCCCAGAGCCGCACCTACGCCGACACCGCCGGCGAGCAGTTCGACGAAGCCCAGCGCTACGTCGTCGAGCGGGTCAAGGAACGCCCGCTGGTCGCCACGGGCGCGGCGCTCGGCGTCGGCCTGCTGATCGGTCTGCTGCTGGCCAGCGGACGCAAAGATTGATCCTCAGGAAAGCGATCTACTACGCCGTCGCCGTCGTTGCGCTCGCCGCAACGGCGGTGATCTGCGTCACCTTCCTGGCCATGGCGCTGCACGCGGCGCTGAAGCCGGCCGTGGGCGAAGCCTGGGCCGGCGTGCTGGTGGCCGGCGCCGCCGCGCTGCTGGCGGGCGCGATCTCGGGCTTCATCCTGCTGCGCGCGAACCCGCCGCGCAGCCACAAGGCCCCCCCGCAGGACCGCGACCTCACCTCGCGCATGTTCGAACTGGCCCAGGCCAAGCCGTGGGTCGCCCTGGGCGTCGTCGGCGCGATCGCCGCGGTGGCGCTAAAAAATCCGCGGACGACGGCCACGGTGGTGTCGGCCCTGATGGCCGGACGGGCGACGAAAAAGTAGCGAACCAAGTTGGAGCTTCAGTGTTTTCGTGGGATTGCGGGCGCCTTCCGCTTCCTCCCAGGAAAACACCATGTTCAAGCTTCCCGACCTTCCGTACGACCACGCCGCCCTGGAGCCTGTGATCTCGCAGGCGACCATGCACCTGCACCACGGCAAGCATCACAAGCGCTACTTCGACGTCATGAACCAGATCGTCGAGGAGCAGGGCCTGTCGGGCAGCATCGAGGATCTGGTGCGCGCCTCGGCCGGCAAGGCCGAGAGCCGCAAGCTGTTCAACAACGCCGCCCAGGCGTGGAACCACACCTTCTTCTGGGTCTGTATGAGCCCGCAACGCCAGGCGCCGCAAGGCGAACTGGCCGCTGCTATCGACCGCGACCTCGGCGGCCTGGAAAAGCTGAAGGCCGACTTCGTGGCCAAGGGCGTCGGCCACTTCGGGTCGGGCTGGGTGTGGCTGGCCGCCAAGCGCGACGGGACGCTGGTCATCGTCGACAGCCATGACGGCGAGAACCTGCTGACCGACGATGGCGTGCTGCCGCTGCTGGTCTGCGACCTGTGGGAGCACGCCTACTACCTGGACCACAAGAACGACCGCGAGGGCTTCCTCAAGGCCTGGTTCGACGCCCTGCCGAACTGGAGCTTCGCCGCCGAACAGTACAGCGCCGCGAAATCGGGCGGAAAAGGCTGGCAGCACCCCTAAACCGCGAAGGTTTGTCGGAACGCCCGGCCGGCAGAGACGTTCTTAACAACGGAAGACACTCCGGAGGAACGACATGCTTGGTTGGGCTTTGACTTTCCTGGTTGTGGCGCTGATCGCCGGTGTGCTTGGCTTTACATCGATCGCGGGTGCGGCCATGGGCGTCGCGAAGATTTTGTTCTTCGTGTTCCTGGTCCTGTTCGTGGTTTCGCTGGTCATGCACATGGTGCGAGGGCGCGGCGCGCTATAGCGCCGACCTGAGAAGTCCGTAATCGGAGCGCCCGTCCCCGCCAGGGGGCGGGCGTTCTGCATTCAGGCGAGCGCCCTGCGCTCCACCGCCCAGGTGCGCGAGGGCTCGAAGTGCGAACCGGCCCAGGCCTGGGCCACGACGCGGATTTCGCGCGCATCGATCTCCAGCGTGTTGAATCCCGGCGGGACGCCGCGCTCGCGGACCGACAGGGTGCCGGCGCCCACCGCATGGGTGCGCCCGTCCGCGAACGGATAGGGCCAGACGAAGGGCGCGTGGATGTGGCCCGACAGCACGAGGTCGACCCCGCCCTCCGCCAGGTCGCGGGCCGCCGCCTCCCCGCCCCAGACGCGGGCGGTCATCGGTCCGCCGATCATCTCGGCCAGCGGATGGTGGCACACCAGAAGCTTAAGGTCGCCCGGCCGGCCGGCGAACCAGTCGAGCGCGTCTCGGACCTGGCGACGCGCCACCTGCCCCTTCGACCAGTTCAGCCGCGGCTGCACGCCGCGCGCGCTGTTCAGCCCGCGCACGGCCAGGCCCGGCGCCGTAAAGACCTGCGGATCGACCGGACCGACCATGCGGCCAAAGCGGCCGAAAGGACTGACGAACCGCTCCCAGAAGGCGAGGTAGGGGGCGTCGTGATTGCCTGGGCAGACCAGCCGCGGCGGCGCCAGGGTCGCGAGCCAGGCGGCGGCGGCCTCGAACTCGCCGACCGCGCCGAACTGGGTGAGGTCGCCGGAGATGATGGCGAGGTCGAAGCTCCCCGCATTGACGAAATCGGCAGCGGCCTTCACCGCCGCGACATTCTCGCCGCCGAAATGGATGTCGGAGAGATGGACCAGGCGGATCACGCGGCGTCGGCCTCCCGTGGCGGGGCGAGAACGCGGGCGACCTTGGGCCGCCATTCGATACGGGCGGCCGAGGGCAGGCGCGCCGGCTCGCCGTCGAGCACCGCGGGAATGCGGCCGGCGGCCCAGACCCCGGCGGTGCGGCAGCTGACCGAGGTCACCGCCGGATCGCTGCGCCAGTCGGAGATCAGTGCGCTCAGCCCGATGCGGGCCGCCTGCGCCAATCCCTGCGGGTCGATGATCGCCGCTTCCAGCGCCTGCTCGTCGTTCGCCATCACCTTGGAGGCCATTGGGCACATGAAGGCGAGCGCCTCGGCCTTACCGCGCGGCCCGCCGTCGAGCGCATAGCGCAAGCGACCGGAAAACGCCCGGCTCCACGCCCGGCGCATGCGGCCGAGCGCGATGGACAGGTTTCCGGCCCGCATCGCCTCGCGGGCCGGGGCCCAGAGCGCGGGCGCGCCAAGGATGGCGGCGACCAGAAAACTACGCCCATCGACACAGCCGCCGCCGATGTCGCGGGCCTCGCCGCTCTCGAGCGCATCGGCGAGCGCCTCCTCCCACGGCCGCACGCCGTAGACCGCGTGGGGCAGCATGTTCATGGTCCCGCCGGCCAGGGGCGCGATCAGCGGGCCGTCGGGGCCGGCCAATTCGGCGGCGCTGCGCGCGGTGCCGTCGCCGGCCAGGATCACCACGAGGTCGGGGGCGGATTCGATGGCGGTGCGCAGGCTGCGCCCGACCTCCTCGCCCTGAACCGCGTGGACGCGCGCGGTCACGCCGCGCTCGGCCAGCAGCGCGGCCATCTTCTCGGCCGCTTCCGGCGAGGCGCCGCCGGAGGCGATGTTCACGACCGCCTCGACGCGGGAGATCCGGGGGTTCTGCGGCATGGCTCCTCGATCGGCCTCGTGGCCGGCTTGCCGGTAACGGCGAAGGTTGCTGGCGGTTCCTCCCGGAACTCAGCCCTGCGCGGGGCGTTGGGGTCGGCGGGATATGTAAGGAGAGCCAGATGCTCAAGGCCAAATCTCTCATGACGCTTGCGGCCGTGACGGGGGCCAGCCTGCTGGCGGCCTGCACCACCACAGGCAATGTCGAACGCAACGCCGCCGGCGGGGCGGCCCTCGGCGCGCTGGCCGGGGCGGTGATCGGCAACAATGTCGGCGGCGGCGACGCCGGGACCGGCGCGGCCATCGGCGCGGCGATCGGCGGCACCGCCGGCGCGGTGCGCGGCTGTCGCCAGGACGGCGGCTGCGGCGCCCAGACGCCGAACCGCCGCCAGTATTACGACGAGCGCGCCGGTCGCTATTACTACTACGACTCCGGCAGCGGCCGGTATTACTGGGAAGACGGCAGCCCCCGGTGACCCGGCGGCCGCAAAAGCTCGACTAGCGGGAACGGGGCGGTCGGCTATGCTGACCGCCCTTTCCTTTGCACGGGGTCCGAGAGCATGACACTGCGCCGCAAAACCTTCGCCGCCCTCGGCCTCGTCGTCGGGACCAGCCTGATCGTCGCGGCCTGCGCGACGCCCGGCGGGCCGCGGGCGCGGATCGTCAAGGCGACGCCGGCGTGCGAGGACGTCACCGTCCAGATCTATTTCGAACCGGACAGCGCCGCGGTGACCAGCGAGGGCCGCGCCGTGCTGGCCCAGGCGGCGACCACAGCCAAGTCCTGCAAGATCGACCGGGTGAAGGTGCTGGGCCTAGCCGACGCCGTAGGCGCCCCGGCCGCCAATCTGGAGCTGTCGAAGAAGCGCGTGGCGGCGGTGACCAAGGCCCTGGTGGCCAACGGCTTGCCGTCCGGCGAATTCGACCTGACCGCGGCAGGCCAGGATGGGGCCGTCGGAGCCGGCGGCGAGGCCCGGCCGCTGCGCCGCCGCGCGGACGTGACCATCGAGCTCAGCGCGCCCTGACGGGCCGAGCCTTGGCTCAGGCGACGCCGTTCGGGCGCACATAAGAAAAGGCGGACCCGAACGGTCCGCCTCTTGAAGTGTGCATCATCGAGAAAAGGGTGCGGAGACGGCAGACCGGCATGGTCGCCGGCCTCAAGTCGGGGGGGGCGTCGCCGCCTCCGCAATCCATAAACCCATGGCCAGGGGCTTCGTTCCCGGCCGGGGCGAAAAATTTTCGGCCGCTTAGTTAACGGCCACCGCGGGCATGGCGTTGAACTCCGCCAGGCTGAGAGGCGCGACGCGCCCGTCGCCCTCGACCTTGAGGGCGCCGATGGCCAGACTGCGCGGGCCCGCGGTCGGCGGGCCCTTGGGGCGCACCAGGACCTGCGCGGGCGTACCGTCGGCGCGGCGGATCACCCGCTCCACATGGCCGAGCAGCACCCCGCCCTGGCCGCGCACCGGCTTGCCGTCGAGGGCCGCGGCCGAAGCGGCCGCCGGCGTTCCCTGGGCGAAGGCCGCCACCGGGGCCGAGGTCGTCAGGATCAGGCCGCCGAGGATCGCGGCCGCGGTCTTGGTGATGTTCATGTGACAATAGATAGGGAGCCTCGGCCCTTTCGCGAAGCCCCTGCGGCGCCGGGAACGCCCGGACGCCCCGGAACGTTTGCCAGATGCGGGCGTCCAGTCCCGCGGTCTTCCTGGGGCAAGGTCATGGCCTTCACGCGTTTTCAACCCGAAGAGGCCGGAGCCTATCCGGGAGGCGCAGGGCGCCGCTGGCTGGCGATCTTGGTCATAGCGGCCGTGGCGCTGGCCGGCGCGCTGCTCGGGCAGATGTCGGTGGTGCGCGACGACGCGGCGCGGCCGACGCCGCCGGGACCGCTGGACGCCCTGCCGTTGTAGCAGATTGGAGACCTAAATCATGGCTATCAGCCGCGGCCTGAACGCCACCCGCGCCCGGCAGGGGCGCTTTGGGGTCCACATGTTCTGGGTCCTGGCCGTCTCGACCGCCCTGGCGGCGCTGGCGCTGTTCGGGGCCTGGTCCTGGCGCGCAGACGACCTGAACTCGACCCTGCCTAGCAAGGCCGGCGCGGCGCGCACGGCCCAGCACTTCGATATGGGCGAACCCGCCGCCCTGCAGAACACCCCGTCGTCGACGCAGCCGGCGCAATAGGCCCGGCCGGGCCGGGCGAGCGCCCGGCCCGAAGTCTTTGCTAGAGCACCGAGCGGCCGCGGAACGCCCGCACCGCAAAGGTCGCGACCAGCAGCACCAGGAACACCACGAACAGGATCTTGGCCACCGTGGCGGCGAAGCCCGCCAGACCAGCGAAGCCGAGAACGCCCGCCAGTACGGCGAGCAGGGCGAAGACCAGGGCCCAACCGAGCATCAGCACGTCCTCCAACGAAAAACGCCGCGCCGTTGGCTGGCGCGGCGTTTCGGAAACGCGACGTCGAGGAGCCCGTTCCTAGGCCGCCTTGCGGTTGTTCCGAGGATGGAAGAACAGCGCCTGGCCGATCGCCGCCTTCACCGTCTCCGGCTGGAACGGCTTGGTGATCAGGAACGTCGGCTCGGGCCGCTCGCCGGTCAGCAGGCGCTCCGGGAAGGCGGTGATGAAGATCACCGGCACGTCGAGGCGGGCCAGGATGTCCTTCACCGCGTCGATGCCGGACGACCCGTCGGCCAGCTGAATGTCGGCCAGGACCAGACCCGGCGTCTTGCGGGCCACGGCGTCGACCGCCTCGGTGCGGGTGGCGGCGATGTCGACCACGGTATGGCCGATTTCCGTGACCAGGGCCTCGATGTCGGCGGCGATCACCGGCTCGTCCTCGATGATCAGGACGTCGGTGGCCAGTTCGGCGTCGATCTCGGCCTGGGCCTCGGCGATCAGGCGCTCGACCTCGGGAAACTCGACGCCGAGGATCTGGGCGGCCTCGGAGGGCGTGAAGCCTTCGAGCGCGGTCAGCAGGAAGGCCTGGCGCGAGCGCGGGGCGATACGCAGCAGCCGGCGGCTGGCGTCGTCGCCGGCTTCCTCGTCGCGCGGCCCTTCGAGCTGGGCGCCGCTGCTGAGCCAGATGGCGTGGAACACGTGATAAAGGGCGACCCGCGGCGTCAGATTGGCCTCGAGCACCCGATCGCCCGCCGCCAATGCTTCCAGCGCGACACGGACGTAGTGATCGCCCGTCGTCTGGTCGCCGGTCAGGGCGCGAGCATAGCGACGCACATAAGGCAGATGCGGAGCCAGCCGGGCAAGTAGACTCAAATCAAACCCCTCCCGAATAAAATGCAGAAGCCGAGCATGGGAAAACACTCCCTCGCGGGGCCATCATTCGCCGGAAACGCGGCCCTTGGGAACCGGTTCCCTAAGAAGCCGGTTTTCTGCATGTTATGGACTTTGCTTTGTGGAACCCTGGGTGGGGTGAGGCGTTGACCGGCGACCAGAACGAACCGAGGGGGCGAGCTCTGCGCAAGCCGGGCGACGGTGACATGATCGAACAACACGCATCGGAGGACCGACGGCGCGCGCCTGCGGCGCTGGACGAGGCGCGCCTGCGCCAGCAGGCGATCGGCGTGCGCCTGCGCCAGATGTTCGACGAGGTGGTCAGCGAGCCGGTTCCGGAGGAATTCCTCTCCATCCTGCGTCAGGCGGACAAGAAGACCGCGGAGAACGGCTGATGGCCGCCGCGAGCAACGCCGGACCGGACCGCGCGACCGACGAAGCCTTCAAGCGGGAGCTGGTCCAGCTCATACCGCACCTGCGCGCCTTCGCCCGCACCCTGACCGGGGACCCGGCCAGCGCCGACGACCTGGCCCAGGACGCGATGATGAAAGCCTGGGACGCACGGACAAGCTTCCAGATGGGCACCAACATGAAGGCCTGGACCTTCATGATTCTGCGCAACCAGTTCTATTCCGAGAAGCGCCGCTCCTGGCGCCAGAGCCAACTGGACCAGGAGGCGGCCGAACGCACGCTGGTGGCGGTGGACGATCCGGAGGCCCCGGTGGCGCTGGACGAACTGCGGCTGAGCCTGGCGGCGCTGCCGGCCGAACAGCGCGAGGCGCTGATCCTGGTCGGCGCCGGCGGCTTCGCCTACGAGGAGGCGGCCGAGATCTGCGGCTGTGCGGTCGGCACGGTGAAAAGCCGGGTCAGCCGCGCGCGCAAGGCGCTGCACGCCATTCTGGAAGACGGCTCATACGAGCGGGACGGGAGCGCGGCGAGCGACGCCATGACCTCGATCCTCGCCGATGCGGAGCGCCTGAGCAGCGCGCGCTGACAGGACGGGAGGATGAACGGCGCTCCCTGGGGATCACTCACGACGATACGGGTCCGGCTGACGGCCGCGCTGGCGGGCGCCCTGTTGCCGGTGATGATCCTCGGCGTGCTGCAATCGGCCATCGCCTTCCGCCGCGAGGCCGTGCAACTGCGTGAGGAACTGGCGGCCGCCTCTGAACGCAGCGCCGCCACCGCGCGGGCCCGCATGGAGGCCGCCGACATCCTGCTGGAGACCCTGGCCCCCGGCTCGGTGGGCTTCAATTGCGCCCAGCGGCTGGCCGAGGTGACCCAGCGCATTCCCGGCTATCACAACCTGATCCGGTTCGACCGCATCGGGCGGGTGGCCTGCGCCGGCGGGACGGTCCCCGCCGACCCGGCGCGTCAGACCCGGCCCTGGTTCAAGCGGCTGGCCAAGGGCGACAGCCTGGTGATCACCCGCGAGGCGGGCGCGACCTATGCTGACGTCCCTGCCCTGCTGGCCGCGGTGCCGGCCCACGACGCGCGCGTCGGCTTCGACGGGGCGCTGGTGGCGGTCATCACCCTGGAAAGCCTGGCCCCGCGTACGGCCGACCGCTCGCTGCCGGAGGACGCCGAGGTCGCCCTGGCCGACGGCGAGGGCAAATATATCAACGCCACCGACAAGGAGGCCTTTCCCGTCCTGCCCGCCGACTGGCGCGCGCAGGCCCTGAAGCAGGGCTCGCTGGTCTGGTACGCCCGCGACGAGCGCGGCGAGCGGCGGGTCTATTCGGCCGCGCCGTTGGTCGGCGACGAGCTCTTCGTGGTGCTGTCGGCGCGCTCGGGCGGGATCTTCACCTGGGCGACCCTGAACCCGCTGACCAGCATCGTCTTCCCGATCCTGACCTTCATACTGGCCCTGGTGGCGGTGTCGGTGGTGACCGAGCGGGTGGTGATCCGCTGGATCGCCTACCTGCAGCGCATCGCCGCGCTCTACGCCCGCGGCCGGCTGAGCGTTCGCCCGGTCCAGGCCGACCAGGCGCCGGTCGAGATCCGCGACCTGGCCGAGACCCTGGAGGACATGGCCGACGCCATCGTCGGGCGAGACGCCTCGCTGCGCGATTCGCTGGCGCAGAAGGACGACCTGATGCGCGAGATCCACCATCGGGTGAAGAACAACCTGCAGGTCATCTCTTCACTGCTGAACATGCAGCAGCGGGCGCTGACCGACCCGGCGGCGCGGGCGGCCATGTCCGACACCCGCCAGCGGATCACCGCGCTCGCGCTCATCTACCGCGCTCTCTACCAGGGACCGGACCTGAAGCGGGTCGACCTGCGCGCCTTCCTGGAGGAGCTGACCGCCCAGCTGATCGCCGCCGACGGCTCGCACGGGGCGCAGGTGCGCACCGATATCCACGTCGACGATCTGGTGATCGACCCCGACCGGCTGGCGCCGCTGGCCCTGTTCGCGGTCGAGGCGGTGACAAACGCCCAGAAGCACGCCTTCGCCGGCCGCGGCGGATCGCTGACCGTCAACTTCATCGTACGCGGCGAGGAGGCCGAGCTGGAGATCAGCGACGACGGCAAGGCGCCCGAGGACGCCCTGGTCTCGTCCGGCGTCGGGCGCACCCTCATGACCGCCTTCGGCCGCCAGCTGCGGGGCCGTTCCGAGGTCGTGCGCAACGAGGCGGGCGGCGTCACCGCGCGGCTGATCTTCCCGACGCCTACCGACGAGGCGAGCACGCGACGGGGCGGCGCCAGGGGGAACCAGGCCGCAGCGTAGCCGTTAATGGCCACGCACTATTCACCCCGACATGAGGCAAGTCATGCGCAAGTTCGTAGTCCTGGCCGTCCTGGCCGCCAGCCTGGCGGTCACCGCCTGCAACACCGTCTCCGGCGCCGGCAAGGACGTGAAGGCGGCCGGCCAGGCCGTGACCAACACGGCTGAAGACGCCAAGAAGTAGGCGCCGCTAGGCGGCGATGCGGAAGGCCGGGTTCCTCGCATAGAGGCCGGGCCTTCCGCCCACCGACTGAAAGGCCCCTTGCAGGCTGGCGACATCCTCGCCCCGCCCCAGGAACAGGAACCCCTCCGGCGCCAGCGCCCGGGCCAGGTTCTCCAGAAGCCGCGCCCGCATCGGCTCTATGAGCGCCGAAAGCACGTAGCGGCAGAAGATCACGTCGAAACGGCCGGCCGTGCTGAGGTCGGCGACCAGGTTGACCCGGCGCCAGCGGACCATCTGACGGATCCGCGGCGAGATCGCCCACATCTCGCCGTCCTTTTCAAAATGGCGCACCAACTGGCGGATCGGCAGGCCGCGCTGCACTTCGAACTGGGTGTAGAGGCCGCTCTGGGCCTTCTCGAGCTGGCGCTCCCCGACGTCGGACCCGAACAGTTCGACCTTCAGCCCAGGCAGGCGGGCGCGCTCGTCCTCGACGATCATGGCCAGCGAATAGGCTTCCTGCCCCGAGGCGCAGGCGGCCGACCATATCCGCACCGGCTCGCCGCCGCGCAGGCCCGCGACGGTGGGCAAGACCTCGTCGCGGAACAGGGCGAAGGGCTCGCGATCCCGGAAAAAGGCGGTCTCGGCATGGGCCATGGCCTCGACTATGGCCCATGCCAGCCGATCCTCGCGCCGCTCGCGCAGGGCCGCGACCAGGTCGGCGGCGGCGCCGAAGCCCTCGCGCCGGGCGACCGGCGCCAGACGGCTCTCGATCAGGTAGGATTTCTCGGGATCGACCCGCACGCCGGCGCGGGCGGCGCACAGCTGGGAGACCAGTTCGCGGTCCTGCGGGGTCATACCAGCCCGGCCTCGGCGAACTTGGCGGCGATGATGTCGCCGTCGAAGGGCTTCATGATGTATTCGTCGGCGCCGTTGTCGAGCGCCTCGCGGATGCGCTCCACGTCGTTCTCGACGGTGCAGAAGACCACGGTGGGGCGCTCGCCGCCGGGCTCGCCGCGCAGCACCTTGAGGAATTCGATCCCCGACATCACCGGCATGTTCCAGTCGAGCAGCACCGCGTCGGGCATGGCGGCCCGGCACCAGGCAAGCGCCTCCAGCCCGTCGGACGCCTCGGCGATCTCGAAACCGATGTCCTCAAGGATGCGGCGCGCGACCTTGCGGATCACGCGGCTGTCGTCGACGACCAGACAGGTCTTCAAGTGGGGACGCCTCCCTTCCTGCCTTTTTCTGGCGTGCGTTGGTTAAGGAGCCGTATGGGCGCGCGCAGATTCCGGGGGACGCCCCCGCCCTGCTGCACGCGGCCGCAGAATTTGTCGATTGAGCCGCCAGCGCCGCGGGGGCGAGGGTGGCGGTCCGTACCGCATGCAAGAGGACCGTCGCCATGATCGACCTCCACTACTGGCCAACGCCGAACGGCAAGAAGGTGAGCATCCTGCTCGAGGAGCTGGGCCTGCCCTATACCGTCGCGCCGGTGCACATCGGGCGGGGCGACCAGTTCAGCGACGATTTCCTGAAGATCTCGCCGAACAACCGGATGCCGGCCATCGTCGACCATGCGCCGGAAGGCGGCGGGGCGCCGATCAGCGTCTTCGAGTCCGGAGCGATCATGCTGTACCTGGCCGAGAAGACGGGCCGCTTCCTGCCCGCCGACGTTCGCGGCCGCTACGAGGTCATTCAGTGGGTCATCTGGCAGATGGCCAACCAGGGCCCGAAGTTCGGCGAGCGCGGCCATTTCAGCCGGGTCGGCCCCGAGGCCGGCGACCAGTCCTACGCCCAACGCCGCTTCAACGACGAGACGCACCGGCTGTATGGCGTGCTGAACAACCGGCTCTACGACCGCCCCTATATTGCCGGCGACGATTACACGATCGCCGACATGATCGCATATCCCTGGACGGTCGGCTGGCAGGCCCAGGGGATCGACCTGGAGGAGTTCAAGTATTTCAAGCGCTGGTTCGACGAGCTGAGCGCGCGGCCCGCGGTGCAGCGCGGCCTGGCGGTGAGCGCGGGACCCGCCGAGGATCCCGCGTCACTGAGCCCCGAGGAGCAGGCGCGCCGCCGCAGGCTGCTCTACAACCAGCGCGCCCGTCCCGCCCCGGCTTCCTAGGCGTTTCGGGGTCGAACGATCAGACCAGCTCCGCGGGCGTCACGTCGAGCTCCCTGAGCAGCGGCTCGGCGTAGTCGACCCGGCCGGTGACCACCTTCGGATCGCCGCTGGCCAGGCGGTAGACCGCCTCGGCGATGTACTCGATCGGCTGGACCCGGTCCTTGGTCGCCTCGTTGATCAGGCCGTGCACGGCGACGCCGGGGGTGTCGACCAGACCCGGCGAGACCACGTTGACGGCGATATTGTCGGCGTGAACCTCCGAGGCGAGGCCGGTCGAGAACCGCTCCAGCGCCGCCTTGCACATGCCGTAGACCGTGCCGCCGCGGAACGCGCCATAGGGCTGCTTCGGGTGGATGCCGGCCGGCGAGGAGATGTTGACGATCCAGCCCGCGCCCTTCTCGCGCATCCCCGGGATGACCAGCTGGGAGAGGTGGAAGGGCGCGTAGACCTGCACCTCCATCATCAGCTTGAAGCGCTTTTCCGGGAAGTCCTCGACCGGGATGAAATAGGTGATGGCGGCGTTGTTGATCAGGATGTCGACGGGGCCGTAGAGGGCGCTCGCCTCCTCCACCAGCCGCTCGCGCTCGGCGGCTTGGGCCAGGTCGGCCTTGATGAACGAGGCCTCGCCGCCCGCGGCGCGGATGCGATCGACGGTGTCATGCAAGGTGCCCGGCAGGCGGCTCTCGCCGCTTTCGGCGGTGCGGGCGGATGCGACGACCCGGGCGCCCTCCTGGGCCAGGCGCGCGCAGATCGCCTCGCCGATGCCCCGGCTGGCGCCGGTGACCAGGGCGACGCGGCCCTTCAGCGGCCCGTTCGGATTGACGGTGGCCATGTTCGAAATCTCCCTAATGAAATGTCTTTGTTTTTATGAAGAAACGGGGTGTTGGCCCCGTCAGGCGACGCCCTCCGCACGGCGGACGGCGGTCTGGTCCGCGGGCGCGGGCCAGGGGTCGACCGTGACACGGCGCATATGGCGCCGCTGCCCCGGATAGTCGTTGAGCGCGAAGTGCCAGACCGAGCGATTGTCCCAGAAGGCCAGGGATCCGGGCGCCCAGGAAAAGCGGCAGGTGAAGGCCTCGTAGCGGGAATGCTCGAACAGGAAGTCGAGCAGAGCCTTGCTCTCGCGCCGGCTCCAGCCCTCGATCCGCATCGTGAAGGCCGGGTTCACATAGAGCGCCTTGCGGCCGCTTTCCGGGTGGACCTTGACGATGGGATGGACGAATTCGCCGACCGCGCCCTCGGCCTCGACCACGTTCATCGAGGCGCGCTTCTGGGCGGAATGTCCCTGGGCCGAATATTCGCGGCCGGCGGAGTGGACGGCGTTCAGGGTCTCCAGCGTCGCCTTGAGGCCCGGCGAAAGGGCGTCGTAGGCGGCGGCCTGGCTGGCGAACAGCGTATCGCCGCCCCACTGCGGAATCTCCAGGGCGTAGAGGATCGAGCCGATGGCCGGCGTCTCCAGGAAGCTCATGTCCGAGTGCCAGCCGCCGCCGAAGTTCACCTTGTCGCCCGGCTCCTTGATGATCTCCATGATCTCGGGATGGCCATCCATGCCGGCGACATAGGGATGGATGTTCAGCGGCCCGAAGCGGCGGCCGAAGGCGAGTTGGGCCTCCGGCGTCAGGTCCTGGTCGCGGAAGAAGATCACCTGGTGCTCGACCAGGGCCGCACGGATGGCGGCGATCGCCGCATCCGGCAGGTCGCGGGAAAGATCGACGCCGGAAATCTCGGCCCCGAGGGCGCCGGCGACCTTGCGGATCCTGAGCTCGGCCATCGTACCGTCTCCTTCAATCTGGACGGAGGCGATGAAACTACGGGCCGGGCCTTGGGGCGAGTCAGTTCCTCTCAAACCGGCTGTAAGAGATCCCAGCGATTGCCGTAGAGGTCCTCGAAGACCGCCACCGTGGCGTAAGGCTCGTGGCGCGGCGCTTCCAGGAACGTCACCCCTGCGGCCAACATGCGTGCGTGATCGGCGTCGAAGTCGTCGGTGTGGAGGAAGAAGGCCACGCGCCCGCCGGTCTGATCGCCGATCCGAGCCGTCTGCTCGCCGCTCGCCGCCTTGGCGAGCAGCAGGCCGCCCTGCGAGCCCGGCGGGGTGACGACCACCCATCGCTTGCCCCCGCCCATGTCGTCGTCGCGGCTGAGCGAAAAGCCGAGCTTGCCGACGTAGAAGTCGATCGCCGCGTCGTAATCGGCGACCACGAGGGTGGCGAGGGCTAGAAACTGGGTCATGCGGGTCCGTCGGGGCCTGGACGTAGGCGCCTCTGCAGGTAGAGTGCGCGCCGTCCTATAGGGGGGAAGTATCCATGCGTAGAGTCGCCACGTCTGTCGCCGCCATGCTGCTGGGGCTCGGCCTCGCCGGCCATGCGGGCGCCCAGAGCCAGCCCGCCGCGCCGAAGGTCGTGGTCATCCATGCCGGCTCGCTGCTCGACAAGCCCGGCCAGGCGCCGCGCGGCGCCAGCACCATCGTGGTGCGCGGCGGCAAGATCGAGGCGGTGAAGGACGGTTTCGCGGCGCCCGAGAGCGTTGGCGCGGCCGGCGCCCAGGTGGTCGACCTGCGCGACCAGTTCGTGCTGCCGGGTCTGATCGACAGCCACGTCCACATCTTCAGCGACGACGACAAGGTGCGGGCCCGGATGGAGGGCTTCAACCGCGACGACGAAGACGACATGGTGATCGGGATCGACAACGCCCGCCGCACGCTCGAGGCCGGCTTCACCACCATCCGGGACCTGGGCAGCGACATCCACGCCGTCACCGCCCTGCGCGACGGCATCAACAACGGCCTGCTGACCGGCCCGACGATCGTGGCGGCCGGCAGCCCCATCTCGGTGACTGGCGGGCATGGCGACCGATCCAACAACCTGAACCGCGACCTGGCCGAGATCGCTCACCAGCATGCCGAGAACGTCTGCAACGGCGCCGAGGACTGCCGCCGCGCCGTACGCAGCCAGATCGGCCAGGGCGCCGACGTGATCAAGTTCACCGCGACCGGCGGGGTGCTGTCGAACGTGGCCGGGGGCCTGGGCGCCCAGATGTTCGAGGACGAGATGAAGGCGGTGGTCGAGACCGCCCACATGTTCGGCCGCAAGGTCGCCGCCCACGCCCACGGCACGGACGGCATCATCGGCGCGCTGAACGCCGGGGTGGACTCGATCGAGCACGGCACCTTCGGCACCGCCCAGACCGACGCCCTCTTCAAGAAGACGGGCGCCTATTTCGTGCCGACCATGCTGGCGCCCAAGACCGCGCTGGACCAGGCCCGGGCGGGCGCACGCTCGAAGGCCTCGCTGGAGAAGGCCGAAATCGCGGCGAAGACGGCGATGGAGAACCATAAGCGCGCCATCGCCTCGGGCGTGAAGATCGCCTTCGGCACCGACACCGGGGTCTCGGCCCACGGCGACAACGCCAAGGAGTTCGCCTTGATGGTCAGCGTCGGCATGAGCCCGGCCGAGGCGATCAAGGCCGCGACGGTCAACGCCGCGGACCTGCTGGGCCGCTCGGCCAGCATCGGCACGCTGGAACCCGGCAAGGACGCCGACATCATCGCCGTGGCCAAGAGCCCGCTCGGCGACGTCACCCAACTGGAGCGGACCACCTTCGTCATGCATCGCGGCGCGGTGGCGAAGATCGGCGGCCTGCGCGCGCCGTTCCCGCCGAACTAGAAGGTCGGCTAAGCGGACCGAAAAGGGCGGCGACAGCCGCCCTTTTTATTGGCTAATGCATCGTGCCGGCGACGATCTCGAGCTTGTTGCCGTCAGGATCGAGCAACACCGCGCCGTAGTAGTCGGGCGAGATGTCGGGGTGCAGGCCGGCGGCGCGCACGCTGGTCGCGCCGGCCGCCAGGGCCGCGGCATAGGCGCCGTCGACCGCCGCCCGGGTCGGGGCGGTGAAGGCGATGTGGGCGGCCAGGCCCGCGACCTGATCGCCCTCCACCGGATAGA
Source organism: Phenylobacterium sp. (assembly GCF_041919955.1). Classification (GTDB taxonomy): domain Bacteria; phylum Pseudomonadota; class Alphaproteobacteria; order Caulobacterales; family Caulobacteraceae; genus Phenylobacterium. The sequence goes on along the minus strand of NZ_JAYRSU010000006.1, from coordinate 118,237 downwards.
GCCAGAACAGCCGGCTTTCGCCGCCGGGGCCGTAGGCGAGCTCGTGCTCGGCCGCCCAGGCGTTGGCGCAGTCGAGCGGGGCGAAGAAGGCGTCGTAGAACACGCGCGCCGAGGCCAGGTCGCGAACGCCGATGGACATGTGGTCGAACAAGGGCAGGCCCTCCACTTGAAGCTATGCAGCTTCAGGTGTGGGGCGCCCCTGCCTCGCGCAAGGTGCTCAGGCCGGAACGGTGGCCGCGAAGGTGACCTTTTCCTCGCCGACGTCGGCGAAGACGCGGCCGCCAGCGTCGCCCATGAACAGGTGGACGTAGTAGGCCTGGACCCAGTGGCCGTGCAGCCCCTCGCCCATCGGCTCGCCGCGCAGGCCGCCGAGGACTTCGGGACGCAGGCGGGCCTTGGCGCCGACCGCCTCGACCGCGATGGCGATGGTGGCGCCCTGGGCCACCGCGCGGACCTTGGCCGTCCCGCCGGTCGGCAGGGCGGCGCCGGCCATCTGGGCGAGATTCATCAGGGCGCGGGCGGCGGGCTTGTTCACGGCGCTCGCCTCGACCTGCCAGTCGAGTTCGGCGCGCATGTGGTTGAAGACCCCCTGGGCGAGCTTTTCCAGTTCGCGCGGGTCGAAGGTCTCGGCCGAGGCCGAGGCGCCGAAGGCCACGCGGGTGAAGGCCAGCAGGTCGGCAAGCTTGCGCGCCGAGCCGGCGATCAGGTTCATGGCGTCCTCGCGCATGTCCTGGGCGCTGGGATCGTCGAGCAGGTCGAGGCCCGAGACGATGGCGCTGGCCGGGCTGATGAAGTCGTGACACATGCGCGCGGCCAGATAGGCGGCCACTTCGGCGGTGCGCGGCGGGCCCTTGGGCTCTGACGCCGTTTCGGGGGTGATATCGGTCATCTGGGCGCCGTCGATCATTTTACTCGCGAACTTGTCCTGATTTGGCGCTTTGGCAAACGCGCCGCTCCACTCTAGAGAACCAGGGATGAGCCCCCTTGATCCCTTCCTCGAGCCCGGCGTGCTGGTCAGGCACCCGACCGAAGGCGACTGGGGTCTGGGCCAGGTGCAGTCGGTCGCGGGACGCAAAGTGACGGTGAATTTCGAGCATTCGGGTAAACAGGTGATCGACGCCGCCGTCGTCGCCCTGGTCTTTGTCGCCGACGACCCGCGAGGCGCCCGATGAGCCGCGAGATGGGCGAAGTCCTGGCGGACATCTGCGAAGAGGCCGCCGTCCTGATCCTGCCGCTCTGGCGCTCCGAGCTGGAGGTGTTCCGCAAGGCCGACGAGAGCCCGGTGACCGAGGCCGACCAGCGCGGCGAGGCGCTGATCCTGGAGCGGCTGGGCGCGCTCTTCCCCGACGTCCCGGTGATCTCCGAGGAAGACGCCAGCGAGTTCGGCACACCCGATGCGGTGGGGCCGCGGTTCTTCCTGGTCGACCCGGTGGACGGGACCAAGGCTTTCGTACGCGGCGACCCGAACTTCACGGTCAATATCGGCTATATCGAGAACGGCCGCCCGGTGGCCGGCGCGGTCTGCGCCCCCGCGACCGGCGAGACCTGGTTCACCGCAGGCGGCAAGGCGATGAAGCGCACCGGCGGCGGCGGGGCCGCGCCGGTCGGGGTCCGGCCCTGGCCCAAGGGCGCGGCGGTGGCGCTGGTGAGCCACACCATGAAGGAAGAGGTCGCGGTGAAGCTGGCGGAGCAGTACGGCTTCGATCTGCGCGAGCCGATGGATTCCTCGATCAAGTTCTGCCGCATCGCCGAGGGCGGCGCCGACATCTATCCACGCCATGGCCCGACCATGGAGTGGGACGTCGCGGCCGGACACGCGGTGCTGGAGGCGGCCGGCGGCCAGGTGAAGACGCCAGAGGGCGCGGACTTCACCTATGGCAAGGCCGCCGACGGCTTCCGCAACGGCTGGTTCGTCGCCCGAGGGGCCTAGAAGGCGGGCAAGTGCGGGGCGAGCGCCACGTAGCCCGCGAAGCCGGCCGTGAAGGAAACGGCTGCGATCCAGAGGAACGGCCGGGCGATATCGGTCAGGCTGACTTCGGTCATGGGCTTGCTTGCTCCTGATCGTGAAACAGCCGGACCTGGGCCGTGGTTGCGAGACGCCGTCGATAAAAGCCTCTGACGCCGCGACGGAGCGGCGCCGGTGACGCATCCGCGCAACAATCGACTTAGTTGCGACTAATTCTCATTGCCTTGCTCGAGCCTCGAAACTAAGAACGCCTCGCAGTTTCATTCTTAGAAGACGACGAGGGGCGATAAGTGGACAAGCGGCGGACGAACGGCGTCAGGGCCTATGCGCGCAAGGCGCTGACCCCGGCGGCGGTGGCGGGCGTGGCCGGGCTGGCGCTGGCGCCGCAACTGGCGCTGGCCGACGACGCGGCGGCGGATGCGGCGACCGAGGTCTCCGGCGTCCAGGTCGAGGGCCGCGCGGCCCTGCAGCCGACCTCGCCGAAGTACACCTCGCAGATGATCGACACGCCGCGCAGCGTCACGGTGATCCCCAAGGAGATCATCAACCAGACCGCCGCGACCTCGCTGAGCGACATTCTGCGCACCTCGCCGGGCATCACCTTCGGCGCCGGCGAAGGCGGCCAGCCGCTGGCCGACCGCCCGTTCATCCGCGGCCAGGCCTCGGGCAACAACGTCTTCGTCGACGGCGTGCGCGACACCGGCGGCCAGGTCCGCGACCTGTTCAACCTGGAGCAGGTGGAAGTCATCAAGGGCCCCGACAGCGCCTATAACGGTCGTGGGTCCGGCGGCGGCAGCATCAACCTGACCACCAAGCGCCCCAACCTGACGGAGTCGACCACGGTGACCGCCCGGGTCGGGACCGACAGCTACCTGCGCGGGGCGGTCGACGCCAACCTGCCGGTCGGCGAGACCAGCGCGATCCGCATCAACCTGATGGGCTCGCAGGGCGACGTCCCCGGCCGCAAGGTCGTCGATTTCGACACCTGGGGCGTGGCGCTGGCCGGCGCGGTCGGCATCGGGACCGACACCCGCGTCACGGCCAGCTACTATCACCTCGACCGCAACGACATGCCCGACTACGGCGTGCCGCTGTTCACCAAGCTGCCGGGCGTGCCGCGCACCAACGAGAGCGGGGTGCTGAACGTGCCGCGCGACGCCTTCTATGGCCTGTCGGCCCGCGACTACCAGAAGACCAAGGCCGACATCTTCACCCTGATCGCCGAGCACGACATCAACGAGGCGATCACCTTCCGCAACGTGTTCCGCTACTCGAAGACGTTGAACGACTATGTCGTCACCAATCCCGGCGACGGCGGCGCGGCCCAGTTCGTGGCCGGCGAATGGTGGATGAAGCGCGGCACCAAGAGCCGCTGGAACGAGGCGACCACTGTCGCCAACGTCACCGACTTCTACGGCAAGTTCAAAACCGGCGGCATCGAGCACAGCTACGACGTCGGGCTGGAGCTGTCGCGCGAGACCAACGAGAACGCCGCCTACGTCATCTACACCACGGCCGGCGCGGCCTGCCCGGCGGGGTTCACCAACAACGCCACCACGGCCGGCGTCGGCGACTGCACCCGCGTCTTCGCCCCGAACCCGGGCGATCCTTGGCAAGGCCGCATCGTGCGCCCCGACCCGTCGGTGAACTACACCAAGACCGTCGGCGTCTACGCCTTCGACACCCTCTCGTTCGGCGACAAGTGGCTGCTGAACCTGGGGATCCGCCACGACGAGTATTCGGTGAAGGGCCGCGACGTGGCCGTCACCAGCGCGAACGGCGTGATCAGCGCGACCACCATCACCCCGCGCGAGGGCGACTGGAGCTTCACCAACTACCAGGCGGGCCTGGTCTACAAGCCGACCCCGAACGGCAGCATCTACGTTTCGTACGGCACGTCCTCGACCCCGCCGACCATCGCCGGCGGCGACCAGAACACCGCAGGCGGCACGGGCACGGGCAACCTCGCCAACACCCTGCTGGACCCGGAAGAGGTCACCTCGACCGAGGTCGGCGTGAAGTGGGCCTTCTTCCGCGAACGCCTGTCCACCTCGGCGGCGATCTTCCACATGAAGCGCGAGAACGCCCAGATCCAGATCGCCAGCGGCGTCTACGCCCAGGTCGGCGAGGCCATGGTGCAGGGCCTGGAGATCGGCGTCACCGGCCGGGTCACCCCGGACTGGATGGTGTTCGGCGGCTACACCTACATGGACAGCGAACTGGTCCGCGGCGCCTATAACGGCGTGAACCAGGGCGACAAGCTGGCCAACACGCCCGAGCACACCTTCAGCCTGTTCACCACCTACAGCCTGACCGACGCCTTCAGCTTCGGCGGCGGCGCGTACTACGTCTCCGACAGCTACGGCGGCAACCAGGGCGGCGCGGGCGGCGGGACGAACCGGGTCTTCGCCCCGGCCTACTGGCGCTTCGACCTCTACGCCGGCTACCGGATCAACGAGCGCATGGACCTGCAGCTGAACATCCAGAACGTGACGGACGAGGACTACATCGCCCGCACCAACGGGGTTCACCACGCCGACTACGGCGCCGGCCGCCAGGCGATCCTGACCCTCAACGCCCGCTTCTGACCTCCCCCAACGAGAAGCAGGCGCGCCTGAGCAAGATCCGATCCGGTCGGATCTTGCTCAGGACTCTTTGGATTTCGCGCATCTCTCCGCCGAACCGGCGTCCACTTCGGCGGAAATGCTCACGAGGCCGGCCCCGCCCCCAAAAGGCGGGGCCTCTTCTATTCCGCCCCAGCCGAACTAAGGTCACCCGCGATGATGCTGCATATCCCCCAGGTGCTGACCAAGGACCAGGTCGCTCAGATCCGCGCGATGATCGACGCGGCCGACTGGATCGACGGCAACGCCACCAGCGGCGCGCAGTCGGCCCTGGCCAAGCGCAACGAGCAGCTTCCCGAGGCGAGCGAGGCGGCCAAGGCGGCGGGCGAAGCGATCCTGGACGCGCTGTCGGCCAATCCGCTATTCGTGACCGCCGCCCTGCCCCAGACAGTCTTTCCCCCGCTGTTCAACCGCTACGCCGGCGGCCAGACCTTCGCCACCCACGTCGACAACTCGGTCCGCCAGAGCCGCGACGGGGCGGTGCGCATCCGCAGCGACCTGTCGGCCACGCTCTTCCTGACCGAGCCGGAGGACTATGACGGCGGCGAGCTGCTGGTCGAGGACACCTACGGCGTCCACGAGGTCAAGCTGCCGGCCGGCGACATGATCCTCTATCCGGCTTCGAGCCTGCACCAGGTGACGCCGGTCACCCGGGGAGCCCGCACGTCGAGCTTCTTCTGGATCCAGAGCCTGGTGCGCGAGGACGCCCGGCGCACCCTGCTGTTCCAGATGGACATCGCCATCCAGCAGCTGGCCGGCAAGGTCGGGGCCGGGGCGCCGGAACTGGTCTCGCTGACCGGCGCCTATCACAACCTGCTGCGCATGTGGGCCGACCTCTAGAACGTAGCGGCCCGCCGGAAATGGAGCCATAAGGCCCCAAATCGTTCCAAGGGAGACCGCGCCATGGCGCTCGACACCGCTTCGCCCGCCAAGACCTTTGACTGGGAAGACCCGCTGGACCTGGCCGCGCGCCTCACCGAGGAAGAGCGGATGGTCTGGGAAAGCGCCCGCAGCTACGCGCGCGAGAAGCTGCTGCCGCGCGTGGTCTCGGCGTTCGCCGAGGAGCGCTTCGACCGCGAGATCATGACCGAGATGGGCGCGCTGGGCTTCCTGGGCGCCACCCTGCCCGAGCAGTACGGCGGCGCCGGCGTCAGCCACGTCGCCTACGGCCTGATCGCCCGCGAGATCGAGGCGGTCGACTCTGGCTATCGCTCGGCGATGAGCGTGCAGTCCTCGCTGGTCATGTACCCGATCTACGCCTTCGGCTCGGAAGAGCAGAAGATGAAGTACCTGCCCGGCATGGCCCGGGGCGAGATCGTCGGCTGCTTCGGCCTGACCGAGGCCGACGGCGGCTCGGACCCGGCCTCGATGCGCACGGTGGCGAAGAAGGTCGACGGCGGCTACGTGCTGAACGGCGCCAAGATGTGGATCACCAACGCCCCGATCAGCGACGTCTGCCTGGTCTGGGCCAAGCTGGACGGGGTGATCCGCGGCTTCCTGGTCGATCGCGGCTCGGAAGGCCTGACCACGCCGAAGATCGAGAACAAGCTGTCGCTGCGCGCCTCGATCACCGGCGAGATCGCTCTGGCCGACGTGTTCGTGCCGGAAGACCAGATGCTGCCGAACGTCACCGGCCTGCGCGGGCCGTTCTCGTGCCTGAACAAGGCCCGCTACGGCATCAGCTGGGGCGCGATGGGCGCGGCCGAGTTCTGCCTGCACGCCAGCCGCGAGTACACCCTGACCCGCAAGGTGTTCGGCAAGCCGCTGGCCGCGCGCCAGCTGGTCCAGAAGAAGCTGGCCGACATGCAGACCGAGATCGCGCTGGGCTTCGAGGGCGCGCTGGCGCTGGGCCGCCTGCTCGACCAGGGCGCCTGGGTCCCGGAAGCCATCAGCCTGATGAAGCGCAACAACTGCGGCAAGGCCCTGGCCATCGCCCGCGAGGCCCGCGACATCCACGGCGGCAACGGCATTTCCGGCGACTATCACGTGATGCGCCACGCCGCGAACCTGGAGACCGTCAACACCTACGAAGGCGCGCATGACGTGCACGCCCTGATCCTCGGCCGCGCCATCACCGGCGAAAACGCCTTCTAGGCGAAGGAAAATAGCGCTGCGCGCGATGGTTTTAGCATCGCAACCATCGCGCGCAGAATTTCGCACGCCAAAACGTTACGTTTACCGACCAATGTTACGCATCCCGCCGAACTTTCCGGGGGGCGTGGATGACCGCGCAGCGAACACCGCAGGAAACGGCGGCGATAACCGAGTGGCTGTTCGAGAACAGCCGCGACGTGATGTTCGTCATCGGCGCGGACAAGACGTTCAAGCTGATCAACCCGGCGTTCCGCCGCGAGACCGGCTGGGCCGAGGCCGAGATCGTCGGCCAGTTCGCCCGCGACTTCATCCATCCGGACGAGAACGCCAGCATAGAGGCGCACCTGCAGCGGCTGGCCGAGTTCGGCTATAGCGACCACGCCTCGCGCATCCGCACCAAGGACGGCGGCTGGCGCTGGTTCGAGGGCAGGGCTCAGCTCACCCAGGCCGGCGAGGTGATCGGCGTCATGCGGGACGCCACCGAGGAGCGAGCGCGCGAGGCGCGGCTGGCCGAGGCCGAACGCACCAGCCGCATGCTGTCCCAGGCCGCCGGCATCGGCACCTGGACCTACGAGCCGGACGACGACCGCGTGGAGTGGTCGCGCGACATCCTGGCCATCACCGGCTACTCGTCCGAAGACATCGCCAGCGGCGCCCAGTTCGAGGACATCCTGCATCCCGCCGACCGCGCGTGGGTGCAGGAGCAGTTCATCGCCGGCATCGTGCGCGGGGAATCGCGTTCGTTCGAGCACCGGATGAAGACCAAGGCCGGGCGCTGGTCGCACTGGCGCGTGACCTTCCAGACCGAGCCGCGGCCCGGCGGCGCCTACGCCCTGCGCGGCGTATCTCAGAACATCACCGAACTGATCGAGGCACGGGACGCCGCGCTGCGCAGCCGCCAGCAGATCCTGCAGCTTGTCGAGAGTTCGCCCTTCGGGGTGGCCATGTTCGATCGCCAGCTGCGCTGCATGGTGGTCAGCGACGCCTGGCGCAGCGCCTTCACCCTGCCCGACCAGGACCCGATCGGCCGCACCCTGGGCGAGGCCTTCGCCAAGGCCCCGCGGCAGCTGATCTCGGCCCAGACCCGCGCGCTGTCCGGCGAGGTGGTCCGCGCCCGTGAGCACCGCTTCGCCGACGTGAAGGGGGACAAGCGCTGGTTCCGGTGGGAAGCGCGGCCGTGGCGCGACGCCCGCGGCCGGGTCCAGGGCGTGGTCTGCTATGTCGACGACATCACCCCGCTGGCCGAGGCCCGACGCGAGGCCGAGGTCAATGCACGGCGACTGAAGCTGGCGCTGAACGCGGCCGACGCCGGGGTTTACGAGATCGACCACGTGCAGAAGACCTTCTGGGCCAGCCCGGAGTTCGAGAAGCTGGTCGGCAAGACGGCCGCCGGCTACGAGGAGGCTCAGACCCTTCAGTTCCCGCGCTTCCACGAGGACGATCTGGAGCATGTGCGCGGGGCGTTCCGCGACATCCGCGACGGCAAGCGCGCGCCCGGAGAGGCTTTCGAGGCCCGCGCCCTGACGCCCAACGGCCAGCAGCGCTGGATCCGCGTCTTCCACCACCTGTCGACCGACCGTAAGGGCAGGTGGCTGCGGGGCGTGGGCCTGGTTCAGGACTTCGACCAGCGCAAGCGCCAGGAACTGGAGCTGATGGCCGCCCAGCGCGCGGCGCAGTCGGCCAACGAAGCGAAGGCGGCGTTCCTGGCCAATATGAGCCACGAGATCCGCACTCCGATGAACGGGGTGATGGGCGTGCTTCACCTGCTCAAGTCCGAAGCCCTGTCGGCGGACGGGCGGCGGATGCTGGACGAGGCGTTGTCCTGCGGCCACATGCTGGCCGAACTGCTGAACGACGTGATCGACTTCTCGAAGATCGAGGCCGGGCACCTGGAGATGGCCCCAGAGCCGGTAGCTCCCAAGGCGCTGATCGAGGGGGTCGCGCGGCTGCTGCGACCGCAGGCCGAGGCCAAGAACCTGAAGCTGGTGGTCGAGGCGCCGGACGACCTCGGCTGGGTGATCAGCGACCCGGTGCGCCTGCGCCAGGGGCTGTTCAACCTGATCGGCAATGCGGTGAAGTTCACCCTGAAAGGCCAGGTGACGGTTCGCGCCGCCCTGCGCCACGGCGAGGCCGGGCCGATGCTGCGGCTGGAGATCGCCGACACCGGCGTGGGCATTCCCGAGGCGGTGCAGCCGCGGATCTTCCAGCGCTTCGATCAGGGCGACGCCTCGACCACGCGCAAGTTCGGCGGCTCGGGGCTGGGCCTGTCGATCACCCAGCGGCTGGCGCGGATGATGGGCGGCGACGTCGGCTTCGCCTCGACCGAAGGCGTCGGCTCGGTGTTCTGGATGGAGGTCCTGGCCCCCCGGACCGAGGCGGCCCCGATCGTCGAGGAGAGCACCGAGGACTGGCTGAACGGCCTGCGCGTCCTGGTCGTCGAGGACAATCCGACCAACCGGATGATCGCCACCAAGCTGCTGCAGAACCTGGGCGCCGACGTCGAGACCGCGGCCGACGGCCTGCTGGGCGTGGAGGCCGCTGCGCGCGGCGCCTTCGACCTGATCCTGATGGACGTGCAGATGCCCGGAATCGACGGGCTGGAGGCCGCGCGGCGCATCCGGGCCCTGGGCGGAGCCGCCGCCGCCACGCCGATCGTCGCCCTCACCGCCAACGTGCTGGCTCACCAGCGGCGCTCGTACCTCGACGCCGGCATGGACGGCGTGGTCGGCAAGCCGATCTCGCCGGCCGCCCTGCTGACCGAGATCGCCCGGCTCGCCGCCCAGCCGCTGGAGGACGACGCCGCGGCGCAGACCGCGGTGGCGTAGGCCGGATTCCGATTTGCGCCTCCTCTTGGGGGAGGAATTAGACCGCCCCTTCCCACAACGCCGTTCGCCGCGTTAGACCTTCTTCCGACTTGGGGGGAGACAAGAATGGCGGAAGTCGCCGTGGAGACGCCGGCCGGCAAGCAACCTGCGTCCTTGCGCACCGTGGTGGCGGCCTCTTCGGCCGGGACCGCGTTCGAATGGTACGACTTCTTCGTCTTCGGCAGCTTGACCCAGGTCATCTCCAAGACCTTCTTCTCGGGCCTGCCCGAGACCGCCGGCTATATCGCCGCCCTGGCCCTGTTCGGGGCCGGCTTTCTGTTCCGCCCGCTGGGCGCGCTGGTGTTCGGGCGGATCGGCGACAAGGCCGGCCGCAAGGGCGCCTTTCTGGTCACCGTCGTGCTGATGGGCGGGGCGACCTTCGCCATCGGCCTCTTGCCCACCTACGCCCAGGCCGGGCTGATCGCACCGGCGTTGCTGGTGCTGATGCGGATCATCCAGGGCTTCGCCCTGGGCGGGGAGTACGGCGGGGCGGCCATCTACGTCGCCGAGCACGCGCCGCCGGACCGCCGCGGCTGGGCCACCGGCTGGGTGCAGACCTCGGCCGCCATGGGCCTGTTCGGCGCGCTGATGGTGATCCTGGCCAGCCGGGTCATCGTCGGCGAGATGTTCGGCCCAGAGGCTTTCGACGCCTGGGGCTGGCGCATCCCGTTCCTGTTCTCGGCCGGCCTGCTGGCCATCTCGATCTGGATGCGGCTGAAGCTGTCGGAAAGCCCGGCCTTCGCCAAGATGAAGGCCGAGGGGACCGCCTCCAAGGCGCCCTACGCCGAGGCCTTCGGCCAGTGGAAGAACCTGAAGATCGTGCTGCTGGCGCTCGCGGCGATCATGTCGGCCCAGGGGGCGGTCTGGTACACCGCCTTCTTCTACGTCCAGACCTTCATCGAGCGGTTCCTGAAGGTCGCGCCCGAGACCATCAACCTGCTGATGCTGTCGGCGACCGCGGTCAGCGCCATCGGCTATGTCCTGTTCGGCTGGCTGTCGGACAGGATCGGCCGCAAGCCGGTGATGCTGCTGGGCATGACCCTGATGCTGGTCGCCTATTTCCCCGGCTTCCACATGCTGGCCAAGACGCTGAACCCGGCGCTGGCCGAGGCCGAGGCGCGCGTGCCGGTGGTGGTGGTCGCCGATCCGTCCGACTGCTCGCTGCAGTTCGATCCGGTCGGCAAGACGGCCTTCGTCTCGTCCTGCGACATCGCCAAGAGCGCGCTGGCGAGCGCAGGCGTCTCCTATTCCAACGAGGTCGGCGCCGCCGGTGCGCCGGCCCAGGTGAGGGTCGGTTCCAGTGAAGTCGCCTCGGCCAGCGCCAAGGGCCTGACCGGCGACGCGGCCAAGGCCGCCAAGGCCAAGGTCGAGGGGGAGATCAAAGCCGCCCTGGCCGCCGCCGGCTATCCGGCCAAGGCCGACCCGGCGCGCATGAACCTGGTCGGGGCGTTCGGGGTGCTGATGATCTTCGTGATCGCCGCCACCGCGCTCTACGGCCCGATCGCCGCCTGCCTGGTAGAGCTCTTCCCGACCCGCATCCGCTATACGGCCATGTCCCTGCCCTATCACATCGGCACCGGCTGGATCGGCGGCTTCGTGCCGTTCACCGCCTTCGCCATCGTGGCGGCGACGGGGAACATCTATGCCGGCCTCTGGTACCCTGTCGCGTTCACGGCGCTGTCGGTCGTCACCTGCCTGCTGCTGCTGCCCGAGACGAAGGGGCGGCCGCTGGACCAGTGATCCCCGCTGTCATCCCTTTTTGCGAAGCAAGACTGGGATCCATGAACACCGGATCGCGCCGAATGCGGCAGAGGCCTTCGCCCCTTTGAGCCAGGTCGGCGTCAATGGGTCCCGGACAGCCGCTGCGCGGCTTGCGGACACTTCAAGATCGCGCCGAGACCACCGCCAACGCCGCCTCGAACCGCTGCGAACGCAGACCCTCCAGCGCCTGGGCCAGGCGGGCGCGGACGTAGCCGAACCGGCCTTCGTCGGTGTCGAGCACCGGTTCGCCCAGGATTAGCGCCTGGTGCAGCTCGGCCAGCGCCGGCCCGTCGAGGCTCGGCAGTTGCGCGCGCGAGGCCACGGCGTTGGTCATCACCAGGCCGTAGAACAGGTGGTTCACCTGGGCCATCAGGTAGAGCCGCGCGCGGTGAACCTCGTCCACCTTGCCGAAATAGGTCGCCAGCAGCAGCTCTTCGCGCGCCGGGGTGTCGGCCAAGAGATTGGCCAGGCACGACAGGTCGACGAAGCGGTCGGCGAGGAAGGCCGATTCCCAGTCCACGAACCACAGGCGCTGGCCGTCGTAGAGCATGTTGCGCGGGTTGAGGTCGTTGTGGCTGGCGACCCTGTCCTGCGGCGCGGTGCGATAGGCCGCGCGCAGGACGCCGTAGAGGGCGAAGAGCTCATGGGTCGCGGCCGGCGCGACCAGGCCGCGGGCCTGGAATTGACCGATCAGGGCGTCGATCCCGTCGAGATAGTCGACCAAGGGCGGAAACGGCGGGCCGGCGTGCAGGGCGCGGACCGTCTGGACCGCCTCGACAATCAGGTCCTCGCGCTGGCCTGGGTAGTCGAGCAGCAACGAGCGTTCCTCGATGAATTCCAGGATCGCCACCCCGTCCTGCGGGTCGGCGTAGCGCACCCGCGGGGCGATCAGCCCCGCCGCGGCGATCCGCATGCAGGCATAGGCGCGGGCCGGGTCGCGGAAGGCGTCGCGCTCGCCCTCGATGCGCAGCAGGTATGGCACGCCCCCCACCCGGATTCGGAAGATACCGGCGCCCGACAGCCCGCCGCCCAGCGGCCGCGCGGACTCGATCTCGGCCGTGCCGAAGGCGGCGAGCGTGGCGCGGCGAACCGCGGGCAGGTCGGCGGGAAAAGACATGGGGCGGCTCCTTCGCGCCGCTTTTCACCCCGATAAAAAGCCGAGTCAATATTACCCGGGTATAATTATCATCGGCCTGCCATCGGAAGGATATCGGATTCCGGTCCGGGCCGGCGACGCGCCGGTCGGCCAGACTGGCGGCGTCAATGAAGGGAGGCTTTCTTATGAAACCCCTGTGGATCCTGCCGTTGTGGCTGGCGGCGGCGGGCGCGGCCGGGGCGGCGGAAACCAGGCCCGAGGCGGTCGTCCGCGCCAAGTTCGCTGCGGTGAACCGCCGCGACCTGGCGGGAGTGATCGCCAGTTACGCCCCGCAGGCGCGGCTGACCGCCTCGAACTTCTGCGCGCCGCGGGAGGGACTGGCCGAGGTCGAGCGGACCTATCGGGCGCTGTTCGCGGCCCTGCCCGACCTGGCGGTCACGCTGGACGAGGTGGTGACGCAGGGCGAAACAGTGGCGGTGCGCTTTCGCGTGCGCAGCGCCGCGGCCGGGATGGAGGTTCCGATCGCCGACTTCTTCACGGTGAGGAACGGGCTGATCGAGCGGGACGACGGGCTGTTCGACAACGGCGGACGGCCCTGCACGCCCTGAGGGTCAGGCGCGGCCCTGGGCGGTGCGCGCCGCCCAGCGGCCGACCGCGTCGGAGGCCAGCACGGCGAGGATCGCAACGGCCGCCGCGACCAGGCAGAGCGCCAGGGCGCGCGGCTCGTCCCCGGGCGACTGAGTCGCGCCATAGATCGCCGAGGGCATGGTCAGGGTCTCGCCCGGGATGGCGGCGACGAAGGTGATGGTCGCGCCGAACTCGCCGAGCGCCTTGGCGAAGCCGAGGATCGCTCCGCCGGCCACGCCGGGGGCGGCGAGCGGCAGGGTGACGCGGAAGAAGCGGGTGACGGGGCCGGCGCCCAGGGTGCGCGCCACCTCGTCCACCTCGCGGTCGACGGCCTCCAGCGCCTGACGGATCGGCCGCACCATCAGCGGAAAGGCCATCACCCCGGCGGCCAGGGCCGCCCCGGTCCAGTCGAAGGCGAAGACGATTCCAATCTTCTCGAGCCAGGCGCCGACGACGCCCCGCCGGCCAAGCAGCAGCAGCAGGAAGAAGCCGGTGGCGACCGGCGGCAGGACCAGCGGCAGGGTGACGAGAGCGTCCAGCACGACGCGAGCGGCGAAACGGCCGCGGGCCTGGGCGAGCGCCACGAGCACCGCCAGCGGCAGGCCGAAGAGCGTCGCGGTCAGCGCCACCTTCAGCGACAACGCCAGCGCCTGGAGATCGTCAGGCGTCAGGTGGCTCACGGAGCGGCGACCGGCAGGATTTCGACGGCGACGGCGGCCAGGGCCGCCAGCTCGGCGGGCGTCGGCGCGCCCGCGACGATGCGGACGACGGCGAGGCCGGCCTGAGCCGCAGCGGCGACGGCCTGCGGGGCGATCCGCTCGGCGTCGCGGCGCGCGAGGTCCAGGACCGCCGCGTCCACGCCCGGATCGGCGGCGATCTGGTCGGCGGCGGCGAGCGCGCGCACCGCCCTTAGGCTGAGCAGGTCGACGGGTCCGGTTCCGTCGATGAAGGCGACGCGCCCCAGCGATGCGACGCCCTCGGCCAGCGCCTGGCGCAGGAGGTCGGCGGCGGCTTCCATGTCGCCGGCCTGCGCCGCGGCGGCGGCCGGTCCGGTCAAGGCCTGGCGCAGAAAGGCGCGGCGGCGCGGCAGGTCGGGCAGGGCCGCCCGCACCTCGTCCTGCAGGCGGCGGAACAGGGCCGCGACCCGGCCCGCGCCCTCCGGCACGCGCTGCTCGATGTCATGGCGCAGCAGGGTCGCCAGCATCGGCGAGGCGCCGCCGGTGCCGATGGCGGCCACCACCTCGCCGCGGTCGATCACCGCCGGGGTGGTGAAGTCGCAGAGCTGGGGCCGGTCGACGACATTGACCGGCACATGAGCGGCGCGGGCCGCGGCGGCGGCGGCGGTCGCAAAGGCCTCGTCGGCGCTGGCCACGAAGGCCAGGGTCGCGCCCGCATAGGCGGCCGGATCGGCGGCGGCGGCCCCGGTCAGGCGCACGACCTGGGCAGGCGAGCCCTCCAGCAGCCGTAGCTTGGCCTGCGCCGCCTCGCCCTCGCCGGCCACGACCACCATGCGGCCGCTCAGGGGAAAGAAGGCGGGAAATGCGTCCAAGGTCGTTCCTGGCGGGTGATGAGGGCGGCGCCTAGCCTAACCATGGTTCGGCGCCCCATGCAGCCACTTTACCGGTCGATCTAAACGCTGTTAGGGTGAGCGCACGCTCACATCGAACCGGGAGGGATCCCACCCATGGCCACGACCCTGGACGTCAACGGCAAGAGCCTTACCGTGAAGGCCGCTCCCGACACGCCGCTGCTATGGGTGCTGCGCGACGAGCTGCAGCTGACCGGCACGAAGTTCGGCTGCGGCATGGCCCAGTGCGGCGCCTGCACCGTGCTGATGGACGGCCAGGCGATCCGCGCCTGCGTGACCCCGATCGAAGCGGTCGGCGCCGCCAAGATCACCACCATCGAGGGCCTGGGCGGGACGCACCCGGTGCAGGCCGCCTGGATCAAGCACGACGTCGCCCAGTGCGGCTACTGCCAGTCGGGTCAGATCATGTCGGCCGTGGCGCTGCTGGCGACCAAGCCGAAGCCGAGCGACGCCGACATCGACGGAGCCATGGACGGCAACATCTGCCGCTGCGGCACCTATCAGCGCGTGCGCGCTGCGATCAAGGACGCGGCCGGCATGACGCCCGCCGCCGCCCCGGCAGCACAGCCGGCCAAGGCATGAAGGGAGACCCTGCGATGAACGCTCCCGTGAAACCCTCCGACGTCGCCGGCGCCACGCGGCGCGATGTCGTCATCGGCGCGGCCGTGGTCGGCGGCGCCCTGGTGGTCGGCGCCTGCTCGCCGACCGACATCCTGTCCATCGGCGCCAAGACCGACTTCGGCGCCTTCGGGCCCTTCATCAAGATCGGCGCGGACGGCGCGGTCACCGTCGTCTCCAAGCACATCGAGTTCGGCCAGGGCAACCATGCCGGCCTGGCGGCCATCGCCGCCGAGGAGCTGGACGCCGACTGGAGCAAGGTGAAGGTCGAGCAGGCCCCCGCCATCGCCAAGGTCTACGCCAACCTCGGCATGGGCGCGCAGGGCACCGGCGGCTCGTCGGCGATCTCCAACAGCTGGGAGCAGCTGCGCAAGGCCGGCGCCTCGGCCCGCGCCATGTTCGTCGAGGCCGCCGCCAAGCGCTGGAGCGTGCCGGCCGGCGAGATCACGGTGAAGGACAGCCTGGTCGCCCATGCTTCCGGCAAGTCGGCGACCTTCGCCGAGCTGGTCGCCGATGCGGCCAAGGCGACTCCGCCCGAAACGCCGACCCTGAAGGATCCGAAGACCTTCACCCTGATCGGCACCGACCGCGTGCGCCGCAAGGACGCGACCGCCAAGTCGACCGGGACGGCGATCTTCACCCAGGACGTCCACCTGCCGAACATGCTGACCGCCATGGTGCTGCACGCGCCGCGGTTCGGGGCCAAGCTCGCCTCGTTCGACGGGGCCGCGGCCAAGCAGGTCCCCGGCGTGGTCGACGTGTTCGAGATCCCCAGCGGCGTGGCCGTGGTCGCCCAGGATACCTGGTCGGCCAAGAAAGGGCGCGAGGCGGTCAAGGCCACCTGGAACGAGGACGAGGCTGAGAAGCGCTCGTCCGACGCCATCCTGGCCAGCTACAAGGACCTGGCCTCGGGCAAGACCCAGCCGCAGGACAAGGCCAAGTGGCAGGCCTTCGAGACCCGCGGCGACATCGCGCAGGCCAAGGGCGAGACCCTGGAGGTCGCCTACGACTTCCCGTACCTGGCCCACGCCACCATGGAGCCGATGAACTGCGTGGCCGAGATCGGCGGCGGCAAGGCCAAGCTGACCACCGGATCGCAGATCCCGACCATCGACCAGCTCAACACCGCCAAGATCGTCGGCATGCTGCCGGGCGCGGTGGAGATCGAGACCCTGTTCGCCGGCGGCTCGTTCGGGCGGCGGGCGAACTTCCAGTCCGACTACGCGGCCGAGTGCGTGCACATCGCCAAGAAGATCGGCGGCGGCCGGCCGGTGAAGCTGGTCTGGACGCGCGAGGACGACATGGCGGCCGGCTACTTCCGGCCGATCACCCACCACACCGTGAAGGTGACGGTGGACGCCGAGGGCTATCCCGCCAGCTGGCGCCAACGGGTCGTGACCCAGAGCCTGATGAAGGGCTCGCCCATGGGCCAGCCGAAGCTGGACGCCACCGCCGTCGAGGGCGCGCTCGGCTCGCCGTATCTGAAGGCGACGCCGATCGTAGACGCCCAGATGGTGTTGCCCGACTCGCCGGTGCCGGTGCTGTGGTGGCGCTCGGTCGGCGCGACCCACACCGCCTTCGTGATGGAGCACACCATCGATCAGCTGGCCCGCAAGGCCGGCAAGGACCCGGTGGAGTACCGCCGCGCCCTCTACACCAAGGCCGGCGCCAAGCGGCACCTGGCGGTGCTGGACCTGGCCGCGCAGAAGGCTGGATGGGGAACCCCGGCCCCCGCGGGATGGACCCGCGGCGTGGCGGTGCACGAGAGCTTCGGCTCGGTCGTCGCCCAGATCGCCGAGGTGAAGCTGGAGAACGGCGTCCCGAAGGTCGGCCGGGTGGTGACGGCGGTCGACTGCGGCACGGCGATCTCGCCCGACCAGATCGCCGCCCAGATGGAGGGCGGCACCTGCTATGGTCTGTCGGCGGCGCTCTACGGCCAGGTGACCCTGAAGGACGGGGTGGTCGAGCAGACCAACTTCGACACCTATCGCGTGCTGCGCAATTCCGAAGCACCGAAGGTCGAGACCTACATCGTGCCGTCCGCTAATCCGCCCAGCGGCATCGGCGAGCCGGGCACCCCGGTGATCGGCCCGGCGGTGGCCAACGCGATCCTGGCCATCACCGGCCAGCCGAGCTTCAGCCAGCCGCTGGTGAAGACCGCCTAGGCGAGGCGCGCGGCCAGGTGGTCGGCGACCAAGCCGACGAAGGCGCGGATGCGCGGCGTGCGGCGCAGGTCCTCGTGGGTCAGCACCCAGACCTGCGAGGCGATCTCCGGGATCGGCCCCTGGACCCGCTCCAGGGGCCGCCCCTCGATCAGATATGACGGCAGGACCGCGCGGCCGAGCCCCGCGGCGGCGGCTTCGGCCGCGGCCCACATGCTGTTGACCCGCAGGGCGACGCCCGCCTCTCCGGAGCGGGCGGCCAGCCAGCGCGCGGCAGGGATGGCCGCCAGGCTGTCGTCCAGGGCGATCCAGGCGGCGGGCGCGCCGCGGCGGGCGTAGACGCCGTAGTCGAAGGCGGCTGCGCGCCGGCCGACCAGGGTCTCGGGCGGGGTGCGGGTCGGACGGATCGCCACCTCCGCCTCGTGGCGAGCCATGTCGGCGAAGTCGTTGGAGACCGACAGTCGCACCTGCACCTGCGGATGGGCCTCACGGAAAAGCGCGATCGCCTCAAGCGCCAACGGCGCGAGCGAGTCGGTCGTGGTGGCGGCCAGGGTTCCCGACATCCGCACGTCCGCGCCCGACAGGCGGCGGTTCAGCTCGGCCAGGCGGGTGCGGTTCTCGTCGGCGGCGGCGATGATCTCGCGCGCCAGGTCCGAGGGCTGGTAGCGGCCGTCCACCCGCTCGAACAGCGGCGCGCCGGCCGCCTGCTCCACGGCCTTCAGGCGGCGATAGACGGTGGCCGGATGCGCGCCCAGGGCCGCGGCGGCGCGGCGCGGACCGCCGTGGGCGGCGAGCGCGGCGATGAGCTCGAGGTCGGCATGGTCCAGCATGTGTCGCATTCATGCGAATTATGATCGCATTTCAAGATATTTCCTCGCGACAAAGCGACAATAGGTTGGCGTCTCCATTCGAGGAGACCCGCCATGCCTGTCCTGCTGCACATCGACGCCTCGCCACGCGAGGACTCCCGTTCGCGACGGGTCGGCGAGGCGCTGGTCGCCCGCCGCCTGGCCGATCGGGCCGACCTGCGCCTGGTCCGCCTGGACCTCTGGGCCGCCGACTTGCCGCACATGGACGGGGCGACCCTGGCGGCCAAGTACGCGCGGCTGGCCGGCAAGCCGCACGACAAGGCCGAAGCGCGCGCCTGGAGCGTGATCGAGGCGCTGGTCGCCGACCTGGACGCCGCCGCCGAGGTGGTGATCTCCACCCCGATGTGGAACTTCTCGATCCCCTACCGGCTGAAGCACTACATCGACCTCGTCACCCAGCCCGGCCTGTCGTTCAGCTTCGATCCGGCGAGCGGCTATTCGCCCCGGCTCGCCGAGCGGCCGGTGCACGTGGTGCTGGCCAGCGCCGGCGACTACCGCTTCGGGCCGAGCCGCGGACGGCCGGACCTGGCCACGCCCTACCTGCGCGAAGCCCTGGCCTTCATCGGCCTCAGCGACGTGACCTTCACCCCGGTGGGGCCGACGATCGGCGCGCCCAACGAGGTGGCGGCGGGCCTCGCCCGCGCCCTGGATCAGGTCGCGGCCCTGGAGCCGCAATCGTGAGCGCCCAGGCCGGCTGGATCATGCTGGCGGCCTCGGGGCTGCTGGACGTCGCCTGGGCGATCGCGACCAAGAAGGCGGACGGCTTCCGCAACCTCGGCTGGGCGGCGGCCTCGCTAGTGCTGCTGGCGCTGTTCGTGGTGCTGCTGACCCGCGCCCTGCAGGTGCTGCCGCTAGGCGTGGCCTATGCGGTGTGGGTCGGGATCGGCGCCATCGGCTCGGTCGCCGCAGGAACCCTGCTGTTCGGCGAGCCGCTGGGCGTGCCCCGGATCGCCCTGGTCGCGGTGGTCGCCGGCGGAATCGCCGGGCTGAAGCTGACGGCGGGCTAGGGGTCGGAAAGGGTGTCGCCGAGGTCGCGGGCGCCGTGCAGGATACGGACGATTTCCAGCGCGTCGGGCGTTACGCGGTAGAAGACGACATAGGAGCCGACGACCCAGGCCCGCATTCCCGGCTGCAGGTCATCGCGCGAACGTCCGGACTCCGGAAAGACGGCAAGCCGGCGTTCGGCGTCGAGCAAGGCGTAGATGATCCGATCAGCCGCGGGTGGATTGTCGGCCGCGACATAGACCCAGATCTCAGTGAGGTCTTCGTCGGCTTCCCGGCTGCGCGACACGCGTTTCGTCAAGACTCAGCCCCGGTTGGCCAGCCGGCGCCGGCCCTCGGCGATGATCTCCTCGGCGGTTCGATGGTGCGGCGCCGGCCCGCTGTCGATCCCGGCCTGGATCGCGGCGCGCAGGTCGGCGAGCTTGGCGGCGCGCTCTTCGCGCTTGCCGACCCAATCGCGCACCGCCTCGCGCACCACCTCGCTGGACGAGGCGTAATCGCCGGAATCGACAGCGTAGCGGATGCTCTCGAGCAGTTCTGGCGTGAGTGCGACGGAAACCTTTTCGACCTTGGACATGGCGGCCTCCTCTTCGGTAGGAAAAATTACTACCGGTAAGGCCCGGCGTCGAGATCGCCCGGCGTGTCGACATCGAACAGCACTCCGTCGTCGGCCGCTTCGACCAAGGCCAGACGGGGGCCAAGGTCTTTCAGGATCGCGCGAGCCCCCGCGTCGCCGTGCAGCGTCGCGAGCTGGGGCAGCAAGCTCGCGCCGATCAGGGCCGGATGGCCCCGCTGGCCTTGGAAGACCGGCGCCGCAGCCGGCGCGCCGGCCCGCACGGCCGCCGCCAAGGGCGCCAGCACCGCCGCCGGCACGCGCGGCATGTCGCCGAGAAACACGAAGACCCCGGCGCAGCCCGGGGAAAGCTCGGCCGCCGCGCGGCGCAGCGAGGCGCCCATGCCCTCGGCATGATCCTCCGCGTGGACGATCAGCAGGCGGTCCTCGCCCGCCCGCTGCGCATAGGCGCGGGCGGCGGCTTCCACCGCCTCGCCCCGAGCGCCCGTCACCAGGATGACCCGCGACACCGGGGCGGCGAAGGCCGCGGCCAGGGCGCCGTCCAGCAGCACGCCGTCGCCGAAGGGGGCCAGCAGCTTGCCGCCGCCGAAGCGGGCGCCCGATCCGGCCGCCAGAACGATGGCTTCGAATGCGTCCGCCCCTGTCGCCAAGCCGCGTTCCTCTCTATGTTAGCCAGACCATGACGCCCTATGACGCCGCATCGCCGCAAGAGGCCAGACCGCTGGTCGACGGGTTCGGCCGCACGGTCAGCTATCTGCGCGTCTCGGTCACCGACCGATGCGACCTGCGTTGCGTCTACTGCATGGCCGAGCACATGACCTTCCTGCCGAAGGCCGAGGTGCTGACGCTCGAGGAACTGGATCGCATCGCCTCGGCCTTTGTGGCGCTGGGCACGCGCAAGCTGCGGCTGACCGGCGGCGAGCCGCTGGTGCGCAAGGGCCTGATGGACCTGATCGGCAGTCTCTCGCGGCACCTGAAATCGGGCGCCCTGGACGAGCTGACCCTGACCACCAACGGCACGCGGCTGGAGGAGTTCGCCGAGGGCCTGGCGCGGCACGGCGTGCGGCGGATCAACGTCTCGATGGACACCCTCGATCCGGCCAAGTTCCGCGCCCTGACCCGCGGCGGCCAACTGCCCAAGGTGATCGCCGGGATCGACGCGGCCCTGGCCGCCGGGCTGGCGGTCAAGATCAACGCCGTGGCCCTGAAGGACGACAACGCCGCCGAGCTGCCCGACCTGATCGCCTGGGCCCATGCGCGTGGCTGCGACATGACCCTGATCGAGGCCATGCCGCTGGGCGAGATCGAGGTCGACCGCACCGACCAGTTCCTGTCGCTGAAGGACGTCCGCGCCAGGCTGGAAAGCTTCTGGACGCTCAACGAGATCGCCCACCGCACCGGCGGCCCCGCGCGTTACGTGAAGGTCGAGGAGACCGGCGGGCGGCTGGGGTTCATCACCCCGCTCAGCCATAATTTCTGCGAGAGCTGCAACCGCGTACGGCTGACCTGCACCGGCACGCTGCACACCTGCCTGGGCCGCGAGGACGCCAGCGACCTGCGCGCGGTGATCCGCGGCGGGGCCAGCGACGCCGGGCTGATCGACGCGATCCGCCTGGCGGTCGACGCCAAGCCGCAGGGCCACGACTTCAAGATCGAGCGCGCCGCCGCACCCGCCGTGGCCCGCCACATGTCGACGACCGGAGGCTGAAGCCGTGGCGCGCGTCCTGCTCTTCGGTCGGCTCGCCGACATCGCCGGCTGGCGCGAGCGGGAGCTCGAGGCCGCGTCGGTGGCGGCCTTGCGCGCGCTGCTGTCGGGCGAGGACGAGGCCCTGGCGCACGCCCTGGCCGGCCCCGGCGTGCAGGTGGCGCTGGACCAGGCGATCCTGCGCGGCGATGCGGCCCTGTCGGCCCGCTCGGAGGTCGCCTTCCTGCCGCCGATGAGCGGCGGATGATCGCCCTGACCGACCAGCCGTTCGACCCGGGCGAGCTGCTGAGCGCCTTCGCCCGAGGCCGCAGCGAGACCGGCGCCGTCGCCACCTTCACGGGCTTGGCCCGCGCCGAGCGCGGGGCGACGAAGATCCTGGAGCTGGAGGCCTATCCGGGCTTCACCGAGGCCGCGATCGGCAAGATCGCCGACGAGGCCGCGGCGCGCTTCTCCCTCGACGACGTCCAGATTGTCCACCGCGTGGGCAAGATCGCGCCTGGCGAGGCGATCGTCTTCGTCGCCACCGCCGCCCCGCACCGGCGGGCGGCGTTCGAGGCCTGCGATTTCCTGATGGACTACTTGAAGAGCCGAGCCCCCTTCTGGAAGAAGGAGACCGGTCCGGACGGCGCGCGCTGGATCGAGCCGCGCGACCAGGACCACGCCGACATCGCCCGATGGGAGAGCACCAAGCCATGAACGCCTTCACCCCCGGCGGCCGTATCGACGAGAGCCAGGCGATCAAGCCGGTGCGCATCGCGGTGCTGACCGTCTCCGACACCCGCGACGACGAGAGCGACACCTCCGGCCACGTCCTGGCCGAACGCATCGTCGCGGCCGGTCACGAACTGGCCGACAAGGGCATCGTCAAGGACGACGTCGTCCAGATCCGCGAGCAGATCAAAGCCTGGGTGGCCTCGCGCAGCGTCGACGCGATCATCACCACCGGCGGCACCGGCATCACCGGCCGCGACGTGACGCCCGAGGCGGTCGAGCCGCTGTTCGACAAGAAGATCGATGGCTTCTCGGTGATCTTCCACCTGGTCAGCTACCAGTCGGTGGGCCTGTCGACCCTGCAGAGCCGGGCGACCGCGGGCATCATCGATGGCGTGTTCGTGTTCTGCCTGCCTGGCTCGAACGGGGCGGTGAAGGACGGCTGGGACAAGGTGATCTCCGCCCAGCTCGACAGCCGCCATGGCCCCTGCAACATGGTCGAGCTCATGCCCAGGCTGCTTGAGAAGTAGGCCTGCGTTGAGCAAGCTGACCCACATCGACGAGACCGGCCGCGCCCACATGGTGGACGTGTCGGATAAGGCCGTCACCGCCCGCGAGGCGACCGCCGAGGGCTTCGTGCGCATGGATGCGGCGACCCTGGCCCTGGCGCTGTCGGGCGACGCCAAGAAGGGCGACGTGCGGGCCACCGCCGAAATCGCCGGGATCATGGCCGCCAAGAAGACCAGCGACCTGATCCCGCTGTGCCATCCGCTGGCGCTGAGCAAGGTCGAGGTGCGGGTCACGCCGGGCGAGGGCGGTCTTTCCGTCACCGCCCGGGTCAAGACGTCGGGCCAGACGGGTGTGGAGATGGAGGCCCTGACCGCCGTCTCCGTCGCCTGCCTGACCATCTACGACATGCTGAAGGCGGCCGACAAAGGCATGACCATCGAGACCGTGCGCCTGCTGACCAAGAGCGGCGGCAAGTCCGGCGACTGGGTGCGCGGGTGAGCGACCTGAAGCTGCTGAGCGTTGACGAGGCGCGGGCGCGGATGCTGGCCGAGGTCTCGCCGCTGCAGGCCGAGACGATTTCGCTGAGGGCCGCCATCGGCCGGGTGCTGGCCCAGGACGTGACCGCCGTGCGCGACCAGCCGCCGTTCGACGCCTCGGCCATGGACGGCTGGGCGCTGCGCAGCGCCGACGCCCCCGGAACCCTGGCCGTCGTCGGCGAAAGCGCCGCCGGTCACGGTTATGACGGCGAACTCGCGCCCGGTCAGGCGGTGCGCATCTTCACCGGGGCGGCCATCCCCGCCGGCGCCGACACCATCGTGATCCAGGAAAATGCGACCCGCGACGGCGACCGCGTCACGGTTCCCGCCACAGCCGTCGGCGACAGCGTGCGGCCGCGCGGCGGCGACTTCGCGGCCGGAGCCGCGCTGCTCACGGCCGGAACCCGCATCGATCCCTGGCGGTTGTCCCTGGCGGCCTCCGCGGGGCGGGCCGACGTTTCGGCGTACGCCCGCCCGCGGGTGACGATCGTCTCGACCGGCGAGGAGATCGTCGAGGCGCCGGTCGCGCCGGGCCCCTACCAGATCTACGATTCCGGCGCGCCGGCCCTGGCCGCGATGGTCGAGGCCTGGGGCGGGGTCGCCGCCAAGCTAAAGCCCGTGCGCGACGAACTGGACGCGGTGATCGAGGCCCTGCGCGGCGCGGACGCCGACCTGATCGTCACGGTCGGCGGCGCGTCGGTCGGCGACCACGACCTGGTGCGCGCGGCGGGCGAGGCGCTTGGCCTGTCGATGAAGGTCGCCAGCGTCAAGGTCCGGCCGGGCAAGCCGACCTTCTTCGGGGTGCTGGCCGACGGGCGGCGGATGCTGGGTCTGCCGGGCAATCCGGCCTCGGCTTTCGTCTGCGCCGAACTGTTCCTGCGGCCCATCGTCATGAAGATGCAGGGCGGGGCGGAAAACCTGCCGATGGCGAGCGCCAAGCTGGCCGAGCCGATGAAGGCCAACGGGCCGCGCGAGCACTGGATGCGCGCGCAACTGGCCGTCCAGGCCGGCGAGCTGCGCGTCCGTCCCTATCGCGACCAGGACTCCTCGCTGGTCACGGTCTTCGCCGGGGCCGACGCGCTGCTGCGCCGGCCCGCCGACGCCCCCGCGCTGAACGCCGGAGACGTGGTCGAGGTGTTGCCGCTGGCCAGGGCCTAGACGAGCTTGGCTTCGGCGGCGGCCAGGGCGGCCGCGCCGTCGGCCTTGTAGCCCTGGGCGGCCAGGGCTTCGGAAAGCGCGTTGAGGCACAGGCGCACGTGCCACGGGGTGGCCGAGGCGCCCATCAGGCCGATGCGCCAGACCTTGCCCTTTAGCGGGCCGAGACCGGCGCCGAGCTCCAGGTCCCACTTGGCGAGCACATAGGCGCGGACGGCCGCCTCGTCGACGCCGTCCGGCACGATCACGGCGTTGAGCTGGGGCAGACGGTCCTTGGGCTCGACCAGGAATTTCAGGCCCAGGGCCTCGATCCCGGCCGCCAGGGCTTCATGGGTGCGGGCATGGCGCACCAGCACCGCCTGTTGGCCTTCCTCGAACAGCGCCACCAGGCTCTCGTGCAGGCCATAGAGCGCATTGATCGGCGCAGTATGGTGATAGGTGCGGCCGCCATCGCCGCCCCAGTAGCTCATCAGGAGATTGAAGTCGCACAGCCAGTTGCGGACCTTGGTCTTGCGGGCCTTGATGGCGTCCTGCGCGCGCCGCGACAGGGCGATGGGCGACAGGCCGGGAGGCGCCGACAGGCACTTCTGGGTGCCGGAATAGACCGCATCGGCGTCCCAGGCGGCGACATCGACCGTGACGCCGCCCAGCGAGGTCACGCAGTCGACGATGGAGAGCGCGCCGTACTTGCGGGCCAGGCCGCAGAGGGTGGCCGCATCGCTGCGCGCGCCGGTCGAGGTCTCGGCGTGGACGAAGGCGAAGACCTTGGTCGGCGCCGCCTTCAGGGCCTCTTCCACCGCGGCCGGATCGACCGGCTTGCCCCAGTCGAACTCGACCTTCACGACCTCGGCGCCGGCGCGGTCGGCCATGTCGGCCATGCGGCCGCCGAAGGCGCCGTTGATGGCGATGACGGCGCGGTCGCCCGGCTCCAGCAGGTTCATGATCGCCGCTTCCATGCCCGCGGTGCCGGGCGCGGGCAGCGGCACGCAGGCGTGGTCCGGCGCATTGAACAGGCGGGCGAGCGCAGCCTTGATCTCCTCCATCAGCTCCTGGAACTGCGGGTCCAGGTGGCCGATGGTCGGACGGGCGAGAGCGGCCAGTACGCGGGGGCTGACGTCGGAGGGGCCGGGCCCCATCAGGATGCGCCGCGGCGGCTGGAAGCTCTGCATGTTCGTCGTCCCCGTATGGTCCGTATTCTGGTTGGGGCGACGCTTAGGGGATCGGGGCGGCGATGTCAGCCCAGGATGCGCTGCTCGATCCGGGCGCGCAGCTGCGGATCGACGCCGAGGACTTCGGCCAGGTAGGCGTCGATCGAGCCGTGCTGGGCGGTCATCACCTCGAAAGCCTTGGCGAGAAAGGCCTCGTTGACGCTGACGGCCTGACGCAAGGTCGCTTCGTCCAGCACCTGGCCGGTCAGGTCGGCGATCCAGGGGCCGAGGAAACCGATCTTCTTGGCCATCCGGCTCTCGTCGTTGGTGGCGAGGTAGTCCGCCATGGTGTCGTCGCGATGGACGCCGGCGATGTGGTGGGTCAGGGCGCAGAGCATGCCCGTGCGGTCCTTGCCGGCCGCGCAGTGGACGACCAGGGCGCCATCGGCGTCGGCCAGGGTCTGGAAGTAGCGGCGGAACAGGTCGACGTGGCGCGGCTCGTGCGGCGCGCGCTCGTAATAGGTCAGGCTGTCGCGATAGAACCACGCCGCGTCGATGGTCTCGCCGCTGGTCAGGGCGTCGGCCCAGTCGGCATAGGTGCCGTCGATGTCGTTCTCGATCACCTGGCCGGCGAAACCGTCCCAGCGACGGGAGGGCTCGCGCTCGCGCTCACGGCGGCGGCGCAGGTCGACGATGACCGCGACGCCCAGGTCGCGCAGCTTGGCCAGATCCTCGTCGGTGGCGTAGGCGTGGTTGGCCGAGCGGAACAGGCGGCCGGCCGCCAGTTTGCGGCCCGACGCAGTGGAATAGCCGCCGAAGTCGCGGAAGTTCTCGATGCCGTCGAAATTGATATTCGTCATGGCGCGGATTTAGCGAGCCCGCCGCACGAATGCGAGGGTTCGCGTCGTCGCGACGGCCGGATTACGCCAGGCCGAGCAGGCGCAGCAGGCCGATCGCCAGCGCCGCAAGGAGACCGAGCGACAGGGCGGCGGCGAGGCAGACGCGCAGGCCAGCCCTGGCCAGGGCGCGCACGTCCGCCCCAAGGCCAAGGGCGGCCATGGAGGCGATCGTCAGCCAGACCGAGGCCTTGCCGGCGAGCGCCGCGGCCGGGTCGGGCACAAGGCCTAGGGTGCGGCCGGCCGCCAGGACCAGGAAGACCAGGATGAACCAGGGCGCGAGACGGCGCCAATCGAGGCCGCGCCCGCCCTCCTCGCCGCCGCGGGCCAGGCCGAGCAGCAGGCAGACCGGACCCAGGGCCAGCACCCGGACCATCTTCACCAGCGCTCCGGTCTGGACCGCCAGGACGCCGGCTGGCGCGGCGGCGGCCAGGACCTGCGGCACCGCATAGACCGTCAACCCGGCGAAGGCGCCGCAGGCGGCGGGCGAGAGCCCCATGGCGCCGGCCAGCGGCGCGACGCCCAGCATGACGCCCACGCCCAGCACCGCGGTGAAGGCGATGGCGGCGGCGACGTCTTCCGACCGCGCTCCGATCACCGGAGCGACCGCGGCGATGGCGGAGTTGCCGCAGATCGAGTTCCCGCAAGCGACCAGAACAGCCATAGCCTTGGGCAGGCCGAGGCCGCGCGCCAGGCCATAACCGCCGGCGATCGACAGGGCGACGACGGCGGCGATTCCGACCACGAGGCCCGGCCCCATCCGGGCCAGGGCCACGACGCTCACCGTTGCGCCCAGCAGGGCGACGGCGATCTCCAGCACGACCTTGGAGCCGAAGGCGATCCCCTCGCCCCAGACCTCGCCCGGAGTCCATAGGGCGCGGACCAGCACGCCCAGCAGCACCGCCAGCGCCAGGGCCTCCAGCGGCGCGTGGCCGAACAGGCGCGTCTCCAGACCGTTAAGGCCGGCGGCGGCCAAGCCGATCAGGGCGCAGAGGACGAGGCCGGGCAACAGGCGGGACATGCGGCGGACAGCAACCATGCGAATGTTCTCGCGCCGCACATCCAATCATTCCAACGAATTATAATTGCCGCTTTGATCGTAAAATTCGATCATTAGACATGACCCTGGAACAGCTTCGCATCTTCGTGGCGGTGGCCGATCGCCTGCACATGACCCGCGCCGCCGAGGCCTTGCACATCACCCAGTCGGCCGCCAGCGCGGCGGTGGCGAGCCTGGAGGCCCGGCACGGCACGCGGCTGTTCGACCGGATCGGACGGGGCCTGGCCCTGACGGCGGAGGGGCGCGCCTTCCTGCCCCAGGCGCGTGCGGTGCTGGCCAGCGCCCAGGACGCCGCGGGTCTGCTGGATGATCTGGCGGGTCTGAAGCGGGGTCGGATCGACCTCGCCGCCAGCCAGACCATCGCCGCCTACTGGCTGCCGCCGCGGCTTGCGGCCCTCTCGCAGCGCCATCCCGGGCTCGACCTGGAACTTGCCCCCGGCAACACCGCCCAGGTCGCCGAAGCGGTGCTGGAAGGCCGGGCCGAGCTGGGCTTCGTCGAAGGTGCGCTGGACAACTCGCCGCTGCTGGCGCGCACGCAGATCGGCGCCGACCGGCTGGTGATCGTGGCCCGGCCCGACCACCCGCTGGCCCGCGCCGGCGAGCGTGGGCTCGAGGGTCTCGCCGACCACGCCTGGGCGCGCCGCGAACTGGGATCGGGCACCCGCGCCGAGCTGGAGCACGCCCTGCGCGGCCTGGGCCTGGACCCCGACGCCCTGCCCTGCGCCCTTGTCCTGCCGTCCAACGAGGCGCTGCTGGCGGCGGTCGCGGCCGGCGGGCTGATCGCGGCGGTCTCGGACCTGGCGGCGCGGCCGCTGATCGCACGCGGCGCCCTGGACGCGGTCGGGCCGGACCTGCCGACGCGTCCGTTCCACCTGCTGCGCCATCGCGAGCGGCGGCTGAGCCGCGCCGCTCAGGCCCTGCTTGCGAGCCTGCAAGAGACCGCGCTTGATGAATGATACATTATAACATATCAGACACCCTTTCCATCAGTCGGGGTGTCATCGCATGCAGTTCAGAACCCTCCTTCTCGCCGCCGCCGGCCTGTCGGCCCTGCCCGGCGCGGCGGCCGCAGACCAGTCGGGTCCCGGTTTCGAGATCGGCGAGGTGGTCGTCACGGGCGACCCGCTGGGCCGGCGCGGCGACGACGTGGCCTCCAGCGTCGCCGTCGTGCGCGGCGATGAGCTGGACCACCGCCGCCAGTCCACCCTCGGCGAGACCCTGACCGGCCTGCCGGGCGTCAATTCCGACACCTTCGGCGGCGGGGCCAGCCGCCCGGTGATCCGCGGCCAGACCGCGCCGCGGGTGAAGGTGCTGACCGACGGGGCGGCGCTGCTGGACGCCTCGGAGGTGTCGCCCGACCACGCCGTCTCCGGCGAGCCGTTGCTGCTGGAAGGGGTCGAGATCCTGCGCGGGCCGAGCGCCCTGCTGTATGGCGGCGGCGCCATCGGCGGAGCGGTCAACCTGATCGACAAGAAGATCCCCACCCGCCCGCCCGACGACGGCTTCGAGGGCGTCGCCGAGGTGCGCCTCGGTTCGGCCGACAACGAACGGGCCGGCGTGATCGGCGCGACCGGCGGAGCCGGGAACCTGGCCCTGCGCATCGAGCTCGCCGGGCGCAAGGCCGACGACTACGAGGTTGCGGACTGGAGCGAGAAGGTGCTGGACGGCTCGTTCAGCCAGGGCCGGACCGCCACCCTCGGCCTCTCCTGGGTCGGATCGCGCGGCTATCTCGGCGCGGCCTATACCGAGCAGCGCAGCAAGTACGGCCTCCCCGGTCACAATCACGAGTACGAGGACTGCCACCCGCACGGCTCGACCCTGCATTGCGGCGGCCATGGCCACGACGACGGCCACGGTCATGAGCATGAACACGGCGAGGAGGGCGCTCCGGTGGTCGACCTGACCAGCAAGCGGTTCGACCTGCGCGGCGAGTTGAGCGACCCCGTCGCCGGGATCGAACGCATCCGCCTGCGTGCCGGCTACACCGACTACGCCCACGACGAGATCGACGACGGGACGGTGGCCACCACCTTCACTAACAAGGGCTACGACGTGCGCATCGAGGCCCAGCACGCGCCGATCGGCGCCCTGCGCGGCGTGGTGGGCGTGCAGACCGCCCGCAGCGATTTCGCCGCGGTGGGCGAGGAGTCGTTCATTCCGAAGAGCCGCACCGTCAACACCGCGATCTTCCTGCTGGAAGAGTACGTGGCCGACGACTGGCGGTTCGAGGGCGCCCTGCGCCAGGAATGGCAGGACGCTCGAGCGCTGGGCCGGCCCGACGTCGAGCACAAGCCGTTCTCGGCCTCGCTGGCGGCAAGCTGGCGGTTCGCGCCCGGCTATCTCGTCTCGCTGGCGATCGCCCGCTCACAGCGGGCGCCGGCCGCGCAGGAGCTCTATGCGCGCGGCGTGCACCTGGCGACCAACACCTATGAGATCGGCGACGCCGCGCTGGACGTGGAGACCGCGAAGTCGGTGGAGCTGACCCTGAAGAAGACCGACGGCGCAACGACCTTCACCGCCAGCGCCTATCGCTACGCCTATGACGGCTACATCTACGCCCGCACCATGGACCAGTTCGAGGACTTCCGCCTGATCCGCTACAGCCAGGGCGACGCGACCTTCACCGGGGTCGAGGGCGAGGTGCGCCACCAGTTCACGCCAGGCCTGTCGGCGGCGGTGTTCGGCGACTATGTGCGCGCCAAGTTCGACAATGGCGGCGACCTGCCGCGCATCCCGGCCGGGCGGCTGGGCTTGCGCGGCGACTTCACCCGCGGCGACTGGTCGGGCAGCGCCGAATATGTGCGGGTCTTCGAGCAGGAGAAGATCGCCGCCTTCGAGACCCGCACGCCCGGCTATGACATGGTCAACGCGACCCTGGCCTACGATCTGGCGCTGGCCGGGTTCGCCAGCCAGGTGTTCGTGCGCGGGACCAACCTGCTGGACGAGAAGGCGCTGAACCACGCCTCGTTCATCACCAACCTCGCCCCGCTGCGCGGCCGCAATTTCGCGCTGGGCCTGCGGACGCGGTTCTAGGGCGGCGACGTTCCTCCCCTGCGCAGCAAGGGAGGAAGCGGCCCCCCTATCGGAAGGGGGGTTCGTCGAAGCTGCGCAGCTTGCGCGAGTGCAGCTTCGGCCCCTCCTGGCGCAACAGGTCCATGGTGGCGATACCGATCTGCAGATGCTGGCCGATGGCGCGTTCGTAGAAGGCGTTGGCCTGGCCCGGCAGCTTGATCTCGCCATGCAGCGGCTTGTCCGACACGCAGAGCAGCGTCCCATACGGCACCCGGAAGCGATAGCCCTGGGCGGCGATGGTCGCGCTCTCCATGTCGATGGCGACGGCCCGCGACTGATTGAACCGAAGCGAGCTGGATGAGAACCGCAGTTCCCAGTTCCGGTCGTCGGTCGTGACCACCGTGCCGGTGCGCAGCCGACGCTTCAGCATCTCGCCGCTCTCCCCGGTGACGTTCTCGGCCGCGCGGTTCATGGCCACCTGGATCTCGGCGATCGGCGGAATCGGGATTTCCGGCGGCAGCACGTCGTCCAGCACGTGGTCGTCGCGCAGATAGGCGTGGGCCAGGACATAGTCGCCGATGGTCTGCGACCCGCGCAGGCCGCCGCAGTGGCCGATCATCAGCCAGGCCTGCGGCCGCAGCACCGCCAGGTGGTCGGTGATGGTCTTGGCGTTGGACGGCCCGACCCCGATGTTGACCAGGGTGATCCCGCGCCGGCCCGGCGCCATCAGGTGATAGGCCGGCATCTGGTGGCGCCGCCAGGGACCGTCGGCCACCGCCTGCTCGCCGTTCTCGGTGTCGGCGGTGACCAGCACCCGGCCAGCCGCCGACAGGGCTTCGTAGCGCCCCTCCTTGATCTGCTGGCAGCCCCAGCGGACGAACTCGTCGACGTATCGATGGTAGTTCGTGAACAGGATGAACTGCTGGGTGTGCTCGGCCGGCGTGCCGGTGTAGTGGGCCAACCGCGCCAGCGAGAAGTCGGTCCGCAGGCCGTCGAACAGGGCCAGCGGCCGGGTCTCCTCCAGGCCCGGAACCCAGAAGCCGTCGGCGATCTCATCGCCGATGTGGGCGAGCTCGGTGGTCGGGAAGTGACGTGCGATCTCGGCCGAGCCGACATCGGCCATGGCCAGGTCCACCGCCCCGTCCAGCACGTAGGGGAACGGCATCTCCTGGGTCGAGCGCCCCACCTCGACGGTCACGTCGAAGTCGGCCATCAAGAGGCCGATCTGCTCGACCAGATAGTCGCGATAGAGGTCGGGCCGGGTGACGGTGACGCTGTAGTCGCCCGGCTGGGAAATGCGGGCATAGGCGCGCGACAGGCGCGGATAGGCCCGGCCGTGCGGCCATGAGAGCCGCAGTTCCGGATAGGCGAAGATTCCCTTCGCCCGGTCGGCGGGCGACGGCGGCGGTCCGCCCGAAAGGAATGTCTGGAGGGAGGTCCTCAGGGACCGGACTGTCGTCTGATATTCCTGATTAAGCCGCTCGACGATGGCGGTTGCTTTTTCTTCTTTGGACATGGGTCAGTTTAGCCTGCTCTGGTGCAGGTTGCGAGATGCCTCTGCCTCGAAAATCGTATCCCTATGGACGAACGGCCCTTTTCTCGGCCACAAGGTCGGCTGAGATCCATAGCGCGCGAGTGTGACGGCCCCTGACCGGCGGCTTCCTCGCGGGCCGACAGAGACCCCGGGGGACCCGCGCATGAACCGACTTTTCACCGCCTTCATCGTGGGGGCGATGGTGCTGGGCGTGCTGGTGGGCTGGGGCGTGAACCAGGGCCTGTCGCCCGAACAGGCCAAGGGCGTCGCCGACAACCTGACCATCATCACCGACGTCTTCCTGCGGCTGATCAAGATGATCATCGCCCCGCTGGTGTTCTCGACCCTGGTGGCCGGCATCGCCCACATGGAGGACGCCGCCTCGATCGGCCGGGTCGGGGTGAAAACCATGTTCTGGTTCATCTCGGCCTCGATCGTCTCTCTGACCATCGGCCTGCTGATGGTTCACCTGATCCAGCCGGGCGCGGGCATGAACCTGGTGGCCGAAGCGGCCGCGAACAGCGGAACCGTCGACGCCTCGAAACTGACCCTGAAGGAATTCGTCACCCACCTGGTGCCGAAGTCCATCGTCGAGGCCATGGCCAACAACGAGATCCTGCAGATCGTGGTGTTCTCGATCTTCGTCGGCACCGCGGTCTCGGCCATCGACGACAAGGCGCCGGCGGTCACCGCGCTCGTCGACCAGATCGCCACCATCATGCTGAAGGTCACCGGCTACGTCATGAAGACCGCCCCGCTGGCGATCTTCGCGGCCCTGGCGGCCACCATCTCGACCCAGGGCCTGGGCGTGCTGGTCGACTACGCCAAGTTCGTGCTGGGCTTCTACGCCTCGCTGGGCGTGCTCTGGGCGCTGCTCAGCATCGCCCTCATCCTGATCGTGGGAAAGCGCGCCCTGCAGCTGCTGGGCGCCATCCGCTCCCCCGCCCTGCTGGCCTTCGCCACCGCCTCGTCGGAGGCGGCTTATCCGCGGACGCTGGAGGAGCTGCAGAAGTTCGGCCTGTCGCGCCGGATCGCCAGCTTCGTCCTGCCGCTGGGCTACTCGTTCAATCTCGACGGCTCGATGATGTACTGCACCTTCGCGGTGCTGTTCATCGCCCAGGCCTACGGCATCGACCTGACGATCGGCCAGCAGATCACCATGCTGCTGCTGCTCATGGTCACCTCCAAGGGCATGGCCGGCGTGCCGCGCGCTTCGCTGGTGGTGATCGCCGCGACCCTGACCTATTTCGACCTGCCCGAAGCCGGGCTGCTGCTGATCCTCGGCGTGGACCACCTGCTGGACATGGGCCGCAGCGCCACCAACGTGCTCGGCAACTCGGTCGCCAGCGCCGTGGTCGCCAAGTGGGAAGGCCAGATCGAGGAACCCGAGCCGGAGCCCGCCAAGGCCTGACGACGGTGGTTTTTGCGAGCTCCTCTCGCCGCTGTTAACGGTCGGTCCGTGATTTCCGCATATTACGCGGTTATCTGAACACGTTCGCGGACCGGGTGGGAATGAAGGGCATCGTCTTTACGGAGTTCCTGGAATTCGTCGAGGACCAGATGGGCCCCGACATGGTCGATACGATCATCGACGACTGCGAACTCTCGACCGGCGGCGCCTACACCGCCGTGGGGACGTATCCGTTTTCTGAGCTGCGCGATCTGCTGCTGTCCCTGGTCAAGCATTCGGGCGCGGAGCCGGCCGTGCTGCTGCGCGGCTTC
Organism: Phenylobacterium sp.; assembly: GCF_041919955.1. Lineage (GTDB taxonomy): Bacteria > Pseudomonadota > Alphaproteobacteria > Caulobacterales > Caulobacteraceae > Phenylobacterium. Next base: position 84,403 of record NZ_JAYRSU010000006.1, on the reverse strand, counting down.
GGCCACAAGCTGTGCGCCACCTTCACCACCGGATACGCCCGGTATTTCGACGCCGCCGGCTCGCTGTTCGACTTCCTGGGGTCGATCGACGACCACATCCACGTCGAGGTCCGCAAGCTCTATCCCGACGCCGAGCTCCCCTCGATGCGGATCGCCGAACGCAACGCTGACCGCCTGGCGCTCGACTACCGCTCCGAACGTGGCCTGGAGGCCCTGGCCGAAGGGCTGATCGAAGCGACCTCCGCCTATTACCGCGAGCCGGTCGCGGTCAGGTCCGCGCGAATGAGCGATGCACAGGGCGAGTTCGTCCGTTTCACCATCGAGCGCAAGGCGGCCTGAGACTCTCTTGGAACAGTCCCCGCAAATGATCGACTCCGCCGTCGCCGCGCGGCGGATCGAGCGCGAGCGCCGGGCCCGTCGCGAGGCCGAAGCCCTGCTCGAGTCGAAGGCGCTGGAGCTGTTCCAGGCCGGGCAGGAGCTGCGCCGCGTCTATGAGACCCTCGCCGGCCGGGTCGACGAACTCGAGGCCGAGCGGGCCCTGACCATGCACCTGGCGCGCACCGACAGCCTGACCGGGCTGCTCAACCGCGGAGCCTTCACCTCGGCCCTGGTCGACCGCCTGGAGGCCGCCCAGGCCTGCGAAGGCGGCGTGGCGCTGTTCGTCATCGACCTGGACCGCTTCAAGCACCTGAACGACAGCCTGGGCCACCATGCCGGCGACCAGTTGCTGATGGAGATCGGCAAACGCCTGGGCCAGCAGGCCCGGCCCGGCGAGGTGGTCGCACGCCTGGGCGGCGACGAGTTCGCCGTCATCACCGATCGCGAGGGCGCGCGCAGCCGCGCCGAGGCGCTGACCCAGGCCCTCACGCAGGTCCACACCATCTACGGGCGTGTGATCGCGCCCGGCGCTTCGGTCGGTCTGGCCGTCTATCCCGACGACGCCACGGACGCGACCGACCTGCAGCGCTTCGCCGACATGGCGCTCTACCGAGCCAAGACCGCCGGCGGCAGCCGCTGGTCGGCCTTCGACGACGATCTGCGCCAGGCCAGCGAGGCGCGCCACAGCCTGGAGGCCGAACTGCGCCGTGCGATCCCCAGCGGCGACATCGTGCCCTGGTTCCAGCCGGTGGTGAACGCCGCCGACGGACGGATCATCGCCGCCGAGGTGCTGGCCCGCTGGAACCACACCGAACGCGGCATGATCCCGCCCGGCGTGTTCGTGCCGCTGGCCGAGGAGCTTGGCCTGATCGGCGAGCTGGACGGCATCATCTTCCAGAGCGCCTGCCAGCGCGCCGCGCCATGGGTGCGCGAGGGGCTGATCGACACCATCTCGTGCAACGTCTCGCAGCGCGAGCTGATGGACCCTGCCTTCTCGCGCAAGCTGATCGCGCGGCTGGCCGACACCGACCTGCCGGCCACGGCCCTGACCGTCGAGATCACCGAGACCTTCCTGGTCAACGACCTTTCGATGGCCCGCCGCCACATCGAGCGGCTGGCCGCGCGCGGCATACGCGTGGCGCTGGACGACTTCGGCACCGGCTATTCCAACCTGCGCGCTCTGCTGCAGCTGCCGATCCACACGGTGAAGCTGGACCAGTCGCTGATCGGCGGGGTCGGCCGCGACCCGCGCACCTCCAAGCTGGTGCGCGCGATGCTGAGCGCGGCCAAGTCGCTGGACGCGCGCATCGTCGCCGAGGGCGTCGAGGACGAGGCCCAGGCGATTTTCCTGCGCGCCGCCGGCTGCGACCGGATGCAGGGCTATCTGTTCGCCCGGCCGATGCCGGCCGACGACTGCGAGGCCCTGATGCGCGAGCAGGCCGCCGGCGCGGGCGCGGAGACCGACCGGATCATGGCCGCCGCCGCCACCCTGCGCGTGGTGAATTTCTAGACCACTACCCGCGGGTCGAGGTCGGCGGCGTAGTCGACGCCCGGAACGCCGAAGCCGAAAATCTTCAGGAAGTCGGCGCGGAAGCCGGCCAGATCGCCCAACTCGCCGAGCGTCTCGGTCGCCACCAGCGGCCAGCGGCGTTCGACCTCGGCCTGGACCTTCTCCGACAGCTCCCAGTCGTCCATGCGGATGCGGCCGGTCTCGTCCAGCGCGCCCTTGGGCAGCGCCTCGCGGAACAGGCGGTCGATCTGTTCAATGCACCCCTCGTGCAGGCCCATCTCCTTCATGACCTTGAAGAGAACCACGCCGTAGAGCGGCACCACCGGGATCGCCGAGCTGGCCTGGGTGACCACGGCCTTCAGCGACACCACTCGGGCGGCGTCCGGCCCCAGGCGGCCGCGGATGGCGGCGGCGGCACGGTCGACGTCCTCCTTGGCCTTGCCCAGGGTCGCATGCCAGTAGATCGGCCAGGTGAGCTGCGAGCCGATATAGGTGTAGTCCAGGGTGCGGAAGCCGTCGGCCAGCAGACCAGCCTGCGCCAGGGCCTCGACCCACAGCTCCCAGTCCTCGCCGCCCATGACCTTGACGGTGGCGGCGGTCTCCTCGGGCGTGGCGGGCGCGAGCTCGGTCTCGAAGACCTCGGCCTTGTCGGTGTTGAGCGTCTTGACCCGCACCGGCTCGCCCAGCGGCTTGATCGCCGAGCGGTAGGTCTCGCCGGTCCGCGGGTCCGTACGGACCGGGGCGGCCATGCTGTAGACCAACATGTCGATCTGGCCGAGCTCGTCGCGGACGGCGGCCAGCACCTTTTCGCGCATCTCGTCCGAGAAGGCGTCGCCGTCGAGGGTCACGGCCTTGCGGCCGGCGGCGGCGGCTTCGATTTCGAAGGCGCGGTTGTTGTACCAGCCGGCGCTGGCGGTCTTGGTCTCGGTCGGCTCCTTTTCGAAGGAGACGCCCACCGTGTCGGCTCCGCATCCGAAGGTGGTCACGATGCGCGACGCCAGGCCGTAGCCGGCCGAGCAGCCCAGCACCAGCACCCGCTTGGGGCCGCCCTCGATGGGGCCGCGCGAGCGCACCAGGTCGATCTGCTGGCGCACGTTGGCCGCGCAGCCGGCCGGATGGGCGGTGGTGCAGATGAAGCCGCGGATGCGGGGTTCGATGATCACGTCGCGGGTCCTGTCGGCTGTCGGCGGGAGGTCCCGCATAGCGCGCCCGGTGCGCCAAGCCAACGCGGCACGCGCGGCCGGATGCTTGCGAAGGCCGGCGCCCAGGCCCCATATCCAGGCCCATGCACAACCATCTTCGCACCTTCATGCTGCTGGCGGGCCTGACCGCCCTGTTCGTCGGCGTCGGCTATCTGATCGGCGGAGCGGCCGGCATGGCCGTGGCCCTGGCGCTCGCCGTGGCGATGAACGCCTTCAGCTACTGGAACTCCGACAAGATCGTGCTGCGCATGTACGGCGCGCGCGAGGTGGATCAGAGCGTGGCCGAACCGCTGCTGCGCAACTACGTGGCCGACGTCTACGAGCTGGCGGATCGCGCGAACCTGCCCCGGCCCAAGGTCTATGTGATGGAGAGCGAGCAGCCGAACGCTTTCGCCACCGGCCGCGACCCGGAACATGCGGCCGTGGCCGCCACCGTGGGCCTGCTGCGGATGCTGGACCGGCGCGAGATTCGCGGGGTGATGGCGCACGAGCTGGCGCATGTGAAGAACCGCGACACCCTGACCATGACCATTACGGCGACCCTCGCCGGGGCCATCTCCTCGCTCGCGAATTTCGCCTTGTTCTTTGGCGGCAACGACCGCGAGCGGCCGGGCGGGATCATCGGGACCATCGCCCTGATGATCCTCGCCCCCATGGCCGCGGCCCTGGTGCAGATGGCGATCAGCCGCGGCCGCGAATACGAGGCCGACCGCCATGGCGCCGAGATCAGCGGCGATCCCGAAGCGCTCGCCAGCGCCCTGCAGAAGATCGACGCCTATGCCCGCGGCATCGTCAACGTCACCGCAGAGCGTAATCCGGCCACCGGCCAGATGTTCATCATCAACCCGCTGGCGGGCCATGGCGCCGACAATCTCTTCTCCACCCATCCCTCGACCGGCAACCGGGTGGCGGCGCTGATGAAGCTGATCGGCCGCGGCGCTCCGCCGGCCGCGCCGATCGTCGACGGCGGCGGACGTCGCCGCGGGACCGCGGTGCCGACCACCAAGGCCCGCACGCCCGGCCCCTGGAGCTAAGGGAAGCCGCGGGGGTTGTCGGACACCGTCCGGCGGTTCACTGTTTCCCCAGCCGACGCGTACGAGAGTTCGGCGGGGAAGGAAGCTGACATGAGCGACGCCTTTGCGCGCGCGGCCGATATCGAGGCCAGCCTGGAACTGCTCGCCGAGCGCGACATCGATCCGACCGCCGCCGTCTATGAGCGGATGTTCGAACAGCACCCGCACATGAAGCCCTATTTTTGGCGCGACAAGGATTGGGCGATCCGCGGCGAGATGCTGTCGCGGACGTTCGCAGCCATCCTCGATTTCGTGGGCGAGCGGCGCTACGCCGACGTCATGATCGGCACGGAGATGGTCACCCACGAGGGCTACGACGTGCCGCGCGAGGTGTTCTCAACCTTCTTCGCCATCGTCCGCGACGCCCTGCGCGACCTGCTGGGCGGCGACTGGACCCCGGCCTTCGAGAGCGCCTGGGCCGAGTTGCTGGCCGAGATCGAGAGCTTCGGTCAGAAAGCGCCGCAGACGGGCGCGATCAGCCCGTTCCACGCCGAACGGGTCGCCAAGTTCCAGCGCGGGGAGATGACGGACTAATACAGTCCGTCGCGGTAGCTGGCCTCCAGCCCCTTGGCGACGAGGCCGCGATTGACCGCCAGCCGCAGCATGGTGGCCTCCGCGCCGCGCGCCTTGTTCAGCTTCACGTGCGCCACCAGGGTGGCGGACGGGTCGACGTCGCTGGCGGCGGGCGGCGCGGCCCAGACCGCGGCGCGGGCGAGGGCCTCGCTGGGCGCGAGACTCGCTGCGGCGCCCTCGATCACCGTGGCCAGGATCGGCGTCTTCGTCTCGACCACGAACCGGGCCCGCAGCGTCTCGTCCGTGGTGAGCACGGCCCGCCCGCGCAGTTCCGCCGCCGCGGCCACTCCCGGGATCAGGCAGAGCGCGGCGACCTGCGGCTGCTCGACCATGTTGCGATAGCCGAAGGCCAGGCGGTTTCCGGGCCGCTCGGCCAGGACGGCGCGGTCGCCCTCCATGCGGATCAGCAGACCCGCCGGGTCGCCCTTGGGACTGATGTCGATGCGGCCCTCGCGGTCCATTGTGGCCAGGGCCAGGAACCGGGCCCCATCGACGAAGGCGGCGGCGCCCGCCGGCGCCGTCGCGTCGGTGGGCGTCCAGAAGTCGGACCGGATCAGCGCCTTGGCGCAGTGGACGAAGCACTCCTCGACCGCGATCTCCAGCGCCTCGCCGGTCACCGCGCTGATGCGGCCGTTGGCGCGCAGGGTCTCGCCGACGCCGGGGATCAGGAAGAGGACGCCCGCCCCCTGCCCGGCCGCGACCTCGCCCGGCGCGTCGACGGCGGCAAGGGGCAGGCTGAGGACGGCCTTCGACTTCGCCCGCGCAAAACCGGCCGAGCCGCCGGCCAGCCGCACGCGCGGCCCATCCGCGCCGCCGATCCCAACGAAGGCCAGCGGCGAGGCGGCGATCCAGCGAGCCGCCGCCTCGTCCAGGTGGTCGATGATCTTCATCTTCACCGGCAGGCCGGCGACGCCGACGCAGGCTTGAAGCTCGGGAATGGTCGAGATGACATCGTTCATCGGCAGGCTCCGGCGTTTCGAACCGCAGCCTGCACGACATGATAATCATTCGCAACTAGAGACTTCAGCGCCCCTGGAACACCGGCGGCCGCTTTTCGAGGAAGGCGCGGCGGGCCTCCTTGCCGTCCTCGCTGCCGAAGGCGCGCATGATGTTGGAGACCTCGTAGCGGAGCTGCTGCTCCATATCGATGGACTCGTAGGACTTCACGATGCCGCGCTTGAGCAGGCGCAGGGTGATCGGCGACCAAGCACAGAGCTGCTGGGCGTATTCCGCCAGCCGCGTCTCGAAGTCGGCGTCGGCGACCGCCTCGCCGGCCATGCCCCAGTCGACGGCCTCCTGCCCGGTCAGGGTGCGGTTCTCCATCATGAAGCGCATGGCGCGCTCATAGCCCATGGCCTGAGGCAGGGTGATGGTCAGGCCGGCGTCCGGCGAGCCGCCGATGCGGGTATAGCCGGCCATCAGCCGGGCGCTGTGGGCGATCAGGCGCACGTCGGTGGCCATGGCCAGGCCCAGACCCGCCCCGACCGCCACGCCGTTGATCCCGCCGATCACCGGCTTGTCGCAGCGCTTGCGCACCGCCAGCAGGAAGTTGCCGACCCAGCCGATGTCGTCCAGCTGGGCGGTCATCGGCGTGCCGGGGTGGTAGGGCTCGGCGCCCGAGAGGTCGAGCCCGGCGCAGAAGGCGTCGCCCGACCCGGTCAGGGCCACGACCCAGACGTTGTCGTCACGCGCGGCGGCGTCCACCGCCTCGACCACGCCCCAGGCCAGGGCCTGGCTCAGGGCGTTCTTCTTCTCCGGACGGTTCAGGCGGATGGTGCGGACGTGGCCCGCATCAGAAACCTCGACTAGCTTGCCCATGGCGATCCCCTCGGTTCTTGGCTTTCCGCCACAATGGACGGGCGGGCGCAGCGATACCAGACCGAAGGGAGCCAGCATGACCGACCAGCCGCTGCACGACGAGGCGACGCTCGCCTTCTACGACCGCGAGGCCGGAGCCTATGCGGCGCGTAAGGATCAGGCCGGGCCGCACCTGGCCGCGTTCCTCGAGAAGCTTGAGCCGGGAGCGAAGATCCTCGAGCTCGGCTGCGGCGGCGGCCAGGATGCGGCGGCCATGATCGCCGCCGGCTTCGACGTCACGCCGACCGACGGTTCGGCGGGCCTGGCGCGGGAGGCGGAAAAGCGCCTGGGCCGGCCGGTGCGGGTGATGAAGTTCGCCGAGCTGGACGAGACGGACGCCTACGACGCGGTCTGGGCCAACGCCTGCCTGCTGCACGTGCCCGAGGAGGGACTCCCCAACGTGCTGGGGCGCATACATCGGGCGCTGAGGCCGGGCGGGCGGTTCTACGCCGGGTTCAAGGCCGGCGACGGCGGGACGCGCGACAGCCTGGGCCGCTACTACAACTTCCCCGACGAGGCGCGGCTTCGGGCGGCCTACGCTGCGGCGGGGCCGTGGGCGCAGATCGAGCTTCGCCATGGACAGGGCGGGGGATTCGATGGCGTGATGCGCGAGTGGCTACACGTTGAGGTCGTGAAACCCTGATGCCCAAGCTCGCGCATCTCCTCGCCCCGGCGCTCGTCGTGGCGGTTCTGGCGGCCTGCAGTCCCGCCCACCCCCCGGCTCAGCCCATCACCAGCAAGGAACAAGCCCTGGCCGTCATCAACGAACGGCTCGGCCCGAACCCGGCCGGCGGCAAGCCGCTGGAGGTCCGCGCCGACGGCGACCGCTGGATCGTGTCGGTGAAAGGGGCGCCCGAAGAGATGACCTCGATCCTCGACGCCAAGACCGGCCGCCTGATCGAATATACGGCGGACGTCTCGGTCACGGCGACCATCGAGCCGGCGGACTAAAGCCGACCTCAGTCCAGCTTCATCCCCGGCCTCCAGCCACTGGCCGCCAGGAAGGCCTTGGCGTCGGACATTTCGAGGATCTCGCGGAAGGCGCGGCGCTTGTCTTTGGCGCCTTGGTAATAGGCCTTGGCGATACGGTAGCCGACCCAGTAGCCAAGGTCTCCCGGCTTGCCCGGCGCGGTGTTGTAGAGCCAGGCCGAGAGGTCGGTCTTGTCGATGTCGGCCAGGAACGCGGTCTCGATCTCCAGTTCGCGCCCGGCCGCCAGCGACGGCAGGTAGACGTAGGCGATCTTGCCGGCGGTCTGCTCGGCGACGAACTCGGCTGCACCCTCGATCAGCGAGGCCTCCAGCACGGTCGGCGTCTCCTTCTCGGTGAGCGACGGCGCCTGTTGGACGTGGGCGAACTCGTGGGCCAGCACGTAGACGACCCGGTCCTCGATGTCCGGGTTCAGGACCTCGGTGGCGCAGAGCGCCTCCAGCCCGACCTGCACGCCGGTCACCGGGCTGCCCACCGCCACCGGCCGTCCGCGGCCGACCGCGACCGTCACGGCGGGAAAGCGCGCCTGCGGATAGAGCCCGGCCAGCCTGGTCAGCGCCTTCTGCAGCCGCTTGCGCGCGGCCGGCAGGACAGCGGCGCAACGGCGTGCGTCTTCATACACGGCCGGCTGTGCGGCGATGTTGTCGGCGATGCGTTGGCCGGTGACCCGGCGCACCCGCGCCAGCGTCTTCAGCCCGTCCGAGCCGCCGTCCAGATAGGCCTGCAACTGCTCGGCGGTCGGCTTGCCGCCGGCGGCGTCATAGATTTCATAGAACCGCGCGACGTCGCCGATCTCGACGACCGGCCCGCCGGCCGGCTGGGCGCCGGCGGCGCCCGCCACGCAGGCGAGCGCAAGGGCGGTCAGGATACGCCGGAACATCGGACCGCTTCCGCCTGCGGCCTATTCCGCCGGCAGCGAATTCTCGGCGCGCTTAGCCAGCATGTTGTCGAAGGACGACCAGACGCCGTCCGCGCCATGCCATTGGCCCTTCGTCGCCGCCTTGGAGTACTCGGTCGAGCGGGCTTCGAAGAAGTTGGCGTGTTCGACGCCCGACAGCATCGACTGCAGCCAGGGCAGCGGGTTTTCCTTCACCCCGTAGACTTCCGGCAGGGCCAGCTGGCGCAGGCGCCAGTCGGCGATGAAGCGGATGTAGGACTTGATGTCGTCCGGGGTCATGCCCTGGATCTCGCCGGCCTCGAAGGCCAGGTCGATGAACTTGTCCTCCAGGCCGACCACGGTCTTGCAGCAGTCGACGATGTCGTCGCCGACGCTCTTGGTGACCGCGCCGGTCTCCTTGTTGAAGGCATGGTAGAGCTTGATGATGCCTTCGCAATGCAGGCTCTCGTCTCGCACCGACCACGAGACGATCTGGCCCATGCCCTTCATCTTGTTGTGGCGCGGGAAGTTCATCAGCATCGCGAACGAGGCGAACAGCTGCAGCCCCTCGGTGAAGCCGCCGAACATGGCCAGCGTACGGGCGATGTCGGCGTTCGAATCGACGCCGAACTTCTGCATGTAGTCATGCTTGTCGCGCATCGCCTGGTAGTCGAGGAACGCCGTGAACTCGGAATCGGGCATGCCGATCGTCTCGAGCAGCAGGGCGTAGGCGGCGATGTGGATCGTCTCCATGTTGGAGAACGCCGACAGCATCATCTTCACCTCGGTGGGTTTGAAGACGCGGCTGTAACGCTCCATGTAGTTGTCGTTCACCTCGACGTCCGACTGCGTGAAGAAGCGGAAGATCTGGGTGAGGAGGTTGCGCTCCTTGTCGTTGAGCTTGGCCGCCCAGTCCTTGAGGTCCTCGCCCAGCGGCACCTCCTCGGGCATCCAATGGACCTGCTGCTGCTTCTTCCAGAAGTCGTAGGCCCACGGATAGCGGAACGGCTTGTAGGCGTAGGACGGGGTGAGCAGGCCAGGCAGGGCGGATTGCGCGGTCACGGCGGCGACTTTCGAATCTGTGCAGGCGGGATCTTGGTTACCCACTTATTTAGGCGCCGTTTGCCGCCGAGAGAAAGCCACATCTTGTGGTGTGACGCGGCATAAAGACCCAACATGTTGTGGATGATGGGAGGACAAACATGAGCAGCGAATATGTCGTTCACGGCGCCTCGGGCTCGGGCTCCATGCCCGTCGAGGCGACGATGCGGCTGCTGGGCCTGCCCTATCGCGTGATCGAGAACGCGCCATGGGAAAGCAAGGCGGCGGCCGACGCGGTGGGCGCGGTCAACCGCTTGCGCCAGGTTCCCGCGGTGATCCTGCCTTCGGGCGAGCTGATGACGGAAAGCGCGGCGATCCTGATCCATCTGGCCGACAGCCATCCCCAGGCCGGTCTGGCCCCCGCGCCGGATGCGCGCGAGCGCGCCCAGTTCCTGCGTTGGATGATCTACCTGCCAGCGTCCATCTATTCGATGTTCTGGGTGCGGGACGATCCGAGCCGGCTGGCGGCCGACGCCGCCGCCGAACAGGTGATCTCCCAACGCACCGCCCAGCGTATCGCCGACTGCTGGCGGATGATGGACGAGCAGGTTTCGCCGGGCGACTACATCCTGGGCGACCGGCTCTCGGTGCTGGACCTCTATGTGACGGTGATGTCCCGCTGGACCCCGCGCCGGAAGGTCTTCCACCAGGTCGCGCCGAAGATGAGCGCGGTCGTCCGCCGCGTCGACGCCGACCCGCGCCTGGCCGACTTCTGGGCGCAGCGCATGCCGTTCGAGGCGGGTTGGGAGGGCTGAGGCCCTCCCAGGCGCCATAGGCCTAGGCCGGCTCGACCACGAGGCCGACGATGCGCCGCACGATCGGCAGCAGCACCAGCAGGGCTGGGAAGGCGATCAGCCACGAGACGCCCCAGGCGCCCATCCAGGCGGCGGGCATGGAGGGCGTCGCGCCCAGACTCTTGAAGGTCGAGATGCCGGAGACCAGCAAGGTCATCAGCATCGACAGCACCAGCGGCATGACGAGCGCGCCATAACGGGCCGGCAGGCGGGGATAGGACTTGGACATGGGATAGCTCCGTAAGCGCCGCGCGATGCATCCGGCCCGTTCCGAACATCGCCGGCTCAATCGAACCCGGAAATGCTCTGCGCGGACGTGACCCCTCGCCCGGCCTGGGTGGGGTGGATGCGTTGGCTGACGTAAACGCTTACGGGCGCGCCAAGGGCGCGACGGGCGAGGCTATAGCCGCACTTCGATATATCGGCAAGCGGTCAGCCGCGACGCGCCGCTTCGATGGCGGCCACGTCTATCTTCTTCATGGTCATCATGGCGTCGAAGGCGCGCTTGGCTTCGGCGCCGCCGGCCGCCATGGCCTCGGTCAGCACGCGCGGCGTGATCTGCCAGGATATTCCCCACCGATCCTTGCACCACCCGCAGGCGCTCTCCTGCCCGCCATTGCCGACGATGGCGTTCCAGTAGCGGTCGGTCTCTTCCTGATCGTCAGTGGCGATCTGGAACGAGAAGGCTTCATCATGCTGAAACGCGGGGCCCCCGTTCAGGCCGAGGCATGGGATTCCGCAGACCGTGAACTCGACGGTCAACACGTCGCCCGCCTTGCCGGAGGGATTATCGCTGGGCGCGTGACGCACGGCGCTCACCGCACTGTCGGGAAAGGTCTCGGCGTAGAAGCGGGCTGCGGCCTCCGCGTCCTTATCGTACCAGAGGCAGATCGTGTTCTTCGCCATGACGTGTTCCTTCGGTTTGAGCCCCGGCGCTCACGTAAGGCGAGCGCATCCGGATAAGAACCGCAGCCGCCCAGCGTCGGATCCGCGTCCTATTCCTTCGGCTTGATCGAGAACGAGAAGGCGACGACCGAGTCTTCCTTGGTGTCCTGGCCGTAGACCATGTGCTCGCCCTTCACCTCGCGGTGGATGTAGCCGAGCGAGGTCTGCATCGCCCCTTTGCGCCAGGCGATGCCGACATGGGCGTCGCCGACAAGGGCGCTGGACGGGTCGGTCGACCAGCCGTCGCGGTCCCAGCCGGACTTCTCGTTGCGCAGGATGTTCAGGCCCACCGCCCGGCCGCTGGCCGCCGCGAACAGGTACCAACGCCCCTGGTCGCCATAGGCCGAGCCGTCGCGAACGCCGAGATCCTTAAGCTGGTTCTCCACCGCCGCGTCGCGCTTCTGCGCCAGGGTCAGCGTGGCGCCGGCCTCGGCCTGGCCGCCGCTGTTGGCCACGCCGACACCGGTGTGCGGGGTCAGTTCGACGTCATAGCGGCCGGCGTCGAAGCGGACGGGCGCCCAGTCGCGGGTGACTGCAATCTCGTAGGCGTCGGCGTCGAACTGGGCCCCGGCGGTCGAGCCGCTCAGGTCGCCCGGCGTGCGCAGGGTTCCGCCGACGCTGAGCCGGAGGGTGTCGACCGAGCCCTTGGCGGTCTTTCCGAGCTTGACGGTGTCGGTTCGCCAGCGCACCGGCCGGCCATCGGCGGTGAACTGCTCCCGCGCAGCCAGGGCGGAAAAGTCGTCGGCGCTCTTCTTGGGCGCATAGTCGGCGGCGAACGCCGCCTGCCGCAGGCGTTCAGCCTTGGCTGATATTGGCGTCTGTGCGTGAACCCCGCTCACAGCGCCAAAAGCAAAGGCGATGGCCCACCCAGCCAACGGCCTCATCATCGAACCTCCCGTGCCGCATCGTTGAGCGTGCGGCTCAACAAGCATCCTTCCACGAAGGTGGAATGACGCAAACGGAAATTCCGTTCCTGGGCGGCCCTCAACTTGAGTTTACACGCTGAGTGGCGCTCAAGAGGACGGCGTCATGTCCCAATTCGGGGCAAGACAAGGAATTCGCCTGCAATTTATGCGCTAGCGGCGTGGGTGCGGCGTTTTGACGGGCGCTGCAGACGTCCCATCCACGCCGGTCCGGTGAATCTCGTCTGAGACGACAATGGCGGGCCCGCAGCGTTGCAGACCCGCCATACCGCAGACTGGAAGATCGCCGTTATGCGAAGCCTATTGGCAGGCCAGGCATTCCTCATAGTCGGTGCGTTCAGCCGGAGCGTCGACCACCATGGCCGCACCTTCGCCGCCCGCGTGAGCCGCGCGCTGAACCGACTTGGAGCGCAGATAGTAGAGCGACTTGCAGCCGCGTTCCCAGGCCTGCCAGTGCAGCATGTGCAGGTCCCACTTGTCGACGTCGCCCGGCAGGAAGACGTTGACCGACTGCGACTGGCAGATGTCGGGCGTGCGGTCGGCGGCCAGCTCGATCACCCAGCGCTGGTCCAGTTCGAAGGCGGTCTTGTAGACGTCCTTTTCGTCCTGGGAGAGGAAGTCCAGGTGCTGGACCGAGCCCTCGTTCTCCAGGATCGAGTCCCAGACCTGCGAGGTGTTCTTGCCCTTCTCGTCCAGCAGGCGCTCCAGATAGGGGTTCTTCACCGCGAACGAGCCCGAAAGCGTCTTGTGGGTGTAGATGTTGGCCGGGATCGGCTCGATGCCGGCGCTTGTGCCGCCGCAGATGATCGAGATCGAAGCGGTCGGGGCGATGGCCAGCTTGTGGCTGAAGCGCTCCATCACGCCCTTTTCGGCCGCGTCAGGGCAGGCGCCGCGTTCGGCGGCGAGCGTGCGCGAGGCCGCGTCGCACTGGCGGCGCAGGTGCTTGAAGAGGCGCATGTTCCAGCTCTTGGCCAGCGCGCTTTCGAACGGCACGTTCTGCATCTGCAGGAAGGAGTGGAAGCCCATCAGGCCCAGGCCCACCGAGCGCTCGCGCTGGGCGGCGTAGACCGCGTTCTTCATTTCCGGCGGCGCGCTGCGGATGAAGTCTTCCAGCACGTTGTCGAGGAAGCGCATCACGTCCTCGATGAAGGTCGGGTGGTCGCGCCACTCCATGAACTTCTCGGCGTTGACCGACGAGAGGCAGCAGACGGCGGTCCGCTCGCGGCCCAGGTGGTCGGTCCCGGTGTGGAGCATGATCTCCGAGCAAAGGTTCGACTGCCGGACGCTGAGGCCGAGGTCGCGCTGATGCTGCGGCATCGAGCGGTTCACGGTGTCGGAGAAGATCAGGTAGGGCTCGCCGGTCTGCAGGCGGATCTCGAGGATCTTCTGCCAGAGGCTGCGGGCGTCGACCTCGCGCAGCACTTCCTGGTTCTTCGGCGAGCGCAGGCCGAACATGGCGCCGTCACGGACGGCTTCCATGAATTCGTCGGTGATGTTGATGCCGTGGTGCAGGTTCAGGGACTTGCGGTTGAAGTCGCCCGACGGCTTGCGGATCTCGAGGAACTCCTCGATTTCCGGGTGGTGGATGTCGAGATAGACAGCCGCCGAACCGCGGCGCAGCGAGCCCTGCGAAATGGCCAGGGTCAGCGAGTCCATCACCCGGATGAAGGGGATGATGCCGCTGGTCTGGCCCGCGCCCTTGACCTTCTCGCCGATCGAGCGAACCCCGCCCCAATAGGTGCCAATGCCGCCCCCGTTGGAGGCCAGCGCCACGTTCTCGTTCCAGACGCTCTGGATGCCGTCGAGCGAATCGCCGACCGCGTTGAGGAAGCAGGAGATCGGCAGGCCGCGCCCGGCGCCGCCGTTCGACAGCACCGGGGTCGCCGGCATGAACCAGAGGTTCGAGATGTAGTCGTAGACGCGCTGGGCGTGGTCGGCGTCGTCGGCATAGGCCGTGGCGACGCGGGCGAACATGTCCTGGTAGCTCTCGCCGGCCAGCAGGTAGCGGTCTTCCAGGGTGGTCTTGCCGAATTCGGTCAGCAGGGCGTCGCGCGAGCGATCCACCTCGACCTTGCGAACCAGTTGAAGCGTGGGCCGTTCAGCCCGCTCCGGGGCCGTCTGGCTTGCTTCCGAAACCGTCCGCTGTACCGCTTCGCCGCTGCTCATGCCCCAAAATCCATAACTATCAGGCGCTTCGAGCCCCCCGCCCGTCGTCACCCTTACTCCGCTACATATTGTGTCTCGCCGACTGCGTTACACCCACATATGGGGCATCAAGCCTAATGACTCGTCAACGGGTTCAGACGGTCATCCCCACGAGAATTTCGTTAACGCCGCATTTACCTTCTCCGCCAGGGCTTTGCGGGATTGAGTTTTCCACAGGCGGTCCTAGCCCGGACAAAGCGTCACCTCACGCGCATGTGAAAATCGGAACGTGCGAAGACGCGAGTCGTTCGCACTTGCCCACCGGCGGTCCCGCCCCTATCCACACCGCCGTCACTGGGGAGTAGCCGCCCGAATCTCCATCGGGGGGTCCGTCAACAGACTTGCGGAAGGCCGAAAGGCCCAAGGCATGGCGGATCCGGCGGTCGCATCTGCGGCCACGTGCTTGGCGAGACCTTTGGCTTTCGTGCGTCGGTCCATGCGGGGTCGGCGGCGCGGAAAGCCATTGGTATGCCTCGACCCCGCCCGGACGCCTATTCATGGAAGCCTTCTTCGTCTCGACCGGGCTCGTGGCGATCGCCGAGATCGGCGACAAGACCCAGCTCCTGGCCCTGCTGCTGGCCGCACGTTTCCGCAAACCCGTCCCCATCATCGCCGGCATCCTGGTCGCGACCATCGCCAATCACGCCCTGGCCGCCTGGGTCGGCATGGCGGCGGGCGCGTTCCTGAACGGCCCCTGGATGAAGTGGGTGCTGGGCCTGGCCTTCATCGGCTTCGGCGCCTGGGCGCTGATTCCCGACAAGTTCGAGGACGGCGACCGGCCCAAGGACCGGGCCGGGGTGTTCCTGACCACGCTCGTGGCCTTCTTCTTCGTCGAGATGGGCGACAAGACTCAGGTCGCCACGGTCGCCCTGGCGGCGAAGTTCCAGCAGGTCCTGCTGGTCGCGGCTGGCACGACGCTGGGCATGATGATCGCCAACGTCCCCGCTGTCCTGATCGGCGAGGCGGCGGCCACGCGCCTGCCCCTGAAATATATCCGCTGGGCGGCGGCGGCCTCGTTCGCGGCGATCGGGGTCTGGATCCTAGTCGCCGGTTAGGTCGGCGACAGCGGCCAGAACCAGGCGACGAGCGGCGCGCCCAGGACCAGCACCAGCAGGGTCAGGGGCGCGCCCAACCGGGCGTAGTCGCCGAAGCGATAGCCGCCTGGCCCCATCACCAGGGTGTTGCACTGGTGCCCGATGGGCGTGAGGAAGTCGCAGGCTGCGCCAACCGCCACGGCCATCAGGAACGGATCGGGATTGAGGCCCAGTTGCTTGGCCATGCTTGCCCCCACCGGCGCGACGATCAGCACGGTGGCGGCGTTGTTGAGGAACGGCGTGGCCGCCATGGCCACCGCCAGGATCGACACCAGCGCGAGCATCGGCGACTGGCCGCGGAACAGGGTCGAGAGCCAGCCGCCGATCAGGTCCGCCCCGCCCGTGGTCTGGATCGCCTCCGACACCGGGATCATCGCGGCGATCAGGACGATCAGCGGGCCGTCGACCGCGCCGTAGGCTTCACGCATCCGCAGCGCGCCGACGGCGATCATCGCCACCGCCGCGCCGAAGAACGCGACGGCCACCGGCGTCACCTGGAACGCCACGAGAATCATCGCCGCCGCCAGGATCACGGCCGGGGCGAGCGCATGGCGAATGCCGCCCAGCCGCACCTCGCGCTCGGCCAGCGGCAGCAGTCCGAGGGCGGCGAGCGCCGCCGGCAGGCTCCGCTCGCTTCCTTGCAGGACCACGATGTCGCCCGACTTGAAGCGCACCCGCTTCAGGTGCTGCTTGAGGTCGTATCCCGAGCGGGCAACGGCCAGAAGATTCACTCCATGGCGACCGTAGAGATCGAGCTGCTGGGCCGAGCGGCCCACGAATTCCGACTCTGCGCCCACCACCGCTTCGACGACCCGCACTTCGTCGGTCGGCTCGTCCATCGCCACGGGCCGGTCCGAACGGGTCAGGCGCAGCTTGCCCCGGTTGATCAACTCATCGAGCGCCTGCGGCTCGCCCTGGAGCAGCAGGATATCGCCGATGCGGACCTTGGTGTTGGCGTGCGGACGCGCCCGCCGCCGCCCCTTGCTCAGCATCATCATCACCTGCGCCTCGCCCTGGGCCAGGGCGTGGAGGTCGGCGATGCGCGCGCCGTCGAGCGGCCAGTCCTCCGGGGCCTCGACCTCGGTGAAATAGGCGTTCGCCGCCAGGGCTTCCTCGATGCTCACCGCGGGCGCCCGATCGGCCGGCAAAATGCGATAGGCGAGCGACAGGAAGATCAGGCCGATAACCGCCAGCGTGAGGCCGACCGGCGTGTAGTCGTACATGGAGAATGGCTTGCCGATCATCTCCTCGCGCACCTGCGAGACGATGATGTTGGGCGCGGTCCCGACCAGTGTCACCACGCCGCCCAGCATGGCGCCGAAGGCCATGGGCATGAGCAGACGCGAAGGCGCCGATCCGGTTCGCCGCGCGACCTGCAGGGCCACGGGCATGAGGATGGCCAGCGCACCGACATTCTTGGTGGCCGTCGACAGCAGGGTGACGGCGGCGGTGAGGACCGGGACCTGTGAGCGTTCGCTCTTCAGACGCGGCAGCAGCGGGCGCAGCACCCACTCCACCACGCCGGACCGTGCGAAGGCGGCGCTGACCACCAGGGCGGCCGCGATGATCACCGTAATGTCGTTGGAGAAGCCGTCGAAGGCGTCCTTTGCCGGGACGATTCCCAGCGCCACCCCGATCAGCAGGGCGCAGACCGCGATGACGTCGTAGCGGAAGCGGCCCCAGATGAAGGCCGCGATCGTCGCGGCCACGAGGCCGAAGGCCAGTCCTTGTTCAAGCGTCATCAAGCCCCCTGGCGACAGAGCCTGAACAACGCAAAGGGCCGCGGAAAGCTGCGCCGGAGCAGCTCACATAGCAAAAGAGCCCGGCCTTTCGGCCGGGCTCCTCGCTTAGATCGGCTGATCGCCGAGATCGACTTAGAAGTTGATGTCGATCGTCGAGCGGCGGTTCAGCGGTTCCTTCACGCCGTCGCCGGTCGGAACGGCGAGTTGGGTCTCACCCTTCCAGTCGACTTGCAGCGCGCCTTGACCCACGCCCAGGCCCACCAGCGCGTCGGCCACGGCCTTCGCACGGCGCTCCGACAGGCGGACGTTGTAGGCGGCCGAGCCCGACGAGTCGGTGTGGCCGACCACGATCACGCGGGTCGCGTTGCCGCTGGTCGCGTAGGTCGCAGCTTCCTGCACCACCGTCTGGGCTTCCGGCGTCAGCACGTACTGATCGAACGGGAAGTAGACGATGAACTGCTTCGCTTCATACGCCGGCGGAGGCGGCGGCGGAGGCGGAGGCGGAGGGGGAGGCGGCGGCGGGGGCGGCGGCGGCGGGGGAGGCGGCGGCGGCGGCGGAGCGGCGAAGGAGTAACGCAGGCCCACGGTCACCGACTGGTCGCGGTATTCGCCCGAGAACACGCCCGGCTGCAGCGCGTGCGAACCGGTCGACGCGAAGTCGAGGTCCGAACCGCCCAGGTAGCGGTAGGTCAGGTCGACGTTCAGACGGTCGGTGGCGCGCCACGCCACGCCGGCCAGGACTTGCCAGGCCAGGGCGGTGTCGTCGTCGTCGATCGTCAGGTTCTGGATCGCCGGGTTGGTCGCCGACAGGGCGCCGGTGATGTTCGAGAACTGGCCGACGGTGTTCAGCTTGACGTGCGCGATGCCGACGCCGGCGCCGATGAACGGATTGAGGACCGCGCTCGGGGCGAAGTCGTAGATCACGTTGCCCATCAGGGTCCAGGCTTCGATCTCACCCGACGGCGAACCGCAGGTCGAGGCCGAGGCGCTGCGGATCACGCCCGGGGTGCAGAGGCCGAGGATGGCGTTGTTGCTGCCGCCGCGAACCGACTTGATGTCGCCCGGACGATAGCCGCCTTCCAGTTCGACCCGCCAGTGCTCGCTCAGGCGATAGCCGAGGCGCGCAAAGCCAGCCCAGTCTTCTTCCTGGTTGAAGTCCCAGGAGTACGGCTGCGAGTTGGCGGCGTTGTTGGACGAGTCGCCCTCGATGCCTTCCGGCCAGTGGTAGCCAAGGTCGACCGCACCGTACCAGCCAACTTCTTGCGCCGAAGCGCCCGACGCGGCGAACACCGCAGCCAGGGCGGCCCCAGCTAGGAGTTTGAATTTCATATTCAGAGCCCTCTCTTGCCCTCTGCTCGGGCCATATGACCCAGCGCTGTTATATCAAGGCCGAAGCATTACGAAAGTGTCGCTACGGCAACACTTTCGCCAATTCGCCGACACCGACAAACCATCTCCAGGACGTTACACATTGTTCCCCTCGGCTATCAACTTCGGGGCGAGAGACAAGTCCCCCGTTCGGTGTCCGACGATGTTCCTGGAAACCATCGCCGGCCCGAATCTTATGTCGGCGTCCCGGCGGCGGTGAAACGGCTGCACCTGCAGCCACACCCGCCGCACTGTCGGAGCCCATTGATTCTCTTGAATATTGGCGCGAAGCGACGACGCAGTCCAGCCCACGTGCGAGACATGCTCCGCACGCGGCTTATACGCACTGCACTGGTCGGACGTCATTGAGCCCCTCGCCTAGGACGCGAACACTCGCCTCCGCAAGCCCCCTGAACGCCGCCCGTGAAGCTTGGTTCCGGGTCTTGTTCAGCTTTCCTGCGACCGACGATAGCGGCGGGTCCGGCCGCCGAGCGCCTCCGGCCGATTGAGCGCCTTTCGGAACTCGTCGCGCCGTTCGTGGATGGATGCGATGATTAGCCCCATTGGCACCCCGATCTCAACCAAAACCGCCTCGGACAATTGTAAACTTGCTTCCACGGTCTCGGGCACGGCGTCGGTGGCGCCCAGCTCGTAGAGGCGTTGAGCCTGCCGCGCGTCGCGGGCCCGGGCGACGATGGTAAGGTCCGGGCGCATGGCCCGGGCGGTGGCGACGATGGCCTCCACGCCGTCCGGCGCGTCCATCGTCACCACCAGGGCGGGGGCGGTCTCAAGCCCGCAGCGGCGCAGGAATTCCGGCCGCGAGGCGTCGCCGAAATAGATCGCCTCCCCGGCCCGGCGCGCGCCCTCGACCAGCCGCGGATCGCGCTCGGCCGCCACCCAGGCGATGTCGTGCCGGTGCAGCATGTCGCCGACCAGCCGGCCGACGCGGCCATAGCCGACCACCAGCACGCGTGGCGTCTCGGCGACTCCGGCCTCGACCTCCGGCTCGGGCGACAGATCCTGGCCCGCGCTCTTGCGCCCGCCGATCTTGAAGCCGAGCGCCGCCAGCAGCGGGATGCACATCATCGACAGGGTCGAGGCGACCAGCACGGTCTGGCCGATCGGCCGGGGCACGATCCCGTCGCCCATGGCGGCCGACAGGATGACGTAGGCGAACTCGCCGCCGCCGGCGAGCAGCAGGCCCGCCTCCATCGCCCCGCGCCAGGGCAGGCGGAACAGCCGGCCCAGCCCGAACACGACGCTGGCGTTCAGGACCACCACCCCCGCCGCGACGCCCAGGATCAGCAGCGGCTGGGCCACCAGCAGCGACAGATCGAGCCCGATGCCCACCGACAGGAAGAACAGGCCCAGCAGCAGGCCCTTGAACGGCTCGATCGTCACCTCGACCTCGTGCCGGTACTCGGTCTCGGCCAGCAGCAGGCCGGCGATGAAGGCGCCCAGCGCCATGGAGAGCCCGGTCAGGGCGCTGACCAGCCCGGCCCCGATGACCACCAGCAGGCAGGCGGCCATGAACAGTTCCTCGCTCTTGGCGCGAGCCACGGACTTCAGCATCGGGCGCAACAGCAGGCGGCCGAAGGCGACGATGGCCATCACCCCGACCGCGGCCGGGGCGAAGGCCAGCAGCAGGCGCGGCGAGAGCACGTCGCCGCCGTCCCCGCCCCTTCCCAGCACCGCCAGGGTGACCAGAATCGGGGCCACCGCCAGGTCCTGGAACAGCAGCACCGAGAAGGTCGCGCGCCCGGCGGCCGAATGCTGGCGCTTATGCTCGGCCAGGATCTGCATGACCACCGCCGTGGACGACAGCGACAGGGCCGCGCCGATGGCCGCGGCGGGGGCTGGCGGCAGGCCCAGGGCCATGGCGCCGGCGGCGATCACCGCCAGGCAGAGCGTGACCTGCAGGGCGCCCATGCCGAACACCCAGCGCCGCATCAGACGCAGGCGTTCCCAGGACAGTTCCAGCCCGATCATGAACAGCAGGAAGACGACGCCGAACTCGGCGAGCTGGGCGATGTCCTGCGGATTGCCGATGGTGAAGTAGCCGAGCCAGGGCGCGTGCGGGCGCAGCGCGCCGAGGCCGAACGGGCCGAGCACGACGCCGGCGCCGATGAATCCGAGGATGGGGCTGATCCGCCAACGGCGGAACAAGGGCACGATCACGCCGGCGGTGGCGAGAAAGAGGATGACGTCCTTGTATTCGCCGGGCGAAACGTGACCTTCCATGCGCTCTCCTTCTGTGACGGGCTGCACTATGGGGGGTGAACGGCTCTTGCGTAACCCACCGGGGGCCGCTTAAGAGCCGGCGCCATGCGGTTCGGCGGAAAAATAGGCGCGAAGGCGGCGCGGCTGGGGGTCCTTGCGGCCCTGCTGGCGCTGCTGAGCCAGGCGCTGCTGCCCGCCGCGGCCATGGCGGCCGAATCGCTGGGCGGCGTCCGCGTCGAACTCTGCACCGAGGACGGCGCCAAGACCGTCGTCATCGGCGCCGACGGCCAGGTGCGCGAAAGCGGCTTCGCCGGCCTGCCCTGCCACGACTGCCTCGCCGCCACCCTGGCGGTCGTCGTCACACCCGAACTGTCGATCGCCCCCGTGACCTACAAGGTCGCCGTGGTTCGCCACGAGGCGCCCGTCGCCGCCCTGCAGCCCCGCGCCCGCGCGCCGCCGCGCCCGCCCGGCCAAGGCCCCCCGTCCCTGAACGTCTGACCGAAACCCGCCGCAGCGCCACAGCGCTCGCGGCCTTCCGTCGTTCGTTCGAGGTATCCCATGCAAACCCTTCTGCGCGCTTCCCCGCGCGCCCTGCTGCTGGCCGCTACGGCGCTGGCCGCCCCCGCCCTGGCCCAGGCCGAGGCGGCCCCGCCCCTGGTCGACGCCGTCATCGTCACCGCCAATCCCAACCCCGAGGACCCGCCGGTCGTCGGCCAGGCCCGCAAGCGGCTCTCCGAAACCCCCGGCGCGGTCGCCGTCGTCTCGGCCGAGGCCTATCGCGACCGCTACGCCCAGGGCCTCTCCGAGACCCTGCGCGACGTGCCCGGCGTCTTCGCCCAGAAGAAGTGGGGCGACGACATGCGGCTCTCGATCCGCGGCTCGGGCATCGGCAATTCGGTGCACAATCGCGGCGTGCTGATCGCCCAGGACGGCGTGCCGTTCAACGAGGCCGACGGCTTCGGCGATTTCCAGCAGATCGACCCGCTGATCGCCCGCTTCACCGAGGTCTACAAGGGCGGCAACGCCCTGCGCTTCGGCGGCGCCCTGCTGGGCGGGGCGATCAACGTTGTCACCCCGAACGGCCGTGATGCGTCCGCGCAAAACCTGCTGAGGCTGGACGGCGGCGCCTACAGAACCCTGCGCGGCCATGCCGAGCTGGCCCGCACGGCCGGCGACTGGGACGTCTTCGCCGCCGCCACGGCGATCACCGCCAATGGCTGGCGCCAGCAGAGCGACCAGACCGCCCAGCACGTGACGCTGAATGTCGGCCGCAGCTTCGGCGAGGACCGCGAGGTGCGCTTCATCCTCTCGGGTCACAATGTCGACCAGGAGATCCCCGGCTCGCTGGAGCTGGCCCAGGCGCTGAATAACCCGAAGCTCGCCAACCCCGGCAACCTGGCGGGTGAGTACCAGCGCAACATGCGCAGTGTGCGCGGCGTGCTGCAGACCCGCTGGCGGGTGGCGGACAACTCAGTGTTCGAGGGCGGCGTCTATGCGACCTGGAAGGACCTGGATCATCCGATCTTCCAGGTGATCGACCAGGAGAGCCGCAACTGGGGCGCGTTCGGGCGGCTGGACGTGGAAGGCTCGCTGGCCGGACGGCCGGCCGACCTCTTCGTCGGCGCCTCGGTGCGATTGGGCGACCTCGACGCCCTGCAATGGGTGAACCTGAAGTCCTCGCGCGGCGAGAAGCGCGCCGACAGCGCCCAGAACGCCCGCGCCCTGGACGTGTTCGCCGAGGGCCGGGTGTTCGTCACCGACCATCTGATCCTGGTCGGCGGCGGTTCGCTGGGCTCGGCCAACCGGCAGTTCCGCAACAATCTGAACCACACCGCCGACCGCTCGATCACCTACGAGTGGTTCGCCCCGCGCGTGGGCGTGATCTGGCAGGCCGACGACGGCGCCCAGGCCTTCGCCAACCTGACCCGTTCGGTCGAGCCGCCGAACTTCAGCGCCCTGGCCCAGACCGGCCCGTTCGTCGGCTTCGCCCCGCTCAAGGCCCAGGACGCCTGGACCGCCGAGATCGGGACCCGCGGCCGTCGCGGCGCCTTCGCCTGGGATCTGGCCCTCTACCGGGCCGAGCTCGAGAACGAACTGCTGAACTTCGTGGTCTCGCCGGCGATTCCGGCCGCGACCTTCAATGCGGGCACCACGATCCACCAGGGGCTGGAAGCCGGGCTCGACTGGCGGGCCGGAAACTGGCGGCTGCGCCAGACCTACGCCTGGTCCGACTTCCGCTTCGACGGCGATCCCGTCTATGGCGACGGCCGCCTGCCGGTCGTGCCCGAGCACCTCTATCGGGCCGAGCTGCGCTACGATCACCCCAGTGGCTGGTTCGTCGCCCCCTCGCTGGAATGGTCGGTCAAGGACGTCCAGGTCGATTATGCCAACACCCTGAAGGCGCCGTCCTACGCGATCTGGTCGCTGGGCGGCGGCTGGCGCGGCCCCAGCGGCGTCAGCCTGTTCGTCGAGGCGCGGAACCTGGCGGACGAGCGCTATGTCTCCAATTTTTCGGCGATCACCGACGCCCGCCTGCCGGGCGTGTCGAAGGCGGTGTTCTTCCCCGGGGAAGGCCGCTCGGTGTTCGGAGGCGTGACATGGGCGTTCTGAAGACCCTGCTTGCGGCGGCCGTCCTGACCGCCGCCCCGGCCGCAGCCGGCGCCCACGTGGTCGCCGATCCCGGCCAGGCGAGCGCCGGGGCCTACCAGCCGGTGCGCTTCCGGGTCGGCCATGGCTGTGGGAGCGCGGCCACCACCGTCCTGCGCGTCGAGATCCCGCCGGAGATGGTCTCGGCCCGGCCCCAGCCCAAGCCGGGCTGGGCCCTGCAGATCGAGCACAATGAAACGAGCAAGGTCGTCGCCGTCACCTGGCGCGGCGCCCTGCCCGACGAGCAGTTCGACGAGTTCGCGATCATGTTCAAACTGCCCGACGCGGCCGGAACGCTCTATTTTCCGACTGTGCAGTCGTGCGGCGACGAGCAGAACCAGTGGACGGAGATCCCGTCTCCCGGCGAGCGCGCCTCCCATCCGGCGCCCAGCCTGACCATCACCCCCAAGGCCGCCCAGGCCGAAAGCCATCAGCACTGAGGACCCGATCCATGCGCAATCTCTGCATCGCCGCCGCGGCCGCCACGCTCGCCCTGGCCGGCTCCGCCCACGCCGCCAGCTACAAGCTGGGGACCCTGGAAGTCGCTGATCCCTGGAGCCGCCCCGCCGCGGCGAACGGCAACGGCGCCGGCTTCATGACGATCACCAACCGCGGCAAGTCCACCGAAGTGCTGAAGGCGGTCGAGACCACGGCGGCCAAGAAGACCGAGATCCACCTCTCGTCGACCGCCGGCGGGGTCATGCGAATGGCCCGCCAGGACGGCGGGGTGGCGATCCCGGCCGGCAAGTCGGTCAGCTTCGCGCCCGGCGGCTATCACGTGATGCTGCTGGGGCTCGGCAAGGCCAGCAAGGCCGGCGACAAGCTGCCGGCCACCCTGGTCTTCGCCAGCGGCGCCCGGCTGAAGGTCGAGTTCACGGTGGGGACGGCAGCCCCCGGCGCCGCCGATCCGATGGCGGGCCACATGCATCACTGAGGCTTTAAGGGGCAAGGGGCGAGCGCCGTTGACAGGCTCGCCCCGGGCGCCGTCTATGCCCTCCATATTTTTGAGACATTGGAGGAAGCCTTGGTTTGGAATTACGCCAACCTGTGGGAGTCCGTGGCCGCCGCCACGCCCGACCGCCCCGCCCTGATCCACGGCGATCGGCGCATCCCCTGGAAGGAATTCGACGCGCGGGCCAACGCCCTGGCCGCCGCCTTCGTTGAGGCGGGCCTGACCCGGCAGTCGAAGGTCGCAGCCTATCTCTATAACGGGCCGGAATACCTCGAGACCTATTTCGCCGCCTTCAAGGCCGGCGCGGTCCCGTTCAACACCAACTATCGCTACGGCGGCGACGAGCTGACCTATCTGTTCGACAACGCCGACGCCGAGGCCGTGGTCTTTCACGCCTCCTTCGCGGCCACCGCCGACAAGGTGCGCGGGCGCCTGCCCAAGGTGAAGGCGTGGATCGCAGTCGCCGAAGACGGCCATCCGGTTCCGGACTGGGCGCTCGACTACGACGCCATCGTGGCGGCGGGCGGCCAACGCTTCGAGGCGCCTTGGGGCCGCTCGGGCGACGACCTGCTGATCATGTACACCGGCGGCACCACCGGCATGCCAAAGGGCGTGATGTGGCGCCAGGAGGACCTGTTCAAGGCCCTCGGCGGCGGGGCCAACCTGCTCCTCGGCCTGCCGCCGCTGGAGACGGTGGAAGAAGCCGGCGCACGCGCCAAAGCGGTCGACGCTTCGGGCGCGCCGCTGAACATCAGCATCCCGGTCGCCCCGCTGATGCACGCCACCGGCCAGTTCATCTCATTCGGCACGCTGATCGCCGGCGGCGCCATCGCCACCCTGACCAGCCGCAAGTTCGACCCGGCCCTGCTGTTCGACGAGGTCGAGCGCCTGGGCGCCGCCGGCCTGATCATCGTCGGCCCCGCCTTCGCCGCCCCGATGCTCGAGACCCTGGACGCCAATCCGGGCCGCTGGACCATGCCCAGCCTGAAGCGCATCGCCTCATCCGGCGCCATGTGGGGCCTTGAGAACAAGCAGGGCCTGCTGAAGCACCTGCCGAACGTGATGCTGATGGACAGCCTCGGCTCTTCGGAAGCCCTGGGGCTCGCCTCCTCGACCTCCGGCGCGGGCCAGGCCACCGGCACGGCCAAGTTCGTCACCGGCCCCAATGCGGCGGTCTTCACCGAGGACGGCGTGCGGGTCGAGCCGGGCTCTGGCGTGCGTGGTCTGGTGGCCGTCGGCGGCCACACGCCGATCGGCTACTACAAGGACGAAGAGAAGTCGGCCAAGACCTTCCGCACCTTCGAAGGCCGCCGCTGGAGCGTGCCGGGCGACTGGGCGACGGTCGAGGCGGACGGCTCGATCACCCTGCTCGGCCGCGGCTCGCAGGTGATCAACACCGGCGGCGAGAAGGTCTTCCCCGAGGAGGTCGAGGAGGCCCTGAAGCGCTTCCCCGGCGTGCGTGACGCGGCCGTGGTCGGCCTGCCCGATCCGCGCTTTGGCGAGCGCATCGGCGCCATTGTGGACTTCCAGGGCGAAAACCTGCCGACCTTGGCCGATCTCTCCGCCCACGTGAAGGGCCTGCTGGCCGACTACAAGGCGCCGCGCGAACTGGTGCTGGCTCCCGTGGCCCGCGCCCCGAACGGCAAGCTCGACTACAAGGCGCTCAAGGCCCAGGCCATGACCGCCCTGGGCGTGACAGGCTAACGTAACAAAAAAGTAACGTGCCTTTCCGGGCGCGGCGGGTCCACCGTCGCGCCCACCGGCAAGACCCTAAGAAGGCTCGAAAAATCTTGATCAAGACCCTCTGGTTGGGCGCGGCGTCGGCCGCCGCCCTCATCTGCGCGTCCGCCCCCGCCCTGGCCGCCGACGACCTGGCCGCCCCGCGCATGGGCAGTTGGGGCTTCGACCTCAGCGGCCGCGACACCAGCATCGCCCCGTCGAAGGATTTCTTCGACTATGCGAACGGGACCTACCTGAACAAGCTGGAGATCCCCTCCGACCGTTCGCGCTACGGGGCGTTCGACGCCCTGGCCGAGCTGTCGCAGCAGCGCATGCGGGCCGTGGCCGAGAAGGCCGCCGCCAACAAGGCCGCGGCCGGCGACGAGGCCAAGGTCGGCGCGTTCTATCGCAGCTTCGTCGACGAGGCCGCGGTCGAGGCCCTGGGCGCCAAGCCGCTGGCCGCCGACCTCGCCGCCATCCGCGCGATCAAGACCCGCGAGCAGATGGCCCGCGAGATGGGCGCCAGCATGCGCAAATTCGGAGGCTCGTTCTTCGGCTCCTACGTGCACGACGACGCCAAGGATCCGGAGAAGTATGCGGCCTACCTGTTCCAGGGCGGACTCGGCCTGCCGGACCGCGACTACTATCTGGAGGACAAGTTCAAGCCCCAGAAGGCCGCCTACGAGGCCTATATCGCCAAGATGCTGGGCCTGGCCGGCTGGGAGAAGCCGGTCGAAAACGCCAAGGCCATCGTCGCCCTGGAGACGGAGATCGCCAAGGTCTCGTGGACCCGCGCCGAGCAGCGCGACGACGACAAGACCTACAACCCCTTCGAGGTCGACAAGCTGCAAGCCTACGCGCCGGGCTTCGCCTGGAAGACCTTTCTGGACGGTGCGGGCCTGTCCAAGGCCAACCGCGTGATCGTGGCCGAGAACACCGCCTTCCCGAAGATCGCGGCGATCTACGCCAAGGCGCCGATCGAGACGCTGAAAGCCTGGGAGGCGTTCAACCTGGTCGACCAGGCCGCGCCTTATCTCTCCAAGGACTTCGACAGCGCCCGGTTCGAGTTCCGCAACAAGACCCTGTCGGGCCAGCCGGCCCAGCAGCCCCGCTGGAAGCGCGCGGTCGCGGCGGTGGACAACAACGTCGGCGAGGCTTTGGGCAAGCTTTATGTCGAGGCCTACTTCCCCGCAGAGAGCAAGGCCAAGATGGAAGCCTTGGTCGGCGACATTCGGACCGCGATGAAGGGCCGGATCGAGAAGCTCGACTGGATGAGCCCGACCACCAAGGCCAAGGCCCTGGAGAAGCTCGCCAAGTTCCACGTGAAGATCGGCTATCCCGACAAGTGGCGCGACTATTCGGCCCTGACCGTCAAGGACGGCGACCTGTACGGCAACGTCCAGCGCGCCAGCGCCTTCGAGTGGGACTATCGCGCCGCGCGCCTGGGCGGGCCGGTGGACGACGACGAGTGGGGCATGACCCCGCCGACCATCAACGCCTACTATTCCTCGACCAAGAACGAGATCGTCTTCCCGGCGGCGATCCTGCAGCCTCCGTTCTTCGATCCCGACGGCGACGCGGCGATCAACTACGGGGGCATCGGCGGGGTGATCGGCCACGAGATCACCCATGGCTTCGACGACCAGGGTCGCAAGTCGGACGGCGACGGCAAGCTGACGGACTGGTGGACGCCCGAAGACGCCGCCAAGTTCGACGCCCAGGCCAAGAAGTTCGGCGCCCAGTACGCGGCCGTCGAGGTGCTGCCCGGCGCCCACATCAACGGCGACCTGACCATGGGCGAGAACATCGCAGACCTCGGCGGGCTGCTGTTGGCGCTTGACGCCTATCACCTGTCGCTGAAGGGCCAGCCGGCCCCCGTGATCGACGGCCTGACCGGCGACCAGCGCGTGTTCCTAGGCTGGGCCCAGGTGTGGCGTGGCAAGTACCGCGACGACCGCATGCGCCAGCAACTGGTCACCGATCCTCACTCGCCGCCGAAATACCGCGTGCAGGTCCCGGTGAAGAACATCGACGCGTTCTACGAGGCGTTCGGCGTGAAGCCCGGCGACCCGATGTACGTGGCGCCGGCCGACCGGGTCCGGATCTGGTAAGCCGCCCAGACTCCAAAGACGACGGCGCTCCTGCGGGGGCGCCGTTTTCGTTTCTGCGGTCGGCGAGCAATTTTTGACTCTAATGTCAAAATTTGTTCTGGCCAAAAAATTGGCCCGCTGCGGGGGATAATCGCAGCGGGCCGTTTTTTGAGCAGTCGCTCTTATTGAGCGGGCGTTTCCTCCCCGAAACGCCGGAGACCGTCGGTCTTGGTGGCCGCCATGTCTCTCGCAGGACTGAGAAAACGGCAATTTCTGACCCGAGTCAATGCACCCAGATCGCTCTTTGTAGGTAATTATCGATCAGATTTGCGCGAGCCGGCTTTTTTCCACCCATCTGGGGATTCTTTTTGACGGTATCGTCAAATATGTACCCGCTGACGTAGCTCATCAGCCGAAACACAACCTGAGTCATACACGAAGTCAGGTCGCGACGCCGTGACCGGTCCGACACCCGCTGCAGCGAGCGCGAGCGACGCCTCTGCGATCCGGCTGGCGGCGACCAGCAGGCCGTTCGGACGGCGTACCGCGCCCTGGGCGACCAGCCCGTCCACCACCGCAGCGTCGCGCGGATCGGCCGGCCAGATCAGGGTGGCGCTTTCGTGGGCCGCCGCGCGGGCCTCGATGATCCGCAGCAGACGCTCGGCGGCGGCAAGCTGATCGTCGCTCCAGGATGCGCGCAGCGACGCGGCGAACTGGGCCTGGCTCTTCAGGATCACCCCGTCGGCCAGGATCTTCAGGCTGTTGGCCTCCAGCGTCGCGCCGGTCGTGGTGATGTCCACGACCAGTTCGGCCGAACCGGCGGCCGGCGCCCCCTCGGTCGCTCCGCCGGATTCGGTGATCCGGTAGTCGGCGACCCCGTGGCGAGCGAAGAAACCGCGCGTCTGCGCCAGGTACTTGGTGGCGACGCGCATCCGCCGGCCCGAGCGGGCCAGCAGGTCGTGGCCCACCTCTTCCAGGTCGGCCATGGTCTCCACGTCTATCCAGCTTTTGGGCACGGCCACGACCAGGTCGGCGCGGCCGAAGCCGAGCGCCCGCAGCAGGAGCACGCGGGCGTCGACGTCGCCGCCCCGCTCGCGCAGCAGGTCCTCGCCGGTCACCCCCAGGTGAACCTCCCCGGCGTCGAGCGCCTCGGCGATGTCGCCGGCCGAGAGCAGGCGCACCTGCACGCCCGGCGCGCCCTTCAGTTCGGCCATGTAGCCGCGCGATCCGCCGCTGACGGACAGCTTCAGCCCGCAGTCGCCCAGCCATGCGTCGACCTGCTCTTTCAGGCGGCCCTTCGAGGGAACCGCAAGGATCAGGGGTTCGCTCACGCCTCGCCTCCCGCCCAGGCCCGCCAGGGCCGGATCATGCATCCCACCGCCTGGCTTCCCGCAGCGCCGCCGAGGCGCGCGGGCAGGCTGTCGTACCTGCCGCCGACGGCGACGGCGCGGTCACCCTCGAGGGCCGCCGAGCGGATCTCGAAGGTCAGGCCGTCGTAATAGTCGAAGGCGTGGCCGAGCGCGGCCGAGAACCGCGCCTGCTCGACCGGAACGCCGGCCGCCGCCAACAGGTCGAGCCGGCGCGACCAGTCGGCCAGCGGCGCCTCCAGACCCGCCCCGCCCAGTTCGCTGATGACCCCGAAGGCCTGGGCCGGCGCGGCCTCGATGGCCAGGAAGCGGCGGATGCGATCGGCCTGGTCGGCGCTGAGCGCCGGGGCGCGATCGGCCTCGGCCCGGCGGATCAGGCGCTGGGCGATTTCGGCCGGCCCCCGGCCGCCGACCGGGGCGATGCCGGCCAGGGCCCACATCTCCTCCAGTACGGTCGCCGCCTCGGCTTCCGAGAGCCCGGAGAGCAGGTCGGCCAGTCGCCCGCCTTCGCGCACGGCCGGCGCCTGGTCGACGCGGGCCAATTCGCCGGCCAGCAGCCGCGGCCGCGCGGCCGCGCGGCGCACGCGTGCAGCGAGCGGCGCGGCCAGGCCGAGGCCGTCGACGAAGGCCGAGAACAGCGCCACGTCGCCAAGCCACAGCGCCAGGTCCTGGCGCCCGCCGGCCGCTGCGGCCCGCCAGGCCAGGGCCGCGATCTCGGCGTCGGCTTCCAACGCCGGGGCCTCGCCGCCGTCGAAGCGCTCAAGGCCGATCTGGCGGAACTCGTCCGGCCGGCCCGGCTCGGGCGAGGCGCGGAACGCCTTGCCCTCATAGAAATAGCGGCCGGACGAGCGACCGCTGTCGAGGTGCTGGCGCACGACCGGAACGGTGAAGTCGGGGCGCAGGCAGGTTTCCTGTCCGCCCTCGGCCTGCACCACGAACAGGCGCGCGCGCATCGCCTCGCCGACCAGTTCGAGCAGCAGCCCGAGCGGCTGGAGGATCGGCGCGTCGACGATCTCGGCCTCCAGCGCCAGGAACGGCGCGCGGATGGCGGCGAGCGCATCGGCGGGAACGGCGGGTTCGGCGCTCATTGCCCGGCCTCGATGATCTTGCGCACCGCCCCGACCAGGTCGGCGCGGTCGACCGTCTGCTGGCCTGGACGCTGCTCGCGCCATTCGGCGTTGTCGGTCACGCCCTTGGAGAGCGCACGACCGAGGTCGAGATCCTTGATGGTGACCTTGCCGGCGGCGATCTCGTCCCCGCCCAGCATGATGGCGGCCGGCGCCATGCGGCGGTCGGCATACTTCATCTGCGCCTTCATCCCCGCCGAGCCGAGATAGACCTCGGCCGGGATCCCGGCGTTGCGCAGTTCGCCCACCACCGAAAAGTAATGCGCCATGTCGTCGGGCGTGAAGGCGATGACGACGACAGGCCCGCGAATCTCGTCACCAAGGTCGCGCCCGGCGGCGCGAAGGGCCGAGACCAGGCGCGAGACCCCGAACGAGAAGCCCGTCGCCGGGACCTGCTCGCCGGTGAAGCGGGCGACCAGGTCGTCATATCGGCCGCCGCCGCCGATCGAGCCGAAGCGGACGCCGCGGCCCTTTTCGTCTTTGGTCTTCAGCAGCAGCTCGGCCTCGAACACCGCGCCTGTGTAGTACTCCAGGCCGCGCACGATCGAGGGATCGAAGGCGGCGCGCTCGACGCCGACGCCGAGGCTGGTCAGGGCCTTGTCGATCGCCGCCAGTTCGGCCAGACCCGCGTCGCCCTCGGCCGAGCCGCCGATGATGGCTGAGATCTGGTCGAGGGTTTCCGCCCGGCCGCTCAGGCCGGCGCCGACGAAGGCCAGCACGGCCTCAGCGCCTGCAGCGTCGAGGCCCGCACCCTTGGTGAAGTCGCCGGACTCGTCCTTGCGCCCTTCGCCCAGCAGCAGGCGCACGCCCTCCGGCCCCAACCGGTCAAGCTTGTCGACGGCGCGCAGCACCGCCAGTTTCTGGGCGTCGTCCTTGACGCCGGCCGTCGTCAGCAGGCCATTCAGGAGCTTGCGGTTGTTGATCTTGATGACCGCCGAGCCGGCCGGCAGACCGGCGGCTTCCAGCCCCTCGACCGCCATGGCGATGATCTCGGCGTCCGCCTCGGGCCGCGCCGAGCCGACGGTGTCGGCGTCGCACTGGATGAATTCGCGGAAGCGGCCGGGGCCGGGCTTCTCATTGCGCCAGACGGGTCCGAAGGCGTAGCGGCGGAACGGCTTGGGCAGGCCTTCCTTGGTCTCGGCCACGAACCGCGCCAGCGGCGCGGTGAGGTCGTAGCGCAAGGCCATCCACTGCTCGTCGTCGTCCTGCAGGGCGAAGACGCCCTCGTTCGGGCGGTCGGCGTCGGGCAGGAACTTGCCCAGGGCGTCGGCATATTCGAAGGCCCCGGTGTCGAAGGCCTCGAAACCGTAGCGTTCGTAGACGGCGGAGACCTTGGCGAGGATCTGGCGTTCGGCGGCCAGGTCGCGGGCGCGGCGGTCGTTGAAGCCGCGCGGAGCGCGGGCCTCGGGGCGGGGAGCGTCGGTCATGGCGCTCGCCTAAAGGCTGGCGGCGCGCGCGGCAAGGCGCGGCTGCGATCGGAAGGAGGGCAAGGTGTCCATTCGTCGAAATCCTTGAGGGGCGTTTCGGACGGATGGAGCCGGTGTTCGAGCCCCATCCGCGGTGCGGGAGGCTCGGGCTCGGGTTCGCTTAGGCCATGCGATCCCGGCCGATCCCGCAATGCGAGGTCGGATGGTGATGGCCGTGATGGTGCGGACGATGCGTCATGACGGGTGCGTCATAGCGGCAAAGCGTGAAGAAGGCGAGTCTAGCCCGGCGGGTCGCCGGTGAAGTCGGCGAACTGGGCATCGAGCGCGCGCTGGAAGGCCGGGCGCGCTTCGCAGCGGGCCTGGTAGGCGGAAAGGTTGTCGTGCTCGGCCATCAGGTCAGTGTGGCGCAGGTTGCGCAGCACGGTGGTCATCATCAGGTCCCCGGCCGTGAAGCGACCATCGAGGTAGTCGTGCCCGTTCAGCCGCTCGGAAAGCTGGGTCAGACGCTGGCGCACGAAGGCCTCGACGCCGGGGCGGCGCGCCTTGGCCCAGTCCTCCTCGGCGTGGAAAAGGTCGATCTCGGCCAGGTTCTGGATGGCCGGCTCGATGGAGTTAAGGGCGGCGAACAGCCAGGCGGTGGCCCGCTCCCGCCCCGCCTCGTCTTCCGGCATCAGCGCCGGCGAGCGGCGGGCGACGTGCAGGACGATGGCGCCTGACTCGAAAAGCGTCAGATCGCCCTCGCGATAGCTGGGCACCTGGGCGAAGGGCTGCAAGGCGCGATAGGCGTCGCTGGCCTGCTCCACGAAGTCGATGGGCTTTGAGCGATAGGGCAGCCCTGCCTCCTCCAGCGCCCAGCGGACGCGCAGATCGCGAACCAGGCCACGGGCGAAGGGGGGCAC
This sequence comes from Phenylobacterium sp., assembly GCF_041919955.1. Lineage (GTDB taxonomy): Bacteria > Pseudomonadota > Alphaproteobacteria > Caulobacterales > Caulobacteraceae > Phenylobacterium. The sequence continues at coordinate 51,326 of NZ_JAYRSU010000006.1, read as the reverse complement.
CCACTTGAAGGCCGAAACCTCGATCATCGTGCGAACTCCTTGGCGAGATAGCCGTCGAACCGGTCGAGCAGCTCGCTCCAACCGCCGAAATGCGAGTCACGTGCGGCGACCGAGCCGAACGGCGTCTGGTGGAAGCGGAACAGCGTACGGCCGCCCGCGGTCGAGGCGAACGTGACGGTGACGACGTTCTCGACGCCGAGGATGCGGTCGGCGTCCCAACCGAAGGTCATGACGATCCGCTCGGGTGCGACGATCTCCTGGTAGACGCCGCTCATCCAGGATCGTGCGCCGTCGGGCGCCTCGATGCACGAGCGATAGGCGCCGCCCGGGCGGAAATCCATCTCGTAGGCGATGGCGCGTTAGTCCTTCGGGCCCCACCAGCGCATCAGGTGCTCGGGCGTGGTCCAGACCCGAAACACCAGTTCGCGCGGCGCGTCGAAGATGCGCTCGATCAGCAGTTCGTCGTCGCGGATGGCTGACGTCATGGTCATTCGCCCTTGGCCTCCTCGGCCTGAAGCTGGGCGATGTACTCGCCCATGCGGTCGAAACTGGCGTCCCAGAAGCGGCGGTAGGAATCGATCCAGGAAGCCGCATCCTTCAGCGGCCCCGCGTTCAACTGACAAGGCCGCCATTGAGCTTCACGCGTGCGGACGATCAGTCCGGCGTGCTCCAGCACCTTCAGATGGCGCGAGACGGCCGGCAGGCTGATCTCGAACGGCTCTGCGAGATCCGAGACCGAGGCTTCGCCAAGCGCGAGTCGCGCCAGGATCGCCCGCCGCGTCGGATCGGCCAGGGCTTGGAACGTGGTGCTGAGGGGGTCTGGGGTTTGCATTTAACAATCTCCTTAATTAACAGGATTGTTAAATGCAAGAGCCGAAATGCGCGATTGGATCGTACCGGGTCCGAGGTCAGCCCTTGAGGCGGCGGACGAGAGCGGTGGTGGACGGGTCGTGCGCGCCGACCGCGCCGCCTTCGAGCTCCTTTAGGATGCGCGAGGCCAGGGTCTTCCCCAGTTCCACGCCCCACTGGTCGAAGCTGTTGATCTGCCAGAGCACGCCCTCGACGAAGGTCTTGTGCTCGTAGAGCGCGATGAGCGCGCCCAGCGCCCGGGGCGTCAGACGCTCCAGCAGGATGAAGCTCGACGGGCGGTTTCCATGAAAGGTCTTCTGCGGCGCCAGCACGTCGATGGCGGCGGGCGACATGCCCTGGGCCGCCAACTCCTCGCGCACGGCGCTCTCGGGCTTGCCGACCATCAGCGCCTCGGCCTGGGCGATGGCGTTGGCCAGCAGCTTGGTCTGGTTGGCGGGTTCGCCCTCCGACGCCTGGGCCACGGCCACGATGTCCAGCGGGATGATGTCGGTCCCCTGGTGCATGAGCTGGAAGAAGGCGTGCTGGACGTTGGTGCCGGCGTCGCCGAACACCGTCGCGGCGGTGGCGCGGGCGACGGGGCGGCCATGAACGTCGGCCTGCTTGCCGTTCGATTCCATCTCCAGCTGCTGAAGGAAGTTGGGCAGCAGGCGCAGGCGCTGGGCGTAGGGCACCACGGCGCGGATCGGACGGTCGAGGCCGTTGCGGTTGAAGATATGGGCGAGCGCCAGCATCACCGGCGCATTGGCCGCCAGCGGCGCGGTGCGGAAGTGGCGGTCCATCTCCCAGGCGCCGGCGAGGAAATCCTCGAAGGCCTCCGCGCCTAGGGCGATGACGCAGGAGAGCCCGACCGCCGACCACACCGAATAGCGGCCGCCCACCCAGTCGCGGAAGCCGAAGATCTGGTCGGCCGGCACGCCGAAGGCCTGGGCGACGTCCGGTGCGGCCGAGACCGCCAGCAGGTGCGCATCGCCCGCCTGGCCCAGCGCGGCGCGCAGCCAGGCGCGGGCGACCTGCGCGTTCGCGAGCGTTTCCTGGGTGGTGAAGGTCTTGGAGACGACGACCACCAGGGTCGTCGCCGGATCCAGGCCGTCGAGGGTCAGGGCCATGTCGGCGGGGTCGACATTGGCCGCGAAGCGCAGGTCGATCTTGGGGGCCAGCGGACGCAGGGCTTCCCAGACCAGGCGCGGGCCGAAGTCCGATCCGCCGATGCCGATGTGGACGATGGCGGTGAAGGCTTTTCCGGTCGCGCCGCGCTTCTGTCCTGAGCGGATGGCGACGCTCAGCGCGGCCATCGCCGCGCGGGTGGCCTCGACCTCGGCCGAGACCGCCTCGCCCTTGGCCTTGAAGTCCGAGCCCGTGGGCGCGCGCAAGGCCATGTGCAGGGCCGCGCGGTCCTCGGAAGGATTGACCGCCTCGCCGGCGAACTGGCGGTCTCGCGCGGCCTCGACGCCGCCGGCCTGGGCGAGCTCGACTGCGGCGGCGAAGTCGCTGAGGGACCAGGGCTGCTTCGAGAGGTCGAGGCGGATCTCGGGCGCCACGACGACCAGGCGGTCAAGGCGATCTGGCTCGGCCTTGAAGAGATCCTCGATGCGACGCTCGCGGGCGCCCTGGGCGGCGGTTTCCAGCTGGGTCCAGGCGGCGGCGAGTTCGGTCATGCGAGAGCCTTCTTGAAGCGGTAGCCGGGCGTTTACGGTATCGCCGTTAGCAAAAGGCGCCCGACCTGTCTTGGGCGATTCGCAGAAGGCTCGCCCCTATGTCCTGCAGCGCCGCCGCCATGATCTCCGCCCTCTGGCTCGCCGCCGCGCCGGCCGGCCCCGCGCCCGCCGCAAGCCCGCCGGTCGTCGTCGCCACCGAGCCGCTGTTCGCCGATATCGCGCGCAGAGCCAGCGCCCTGAAAGGGGAGGTCGAGGGCTTCAAGGGGGTGACCGCGCCCATCCCCGACGCCTTCAAGACCAGGGTCGGCGAACTGGCTGAGCTGGACATGCAGGGTCACCGGAGCCTGGCCGAGCGCAAGCTGGACGGCGACCTGAAGTGCATCCTGCGCGGCATCGCCGAGGACCTGCCGCTGAAACTCAAGGCCCTGGACGAGGCCAAGACCGTCAAGGACCGCGACACCGCCGTCGCCGACATGGGCTATCTGCTGAACGACAACGTCGAGGTGATCACGGCGCCGCCGCAGGCGCCGGTCTAGACTAGCGCGCCTGGGCGTCCTTCAGCGCGCGGACGACAAGGCCCTCGGTCAGGATCTGCGGCAGGATGACCGGCTCTCCCCCCCTGGCGCCATAGACGAGGTATAGCGGCACGCCGGCGCGCCCGTGCCTGGCCAGCTCCGCCTCGATCACGTCGTCCTTCTTGGTCCAGTCGCCCTTCAGATAGACCGCGCCGGTCTGCTTGAAGGCGTCGGCGACGCCCTGGCGGCTGAGCGCGACCTTCTCGTTCACCTGGCAGGTCACGCACCAGGCGGCGGTGAAATTGACGAACACCGGCTTGCCTGCCGCCTGGGCGGCGGCGACCTTTTCCGGGCTCCAGGCCTCGTAGGGCACGCTGGCCTCGGCCCCGGACTGGGCGACGTCGGTCGGCGCGGCATAGTTCGGCCACACCGCGCCCGCGGCGGCGAGCAGCGCCAGCAGCCCGCCGACGACGATGGCCGGCAAGGCGTTCCGTCCCGCCGCCTGGCGCCGTTGCCCCACGCCCAGCAGCCACGCCGCAAGCGCGAGCGCTACGGCGGCGGCCAGGATGCGGGCCAGAGCGATGTTCCCGGCCTGCACCGTAAGCACCCAGGCGAGCCAGGCGGCTGCGCCGTACATCGGGAAGGCCAGCGCCTTCTTGAAGGTGTCCATCCACGCGCCAGGCTTCGGCAGGCGCGACAGCAGGCCCGGCACGAAGGGCGCGAGCGCGAACGGCGCGGCGAAGCCAAGGCCCAGCGCCAGGAAGACCGCCAGCGCGGCGGGCGCGCTCTGGGTCAGCGCCCAGCCGAGGGCCGGCGCCATGAAGGGCGCCGTGCAGGGCGCGGCGACCACCACCGCCAGTGCGCCGGTAAAGAAGGCCCCGGCCATGCCGCCGCGGCTCGCCAGACCGCCGCCAGCACCCTGCAGCGAGGCGCCCACCTGGAACACGCCGGAGAGATTCAGCGCTACGGCCAGCATCAGCAGAGAGAGCCCCGCCACCACCGGCGGCGACTGCAGCTGGAAGCCCCAGCCCACCGCCGCGCCGCCGGCCCTGATCGCGATGAGGACGCCGGCCAGGGCCAGGAACGTCGCCAGCACGCCGGTCAGGAAGGCCAGGCCCTGCGCCTGGGCGGCGCGACGCTCGTGCCCATGGCCGGCGAAGGCGGCGGCCTTCATGGCGAGGATCGGAAAGACGCAGGGCATCAGGTTTAAGATCAGTCCGCCGAGGAAGGCGAACAGCACCGCCGGCGCGAGGCCCAGCCCCGCGCCCGAAGCGCCCGAGGCCTTCGGCGGCGGGCCGAGGCCCGAAGCCCCGGCCGGCAGCGCGCCCTCGACCGCGCTGACCTCGAAGGCCTTGCCGCCGACCGTGAGCACGCCGGCCAGCGACTTCGGCGGCTGCGGCTGCTGGAAGGCGTAGCCCCCAGTCAGTCCCAGGGTCAGGCCCTCCGGCCCACGCTCGATCGGCTGGGCCTTGGCGTGTTCGATGACCGTGGCGTCGAACGGGAAGAAATAGGCGTCGGCCATGTCGAGGCCCTTCAGCGCCGGGCCGGTGATCGCCAGCGCCACGACCGGGCCCTGCCGCGCGAAGGCGGCGGTCAGGCCGCCGGGGGCCGGGGCGGCGGCGATGGTCGCCGCGACCTTCTCGCCCCATTGGGGGTCGGGCTCAGCCAGCCCCTCCTTGACCGGCAGGGAGAAGGTCAGGGTCGCCTCCTCCGGCACGCAGATCTCCTCGCAGACGAGGAAGGTCGCCGCCGCGGTCAGGGTGACGATCTGCCCAGGCCGCGCATTGGCGGGGGCCGTGACCGGCACGGGCAGCAGAACCTCTCCCTGGTAGCCATAGTTCATCAGCGGGCCGGTGGGCTGGCGATGCGGTGCGGGCCAGACGATGTCGCCGGCGCGCCAACCGTTCGGCAGGGTCCACTGGATGCGGGTCGCCTCGCCGCTGTCGCCGGAATTGCGCCAATAGGTGTGCCACCCCTTGTCGATTTTCTGGCGCAAGGCGACGTAGGTCGTCGCGCCCGGCGCGACCGAGAGGTCGCGGCCGACCAGCTCGGCCTCCAGGTGGCCAGTGTCGACCGGCGCCGCGACCGCGGGCGCCGCCCCCAGAAGGGCGAAGGCGGCGAGCAGGGTCGCAAGGAGGCGCGTCATCCGGTCATCCCATCAGGTCCGCCGCCTATATGGCCCGGCTGGCCGCCGGAGCAAAGTCAGGCGGACGCCGCACTCGGACGATAGGTCAGGATCGCCGCGCCGGTGTCGGCGGTGACGCAGCTGACCAGCTCCAGCGGCCGGCGGCGGTGGCCGCCGTCGAACAATCGCTTGCCGTCGCCCAGCAGGATCGGAACCAGCAGGATCCGGTATTCCTCAATGAGGTCCAGAGCGATCAGGCTGTTGGCGACCCCGGCCCCGCCCAGCACGACGATATCGCCGCCGTCCTGGCGCTTCAGCTCGGCGAACTCGGCCGCCAGGTCGGGACCGGCCAGGCGACCGTTCCAGCCCACGCTGGCCAGAGTATGCGAGAGCACCAGCTTGGGCAGGCCGTTCATCAGGGCCGCGAACTCCCGCTCCTCGGCCGGCGCCTCCGCGTTCGCCTCCATCGCCGTCCAGAAGGCGGAATTGAACTCATAGTTCTTGCGCCCGTAGACCAGCAGGCCGGCCGCCGACATCCCGGCGCCGGACCACTTCTCCTGCATGTCGTCGGACCAGGGCGGCGGCACGAACTCGCCATCCGGCCCCTCGATGAATCCGTCCAGGCTCATGAACATCGACAGCACGACCTTGCGCATGGCGCATCCCTCCCGTTGGGGGCCGCCTCCGCGGCCGAAACCGATTGCAAATTGCAATTGGTTGCGAGCTAGCCGCAACCGATGGCAAACTGCAAGCAGTTTCTGCGAGGACGCCGTCCATGGCCGACAGCCAAAGATCCGGCTGCCCGATCAACCTCACGCTCGAGGTGTTCGGCGACAAATGGAGCCTGCTGGTGATCCGCGACATGATGTTCGGCGACCGTCGGCACTTCCGCGAGCTTCTCGCCCGCTCGGAGGAAGGCATCGCCAGCAACATCCTGGCCGATCGGCTGAAGAAGCTGACCGAGATGGGCATGATCACCCGGTCAGACGATCCGAGCCACAAACAGAAGGCCATCTACAGCCTGACGGAAAAGGCGATCCAGCTGGTGCCGGTCTTCGCCCAGATCGGCGCGTGGGGCCGCCGCCACCTGCCGGTCAGCGAGGACCTCGCGATCCGCGCTCAGGTGCTGGAGGAAGGCGGACCGCAGATGTGGGCCGAGTTCATGGACGAACTGCGCGTGCTGCACCTGGGCGCAAAGCCGACCGGCGCGCCATCGGTCGCCGGGCGTCTCCAGGCCGCCTACCAGGCGGTGCTGGCCAGGCTCGGCGCGGCCTGAGGCTACTCCGCCAAGGCCAGCCAGCGACGCGGCCACTTCCAGCCCAAGGGTCGGACCTCGCCCGGTTTCAGGGCCAGCGACTTGATGGTCTTCGGGTTGAGCGCGCCGATGACGTGGACCGGCTCCAGCCCCTTGACCGGGCTGGAGGCCACCTGGCCGATCAGCATGGCGCGATCGATCGCCGTCCATTCGGCCTTCGCACGGTCTTCATGACCGACGGCGAAGAAATGGCGGACGGGAACAGGCTCCCCCGCCGCCTCGACCATGACGCCAATCAACCACCCGCTCGACATGACCGCCACATAGGGCGCCAAGGTCCAAACTTAAATGCCTGCTCGACTTGTCGCGTTCTGAGGTGAAGATCACCGAATCAGCGTTTTCCGAACTTGGAGTGCGTTCCTGTGCCTGCGTCCTTTGACGACATCGAAATCGGTCAAGTCGTACCGCTCGGCGACATCGCCGTGGATCCCGCTGCGCTCGAGGGCTTTATCGCCGCCTTTGCGCCCGGCTGGCCGACCGAACGGGGCGCGCCGGATGCGATGGTCTATGCGCTTTGGTGCCGTCTCGACGCCGCCTCGGTGCTGGAATGGCCGCAGACCAAGCGCCTGGGCGTCGACGCCCTGCGCTGGGCGCGCAATCCGCCGGCCGGCGAGATGCTTCGCGGCCGCATGACGGTGATGGGCAAGGATCCGGTCGGCGAGGGCAAGGGCATCGTCATCGCCCAGCACGACCTGCTCGACGAGGCCGGCCGGCTGGTCTTCTCCTGCCTGACCCGCAGCGTCTTCGCTAGGTGACGTCTTCTCCCTCCCCCTGGTGGGGAGGGCGGATCGGCGCAAAGCGCCGAGACGGGTGGGGCTTTGCTGACTCAGCAGTTCCCCACCCTGGTCGCTACGCGACCTGTCCCTCCCCACAAGGGGGAGGGAGATCTCATCCCCTAGGCGTTGGCGGCCTGGGGCATGCGGGCCATGGCCAGCGCGATCAGGCGGTCCCAGCCCGACAGCGACACCAGGTGCGCGTAGATCTGGGCAAGCGCGCCGTTGTCGCGCAGCTCGGTGTACTTCTCCACCGGCAGGGCGTTCAGCTTCTCTTCCGAGACGCCGAAGTACTCGGCGATGGTCTGCGGTTCGCCGGCGCTGCCGTCCGGATTGGTGGGGGTGAAGGTGGCCTTCTTGGTCTCGAACAGGTCGAGATCCTTGAGCAGCTGCACGAAGTTCTGCGTGCGCTGGCGCTCGACTTCGTAGTCGTTGCAGAAATTGATGCAGTTCTGCGTGTACTCGGTCGGCTTGCCCTCGGCGTCGAAGAACGACATGTCGCCGCCCTCGACGATGAACTCGGCGGCGCGGTCGATGCAGAGGATCATCTGGCCGGCGGCGCTGTCGTTGGCGAACACGAACGGATAGCGGCGGATGTAGGCGGGAACGTAGACGCCCGGCTCGAACATGCCCTCGGCGGTCAGGAACATGTTCTCGCCCGGGTTCAGGCCCATCACCGCCAGCGGGATCTTCTCGTCGCCGACGAAGATGATCGGGCCGCACAGCGCCGAGACGCCGAACTCGGTGACCGTCAGCGGCACCGCGTGGCCTTCCTTGGCGAACTTGAACGGCCCGGCGACGCTCTTGACGCCCAGCGTCTTGTGCAGGTCGACCGAAAGCGGCTCCGGCTTCGAGTAAAACAGCACGTTGCCGGAGATCTGGCCTGCGCCGGATTGGGTTTGGGTCGCCATGAAATACCTTCGATGATCCTGGGCGATTGATGTGTCTGCGCGAGCGGGCGGTTCTTCTGGCGTTGGCGCGCCGTCTCGGGCGAGGTTCGCGCTTCTACCCGATCGCGGCAGGACCGGCAAACCTGCTCGCGCCGCGCTTGCCTAGCGCAGGGCGAGCCGCTTCAATTCGTCCCATTCGATAAGCCGCAAGGCCACATACCGGAGGAATTGTTTTGCCCATCTTCTATCCCGACATTCTCAACCAGAAGACCGCGCCGCGCACCTTCACCTATGGCGACAAGGACGTGATGCTGTACGCGCTCGGCGTCGGCCTCGGCCGCGACCCGATGAACGAGACCGAGCTGCCCTTCGTCTATGAAAAGGCGCTGAAGGTCGTCCCCACCGCCGCCACCGTGCTCGCCTCGAACGCCAAGGCCAGCGGCCCGGCGCCCGAGATGCCGGCCGGCCATCGCCAGAGCCAGATCAACTTCCTGATGGTCGTGCACGGCGAGCAGAAGGTCGAGCTTCACAAACCGCTTCCCACCTACGGAACCTTCACCGCCGAAAGCCGCACGGTCGGCGCCTTCGACAAGGGCGAGGGCAAGGGCGCGGTGATCGTCAACGAGACCATCTGGAAGGACGAGAAGGGCGAAAAGGTCGCCACGCTGACCGGCTCCACCTTCGCCCGCGGCGATGGCGGCTTCGGGGGTCCGTCGGACGGCGCGCCCGAGCCGCACGTAGTCCCGACCCGCGCGCCGGACCTCTCGGTCGACTTCGCCACCCTGCCCGACCAGGCCCTGCTCTACCGGCTGAACGGCGACCGCAACCCGCTGCACTCCGATCCGGACGTGGCCAAGCGGGCCGGCTTCGACCGGCCCATCCTGCACGGCCTCTGCACCTACGGCATCACCTGCCGCGCCGTGCTGCAGGAGATCGTCGGCTTCGACCCCGACCAGATCTATTCCCACCAGGCCCGCTTCTCGGCCCCGGTCTTCCCGGGCGACACTATCACCGTCGATCTCTGGAAGGACGGGAAGAACATCTCGTTCGAAGCCCGGGTGAAGGCCCGCAACGTCACCGTCATCAAGAACGGCCTGACGGTCCTGCGGTAGGGCGCTGCTTCCTGGAACGGTTCCCAAGCCCTGGGGACCGTTCTATGGAGGCGCATGATCCGTAACCTGACCACCCTGGCCGGGCTCGCCCTGGCCGCGGGCCTCGCCGCCTGCGCCGCGACTACCGCCCAGGCCCCGCAGCTCGTCGACGAGAGCCTCGATGCGCCGCTGCTCAACCCGATCCCGACCAACCTGACCGGCTATCTCGCCCATGGCGTGATCGACGGCGCCACCTTGCTCGGCCCGCCGCCGGCGCCCGACAGCCTGGTCGGCCAAGCCGACCGCGCCCGCTACCTCGAGACCCGCGCGCTGAAGGACACGCCGCGCTGGAAGCAGGCCGTGGTCGACAACGACCTGTGGGGCGGTGGAGCCCTGAAGCAGTATTCCTGCAAGCTCGGCGTCTCGATCGACGAGAAGCAGACCCCGACGGCTCTGCGTATCCTGCACCGCGTGGAGCTGGACGTGCGCACGGTCGGCAAGCCGGCCAAGGACCACTACAACCGCCCCCGTCCGATGATCGGCGACGAGCGCCCGATCTGCGTGCCGCGCGAGGACTGGATGAAGACCAACGCGTCCTATCCGTCCGGCCACTCGATGACCGGCTGGACCTGGGCGCTGATCCTGGCCGAGCTGGCCCCCGCCAAGGCCGACGACATGCTGGCCATCGGCAAGCAGATCGGCGAGAGCCGGATCATCTGCGGCGTGCACTACGCCAGCGACATCGAGGCCGGCCGCACCCTGGGCGCGGCCATGGTCGCACGCCTGCATGGCGATCCGCAGTTCCTGGCCGACATGCAGAAGGCGCGGGCCGAGATCGCACGCGCCAAGGCCGCGCCGAAGAACTGCGCGGCCTAGGGGTACGCCACGTAGACCACGCTGGTCGGATCCTCGCCGGCCGGCGTGTTCGGAAAATGGAAGTCGCGCTGCGGCTCGCGCGAGAGGCCGAGGCGCTGCATCACCGCCTGCGAACGCAGGTTGGCCTTGCTGGTATAGGCCAGCACCTCTGCAAGCCCGACCCGCGCGAAAGCGTCGTCCAGCGCCGCGCGCGCCGCCTCGGTGGCGTAGCCCTCGCCCCAGGCCGTGGTGACCAGCCGCCAGCCGATCTCCGGCTGGCCGGCGATCGGCGTCACGCTCTCGTGGCACGGCATCACCCCGCACCAGCCCAGGAAGGCCCCATCGGACTTTCGCTCGACCAGGAAGCGACCGTAGCCGAGCGCCTCGAAAGTCGCCTCGACCCGGTCGATGCGCTGGCCGGCCTGTTCGGGGGTCAGCACCCCGCCCAACCATTGCATGACTTCAGGATCGGCGCAGATGGCGGCGAAGGCGGGCCGGTCGCTGTCTTTCCAGCGTCGGAGGATCAGGCGGGGCGTTTCGATCACGCCTCAGATGATCAGGCCGGACGCGCGCCCGTCAACGCCCCGTAGAGGTCGGTGCGGCGGTCGCGGAAGAAGCCCCAGGCCGCGCGGTGGGTCTGCAGGAAGTCGAGATCGAAGGTCGCCGCGACCAGGCCTTCGTCGCCGCGCCCCAGTTCCGAGACCAGATCGCCGCGATGGTCGGCGATGAAGGACGAGCCGTAGAAGGTCTGGCCGCCGTTCGGATAGCCGTCCCACGGCTCAAAGCCGATACGGTTGGCGCCGACCACGGGAATGACGTTCGACACCGCGTGGCCCTGCATCGCGCGCCGCCACGGCAGGGCGGTGTCCAGGCTGGGGTCGTGCGGCTCGGAGCCGATGGCGGTGGGATAGAACAGCACCTCGGCGCCCATCAGCGCCATGGCGCGGGCGCATTCGGGATACCACTGGTCCCAGCAGATGCCGACACCGAGGCGGCCGAACTTGGAATCCCAGACCTTGAAGCCGGTGTCGCCAGGCCGGAAGTAGTATTTCTCCATATAGCCCGGGCCATCGGGGATGTGGCTCTTGCGATAGAGTCCCATCAGCGAGCCGTCGGCGTCGACCATCACCAGGCTGTTGAAATAGTGCGGGCCTTCCTTCTCGAAGATCGAGATCGGCAGCACCACGCCCAGCTCGGCGGCCAGCGGCGCCAGCGCCTTGACGGCAGGATGCTCGCGCCACGGATAGGCCTGGCGGAACCAGTGCTCCTCCTGGGCGACGCAAAAGTACGGCCCCTGGAACAGCTCGGAGGGCAGAACCACCTGAGCGCCCTGGTCGGCGGCCTGGCGGATGAAGTCGGCGGTCTTCTTGATGTTCGCGTCCAGATCCATGCCGTAGCTGGTCTGGATGGCGGCGACGCTGATCGTGCGGGCCATCAGGCGGGCTCCTGCTGGGTGATGCAGTGGAACGAACCGCCACCGGTCAGGATGGCGTTGGACGGCAGGGCGATCACCTCCCGGTCCGGGAAAACGCTCTGCAGCGCCTGGGCGGCGAGGTCCGCAGCCTGGCCCTGCTTGTAGGTCGGCATGATCACCGCGCCGTTGGCGATGATGAAATTCATGTGGCTGGCAGGCGCGGCGCCGCCCTCGGCGCCCTCGATCCAGCCCGGCGAGGGGATGCGCACGACCTTCAGCCCGGCCTCGGCAAGGCGACGGGCGGCGTCGTCATAGGCCTCGACGTTGACGTCGCCGCGGCCATAGGCGACGGGGCAGACTGCGACGCCCGGCGCCACGAAGCGGGCCAGGTTATCGACGTGACCGTCGGTGTGATCGTTGGCCAGGCCATCGCCTAGCCAGATGACCTTCGCGGCGCCGAACGCCTGCGCGAAGGCGGCCTCCGCGTGCGCCTGGGTCCAGCCGGCGTTGCGGTTGGGGTTCAGCACGCACTGGCCGGTGGTCAGCACCGTCCCGGCGCCGTCATGGTCGACCGCTCCACCCTCCAGGATGAAGTCGTGGGCGTTGAGGGCGACGCCGGAAGCCTGGGCGATCTGGCCGGCCACCTCATCGTCATGGTCGAGCTGGTACTTGCCGCCCCAGCCGTTGAACTTGAAGCCCTGGGCCAAGTCCGCGCCATCCTGCTTGACGAAGATCGGGCCGGTGTCGCGCAGCCAGATGTCGCCGAACCGGCCGGGAACGATCTCGACGCCGGCCACGTCGCCCAGCAGGGCGCGCGCATCGGCCTCGCCGGCGTCCGAACCGGTCAGCAGGCGCACGCGCTCGCGGCCGGGACCGGCCAGGGCGCGGGCCAGGGCCGCCACCTCTTCCTGAGCCTGGCGCAGGTCTTCCTGCCAAAGCTCCTCATGACTGGGGAAGCCCAGCCACATGGCGCGGTGCGGAGCCCATTCGGCGGGGACGAGAACGGTCATGGCCTGCCTTCAATTCAACGAACGCGCGCAGATGGGCGGACAAGGCTCCCCCGTCAAGCGCTGCAAAGAAAAAGGGCGGCCCGTCGCCGGACCGCCCCCGATCTCAAGACTGATCCCGAAACTAGAACTCGGCGTGCAGGGTCAGCATCACCGCCCGCGGGTAGCCCAGCTGGAACTGGCCGTTGCCGTTGGTGTTGGTGACGATGTCGGCGAGGTAGTACTCGTCGAACAGGTTACGCACGTTGAGCTGCAGGTAGGTCTTCTTCAGGACGTCGAACTTGTAGCGCACGTCCAGATCCCAGGTGCTGTAGCCCGGAGCCTTTTCGGTGTTGGTCAGGTTCGTCCAGCGCTCGCCGACGAACTTGCCCTGAACGCCGACGCTCAGCGCGTCGGTGACGTCCCAATCGACGCGGACCGAACCCTGGAGCTTCGGGATCTCGTAGAGTTCCTTGCCCTTGGTCGCCAGGATCGCGCCGCCGGCGCCGTTCGGGAAGTTCGACTGGATCTCGGTGTCGACGTAGGACAGCGAGGTGTAGAAGCTCAGGTAGTCTTCCGGCTTCCAGCCGATCTGGCCATCGAAGCCGCGCAGCTTAACTTCGCCTACGTTGACCGAGTAGAAGATCTGGGCGGCTTCGTCGAACTGACGCTCGATGCGGTTTTCGAAGCTGTTGCTGAACGCCGCGATCGAGGCGATCAGGGTCGGGCTCGAATAGCGCCAGCCCAGGTCGAACGACTTCGAGGTTTCCGGGTTCGGATCCACGACGTTGCGGTCGTAGAGGTCGTCCGTACGCGGCACCGAGATGGTTTCGGCGTAGCTCGCATAGATCGTCTGGTGGTCGTTCAGCTCATAGCTGACGCCGACGTTCGGCAGCACCTTGTCGTACTTGCGCTCGAACTTGCGCGGCTGGCCGAAATAGGCGCTCGGCGTCGCGGTCGGTCCGTAGATCGCGCGGAACGCGGCCAGCTGGGCCGGGGTCAGCGAGGTGGTCGAAGCGCCGCCCGTCTGCGAAGCGTTGTTGGTCGGGAAGACCACGAACGGCACGCCGCTGCCGTCGTCGGTGCCGGCCACCACGAACGGGGTCTGGGTGGTGCAGTAGGCGTTGAAGGTGTCGCGCATGTAGCAGAACTGGTTCAGGTCCCGCTTGAAGAAGGGCGCGCGCACGCCGACGTTGATCAGCAGGCGGTCTTCCATGAACCGACCGCGATAGTCGATGGCGAACTGGTTCAGGGTGGCGATCGACAGGCGGTCGCGGCGACGCAGGATGCTGCCGTCGGCCAGGTTGATCGCCGGGCCGTAGCCGTCCTTGCCGCCGAACACGTCGGCCGGATTGCCGTTGGCGTCGAAGGTCGTGCCCTGGCCGGTCTGACGGTGACGGGCGTAGTCCAGGGTGTAGGCGGCGCGGATGCTCTGGGTATCGGAGAACTTCCAGATCAGCGAGGTGTTCACGCCGTAGCGACGGGTGTTGGTGGTGTTCGGCCAGTAGATCAGCACGCGGTCGAGGGTGTCGCCGTCGCCGTTCAGGTCGACATTGCCGCGGAACTGCGGATCGTTCTCCTGGAAGATCGTCCGGCCGCCGCCGTTAGCGATGGTGTACTGGAACGAGGGGTCGACCGTCAGGATCAGGGTGTCGGTCAGGTGGAACAGGCTCTGGCCGCGGATGTTGCCGGTGTTCGACGGGTTGATGTTGTTCCCGACGTACTGGGCGCAGGCGGCGGTGAAGCCGGTGGCCGAGGTCGCTTCGTTCTGCACCGTGCCGTTGGTCGGCGTCGGGCGCACGCAGGTGGCGTCATAGTGCAGGGTGGTGTCCGGCAGGTTCGCCGAGGTCACGCCCTTCTGGTTGAACTGCGCCAGGGTGATGCGGCGGATGAAGTTGTTGCGGTTCTCGTTGTAGTTGGCGGTGACGCTGATGAAGTCGCCGTTGTCGCCGATGTCCTGCCAGATCCGCGCGTTGAACGCCTTCTTCTCGATCTTGCCGGGGGCGTCGAAGATGTCGTTGCGGGTGTAGAGGCCGCTGATCCAGGCCTTGGTGCCCCACGGGCCGAAACGGCCGGTCTCGAAGGTGCCGTAGTAGCGCTGGAAGTTCTCCGAGCCGAAGCCGAGCTGGACGCGGCCGCCCATCTCGTCCTGCGGCTTGCGGGTGATGTAGTTGATGGTGCCGCCGGCCGCAGCCGCGGTCGGGCTGTCGACGTCGGTGGTGCCAAGGTTGACTTCGACGCGCTCGATCAGGTCGGAGTCCATCTGCTGGTTCGGATAGACGGCGTAGTTGCCGCTGTCGTTCAGCGGGATGCCGTCCTGGATCAGCGCCAGGCGTTGCGAGTCGAAGCCGCGAAGGGTGATGTCGCCGCCGGCCGAGCCGAAGGCGTCGTTGCCGGTGAAGTTGACGCCCGGCAGCAGGTTGATCTGGTCAAGGACGGTGCCGCCCGGAGCCTGGGTCGACAGGAATTCCTGGGTGATGGCCGAACGCGACTTCGGCGCATCCATGGCGACGATCGCGCCGCCTTGGCTGCGCTCGGCGGAGCCGGTGACGACCAGTTCTTCGACAACCGCGGTGCCGGTCGACTGGGCCATGGCGGCGGTGCTGACCAGAAGGCCGGTCACAAGCGCGGTAGACGCGCAAAGCGCGCGACCAATTACAGATTTCATGCTGATATCCCCTCAGTAGTACGAGAAAGGGATGGGCGCCCCGGCCCATCTTCCCACCCTTGAGGGCCCCTATAGCGCGGAAATTTCCACTGTGGGTGACGGATTCGTGACGCTCGCGTCACTACCGTAACGGGGAGTTCATTTATGCGGCGGCTGTCGCTTTACAGACACGCTCGCGCGCGCAAGTTTCCGCGCGAATTCGGCTAAGAGGCGCGCGTGTCCAACAGCAACCCGTCCGTTCACGGACTCGACCGGCACTGGCGCTCGGTGGTGCTCGTCACCCTGGCGCTGACGGCGGTGCGGCTGGTGGCGCTGTTCGCCACCCCGCTCGAGCTCTATCCGGACGAGGCTCAGTACTGGCTTTGGTCGCGCACCCTGGACTGGGGCTACTATTCCAAGCCGCCGGTCATCGCCTGGCTGATCTGGAGCACGACCCATATCGGCGGCGACGCCGAGCCCTGGATCCGGCTCTCGGCGCCGCTGCTGCACGCGCTTACGACGCTCTGCGTCTACCAGATCGGCCGGCGGCTGTACGACGCGCCCGCCGGCTTCCTCGCCGCAGCCCTCTATCTGCTGATGCCGGCGGTGCAGCTCTCGTCGCTGGTGATGGCGACGGACGCGCCGCTGCTCGCCTTCCTCAGCCTGGCGCTGCTCGCCTACGTCGAGCTGCCGCATGCGCAAGGTCGTCGACGTCTTGCTCTGGCCGCGGCGGTCGGCGCGGCGACGGGCCTGGCCTTCCTGTCGAAGTACGCGGCGATCTATGGGGTGATCGGGATCGCCCTGCACAGCATCCTTTCACGCCCGGCGCGGGCGGAATGGAACGTCCGAACCGCGGCCCTGGCGATCGGCGCCTTCCTGCTGGTGCTGGCGCCGAACCTCGTCTGGAACGCCGGGCACGGCTTCGCCACCGTCCAGCATACCGCCGCCAACGCCGCCTGGGGCGGGCGCCAGCTGTTCAACTTCGCCGAGCTTGGGGACTTCGTCGCCTCGCAGTTCGGGGTGTTCGGGCCGATCCCCTTTGCGGTGCTCATCGGCGGGACGATCCTCCTGGCCGCGCGGCGAAAGCTGCGCCCGCAGGACGTGCTGCTGCTCTGCTTCGCCCTGCCGCCGCTGCTGATCGTCACCGGCCAGTCGTTCATCAGCCGCGCCAACGCCAACTGGTCGGGCGCAGGTTATGCGCCGGGCGCCATCCTGGTCGCCGCGTGGCTGATGCGCTGGCGCGCCCGCGGGTGGATCATCGCCGCCCTGACCATCCAGGCCGCCGTGGCCGTCGTCTTCCTGGCCTGCGTGCTCAATCCCGGTTTCGCCGATCAGGTGGGCCTGGCCAACGCCTTCAAGCGGGCCAAGGGCTGGGAACAGATGAGCGAGGCCATCGCCGAGCGCGCCCTGCGCGAGCCCAAGGGCAGCCTGGACGCGGTGGTCGTCGACGACCGCTTCCTGTTCAACGCCGCCGCCTATTACGGCCGCGACTATTTCGGCAAGGACGGCGAGCCGCCCCTGCGCATGTGGGTGCGCGAGCTGCATCCGCAGAATCAGGCCGAGACTGTCGCCCCGCTGACCGCAGCCCAGGGCCGGCGTGTCCTGGTGGCCAGCCTGGACGAGGTCTACCAGGGCGAGGTCATGAACGACTTCAAGCGCATCTCCGGCCACGAGATCGTCGGCGTGCGGCTGGACCGCAAGCGCAAGCGCACGGCCGGCGTCTTCATCGCCGAGGGCTTCGATCCTGCGCCCCGCGACCCCGTCAGTGGGGAGCCGCTCCCCAGACGGCCTTGAGGGCGCGGTCGCGGCCGCAGCCCAGGCGATAGGCGTTGTAGCTGGCCGGATTCTTCCTGGCGTAGTCCTGGTGATAGGCCTCGGCCATCCAGAACGGGGAGGCCCGCAACACGCTGGTCGCCACCGGTTTGCCGAGGGTCTTGGCGATCTGCGCCTTCACCTCCACAGCGGCCGAACGCTCGGCCTCGCTCGTGACGAAGACCGCCGTCGTGTACGAGTGGCCGCGGTCGCAGATCTGCCCGCCGGCGTCGGTCGGGTCGATATTATGGAAAAAGCCGTCGACCAGCTTGGCGTAGCTGGTCTTGGCCGGGTCGTAGGTGACCTTCACCGCCTCCAGATGGCCTTCGTGGTTCTGATAGGTCGGGTTGCGACGGTCGCCGCCGGAATAGCCCACCACGACATCGGTGACGCCCGGCAACTTCTCCATCGCCTTCTCGACCGACCAGAAGCAGCCGCCGGCGAACACCGCCGTCTTGAGCTGCGCGGATTCGGCCGCCTCCACCGACGCCAGGCTGGCGACGGCTGCGAGGACGGCGGCGGAACGGAGGATCTTGGACATGGCTTCGAGCGTCTCACTTTCACGCGTCGGGCGAAAGCCAGACGCTGATGCAAGAACATACGCAAGCAAAAGGCGGCCGGATGCGCGGCCGCCTTTCAAAGTCCGGGGTTGGAAGCTGGGTCCTAGACAGCGACCTCGAACGCCGCCTCGGTCTTGGCCTTCACCTCGTCGAGCGTGACCCCGGGGGCCAGTTCGATCAGCTTCACCGGGGTCTTGCCGCGGTTGATCTCGAACACGCCGAGCTCGGTGATCAGCAGGTCGACCACGCCCTGACCGGTCAGCGGCAGGCTGCAGGCGTTCAGCAGCTTGGGCGCGCCCGACTTCTCGCAGTGGTCCATGACCACGACGACGCGCTTCACGCCCGCCACCAGGTCCATGGCCCCGCCCATGCCCTTGACCATCTTGCCGGGCACCATCCAGTTGGCCAGGTCGCCGTTCGCCGAGACCTGCATGCCGCCCAGGATCGACAGGGCGATGTGGCCGCCGCGGATCATGCCGAACGAGTCGGCGCTGGAGAAATAGGACGAGCTCGGCAGTTCGGTGATCGTCTGCTTGCCGGCGTTGATCAGGTCGGCGTCTTCTTCCCCCTCGTAAGGGAAGGGGCCCATGCCCAGCATGCCGTTCTCGCTCTGCAGCGTCACGTGCATGCCTTCGGGGATGTAGTTGGCGACCAGGGTCGGGATGCCGATGCCCAGGTTCACATAGAAGCCGTCGCGCAGTTCCTTGGCGGCGCGGGCGGCCATTTCGTCACGGGTCCAGGCCATCTTACGCGCTCGCCTTCTCTTCGCGGGGACGGGTAGTGACCCGCTCGATGCGCTTCTCGTAGACCGCGCCCTTGACGATGCGGTCGACGAAAATGCCCGGGGTGTGGATGTGGTCCTTGTCGATCGAGCCGATCGGCACGAGGTTCTCGACCTCGGCGACCGTGACCTTACCCGCCGTGGCCATCATCGGATTGAAGTTCCGCGCGGTCTTCCGATAGACGAGGTTGCCCTCGGCGTCGCCCGTGTGAGCCTTGACGATGGCGAGGTCGGCGACCAGGCCGCGCTCCATCACATAGGTCTCGCCGTCGAAGTCGCGGACTTCCTTGCCCTCGGCCACGAGCGTGCCGACCCCGGTCTTGGTGAAGAAGGCCGGGATGCCGGCGCCGCCGGCGCGAATGCGCTCGGCCAAGGTGCCCTGCGGGTTGAACTCCAGTTCCAGCGCGCCCGACAGATAAAGCTGCTCGAACAGCTTGTTCTCGCCCACATAGGACGAGATCATCTTCTTGATCTGGCCGCTTTCCAGCAGGATGCCGAGGCCGAAGCCGTCGACCCCGCAATTGTTGGAAACCACCGTCAGGTTTTTGACGCCGGATTCCTTGATCGCGCCGATCAGGTTCTCGGGAATGCCGCAGAGGCCGAAGCCCCCGGCCATGATGGTCATGCCGTCGAAGAGCAGCCCGGCGAGGGCCTCCACGGCGTCGTTACGGGTTTTTCCAGCCATGAGGGCCCCTTTACGCTGCGAGAGCCCCTTTGAGAACGGGGTCACGCGAAAAATTTCACCAGATGGAGAAGAACTACTCCGCAAGCTCCTTCGGGTGCTTCTCCAGCACGTCGGCGGCCTCCTCGTTGCCCGCACGCCCGCCCTTGCGCGGAACGGAGAACGGCTCCGGCGTCGGGGTCGGCATGTTGCCGCGCATCAGCCAGCGACCTTCCTGGATGCCGCCGGCGATCTGCAGCTCCAGGCGCTCGGTGTCGCGGCGGCGCACGTCGCGGACGATGTCGGCGGCCTCCACCTCGTCGACGCCGAGCTGGATCAGCACGTTCTTCCCGAACGACAGCGCCGATTCGAAGGTCTCGCGGATCTGGTAGTCGACCCCGGCCTTGATGAGCCGCAGCGAGTGGCCGCGGTCGAAGGCGCGGACGAACAGTTTGGCCAGCGGGAACTCGGCCTTCACCAGCTCGACGATCCTGTCGGCCACGTCCGGCTTGTCGACGCAGACCAGGATCGCCTCGGCGTTGGACGCCCCCGACGCGCGCAGCACGTCCAGCCGCGTGCCATCGCCGTAATAGACCTTGAAGCCGAAGGTGCCGGCGGCGCGGATCATCTCGACGTCGGTCTCGATCAGCGAGACCTCCATGCCGCGGGCCAGCAGCGGCTGGGAGACCACCTGCGCGAAGCGGCCGAAGCCGATCATCAGAACCCGACCCTCCAGGTTGGCGGCGACCTCGACCCCGTCCAGAGACTCCTTGGGCGGCGGCAGCACCCGGTTCAGCACGATCACCACCAGCGGGGTCAGGGCCATGGAGAGGATCACGACCGCGGTCAGGGCCGCGCTGGTGCGCGCGTCCACCACGCCGGCCGCGACCGCCGCCGAATAGAGCACGAAGGCGAACTCGCCGCCCTGAGCGAACAGCGCCGCGCGCTGGATCGCCTCGCGATGGTCGGCGCGGAACAGCCGGGCCACGACATAGATGCCGCCCGCCTTGACCAGCATGAAGGCGATCACCCCGACCGCGATCAGCCCCCACTCGGCCGCCACCACCGACAGGTCGAGCGACATGCCGACGCTGAGGAAGAACAGGCCCAGCAGGATGCCGCGGAACGGTTCGACGTCGGCTTCCAGCTGGTGGCGGAAGGTCGATTCTGACAGCAGCACCCCGGCCAGGAACGCGCCCATGGCCATGGAAAGCCCGCCCCACTGCATGAACAGCGCCGTGCCCAGCACCACCAGCAGAGCGGCGGCGGTCATGATCTCGCGCGCGCCGCTGCGGGCCAGAATCTGGAAGAACGGATTGAGCAGCCAGCGGCCGGCGGCGATCACTGCGGCGATGCAGCCGAGTCCGATCAGCAGGCCGAGCCAGGCCGGACGCCCCGAGTCGGCGACCGTCCCGTTCATCGAGGCCAGCACGACCACCAGGGCCAGCAGCGGCACCACCGCCAGGTCCTCGAGCAGCAGGATCGACACCGCCCTCTGGCCGGCTTCGGTCGAGGTCTCGCCGCGCTCGTCCAGCATCTTCATGATGACCGCGGTCGAGGACAGCACGAAGCCGCTGGCCCCTATCACTGCGGCGGCCGGCGGCAGGCCGCCCAGCATGGCCACGCCCGACAGCAGGGCGCAGCACAGCAGCACCTGAGCGGCCCCCAGGCCGAAGATCTCCCGCCGCAGGCTCCAGAGCTTGGCGGGCCGCATCTCCAGCCCGATCAGGAACAGGAACAGCACTACGCCCAGCTCAGCGACATGCAGGATGGCCTGCGGGTCGGTGAACAGCTTGAGGCCGAACGGGCCGATCGCCAGGCCGGCGGCCAGATAGCCCAGCACCGAACCGAGGCCGAGCTTGCGGAACACGGGCACAGCGACGACGCCGGCGGCCAGCAGGGCGACCGCATGCCCAAGATTCATTCCCGCCGCCTCGGCCGCCATTCCAGCTCCCATCGCCCGACGCGGCGAACAGCCGCTCGCGCCTCGCCGCTATGTGGGGCCAGAAGCCTGCGGCGTGCAACACAACGCGCCGCGAGGAAGAGCCGATCTAGGCCGTCAGCCCGTATAGGGGCGCAGGACGATCTCGACGCGCCGATTCTGCGCGCGTCCGGCATCGGTGGCGTTGTCGGCGATCGGCTGGGTCGAGCCGCGCCCCTCGACATAAAGCCGATCGCGCAGGACGCCGCGGTCGATCAGGTAGCCGGCCACCGAGGACGCTCGACGCTCGGAAAGGTTCTGGTTGTATTCGGCCCGTCCAGTGGAGTCGGCGTGACCGATTACGTCCACCAGGGTCTGGGGATAGGCGTTGAGGCTGCGGGCAACGTCGTCCAGCGCCCCGCGGAACTGCGGCTGAATGTCCGCCCGGTCGAAGCCGAAGGTCACGTCGGCCGGCATCTGCAGGACGATATTGTCGCCCTGGCGCTGGACGTCCACGCCGCTGCCGGCCAATTCACGGCGCAGCTCGGCTTGCTGGCGGTCCATATAGTTTCCGACGCCCGCACCGGCCAGGGCTCCGATCCCGGCGCCGATCAGGGCGTTCCTGCGTCCCTGCTCGCTGCGGTTGGTGTTGGTCAGGTAGCCAAGCGCCGCGCCGCCCAGGGCGCCGGCGATGGCGCCCGTGCCGGTGTTGTTGCGGACGGTCTGTCCGGTGTAGGGGTCGACCGTGGTGCACGCGGCCAGGGCCCCGGCGCCGACGACACATGCCGCAAGGGCGGTCCAGTTGCGCATCTATGATCTCCTCGCGAGGTGGGATTTCCGATGCGAACGCGACGCCTACGGTCAAGGTTCCCGCGAGGGCGGGTGAAGGACACGACGTGACGACACGACGGATCGAGCCGGTTTCGTTCGAGCGCTTCGAGCGCGACTTCGGCGGCTTCTCTGCTGACCTGGGCGGTTCGTTCGCCCGCTATGGCTTCGCGGTGATCTCCGACCACCCGCTGGAGCAGGCTCGCATCGAAAAGGCTATCGCCGCGGCCAAGGCGTTTTTCGCCCTGCCCGACGAGGTCAAGCGCAAGTACGTGTCGGGGGTCGGCGGCCAGCGCGGCTACACCCCGTTCGGCATCGAGACCGCCAAGGACGCCAAGCACTTCGACCTCAAAGAGTTCTGGCACATGGGCCGGGACCTGCCGGAAGACCATCCCTTCCGCGCCTTCATGCCCGACAACGTCTGGCCGGACGAGGTCCCTGAATTCCATCGCGAGATCGCCTGGCTGTTCAATGCGCTCGACGGCATGGGCCGCAAGGTGCTGGAGGCGATCGCCGTCTATCTGGGCCTGGATCGCCAGTTCTTCGACGACACGGTCGATCACGGCAATTCGATCCTGCGCCTGCTGCACTATCCGCCGGTGCCGCAGGACGGCCCCAACATTCGCGCCGGCGCGCACGAGGACATCAACGTCATCACCTTGCTGCTGGGCGCGGAAGAAGCCGGCCTGGAAGTGCTGGAGAAGGACGGGGGCTGGCTCGCGATCAACCCGCCGCCCGGCGCCCTCGTCTGCAACATCGGCGACATGCTTCAGCGGCTGACCAACCACGTGCTGCCCTCGACCACGCACCGGGTGGTCAATCCAGCGCCGGAACGCCGCGGCTTCTCGCGCTACTCCACGCCGTTCTTCCTGCACTTCAACCCGGACTACGAGATCCGCACCCTGCCCGGCTGCATCACGGCCGAGCATCCCGACCGGGGACAGGCGCCGATCACCGCCGATGAATTCCTCAAGCAGCGGCTGCGCGAGATCAAGCTGCTCTAGACTTCGCACAAACCCTTGTTTCAGCTTGCAATTCCGGACTTGAGTCCAAAAAATTGCAAGCTGGACCGCTGCAATCACAGATTTTCCACAGAAAACGACCGGCGGTTGCCGAACGACGTTCGGATAAACAGACAAATTTAACTCCACCTACCCATCCTCCCGCGCAAATACGTCAGGGGGAAAACATGTCCGGGCGTCCAATGGCGTCGCAGGTGGAAACCGCGCGGCTGGCGGCTATCGCCACGCTCGACCTCGACGAACTGAAACCGACTTTCGAGCGCATCGGCCGCCTGGCGCGGGCCTTCGCGCGCATGGACCTGGGCGACGTGGTGATGGTGGGCGCCGAGCGCACCTGGCACGCCAGCGTCGGTCCCAACTGGACCGACGAGCAGGTCTATCAGGACCAGTCGTTCTCCGAGATTGCAGTAAAGACCGATACACTGCTCTGGGTCGGCAACGCCCTGGATGATCCGCGCTTCACCGGTCACCCGCACGTGCGCGGACCCGAAAACGTCCGCTTCTACGCCGGCGCGCCGATCCGCCTGGCCGACGGCCAGCCGATCGGCGTGGTGTGCGTCGCCAGTCACGAACCGCGGGCCTACGACCAGGAACTGGCCGACTATCTGATCGACCTGGCCGCCGTCGCCTCGAACGAGTGCTCGCGCCATCACGCCCAGCGCGACCTGGTCAAATTCGCCGGCGAGGCCGAGGCGGCCAACAAGGCCAAGAGCGAGTTCCTCGCCAATATGAGCCACGAAATCCGCACCCCGCTGAACGGGGTGATGGGCATCGCCGGCGCCCTGGCCAAGACCGAACTCGCCCCCCACCAGGCCGAGATGGTCGAACTGATCGAGACCTCGGCCCAGACGCTGGAGGCGCTGCTCACCGACATCCTGGACCTGGCCCGCATCGAGGCCGGGCGCATGGAGATCCGGCCTGAGCCGTTCGACCTGGCCACCTCGGTCAACGCCTGCGCAGCCCTGTTCGAGGCCAGCGCCCAGGCCAAGGGCCTTAGGCTGAGGGTCGAGATCGAACCCTACGCCCAGGGCTCGTTCGAGGGCGACGGCCCCCGTATCCGCCAGATCCTCACCAACCTGGTCGGCAACGCGGTGAAGTTCACGGCCGAAGGCGAGGTCAAGCTGGCCGTCCGCGCCCGGCGGGACGAGACCACCACACATCTGACTTTCGTGGTCAGCGACACCGGCATCGGCTTCGACGAGGAGACGCGACAGCGGCTGTTCGGACGTTTCCAGCAGGCCGACGGCTCGATCACCCGCAAGTACGGCGGCACAGGTCTGGGCCTCGCCATCTCGCGTTCGCTGGCCGAGGCCATGGGCGGGACGCTCACAGCTTCGGCGGCCCCCGGCCGCGGCGCCAGCTTCGAGCTGGGCCTGGAATTGCCGCGCCGCCACGGCGCGGTCGAGATGTGGGGCGACCACGAGGACCACGGCGGCGACGAGCACGAACTGACCGCGATGCGGGTCCTGCTGGCCGAGGACCATCCGACCAACCGGCGCGTGGTCGAGCTGATCCTGGGCGCGGCCGGCGTCGACCTGATCTCGGTGGAGAACGGGGCCGAGGCGGTGGACGAGGCGGCTCGCTGCCAGTTCGACCTGATCCTGATGGACATGCAGATGCCGGTGATGGATGGCCTGACCGCGATCTCCGCCATCCGCCGCCGCGAGGCGCGGGCCGGGCGGCGCACGCCGATCTACACCTTGACCGCCAACGCCATGCCCGAGCACGCCGAGGCCTCCGCTCAGGCCGGCGCCGACGGCCACGTGACCAAGCCCATCACCGCCGAGCGCCTGCTGCACGTTGTCGAGCAGGTCTGGGCCGACAAGCTCGCGGCGGCCAGCGCGCCGGCGCTCTCCAACGTGGTGGCGCTGCGGGCCTGACGGCCGCGCTACCGCACGAATATCCCCATCAGCAGCGGACGAGCGAACACCGAAGGGGCGGCCTTCTGGGTGATGCCGGGCACCCAGAAGCCGAGTTCGGCGCCGGCGTTCAGGGTGGCGTTCAGCATCTGAGCGGCGATGGCCGGATCGACCGGCCGGATCGAGCCCTCGGCTATGCCGTCCGAGATCATCGAGGCGAAGCGGTCGGAGACGCGATCCGAATGGGCCACCTGCTCGCCGCGGATCGGCTCGGGCAGGGCCGAAAGCGCCGACACCCGCAGCAGCGGCCCGTAGTCCGAGAGCTGGTACTCGGCGAGGGCCGCCGCGGCGCTGGAAAGCCGCCGCCACTGGTCGCCGGGCAGGGCCATGGCCAGGCGCTGAACGCGGCGCATCACCTCGAAGGTGCGGTCGAAGCAGGCGACCACCAGGTCGTCCTTGGCGTCGATGTGGTGATAGAAGGAACCCTTGGTGACGTTGAGCGAGGCTGAGATCTTGTCGACCGACGCCCCGCGATAGCCGCGGCTGTTGATCAGCCGCGTGGCCGCCAGCAGGAAGGTGTCGCGGCTGATCTCCTGCGGTTCGCAGGCGGCCAGCTCGGCCAGGGGCGCCGGCGCGGGGGCCCAGGTCGCGCCCTCGACCGCCAGCCCGCCGACCAGGATGTCGAACATCCGCTCACGGATGCGCGGGTAATCGTCCACGTCGTATTTCGGCAACCAGGCGGCCGACCAGAACAGCTGCTCCAGCAGCATGTGCGTGCGCGCCGTGCGCCGTCCCCGGCTGAGCCAGGCCATGTCCGGCGCCTCGAACAGCGTCCGAACCTTGCGGAACAGCTTTACGTAGGCCTCGAACACCTCGGCTCGGCGCGGCTCGTTGAGAGCGCGAACGTCGGCGAGCACGGGCAATGGCGGCGCCTGGCCCAGAGCGGCCAGGCGAGCGCGATCGAGGTAGATCTCCAGCAGCCGGTGCAGCCGCGCCTTCGGCGTCGGCTCGGCCACCGCGCTCTCGGCGGCCTCCTGCAGCCATGCCACGCCGCGGGCCATGCAGGCCGCGGCCAGATCGTCCTTGCGCTTGAAGTAGTATGTGACGCTGGTCGTCGACAGGCCGACCGCCGCCGCCGCATCGGCCAGGGTCAGGCCTTTCACGCCCTTCTGGTTCAGGATCGGGATGGAGGCGTCGAGGATCGCTTCACGCTTCCGTCGGAAGCGGTCGGTCGCACGCCCGCCCTTGCCTTCAGCCATCTACGCCCATCCCCTTGAACAGCCTTGTCTATCGCAAGCCTGACGCCGCGCAAGGCGTCAGCTCGACGCGAAGGGATAGGGCGAGATCGACTTGGTGAAGTCGTCGACCGTCAGGGTGCGGTTGATCGGCTCGGCCGCGCGCTGAGGGCAGGCCGGCCGCTCGCAGATCCGGCAGGCCGGGCCGATCGCGCTCACCGCCGGCTCGCGCAGGTCGATGCCGCGCGAATAGACCAGCCGCTCGGCGAACTTCAGCTCGCAGCCCATGCCGATGGCCAGCTCCGAATCGTCGCCCGCATACGGCGTGGCGATCCGCGCCACCGTGCGTGAGAGGGTGAAGTAGCGCTGACCGTCCGGGGTCTCGACGATCTGGGTGACGATGCGGCCAGGGGTGCGGAAGCTGGTGTGGATGTTCCAGCGCGGGCAGGTGCCGCCGAAGCGCGAGAACGGGAAAGTGGCCCCGGCGAACCGCTTGGAGATGTTGCCGGCCGAGTCGACCCGCAGCATGAAGAACGGCACGCCGCGCGCGCCCGGCCGCGAGAGGGTGGTCAGCCGGTGGCAGGCCTGCTCGAACGAAACGCCGAACCGCGAACGCACCAGCTCGATGTCGTAGGCGCTGCGCTCGGCCGCCTCGTGGAAGGCGCCGTAGGGCATCAGGATCGCCGCGGCCAGGTAGTTGGCGAGCGACACCTTCAGCAGGCTGCGGGTCGGTCGATCCGGCGGCCCGGCCCGCTCGACCAGCGCGTCCAACAGCGGGCCGCTCTCCAGGATCGCCAGCTGATAGGCGAGCGCGAAGGAGCGGCCGTCGGTCGTCAGCACCTCGGACAGGAACAGCCGCTTGCGGTGATAGTCGTAGCGGCGCACCGATTCCGGCAGCACCTCCAGCGGGACGATCCGCACGGTGATGCCGTGGCGCTTGGCCAGCCGCTCGCGCGCGGCGACCGCGAAGTCGAGCGGCTCCACGCCCAGTTCGGCGACTAGGCTGTCGGCCGCCTCCTCCAGCTCGGCGAAGTAGTTCTTCTGGGCCTGGATGAAGTCGCGCACCCAGTCGGACGGCAGAACCGACGAGCCGGCCGAAGCGCCCTCCTCAGGCCGCCCGATGGCGCCGAGGTCAGTCAGGGCCCGCTGATCGAGATAGGCGCGGTAGAGGCGCACAATGGCTTCCGAGACGCCCGGCGCGCTCTCGGCCACCTCGGCGATCTCGTGACGCGCCAGGCCGAGGTCTCGGAACATCTGGTCTGAGAACACCTCGGCCAGGCCCGCGCCGCCGCCGCCCTCCGGGTCGGTCGACAGGGTCTTGAGGTCGAGGTCGTAGGCTTCGGCCAGGCGCAACAGCACCTGGGCCGTCACCGGCCGCTGGTTGCGCTCCAGCAGGTTCAGATAGCTGGGCGAGACGCCCAGGTCCTCGGCCATCCGCGTCTGGGTCAGGCCCAGATCGCGCCGCAGCCGCTTCAGCCGCGCGCCCAGGAAGAGCTTCCGATCCGTGGTCGAGATCGCCATGGAGTCTCATTGTCACAGATTTACAATATTTACAAGGTCGCGCTGTGACAAGTGAGCCTTGTTGCACCGCATTAACCCTTCATCCCAAGCCAGGCAAGGGCTAGATGGCTTCAACGGCTGTCACAGGCCAAGGCAACGGAAGAGTCAGATGTCGTATCAAGACCACATCATCGAGATGGGCCAGCTCATCAAAAGCAAGAACGGGACGTGGGACGGCATCAACCCCGAGTCCGTCGCCCGCATGCGCCTGCAGAACCGCTTCAAGACCGGCCTGGAGATCGCCAAGTACACCGCCGACATCATGCGCAAGGACATGGCGGCGTACGACCTGGACGCTGGCAAGTACACCCAGTCGCTGGGCTGCTGGCACGGCTTCATCGGCCAGCAAAAGCTGATCTCGATCAAGAAGCACTTCAAGTCGACCGACCGTAAGTACCTCTACCTGTCGGGCTGGATGGTCGCGGCGCTGCGCTCGGAATTCGGCCCGCTGCCGGACCAGTCGATGCACGAGAAGACCTCGGTCCCGGCCCTGATCGAAGAACTCTACACCTTCCTGCGCCAGGCCGACGCCCGTGAACTGGGCGGCCTGTACCGCGACCTCGACGCGGCGCGCGCGGCGGGCGACAAGGCGAAGGAAGCGTCGATCATCGACCAGATCGACAACTTCCAGACTCACGTCGTTCCGGTCATCGCCGACATCGACGCGGGCTTCGGCAACGCCGAGGCGACCTATCTGCTGGCCAAGAAGATGATCGAGGCGGGCGCCTGCGCCCTGCAGATCGAAAACCAGGTCTCGGACGAAAAGCAGTGCGGCCACCAGGACGGTAAGGTGACTGTCCCGCACGAAGACTTCCTGCAGAAGGTCCGCGCGGTCCGCTACGCCTTCCTCGAGCTGGGCGTCGACAACGGCGTCATCGTCACCCGCACCGACAGCCTCGGCGCCGGCCTGACCAAGCAGATCGCCGTCAGCCACACCCCGGGCGACCTGGGCGACCAGTACAACAGCTTCCTGGACTGCGACGAAGTCGACGCCAGCCAGATCGGCAACGGCGACGTCATCATCACCCGGGGCGGCAAGCTGCTGCGTCCGAAGCGCCTGCCCTCGAACCTCTTCCAGTTCCGCGAAGGCACCGGCGCGGACCGCTGCGTCCTCGACTCGATCACCTCGCTGCAGAACGGCGCGGACCTGCTTTGGATCGAGACCGAAAAGCCGCACGTCGAGCAGATCGCCTCGATGATGGACCGCATCCGCGAGGTCATCCCGAACGCCAAGCTGGTCTACAACAACAGCCCGTCTTTCAACTGGACGCTGAACTTCCGCCAGCAGATCTACGACGCCTACAAGGCGGCGGGTAAGGACGTCTCGGCCTACGACCGCGAAAAGCTGATGAGCGTCGACTACGACGGCACCGAACTGGCCGCCGAGGCTGACGAGAAGATCCGCACCTTCCAGGCGGACGGCGCCAAGCGGGCCGGCATCTTCCACCACCTGATCACTCTGCCGACCTATCACACCGCGGCCCTGTCGACCGACAATCTGGCCAAGGAATACTTCGGCGCGGCCGGCATGCTCGGCTACGTCGCCGGCGTCCAGCGCAAGGAGATCCGCGAAGGCATCGCCTGCGTGAAGCACCAGAACATGTCCGGCTCGGACATCGGCGACGACCACAAGGAATACTTCGCCGGCGAAGCGGCCCTGAAGGCCGGCGGCGTCCACAACACGATGAACCAGTTCGCCTAAGAACGGCTGATCATCGACTTACGGCCGGCCGGGCCGGGGGCTTGCCCCGAGGTCCGGCCGGAAACTCGGTTCCGGCGCAAGCCGGGGGAGCAGAGGACCATGACCAAGGAACGGTATTGGGTTGTCGGCGGCGAATACAGCTGCATGGCCTTCAAGGCCCTGAAGAGCGGCGCCCCGCACGTAATGGGCCCGTTCGAGGATCGCGACGAAGCCCGGCAAGCGTGGAAGCGCGTCTCTGACGAGACCCGCAGCAACGCCGCCGTCCGCTACTCGATCGCCTCCGAGCAGATCGTCCTGCCGGCCTAAGGTCAGGGCCTCCAAGCGCCCAGATGTCTCTCCTCGAGCCCGCCCGGCTTTCGGGCCTGGCGGGCTCGCTTTTTTCGATACCGAGTGAACAAGGAATATCAGCATGACCGTCGACGTCGCCGCCCGCCCGATCGAGATCAAAGGCGCTGTGGAAGGCCGCGCGGCCGAGGTGCTGACCCCGGATGCCCTGGCGTTCGTCGCCGAGCTCCACACCCGTTTCAACGACCGCCGGCTTGAGCTGCTGGCCGCCCGCGCCGAACGCCAGAAGCGCTTCGACGCCGGCGAGAAGCCGGACTTCCTGGCCGAGACCAAGGCGATCCGCGACGGCGACTGGAAGGTCGCTCCGATCCCCGCCGACCTGCAGGACCGCCGCGTCGAGATCACCGGTCCGGTCGACCGCAAGATGATCATCAACGCGCTGAACTCCGGAGCGCGGGTGTTCATGGCCGACTTCGAGGACGCCTCCTCGCCGACCTGGCAGAACATGATCGAGGGTCAGATCAACCTGAAGGACCGCTGGTCCGGCCAGATCGGCTTCACCGACGCCACGAACGGCAAGACCTACGCCCTGAAGGACAAGGTCGCCACCCTGATGGTGCGCCCGCGCGGCTGGCACCTGCCCGAAGCCCACGCCCTGGTGAACGGCCAGGAGATGAGCGGCGGCCTGTTCGATTTCGGCCTCTACTTCTTCCATAACGCCAAGGCCCAGATCGCCGCCGGCGCCACCCCGGCCTTCTACCTGCCGAAGATGGAGAGCCATCTGGAGGCGCGCCTCTGGAACGACGTCTTCGTCTATGCGCAGCAGGCGCTGGGCGTGCCGAACGGGACGATCAAGGTCACCGTGCTGATCGAGACCCTGCCGGCCGCCTTCGAGATGGACGAAATCCTCTACGAACTGCGCGACCACATGGCCGGCCTCAACTGCGGCCGCTGGGACTACATCTTCTCGTACATCAAGCGCCTGGGCCGCCAGCCCGACGCCCTGACCCCCGACCGCGCGGTCATGGGCATGGGCTCGGACTTCCTGGCCGCCTATTCGCTGAAGCTGATCCAGACCTGCCACCGCAGAGGCGCCTTCGCGATGGGCGGCATGGCCGCCCAGATCCCGGTCAAGGGCGACGACGCCGCCAATCAGGCGGCCTTCGCCAAGGTCCGCGCCGACAAGGAGCGCGAGGCCAACAACGGTCACGACGGCACCTGGGTCGCCCACCCGGACCTGGTGCCGGTCGCCATGGAAGTGTTCGACCGCGTCATGCCGACCCCGAACCAGCTTTCCAAGCTGCGCGAGGACGTCAGCGTCAGCCGCGAGGACCTGCTGAAGGTCCACGCCGGGGTGCGCACCGAGCATGGCCTGCGCGAGAACATCCGCGTCGGCGTGCAGTACATCGAGGCCTGGCTGCGCGGGAAAGGCGCGGTTCCGCTCTACAACCTGATGGAGGACGCGGCGACCGCCGAGATCAGCCGCGCCCAGATCTGGCAGTGGATCAAGCAGGCCGCCAAGCTGGACGATGGCCGCACGGTCGACGAAGCCCTGTTCCTCAAGCTGCTGGACGAGGAGATGGACGGCCTGCGCCAGGTGCTGCCGGCCGCCGCCTTCGAAAACGGCCGCTTCGCCGAAGCGGTGGCGATCTTCAAGGAGATGAGCCTGTCCGAGGCCTGCGAGGAGTTCCTGACCCTCCCGGCCTACCGGGCGCTGTAATCCGCGAGAGCGGATGGGGTGACGGGCGGGGGAGCTTAAATTCGGTCGCTTTCCCCGCCCCGATCACCCGAAACGAAAAGGGCGTCCCGCGGGACGCCCTTTTGCTTTGCCTACTTCTTCACCCAGGCGCCGCCGGCGTCCTGATAGAAGTCGCCGGGCCGCAGCTTGCCCTGCACCACGCTGCGGAAGGCCGAGGCTCCGGCCGCGGCCGGGCTGACCCCATTCTGGGCGGCGGCCTGCGAATAGAGCTGGCGACGGCCGGCGTTGATCTCGGCCACGGCCGCGCGGACTTCGGCGCTGGCGGCGCCGGCGTTCACGAAGCCCAGGAAGCCGTCGGCCTGCTCACCCACGACGCCTTGCGCCTTGGCGGCGTCGACGGCGGCCTTGGCGGCGGCCGGATCGGCATAGGCGGCGCCGGCGAAGGTGATGCTGGCGACCACGGCGGCGACAGGCGCCATCAGTTTGTGGAAGGTCATGCTCATCCCCTTAGAACAGGTTCGGGTTCTGCTTGATCAGCGCCTTGACGTCATCGTCGAGGCGCAGCCGGACGTCGGCGTCCAGCTTGGCGTAGATGGTGATCGGGGCGACCTCGACGCGAACGGTCGGGGTGCAGGCGCCGGTCACGGCCGCCCCGGCCAGGATCGCCGCGAGCGGCAGGGTTCTCTTCATGACGTCGTCTCCAATCTCATGGCCAAGTTAGGGCTTCACGGCTGAACGGCTTGTGAACCGCGAAGCGCCTGGTACTCGGCGAAGTCCTTGAGGATTTGATCGAGGTTGATCGAGGTGTCGAGGGTCAGGTCGACCTTGGTGCCCGAGGGCAGCGGCAGGGTCTTGTTCATGAAGCTCTGGCGGATCAGCTCCATGATGGTCAGGCGGATTTCCTGTTTCTTGGGCGGTGTGTGCTCGCCCTTGATGTGCATCAGAACGCCCAGCCGCCCGTTGGCCTGACTGTCGACCTGGGCGTCCAGGGTATCGAAGGCCAGGTGCTCCATGGCCTGATAGGCGAACTCGGTGATGGCGTTGGTGGCCTCGGGCGCAGCCTCCTCCGGAACCGGGACCGGGGCGCTGACACCGCCCCCCTCGGCGCCGACTGTGGTGAAGGCCTCACGCAGGATCGACAGGCGGCCCGGCTCGATGGCGCGCAGCACCCCTCCCGAAACCCGTACTCCTTCCGGCGTCACCTCGAACGGCGCCCGGCCGGTCAGGCGGGCGTCGAGGTCGACCCGGTCGCCGAAGGGCGAGGCCTCGACGAGGTCCTTCACCTGCACGGCCTCGATGTTGATGACGCCCTTCCACGGCGCGCCCGGCTTGAACGGCACGGTGAAGGGCTCGAAGACCATCTTGCCGCCGCCCATGGCGAACTGAGCGCCCTCGACCACCACCGCCTCGCTTTCCAGGCCGAATCGGATGTCGACGTCGGTCAGCGGCACCAGGGTGTTGACGCTCTGCGCTTTCAGGAATTGCCCGGGCGAGGCTTTCAGCGGCAGCAGGCTGTCGAACTGCGCCTGGCCCGAGAGTCCGACCACCGGCCCCATCGGACTCACGAAGTCCAGCCGTTCGACCAGCAGGGTTCCGTGGCTGGTCGGCTCTCCCTCTCCCCAGTCCATCTGGCCGACGAAGCGTGCGCGCCCCTCGGCCGGCGAGCCGAGGACGGCGGCGAAGGGCGACAGGCCGATCGGCTGCAGGCCGCCCGGCGCGAAGGCCAGCATCCCGGTGTCGAACCGCACCCCGCCGCGCCCGTCGCGGCCCTGGCTCAGGTTACCGTCGGCCAGTCGCCGGCCGGCCAGATCATTCAACGAGAATATTCCGGTCCAAACGCCCCCCGCGGCCTTCAGCTCGCCCGCCGCCTTCACCGGCCGAAACCGCATCTCGGCGGCGGTGTCGGAAACCCGCGCGCCGCTGACCACGACCCGTCCGCGCAAATCCTGGCCCACGCCGGAGAGATCGATCACGCCCGCGCCCTCCGCGACGTGCAGCTCGGTGGCCGGAAGATCGCCCGACAGGCCCTGGGCCTGGCCATGCACGCGCCAGCCGCGGCCATCCACGGTCAGCAGCGGCCCGACTGCCGGGCACAACGTCCCGTCCACTCGCTCGAGGTCATTCTCGCCCAGCTCGACATGGCTGGCGGCCAGGGTGACGCAGCGGCTGGCGGTGAAGGTCGTACGCCCGCCGGCGATCTTCAGCTCGCCCGCCGCGTCGATCGCCCCGCCGGAGACCGGCGCGAAGCCGCCCCTGGCCTTGAGGGCGAGGCCTGCGACCAACCCGTCGCCGGTCAGCCGGTACTGCGCTACGTCGAGGTCCACCTCCGGCAGGCCGCCGCCCTTTACGTTCAGGCCAAATCCGCCGCGCCCGTTCACATAGACTGGCGCGCCGGCGCGATAGAGCAGCGCCTCGCCGCCGCTGTCGGTGCGCAGTCGGACCGGCGTTCCCAGACTGACCGAAAGGCCGTCGCGCGAAGCGTTCACCGCCACTGAGTTGGCGGTCAGCCGAAAGCCCGCCACGGCTTGCTTCAGGGCCGCGGTCTCGGCCGGATCCTCGGCCAGGACAGGCCCGAGGCCGGACCAGGCTCCGCGCGAGGCGATCGAGCCGCGCAGGGCCACGTCCACGCGCTTCGGATCGAAGGCCACCAGCCCGCCGAGATCGCCCTGCGCGTCGGTCAGCACCAGGTCGGCCGCCGCAGCGTGATCGACCGAAAACCGCGAGCTCACCTCGGCCGAGACCACGTCGCCCGCCGCCCGGGTCCAGCGCACGTCGCCCACCGACGCGTCCGCCTTCAGCCGCTCGATCTTCACCCCAGCCGCCTGCCCGCCCGCGACCGCCGCTTTGATCGACCCGTCGCCCTGCAGCGCCAGGGTGCGCGCCCATCCGCTGACCGCGCCGGTGAAATCGCCGGTCAGGCGCGCGCCCTGCAGGCGGTTCTCGCCCAGGCGGACCTCCTGGCCCGACAGTTCGGCGCGGACCAGCACCTTGCCGTCGCCGCGCTGCCGGCGCAGGTCTGGATAGGGCCCTTGCAGCGACAGGGTCAGCCGCGCGGCCTTGGCCGAACCTTGTTCGAGCTTGATCTCGTTGACCGGCGCGACCAGCACCAGGTCGACCCGCGGCCCGGTGGTCGCCAGGCGCAGGGTCGCCGCGCCCAGGTCGGCGTCGATCCCCTCGCCCTTCAGCCGCGCCGGATCGAGCCGGGCGTCGAGCGCCATCAGCTTGCCGTCCTCCATGCGCCCATCCGCATAGACCTTCAGCGCGCCGTAGTCGGTGGCCAGCGCCAACACCCCCCGATGCGCCTCGATGCGCGGCTGGCGCGCGTCGGGCTGCGGCGGCTTGCGGGTGAACTCCTCGATCACCCGGTCCAGCGTTCCCAGGCTGAACTTCCCGCACCTGAGGGCGCCCTTCAGGACCGGGCGATATAACTTGATCGACGCGACCTCGACGCCCAGCGGCTTTCCGGCCCAGGGGCCGGTGAAGCCGTAGCGCACCTCCACCCGCTCGACGCTGACGTCGGGATCGTTCGCCGGGCCGGCGCGCACGCGGGCGGTGAAGCCGCCGTACTCGAAGTCGCGGAACTCGACGTCGGCCGGCACGCCGCGAGCGTCCAGCCATCCGACCAGCAGCTCGCGCGCGATGGCGCGCCGTGTGACGTACACGGTCGCGCCGGCCGCCATCGAGACGACGATCACCACCGCCACGGCGGTATAGGCGCGTCGCCAGCGGCGGCGGGTCGCGCGGTTCGGCGGTTTAGGTTCGGACTCGGTCAAACGCGGCGCCTGCTGCTCTCCAGCAGGTCATAACGCAAAACCGCCGAAAGCGTGGCCGTTCGATGCGAGTTTTACAGCACCCCGGTACTGGCCAGCGCCACGCCTCCGTCGACCGCGATGGTTTCGCCCACGACATAGTCGCCGGCTCGGCTGGCCAGGTAGATCGCCGCGGCGGCCATGTCCTCGTCGCGGCCGATGCGGCGCGAGGGGATGCGCTTGGCGACTTCCACGCTCTGGTCGCGGGCGACACGGTTCATTTCCGAGGCGAAGGCGCCGGGCGCGATGCCGGTGACGTTGATCTGGTCCTTGATCAGCTCGGCGGCGATCCGGCGGGTCAGGTAGATCAGCCCCGACTTGCTGGCGTGATAGGAGTAGGTCTCCTGCGGATTGAGGCGGATCCCATCGATCGAGCAGATATTGATCACCTTGGCCGGCTGGTCGGGGCTGGCGGCGGCCTTCAGCGCGCCGTGCAGGGCCTGGGTCAGGAAGAACGGCGACTTGAGGTTCAGGTTCAGGACCTTGTCCCAGCCGCTTTCGGGGAATTCGTCGAAGGGCGCGCCCCAGGCGGCGCCGGCGTTGTTGACCAGGATGTCCAGCTTCGGCTCGGCGTCGGTCAGGCGCTTGGCGAGCGCCTGGCAGCCCTCCACCGTCGAAACGTCCTGGGGCATCGAGATGCAGCGCTCGCCCAGTTCCGCCGCCGTCTCGTCGCAGGCCGCCGGCTTGCGCGAGGAGATGTAGACCCGCGCCGCCCCCGCATCGAGAAAGCCCTTGGCGATCATCTTGCCGATGCCGCGCGAGCCGCCGGTGACGAGAGCCACCCGGCCCTCCAGCGAAAACAGTCCCTGAGCCATGCCTTGCTTCCCCTAAGGTGATGTTCGGTAGGGTCGTCCAGCCCGTATCTCGTGCTCGAAAACCCCAATGGATTTTTGACTCGCGCACGTTCGGCGGGACATGTAAACAACCGTTTGAATCCAAAGGCGGCCAAGCTCAAGAGCCGCCTCTCCCAACAGTCGAGGATGCGCCACATGGCCGAGATCAATTCGGTGACCGACCTTTCGCTCGACGGCGACGTCGCGGTGATCACGCTCAACTCTCCGCCGGTCAACGCGCTGTCGGCCAATGTCCGCGAAGGCCTCTACGAGGGCTTCAAGGCGGCCATCGCCAACGACGCCGCCAAGGCCATCGTGCTGATCTGCGAAGGCCGCACCTTCATCGCCGGGGCCGACATCACCGAGTTCGGCGGCGCCATGAAGGGCCCGTCGCTGTTCGACGTCCAGGAGATGATGGAAAGCTCGCCCAAGCCGGTGATCGCCGCGATCCACGGCACGGCCTTGGGCGGCGGCCTGGAAGTGGCGCTCTGCGCCCACTATCGCGTGGCCGTCCCCTCGGCCCGCTTCGGTCTGCCGGAGGTGAACCTCGGCCTGCTTCCGGGCGCCGGCGGCACCCAGCGCCTGCCGCGCGTGGCGGGTGTCGAGAAGGCCCTGGAGATGATGACCAGCGGCCGCCACGCCCCAGCCAAGGAAGCCCTGGAAATGGGCCTGGTCGACGAGCTGGAGGACGAGGGCAAGCTGAAGGAAGGCGCCATCGCCTTCGCCCGCAAGGCCGTGGCCGAAGGCAAGCCGCTGGTGAAGGTCCGCGAGAACAACGCCAAGCTGGAAGCGGCCAAGGGCAAGCCCGAGATCTTCGAGACCTTCCGCAAGGCGAACGCCCGCAAGTTCCGCGGCTTCCTGGCCCCGGAATACAACATCCGCTGCATCGAGGCGGCGGTGAACCTGCCCTGGGACGAGGCCATCGGCGTCGAGCGCAAGCTGTTCGCCGAGCTGATGACCGGCTCGCAGTCGGCCGCCCAGCGGTACTCCTTCTTCGCCGAGCGCACCGCCCAGAAGATCCCGGACGTGCCGGACGACACCGCCCTCATCCCGATCAAGAAGGTCGGCATCATCGGCGCCGGCACCATGGGCGGCGGCATCGCCATGAACTTCGCGAACGCCGGCATCCCCGTGGTGATCGTCGAGCAGAAGCAGGAGCCGCTGGATCGGGGCCTGGCCACCATCCGCAAGAACTACGAGCGCACCGCCTCGCGCGGCGGCCTCACTGCGGCCCAGGTCGAGGAGCGCTGCGCCCTGATCACCGGCTCGCTGTCGATGGAAGACTCGTTCGGCGACGTCGATCTCGTCATCGAGGCCGTGTTCGAGCGCATGGACATCAAGAAGGACATCTTCGCCAAGCTCGACGCCATCTGCAAGCCTGGCGCGATCCTGGCCACCAACACCTCGGGCCTGGACATCGACGAGATCGCCTCGGTCACCAAGCGTCCCGAAAGCGTCATCGGCCTGCACTTCTTCTCGCCGGCCAACGTGATGAAGCTGCTGGAAATCGTCCGCGCCGACCACACCAGCAAGGAGGTGATCGCCACCTCGATGAAGCTGGCCAAGCAGATCGGCAAGGTCGCCGTGCTGGTCGGGGTCTGCCCCGGCTTCGTCGGCAACCGCATCCTCGGCGCCCGCCAGCGCGAGGCCCAGAAGCTGGTGCTGGAAGGCGCCATGCCCTGGGATGTCGACCGCGTGCTCTACGACTTCGGCTTCCCGATGGGCCCGTTCGCCATGAGCGACCTGGCCGGCCTCGACATCGGCTGGGTGAAGGAGAAGTCGAACGGCGCGACCATCCGTGACGTGCTGTGCGAAATGGATCGCCGCGGCCAGAAGACCGGCGCCGGCTATTACGACTACGACGAGAACCGCAACGCCAAGCCCAGCCCCGTCACCGAGAAGATCATCAACGACTTCATCGTCAAGTCGGGCGCCAACCCGCGCAAGATCAGCGACGAGGAGATTCTCGAACGCTGCATCTATCCGATGATCAACGAAGGCGCGAAGATCCTCGAGGAAGGCAAGGCCATCCGCGCCTCCGACATCGATGTGGTCTGGCAGAACGGCTACGGCTGGCCGGTCTATCGCGGCGGCCCGATGTGGTACGGCGATCAGGTCGGACCGGCCAAGGTGCTGGCCAAGATGAAGGAATTCCAAGCCACCATGGGCGACCAGTTCAAGCCGGCCGCGCTCCTGGAAAAGCTTGTGGCTGAAAACAAGAAGTTCGCCGACTTCAAGTAAGGCGACCGCTCACCGAGACAGGCCCCGTCGCTCGCGCGGCGGGGCCGCGAGCAGGACCACCCCCTCCCAACTCCTAGGAAGCTTTCCCATGCGTGAAGCCGTCATCGTCTCCACCGCCCGCACGCCGATCGGCAAGGCCTATCGCGGCGCCTTCAACAACACCTCGGCCGCCGAGCTGGGCGGCCACGTGATCAAGGCGGCCGTCGAGCGCGCCGGCATCGACCCGGCCACCGTCGACGACGTGGTGCTGGGCGCGGCCCTGCAACAGGGCTCCAGCGGCAACAACATCGCCCGCCGCGCGGCCCTGCGCGCCGGCCTGCCGAACACCGTCTCGGGCATGAGCCTGGACCGCCAGTGCTCGTCGGGCCTGATGGGCATCGCCACGGCCGCCAAGTACATCATCAACGACGGCGCCCAGGTGGCGATCGGCGGCGGCCTGGAGAGCATCAGCCTCGTCCAGAACGACAAGATGAACCGCTTCCGCACCTCGGATAAGTGGCTCGACCAGCATGTGCCGGAAATCCACACCTCGATGATCGAGACCGCCGAGATCGTGGCCGAGCGCTACGGCGTCTCGCGCGAGGCCCAGGACGAGTACGCCCTGCAATCCCAGCAGCGCACCGCCGCGGCCCAGGCCGCCGGCGTGTTCACCGCCGAGATCGCGCCGCTGACCTCGATCATGATGGTGCAGAACAAGGAGACCGGCGAGTTCTCCGAAAAGGAAGTCACCCTGACCCTGGACGAAGGCAACCGCCCGTCGACCACCCTGGCCGACCTGCAGAAGCTGGCCCCGGTGTTCAAGGGCGGCCAGTACGTCGCCGAGGGCAAATACGTCACCGCCGGCAACGCCAGCCAGCTCTCGGACGGCGCCGCCGCCGTGGTGCTGATGGAAGCCAAGGAAGCCGCGCGCCTGGGCCTGGAGCCGCTGGGAGCCTATCGCGGCATGGCCGTGGCCGGCTGCGGCCCGGAAGAAATGGGCATCGGCCCGGTCTTCGCGATCCCGAAGCTGCTGGAGCGCAACGGCCTGACCATCGACGATATCGACATGTGGGAGCTGAACGAGGCCTTCGCCTCGCAGTGCCTCTACTGCCGTGACAAGCTCGGCATCGACCCGGCCAAGTACAACATCTCGGGCGGAGCCATCTCGATCGGCCACCCCTACGGCATGACCGGCGCCCGCGCGACCGGCCACATCCTGCACGAGGGCAAGCGCCGCGGTTACAAGTACGGCGTCGTCACCATGTGCGTCGGCGGCGGCATGGGCGCGGCCGGCCTCTTCGAGATCTTTTAAGAGGGCGGAAGACCGCGCCCATCATCAGGAAATCGCCGAAATCGCTCGGCGATTTCGGTGGGGCGCGGCCGGCCTCTGCGAGATCTTCTAAGAGACAGATCGACCCAGATCGGAAAGGGCCGTCCCTCGGGGCGGCCCTTTTTCGTACCCGGCCGCGGCGCCGATCCTGCAGAACATCGATCTATCGGCGGGACGCTGTCCCATTGTGGCGCGTCACCGGCTCGGGACCGCGGGATCTGGAGAGTTACATGTTCAAGGCTTTTGCGGCTGCGGCCGTCGCTTCCATCGCTCTCGCCTGCGCCGGCGGCGCTTCGGCCGCTGCGGTCACCGTCTACAACACCGGACAGGGCGCCGCGGCCGGCAATGGCCAGGCCGACGCCCATTATACGATCTCCGGCTCGGACTTCGGCGCCAGCGGCCAGGCCAAGACCTACTACAACCCCGCCTACGCGGCCGAGGACGGCGACTCGCGCTGGGTCTCCTATAGCGGCTCGCCGTTCAGCGGCGTGGGCTTCACCACCTTCCAGACCACCTTCGACCTGACCGGCTACGACATCGCCAGCGCCGTGCTGTCCGGCCGCTGGGGCGTGGACAACGAAGGGGTCGTCCTGCTGAACGGCGTGCAGATCGCCAGCCTTAGCGGCACCCTCTACGAGAACTTCAACCAACTGCATCAGTTCGGCGCCAATTCGGGCTTCCTCCAGGGCCTGAACACCCTGCAGTTCGTCGTGCACGACACCGGCTCGCCGATGGCCTTCCGCACCGACGACATGAGCCTGACCGCCAACGTCTCGGCCGTGCCGGAGCCGGCCACCTGGGCGATGATGATCGTCGGCTTCGGCCTGGTCGGCGCCACGGTGCGCCGTCGCAGCCTGGCGTTCGCGACCGTCCGCGCCTGACCTTGGCGTAGGCAGAGGAGGCCTTGCGCCTCCTCGTTTCGCGCAGGACATCGCGCGAGGGACATATTGCAGTTAGGGTGAGTGCGGGGCCCCGAGAGGGTCTCGCCTGGACTCAAACCCTAGATGATCCTCTTCGCCTCGGCCGTCGTGCTCCTGCTGCTGGTGCTCAACGGCCTTTTCGCCATGTCCGAGCTGGCCGTGGTCTCCTCGCGCCGCGCCAAGCTGCAGGCCAGGGCCGATCGCGGGGACAAGGGCGCGGCCGCCGCGCTCCGCCTCTCCGAAAACCCCACCCGCTTCCTGGCTGCGGTCCAGGTCGGCATCACCCTGATCGGCATCCTCTCGGGCGCCTATGGCCAGGCGACCATCGCCGCCGAGCTCGACCATATGCTTGAGCGGGTTCCGGCCCTGCACGACTATTCCGAGCTGATCTCCACGGCGATCGTCGTCGTGATCATCACCTACCTCTCGCTGATCGTCGGCGAGCTGGTGCCCAAGCGCTTCGCCCTGGTGTTCCCCGAGACCATCGCCGCGGTCGTCGCCCGGCCGCTGTCGGTGATGGCCCGCGTCATGGGGCCCTTCGTCACCCTGCTGACCGCTTCGACGGTCGGCGTCCTGCGCCTGCTCGGCATTCGCGACGAGAAGGGCGAGCAGATCACCCACGAGGAGGTCGAGACCGTCTTGGCCGAAGGGACCAGCGCGGGCCTGATCGAACCGGAAGAACAGGCGATGATCGGCGAGGTGCTGCGCCTTGGCGACCGCCAGGTTCGCGTCGCCATGACCCCGCGCACCGACATCTACTGGATTTCTCTGGCCGACCCGATCGACCAGCAGATGGCCGATATCCGCGCCTGCCCCTATTCGCGCATCGTCGTGATGCGCGGCGGCGACGCCGAAGAGCCGGTTGGCGTGGTGCACAAGAAGGACGTGCTGGACGCCTTCCTCGGCGGCGGGCGGCTGAACGTCGAGGAACTGATGGCCACGCCGCTGTTCATCGT
Source organism: Phenylobacterium sp. (assembly GCF_041919955.1). Taxonomy (GTDB): domain Bacteria; phylum Pseudomonadota; class Alphaproteobacteria; order Caulobacterales; family Caulobacteraceae; genus Phenylobacterium. The sequence goes on along the minus strand of NZ_JAYRSU010000006.1, from coordinate 10,197 downwards.
CGAGACCACATCGCTGCTGCGCGCCTTCGGCCTCCTGAAGCAGACCCCGCTGCACATGGCCCTGGTCGTCGACGAGTTCGGCGCGTTGGAAGGCGTCGTCACCCCGACCGACCTCCTGGAAATGATCGCCGGCGACTTCGACGAGGCGCACGACGCCGACACCCCCAGCGCCATCCTCAAGCGCGATGACGGCAGCTATCTCGTCGACGGCCGCGCCGACGTGGAGGAAGTGGCCAAGGCGCTCGACGCCGACTTCATCGAGAGCAGCGACTTCCACACCGCTGCGGGCCTGGTGCTGCACGAGGTGGGGCAACTGCCGAAGGAGGGCGACGTGTTCGAGATCGCTGGCTGGCGGGTCGAGGTCATCGACATGGACGACCGCCGCATCGACAAGCTGCTGTTCACCCGCCTTGATCCGCCGGAGCCGCCGGGTCTGGGCGACCTGCTAGGCTCGTGACGGCGGCGGGATGAACCCGCCGATCTCACGCTCCAGCAGCCGGGCGAAGGCCAGCGGCGTGCGGTCCTCGAGATAGGGCCCGATGATCTGCACGCCGATCGGCAGGCCCTGCCGGCTCAACCCGACCGGCGCGGCGGTGGCGGGCAGGTGGGCCAGGGTGGCGATCCCCGGCCAGGCCAGTTGGGCGAAGTAGGGCGTCGTCTCGCCGTTCAGGGTCAGGGTGCGCTCCGGCCCCGGCCCGTCGACATGCGGATAGGCCAGGGTTCCGATCGCCGGCGCCAGCACCACGTCGAATTCGCCGAACAGGCGCGACCACTCGCGGCGCACCCCGAGCTGGGCGTCCTGCAGATCCATCCATTTGTGCGCGGAAATCACCTCAGTCACGCCCGGCGAGCCCCGGCTCATCGCCGCGCCCAGCAGCGCGCCATAAATCTCGTGATGTTGGGCGAGGTCGGGCAGCGCACCGCTGCGCCGCGCCACCTTGCCCCCCGCCTGCTCCAACCGCCGGGCCAGGCCGTCCAGCGCATCGACGATCTCCGCGTCGGTCGCCGCCAGCGGATGGGCGTCCAGCACCAGCACCCTAAAGTCGGCCAGGCGGGCCGCGCGGGCCGGCGGCAGTGTCAGGCTGTAGCCGATCGCTTCTTCGTCCAGCGGGCCGGCCAGGACGTCCAGGGCCAGCTCCAGGTCGGCGGCGGTGCGCGCCAGGGGCCCGACCACCGCTAGCGCGACGTCGCCGCCGTCCAGTCCGGGCGGGGCGTGGCCGCGCTGGGGAATGATTCCGTAGCTCGGCTTATGGCCATAGATCCCGCAGAACGCCGCCGGCACGCGGATCGAGCCGCCGATGTCCGAGCCGTACTCGAGCGGGACCATCCCAGCCGCCACCGCCGCCGCCGCGCCGCCCGACGAGCCGCCGGGGGTCCGCGCCAGATCCCAGGGATTATGCGTGCGCCCATAGACCGGATTGACGCTCTGCCAGTCGGCCAGGCTGACCGGGACGTTGGTCTTGCCGAGGATAATGGCGCCTGCCGCCTTCAGCCGCGCGACGCCGACCGCATCGGCCGGCGCGATCCAGCCCCTGGCGGCCTCGAAGCCCCAGGTGGTCGGCAGGCCGGCGACGTTATTGGATTCCTTGACCGTCATCGGCACGCCCAGCAGCGGCCCGCGCTTGCCGCGCGCCAGGGCCGCGTCCGCCGCCCGCGCCGCCTCGCGCGCCCGGTCGAAGTCGCGCACCACCACCGCGTTGATCGGCCCGTCCAGCGCCTCGATCCGGCCGATGGCGGCCTCGCAGAGTTCGGCGGCGCTGGCCTGGCCGGCGGCGACCGCCCGCGCCAGTTCGCCGGCCGAGGCCTTGGACAGATCCGGCGTAAGCGTATCGGACATCGGAGCCTCCCTAGGCGTTTGCGGTCAGCCTGCGCCCCGCCGTTTGTCGAGTCCAGGCGCGCAGCCGCTCGGCGTAGCGCTCGCCCTCCTGCGCCAACTGCTCGGGCCCGACCTTGTCGGCTTCGTAGACCAGGTGCGGCTCGCTCCAGGCCAGGCCGCAGCGGTTGGCGGTGGCCGCCAGCGGCTTCAGCAGCTCGGCCAGCGGGAACAGGTTCACGCCCTCCGGTCCGTAGGCCTCCCGGTAGTTGCCGGCGGTCGCCGCGACCATCACCGGCACGCCAGCCAGCCGGACGCCCTCGGTCTGTGGCGCAATGTACATCATCCGGGTCAGCACCAGATCCTGCCAAGCCTTCATCAGCGGCGGCGTCGAGTACCAGCGGATCGGGAACTGCAGCACCAGGCGGTCGGCCGACAGCAGGTCGGCGACCTCGACGTCGGTGTCGATGCGCCCGGCGGGGCAGCGGGCCGCCACGTCGACGATCTCGACGCCGGGCACGCGCGCGGCGGCCTGCGCCAGGGCGCGATTGGCGCGCGAGGCAGCAAGGTCGGGGTGGAAGATCAAGATCAGGGTCTTGGACATCGGCCGCTCCTCATTTCGATGAAGACAGCCTCCGCCTGGAGACATCATGCTTCCAATGGATCATTGATATATCATATTATTTGCTGGATGAATTTACGTGGGATCGACCTCAACCTCCTGGTGGTGTTGGACGCCCTGCTGGCTGAGGCGCACGTGTCGCGCGCGGCCGAGCGGCTGGGCCTGTCGCAGCCGGCGACCTCCGCCGCCCTCGAACGCTGCCGCCACTTGTTTGGCGACCGCCTGCTGGAACGTTCGGCCGGCGGCATGCGCCTGACCGCGCGAGCCGAGGCGCTGCGCGAGCCGCTGGCTGCGGCCCTCGCCGCGGTCGCCGACACCCTGCAAGCCGAACCGCCGCCGCTGGCCGAGCTGCGCCGTACGGTCAGGATCGCCATGGCCGACGCTCCGGGCGCCCTGCTGGCGCCGCCGCTCTATGCGGCCCTGCGCCAAAGCGCCCCCGGCCTCGACCTCGTCATCCATCCCTGGCGCGGGGCGGCGGCCGCACTGGAGGCGATGGCCCGCGGCGAGGTCGACCTGGCCATCTCCGTCCTGCCGCCGCCTGGAACCAGCTTCCGGCGGCGCGAGCTCTTCCAGGAGACCTATGTCGTGGCCATGCGCCGCGATCATCCGGCGGCCAAGCGCTTCGATCTCGACGCCTGGCTCTCCCATCCGCACCTAATGGTCTCCTCCGAGGGCGGGCGGCGAGGCGACCTCGACGAGGCGCTGGAGCGGCTCGGCCGCGCCCGGCGGGTCGGCATGTCGGTCCCGAGCTTCCTGATGGCCCGGCCGATGCTGCTGGCCTCGGACCTGATCGCCATGCTGCCCAGCCGCAGCTTCGAGCGCGAGGGACTGGCGGTGTTCGAGCCGCCGATCGCAATCGCCGGCTTCCCCCTGCACCTCGGCTGGCATGCCCGCCATGACAAGGATCCGGCCGTCCGCCACGTGGTCGAACTGATCAACGTCCACCTAGGACATTGAGTCGCACCCCCATGAGTTGTGGCTATACCCGCCATACGCTCTAGTGGCGCCCCAGCCACGGGGGTGTGCGATGGACGAGCAGGCGCTCCTGGAGATCTTCTCCCGCGAGATCGTGCCTGGCCTGGCCGGACGACTGGAGTTCGGGCCCCGCGCAGCCAACCGGCTGGAGCGGACAATCGCCGACGCCGCCCGTTCCGCCGCCTATGACAGCTGCATCGCCGACGAGGCCGCCGCCGTGCGCCATGCCCGCCAGTTCGTCGAGGCCTTCCTGGCCCAAATCGAAGAAAGCCAGGGCCAGACGACCGTGATCAAGATCAACGACGCGGCCTATACCACCGCGATCCTCGCCTTTTGCCCGATGTGGCCCTGGCGGCAATAGGCGTCTCCGGCGACGCCCCACGCTCAAGCTCGGCAATCCTTCCTTCATGATGAACGCCTGAACTCGCGCGGGCGAGGGGGGCCTCTTTGGTAAGGGAGGGGTCCGACATGGACATTCGTTTCAAGGCGTCGCTGACGGCGGCGCTGCTCATCCTGGCCGGCTGCGCGACGAGCGCGCCCGGGCCGCGCGGGGCCGCCGTGGTGGCTGACGCCCGACTGGCGGCCCAGGCCAGCGCCTTCGAGAGCTTCATGCGCAACGCGCGCGGAATCGAGCCGGGCTTCTCGGGACCGGCCGCGGTGCGCGATGGGCTGATCGTCGGCGCGGGCTACGAGCCCAAGCAGATGGAGGCCGGGATGGTCGCCTACGCCGCCCTCGCCGCCCTGCAGGAGCCGCGCTTCGTCGCCGGGGTGCGCAAGGCGGCGGCCGATCGACGCGACGGCCGGGGCCTGGCCGCCCGTCTCGCAGCCCACCCGGAACTGGCCGCCAGCCTGCCCGGCGCCGACGCGGCGGCGGCGCGGGCCAACGGCGCCCTGCAGCGCCAGGGCGAGGCCCTGGCCGCCAGCGGCCGGCGCGTGAAGCAGGCCTCGTACGATATTCAGCGCCAAGCCTGGGCCAAGGTGTTCGTCCCCGACGCTCGCGCGCGGCTCACCCGGGTCAAGCAGGTGTCGGGCAGCGGCTATCGCCCCGCCCGCGAAGACGTCGCGCAGCTGTACGCCTCCATGGCCCAAGGCGGCCGGCGGGGCGGCCGCGGCGGCCCGGTGATCGACCGCGGCCTGGCGGTCGCGGCCCTGACCGTACTGAACGAACCGGCGAGGGCCGGCAGCCTGCTGCGCGAGCCGCGCAGCGGCATGTGCGTGCGCCTGGCCAAGCTCAACCTCTACCAGTGCCTGGCCAGCGCCGGGCCCTATTACGAGGACATCTACTGCCTGGCCCAGCACGGCATGCTGGAGCCGGCCAGTTGCGCAACCGACGCTGTGCGTCCGATGCGCACGGCGGCGCGCTGAGCCACGCCGTCGCCCCAGAACGGTCTCAGTCGATCCTAGAGTGATCCCGCGCGCTTGAGCATTTCCCGCCGAAGTGGATGTCGGTTCGGCGAAGAAAATGCGCCAATTCAAGGAGCCTCGCGCGGGAGACCTCGATGACAACGCCCGACCAGGACGACAACCCGTTCATCCGCTCCAGCCCCTGGGGCCGCGCGGCCGGCCCGTCGGCGCCTTTCCGCGTCGGCCCCCTGCCCAAGGCGCCCGACGCGCCGCCTCGCCCCGCGCCCAGGCCGGCCCAGAGCTTCGCGCCCCGGTCGCAAGGGTCCGACGCCGGCATTTTGAACGGCTCGCTGATTCCCCGCGCCCCTGCGCCCGCCCCCGCGCCGTCCCCCGCTCCTGCGCCCGCCGCGGCGTCGCCGATCGCGACCGTCACGCCGCAGCCGGCCGCACGCGAGCCTGCGCCAGTTCCACGTCCAGCCGCGCCCGTTTCTGCGCCCCAGCCGACTGCGGTCGCGCCGCAGCCGCGACCGGCCCGGGCCCGCAAGCCGCCGCTCCCCGCCATCGCGGCCGCCGGCGCGGCGATCTCGGCCGCCGCGGGCCTGGCGGCGGTCGTGCTGATCACCGGCCGCGACGAGGCGCCCCCCACGACGCCGAGCCTGCGGACCACGCCCGCTGCGACCACGCCCGCCGCAGCGTCGCCGACCCCGACCCCCGCGCCTGCGCCGGTCCTCGCCGCCACGCCCGCGGCCGAATCCCGGCCGACTCGGCTGGCCGCGGCCACGCCGGCGCGGCGCGCGCCTGCGACCTCGACACGCACGGCCGAACCGCCGCGCCTGGAGCCGCCGCCCGCCGCGATCGCTGCGCCGTCGCCCGAACCGGCCCCCGCGCCGGCCGCCGTTCAGCCGGCCGCACCGCCGCCCTCGGCCGTCGTCGTCCCGACCGACCCCGAGGCGCCGATCGCCCTGCATCCGAACTAGCTTTCCCCCGCGCCGCCCGCCTATGGATGAAGCCAAAGAGGGGGAAGCCATGCGGACTCTGGGCCTGGACGAGATCGCGCCGTTGCTGGATGGCCATGTCGACATGCGGCGGCGGGAAGGCTCCCTGCAGCCGCTGCGCCTGCCGGTCGCCGAGCTCGGCTTCTACGACCCGTTCAATCGCTGGGTCGCCTCCTGCGCCGCTGGCTGTCGCATCCGCCTGCGCACGACCTCGCGCACCGTGTCCCTGGCCGGCGCCCAGCGGCTGATGGCCGAGCCGGTGTCCGACGAGCGCCGCGGCGCCTACGACCTGTTCATCGACGGCGTGCTCCACGGCCGCGCCTGGGCCGAAGGCGGCGCGACCATCGACCTCGCCGCCGGCAGGTTTGTGGGCGACGAGGCGTTTAACCTCACGTTTGAGGGCCTTCCGGCAGGTTCCAAGACGCTCGAACTCTGGCTGCCCCAGGCGGCCACCGTCTCCATCACCGCCCTCGCCGTCGATGACGACGCCGAGGTCGCCGCCGCCCCGGACGCGCGCCCTCGCATCCTCTTCCACGGCAGTTCGATCAGCCATTGCCTGGAGGCGCAGGGCGCCAGCGCCGGTTGGCCGGCGGTGGCCGCGGGTCTGGCCGGGCTTGCGCACCAGAACCTCGGTTGGGCGGGCTCCTGCCTGCTGTCGGGGCAGGCTGCGCGGATCATCCGCGACACCCGGTGCGACGCCATCGTCCTGAAGCTCGGGATCAACGTGCACACGGACGGCCAGCTCAAGGAGCGGACCTTCCTCGACTCCGCGCACGCGATGATCTCGATCATTCGCGAGAAGCACCTCAGCACGCCGATTCTGGTGGTCTCGCCGATCTTCTCGCCCGGGCGCGAGGTCGAAAGCTCGGGCGGCGGCCTGCCCCTGGCGCGGATGCGCGAACTCCTGGTCCAGGTCGTGGCCTCGCGCCGGGCGGCCGGCGACGCGGCGATCCGCTACCTCGACGGCTTGTCCCTGTTCGGCGAGGCGGACGCGCACCTGCTGCCCGACGACCTGCACCCGAACACCGAGGGCTATCGGCTGATGGGCCAACGCTTCCACGCCTTGATGCTGAGCGGACCGGACGCCTTGATCGGCGCATAGCCGCCGCGGCGGCAGGTCTGCGCGCAATTTCTAGATGCTGCACACAACTTTTTCTTGAGATTAAAGAAACGTATAATGCACTTGCGCGCCCGCATCTATCGTGGGTTGATGCGTCATCAGGCGACGAACGGCGCGGTAATGACTGTAACGCCAAGATCTTCGACGGCGATATTGCCCCTAATCGGGCCGCACCACTTCGCCCATCCACCCCCTCGACCAAGAAACTAAGTCGATCGACCTGAACGACGAAGTCGAGGCTCGCCCCGAACCTGTGCGGCGCGGGAATGCCCGCGCGCGCCTGAAGCAGCAGGAAGCAGCATGCCTAAAGCCGAAGATATTCGGACCGCCGTAACGCTCGATCACGGGCTGCCGCCCGAGAGCGAGCTCAACTACAACGCCTCCGCCGACCCGCTGGCCGGCGGTACGGCGCGGGACCTGCCGATCTGGACACCCCAGCAGATCGCCGACCAGCTGACCCGCTCCGGCTTCACCTGGAGCCCCAAGGAAACCGCCGACGGCGTCCTCACCTACGGATTCTACAACGGGCCCACGACGACCGGCATCTACAACAATCCTCACGAAGCTGCCGAGAAGTACGGCTACGCACCGATGAGCGCGGCCCAGCAGGCGGCGACGCGCGAGGCCCTGGCCTACTGGGACGACCTGATCCCGCTCCGTTTCCAGGAGCAGGCCAACGGCCATGGCAACTGGGACATCGCCTTCGCGACGACGACCAGCGGGCCGGGCCAGGCCTGGGCCTACCTGCCGCACGGCACGGCCTATGGCGCGAAATACCAGCACATCGAGGGCGACGTCTGGATCAATCCAGGCCCGGTCAGCGGCATCCAGCTGGAAGACGGCTTCTACGGGATGCAGACCCTGACCCACGAGATCGGCCACGCGCTCGGCCTCTCTCACCCCGGGGACTACGACGCCAGCGACGATACCCCGCTGAGCTACGAGCTGGCCGACTATTATCAGGACTCCCGTCAGTACACGGTGATGTCGTACTGGGATTCCTACGAGACCGGGGCCAAGCACATCGACTGGGCGACCATGCGGTTCGTCTATTCGCCGACCCCGCTGGTGCATGACATCGTCGCCATGCAGAAGCTCTACGGCGTCGACACCACCACCCGCACCGGCGATACGACCTACGGCTTCAACTGGAGCCACGATCTCGACAACCGCACCGCCTTCCAGATCCAGCCGCACGACCTGGCGCCTGTGTTCACCATCTGGGACGCAGGCGGCAAGGACACCCTGGACCTGTCGGGCTACAGCACCCCGTCCTACATCGACCTCAATCCGGGATCGTTCAGCAGCGCGGGCGGCTCCAACACCTTCCTCAGCCTTGAAGAAATCAACGCCAACAACGCCGCGGCCGGCCTGCCGGCGCGCACTCAGCTGCTCTACGACATCTACAATACCGGCGTGGAAGGGGTGAACGGCGGACTGTCATGGAAGGAGATCGCCGGCGTCACTGACCCACTGATGCACGACAACATCAGCATCGCCTACGGCGCGTGGATCGAGAACGCGGTGGGCGGCTCGGGGAACGACACCATCGTCGCCAACGCCGTCGACAACGCCCTGACCGGCGGCGCGGGCGCCGACCGCTTCGTGTTCCTGGCCAACGCCGGCAAGGATGTGATCAAGGATTTCAGCGTCAGCGGTGGCGACACCATCGACCTGACCGGCGTCGTCGACATCCACACCTGGGCCGACGTCCAGGCGCATCTGAGCGCCAACGGCCAGGGCGACGCCGTTCTGAGCCTGGGATCCGGGACCGTCACCCTGACGGGTGTGACGCTCGCCAGCCTTTCGGCCGACGACTTCGTCCTCGACTGACTGAGGAAGGTGGGTCGCCTATCCCAGGCGACCCACCGCCTGCGCCACGACGCCGGGCTTTTCCAGCACCACCATGTGGCCGGCCTCCGGGATCGAGACCAGCTCGGCCCCCGCGATCGCCTTCTTGAAGCCGTGGGCGTAGACCGGCGGGATCAGCCGGTCGCTGTCGCCCCAGATCACCACCGTCCGCGCCTTGATGCGATAGAGCCGCTGGGCCAAGCCCCGCTCGGGGATCGGGAACAGGATGCGCCCGGCCATGCCCAGCTGACGGGCGTTGGCGACCAGATAGGTCTGCAGGAAATTCGGGTCCTCGACGTTGCGCCCGGCGGTCAGCATGGCGGCGCCAGCCGCGGCGTCGTGGAACAGCACCTGCGGCATCTCGTAAGGCATCAGGGCGAACAGGTCCGGGATCGGATGATCGTCGTCCCAAAGCCCCGCCGGACAGATCAGCGCCAGGCGCGAGACGTCGTTGGGCGCGACGGCGGCCATTTCCGCGGCGATCATTCCGCCCATCGAATGGCCGACGAGAAGCGGGTCCTTCAAGCCCAGCGCCTCGACGACGTCCCAGCCGTGCAGGGTGAAATCCAGCATGTCGCGGATCTCGGCGCACTCCTCGCTGTCGCCGTAGCCGGGGATGAGCGGGGCGTAGACGTGATGCGCCCTGGCCAGTTCGGCCAGGAACGGATCGTCGGCGGTGATTCCACCAGCGCCGTGCAGATAGACCAGGTCGGGGCCCGAGCCGCCTTCGAGATAGCGCACCGGGACATGGCGGGTCTGAACGGTCTTCAGGTCCATCTCGCCCTCCCTCACGCGTAGGTCCGGGCCAGCGAGGCGCTGGTCGGGATCTCGCGCGGCAACGCGCCGGACGTCACCCGGCTGTCCAGCGGCTTGCACCAGAACCGGTGATCGTCGGCATGCTCGGGAAACATGCCCCGCAGCTTGGGCATCACCTTCTCGGCGAACAGCCGCGTGGAATACATGCACTTGTCGGCGGGCATGTTCCCCACGTGCATCAGGCAGAAGATGTTGCCGACGTTGAGGCCCTTGATCAGGTCCTCCATCCGCTGGCGAACCGTCTCGGGGCTGCCGGCGATCACGTGGCCCTGCTCGGTCAGCTCCTTCCAGGTCAGCTGGGTGTAGCCGCCCTTGGGCGGAGCGTATTGAGACAACGCCCCCGTCTGGATGGTCTTGATCGTGCGATAGCCGGGCGCGTCGGCGAAGCCCGGATAGACGTGCAGGCAGCGATTGTAGAAGTAGCTGACGTGCTCGGAATAGAGCCGCTCGGCCTCCTCGTCGGTCTCGGCCACGCAGATGGTCTGGGCGAAACCGGCGCGATAGGGGCTCTTGTCGACGCCCCGCTCCTCCACCCTGGCCTGACCCGATTGGGTGATCCGGGTTCAATGTTAGTGCATGGCTGGCTCTGAGGCCATGGTTGGGGTGGGCGAGCGCGCGCCCTCAACAGCTGGCGCGCTCGCCCATGGCACGATGGTTCCAC